>NZ_JAYEER010000001.1:0-135000 GCF_034653355.1 Nitrospirillum guanabarense
CTGGACCCGGCGCCGCCCGCCACCAGCGTGACGCCCTGGCCCGCGATGTAGTTGGCGGTCGCCGACAGGGTGGTGGCCACGGTGCCGCCGGTCATGACCGCCGCCCCGCTGACCACCAGCTCGCCGCTGGCACCCAGCACCAGGGTCCCCGTGGACTGGCTGTAGTTGCCCGTCACCGCGATGACGGTGTTGAGCGACACCGAGGCGCCGCCGTTGACCAGGGTGTTGCCGCCGACATTGACCGCGTCACCCAGGACGATGGCGCCCGAGGCCAGGGTCACGTTGGCCAGGGTGCTGGTGATGGTGCCGCCGCTGTAGGTGCCGGCCACCGTGCCGCCCGACAGGACCAGCCCGTTGGTCGACAGGTTGATGATGTTGCCGCTGATGGTGCCGGTGTTGACCACCTGGCCCAGCGTGCCGCCCGACGCCACCTCAACCGCGATGGAGCCGGCGATCGTGCCGCTGTTGACCAGGGTGCCCAGGCTACCGGTCGAGGCCACGTAGACCGCGCCCGTGTTGGCGCCGCTGTAGCTCAGCGCGCCGCTGTTGACGATGGAACCCAGCGAGCCGCCGACATAGTCGTTGCCGACCACCGCCAGCAGGTCGTTGCCCGACACGCTGCCGGTCAGGCCCAGGCCGGTGATGCCGCCGCCCGCCACCACCGTGGTGTTGTAGGACGAGCCCGCGCCGCCCTGCACCAGGGTGACGTTGCTGCCCCCCGCCAGGTAGTTGCCCGTGGCGTTGAAGCCGCTGGAGGTCACCGTGCCCGTGGTGATGGAGGCCGCACCGGTCACCGACAGCAGCGCGCCGCTGCCCAGCACCAGGGTGCCGGTGGCGCCCTGCGCGTAATTGCCCGTGACGATGACGGTGTTGGACAGGCGCAGCGAGGCGCCGCTGTTGACCACCGTGCGGCCGGTGGCGGTGATGTCGTCGTTCAGCAGCAGATTGCCGCTGCCGAACACCAGGTTGGCGCCGGTGCTGGTGATCCGGCCCTTGTCGGCGCCGCCGACGCTGCCGCTGACCCCCGTCAGCACGCCCACCACCGTGCCCGTGCCGCCGCCGATGGTCAGGGCCGTGGACGCGCCGTTCAGGATGGAGCCCGCGATGGTGCCGCTGTTGGTGAAGGTGCCGATGGTGCCGCTGCCGCCCAGGCGCAGCGCGGTCGGGCCCTGGATCGTCCCGCTGTTGGAGAGGGTGCCGATGGTGCCTTCGTTGAACAGGGCGGAACGGGAGGCGGACGTGATGAGGCCGGCGTTGGCCAGCTGGGTGATGCCGCCGCCGGTGTAGTTGTCCAGGCCGTTGATCACGCCGCCCACGGTGTTGGACAGCGTGCCGATGACCCCCGCATTGAACACGCCCGCCAGGCGGGACAGGGTGACGTCGGTGATGCTGCCGGTGGCGGCGATGGTGCTGGCGTTGGACAGGACGCCGATGGTGCCGCCCGACAGGTTGGCGATGCCGGCCACCACGTTGAAGCCGGTGACGGTGTCGCGGCCGGTGACGGTGACCAGACCGCTGTTGGACAGGGTGCCGATGGTGCCGCCGTTGGCGACACCGGCGACGACGTTGCCGGTGCCGCTGACGATGCTGCCGCTGGCGCCGATGGTGCCGCCCGTGGCGTTGGTCAGGGTGTCCAGGGTGCCGTAGTTCAGCACGCCGTCCGCGATGCGGGCGGCCGTGGCCAGGATGCGGCCGCTGTTGGTCAGGGTGTTGAGCGTGCCGTAGTTGGCCACGCCCACCGCGGTGGTCGACCCGCTGGTGATGGAGCCGGTGACCAGCCCGGCGTTCAGGAGGGTGCCCAGCAGGTTGCTGTTGGCGATGCCATAGGCGCCGGCGATGGTGCCGGCCGCCCGGTTGTTCACCAGGGTGATGGTATTGCCGTTGTAGATGCCCGAGTTGGGCAGGCTGTCCAGGATCTGGCCGCTGTTGTCGATGGTGCCGATGACGCCGTTGTAGTTGGCGACACCCACGCGGCCGGCGATGGTGCCGCTGTTGACCAGCGTGCCGATGGAGGCGGCCAGCGTGCCGGCCGACGCCATGAAGATGCCGTTGCCGAGGTTGGCCTCGCCGTTCAGCACGCCGGTGTTGGTCAGGGTGCCGATGGTGGCGGTGCCCGCCACGTAGAGCGCGGCGCTGGCCTGGCTGTTGGTCCCCAGCACGATGGTGCCGGCCTGCGTGAACGCCGCCGTGCTGGTGCCGAAGTAGTCGTTCTCGACCACGGCCTGCAGGTTGTTGCCCACCTGGGTGCCGGTGACCCCCAGGCCGCCCACGTTGGACTGCACCACCGGCACACTCTGGCTGCTGACCAGGCTGTAGGTGGAGGCCGCCCCCGCCTGCACCAGGGTGGTGGTCTCTCCCGCCACATGGTTGGTCAGGCTGTCGAAGCTGCCGACCTTAATGTAGCCGTCGGTGATGATGGCGGACCCAGTGACCACCAGGGGGGCGTTCGGGCCCAGGACCAGGGTGCCGTTGGCGTTGTTCTGCAGGTAGTTGCCCGTGACCGTCACCCCCGGCGCCACGCCCAGCGTGCCGCCGCTGTTGTACAGCAGCCCGCCGCCGACGTTGACCTGGTCCGCCAGGTAGATCTGGCCGCCCGAGACCACCACGTTGCCGCCCGTGCTGGTGATGGTGCCCAGCGTGCCGCCGGCGCCGGTGAAGGTGCCCCAGGCGCCGCCGCCGCCCCCTCGCAGGTTGAGGTCCGCCGAGCTGTTATTGGCGATGTTGCCCAGGATGGTGCCACTGTTCACCACGGTGCCGATGGTGCCGTAGCTGCCGATCCGGATGGCGGTGAGGCCGCTGATGGTGCCGGTGTTCGCCAGCGTGCCGATGGTGCCCTTCACCGTGGTGCCGCCCGAAGCGAAGCCGTCGACGAAGACGGCGGCGACCGTGGCCCCGGAAGCCGCGGTGTTCTGGATCAGGCCACTGTTGCTGAGGGTGCTCAGGGTGCCGGCGACCAGCGTGGTGGTGCCGCCAACATAGACGGCACCATAGCTGGTGGACTGGTTCTGGATGGTGCCGCTGTTGTTGACCTGGCTGACGGTGCCGCCGATGAAGATATCGACGCCAGTGCTGGTATGGGTCACCAGGCCGGCGTTGTTGATGGTGCCGACCACGCCGCCGGGTGCGTTGATGGCGGCCAGGGCGGCGGACGCGATGGTGCCCGTGGCACTGTTGGTGATGGTGCCGATGCTGGCGCCAATGGAGGCGTAGATGCCGCCGGCGCCGCCAGTCACACCACTGATCAGGCCGCTGTTGATCACTTGGCCCAGGGTGCCGCCGGTCGCCACCCGGACGCCGTAGAATCCGGAAACGGTTCCCGCCGCGGCATTGGTCAGGGTACCCAGGCTGCCGCCAACATAGACGGCAGAGATCGAGCCCGAAGGCGCCAAGGTACCGGTGTTGCCGATGGAGGCCAGGGTGCCGCCAACATAGTCGTTGCCAATGGACAGGATCAGGTTGTTGCCGCTGACGGCGCCGCTGGCGGAGACCAAGGTGGGCGCCAGCCCGGTCGTGCTCACGACGACGGAGCTGTAGTTCGAGCCTGTCCCGCCCGCGACCAGGGTGGTCACGCTGCCGGTGGCCAGGTAGTTGTTACTGGCCGACAGGCTGGTGAGAACGGTGCCAGCCACGGTGGCGGAGTTGGACACCGCCAGCTTGCCATTGCCCTGCAGCACAAGGGTGCCGGCCGACTGATTGTAGTTGCCAGTGACGCTCACCAGGGTGTTGAGCGTCACGGCGGCGCCCAGGTTGCTCAGCGTGTGGCCGGTGATGGTGACACGATCATTCAGCAGGATGTTGCCGGTCGACAGCACCAAGTTGCTGAGGTTGTTGATGATGGTGCCGAGGTTACCGACGGTGTAACCGGTCAGGGTGCCGACGACGCTACCGCTGCCGCCCGCGATGGTCAGGTTGTTGGAGGTCCGGTTCCAGATGTTGCCGGCGAGGGTGCCGCTGTTGGCGATCAGGCCGATGGAGCCCGGGCCACCGTCGATCGTGTGGATGAACAGGACGTTTTCCGCGCCCCGGATCAGCCCGGTGTTGGTCAGCGTGCCGATCTTGCCGCCGTTGTAGATCGCGGCCGCCGTATTATTCGTGGTGTTGGAAGACGAAAGCGTTCCAGTATTGATGAAATTGGTGATGGTGGAGGTGTTGTTATTGGACACCGCCAGCACACCGGCCAAAATGGTGGCGTTGTTGATCAGCGTGCCCATGACGCTCTGGTTGTTGATACCAGAGTAACCGGCATTGATGGTGCCGCTGTTGATCAGCGTGCCGACGGGAGCCGAGATCGATAGCACCGTGGAGCCTGAGCGCACGATGCCGCTGGCGATGGAAACAAGGGTTGAAGTGATGGAGACCTTGATCTGGGTGCTGCCGCTGGTCGAGACGATCGTATCGGCCTGGACGGCCTGCGGTGTCGCCAAGGCCACACCCACCATCACCAGCGACGAGCCCGCCAGCAACGTCTTCCGCAGGTCCGCACCGCTGCGCCGCGCCTTGATCATCGTACAGTCCCCCAACCTAGCCCATTGACGCGTGAGCCGAACACGCCACGAGGCGCTGGCGCGCCTGGGCGGAGAATTAGCATTCACGCGATGATTTGACATCTATCGACAGTAATATGACGGGGAATAGTTGAGGCCACGTCAACGTCACATATTATCACAATCGATATTCCGCATTTTCGCCACAACTGTTGGCCACCCATCCTTTGGGGGTACCTTTAGTGTCTTCAATTAGTTCGTGAGCAATATTATTTTTGTTTTGTCACCATGAATCTATTGTATATGTTAATCGAAATTCATTCTCGCATTCTCGAAAACCTAAATTATTTATAATTAGGTTCGCTTAACCCCGAATGGGACGCCCTATCCGTTGCCGCCGCGATCAGCAACAAGATCTCTTGAGTTTCAGCGCCAATAATTTGCACGCATGAATACATTCGTATTTCGCCGGCATGGATAAGGTGAATATCGCCGAGATACTTTTATTCGCGGTGGATTTAAAATGGCGGGACGCGCCGCGATGGGCTTGCCCCGCACCATCCGAAAAAGCGGGTGGGGGCCCCTCATCCCCACAGGCCTGTACATAAGGAATAGTCCAAACCTCGGCCTAAGCTTCCGGCATAAATGTGGCGCGCGCCGCCCTCACCGCCTCGACGATGAACTCGGACGTGATGCGCACCCGCGCCAGCGCGCGCAGGTCGGAATGGACAATCAGCCAGAAAGAGCGGGTCAAGGACACCGACTCGGGCAAGACCCGGCGCAGGCGCGGCTCCTGCCCCGCCATGAAGCACGGCAGGACGCACAACCCCTGCCCCGCCAGGGTCATCTGGTACTGGGCCAGCAGGTTGGAACTGGTGATGCTGGGCACCAGGTCCTTTTCAATCAGGGGGACGTAGTCCAGTTCCGGCGCGTAGATAAGTTCCCCCACATAGCCGATCAGCCGGTGATCGCGCAGGTCGGCCCGACGCTGGGGCGGTCCCCGCTGATCGAGGTAGTCCTGAGCCGCGTACAGGCCCAGCTGATAGTCGGTCAGCTTGCGGGCGTGCAGGCGCCCCTCGCGCGGCGGCGCGAGGCCGATGGCGATGTCGGCCTCGCGCTTGGTCAGGCTGAACAGCCGGGGAGTGGTCACCAGTTCCACCACCAGGTCGGGGTGGGCCGCCCCAAGGTCACCAAGGCGCGGCGCCAGGAAGACGGTGCCGAAGCCATCGGGCGCGCCGATGCGCACGCTGCCCGCCACCTTGAGGCTGGAACCCGCCACCTCCCCCAGAATGCCCAGCGCCACGGATTCCATGGCCTGGGCGGAAGCCAGCAGCTTCTCCCCCTGGGGTGTCAGGGCGTATCCCTGGACGCTGCGGGTAAACAGCTGGGTCTGCAGGGTGCGTTCCAGGTCGGCGATGCGGCGGCTGAGGGTGGAATGATCCACGCCCAGGCGCCGGGCCGCCGCCGTCAGCTTGCCCGCCCGCACCACCGCCAGGAAGGACTGTAGGGCGTCCCAGTCAAATGAGCTTTCCATATGGGAATTTCCGCACAGCCGAGGGCGAAATCAGCCCCTATACGTGCAGGAATATGAATGCTTAACTGGCGCAAAACAACCACAGCAGGAGGAACGCGCATGACCCGGGAACTGACCCATTTCGTCAACGGCCGTCCTGTGCCGGGCACGTCCGGCCGTTTCGGCGACGTCTACGACCCCAACACTGGCGAGGTGCAGGCCAAGGTGCCTCTGGCCTCGAAAAGCGAGGTGGAGGCCGCCATCGCCGCCGCCGAGGCGGCTCAGCCGGCCTGGGCAGCCACCAACCCGCAGCGCCGCGCCCGCGTGCTGATGAAATTCGTGGATTTGGTGAACCGTGACATGAACAGCCTGGCGCGGCTGCTGTCTTCCGAACACGGCAAGACCATCGCCGACGCCAAGGGCGACATCCAGCGCGGGCTGGAGGTGGCGGAATTCGCCATCGGCATCCCCCACCTGCTGAAAGGGGAATACACCGACAGCGCCGGCCCCGGGATCGATGTCTACTCCATGCGCCAGCCCCTGGGCGTGGTCGCCGGCATCACCCCATTCAACTTTCCAGCCATGATCCCGCTGTGGAAGGCCGCCCCGGCCATCGCCTGCGGCAACGCCTTCGTGCTGAAGCCGTCGGAGCGCGACCCGTCGGTGCCCCTGCGGCTGGCGGAACTGTTCCTGGAGGCAGGCCTGCCCGAGGGCGTCTTCAACGTGGTGAACGGCGACAAGGAAGCGGTGGACACGCTGCTGACCGACCCGCGCATACAGGCCGTGGGCTTCGTCGGCAGCAGCGCCATCGCCAACTACATCTACGCCACGGCGGCGGAACACGGGAAACGGGCCCAGTGCTTCGGCGGCGCCAAGAACCACATGATCATCATGCCCGATGCCGACCTGGACCAGGCGGTGGACGCGCTGATCGGCGCCGGCTACGGCTCGGCGGGTGAGCGCTGCATGGCCATCTCCGTGGCCGTGCCGGTGGGCCGGGCCACGGCCGACGCCCTGGTGGAACGGCTGGTGCCGCGCGTGGAATCCCTGCGCGTCGGCCTGTCCACCGATGAGGGCGCCGACTATGGCCCCCTGGTGACGCGCGAGGCGCTGGAACGGGTGCGCGGCTACATCGACACCGGCGTCAAGGAAGGGGCCAAGCTGCTGGTCGACGGGCGCGGCTTCAAGATGCAGGGGCACGAGAACGGCTATTTCATCGGCGGCAGCCTGTTCGACCACGTCACGACGGACATGAGGATTTACCAGGACGAGATTTTCGGCCCGGTGCTGTCCGTGGCGCGGGCCGACAGCTATGAGCAGGCCTTGCGCCTGCCCAATGAGCACGTCTACGGCAACGGTGTCGCCATCTTCACCCGCGACGGCGACACCGCCCGCGACTTCACCAACCGGGTGAACGTGGGCATGGTGGGCGTGAACGTGCCCATCCCCGTGCCTCTGGCCTATCACACCTTCGGCGGCTGGAAGCGCTCGGGCTTCGGCGACCTGAACCAGCACGGTCCGGACAGTGTCCGCTTCTACACCAAGACCAAGACGGTCACCTCGCGCTGGCCTTCCGGCACCAAGGAGGGCGCCAGCTTCGTGATCCCGACGATGAGCTGATACGGCAGGGTCGGGGCCGACTTATTCCAGCCGGCCCCGACCCACCGCCAGTTCCATGAAGGTCAGATCCAGCCAGCGGCCGAACTTGGTGCCGGCTTCCGAGAAGACTCCGGCGGTACGGAAGCCGACCTTGGCATGCAGGGCGATGGAGATGGCGTTCTCGCTGGCGATGGCCGCGATCATGCGGTGGACGCCGCGCTCATGGGCGCAATCCACCAGGGCGCGCAGCAGCGCCTCCCCTATCCCCCGCCCCTGGGCACCGGGCGCCACGTAGACGGAATTCTCCACCGAATGGCGGAAACCGTCGAAAGGGCGCCAATCGCCGTAGGCGGCATAGCCCACCACCTGATCCCCCGCCACGGCCACCAGCACGGGGAAGCCCCGAGCCATGCGGGCCTC
Source organism: Nitrospirillum guanabarense (assembly GCF_034653355.1). NCBI lineage: Bacteria > Pseudomonadati > Pseudomonadota > Alphaproteobacteria > Rhodospirillales > Azospirillaceae > Nitrospirillum > Nitrospirillum guanabarense. Next base: position 8,017 of record NZ_JAYEER010000001.1, read on the forward strand.
GAACCACTGGCGGCGGTTCTCAAGATCCACCTGCACGTCGTTCCAGATGGCCGTCGTGTGCACCACCGCGTGGTTGTAGATGACGCGGATGCCTTCCAGATCGTCCAGGGTGGCGGGACGGATGGTGACGGATGAGCCCTGGGCCATGGCGAGATCGTTCACTATAGTTTCATCGCGTCCACTATGTGATACAGTGGCGGTATCGGCAAGTGGGGTTTTGAGGACGATGACTGGAAATGGGGATGAATTGGATGCGCGGCTGGGGGCCCGCATCCGGATGGAGCGTGAGGCGCGCGACTGGTCCCTGACCGACCTGTCGGAGCGGGCCGGCGTGTCGCGCGCCATGATCAACAAGATCGAGCGGGCGGAGAGCAGCCCCACGGCCTCCCTCCTCGGCCGGCTGTCGGGCGCGTTCGGCCTCACCCTGTCGGCCCTGCTGGCCCGGGCGGAGGATGACGGGCGCCGGCGACTGCTGCGCGCCGGGGAGCAGCGCAGCTGGCGTGATCCCGCCACCGGCTATGTCCGCCGCCTGGTGGCGCCGCCGCCGGGGTCCGACATGCCCCTGGAACTGGTGCACATCGACCTGCCCGCCGGCGCCCGCGTGCCCTTCCCCGCCTCGGCTTACGCCTTCACCCGCCACATCATCCACGTGCTGTCCAACGAGCTGACCTTCACCGAAGGCGACATCGTCCACCAGTTGGCGGCGGGCGACAGCCTGGAACTGGGCCCACCGGCCGACTGCGTGTTCGAGAACCGGAGCGACCGGCCCTGCACCTATCTGGTGCTGATCCTTCAGCCTTGAAACGGCTCGGCGAAGTCCGTCGACCGCGTCAGGTCCTCCCACGCCGCGATCTCGGCCTGTAGCGCCGCCAGCTTGTCGCGCACCAGGCCCAGCGCGTCGGTGCCGAGCACCAGGTGCACCGGCGGCGCATCCGCCTCGACCAAAGTCAGCAGCGCTTGGGCGGCCTTGGCGGGATCGCCGGCCTGACGACCGCTCTTCTCCTCCCGCGCCCGGCGCAGGGGGTCGAACAGCCGGTCGTAGTCCGCGATGGCGCGGGCCGAACGGACCATGGAGCGGCCGGCCCAATCGGTGCGGAAGGAACCCGGCGCCACAGCCGTCACCCGGATGCCCAGGTCCCGCACCTCCTTGGCCAGCACCTCGCTGACGCCCTCCAGCGCGAACTTGCTGCCGCAGTAATAGGCCAGGCCCGGCATGGTGATGAAGCCGCCCATGGAGGTGATGTTGACGATGTGTCCCGCCCGCCGCCGACGCATGAACGGCAGCACCGCCTGGATCAGGGCCACGGCACCGAAGACATTGACCTCGAACTGCCGGCGCATTTCCGCCAACGGAGATTCCTCCAGGATACCCTCGTGGCCATAGCCGGCGTTGTTGACCAGAACGGCGATGGGGCCAACATCCCGCTCCACCCCCGCCACGGCCGGCGCGATGGCGTCGGTATCGGTGATGTCCAGAGCGATGGCGTGGGCGCGGGTATCGTGCAGGGCGGTGAAGGCCTGGGCGTCCGCCGCGCGCCGAACGGTGCCCACGACAGTATTGCCGGCCGCCAGCGCCGCTTCCGCGAAGGCGCGGCCGAAGCCGCTGCTGACGCCGGTGATCAGGAAAATCTTGGATTGGGCCATGGGGTCACCCCAGCGCTGGTTTGAGAATGCGCGGGAGTGGGCCACAGCCGCCGGATCTGCGGTATGCTACATAAACTCGATGCGCCTGTTAGCTGGAGAGATAGAATGCGCGGCAGTGAATTCGCCGACCTGCGGGCCTTCGCCATGATCGCCGAACATGGGAACTTCTCCCGCGCCGCGGCCCAATTGCGGGTCACCCCATCGGCCCTCAGCCAGACCATCCGCGGGTTGGAGGAACGGCTGGGCGTCGCCCTGTTCAACCGCACCACCCGCAGCACCGCCCTGACGGAAGCCGGCGCGCGGCTGCTGGCGGGGTTCAAGCCGGCCCTGGAACAGATGGAGGCGGCGGTGGCGGACGTCGGCAATCTGCGCGGCACGGCCACCGGCACGGTGCGCCTGCATTTGCCCCGGCTGGCGGCCGCCACGCTGGTGGAACCGGTGCTGGGCCGCTTCCACGAGACATATCCCGACATCGTCCTGGAACTGGCCATCGACGACGCGGTGGTGGACATCGTGGAAGCCGGGTTCGACGTGGGCATCACCCTGGGCGAATTGCTGGCCAAGGACATGGTGGCGGCGAAGCTGGGACCCGACCTGCATCAGGTGGCCGTGGCCTCGCCTGACTATATCGCCCGCCACGGCCAGCCCAGCACACCCGCCGACCTGCACAGCCATCGCTGCATTAATTGGCGCAAGCCCGGCAGCGGCAAGCTGTACAATTGGGAATTCCAGGCCGACGGCCGCTGGTTCGCCGTGGCGGTGGAGGGACCGCTGGTGGTGTCCCATCGCGACACGGCCTTGGCAGCCGCCGCGCAAGGGGTGGGAATCGCCTTCGCCTATTGGTCGGACCGGTGGATGAAACCGCTGATCGACCGGGGCGCCCTGGTGCCGCTGTTGCAGGAGTACTCACCCCCCTTCCCCGGTTGGTACTTGTACTATCCCAAGCAGCGCCACACCCCACCGGCGGTGCGGGCGCTGGTGGATTTCCTGCGTCGCACGGCGCAAGAGCCGACGGCTTGATCATTTCAAACAGCAATTACTGAAATAGAAATTCATGTGATTATGTGATCATAAAGGCACCGCTATCCTCCCGGTCATCGCCACCACGGGAGTGACAGCCGATGCTGATCGCGCACTACAGCCACCGCCTGACGGCCGACTACGACCTGGATATCCTGCGCAAGCGGGCCGAGACCAACGCCGCCCGCTGGGCCGCCATGCCCGAGCTGTACTTCAAGGGCTTCCTGCTGCGGGAGGCGGGCCGATACGGGGCCATCGCCAACGCCTATTCCGCCCTGTACCTGTGGCGGCAGGACGCGGCCTTCCGCGATTTCCTGGTGCACAACCGCTACAAGGCTGTCACCGACACCTTCGGCCGGGCGGATATCGATGTGCGCGTGGCGCTGGACGCGCGCAAGGGTCGCGCCCGCGACGCCCGCTACGCCGTGGTGGACAATGCCCCCATCTCAGTGGACACCGCCCTGGGCGGGCTGTGGGCCGATGAAATCGCGCTGAACCGTGAGGTGGCGGAGGGGGACGACATCGTGGCGGCTGCGGTGGGCGTTGACACCCGCACCTGGACCCTGACCCGGGTTCGCCTGGCTACGGAGGCGCCCCCGAACCCGCCGGCCACCACCGTGACCTATCAGGTCCTGCAACTGGCCCGGCCCCTACTGGAAACGCTGCCCTCAAGCCGGCAGGAGTGAGGGCGCCAGCTGGAAGCGCTGGAACCGGCCCAGCGCTTCCTCGATGGCGGCCTTGAGATCCGGCCGTTCCGGCACCATCCAGGTCCAGCGTTGCACCAGCAGGCGGCCGGCCTGGCGGTCGGTCTTCAGGTCCAGGGCCGCCACGATCTCATCCCCCACCAGCACCGGCAGGGCGAAATAGCCCAGCACCCGCTTGGCCGCCGGCACATAGGCCTCGAACCGATGGACATAGCCGAAGATGGCCTCCAGCCGCTTGCGTTGGATGACCAGGGGGTCGAAGGGCGACAGGATGTGCACCAAGCCGGCCGGGACGGGCGGCAGCGCGCTTTCCAGCACCGCGGCCTCGGCCCAGTGGGGCACCTTCTCCGCGCCGGTGATGGTCACCTGAATCAGGCGGCGGGCGCGTACCGCCTTCTCGATCAGGGGCAAGACCTGGGCCTTCAGGCCCAGGTTGCCGTAGCAGATGGACTCCAGGCTGACGACGCCTTGGCTGCGCAGCGCGCGGTTCAACAGATAGTCGGCCACCTGCCCTGGTGTCGCCGGGCGAGGCCGCCGCTCCCAGCCGAAGTGGCGGTCGGTCAGCTCATAGGCCTTCAGCATGCCGTCGCGGCGGGAGATGGTGAGATCCCCGTTGTAGAAGCCGAAGTTCAGCAGGCGCTTGGACGGCTTGCGGCTGGCCCACAGGTGCTCTTTCTCCACCAGCACCTCATCGTCGATGTCGCGGATGCTGAGTGCCCCTTCCTCCCCGATGCGGCGCAGCAGGGCGTTGTAATCGCGCCGGTTTATGGCGGCGTAGTTGGGCGGCGGGTTGTCGCGCATCTGGCGCATGTCCGGCGCGAAATAGCGATAGTCCGCCGTGGGGATATAGGCCAGGGCGTGCGCCCAGTATTCGAAGACCGACTTGTCCACCGACTGCGCCGTCGCCAGGTCCGCCCGGACATAGTCGGGGATGCGCGTCTGCAGGATGTGGTGGTGGCTGCGCTCGATGACGTTGATGGTGTCGATCTGGACATACCCCAGATGCTGTGTCGCCCGCGCCACCGCCTCCGGTCCTGCGCCGAAGGGGGCCGGTTCCAACAGACGCTGGGCCGCCAGCCACAGGTGGCGGGCACGGGACGCGGAAATCTCGACAGGCGTGCTGGGCATCAGGCCGAATCCTCGGGGGCGTGGAAGCCGTCTTATAACCACCGGCGGCCGCCGCGCCTGTGATGAATGTACGGCGTATCCCCTTGACGCCCGCCGCCTGGCCGGGCCCATAGTCGCCCGCGTTCAAGCCTTGAGGAAGTCCCCGGTGAGCGAAGCGTCCCCGACCGTCCCCATCCCTGCCCACACCCTGCACATCTGCGTCACCTGCCGGCCCAAGGGCGCCCCGCCGGAAGCCGTGCGCGACGGCCGCCTGCTGTACGAGGCCGTGGCCGCCCTGCACGCCGACTGGCCGGGCCGCGACCAGGTGGCCCTGAACGGGGTGGAATGCATGAGCGGCTGCGACCGCGCCTGCACCGTGGCCCTGTCCGGCCGGGGCAAGCCCAGCTACCTGTTCTGCGACAAGGCGCCGACGCCCGAGACCGCCGCCGCCGCCCTGGACCTGGCGGCACAGTATGCCGCCAGCGACACCGGCGTGCTCATGCGCGGCGACCGCCCCGGCCCCTTCCGCTCCGGCATCCTGGCCAAGATTCCGCCGGGGTTGTAAGGGGTCACCTCGCGAACAGCGCCAGATCCGTGCCCTCCGCCATCAGGCGATAGCCGGTGTCGCCCGGATGCAGATGGTCGCCGCCATCGGCCTCCGGCAACAGATGGCCGGGATTCTTGGGATCCTGCAACGTGCGGTCTAGGTCGATGACGGCATCGAAGGCGCCGCTGCCGCGCATCCAGGCGTTCACCTTCTGGCGGTTGGGCTCCATGGCCGGGTCGCAATAGCCGATGCCCTGGCAGGGCAGGATAGTGGCGCCATAGACCAGCAGGCCGCGCGCATGGGCGCGGGCGATGATCTGGCGGTAGGCGTCGATGATGGCCTCCGGCGTCGCCCCCACCTCCTTGCGTTCCGCCGCCTTCAGGGCCGTCGCCAGGTCGTTGATGCCCTCCAGCACAATGACCCAGCGCACCGCCGTCTGGTCCAGCACGTCACGGTCCAGCCGATCCAGCGCGCGCGGGCCGATGCCGTCCAGCAGCAGGCGGTTGCCGCCGATGCCGGCATTCAGCACGCCCACCGGGCTTTTGCCCTGCAGCAGGCGTCGGGCCAGGGCGTCCGTCCAGCGGCCGTTGCCGTCGGTGGTGCTGTCACGTCCGTCGGTGATGCTGTCGCCCAGCACGACCACGGCATTGGCCGTGGCCGGCGCCTCCACATCCACGCCGGTGAGGATGTACCAGTGCGTGACTGTCGCGGCGTTGGGCAGATCGGCAGCGTCCAGCGCGTCACCGGTGGCGATGTAGCTGGTGGCGCGGGCCCCTGGATGCCCGGTGACCGTGGCCGGCACATCCTTCAGGCGCAGGCTGACGGCCAGGTCCACCATGTCGGGCACGGCCATGTCCACCGGGTCGGACCAGACCATGCCGCCGGCCGGAATGGTGACGGACGCCTGGCCGTTGAAGGTCAGGGCGTGGTCGCTGCCGGCGCGAATGGCGGCGCTGGGCGTTTTTCCCTCCTTCGCCGACAGGGCGACATGGGCGCCGGGAATGGTCAGCGGCGTCGTGCCGAAGGCGTTGGACAGGCGGAAGCGCACGCGGGCACCGCCTAAGGTCAGATGCACCACCTGGCGCAGGGTGGCGTCGGTGAAGCCCGGCGCGGGCGGCGTGGAATCGGCGCCGCCCGCCTGGGCGGATGCCATCCAGCTGCCCACCCACCGGGTGGTGAGCTGGTCAACATTCTGGGGGGCGGCATGAACCGTGGTGGAGGCCAGCAGGGCACCAGCCAGGAGTAGGGAACGGAGGCGCATGAGGCGTTTCCTGAATCTAGGGGGGGTCAGCGGCACAGACCGTCCAGCCAGGTGGATGGGTCGGCGCTGTGCGCCGGCTGCGGCAGGTTGCGGGCCGTCATTTCCCGGTCCAGCAGGCTGCCCGTGCCATTGGATGGCGTGTCGGGGTTCGTGGCGTAGATGGGGTCCGCCTCCGCCTTGGCCAGCGGCACGAAGGCCACGCCTTTGACCTTCATCAGCGACAGCAGTTCCGGCAGCATCACCGTCTCGAACCCGCCGATATGCAGCAGCATGACGTGGGGCACGTCGCGGCCGTACAAGGCCTGGGCCTGCTGCCACCCGATGGTCAGCGATTCCGCCGCCCGGTCCAGGTAGCTCTTGCGCAGCCGCGCCACCGCCGCCTGGTCGCCCTTGGCCATGCAGCGGGCATAGGGCGCGTTGTAGATGTAGTCGTTGAAGCTGAGCGTCACCTCGGCCACGCGATAGCCGTGGTCCTTCAGGAAGGCCGCCACCTCCCGCCGCTTTTCCGGTGTCTCGCCGATGTGCAGATAGGGGAAGCGCAGCCAGTGCCAGTCGGTGTTCTTTCCAGTTCCTGGCCCCATGTATTGCGTGAGCGCCGCCTCATCCGCTGTGACGGCGGCGGTGAAGGCGGCCACGTCGTGACCATGCAGGTCGTCATGGGCATAGACGTGGTTGCCCAGCGGATAGCCGGCCTGGCGCCACAGGGCCAGCACCTGGGCGGCATCGTCGCCCTCGTCCGCCAGGCCCTTGGCGTTGACGAAGCCGTAGACCTCCGCCACGCCGGCGCCCTTGAAGGCCCCCAGCACGCGGTGCGCCACCTCAGCCCGGGTCAGGCCGGGTGGCAGGGGGCCGTGCACCGGCAGGTCGTCCATGGTCAGGGCCACTTGCATCTGGGCGGCCTGCGGGGGCGCCTGCTGCGCCAGCACAGGGGCCGCGGTCAGCATCAGGCCGGCGGCCAAGGCCAACAGTCGTTTCAGGCGCATGACGTTTCCTTCCCCACCCTTTTCTTATCGCGCAGCCAAGCGGGCACTTTCCGGCGGGCCCAGGTAGCTGGGCTTCACCCCGCCCAGATCCACCACCAGCTTGGTCAGCACCACCGCCGGATCCACCATCCAGATGTGAAGCGTGTGATAGCCGGCGCTGGCCACGGTGTGGTGGCTGGTGGGCTTGCGCGCGTTATCCTCAACCGACTTGGACCAGTCGGCGACCCCGTTCAATGCCAGGATGTCCACCACCTGCGGCGCCTCGTCATCGATGGCGACGGCATAGCGCAGGCCGCGCCCGGGCACGAAGTTCAGGGTGGGGCCGACGATGGCCTGCACTGTCAGCGGGCCCGCCGCCGGCAGGTACACGCGGTAGTCCAGACGCGGCCCCTGCCCGGCCGCGAAGCTGGCCGAGGTCACCGGGAAGGGCGCCAAGCCCGACAGGGTGCGGCCATAGTCCGGAATCTTCTGCCAAGCAGCCCCGCCGGCGTCGGCCTTGGCGGTATAGTGCTCCGCCTCCATCGACACATAACCGTCGGCGGCGATGAAGGCCGGCTGGCCATCCGCTGGAACGGGAGTGTTCACGGCCCGCAGATGCACGGTGACGCTGCCCCCGGCCCCCGTGATGGTGACGCTGCCGGGGCTGATCCCGGCCGGCGCCTTGGCCCAGTCCACCGCCACCTGCAGGCGGGTCTCCTGCGTCACCGTGCCCTTGGCCTGGCTGAGGATGATCCAGGGCGCGCTGGCCTTGGCGGTGTAGGCGAAGGGCTTCGATCCCCGGTTGAAGACATCGATGTAACGGCTTGGTTTATTGGCCACATCCAGGTCCGGCAGCACGGCGGCGTCCTTGACGGGCTTGCCGTCCAGGGCAGGCCAGGCCTGGGTCTTGCCCTCCACTGCCACGCCCATCCTGGCCTCCGCAGGCAGGGCCAGCTCCCGCGTCTCCGGCATGATGTCGACAAGCGGTTCCCGCCAAGAGGCGTAGCCGATGTGGGTCTGGTCCATCATGTGGTCCCACTTCCCGCCGTTCAGCGCGTGGTATTGCTTCGTCAGGTCGGCATCGGCCTGGAACAGGGCACGCGCCTTGGCGGCCTCCGTATTGGCGGACGCGCGGCCCTGGTCGGCATACAGGCGGTTGCGGCCGACGGCGACGTACAGCTCCGTCACCTGGGCCGCCGCCTTGGCCGGGTGCAGCACCAGCTGGAAGAAGGCATCGCGGGCGTCGGCCGGCAGGGCCTGATAGACGGCTTCCGCCTTCGCCACCAGGTCCCGGTAGTCGGCCACCACCCGCTCCGCCTCGCGGTAATCGGTCAGGCTGAAGGTGTTGGCGTCCAGCAGCTCCGGCTTGCGGCGGCTGATCAGCATGCCGTAGCGGGTCACCAGTGTCGCGATCTCGGCGGCGTGCTCCGGCCCGAATTCGCGCTCGGCCCAGGCGGCCATGAACTCCGGCAGTTTCTCCTTGGGCCAGCGCTTCGGGTCCCTGGCGTAATCCAGGAAGAACTCGATGGGCAATTCCATGGGCTTCAGGTCGCCCACATTCACGATCCACACCCGGTCCGCGCCATATTCCAAGGTCAGGTTCATCTGTTCCCAGACCTTGGGAATAGAGTTGGTGTTGATCCACTTGTAGTTCCGGGGATCACCGACATAATCGAAGTGGTAGTACATGCCGGCCCCGCCGGAGCGCTTGCGCTCCTCCGCCGTGGGCAGGCGGCGGACGTCGCCCCAGTTGTCGTCGCACCACAGCAGGGTCACGTCGTCGGGCACACGCATGCCTTTTTCGTAATACTCCTGCACTTCCTTATAGAGCGCCCAGATCTGCGGGATCTGGGTGACGTCGGGGTTGACCTCCTTGGCCAGGATTTGGCGCTGATCGGCCACGATCTTTTCCAGCAGCGCCGTGTTGGCCGCCGCCGCGTCGCCGGTCATGGGCATGTCACCATCGCCGCGCATGCCGATGGTGACGATGCTCTCGTAATCCTTGTTGCGGCGCACGCCGTCCGACCAGAACTGGCGCAGCACCTCGCCGTTCTGGGCATAGTCCCAGGGGCCGCTACCGTGCCGCTTCCATTCCTGCTGCGACCGCAGCATGGGTTCGTGATGGGAATTGCCCATGACCACGCCATACTCGTCGGCGATCTTGGGGTTCAGCGGATCATCCTCGTTGAAGGCGTTGCCCCACATGGCGGGCCACAGGTAGTTGCCCTTCAGCCGCAGGATCAGCTCGAAGACACGTTCGTAGAACTGGTGGTTCAGGCCGCCGAACTTCTCCCTGGCCCAGCCGGTCAGGGCCGGCGCCTCGTCATTCAGGAAGATGCCGCGATACTTGACCGGTGCCGGATCCTCGCCATAGGTGCCAGCCTTCACATAAAGGCTGTCGCGGTGCCGCACCGGCACATCCGCCCACCATGCCCAGGGCGACACGCCAATCTGTTCCGAGACGTCGTACAGGCCGTAGATGGTGCCGCGCTTGTCGCTGCCGGCGATGACCAGAGCGCTGGGGATGCCAGGCGCCGGGTTGGCCACCACCTGGATGCGGAATGCCTCCCACTTGCCTTTGAGGACGCTGGCGTCGATTTTGCCCTCCGCCGCCAGCTTGTCGATGGTCGGGCTGTGACCCAGGGTGCCTACCAGAATGGGCAGCGCGCCCAGATCCGTGTCCTGGCCGAGCGCGGGCGTGACGCCGGTGACCTTGCCGATGTCGGCCGCCAGATCCCGGGCGGCGCGCTGCACGCCGGCATAGTCCTGGGCGTCGACATGCAGGCGGGCGGCGACCCCGCCCTGCACGATGGCAAATCCGCCGGGCGTGGCCTGCGCCTCGACATACCTGGGCTGACCCAGGGCCCAGGCCTGGGGGGCCAGCGCGACCGTGGCGGTGGCCAGCAGAAGGGAACGGATGAAACGCTTCATGGTCCTCACTCCGTGACCGTCAGGACGGCGGTCTTGAGGTCGACGGAATTATCGCCGACCATGATGTCGAAGGCGCCGGGCTCCACCACCCGCTTCATGTCCTGGTTCCATAGGGCCAATGCCTTGCCGTCGACGGTGAAGGTCACCGTGCGGCTCTCGCCCGGTGCCAGCGTGATGCGCTGGAAGCCCTTCAGTTCCTTCACCGGCCGGGTGACGGAGGCGACCTGCTGGTGCAGGTACAGCTGCACCACCTCATCCCCCGCCCGCTTGCCGGTGTTCCTCACGTCCACCGACACGGTCATGGCGCCATCCTTGGCGATGGTGGGCGTGGACAGCCGGGGGGCGCCCACGTCGAAGGTCGTGTAGCTGAGGCCGTAGCCGAAGGGAAACAGTGGGTCGGTGGTGTCGAACAGATAGCCGCGCCGCGCGCTGGGCTTCTTGTTGTAGAACATGGGCAATTGCCCGACAGAGCGCGGGACGGTCACCGGCAGCTTGCCGCCCGGGTTCACATCGCCGAACAGCACGTCGGCCATGGCGGTGCCCCCCTCCTGCCCCAGGTACCAGCCCTCCACCAGGGCGTTGGACTTGGCGGCCACGTCCACCACCGACAGCGGTCGGCCATTCTGCAGCACCACGACCACGGGCTTGCCCAAGGCGAACAGGGCCTTGGCCAGGTCGTTCTGCTGGCCCACCAGATCCAGGCTGTCGCGGTCGCCCAAATGGTTGTTGGCCCAGCCCTCCCGGCTGGTCTGTTCATTGTCGCCGATGACCAACACGATGTGATCGGCGACCTTGGCCACGGCGACGGCCTGCTGGATCAGCCGGGCGTTTTCCGCTGGATCGGCCAGTTCGACGGTGTCGCCGTACCAGTCGTCATCCTTGGTGATGCGCACGCCCTCGGCATAGGTCACCTTCACGCGTGAGCCCACCTTGGCCTTGATGCCATCCAGGATGCTGATGGTCTGCTTGGGCTCTCCAGAGTAGCCACCCAGGTGGGCCTTGGCGGCGTTGGGGCCGATGACGGCCAGGGTCTTCACCTTGGCCATGTCCAGCGGCAGCACGCCGTCGTTCTTCAGCAGCACCACCGACTTCTGCGCCGCCTTCAGGGCCACGGCCCGCGCCTCGCCGTTCGCCGTCAGGGCCTCGGCCTTGTCCGCGTCGGCATAGGGGTGCTCGAACAGGCCGGCCTGGAACTTCAGTTCCAGGATGCGGCGGACAGCGCGGTCGATCACCTCTTCCTTGATCCTTCCGGCGCGCACGGCTTGGGCCAGGCTGGCATAGGACTCGCCGTCCGGCAGATCGGCGTCCACCCCGGCCTGGATGGCGCAGATGGCGGCCGACGGCAAATCCGGCACCACATGATGGATGCTGACCAGCTGGTCGATGGCGGAATAGTCGCTGATGATGGAACCCTTATAGCCCCATTCCCCGCGCAGGATGTCGTGGAGCAGCCACGTGTTCACATGGCTGGGCACGCCGTCGATCTCATTGTATGAGGCCATGACGGCGCGCACGTTGGTGCGGTGGATGACCTGCTCGAACGGCGGGAAGAACATCTCCCGCAAGGTACGCTCCCCGACGGAGGCGGGGCCGACGTTGGTGCCGCTTTCGGGCTGGCCGTGGCCGGTCAGATGCTTCAGCGTGGCGAAGACCTTGCCGTCGGCCAGGGGCAGGCTGTCGCCCTGCAGTCCCTGGACGGCGGCCACGCCCATCTCCCCCGCCAGGTAGGGATCCTCGCCGAAGGTTTCCTCGATGCGCCCCCAGCGCGGGTCGCGCGCCACATCCACCACGGGCGACAGCACGAGGCTGACGCCGCGCACGCGGATCTCACGTGCGACGACGCTGTCGACCTCACGGATCAGGTCCGGGTCCCAGCTGCTGGCCTGGGCGATGGCCTGGGGAAAACTGGTGGGGCCGATGGCGGGGTAACCGTGCAGGCCTTCCTCATGGAACAGCACGGGGATGCCCAACCGCGTCTTCTCCAGCGCCCAATGCTGGACGGCGTTCACCATGGCGACCGTACCCCTTGTGTCACGCCAGTGCTGCACCCGCAGGGAGCCGGAGCCCTTTTCGTCATTGGGACGCGTGAACTGGCCCAGGCCGTTGGGGTATACGCCGCTGGCCTTGGCCGGGTCGAAGTTCATGCCGGCGTCGAAGATGGCGGGCTTGTGGTCCCACACGGCAATCAACTGGGCCACCTTCTCATCCAGCGTCATGCGCGCCAGCAGGTCGTCAACCCGGGCGGCCACCGGCGCGCCCGCGTCCTTATAGATTGCAGGCTTGTCGGCCGCATGGGCCGCGGCACTGATGGCCACGGCGGCGACGCCGGCCAGGATCAGGCGGCGGCCGATCCGATGGCCGATCCGATGATGGATGAAGTCATGGCGTATACGCACGCTGGCTTCTCCCTATCGTTCTTTTTTCAAGGCATCCGGCCCCCGGACACCCCGCCCTGTCAGGGCCACCATGGTACCGTTACCATGGCCACAAAACCATAAGCCGGCCGGGGCCGGCCCTACCAAACAGCCAAATCGTTATAAGGGCGCGTCGTCGGCGAACAGGTCCGGGAACCGGGTGGCCAACTGGGGAAGAGAGGTCAGGATTTCCTGCAGGTGCTGGCGCATCGCCGCCTCCGCCCTGTCCGCGTCGCGGTCGGCGATGGCATCGACGATGGCCTGGTGCTGCGTGATCAGCAGGGAAAACGGCGTCGCCTCCGGCATGCTGAGATAGCGCACGCGGTCCATCTGGGCCTTGGTTTCCTCCACCACCCGCCAGGCGTATTCGCAGCCGACATGCAGCGCGATGTCACGGTGGAAGCGCTCGTCCAGGTCCAGGAAGCCTGCATGGTCGCGGTCCTCGGCGGCGTTGGCCTGGGCGCGCAGGTTGTCGCGCAGCAGGTCGATGTCGCGGCCCTTCATCTCCGCCACCGCGCGGCGCACCACCGCCAGTTCCACCGCCTCGCGCACGAAGCGGGCGTCGAACACCTGGCGCACGGAAATCTTGACGATGAAGGAGCCGCGCTGCGGCCGGATGGACAGCAGCCCCGCCTCGCTCAGCTTGATGAAGGCCTCACGCACCGGCTGGCGGCTGACGCCCAGCTGGTCGGCGATATCCTGTTCGGAGATGGCTTGGCCGGGGCGGAACTTCATGGCGACGATGGCGCCCCGCAGTTCCCGGAACACGCGGCGGGCCACAGGCTCCGCACTGTCCGCCTGGATACGGTTCAGGACGACACGGTCATTTTCCGCCAACACCAGACGCACCCCATTAGAGTTGCACGGGCCCGGGCCGAAATGGTCCCGGCATGGAGCACCCTCGCGGCACACCGCCCATCCCCGTTTCCACCCTGCGACATTCGGCCGGCGTCTTCCAGAGGGCTTCGCCCCAAGGAAACGCATTTTTCGAACGCCGTTGCTCTCACAATTCATACATACTACCATACTAGATGACAAACAAGGCCGCGATGTTGGTCGGGGAATGGGAGGGCGCGTTTCACGCGGCAGCGCCTGCCCCTCCCAATGACAGCGCACTGCCCTGTTGACCATACTGGTATGGTAGTATACATGAATGGTAACCGACGAACGGCATGAGCCGCTCGCGCAGGGAGAGAACACAGTCCCCAAGACCGCCTCGGGGGCCTTATCGAAAACCATCGCCGGACCCGCCGCCCGCCTCATGGCCGGCCCCGAGCCCACCTGGACCCGCCTTCGGAGCTGAAAGTATGAAGATCACGGACGCCTACGTCATCGTCACCTGCCCGGCGCGGAACTTCGTCACCCTGAAGATCCGCACGGATGAAGGCGTCTATGGCATCGGCGACGCCACCCTGAACGGGCGTGAGCTGGCGGTCGCGTCCTACCTGACCGACCATGTCATCCCCTGCCTGATCGGCCGTGATCCCCACGATATCGAGGACATCTGGCAGTATCTGTACAAGGGCGCCTATTGGCGCCGCGGTCCCGTCACCATGTCGGCCATCGCCGCGGTGGACACCGCCCTATGGGACATCAAGGCCAAGGTGGCCGGCCTGCCGCTGTACCAATTGCTGGGTGGCAAGAGCCGCAACGGCGTCATGGTCTACGCCCATGCCAACGGCCAAACCGTCGACGACGCCATGGACCAAGTGCAGCACTATGTCGACCAAGGCTACAAGGCCATCCGCGTCCAGGCGGGCGTGCCCGGCCTGAAGGGTGTGTACGGCGTGGCCAAAGGCATCAATTACGAGCCGGCGACGCGCGGCCTGCCGGCGGAATTGGCCTGGTCCACGGAGGCCTACCTGGATTTCGCCCCCAGCCTGTTCGCCGCCGCCCGCGACCGTTTCGGCTGGGACCTGCATCTGCTGCACGACGTGCACCACCGCCTGACCCCCATTGAGGCGGCGCGCCTGGGCAAGGCGCTGGAACCCTACCGCCTGTTCTGGATGGAAGACCCCACCCCGGCGGAAAACCAGGAATCCTTCCGCCTGATCCGCCAGCACACCACGACGCCCCTGGCGGTGGGTGAGGTGTTCAATACCATCTGGGACTGTAAGGACCTGATCCAGAACCAGTTGATCGACTACATCCGCACCACGGTGGTCCACGCGGGCGGCATCACCCACCTGCGCCGCATCGCCAACCTGGCGGAGCTGTACCAGATCCGTACCGGCAGCCATGGCGCCACGGACCTGTCGCCGGTGTGCATGGGCGCCGCCCTGCACTTTGACCTGTGGGTGCCCAACTTCGGCATCCAGGAACGCATGGTGCATGAGGACGTGACCGAGAGCGTCTTCCCCCACGCCTACAGCTTCGACCAAGGCTACATGCACCCGGGCGAGGCACCGGGCCACGGCGTCGACATCGATGAGGCGGAGGCCGCCAAGTACCCCTACCAGCCCGCCTACCTGCCGGTGGCCCGTTTGACGGACGGCACGCTCTGGAACTGGTGAGTTGGTTTGGGACCGGGCGCGGCCCTGAACGCGCCCTTGCATAAGAACAGCGCCGCGCGGGCGTCAAAGCCGCCGGTGACGAATGGGAGAGAGACGTTCATGGCGTGGCCCGCGGAAGCCACAGGTGCACCGACCCCACCGCCGGCCAAGCCAGGTCGGCGGCGCTGGATCGTCGTCGCCTTGCTGTTCGCCGCGACCGTCATCAACTACGTCGACCGCCAGATGCTAGGCCTGCTGAAGCCACTGCTGTCGCAGGAGTTCCAGTGGTCCGACACCGACTACGCCGACATCATCTTCTGGTTCCAGGCCTCGTACGCCGTGG
Source organism: Nitrospirillum guanabarense (assembly GCF_034653355.1). Lineage (NCBI taxonomy): Bacteria > Pseudomonadati > Pseudomonadota > Alphaproteobacteria > Rhodospirillales > Azospirillaceae > Nitrospirillum > Nitrospirillum guanabarense. Next base: position 23,442 of record NZ_JAYEER010000001.1, read on the forward strand.
CGTATCTGGTGTTCGGCCGGGTCATCGATCGGGTGGGCGCCCGCTGGGGCTATGCCCTGACCTTCGTCATCTGGAACCTGGCCCACATCGCCCATGGCCTGGCCAGCGGCCTGGTGCAGTTCACCCTGGCCCGCGTGGCCCTGGGTGCCGGTGAGGCCGGCAACTTCCCCGCCGGCCTCAAGAGCGTGGCGGAATGGTTTCCCCGACGGGAGCGCGCGCTGGCCGTGGGCATCTTCAACGCCGGTTCCAACGTCGGCGCGATCGTCACCCCTTTGGTGGTGCCCGCCATCGTCGCCGTCGCCGATTGGCGCACCGCTTTTGTGGTAACCGGTGTCATCAGCTTTGCCTGGCTGGGCGCCTGGCTGGTCCTCTACCGCCGGCCGGAAGAGGACCGGCATCTGACTGGGGCGGAGCTGGCCCACATCCGCTCCGACGCCATCTCCCCCACCATTGCCGTTCAGGGCCCGCGCCTGCGCTGGGTACTGCGCCAGCGGCAGACCTGGGCCTATGTGTTGGCCAAGTTCCTGACCGATCCCATCTGGTGGGTGTTCCTGTTCTGGCTGCCAGACTTCCTGGGTCGCCGCTTCGGGCTGGACCTGTCCGGCTTCGGCCCGCCCCTGGTGGCGATCTACCTGATGTCCGACATCGGCAGCGTGGCCGGCGGCTGGCTGTCGTCACGCCTGATGCGCCGGGGTCTTGGCGCCAACCGGTCGCGCAAGGTCGCCATGCTGGCGTGTGCCGCCTGCGTCATTCCGGTGCTGGCGGCCCCCTGGGTCAGCGGGCTGGTGGCGGCGGTCCTGATCATCGGCCTGGCGACTGCTGGCCATCAGGGTTTTTCCGCCAACCTGATGACCCTGCCCTCCGACCTGTTCCCCCCTCCGCCGTCGCCACCGTGGTGGGCCTGGGCGGTACGGCGGGGGCTGTGGGCGGCATGGTGATGTCCAAGTTCACGGGATGGATTTTGCAGACCACAGGCGGCTATGGCCCCATCTTCCTGACGGCGGCCCTGGCCTATCCCCTGGCGCTGCTGGCCCTCCAGACATTGAGCCCCCAGCTGCGGCCCGCCGTACCGGAGAGTGGAGGTGCCGCATTCTAAAGGCGTACAGAAATCTCCTTAAGTATTTTTCGTTAATGCGATCGCCTTATTTTTGAAGGCGACGTCGTATTCGTTTGTTTTTTAAAATAAAATGTCCAAATAATGTCAATATTGTTCAAAAAATATATTGACAATATTGCCGTTTCCTGGAAATGGTAACGCTACCATTTAAAAGCGCCTAGAACGTGCTGCTTGAGGGAGGGGAGCGGAATGGGACGCCTGCATTCGGCCACTGGCCGGCACACAGACACCTGGCGGTTGACGCTGACACCCTACCGCTACCGCTGACCCGTACCCGCGCGGGGAAAACCCGCGCAAAACCAGAACCTTAACAACAGACCGCCCAATCCGGAGAGGGAGCCGTGGGCGATCGGGGAGGAAAGAAATGGTATATTCAAAGAACTGGAAGGCATTGCTGACGACCACCGCCCTGGCCGGCTCCGCGCTGCTGGGCATGATGTCGATGCAGGCCTACGCCCAGACGGCGTCGACGGGCGATGACGCCGCGCTGGAGGAAATCACCGTCACCGGCATCCGGCGCAGCCTGTTGGACGCCACCGAGCAGAAGCGCAATGCCGTCGCCTTCGGCGACAGCATCTTCGCCGAGGACATCGGCAAGCTGCCGGCCACCAACCTGGCCGAAACCTTGAACCGCATCCCCGGCGTCAAATTGAACCGCGACATCGACGGCGAAGGCGTTCAGGTCTCCATCCGCGGCCTAGGCCCCAGCTTCTCCAAGGTGCTGCTGAACAACACCCAGATCGCCGTGGCGTCGGACGGCGGCACCAACGGCGGCAACGCCAACCGCGAAGTCGACCTGGACCTGTTCCCGTCCGAGCTGTTCACCCGCCTGGACGTGGAGAAGACGCCGGTCTCCTCCACCCTGGAAGGCGGCATCGCCGGCACCGTGAACCTGCACAGCGCCCGCCCCTTCGACAATGAGGGCACACACGTCACCTTGATCGGTCAGGGCCAGTACACCAACGCCGATGGCGAGGTCAGCCCCCGCGGCGCCATGGTGGCCAGCCACACCTGGGGGCCCTTCGGCGTCCTGGTCGGCGTGTCCGGCGTGAAGACCACCACCCGTATCGACGGGTTCGAGACCATCGGCTGGACCGACGGCAACCTGCCCGCCGGCAGCGGCGACGTCGGCACCGGCAACGGCTTCGTCTACGCCAGCACGGCGCCCAGGAACGTCGCCGGCCTGACCGCCGGCCAACCGGTGAACCTGGCGCAGACCTCCGGCCTGACCCTGCCGCAACTGGGCAGCGCGCAGATCCCGCGCCTGGGCCGCAACAGCTACACCTTCGGCGACCGCTCACGCGTGTCCAGCCTGCTGTCGCTGGAATACCGCCCCAGCGACGAATGGCACTTCGCCATCGACGGCCTGTGGGCGCAGTCCGACCGCGACTACCAGCGCCTGAACATGAACTGGTACGTGCGCAACTCCGGCCCCGGCACCAGCCCCACCTCCACCGGTGGCATGGTCCCCTTCAACCTGACCGTCGACAGCAACAATGTCGTGACCCAGGGCACCTTCGCCAATTCCAGCTTCTTCCTGGAAAACGACATCTTCAACCAGCATACCGAGTTCTACAACATCAACCCCACCCTGACCTGGAAGCCGTCCAAGGACTTCAAGGTCGATGCCCAGGTCAACTACGGCCACAGCACCTTCTTCCGTGAACAGCCGCAATTCGACGTGCAGACGCCGGCGCAGTCCGGCCTGGTGGTCAACTACCAGGCCAATGGCGCCAACGGCCAGCCCATCATCGTGCCCAACCGCGACCTGAACGACCCGAACCTGGGCTGGAAGTGGTACCGCGTGAACGTGCAGAACGTGTACCGCGAAACCACCACGCGCGGCGCCCACATCGACACCCAGTATGGCGACGACAACGTCAACCTGAAGGTGGGCGGCGCCTATGACATGGCCAGCCGCATCATCCGCGCCTACGACAACAGCACGGCCTTCCAGACCGCCGTTTGCGGCGCCACCTGCGACGGCAACTCCGGCCTGGTACCCAATTCCCAGATCGGCCAGTACCTGCAGCCCATGAACATCAGCGACTTCGGTCACCTGGCCGGCGGCAACGTCGGGTACACCCAGTGGATCATGACCAACCTGTCGGCGCTGGAGAAGGCCACCAACTACGACTACTACAAGCAGACGGCGCCGCAGACCCGCAGCGCCGTGACCGGCGGTTCGGTCGGCAACATCTCGGAAAAGACCTTCGGGGGATATGCCGAGGCGAACGCAAAGGACACCCTGCTGGGCCATGACGTGGCCATCAACATGGGCCTGCGTTACTTCCACACTGACCAGACGGTGACCAGCCCGCTGGTGACCGCGTCCGGCGCGCTGATCGACCAGACGCTGAGCACCGGGTACAGCGACGTGCTGCCCTCCGCCAACGTGGTCTACAGCCTGACGGACGACATCAAGCTGCGTGCGTCGGCTTCACGCAGCATCACCCGCGCCGACGCCAGCCAGTTGCTGCCGGGCACCACCTTCTCCGACATCTCGGCGCAGGTGGCCAGCGCCGGCAATCCGAACCTGAAGCCCTACACCTCCAACAACATCGACATCGGCGGTGAATGGTACACGGGCGGCCTGGGCTATATCGGCGCGGCGCTGTTCCGCAAGGACATCGACGGCTTCACCGTCACCACGCAAAGCACGGTTCCCTTCACCGCCCTGGGCATCAACTTCAGCGACCTGCAGACCAGCCAGCAGCAGGCCCTGCTGCTGCGCGGCGGCCCGAACGTGGCCACCGTGACGCTGACCCAGCCCGTGAACCTCAGCAAGCTGCTGCTGCAGGGTATTGAACTGACCTGGGTGCAGCCGCTGGACTTCATCGTCGAGGGCCTGGGCTTCTCCGCCAACGGCACGCATATCGAGCAGAGCTCCGACAGCGGCCTGTTCGCCACCGGCATCGCCCCCTACAGCTACAATCTGCAGGCCTATTATGAAGGCCACGGCGTGTCGGTCAGCGTGAACTACGTCTGGAACGACCAGTCGACAGCCGCCAACGCGCCGCAGAGCAACATCAACGAGGCGCTGATCGCCGAGGCGCGTGGCCAGTTGGATCTGTCCATGGGTTATCAGCTGCCCTTCTTCAACGACAGCCTCCGCCTGACCGTGGACGCCCTGAACATCACCAACGAACCGCTGGTGACGTTGTTCGGCCACTCCAACTCGCCTTACAGCATTTATTACCCGGGCGTGCAGGTGATCTTCGGCGCCCGCGCCAAGTTCTAAGGCCGAGATTCACCACGTTTAGTATCCCCTCCCGGACGGTCCCTGGGGTCTCCCTTCCCGGGACCGTCCAAACTTGAGTTTTGGCAGTTAAAACAAAAATCCCCGGGGGTGCCCGTCCCCCGGGGATTTCCTTTTGCGATGTTCTCGTTCATCACCCCAGTCGGCGATAGTCGCCATCGGCGTAGAGCAGTGGGTTGACCTCGGGCCGGCTGCGGGTCCACAGCACCTCGCCCACGATGACGCGGTGGCTGCCGTGCGGCAGTTCGGCGGCACGGCGGCAGATCAGCGTGGACTGGGCGCCGATCAGGCAAGGGGCGCCCATGATGTCCTCCCACACGCCGGCCTTGAAGCAGTCGGCCGTGCGGTTGGGAGCGCCGAAGGTGCGGGAAATCTCTTCCTGGTCGGCGTAGAGGATGTTGATGGCGTAGGTGTCCACCGCCAGGATGCGGTCGTGCATGCTGCCCGACTGGTTCAGCGCGATCAGGACCGAAGGCGGCTCGAAGCTCAAGGAACACAAGGCGCTGACCGTGGTACCGGCCGCCCCGTTCGCATCCCGCAACGTGACCACGGAAACGGAGGCCGCGAGGCGGCGCATGGCCTGGCGCAGGCCATCCATAATGCTGGCGGGGTCGTCAGGCGGTGGGACAGCGGGCAAAGTGGACATAAGGCCTCAATGGACAACGCGGGAGCGGGCCGCACACCTTACCTTTCGATGAAGGTGTTGCCAGCCCAATGTTTCGGCACAAGACCCAAGCGGGGGCATAGGACACCGCTTCATCCGGGATGACAAGGCGGATCAACGCTTTGTCAAAGGACCGTGCGCTGCGGTACCACATCGGCGCGCCGGGCCGTAATTGAATAGTTCTCAACAAGGGTTTGCCGCCGCCCAATCTGTCGGCGCCAGGCGCCCGATCGGTCACCCACGGGGTCTGTCCATGTCGAAGCGGGTGTCCGGCGTGATGGCGGCGTAGGCCGAGGGACCACCGCCGCGCAGAATGATGCCGGCACCGAAGGTGTCGAAGACGCCGTCGACGATGAGGTGCCGGGCGATGTGGATGGCGACGGCCTCGCCCATCACCAGCCAGGAGTCCACGGCGGTGCCGTCATGGCGCCGTAGGCGGTGGATGTCCGTCACCCGGCACTCGAAGTGGACGGGACTTTCCGCCACGCGCGGCACGTCGATGTGCACGGCCGGCAGCCGGGTCAGGCCGGCGGTCTCGAACTCGTTGGTCCCGTACGGCAGGGGGGCGCTGGTGGCGTTCATCTGTTCCGCCAGGTCGCGTGTGGCCAGGTTCCAGACGAAGGCGCCCGTTTCCTGCGCGTTGCGCAGGCTGTCCTTGGCGCTGGTGCTGCAGAAGCCGACGATGGGCGGACGGTAGTTGAACAGGTTGAAGAAGCTGTAGGGCGCCAGGTTGACGCTTCCGTCCCGCCCCTTGCTGGAGATCCAGCCGATGGGACGGGGTCCCACCATGGAATTCAGCGGATCGTGCGGCAGCCCGTGGCCCTTGGCCGGCTCGTACGAATAAAGGTCATGGTGCTGGCGCATGGCGTCCCGTTCCGGCGGTGGGGCGGCCGTTCCGCTGTCACGGCCGCCCCAAATTGCTAACCGCCTGAACATAAGGGGCCAGGCGCCCGGTTTGAACGCGGCGTCGACGCACAGGTCTGTTGCGCCATCGGCAAGACCACGGCGTCCCTTAGGCGACCTGCCTGGGCGCCACCGCCGCGGCCCCGTCACCCTGGGTGCCGTCGCCTTTGCCCTTGGGCGTGTCCTCCAGCGCGCCGATGCTGACCTGCAGCAGGCGGCTGATGCCCTCGGCGTAATCCTGGCTGGCTTTCAGGGCGAAGCGCTGGCCGCATTCCTGCAGTTCCTGAGGGGTGCGGCAGGCCAGCAGCTCGGCGCAGGCCTCCCTGTCCTCGTGCATGCGCAGTTCCCAGAAGCGGGTCATTTCCTGGAAGAAAGCCATGCCGCCATGGGCCATGCGCCCATAGGCATGCTGGATGTCGTCCAGCCAGGCGGCGTTGTCGGCCAGCATGGTGCCGAAGATGGCGTGGTTGGCTCGGTCGCTCGGTGGAAACGGTGCTTTGACAGCGTCAGGCATGGTGTCCTCCCCTCTGTTGCGATTCCCGGCACGGGGCATGGGCATGGCCCCGGCGCCGCAGGCGAGACGAACGAAGTAAGCGTAGTGGCCTCCGGCGCCCCGCGCCTTGAGATGCCTCAAGGAAGCCGGCTTCCGGGTCCCCGCTGGATGGAGTGGCGGGGCCAGCATAGCACAAGCCGCCGGACGGCCCCATCCCCCGTCCGGTCCAGCGGTCTATTGTTTTTGGCGCCGTTCCGGGAACGGAAAGGGCGGCCCGGCTCTTGAACAAATGAGCGATCATCAACGACGGAGCGCCCGCCATGGCCCACTATTCCACCGACCACGGCACCACCATCGCCCGGGCCCTGGGCAGCCCGGCCGCCACCCCCGCCACCGCCATCGACGTTCCCGCCATCGACATCGTGGAGGCGGAGGAGGCGCTGTACGTCGTCGCCGAACTGCCGGAGGACGTGCTGTCCCGCCCGTTCGCCGTGACGCTGAGGGATCGCAGCCTGGCGCTGTGGGGACCGGGGGTGCCCCGGCGGCTGGTGTCGCTGCCCTTCCGTCCCGACCCTCGACTGGTGCGGGACCGAGTTCCATCGCGGCGTGATGACCGTGACCGTGCCCAAAGCGGGATCCCTTGCGGGCTGAGAGGGGGAGCATGGATCGGACCGCCCCACATACACCGGCATTGGACCGCCTGCCGGCCTTCGATCCGGGCAGCGGCCTGGTCAACACCGTGCTAGAGACACCCAAGGGGTGTTCCGGCAAGCTGAAGTATGAGCCCGGCCAAGGTATCTTCACGCTCAGTTACCTGCTGCCGCCGGGCCAGGTCTTCCCCCACAATTTCGGCTTCATTCCAGGAACGGAAGGTCAGGACGGCGACCCCCTGGATTTGCTGCTGGTGCTGGACACGCCCCTGCCCACCGGCCTGCTGGTCAAGACGCGGCTGCTGGGCGTCATCATGGCGGAGCAGACCGACCATCGGGGCAAGACTGTCCGTAACGACCGGCTTCTGGGGGTGCCCGATCAGGCACGCGAGCCTGTCGCCGATGATCCCGTCCCCGTGCTGTCCCGGCAGTTGCTGGAGGACGTCGAGGCCTTCTTCATTGATTACAACCGCCGCCGCGGCCGCCATTTCCGCCCGGTGGGCGTGGGCGATGCGGACGAAGCCCACGCCATCCTGACGGCTGCTCTGGTCAAGGCCTGACCCCGCGTGAGGCCAGCCGGTACAAGCAGGGCATGACCAGAAGCACCAGCGGCAGTTGCACCGCCAGACCCGACAGGATGGCGATGGCCAGCGGCTGTTGCATGCCCGCCCCCTGTCCCAGACCGAAGGCCAACGGCAGCAAGGTCAGCATGGCGGCCAGCGTGGTCATGGCGATGGGACGGAAACGGTTGCGCCCGGCCTGCGACAGCCGTTCGGTCAGGGGCATGTCCGCCGGCAGGCTTTCGAATTCCGAGAAGAAGAAGATCGCCACCTCCGTCACGATGCCGATAACCATGGTCATGCCCATCATGGCGGTGATGTTCAACTCGGTACGGGTGAGCCACAGCCCCACGAACACCGCGCCGGCCGCCAGCACGGGCATGAGCAAGATGACGGTGGCAGTGACGAAGCTTTCATAAAGGAACAGCAGCAGGACGAAGACGGCGGCCACGGCCGCGGCGAACACCGTCAGCAGGCCACGGAAAGCGATGCGCTGCTGCTGGTAGAGCCCCCCAATTCATAGCGCAGGGGCGCCTTCACCAGGTGCTGGCCGTCCAACAGGGCCGTCACGTCGGCCGCGACGGAACCGATGTCCCGGCCCTCGATGCGGGCGGTGACGGCGATCATGCCCTGCAGGTTCTCCTGCCCGATCTCCGGCTCCCCGCTCACCGGCACCACAGCCGCCACCCGCTTCAAGGGAAACATGTGGCCGTCCGGTGCGCGCAGGCGGAGGTTGGCGACGTCGGTGTCGGTGGTGCGCACCGACGCCGGCACCCAGACGCGCACGCCCACCTGCTTGGTTGCCAACGCCGTCCGCAACGGCAGTTGCGTCGCCACTGCCCCTTGCAGATAATCGGCCACGGCGGCGGTGACGCCGGCCACGTCCATGCCCTCCACCGCCGCCTTGGCGGCGTCCACGCGGATGTCCAGGGCGTCCCCCGCCGGATTGATGCCGTCCTTGATGTCGACCACGCCGTCCACCTTGGCCAGGGCCGCCGCCACGGCGCGGGTGGCGGGCAGCACTGTGTCGGGATCGTCGCCGAAGATCTTGACCTCGATAGGCTGTGGCACGGCCGTCAGATCGCCGATCAGATCCTCCATCTGCTGGGCGATCTCCACCTCCAGCCCCGGCACCTCATGGGCGATGCGGGCGCGCACCTCGGCGATGACCTCATCGATGTCGCGGCGGCCGGTAGGCTTCAGGCGCACGAAATAGTCGCCCCGGTTGGCCTCGTTCAGTTCCCCGCCCAAACCGGCGCCGATGCGCCATGACCAGGTGGCGACGTCGGGCGTGTCGGCCAGGATGGCGTCGACCTGGTGCAGCAGGCGTGCGGTCTCGCTGATCGCCGTGCCGGGGGCGCTACGGTAATCCAGGACGAAGCCGCCCTCGTCCATATCGGGCATGAAGCCGGAGCCCACGGCCCGGTAGGCCAGGCCGCCCAGCACGATCAGGGGCAGCAGGCCCGCCAGCGTCAGCCAGGGCCGGGCCAGCAGGCGCGCCGACAGGCGGGCGTAACGGTCGTCCAGCCAGGCCTGCACCCTGCCGGCGCCGTGCGACCGCCGAATGTCCACCAGCCGTTCCACCGCCAACGGCACAGCCAGCCAGGTGATGACAAAAGAAAACGCCAGGCCCGAGGCCATGGTCAGCGACAGCGCCTGAAAAAAGGCGCCGGTGACGCCGTCCAGGAAGGCCAGGGGCACGAAGATGACCAGGGTCGCGGCACTGGACCCGGCCAGCGGTCGCGTGAATTCCCGTGCGGCGGCCAGGACGCCGCCCTCCCCATGCCCTTCCCGCAGTCGGCGCACGATGTGTTCCACCATGACGATGGCGTCATCGATGATCAGGCCCACCGCCGCCGCCATGCCGCCCAGGGTCATGATGTTGAAGCTGAGCCGCAGGACAGCCAGCAGCGCCACCGTGGCCGCCAGGGCCGCCGGCACCACCAGGGCGGCGATCAGGGTGATGCGCACGTCGCGCAGGAACAGCCACAGCACCAGGGCAGCCAGCACGATGCCGATCAGCACGGCGTCGCGGACGCTGGCGGCCGAGGCCAGCACCAGTTGGCTCTGGTCGTACCAGTTGCTGACGGTCACCCCCCTGGGCAGGCTGGCCGCCGCCAGCCGGTCTCGCACCAACGCCGCGATGCGCACGCTGTTGCCATCGCGCTGCTGATAGACGTTCAGCAGCACGGCGTCGTGGCCGCTGGCCGTCACCCGCGTCCACTGCGGCACGGTGCCGTCCAGCACCTGGGCCACGTCGCCCACGGTGACCATGCCGCCGGGACCGCTGGCCAGCACGACGCGGCGCACGGCGTCCAGACCGCCCAGGCTGTTGTCCGACACCACCAGGAACAGCTTGTAATGATCCTCGATGCGCCCCACGGCCTGCACCAGGCTGGCGTTGCCCACCGCCTTGACCACGTCCTCGAACGCCAGGCCATGGGCCAGCAGGCGGTCGGGATCGGCGATGACCTGGAATTCCTGCTCCGCCCCGCCGGCGACACCCACCTCGGCAACACCCTCGATGCTGGCCAGCAGGGGACGCAGCTGGTACTGCGCCAGGTCCCGCAGCCGCGTGGGCGACAGGGTATCGGAGGTCAGGCTGTAGGCGATGATGGGGAAGACCGTCGGTTCCATGCGGCGCACGGTGGCGGTGGAGCCCACCGGCAGGGTGGGCAGCACCTGCCCCACCGCCGCGTTCACCTGCAGTTCCGCCGTGGTCATATCGGTGCCCCAGGCGAAGGTGATGGACAGTTCCGCACTGCCCCGGCTGGTGGTGGAGCGCACGTCCGTGACCCCGGGCACCCGGTGCACCGCCTGTTCCAGCGGCCGCGTGGCCAGCAGCAGCATCTGCGGCGCCGGCCGGTCGCCGGCGTCCAGCGAGACACGCACCCGGGGGAAGGTCACGGTGGGAAACAGGGTGACGGGCAGGCGAACCGCCATGATCAGGCCCGCCAGCACCGGCAGGGCCAGCAGGCACAACAGCGAGCGGCGATGGGCGGCCACCCAGGCGGTGAAGCCGGTCATCGGGCTGCCTCGACCTTGACGACCGCGCCATCCTCCAGCCCGTAATTGCCCAGGATGATGACCGGCAGCTTGGGGTCCAGCGTGTCGCCGCTGACCTCCGTGCCAGCGGGGCCTTCAACGCCGGTCTCCACGCCCACGCGCCGGGCCTTCGCCCCCGCCACCTGGAACAGGTAGGCGCCTTCCGCATCCGTCAGCACCGCTTGTCGCGGGACGACATAGCCGTCGTGCCGGTCGGTGATGACGGCGATGCGGGCCGGGGTGCCCGGCAGCGCGCCGCTGCCGGCCTCCAGGACCACGGTCACATCCACCAGGCGCGTGGTGGGGTTCAGCATGCCGGCGATACCGGCCACCGTGCCATTCAAGGCCGCGCCGGTGCCCAGCAGCGGCGTCACCGTCACAGGCTGCCCCACCTTAACCGCGGTGATCTTGGTCGGGTCCACCCCCGCCACCACGCGCACGCCGGCCCCCCGGCCCAGGCGCACCACCGGCGCGCCGGGCTGGATGCGGTCGCCCAGGGCCACGGGAATGCTGTCGACATAGCCATCGAAGGGAGCGGCCAGGGTTTCGGTGGTGTGATCGGTGCCCAGACGCTGCTCCGCCTCCAGGGCGCTGCGCGCATCCCGCTCGGCCTGCTCTGCCGCCGCCACCTGGGAATTGGTCGCGAGGTGCTGGTCGCGCAAGGCGCGCGCCCGCTCCAGCTCCCCGGTGGCGAAGGTCAGGGCCGAGCGCGCCTTGGCATAGCCGGCGGCGGCCGTGGGGTCCGTCGCCAGGTCCACCAGGGGGGTACTCCTGGCCACCGGCTGGCCAGGCCGCACCAGCACGCGGGCCACTTGCCCCGCCCGCTGGAAGCTGACGTTGACCAGGGCGTCGCTGTCCGGCGTCAGGGTGCCATAACCGCCGACGGTGACGCTGACCACCTGGCGGACCAGGGGCGCGGCGCGCACGGTGACGACGGGAGCCGGCTCTTCGGCGGCATGGGCGCCACCGGCCAGCAGGATCGCGGCCAGCAGCGTGGCGCGCAGGGCGGACTTGGTCATGGGGTCGCCTTCTCGGTCGCGTCTGGGGCCGTGGCCAGGTTTTCCGGCAGGTCGCCGCCGATCAGGGTCATCAGGTCGACGCGCTGTTCCTGCACCGCCTGGTCCAGCTTCAGCGCCTCAAGCCGGCGGGACAGCAGGGTGCCCTGCAGGTCGGCGAAGGTGCGCTCATCCAGGCTGCCGGCGCGGAAAGCGGCATCGGCGTCGGCCGCTGCCCGTTCCAAGGTGGCGATGCTGTCGGCCGTCGCCCGCGCCTGAGCCTCCAGCTGGTCCAGGGCCAGCAGGCCTTGGCCGACGCCGGCCACCGCGGCGTCCAGGCGCGCCTGATAGTCCTGGCGCAGCTGCTCCCGTGTCGCGCGCTGCACGGCGATGGCGCCCTGGTTGCCATCGAACAGGGGCAAGTTGATGGACAGGGCCAGGCTTTGCGTCTTGACGTTGGAGGTGTCGCGGGCGCGGTTGCTGCCGATGCTGAGGGCCGGGAACTGGCCCAGGACCGCCTGCCACACCGCCTGCTCCTGCGCCTGGTAGCCGGCCTTCAGCGCCAGCAGGTCGGGCCGGCGGCCGGCCAATTGCGGCAGGTCGGCCCGGATGCGGTCGGCCGGCGGCAGGGGTAGGTCGCCGGCCGTCAGGGGCGCCAGGGCCAAGGGGGCGGCTGGCGTCAGGCCCAGCAGGGCGTTCAGGTCCATACGGTTGCGCAAGGCCTGCTGCTCCAGGTCATGCAGCTGAGTTTCCACGCCGTTCAGCGCCGCCAGGTCGCTGACGACGTTGGGCAGGGTTTCGTCCCCCCGGCCCATGGCGGTGCCGGTGCGGCGGTAGCGGTCGGCGAACAGGGCGCGATTGGCCTCCAGCACGGCGCGCTGGCGCTCGAAGGCCTGGGCCCGCACCACCAGCAGCCGCGCCTGGGACACCACCTGCCATTCCTGCCACAACAGGTCCAGCTCCGCCCCCCGCAAGGTGGCCGCCGCCGCGTCCTTGCGGGAGGATCGGGTGAGGAAGGGCATGACGTCCTGCATCAGGCCGATGGTGAAGGCGTCCATCACCGCGGGGCCCGAGGTGAGGAAGCCGTAGTCGACCGACAGCTGCGGGTTGGGCAGCAGGCCCGCCGTGAACGCCTCCGCCACCGCCACGCCATGCTGGGCGCGGGCGCCCTTGAGCCCGGGATTGCGGGCCACGGCCACCATGGCCACCGCGTCGATATCCAGCGGGCGGGCCGGGTCGACCGTGTGGCGGCGCAGGGACGGCAGGGGCATGGCCGCCGGATCCACAGTGATGCCCGCCAGGCCCCCCGCCAGGTCGGGCCCGTCGGCCAGGGGGGCCGGGCTGTAGCTGGCGCAGCCGGCCAGGCAGGTCCCGGCCAGCAGGCAGGCCAGGCCCCGTGATTTCCAAATACGTGGGATCATGCGATGCGTTCTGGAAGAAGAGGTCGCGAATTCATGACGCAGGACGCCAGAAGGCGCGGACACCCTCCATTGACTTTTCAGTTAGTCTTCGACACTCACACATTTGTCATGGGTGGAGACGACCTTCATTGGACTGGTTCCAGCACCAGCAAATGGAAGCTGCCCGGCACCGGCTTCGGCCGTCGCCCGGCCTCGCCCTCGAAGGTCGCCGTCGGCAGATAGACGCGACCGGTCACGGGGTCCAACGCACCGGTGCGCGCGCCCTTTTCCGTTGGCACGATGGCGGTGACGGCGGGCACGCCCCGGGCATCCTGGCTCAACACCGCCAACACGCCGTCGTGGCCGCAGGGGATCAGGAAGCGGTGGTTCTTGGCATCCAGGATGACGGCGTCGGCGCCCTTGCCGATGGGCAGGCTGGCCAGGACATGGCCGTCGGCGGCGTTCATGGCCACCGCGCGCCCGCTGGAGCAGGCGGTCACCAGCACGCCCGTCGCCGGATCCAGCGCCAGGCCGGTGGGACCGTCGCAGTCCGGCAGGGGCCGTCGCGCCAGCACGGCGCGGCCGGGCAGGTCGACCACCACCAGCTCGTTCCTGTCCTCCACATTCACGTACAGGTGCCCCTGCGCGTCCATGGCGGCGAATTCAAGCGCCCCACCCACGGCGATATGGCCGACGACGGCCCGGGCCGCAGGGTCGATCAGCGTGATATCTCCCTGCTTGCCGTCCATCACCGCGACCTGTCCATCAGCCTGGACCACGGCATCCGGCTTGGCGCCCGTGGGCAGGCTGGCCAGGACGGCGCCGTCGGCCGTGTTGAACAGGGTGGCGGTGTTGCTGTCGCCATTGGTGCTGACGGCGAGGCCGCCGCCCAGCGGCAACACGCCGTGCACCCGCTGGCCCGGCACCAAATTAGGCGTCAGCCGGCCGCTGCCCAGATCCAACACCAGTACCCCGTCGCCCCGGGCGACGTAGAGCCGGCGGGCCTCGGCGTCCACGCTGGCATAATCCCACGCCCCGTCGGGGATGGCGATGCTGGCGGCCTTGCGATAAGGGACATCGGCGGCCAGGGCAGGCCCAATGGCGGCAAGGCCGGCGGACAGGAGGACGACGGCGGAGATGGACACATGGCTGAGCATGGCGGCGAACTTCCGAGCGGTGGGACCCGTCCGCTCAATAACCGCATCGCCAAGGCCGGAGCGCTAACTTTTGCGTTAGGGCCGCTGTCCTTGGATGCCCTGCGACACTAAGGCCGCTATCGTGCGCCCAGATGCTTGGAGCACCCGGACATGCCCAGAATATTGGTGATCGAGGATGAGGAGCGAACGGCGCGCGAGATCGTGGACGCCTTGAAGGCCGAGGGCTATGCCGTCGACCTGTGCGCCGATGGTCCCGCCGGGCTGGCGGCGGCGCGCGGCGGGCACTATGACGCCATCACCCTGGACCGCCTGCTGCCGGGCTTGGACGGACTGAGCCTGCTGGCCGACCTGCGCCGCGAGGGGGTGACCACGCCGGTGCTGGTGGTCAGCGCGCTGGACGGGGTTGACGACAAGGTGCGCGGCCTGCGGGCCGGGGGCGACGACTACCTGACCAAGCCCTTCGCCCTGGCGGAGCTGGCGGCGCGGGTCATGGCCCTGGCCCGCCGCCGGGCGGACAAGCCCGCAGGCACCCTGCTGCAGGCGGGCCCCATCGTCATGGACCTGATGGACCGGCGGGCCACGCGCGGGGCGCGGGACCTGGACCTGACGCCCCGGGAATTCCGCTTGCTGGAATATTTCGTGCGCAACGCGGAACAGACCCTGACCCGCAGCATGCTGTACCAGGCGGTGTGGGAATACAGCTTCGACCCCGGCACCAACGTCATCGACGTCCATATCGGCCGCCTGCGCCGCAAGGTGGACTGGGATAACGAGGACCCGATGATCCGCACCGTGCGCGGCGGGGGCTGGCGCCTGCATGCCCCGGATTGAGCGGCTTCGCCTGGCGGATCTGCCACGCACCACGGCCTTCCGCATGACCCTGCTGTTCGGCGTGCTGATGATCACGGCCGTGCTGCTGGTCCTGGGTTTCGTCTATTGGCGCACCGGCGTGTTCCTGACCCGCCGGCTGGATGACACCCTGGTGCGCGAGACCGAGGAGTTCCTGCGCACCTCCGTGCCCGAGCAGACCACCCATATCGATAGCCTGGTGGACAGCGACGGCCGGGGATACTGGAAGGCCCTGCTGCTGGCGCCGGACGGTCACGTCCTGGCCGGAAACCTGCCGGCAATGCCACCCGAACTGGCGGGCGTCGACGGCAAGGTCCATGCCCTGCCCCACGGTGCCGGGCCGGCGCCGCAGCAGCATCACAAGGCGCGCGGCCTGGCCCGGCGGTTGCCGGACGGTGGCGTCCTGGTGCTGGCCCTGCGCACGGACGAGGTGCATGAGGTGCGCGAGCTGATTCTGCGCGCCATGGCCGCCGGCCTGGTGGGTAGCGTGGGCCTGGCCCTGGCGGGCGGCTTGGCGTTGAGCTTCGGTACCCTGCGTCGCATCGAGGCCATCCACCGCGCCAGTGCCACCATCATGGCGGGCGACCTGTCGCAACGCCTGCCCACGCGCGGGTCCGGTGACGATTTCGACAAGCTGACCGCCATCGTCAACGCCATGCTGGGCAAGATCGAGGGGCTGATCGGCGACGTGAAGGCGGCGGGCGACAACATCGCCCATGATCTGCGCACCCCCCTCACCCGCCTGCGTACCCGGCTGGAGGGCGCCCTGCGCCGGGGCGGCGATGTCGAGGCCCATCGCGCCGCCATGGAAGACGCCATCAGCGACGCCGATCAGATCCTGGCCACGTTCCGCGCCCTGCTGCGCATCGCGGAGGTGGAGGACGGCCGCCGCCGGGCCGCCTTCGCCCCCGTGGACCCCGCCGCCCTGGCGATCGCCGCCGCCGAACTGTATGAGCCCCTGGCCACCGCCCAGGGCCTGGCCTTCGCTGCCGACATCCAGCCCGCTGGCGCGGTCACCGGTGACGCCGATCTGCTGTTCGAGGCCTTGGGCAACCTGTTGGACAACGCCATCAAGTTCACGCCCCCCGGCGGCGCGGTCAGCCTGACCCTGCGGCAAGAGGCGGGCCGGGCGCCGGAAATGGTCGTGCGTGACACCGGCCCCGGCATCACCCCGGAGCAGCGGGAGGCGATGTTTCGCCGCTTCACCCGCGGTGACCATGCCCGCCACACGCCGGGCAACGGCCTGGGCCTTAGCCTGGTGGCCGCCGTGGTGCAACTGCACGGCTTCCACCTGGACATGGAGGATGGGCAGCCGGGCTGTGTCATGCGCATCCGGCTGGGCCACGGGGCGGGCTAGCTACTCCGCCGCCAGCAGTTGCCGGGTCAGGCCATCGCAGTCCACGTCGTCGGCGCCGCCAAAGTCGGGCAGCGGGATGGGGATCAGGCGGCCGATGGTGATGCGGGGGGACCGGATCTTGCCCCTGACCACCACGGGGGCACGCAAGTCCAGGAGATCGAACTTCTTGGTGTCAGCCGTGATTTCCGTATCCACCTCCTGCGTCTTCAGCCGCACCTCACCGTTGACGTGGACCACCGATTTACGGGTGTCCATCAGGGTGCGGTCAAAAGCCACCTGGCCGTGGTTGAAATTCAGGCGGCCCAGGGCGCAGCGGATGGGGATCTGGTCGTCGCCGGTGATGTACAGCACCAGGGCGTCGGCGATCTGCAGGCCGGCCAGGCTGACCATCAGCGAACTGATGGTGCCGCCGGACATGGTGACGACGATATTGCCTGTGGCCGACCCCATGACCTCCGCCAGGGAATGGCCGTTGCCCACCAACTGCACGCGGCCCCGCAGCTTGCCCTTGGTGGTGTCGAAATAGTCCGACCCGCGGAAGAAGGTCTTCAGATCCACATCCTGGTAAGCCAGGTTGGCGCGGGTCTGCGGGTTATCGGTGCGGGCGTCCAGCGCCATGGTGCCGGCCAGGGCGCCACCAGCCACGTTCATGCGCAACGGGTCCACGGACGCCTGCCCATCCTGGACGCGGACGCGGAGATTCAGGGCCGTCACCGGCAGGTAGTCGGGTGCCACCACGTGGCGGGCGTCCAGGCTGACGTCCATGTTCATGGCGCGCAGCCGTTCCATTTTCAGCGGCACGTCGGGAAACAGATCCCCCTTCACCTCCAACTGGGCCTGGGTCTTCTTCTGCTCCACCGAGACGTTGCCCTTGGCGCCGGGCGTGGCGCCCACCAGGGGGGCCAGGTCGGCGAAAGCCAGGTGGTCGGACGTGAGATGGGCCGTGAGGAAAGACGGCTTGGCATGGTGGTCGATGGCGATGTCCCCGGCCAGGTCGCTGTCGCCCGCGTGCCAGGCCATGTCCACCACCCGCCAGACGCCGGGCTCATGCGTCAGCTTGCCATTGATGCGATACGGCGGCGTCGGCGGACCCGGGATGCCCAGCAAGGGAAAGATGTCCGCCAGGTTGGGGCCGGACAGCGCCACCTGCACGTTGGAACCTGTGAATTGGAAGGGATCCTCCAGGGTGCCGTTCACCGTCAGCTTGGTGGCCCCGTAATCGACCTTCAGGTCCACGGGATACGGCTGGTCCGTGTCGCGCAGCATCAGAACGCTGCCGCCGACGAAATGAACGGTCAGGGGCTGGTTCTCGATGCTGCCCTTCAGGTCCAGCTCGGCCTTGGGTTCGGCGGGGGCCTGGCCGGTGGCCGTCCGCACCGTGCCGTCGAGGTTCAGCTTGCGCTTGGCGTCGCGATAGCTGACGCGGCCATCGTCGATCTCCAACCGGCCGATCAGCGGCACCTCATCCCGGCTTTCGGGCTTCAGCTGGTTCACGGTGCCGCTGGCCACGGGACTTTCCCCCGGGCTCCAGTTCCATTGTTCCTGGTCGTTCTTTTCCAGCGCCACGACCGGCTGGCGCAGGATCAACTGGGGAAACACAAGGTCGCGGTGCAGGAGCAGTGGTTTGAGCTCGATATCCAGTTCGATCCGCTTGGCCGTGAACAGGTGCGGCGCCTGGCCCCAGTCGGTGTTGGAGACCTGGACGTCGTCCAGCAGGATGTGGGTCACCCAGCCCCAATGGACGGAGATCTTGCCGATCTTGGTCTTGCGTCCAGAAAAGGCGTCGGCCCGGTTTTCCAGCTGAGCGCGCACATAGTCGGACGTGACGAAGAAATAGACCCCCGCTCCGGCCAGCAGCACCAGCACAACCAGTACCCCCAAGGACCAGCCGATTATCTTGAATGCCCGTCGCATGGCCCAAATCCGTAAAGCACGTTCCGTCCAGCAAGCCCAACGTTCATCCCGTCCCAGCCAACCGCCAAGGTGGTGTCGCGGTTCCCTCGGATGCTTTTGGGATGCCTTTGCCGGCTGCCGCCCCTATGGTGGCGGCCAATAAGGCTTTGAGGAACGAACCCATGCTGTTGCACCTGTCCACCTGGTCGGAGACCGAGCGCCATCTGGAACGCTCCAAGACCATCGTCATCCCCATCGGCTCCAATGAGCAGCACGGCCCCACCGGCCTGCTGGGGACGGACTGGCTGTGCCCGGAGATCATCGCGCACGAGGCGCACAAGGGCGGCGCCGACATCCTGGTGGGGCCCACGTTCAACATCGGCATGGCCCAGCACCATCTGGGCTTCCCCGGGACCATCAGCCTGCGTCCCTCCACCTTCATGGCGGCGATCGGCGACTGGGTGCGGTCCCTGGCCGTGCACGGTTTCGAGCGGATCTGATTTCCTGAACGGCCATGGCGGCAACGTCGCCACCATCGAGGCCGCCTTCTCCGAATTGTATGCCGAGGCCAGCTTCGCCAAGCGCCGCGCCGGCTTCGCCCTCAAGCTGCGCAACTGGTGGGACCTGCCTGGCGTCAACGCCCTGGCGCAGCAGCTGTTCCCCGCCGGCCACGGCAGCCACGCCACCCCGTCGGAAATCGCGGTGACGCAATGGGCGTATCCGGACGCCATCAAATCCGCCGAGTACACGCCCAAGGTCGCCGGCTCCGGCCCCATCCGGGAGGCGTTGGACTTCCGCGCCCGGCATCCGGACGGCCGCATGGGGTCCGACCCGGCGCTGGCCACGCCGGAAAAGGGTGGCCAGCTGGTGCGGCTGGCGGTGATCGGCCTGGTGGCCGAGGTCGCGGCCTTCGGCAACGAGCCCACCGTCTAAAACGTGAAGAAGGGGGCCTTGCGACGTCGCAAGGCCCCCTTCCCATCACCGGCCGACCTGTCAGAAGTCGGCCGACAGCTTGACGTAGTAATAGCCACCGTTGAAGCCATAGGGCGTGTTCTGCGGGTAGGTATCGACATTGATGCCGAACCAGCGCGTGGCCGGATTGGTCTTGCCCGGGTAGCGGTCGAACAGGTTCTGCGCCCCCAGATCGACGCGGAAACCCTGCGTGACGCGATACCCGATGTTGAGGTCGGTCAGGAAAGCCGGGCTGACGGCGCGGGCCACGTAGTCGCCCACGCTGCTGTAATCGTGCGCCACGTAATAGCTGTGGCCCCAGCGCGTCTCCCGCAGGGTCACATCCCACGGTCCCAGCGTCCAGTTGGCGGCCAGCGAAATCTTGCTGCGCGGATCGTAGGAGGTCAGCGAGGTGATGGCCGTGGCGTCCAGGATGGTCACGCCCGCCAGGGCCTTGGGCGCGGGCTGCTGCTTCAGGATGCTGGTGACGTTGTAGTTGCCGGCCAGCGTCCACTTGATGGCGCCCAGGTTCGCCAAGTCGGTGGTGTAATCCAGGTTGAGGTCGGCGCCTTGGGTGCGGGTGTCCACGCCGTTGAGGTAGAAGGTGACGGAGGTGTTGCCCGCCGATATGCCCGCCGGCAGGCTGGCGCCATTGGCCAAGATGGCCGCCTGGGCCAGGGAACCCGACAGGGCGCCGGAGTTGATGATGCGGTTCTGGATCTCGACCTGGTAGAAATCCAGGGTGGCGTGCAGGCCCGGCACCGGTTCCAGCACCAGCCCGGCGCTATACTCCGTAGAGGTCTCGGGCTTCAGCGCCTGGACCCCCAGCAGCTTGGCGCCCGGGGAGTTCACCGGCAACTGCAGCGAGGCTGACGTCGGGCTGACGTTCAGGGCCGAGAAGTACTGTTGCGCCAGGGTCGGAGCGCGGAAGCCGTTACCCACCGCCCCGCGCACCGCCAGCCAGGGCGTGATGTCATACCGGCTGATCACCCGCCCGCTTTCGCTGTCGCCGAAGTCGTCATAGTGCTCGATACGGCCGGCCAGTTCGAACTGCCAGTTGCGCAGCAGCTGGGTCGACAGGTCGATGTAGCCCGCGGCGCTGTTGCGATCCGCCGTGTGCGCGTCCGTGGGGGTGAAGCCGGCATAGGAGGCGGAGCCGCCAGCGGCGTAGGAGGCGTATTCGCCGGCGTCGACCTCATAGACCTCATGCCGGTGTTCCAGGCCCCAGGCGACGTTCACCGGCTTGGCGAACAGGCCGACGTCGAATTCCCGCACCAGGTCCAGGTTGGTGGTCTGCTGGGTGGACACCAGCTTGCCGGCGTTGAAGCTGGTCTGCTTGGCATAGGCCGCGTTGTAGAAGCCGCTGCCGGCATTGGCCAGGTTGGGGTTGCCGGAATTGATGACGCCGATGGCCAGCCAATCATGGCCATAGGTGCTGCTGAGATCCCAACGCCAGCCGGCCAGGTTGTCGCCCCGGGCACCCAGGGTGAAGCCGACGTCGTATTCGTCGGCCGTCTCCTCGGGGAAGAAGCCGTTGGGCCAAAGGGCGGGAATGCGGGAACCGGGGCGCCAGTTCTCATAGGATTCCGCCGACCGGTGGCTGGCCGTGCCGAAGCTATAGAAGGTGACGCTGGGGGTCAGCGGAGCCTCGGCGTTATAGCCGACATTGACCACGTCGCTCAGCGGATCGCCATAGATGCGCCCCTTGACGACGGTGCCCGACGGGGCGCGGGGATCGTCGCCCGTGCGGTTGGTGAAGTCGTGGTGACGGTAGTCGGCCGTCACGTTCAGGAAGCCGCCGTCGCCCAGGTCGAAGCCGTGGAAGATGGAGCCCTGGGCCGTGGCGCCGTCGCCCCGGCCGGTGATGCCGCCCAGGGTGGAGACGTGGGTGCCGCTTTCCGCCTTCTTCAGGATGATGTTGATGACGCCAGCGATGGCGTCGGACCCGTATTGCGCGGCGGCGCCATCGCGCAGCACCTCAATATGGTCGATGGAATCCAGCGGGATGAAGTCCAGGTCGGCGGGGTTTGAGCCGCCGTTGGGCCCGCCGTCGGCATAGATGTTCGCGGAATTGTGCCGCCGCTTGCCATTCACCAGCACCAGGGTCTGCCCGGGGCTCAAGCCCCGCAGGCGGGCGGAGCGCACCAGGTTGCCGACGTCACCGCCGAACTGGTCGGCGGTGAAGGACGGCAGGGTGCCGCGCAAGGCGTCCAGCAGGTTGGTCTGGCCGGTGGCCTGCAGCGTCTCGCCGCCCAACACCTCGATGGAGGTCAGGCTGTCCTGCACCCTTTTTCCAGCCTCACGGGTGCCGGTGACAATGATCTCGCTCAGGTCTTCGGCGGCGGCGGGCGCCGGATCGGCGGCCCAGGCGGTGGCAGGCAGCGTTGTCGCCAGGGCCACGCCGGCCAAAAGGCGGATCTGAGGACGACGGTGACGCGACACGGGAAACGGCATGGGATGGCCCCCTTCGGATTTTCTTGATTGGGATTTTGCTATGGCCTGCCGGCGCCACGAGGCGTTGCGGCGGGCACACCCAGGGTTGTCGCCCCTGCGTGCACCGCACAAATTGGATTGCCCAATGTGTCTATTGAGCCGCCGTCAAACTATAAGCAATGAAGTGGAGTCTTGGATTTGCACTACGGTGATAAGCAGCGCATATGGCAAAATCGATGCGCGGTTTTTAAAATATTAAACTATCCAATTTAACGAATTGGATGTTGATTTTAATTTAATATCGTCCCGCGCCACGGCCCGCCACTGTCCCTGGTATCAAGGGATGCGTGGAGGAATCTTGAAAATGGCCATCACCCGTCGGGGCCTGCTGGCACGGGCGGCCCAGTGGGGCGGCTACGCCGCCGCCTACGGCACCATGAACGCCCTGGGCCTGATGCCCGTGGCCACCGCCTATGCCGGGCCGCCCGCCCTGCCCGCCACCACCGGCCGGGGACGCCGGGTGGCGATACTGGGCGCCGGCATCGCCGGCCTGGTGACGGCCTATGAGCTGGAGCGCGCGGGCTTTGAGGTCGTGGTGTTGGAGGCGCGGGCCCGCGTCGGCGGCCGTACCTGGTCCATCCGCGACGGCGACCGCATCGAACTGGTGGGTGAGGCCGAGCAGAAGGCCCAACTGTCACCCGGCCTCTACTTCAACGCCGGCCCCGCCCGCATCCCCAGCCACCACCAGGGACTGCTGGGCTATGCCCGGACCCTGAAGGTGCCGCTGGAGGTGGAGGTGAACAGCAGCCGCAGCGCCCTGATTCAGACCAAAACGGCCAACGGCGGCCAGCCCATTCAGCAGCGCCAGGCGGTGAACGACGTGCGCGGCAGCCTGTCGGAGCTGCTGGCCAGGGCCACCCAGCGCGGCGCCCTGGACCAGGAGCTGACGGCGGAGGACAAGGAGCGTCTGCTGGCCTTCCTGAAATCCTACGGCGACCTGTCGCCGGAGGGCCGCTATGACGGGTCGAACCGGTCCGGGTACATCCAGCCGCCCGGGGCGGCCGACCAGGTGGGAACGAAGCGCGCGCCCCTGCCCCTGCGCGACCTGCTGGGGGAGGACACGGTGCCGCCCGCCATCCTGTTCGAAGAGAACATCCTGATGCAGGCCACCATGTTCCAGCCCGTGGGTGGCATGGACCGCATCCCCGTGGCATTGGCCAAGGCGCTGCGGGCCACGCCCCTGCGGAACGCTGTGGTCGAACAGATCCGCTCCACCGCCAGCGGCGTCACCGTCCGATATCGCGACAGGCTGGGCGGCCAGCGTCGCGAAGTGGCCGCCGACTACGCCGTGGTCACCATTCCCCTGCCCGTCCTGGCCGGCATCGACAGCGATTTCCCCGCCCCGGTGAAGGCCGCGATCGCCGGCGCCATCTATGACGCCGCCAATAAGGTGGCCTTCGAGGCCCCCCGCTTCTGGGAGCGGGAACAGATCTACGGCGGCATCTCATACACCGGTGGGGAGACCTCGCTGATCTGGTACCCCAGCGGCGGCTTTCACCAGGAAACCGGTTTGCTGGTCGCGACGTACAACGCCGGCCAGACGGCGGCGGCCTTCCAGAAGCGCCCGCTGGCGGAGCAGGTGGCGTTGGCCCGCGCCTCGGTCGAGCGCCTGCACCCCGGCCACGGGGGCGACCTCGCCAGGCCACTGGTGGTGAACTGGACCAAGGTGCCATTCAACCAGGGGCCCTGGCTGCACTGGGACCAGGACGGCAACGATCCCGCCGCCTACGCCCTGCTGAACCAGCCCACCGGTCGGGTCTATTTCAGCGGCGCCCATCTCAGCCAGTTGCCCAGCTGGCAGGAGGGTGGTGTTCTGGCGGCCCAGCGCACGGTGGTCGAGCTGGCCCGCCGGGTTGCCGCCGACGCTCTGGCCGGCCCGGCACCCAAGGCCGCCCAACACGGATAACAGTCGAAAAGGAGATCCCAGGAAATGCGTTTGCCCGTCCTGTTGACCACCCTGGCCCTGCTGGCCGCCACGCCCGCTTTGGCCGAAACCGGCATCGTCCGCACCCAAGGCCCCAACGCCGACAGCCCCATCGCCGCCGCTGTGACCGTACCCGCCGGGGCGGAGACGGTGTATCTCAGCGGCGCGCTGGCCTCCGTCATCGATCCCAACGCCCCGAAGGGCAGCGTCCAGGCCTATGGCGACACCCAGGCGCAGACCTTGAGCGTGCTGGGCAAGCTGAAGGCCACGCTGGAAGGGCTGGGCTATGGGCTGGGCGATGTGGTGCAGGCCCACGTCTTCCTGGCGGGCGATCCCAACAAGGGCGGCGACATCGACTTCGCCGGCCTGCAGGCCGCCTGGACACAATACTTTGGCACGGCGGCCCAACCCAACAAGCCGGCGCGCAGCACGGTGAAGGTGGCGGCGCTGGTGCTGCCCGGCGCCCTGGTGGAGATCGAGGTGACCGCCGCCAGGGTGAAGCGCTGACCTGACGGTTACGGCGCTGTGTCGTCCAGCCACAGCGCCACCCAGGCCAGGGGCACAAGGCAAGGGTGGGCTAAAGGCGTCAGGCGATGTCCGGCAGGTGGTCCAGAATCTTGTCCAGGGTGATGGGATAGTCCCGCACCCGCACACCGGTGGCGTTGTAGATGGCGTTGGCGACGGCCGCCCCCACGCCGCAGATGCCCAGCTCGCCCACGCCCTTAGCCTTCATGGGGGAGGAGATGGGGTCGACCTCATCCAGGAAGACCACCTCCTGGTGCGGGATGTCGGCATGCACCGGCACCTCATAACCGGCTAGGTCGTGATTGACGAAGAATCCCCGGCGCTTGTCCACCGCCAGTTCCTCCATCAAGGCGGCCCCCGCCCCCATGGTCATGGCGCCGATGACCTGGCTGCGGGCGGATTTGGGGTTCAGGATGCGGCCGGCGGCGCAGACCGCCAGCATACGGCGCAGCCGCACCTCCCCCGTGGCGACATCCACCGCCACTTCCACGAAATGGCCGGCGAAGGTGGATTGCTGGTATTTCTTGTCCAGGTCGCCGTATTCGATCATGTCTTCCGCCACCAGCTCCCCGTCCCTGGCCGCCTGTCCCAGGGGCACCGTGTGCCCCCCGGATGAGACCTGTCCGTCGGCGAAGCGCGGCTCGGCGGCGTTGAAGCCCAGCTTCCGCGCCACGGCTTGGCGCAGCTTCATACAGGCCGCATAGACGCCCGCCGTCGAATTGTTGGCGCCCCACTGCCCGCCGGAGCCGCAGGAGACGGGGAAGCCGCTGTCGCCCAGGCGCACCGCCACCTTGTCCAGCGGCACCCCCATGGTTTCCGCCGCCGTCTGGGCGATGATTGTGTAGGTGCCGGTGCCGATGTCGGTCATGTCCGTTTCCACCGTCACCATGCCCTGGCCGTCCAACCGCACGCGGGCGGCGGATTTGGTCACCAGGTTGTTGCGGAAGCCCGCCGCCACGCCCATACCCACCAGCCAGCGGCCCTCGCGCACACTGGCGGGCTTTGGGTTACGCTTGGCCCAGCCGAAGCGCTGGGCCCCCTGCTGCAGGCAGGCGATCAACTGGCGTTGCGAGAACGGGCGGCCCGGCTTTTCCGGGTCCTCCTGCGTGTCGTTCAGGATGCGGAACTGGATGGGGTCCATGCCAAGCTTTTCCGCCATCTCATCCATGGCGACCTCCAGCGCCATCAGGCCAGGCGCCTCACCGGGGGCACGCATGGCGTTGCCTTCCGGCAGGTCCAGCACGGCCAAGCGCATGGCGGTCAGACGGTTGGCCCCGGCGTACAGCAGGCGGGTCTGCTGCACCGCCGTTTCCGGCTTGCCGCCGGGCAGATCGCCGGACCAGCTTTCATGGCCGATGGCGGTGATCCTGCCGTCCCGCGTGGCGCCGATGCGGATGCGCTGGATGGTGGCCGGGCGGTGGGTGGTGTTGTTGAACATCAGGGGTCGGGTCAGCGCCACCTTCACCGGCCGCCCCGCCGCCTTGGCACCCAGGGCCGCCATCAGCGCGTCACTGCGCACGAACAGCTTGCCGCCGAAGCCACCACCGATGTAGGGCGAGATCAGGCGGATATTTTCCTCAGGCATGCCAAGGGTTTGCGCCACGTCCTTGACGCCCCAGTTGATCATCTGGTTGGACGTCCACAGGGTCAGCTTGTCGCCGTTCCAGGCGGCGATGGTGGCGTGTGGCTCCATCATTGCGTGGCCCTGGTCGGGCGTGGTGTAGGTGGCGTCCAACCGAACCGGCGCGGCCGCGAAGGCGCCGGCGAAATCACCGATGGCGCTGTCCGGCTCGTCCTTGGCCACCGTCGCGCCGTCGCGCGCGGCCGCCAAGTCGTAGGCGCCGTTCTCCGCCTGATACGCCACCCTGATCAGCCCGGCGGCGTCCCGCGCCTGCTCGAACGTCTCCGCCACCACCAGCGCCACGGCCTGATGGTAATGCTGGATTTCCGGCCCACCCAGCAGCGCGGCGGTGTTCCATTTGCCCTTGCCCAGCTTGCCGGCGTTCTCCGCCGTCACGACGGCGATGACGCCGGGAACGGCCCGGGCGGCGGCGGCATCCAGGGCGGTGATACGACCCTTGGCGATGCCGGCGCCCAGGATGAAACCGTAAGCCTGGTTGGCCACCACGCCGTGCCGTTCATAGGCGTAGGGCGCGGTGCCCGTGGTCTTCAGCGGCCCGTCGATGCGGTCGGTGGCCTTGCCCACCACCTTCAGCTGGTCGATGGGGTTGGTGCCGGCGGGGGTGTCGAACTTCATGGCCTTACCCCCTCGCCTCGATCAGCACGGCGGCCAGCGTACGCTCGGCCAGCTTGACCTTGAACCTGTTGTCCGCGGTGGCGCGCGCATCGGCCAGCAGGACGGCGGTGACATCCTTGGCGCCCTGTCGCATGTGCGCCTCCGCCGCCTCCACCCGCCAGGGCTTGGGCGCCACGCCCCCCAGCGCCACCCGGCCCCATGCGATCCCGTTGGGGCCGTCGGGCTGCACGATGGCGGCGACGGAAACCAGCGCGAAGGCGTAGGAGGCGCGATCGCGCACCTTGTGATACAGCTGCGCGCCGCCCACCGGCTTGGGCAGGGTCACGGCCGTGATCAGTTCCCCCCGCTCCAGTGTCGTTTCCACATGCGGGGTGTCGCCCGGCAGGCGGTGCAGGTCCGCGATGGGAATGGCGCGGGTGGCGCCGCCGGGGCGCACCGTTTCCACCGTCGCGTCCAGCACCCGCATGGCCACGGCCATGTCGCTGGGGTGGGTGGCGATGCAGGCGTCGCTGATGCCGACCACGCCCAGCTGCCGCGTCACGCCGCCGATGGCGGAGCAGCCGCTGCCCGGCTGGCGCTTGTTGCAGGGTTGGTTGGGGTCGTAGAAATAAGGACAGCGGGTCCGTTGCAGCAGGTTGCCGGCGGTGGTGGCCACGTTGCGCAGCTGGCCGGAGGCGCCGGCCACCAGGGCGCGGCTCAACACCCCGTAATGCCGCCGCACCCGCATGTCGGCCGCCAGATCCGTGTTGCGCACCAGGGCGCCGATGCGCAGGCCGCCCTCGGCCGTATCCTCGATCCTGTCCAGCCCCAGGCCGTTCACGTCGATCAGATGGGCCGGCGTCTCGATCTGCAGCTTCATCAGGTCCAGCAGGTTGGTGCCGCCGGCGATGAAGCGGGCGCCGGGGATGCTGGCCGCCTTGGCCACGGCGTCGGCCGGGGACGTGGCGCGCTCATAGGTGAAGGGCCTCATGCCGGATCCTTCCCGTTTTGTTGGCCCGCCGTGCGCTGGCCCGCGACCTCGGCCATGGCGTCCAGGATGTTGGAGTAGGCGCCGCAACGGCAGATGTTGCCGCTCATCCGTTCCCGCATTTCCGCATTGGTGGCCCGGGGCGCGTCGGCCAGGCTGGCGGTGACGTGGCTGGGAATGCCGGCCTTGATCTCCTCCAGAACGGCAACGGCGGAACAGATCTGGCCCGGCGTGCAATAGCCGCACTGATAGCCGTCATGCTTCACGAAAGCGGCCTGCATGGGGTGCAACTTGTCCGGCATACCCAGCCCTTCCACCGTCGTGACGCTGCCGCCCTCATGCATGACGGCCAGGGTCAGGCAGGAATTGACGCGGCGGCCGTCGACGATGACGGTGCAGGCGCCGCACTGGCCATGGTCGCAGCCTTTCTTGGTGCCAGTCAGGCGCAGGTGCTCGCGCAGCGCGTCCAGCAGGGTGGTGCGGGTATCCACCTCCAGCGTGCGCGCGGCGCCGTTCACGGTGAAGGACACTTTGTTCATGACGGGGTTCATGGCGGGCACCGGACCAGGACGGGGGGCGGACGGCGCATCGCCATCGGCCGGCATAGCCTGGCCGTGGCGCGGCGTCGCCGTCAAGGCGGCGGACGCGGCGGCCCCCAGCAAGAGCCCGCGCCGGCTGACGTCGGCATTACCAAGATTTCGCATGTCGTCCCCTTTGCCCAACTGCCCAGCGATCCTGCCCAGGCCCCACTCCTGAACCCGGCTGGCCCGCCTTGGTTCCCGTCGGTGAAGCGGAACCATGGCCGCGATGGCGGGTTTTGTTGCCCCCATCCCCATGTGAAAGAGGAGGCTCCGATGCAGGCGGTGCGCATTCACGGCTTTGGCGGGACCGAGGTTCTGACGCTGGAAGACGTGCCCAGGCCCGAACCCGGCGATTACGAAGTGCTGGTTCGGGTGCAGGCGGCCAGCGTGAACCCCGTCGATTATAAGATCCGCAACGGCAAGTACCTGCCGGCCGACCAATTGCCCCTGACCCTGGGACGCGACATGTGCGGCACGGTCGAGGAATGCGGCCGCGCCGTCACGGGCTATAAGAAGGGTGACGCCGTCTTCGCCATGCTGCCCACCGATCGGGGCGGCTATGCCGAATACGTCGTGGCCAACGTCGCCCATTGCGCGCCGAAGCCGGAAACGCTGGACGCCATCCAGGCTGCCGCCGTGCCGCTGGCGGCCCTGACCGCCTGGCAGGGCCTGTTCGACCATGGGCGGCTCCAGGGCGGGCAGCGGGTGCTGGTCCACGGCGCCGCCGGCGGCGTGGGCCATTTCGCCGTGCAGTTCGCCAAGGCCTATGGCGCGACCGTCTACGCCACCTGTTCCGAAGGGGACCTGGAGTGGGTGCGCTCCCTGGGCGTGGACAAGGCCATCGACTACAAGAACCAGCGCTTCGAGGACGAGGTGTCGGACATCGACCTGGTCTATGACCTGGTGGCCGGCGAAACCCAGGACCGGTCGTGGTCGGTGCTGAAGCAGGGCGGCATCCTGGTGTCCACCCTGACGGAGCCCTCGGCCGACAAGGCCAGGGAGCGTGGGGCGGAAGGCACCCGCTACACCGCCCACCCCGACGGCCGCCAGCTGGCGGAGATCGGCCGCCTGATCGACGCCGGCCGGATGCGGGTGCAGGTCGACAAGGTCTTCGCCTTGGATGAGGCGGCCGAGGCGGAGCACATGCTGGAGGACGAGCATGTGCGGGGAAAAGTCGTGCTTAAAGTCGCGTGAGCGGCGGGCGGGCCTCAGGGCCCGCCGTGCCCGCCCGTGGCGCCGAAGACCTGGCCGGTGGAGAAGGTGTCCTCGTTGCTGGCCAGCAGCACGTAGAGCGCCGCCAGCTCAGCCGGCTGGCCCGGCCGGCCCAGGGGCGTGTCCGACCCGAAGGACACCAGCTTTTCCGGCGGCTGGCCGCCACTGGGCTGCAGCGGCGTCCAGACCGGGCCCGGCGCCACGGCGTTGACGCGGATGCCTTTCTTGGCCAGTTGCTTGGCCAAACCCTTGGTGAAGATCATGATGGCGCCCTTGGTCGCCGAATAATCCAGGATGTTGGGCGACGGGTCGTAGGCGTTGACCGAGGCGGTGTTGATGATAGCCGCCCCCTTGCCCAGGTGGGCCAGGGCGGCCTTCGTGATCCAGAACATGGCGTAGACGTTGGTCTTGAAGGTGTCATCGAACTGCTCGGTGCTGATGTCGGTCAGGCTGTCCACCGAATGCTGCCGGGCGGCGTTGTTGACCAGGATGTCCAGCCCACCCAGTTCGCGCGCCGCGTCCGCCACCAGCTTCTGGCAGAAGGCCTCGTTCCGGATGTCGCCCGGCAGGGGCACCGCCTTGCGTCCGGCGTCCTGGATCAACGTCACCACCTCCCTCGCGTCGGGTTCCTCCACCGGCAGGTAGCCGAAGGCCACGTCGGCGCCCTCGCGGGCGAAGGCGATGGCGGCGGCGCGGCCGATGCCGCTGTCGCCGCCGGTGATCAGCGCCTTGCGCCCCGCCAGCCGGCCGGAGCCCTTGTAGCTATCCTCGCCATGGTCCGGCCGGGGGTTCATGCGGCTGGCCAGGCCCGGCGGTTCCTGTTGTTCCTGCCTGGGAAAGGGGGGGCTGGGATAATCGGGCGGCAAGCGCTTGCCGCCGGCGGGCGAGGCCACCGCCTGGGCCGGGCCCGCCGTGAAACCCGCCATCGCCGTACCCGCCGCCAAACCACCGATGATGGCGCGGCGGGAGGCGCCGTTGCCTTCTTCGCTCATGATCCTGTCTCCGCAAGGGGATATACCGCGTCAACAGGCGCGGGGGCGGCGGGTTCCTTCCCAGCCTGCCGGGAACGAAGCCGGGCAATGGCGCTTGAAGCTGTGTTTCCTTTTTGGAGGTGTCGCATGACCAAGCAGCTTCGGTCCCCGGGCGATCCCCTGGGCATCCCCGTCCCGCTCCGTGCCTATATCCGCCGGCCTTCACCCGCGACGATGCAGAATGCGCCGGGCCGCAAAACCTCGTGGATTCTGACCTATGAGGCCAAGCCCACCCATGAAACCGATCCACTGATGGGCTGGAAGGGCGGCGGCGATCCGCAGATGGACGTCTTCCTTGCCTTCGACAAGCTGCAGGAGGCGGTGGACTATGCGGAGCGCCACAACCTGCCCTATGAGATCAGCGATCCGGAGGAGCGGCCACGCCCCCTGCCCCGGCCGCAGACCCACCAGATGCGCCAGGTGCTAAGCGGCCCCACCCTGGCGCCGGCCCGTAAGGAGGATCCGAGCATCCGGGGCCATCAGACCGTGGCCACCACCCCGGGGCCCGTCGTGCCGCAAGCCATGGCCGATGGCCAGAAGGCGCTGATTGACAAGGCCAATGCCCCGCCACCCTATGTGCCGGACCGCGACGCGGTGGAGAAGGCCAGCGAGGACTCCTTCCCCGCCAGCGACCCGCCTTCCTGGACGCCGGTGACGGGGGAGACCAAGAAGACGGTCTGACGCCCAGCCACAGTCCAATACTTTATTCCAAACCCGCTTTTTTCGAGGCGTCCGGGGAATATCCCGCCGGTCCCACCCGTCTGAGGGGACAGGGACTGAGGGGAGCCGCCGTATGACGCCGAACAAAAACCTGTTTTCCGCCGCGCTGGCGGTGGCCTTGGCCGTGGGGGGTGCCGGCACGGCCCACGCTGCGGGCGATGCCGCCAACGGCGCCACCGTCTTCAAGAAATGCGCCGCCTGCCATTCGGCGGAGCAGGGCGTGAACAAGGTGGGGCCCAGCCTGTTTGGCGTGGTGGGCCGCCCGGCCGGCAGCATCGGCGACTACAGCTATTCCCCCGCCGTGCGGCAGGCGGCAACCAAGGGCCTGGTATGGTCTGAAGAGAACATCGTCGCCTATCTGGCCAATCCGCATAAATACCTGGGCGATTTCGTCGGCGACCCGTCGGTCGCCAACAAGATGCCCTTCAGCCTGGCGGACGAGCAGCAGCGCCGGGATGTCGTCGCCTACCTCAAATCCCTGGCGCCGCAATGAGGCGCGCCATCGTTCTGGCCCTGCTGCTCGCCTGCGGCCTGGCGGGCCTGGCCCGGGCGGAAACGCCCATGCCGCCGCCCGACCAGGCGGCCCTGCGGGATGAGATGGCGCGCATCCATGCCGGCCATGTGGATGCCGACGCCCTGCGTCGCATCGACAGCGACATCGCCGCCATGCCCCCGGGCGCGGCCCACATGGGCATTGCGGCGCAAGCCCCCTACCCCAGCCTGAAAGCGGCACAGTTCAGCCCCGCCCCAGCACCCCAGCCGCCGGCATCCAAATGGACCCGCCTGGCCAGCTACGCCCCAGACGCACTCACGGGCGACACCCCAAAAGTGGACACGCCCAAGGCCGAAGCGCCCAAGCAGGAACCCGCCAAGGCGGATGCCAAGCCCCAGCGCACCTATGTCGGTCGGGAGACGTGCGAGAGCTGCCACCAACAGGAGGCCACCAACTGGGCGCACACCATCCACGCCAAGGTGTTCCAGCAGAATCCGCACACGGAGCTGCAGGCCCAGAATTGCGAGGCCTGCCACGGCCCAGGCTCGGCCCATGTCGAGGACCCGTCGGACCTCAGCACCATCATCAGCTTTTCCAAGAAAAGCAAAACCCCGGTGGCGGAGCAGAACGGCCAGTGCCTGACCTGCCATGCCGGCGGCCAGCGCATCTTCTGGCATGACAGCATCCATGACAGCAACCAGCTAGGCTGCGCCGATTGCCATAACCCCATGACCACCTTCGGCGCGCGCGGCCTGACCGCCCGGGAAAGCATCAACGAGACCTGCTTCCAGTGCCACAAGGCCCAGCACGCGGAGTTCGCCCGCCGGTCGCACATGCCTCTGCTGGAAGGCAAGCTCAGCTGTACCGACTGCCACAACCCGCACGGCTCGACCACGGCCCCCCTGCTGAAGGCCGACAGCGTGAACGAGGTCTGCTTCACCTGCCATGCCGACAAGCGCGGGCCCTTCCTGTTCGAACATGCGCCGGTGCGGGAAAGCTGCCTGAACTGCCATTCGCCGCACGGGTCCAACTTCGAGAACCTGCTGAACGCGCCGCGCCCGGTGCTGTGCCAGCAGTGCCACTCTCAGGTCGGCCACCCCGGCGGCCTGCTGACGGCCGGCAACATGGCACGCGGGCCCATGCCCGATCCGCGCCTGATCGCCACCAGCTGCCAGACCTGCCACGTGAACATCCACGGGTCCAACAGTCCCTCCGGCGCACGGTTCGAACGATGAGACCTCGTCTGAAGACCTCCACCCGTTGGCTGCTTGCGGCCACCGCCCCCTTTGCGGCGACGGCAGCCCAGGCCGACAGTGGCACCACCGGCTACGGCGGCCCGGGCAACGTTCTGAACCCCACGGCCCAGGTCATGAACCGGGCGCGGGACAATGACGGCCTGTCCATCATCGACGACGTGACGCGCACGCCCACGGGGCTGATGTACCCCGTGCCCTTCCGCACGCCGGAAATGACGCAGAGCAAGAGCGACCCCGACTGGTGGACCCAGGGCTGGTTCGAGGCCGGCATCATGGGCACCTTCGGCCAGGACAGCCGCTCGGCGGCGCTGAACGAATACGGCGACTGGAAGAACGGCTTCACCATCACCGGCCTGGGCTTCTCGGCGGAGAACCGCAAGACCGCCCTGCACACCTCCGCCTACGGCCAGAACCTGGGCCGCACCGACCAGTATTACCAAGTGGATGTCGGCCGCTATGGCGTGTTCGACCTGCTGGCCTATTTCGACAGCATCCCACACACCTTCTCCACCACCGCCAAGTCGCTGTGGGACGGGGCGGGCACCGGCAACCTCACCCTGCGCGGCGGCCTGACGCCCGGCGGCTCCACCCCGGCGCAGGTCAACGCCGTGGCGGCGACGGTGGGGCCCAGCACCCTGCGCATCCTGCGGGAAAAGGCCGGCAGTTCCCTGACCTACACGGCGGATGAGCATACCGAGCTGTTCCTCAAGATTTCGGATGAGCAGCGCAACGGCACCCAGCCCATCAGCGCCACCTTCGGCTATCCATTCCAGAACGGCGCCACCCAGCTGATCCAGCCCATCCATTACCAGACCGTCGATGTCACCGGCGGCGTGCGCTACAAGGAACAGAACTTCCAGGCCAACCTGGCCTATGCCGGGTCCTTCTTCCGCAACGACATCCTGGATCTCACCTGGCAAAACCCGGGCCTGACGTCGAACACCACCGCCGGCGCCTACATCCCTCAGACCGGGCGGCTGAGCCTCGCGCCCAACAACGACTATCACACGGTGAAGGGCGATCTGGCGGTGCAGCTGTCGCCGGTCTCACGCTTCACCGCCAGCCTGTCCTACAGCCTGATGCGCCAGGATGACGAGCTGCAGGCGCCCAGCACGGGCGGCGGCCTGATCGCCAGCGGCGCCAACACCATCAACCTCGGCCAATGGAACAGCGCCTCGGCGCTGAGCCAGCCCACGGCCAACGCCGCCATCAACATCCTGAACGCGGTGGCGCAATATCACTACACCGTCAGCCCCGACCTGGGCCTGACGGTGGAGGTGCGCGACCGGGATGAAGCCAACCGCACCAACTACGTCGCCTACAACCCGCAAACGGGGCAGTACGGCTACATCGCCATCGACGGCGGGCTGGCGCCCTTCATCCCGTCCTTGAGCGGCATCTACCAGGCCAACACCCCGGGCAGCCTGGTTCAAATCCGCAACATGCCCTTCGCCAACAATGAGTTGCAGGCGACGGTCAAGGCGGCCTACCGCCTGGACACGCATTGGAAGCTGGACCTCAGTTACGAGAACGACACTATAGACCACACGGTGCGCGAGATCGCGGACGCCCACGACAACATCGCCCGGCTACAGGTCAGCACCGCGGGCTATGAATGGGGCACCGCCCGCCTGTCCTATGAGTTCGCGCGCCGCATCGGCAGCGATTACCAGTCCAACCCCTACACGCCCTATTATTCCTCCGCCCTGCCCGGCTACATCCCGGCGACACCGGCGGGCGACCCGGCCTTCGCCCTGGCGGACCTGCGCAAGTTCGACGTGGCCAACCGGACGGAGCATGTGCTGCGCGGCCAGGCCAACTACATCCTGTCCCCGCGCAGCGACCTGCAATTGACCGGCAGCGTCAAGGTGGACGAGTACGACGCCGCCTACGGCCTGCAGGCCACCCACGCCTATGATGTCACCGCCGCCTATACCTACCAGATGTCGGCCGCGACCACGCTGACGGGCTATTTCACCTATCAGAACCAGGACCGGGGTGTCGCCAACATCAACGCCACCGGCAGCGGCACCAGCGGCAGCGCCGGCGGCCCGGGCTATCCCCTGGCCAACGGCTGGACGGAAACGGTGGGGTCGGACAATTACACGGTGGGCCTGAACGCCCACCACAGCTGGGGCGTCATCTCGCTGAACGCGGACTACACATTCACCCGCGCCAGAACGGCCATCGATTACGCCTTCGCCAGCACCGGCGCCTTCTTCAACAGCCTGACGCCGGCCCAGGCCGGCAACGGCTTCCCCGATATCACCTATGACAGCCACGCCCTGCAGACCGACGTGCGCTGGCAGATGTCGGAGGAGCTGTCCTACCGCCTGTATTACCGCTTCAACTATGAGCGGGTGGTGGACTTCCACTACACCGGCCTGACGGCGGGCGTGATCAACAACAACACCTACCTGGGCGTCATTCCCGAAAACTACACGGTCCAGACCATCGGCCTGCTGGTCCAGTATGTCTTCTAGCTCAACGCTTGACGAAAACCACGTCGGTGTAGCGCTCCCCCGGCATCAGGTGGTTGTCCGGCCCGAACACGACGTCGGGCGCCAACTGGTCGGGGGTGATGGTCAGGGCCACGTTGAAGCCGGCGGCCACGTCGGTATCGCGGAAGCGGAAGTTGGTGGTGACCAGGCACAGCAGGCCACCTGGCTTCAGGCAGCGGGCGAAGTCCGCGACCATGGCCTCGAACGTCGCGAAGTGCAGCACGGGGTCACAGCGCTCGGCCCCGTTGACGGTCAGCCGGCCGTTGCACAACACCGCCAGGCAGAAGATGGCGTCATAGGCGCCGTCATCCTCCCCGGCCGTGCTGTCGCCCACGGCGAAGTCCACGTCTGGCAGCCGCAGGGCGCGGGCCTCGGCGATGTTGCGCGGGTCAATGTCGATGCCCTTCAGCCGCGCCTGTGGGAACAGCCGGCGCAGGCTGGCGACCTCCTGCCCCACCGAGCAGCCGAAGGACAGCAGGCGGCGGTCCGGCCCATCGCCCAGCCTGTCCCGTACGAAACCGAACAGCCAGGGGTAGCGGTCAGGCGCCGTGTAGCTGAAGGGCTGGAAGCGCCGGGGCGAACGGCGCCACGGCCCCAGGCCGCGCAGCAGGCGCATCGGCGTCCTCATCACATCCGTCATCGTCATGGCCGGCACCCCTTCAACGTGAGGCGGAAGCGTAGGACTATACGGCGTAAACTCAAATACTTGATGGGCTGTGCGCCAGGATGACGCCGCTGGAATTCTTCACCGTCTCCAAGATCGGCTGGTACCTGGTGGCGCCCAGCCATGTGCTGGTGTGGACGGCCCTCGCTGCCGCCGTGCTGGCGGCCCGGCGCCACCCAGCGGCCGTGGTGCCGGCAACGGCCTGCGCCCTGACGCTTCTGGTCCTGCTGACCCTGCCCGTGGGCAATTGGGCCCTGCGGCCCATCGAAGGGCTCTATCCACGGCCGATGGAGCCCACGACCATCGATGGCATCCTGGTGCTGGGCGAAGGCCTGAATGGCGAAGTGCTGCGCGACCGGGGGGTGCCGGGCGTGGGCCCGGACGGCGGCACCCTGCTGGCCGCCGCCGCCCTGGCGCGGCGCCATCCAGAGGCGCGCGTAGTCTTCAGCGGCGGATCGGGTGAGCTGGGCACGGCCGGCCTGCCGGAGGCCGAGGTGGCGCGCCACGTGCTGGCTGACCTGGGCCTGGACGACACGCGGGTGAGCTATGAAGCGCGGTCGCGCACCACGGCTGAAAACCTGTTTCTGTCCAAGGACATGGCGCAACCGGTCCCGGGCCAGACCTGGCTGCTGGTGGCGTCGGCCTATCACATGCCGCGCGCCATGCTGTCGGCATCCCGCGTGGGCTGGCGGGTAACGCCCTGGCCGTCCGACTATCTGACCACGGCCCGGGGGCCGGAAACCCATCTGTCCCTGGCCGCCAATCTGGCGCACCTGGATTTGGCGGCGCATGAGGCGCTGGGCCTGCTGGCCTATCGCCTGTCCCATGCCGGGCCGGAGACACCGTGATGCCGCCGCATTGGATGGGCCCCACCGCGCGCCCGGCCAGCCTGGCGGATCTGGCGGCGACCTACGGCCGACAGCTGGGCGACTGCATCGCCTTTCCCGGGTTGGTCAATTCCCACGACCACCTGGCCTTCAACTGCTATCCACCCACCGGCAATCCCCCTTACGACGACTTCCTGGGATGGAGCCAGGATGTGCAGGCTGACCGCGCGCTGGTCACCCGCATCGAAGCCATCCCCGCCCCCCTGCGCGTCCAAATCGGCCTGCTGAAAAATCTGCTGTGGGGCGTGACGGCGGTGGCCGACCATGGCGGCGACGCGGTCGAGGGCCCCATCCGCGTGTTGGCACCCTTTCAGGACCTGCATTCGCCGGAACTGGCCAGCCCCTGGCGCTGGATGGCTGGGCTGGGTCCGGCGGTGCTGCATCTGGCCGAAGGCGTGACGGCCGACAGCCGCCGCCGCGCCCTGGCCTTCCTGAAGGAAAACCTATTCCGCCGCGCCGTCGCCGGTGTGCACGGCGTGAGCCTGGAGGGTGAGGATTTCCAGCGGCTGACCGCGCTGGTGTGGTGCCCCGCCAGCAACCTGTTCCTGTTCGGCCGCACGGCGGACGCGGCGGCGGCCCTGCGCCACACGCAGCTGCTGTTCGGCACGGACGCCACCATCTCCGCCCCCGGCACCCTATGGGATCATTTGCGCCTGGCCCGGGGCCGCGTGGCGGATGCGGAGCTGTTCGCCAGCCTGACCTTCCGCGCCGCCCGCTTCTGGCGGCACGCCGCCCCCGACGATCTGGTCATTGCCCGGCGCGCCGCCGACGACCCGTGGGACGCCTTCTTCGCCCTCACACCCGCCGACATCCTGCTGGTGGTCCGCGCCGGGCAGCCGGTGCTGGTGGACGACACCCTGGGCGCCCCCCGGGCTATGGCCGCCTGACGGTGGGCGGCCAGGCCAAGCATGTGCGCCTGAATGTCACGGAACTGCTGGCGGCACTCAAACCTCAGTTGGATACGGCGGCGCTGCTGTCGCGGTTTGGCTGTGGTGAAGCGTCAGTTGCCTGACCGGCTATCGTCGGGCTCGTCCCGCAGAATGGCCTCGTAGTTCTGGCCGCCATAAAAGACGCCGATAATGGAAACCACATCCCAGTCGGTGAGGCTGCCTCAGCGGTGTAGTGATACAGCTCAGCAAGTTGTTCCAGGGCCTGAGGGCTGAAGATGACGCGATAGGTCATCGTGTCCTTTTCGCATGTTCAGCCGCCAGGCGGGCACGGACCTGATCAATGGTGATGGCCCGGGACGGATCAGCCTTCAGCGCGTCATAGGCGGGACCAACCTCACTGTGCAGCCAGTTTTCCACAGCCCGATCTCGCGCCATCAGCGCCCGGAGTCCATCACGAATTACTTCGCTTTCACTGGCGTATTCGCCGGCCTGCACCTTGGCCTTTACCGCCTCCGCCATTTCGTTGGGCAGTGTGATGCTCAGTTGCTGGGTGGTCCGCATGTGCTGGCTCCTTGGCCGGAATAGGATTTAATCCTATTCCAATGGCCGCTCGCCGTCCAGCCGCCGCCTGAACCTAGGGCAGCGTCGTGGAATAGATCGCCAGCGTTTCCACCCCGAAGTGCCGCCACAGAACCCGTTCCACCACCAACCCGGCTTGGGCCAGGCCGTTCAGCATGCCGGCGCAGTCGCCGTGGCTGGTGAGCACGAAGTAGGCCCGGCCACCCGGCTTCAGCACGGCGGGCAGTTCGGCGGCCAGGCGGTCGATGACATCAGGGCTGCGCCAGGACTGTTCGAACGTCGTGGTGGGCGTGCCCCGGAACTTTGGCAGGGAGAACAGCACGACGTCGAAGGTGCGGCCAGCCACGGGGGCGAACA
The DNA here is from genome assembly GCF_034653355.1 of Nitrospirillum guanabarense. Classification (NCBI taxonomy): domain Bacteria; kingdom Pseudomonadati; phylum Pseudomonadota; class Alphaproteobacteria; order Rhodospirillales; family Azospirillaceae; genus Nitrospirillum; species Nitrospirillum guanabarense. The sequence continues at coordinate 62,072 of NZ_JAYEER010000001.1, forward strand.
GGTCGCCCTGGTGCAGTTCCACCGCCACCCGATTCAGGATGGCGTTGGCCCGGGCGCAGGACACCGCCTCGGGCACCACGTCGACCGCCGTCACCTGATAGCCGCGCAAAGCCGCGAAGATGCCCAGCACGCCGCAGCCGGTGCCCATGTCCAGCGCCGTCGCCCCCTCCGCTGGTTCCAGCAGCTGGCTGGTGGCGATGAATTCCGCCAGGAAGCGGCCGGTGCGGAAGACCACCGGATTGAACACCCCCGGCCAAACGACGAAGGAGCGGCCCCGGATCTTCTCGAACACCGCCCGGCCCAGGCGGCGGCGCAGTACCGCGCGCTTGGCCGCCGTCCAGGGCGTCCACAACAGGCGGGTGGCGGTGGAAACGGGCGGGGGCGGCGGGGCCGGCTGGGGAATGGCCATGGCGGTACTCATAGCTTAAGGCTGCAGACACAGCGCCGACAGACGGGATTGCTGTCCACGTCCAACGCGGCGCGGAAGGACCGGGCCGCCGAGCCGTTCAGGATTTCCGGCAGGGTGCCGTCGCGCAGGCTGCCGATGGGTTCGTGGAAAAAGCAGGGGCGCACCGTGCCGTCAGCCTCCACCACCGTGGAGACCCAGGGCGCGTTGCAGCGCACGGGCGGTGGCGGCGCCGTGCCATGGGCCGCACGGTACCGGGCGCTGATGCGGCGCAGGCGAGCCGGGCTTTCCTGGATGTAACGACCGGCGAAGTCGCCGCCATGGCTGGCCGCCAACTGATCGATGACGGCATCCAGGGCGTCGCATTCCACCGGTGCCAGGCCCACCTCCTCCACCCGGCCCCCCGCCCAGGCCTGCGGCCGGTTGAAGGCGGTGGAGGTGAGGTCGGCGCCCAGGAAGGAAATGCTGTCCAGGCCGATGGCCTTGGCGGCGTCGACGATGGCGGGCAGCTCATGGAAATTACCGCGCTGGATGACGCAGCGCGCCGCCACCGGGTAGCCCGACCGCTGGCGCCGCAGCGCATCCACACCGGCGGCCAGCGCCCCATAGGCATCCTTGATGCCACGGATGCGGTTGTGCGTGGCCTCCGGCCCATCCAGGGAGACGATGACCTCGTCACACCAATTCACGATGTCGGCGGCGTGGCGTTCCAGCAGCAGGCCGCTGCTGAGCAGGGTGATCTTCAGCGGCAGGGTCTTCAGCGCCGCGCACAGGCCCCACAGGTTGGGATGCATCAGCGCCTCCCCACCCGACAGCACCACCCAGCGCACGTCCAGGGCGCCAAAGTCGTCCACCAGACGGTCTACCGCCGCCTGTTCCAGGCTGGTGCCGTCGCGGTTGGCCTTCCAGATGTCGCACATGACACAGCGGCAGTTGCAGCGGCTGTGCGGCATCAGGGTGACCACCAGCACCCGGGCCAGGCGCCGGCCCCGCCAGGCGCGCGCTAGGGAAAGGGCGCCCATGCTAGAATCCCTGGATTTCGGGGCGCTGGTAGGGGAACACCTTGTCCAGCAGGCGCAGCTCGATGGGGAAGTCATAGAACTGCGCCTTATACCGCCAGGCCGCCATGGTGCGCAGGGCGAAGCGGCCGGTACGGGTCAGGCGGGTGTCGGTCATGGTGGGGTAGCGGGCGTGCAGCACCCGCTGGAAATTGCCGATCTTGCGGCGGATGTCGTCGTTCATCCACGGCAGGTTGGACGACAGGTGCTGGGCGAACTTCTCCCACTTCGCCTCGGTCCAGGTCGCCACGTCCTTGGGGTATTCGAAGCCGGCCGCCTGCGCCTCCTGCAGCATGGCGCCCTCCACCGGCACGGGGCTGTAGATATAGAACACGATCTCCGTCGCCGGATTAACTTTCTTCAGCATCCGTATGAACTGGATGGTATTTTCCGCGTCCTTCGCCGGATTCGGCGGGTTGCCGATGATGAAGGACATCTCCGGCACCACGTCATGGCGGCGCATCTTTTCCGCCACCGCCAGGATGGCGTTGCCGTCCTGCTTGCCGCCCTTGTTCATGCGCTTCAGGGTTTCCAGGTCGCCGGATTCCGCCCCCATGAACACCATCTTCAAGCCGCTCTTGCGCATCTTGGCCCAGGTCGCGTCGCTGAACTTCAGCATGGTGTCGGCGCGGCCGAAGCCCCACCAGCCGATGTCCAGGTGGGTGATGCGCTCCGCGAACTCGGCGCAGCGGGCCTCATGGACGAAGAAGTTGCTGTCGTAGAACTCCACCGCCGTGGCGCCGTGCTCCCGCACCAGCTTCTCCACCACGGCGGCCGTGCGCTCCGCCGTCTGGGCGGAGTAGCGGCCGTTCACCTTGTGCACCACCGCGCAGAAATTGCACTGGAAAGGACAGCCGTAGCTGGCGTGGTGGGCGATGGTGCGCGACCCCAGGAAGGAGGAGCGGACGTAGGCGTCCATGTCCACGCGGTGGTAGGGGAAGTCCGGCAGCGCGTTGATGTCGGGCACCGGCGGCTTCTGGTTCAGGTGCACCTTGCCGTCCGCGTCGCGCCAGCCCAGGCCCGGCAGGCCGGTCACATCCTCCCCCGCCCGCACCTTGGCGACGAACTCGCCGAAGGCCAGCTCGCAATGGCCCCGGAAGACATAATCGACGTAAGCCTCCTGCATCACGATCTGGCCGTGCAGGGTGGGGAAATAGCCACCCCAGAGGATGGTGACCTGGGGAAACTCCGCCTTCAGCGCGCGGCAGATGGGCGAGGCGTTGGACAACTGCGGCCCCGGCATCACCGTCACGCACAGGATGTCGGCCTTGGTCTCGACCAGCGCCTCACGCAGGGCCGTCAGCCCGTCCGGCACCAGGTTGCCGTCGACGATGCGATACTCCTCCACCCCCTCCAGCATGGCGCCAATGGCCAGCAGCGACATGGGCAGGACCGGCTTCTTGGAGGCGGAGCTGACGGGGTTGTAGAACAGGATCATGGCTCGGCGCTTCCCTTAAACATGCCGCAGCAGGGTCAGATGATGGTCGGCCAGTCCGGCCAGGGCCGCGCGGTCGCCCACCCGCATCTCCCAGCGCATCAGACGGGTCAGGCGGCGCGGATGGCGCACCAGGCTGGCGAAAAAGTCGGAGGGCGGCAGGAACACACCCACCGGATGGACGGACAGCGCCTCGAAGGCCGGGGTGAAGGCGCGGGCGATGTCACCCGGCGTCCAATAGCGGATGGGGATGGTGGCGTCGCCGATGCGCGCGGAGGAACGGCCGGACCAGCGGCGCACGGCCGTGCGGCTGAACCGCGCGCCATGCCACAGCGTCTCCCACGCGCAGAAGCGGCCCATGACCACCACCGCCACCACCCCGCCCGGCGCCACAGCGCGGCGCAGGGCCTGGACCAGGGGCGTCAGCTCCATGGCGCAGTTCAAGGCACCGAAGTTGGACAGGACCAAATCGTAAGGGCCGCCCAGATCACCGGGGGCGTTGAGATCGACTTGCCGGATGGCGACCCTGTCGGCCATGCCCAGACGCGCCGCCTTGTCGGCGGTCACCCGCAGCATGGCGGGGGAGCCGTCGGCCGCCGTCACCTGGGCGCCGGCATGGGCCAGCCACAGCGCGTCCTCCCCAGTGCCACAGCCCAGGTCCAGGGCGCGCATGCCGGGCCGGAGGTGGGCGCCCACCTGCCGCCACACGGCGTGGCGCAGCCAGCGGCCGGGAATGCTGTGGGCGAAGCCGGCGTCGTAATCGTCGGCGAAGCGGTCGAAGGCCGCCGGCTGCAACAGGGCCTCAGCCATGTTCCACCTCATGTCGGGTGGCATACATGGCAAGGCGGCTGAGCGCCGAGGAGGCGCGCGCCTTGGCATGCCGCAGCAGGTCGCGCCGGGGGGCGGCCTCCAGCCGGCCCAGGCGGCTTTCCGCCGCCAGCCAGTGCTGGGCATGGCGATAGAAACGGCGGGACTTGCGCCCCACCACGGTCAGGGCGCGGTCGCTGCTCTCCTGCCAGGCGCCGCCGCCGGCGATGCGATCCGCGACCTTTTCGTAATAGGGGGTGCCCTTGATGGGATAGCTGATGGTGGTCAGCACGTCATCGGGCGCGGACAGGCGCAGGTGGCGCGCCGTCTCGTCAATGTCCTCCCAGGTCTCGCCATCGTAGCCCAGCATGATGAAGGTGCCGGCGCGAATGCCCCGGTCCTGCACCAGGGCGATCATGTCCCGCATGCGCACCGCGTTGGTCCGGCGCTGCATGGCGTCCAGGATGCGTTGTGAGCCGCTTTCCGCGCCGATCCAGATGCGGTAGCAACCCAGTTCCGCCAGCAGGTCGGCCACCCGCTCGTTCAACCGGTCCTCGCGGGTGATGGTCTCGAAGGGATAGCGCAGGCCCCGGCGCTTCATTTCGGCCGCGAACTGTTCCAGCCATTTCTGATTGATGGTGAAGACGTCGTCGGCGAACCACAGCTGGTCAGGTGCATAGGTGTCGCGGATGAACTCGATCTCATCCGCCACGTTCTGGGCGGACCGGCGGCGGTGGCTGTGGCCGAAAACGGAATGGCTGCACCAGTTGCAGGTGTAGGGGCAGCCCCGCGCCACGATGAGGGAGACGGAGCGCACGCCGTGGTGCGTCTTCCAGGTCCGCAGATAACGCTCCAGGTCAATGGCGCCCCGGTCGGGAAAGGGCTGGGCGTCCAGGTCGGCGATCTGCTTGCGCGCCGGGGTGCGGCGCACGCCGCCCTCCTCATCGCGATAGGCGATGCCGTGAACCTGGTCCAGTTCCGTCAGGCCGTGGCGGGCCAGATGGGGAATCAGCTCCGCCAGGGTCAGCTCCCCCTCCCCCGACACGACGATGTCGCCACCACGCGCCAGGTATTCCTCGGCGTAGTTGGCCGGTTCCGGCCCCCCGAAAATGACCGTGGCGCCCGCCGCCTTGGCCGCTGCCGCCAGGCGCAGGGCGTTGCCGCGCGTCATGAGATTGACGTAGATGCCAACGACCGTCGGCCGCTGCCGGGCCAGGGTGGCCTGGGCGGCGGCCATGTCCATGAAGGTGGTGTCCATCACCTCCACCCCGAAGCCCTGGGCCTTGAGGTGGGAGGAGATGTAGAGCAGGCCCAGCGGCGGATAGGGCTTCATCACCGCCCGCTCCGCCGGATCCGCCATCAGGAAATAGCCGTGGGTGAGCAGGATATCGGTCACGGCACCGCCCTGCCCGCGGTCATCGTCCGGGGGGCAGCCGGATGGGGCATCAGGCGCAGCAGCTGCAGCCGCGCCCAGGACAGCGGGATGGCCACGCCGCAATAGGCGACGAAGGCCAGTGCCCGCAGATGATCGCCGCCCTGCCCCTTGCCCAGCAGGGCGTCACGCAACTGCGCCACCGCGCGACGCACGCGGAAGTCGCGATGCACATAGCTGTGCAGGTGGCGGTAAAAGGCGGTGGTGTAGGGCCCCCGGTACAGCATGGCCATGTCGGACGACACGTCCCAATGCCGCTTGTCCCGCAACTGGCTCCGCACCCGGTCATAGAACACCGTCCCCGGCAGGGGGTAGGAGACGGAAATGCCCATCTCATCCGGCCGGGTGGCGCGCAGCATGGCCAGGGTCTGGCCGATCTCCGCCATGCCCTCACCCGGGTAGCCGAACTGCAGGAAGTGGCCGACGCGGATGCCGGCGGCCTTCAGCCGCGCCGTCGCCTCCGCGATCTCCCCGGTCGAGAGGTCCTTGTCCATGGCGTCCAGGATCTTCTGGCTGCCTGACTCCGCCCCCAGCCAGACGATATCGCAGCCGGCGCGCTTCAGGTCGTCCACCGCCCCCTCGCGCAGCACCAGGTCGGCGCGGCTGAGGCATTTGAACGGCACCTTGACGCCCAGTTCCTCAATGGCGGCGGCGAAGTCGCGCCACCATCGGGGCTTCAGCCCCATGATGTCGTCCATGAACCAGATGTAGTCGGGGGATGCCAGGCAGACCAGGCGCGCCAGTTCCTCTGCCACCTGCCGAGCACCGCGCACGGCGTAGCCCTGGCCCCAAATGGGTTTCGCACACCAATTGCAGGAATAGGGGCAACCACGCGAGGTCACCAGGTTCAGGGCGAAGAAGCCGTGGTGCTGGTGCCAGACCTGGCGGTAGGCGTCCATGTCCACCAATTCCCAGGCCGGCGTCGGCAGGGCGTCCAGGTCGCGCAGCACCTCCCGCCTGGGATTGCGCACGGTTCGCCCACCCTCGCGCCACGCCAGACCTTTGACGGCGGACAGGTCATCGGCACCATCGCGCCAGGCGGCCGTCAGCTCCGCCAAGGTCAACTCCCCCTCACCCACGATGACGGCGCCGGCACCGGCGTCGAGGTAGAGGTCGGGATGGTCGGCGGCGTCGGCGCTGCAGATGACGACCTTGGCCCCCATGGCCGTGGCGGCGGCGATCATCTCCAGCGCCGCCAGCCGCATGGCCGACAGGCACATCTTGGACAGGTAATTGAAATTGTCGTCATAAAGGACGGCGATGTCCGGCCGCAGCTGCGCCACCCGCGCCGACCAGTCGGCGACGGCCTGGGCGATCATGGCGTCGAAGAAGTGCACCTCATGCCCGGCCGCCCGCAGCGTACCGGCGGCATAGAGGGTGCCCAGCGGCGGGAACGGCTGGTGTTCCGCCCACCGCGCCGGGTCCAGGCGCAGGAAATAGACACTGCCGACTAGTATGCGAGGCATCCGCCATCCCATCGCGGAGAAAGAATGGAACGGGCCCTCGGCCCGCCCCTTAACCCAAGGACGGAAACCGGGGACCCTTTATTCCCTGCTGGCTTACTTCGAGATCACGGCCAACGAGGCGCCGGTGATGGCCAGTTGGCTGGTGACCTGGATGATGTCCATCAGGATGCTGTCCCAGGTGAAGTGGCGCAGCTTGCGCGGCACGACGATGACGGAGCCTGGCGCCAGCTTAGGCGCGGCCGACAGCCATCCCCCGCCGTCCACCTGGATGGCGGAACCATCGGGCTGAACCACGAAGACATGGTCGTCGTCCGCGATTTCCGTCATGCCGCCGGCCATGGCGATGTAATCGTCCACGCTGCGGTCGCTGCGGAACTGGATGCCGCCCGGGGCCATGACCTCACCCGACACCACCACGGCGCTGGGCTGGCGCGGCACGACCAACTGGTCGCCTGGTTCCATCACCAGGTCCAATTCCGGATGGGCAGCGATCTCACGCGGGTCGACATGCACCGCCACGCGGCCGCTGGCGGGGCCGATGCCCTGGCGCAGGCGGCCGATCATCTGGGTGACGTAGGCGATCTCCCCATCCGTCACCTGCACCTTGCCGCTGACATTGCCGACGATGGAGATGATTTGGCGCTCCAGCGCGTCCGCCTCCTTCTGCAGGGTGTCGCGCTGGGATTCCGCCACCGACTGCCGCAGGAACACCACGCCGGCCGGATAGGCGGCGTCCGTGAAGCCGCCGGCCCGCGCCAGCACGGACGACAGATGCTCCCCGCGCAAGATCTCATACCCACCGGGGAACTTGACCTCACCCGATAACGTGACGTCGCCCGTGTCGCGGTCGGAGAAGACGGGATTGAAGCGCACCCGGTCGAAGGGCTTCAGCGCCACCTGGGCGAACTGGGCCACCGGCAGGCCATAGCTGTGGCGCGCAGTGCGCGACAGGCCGGACGCGTTGTCGATGTCGGCGGAGGTGACCTCGAAGGCGTGCAGATCCACCTTGGGCGTCAGGCCGCCCGCCGCCTGCACCAGCTTGTCCAGCGTGGCGCCGGGCATGACGAGGAAGTCGCCGGGGCTGTTGACCTCACCCACCACCGTGACGTGGTAGTTGGTCAGCGTGCCCACCAGCAGGCGGCGGGTGTCGTCGTCCAGGCCCACGAACAGGCGCAGCGGTGGCCGCCGTGAATGCTGGGCCTGGCTGACGCCCAGTTGGCTGGCGCCCAAGGGGCCGGCACCCAGGGGCCCGGCGCCGGCGGGCAGCGCTACCGTCTGGTCCTGGTCGTCGTCCGCCCGGGCGGTGCTGCCGTCCTGGGCGGTGAGGATATCCGGCGGCGCCACAATGCCGGGGTTCAGCCGCTCTTCCTCCGGCTTGGGCGGGCCCTGGTCCTGTAGCGCCGGATTCTGCTGGCCCAGCTGGTTGGCGGCGTAGGCGGCATAGGCCGGGTTGGCGGCCAGCAGGGCAGCACCCTGCCCGGCCCCGCCCGGCTGGCCGGCCGGCAGCTGGATGCCTTGCAGGGCCGCCAGCTGCGCCACACGCGGGTCCGCCGCCAGGCCGGGCGGCAAGGCCGCCGCCTGCGCCTGCAAGGCGGCATTGGGGTCGGCCAACGGCGGCGGCGCCACCGGGTCGGGATGATCGTTCACCTTGCGGGTCGGGTTGCGCTGCAGGTCACCCGCCTTGTGGGCGATGTAGCGCATCTCCGCCACGTTGGTGATGTAGACGACGTCGTTGGATTGCAGCGCCACGTCGGCCTTGCCCTCCAGCACGTCGGAAACGGCGAAGGGGATCACCGTGCGCTGCAGGGTCGCCGGGTCCAGCCGGATGACGGCGTCGGCCAGCAGATAGGGCAAGGGCCGCCCCACCGTGGGCGTGAACATGTCGCTGGACGCCAGCAGGCCACGCAGGGACCGTACGGTTTCCAGGGGATAGCTGCCGTTCAGCGTGGTGGCGCCGCGCAGTTCCACCTTGGCCAGCGAGATGTCGGCCGTGGGCGCCACGAACACCACGTCGCCGTCGCGCACCGTGGCGCTGCCGCCGGCGCCGACCTGCACCATCTCGCGCTTGCCATCCTCCCGCGTGCGCAGGATGGAATAGCGATAGCTGCCGCGCACCTCCGTCCCGCCGGCCATGGCCATCAGGGATGACAAGGGGCTCGCCTGCTGGCCGGCGGGCAGCTCGTAGATGGCCGGGCGCTTCACCTGGCCAACCACGGCCACGGCGCTGGTCTGCAGCGGCACGACGATGCGGTCGCCCTCGGCCAGCGGGATGTCGTGGCCGGCGGCGTCGCCCATCAGCAGGGTGTAGAGGTCCAGACGGTAACTGCGCCCACCGCGCACCACCTGCACGTCGCGCAGGGAGCCGGTGTTCTTGATGCCGCCGGCCAGGGACAGCGCGTCCATGGCGGTCGCCAGGCCCGACAGGCTGAACAGGCCGGGGGCGTTGACCTCGCCCGTCACGCGCACGGCGATCTGGCGCACGGCCCCCACGGACACCAGCGCCTCCGTCCCCGTCAGGGCGCGGCCGGCGGCATCCTCCAGGTCCTCCCGGAAGCCGCCGAAGGAGCGCCCGGCCCCAGCGATGGGCGGCAGGCCGGGAAACACCACCCGGCCGTCACGGTCCACCCGGGTGCGATAGCTGGCGTTCTGCTGGCCGCGCAGGGTCAGCACGATCTCATCCCCCTCGCCCAGGATATAGCTGTCCTGCAGGGCGCCGCTTTGCCGGACCACCACCGGAGCGCCCCGGCCGAAGACCTCATACCCGTACTGGCGGATGGGCTGGCCGGCGCGCGCGCTCATCAACCGCTCGATGGCCGAGGGCGGGCCGTTGAATGGGGTGCTTTGCGCCTGCGGTCCGTAGGTGGGCGGGTTCTGAACCTGCACGTCGGGCTGCAGCGAAGGTATCGTGGACTGGCCGGTCAGGCGCTGCTGCACCGTTCGCAGCAGGTCGCCCGTCAGGTCGTTGCCATTGCCACCGCCCAGCAGTTGCGACAGCCCCTGTGCCTGCGCCAAGCCCGGCGCCACGCTGGAGGCCAGCGCCGCCAACAGCAAGGCGTGGCGCGCCCATTTCCGGCCTGACCTCATCGTCGCCCCATTCCTTTTCATCATCGTTTCAGGCCTTCACCAGCCAGGGTGTCTTGTGGAACGCCTGCCGGCACAGCAGGCGGAACAGCCAGGTCCAGGACGGGGCGGCCGGCACCAGGGTGCCGGACCAGGCCCAGGCGGCCTTGAGGTCGCCCCGGGTCAGCCAGGCGCCGCGCAGCAGCAGGCTGGCCCGGATCTTGGGATAATCGGGCGGGACCTGGGCGGCTTGGCAGGCCCACTCCATGACCCGCACGTCGCTGGCCAGCCGCCCCTGGGGTTCCATGCCGCTGTGGAAGCGGCCGGGCCGCGCCCGCCAGCGGGAGATGGGCTGGTCCAGATAGACCACGCCGCCCCCGGCCACGCGGGTGAAGACGGCGGTCGCGAGCTGGTCGGTGTGGCTTTCGTCCGAAGGGTCGAAGCGCAAGCGCGCGCCGCCGCCGATCCAATAAAGGTTGGCACCCAGGGGGCCGTACAGCATGGCGCCGGTGGCCAGCGACTGGGCCAGGAAGTCGCGCGCCGCCACCCGGCCCGCCCCCCGCCAGAGGATGCGCCGCGCCACGCGCCGGGGCCGCAGCGCCTCATCCACGATCTCATAACTGGCGATGCCCAGGCAGGCGCCCGCCGCCACCATGCGATCGCGCAAGCTCAGCACGCCCAGCCCGTGCACCAGGTCGCCCACCATCAGGAACAGGGCGAAACCGAAGCCCATCTCCTCCGCCGTCTCCACAGCGCGGTTCCAGTTCCCCACCCGGCCCAGATTGTGGGCGTTGCGGCGCACGGTGATGGGGGCGCCCCGCGCGTCCCGGGCCGGCAGGGCGTCAGCGCTGCCGTCCGTGGAGGCGTTGTCGCACACCACGATCTCATAACTGTCGGGCGGCAAGCCCGCCTGCGCGGCGGAGGCCACCGTCTCGGCCAGCAGGACGCCGCCGTTGTGGCTGGGGACCAGGATGGCGATCTTGGACGCGCGCATGATGTCAGCGCCGCTCCACCACACGGCCGCGCAGATGCGCCGCGCCGGCGGCCAGCAGGGCGCCCAGGATCACGCCCAGGGCCAGGAACAAGGGCCGGTTGGGCCACACCCGCTCGCGCACGTCGGGCACGGTGGGCGGGTCGATGATGCGGAAGGCGAATTCCACCTGGCCGGTGGCGTACATGTAGTTCTGCAGCGTGCGCTCATAGGCGCTGACCAGGGCGGCATTCAGGGCGTTGCTGTTGCCCTCCTTCTGCGCGTTGGCCATGGCGGTGCGCAGGTAAGCCAGGTTGCGGTTGGCGTCGGCCAGGGCCCTGTCGCGCAGCTGGGCGTTGGTCAGGGCGATCAGGTCGCGCGCCCAGCGCACCGCCAGGTCGCGGTCCTTCCAGGTGATGGCCAGGGTGACGATGCCGCTGCGCCGGTCCAGCGTGATGTCGCGGATGCTGCGGTTGAACAGCTTGAAACCCCGGCGCAGGGTCGGCGCCTCGTCCGCCGGCACCTTCCATCGCCTGGCCGCCGCGTCCCACTTGCTGGCGAACAGGATGGGCAGCAGGTCCTGCTGGGTGGCATAGGTGTCGAACAGCTCGCGCGAGCCCAGGACGGCCATGGCCTCATCCTCGTTGGAGGAGGAAGACTTACCCAGCAGGCCGGCGACACCGCCCAACCCACCCAGGCCGCCCAGCAAGCCGGACGCGCTGCCCAGGTCCAGGTTGCCGAAGCCGGCGCCGCTCTTGGACACCGGCATCACCAGCACCTCGATCCGCCAGTAGGACGGCAGCAGGAAGGCCGCCGCCGCGGAGGCGCCGACGCTGGTCAGGAACAGGAAGGCGGCCAGAAACCAGTGGCGGCGCAGGCGGCCCAGGAACAGGCCCAGGCCGTCCCCCTGCTGGCCGCGCGGCACCCAGGCGGTATCGGTGCGGCCGGCCCATGCCAAATCCGGAGTATCCACGCCCACTGTCATCGCCCCCAATCGCCTGAAACCTGGCAGAACGACGGATGGCGGCGGGCCGATATTCCCCAATCGCGGAAAAATATAGTGCTTTCCCGCGAGCCCCGCCCGGACCACTCTGCCCCCACTTCGAAGGTCTTCACCGCATTGGGTGCATCAGTGAAAAGGACGGGGCTGGGACTTGCCGGCGGGCTGGCCGATCAGGCCATTGTCAGCTTCGGCAATTTCGCGCTGAACGTGACGCTGGCCCGGGCCTTGCCGGCCACGGACTACGGCGCCTATTCCGTGGTGCTGTCCTTCATCCTGGTGCTGAACACCCTGCACCAGGCATTGGTGACCTACCCTCTGTCGGTGCGCACCTCGGCCGGGAGCGGGCCGCTGGCCGTGGCCCTACTGCTGACGCCCCTATGCGCCCTGGCCTTCCTGCCCCTGCTGGGCGTGGCAACGGCCAGTGTCGGCCATCTCTGGCTGCTGCCCGCCGCCGGGGCCGCGCTGGTCTGCTGGCAGATGCAGGAGGTGGTACGGCGCGGCCTGCTGGCCGACGGCCGCCACGGTCCCCTGATCGCGCTGGACGCGCTGCGCTATCTGGGGCCGCTGGTGGCGGTGTGGGCCCTGCGCGCACGCCTGGACATCGGCGGCGTCTTCCTGCTGGTCGCCGCCGCCTCGGCCCTGGCAGCCCTGCCCGTGGCGCTGCGCCCGGACACGGCTTGGCCGACAGCCGCCCAGGGCCTACGGGCCGAGATCCCGGACCATTGGCGCCTGGGCGCACCGGTGTTGGGCGCCAACCTGCTGGCGGCCCTGTCCACCCAATGGTTCCTGTGGCTGCTGGCCTGGCATGACGACGCGGGCGCCGCCGCCGCTCTGGTGGCGCTGGCCAATGTCGTGGCCGTCGCCAGCCCCGTCATCTTCGGCATGGAGAACGTCCTGGTGCCGGAGGTGGCGCGCGCCCGCGACACCTTGAGCTTTCCCGACCTGCTGCGCCTGGTGGGCCGGCGGGGCCTGGTCGCGGCCGGGCTGGTGGGCCCCCTGTTCCTGGTGATCTGCGCGGTGCCCGGCTGGGCGGCGCGGATGTTCTACGGCCGCGACAGCGCCTATGCCGGCCATCCGGGCGAACTGCGCCTGCTGGCGCTGGCCTACGCCTGCTTCCTGGCGGCCACCTTGTTCAGCGCCGCGCTGCGGGGGTACCGCGCCAGCGGCGCCGTCTTCCGCATGCAGCTGTATCCCGCCCTGTTCGGCCTGACGCTGGGCAGCTGGCTCACCTGGCGCTTCGGCCTCAGCGGCGCCTGTGTCGCCTCGGCGGGCGCCGGCGCGCTCCGGGCGGCCGTGGGTTTCATCTATCTGCTGCGCCTGCGGCCCTTGACGGCGGCGCGGCCCGCCCTGGCGGCATCATGACGACCGATCCGCTCCAGCCCATCGAGCGGCGGCTGTGGCAGGCCCTGTTACTGTGCGTGCCGGTCTCAGCCACGCCGCTGCTGCCCTTCGGCAACGGCACGCTGGCCCGGCCCCTGGCCATCGTGCCGGCCGCCCTGTTGCTGATCCTGGCCGCCTACCGTCTGCTGGCGCTGGGACAGCGGCCGCGCCTGGCCCCCGACGGCTTCGCGGCGCTGGCCCTGTTCACCCTTTACATCGTCGTCAGCGGCCTGGTCGTGGTCATGGTCCAGCCGCCGGACGCCTTCAAGGGCCAGACTCCGCTGGATAGTTTCATCCGCGCCCTGCTGACCTGGGGCGTGGGCCTGGCCTTTTACGTCGTGGCCCGGTTGCAGATCCGCGACGTCGCCGACATCCGCATGACCCTGCGCTTCCTGTTCATCGGCATGGGCGCCTCCATCGCCTTCGCGGGGGTGCAGGTGGTCGCCATGGCCCAGCATGGCGAGTTGCTGCGCATCGTCCAGGCGGTGACCGACCTGATCGCGGTGCGCTATGACGGGCTGGTGAGCCGCGCGCAGGGCATGACGTTCGAGCCGTCGTGGCTGGCCACCCAGATCATCGTGTTGCTGATCCCCGCCCTCCTCGCCCGCGCCATGGCCCGGCAGGAAGGCGTCGGGCTGCCCGCCCTGCCCGGCCATGCCCTGCGCCTGGCCGGTGGCTTCGCCATCGCCATCGGCGGCCTGTTGTTCTCCGGTTCCCGCTTCGGCCTCGCCTGCATCGTCGCCATGCTGGGGCTCAGCGTCTTCCTGGCCGCCCTGCGGGGCCGCATCCTGGCGGCGGCCACCTTCCTGGGCGTTCTGGTCGCCGGGGGCGGCGCGGTGGTGGCCATGAGCGGCCTGGGGGCCGGGGCCGGCGCCACTTATGTCATGGGGCCGGTGGCCTACCTGACCGAATCCGCCGACCTCAACAGCATCGCCGGCGGGGATTTGGCCACCGGCGTCACCGACGCCCTGGCGCTGGCCGGCCGCTTCGCCGCGGCGGAGGCCGCCGGCCTGACCTGGCTGGACCATCCCGCCTTCGGCGTGTCGCTGGGCAACAACTACCGCTATTTCGGCGACTACGCCCCCGATTGGGCCTTCGCCACCCAGCTCTTCACCCAGGGGGCGAAGGAGGGCATCGGCTGGCTGGACCCCAATTCGCCGGAGAAAGGCAACGCCAAGAACCTGTTCCTGCGCCTGCTGTCGGAAACCGGGGTGGTGGGCTTCACCCTGTTTATCGTCTTCTTCTGGCGCCAGCTGTTCCGGGGCCCGCCCCATGATGACTTTCACCGCTATTTCCGCCTGGCCAGCGCCGCCGCCTTGGGCTTCAGCTTCCTGAACCAGGACACCTTCGTCGACGCGGGCCTGTGGATCCCGCTGGCCCTTTGCTGCGCCATGAATTATTTGCCTCAAGTCAGGGAATAGACCGGCACCGCCATCCGTCCTGGGGATAGGCGCACATGGGATGCGCCCGCCTCAGGTAGCCCCATGGACAGCCATTCCAGACCCGCCTTGCGGATCGCTTTCGTGACGACCCGCGACCTGGCCCAGCGCAACGGCCGCACCCCCATCATGGGCCACATCCTGGTGGCCCTGCGCCGCCAGCACACGGTGGAGGTGATCACCTTGCATTCCGTGCTGCAGGGCGGCAGGGCCGACCGCCTGGGCGCCGCGGCCGCGTGGTTGGCGGGCCTGGCGTCTGGACGCCCGCCGCCCCTGCAATGCCTGCTGTACGCCGGCCCGAGGGAGGCGGAGCGGGTGGCGGCGCGCATCGCGGCCGGCGCCTTCGACGCGGTCTATCTCGACACGGTGCGCTGCCAGACCCTGCTGCGCGCCCTGCGCCGCATCCTGCCCGATCTGCACATCGTCACCGACTTCGACGACCTGATGTCGCGGCGCATGACCTATCTGCGCCACCACCGCCTGCCCCTACTGACCGGCCATGTAGGGCCGCATTTCCCCCGCTGGGCCCGGCGGCTGGCGGAAGGGCCCTTGGCCCGCCTGGTGACGGCCTATGAGGCCCGCACCCTGCCGGCGGCGGAGCGGGAGGTGATGCTGGCCTCCAGCGCCACGGTGCTGCTGTCGCCGGTGGAACGGCAGATGCTGTGCCAGCGGGTGCCAGCCGACAACGCGGCGGTGGTGCGCGCCATCCCGCCGGGCGTGCCCCTGAAAGCGGAGCCTTGGGGGCACGGCCCCACACCTCTGCGCTTCGTCTTCATCGGCAGCGACCGGCAGTTGCAGAACCGCACGGCCATCGATTTCCTGCTGGACCAATGGCGCCGCCTGCGGCCCACCACCCCCCTGCACATCCACGGCCGCCAGATGCGGCCCCTGGCCGACGTGTCCGGCGTGCATTGGCACGGCTACGCCGACGATCTGGCCCAGGTCTACCGGCCCGGCAGCATCGCCCTGGTGCCGGCGCTGGTGGCCGGCGGCATCAAGACCAAGGTGGCGGAGGCCTGGGCCTGGGGCTGCCCCGTGCTGGGCAACCGCACGGCCATGGAGGGCCTGCGCGCGCCGGGATATCCCCTGACGCTGTCCGAGGACCAGTGGGGCCCCTACCTGACGCAGCCCGAGGCCTATGCCGACCTATGGGCCGACGCCGCGCGCAAAGGGGCCGCCTTCGTGCGCCGCGCCCTGTCGCCGGCGGGGTTCGAACGCGCCTGGGAAATGGCCTTGCGGCCCAAGCCCGCAGCCCAGGAGGCGCCGGTCGGCGCCGCCGTGGTCGACGTCGCGGAACAGGTCTCAGGATAGGGAGGGTTCGGGGCGCAGATGCTGGACCAGGAACTTCTCCACCGGTGCCGCGTAGACGTCATGGTCGATGCGCCAACGCGCCACCCGGCGCAGCAGGCGGCCAGCACCTTGACCAGTGGCTGCGGTACCTGCGGCGTACTTGTTGTAGAACTTGAAGCGCTCGATGCGGCGGTAGAGGTGCGGCGGCACCCAGGTGCCCGCCGGTCCCGCCACATAGTCGAACCGCGCCCAGTCATCCAGGGTACGCGGCGTCTGGTCGGCCACGGCGGCGGCCAGGGCGGAACCGGGATAGGGCTTGTAATAGAACAGCGGGGTTTCGAACTTGGGGCTCATGGCCCGCAGGGTCTTGATCAAGCCCAGCGTCGCCTCGACCTGTTCCTCCGTCTCCTCCGGGAAACCCACGATGAAGGAGAAGATGACGGCGATGTCGTGCTGCCGGCACTTGGCCGCCGTCTCCAGGATGGCGTCGATGGTGGTGTCCTTCTTGATGCGCTTCATCATCTCGTGCGACCCGGTCTCCACCCCCACCAGCACGCGGCGCAGGCCGGACCGGACGCAGAGGCGCCAGATCTCGTCCGGCAGGCGCACGCCCTGGTCGGCGCGCATGGTGCCGGCCCAGGTGAAGTCCAGCCCCCGGCGCAAGAACTCCTCACAGATGTCGGCCACGCGGTGGCGGTGGGTGAAGTAGGTCTCGTCCTGGAAATTCAGGTCGGTGAAGCGATAACGGCGCCACAGCGCCTCGATCTCCACCCCCATGCGGCTGGCCGAGGTCGCCTTCCAGTCGCGACCATAGACGAAGGGGTCGGCACAGAAGGCGCAGCGGAAGTTGCAGCCGATGGAGCCGATGTAGTCCAGCTGCCGCCGGCCCTTGAGCTCGAAATACCGCTCCACCGGGATCAGGTCGAAGTTGGGCGGGGCAAAGGCGTCCAGGCTTTCCAGATGCCGCGCCTTGGCGCGCACCACACGGTCGCCGTCGCGGTAGGCGACACCGGCGATGCCCTCAACATCACCGCCCTCGGCCAGACGATCCATGATCTCCGCGAAGGTGCGCTCGCCCTGCCCCGCCACGGTGATATCGATGCTGGGTTCGTCCAGCGTCTCCACCG
The DNA here is from genome assembly GCF_034653355.1 of Nitrospirillum guanabarense. Taxonomy (NCBI): domain Bacteria; kingdom Pseudomonadati; phylum Pseudomonadota; class Alphaproteobacteria; order Rhodospirillales; family Azospirillaceae; genus Nitrospirillum; species Nitrospirillum guanabarense. Next base: position 78,945 of record NZ_JAYEER010000001.1, read on the forward strand.
GGAACAGGGAGGGATGCCAGCCGCCGGCCACGGTGGTGAGGTCGGGCCGCGCCCGCTTCACCGCCCGCAGCATGGCCAGCGCGTCGCCCAGCGGCCGACCGGTCAGCATGGTGACGCCAAAGCACAATGCGCCGTCGATGGCCCGCAGCACCGCGCCCAAGGGGTCAGCCTCGATCCGCGCATCGATGATGCGCACGTCGAAGCGCGCGGGATCAAGATTGGAGCCGATGGCCAGCAGGCCCAGCGGCATGGTGTGGAAGACAGCCGCGGGGTTGTAAAGGACGACCTTGTGTCGGATGGCCATGACCCACCAAAAATCAAACATCGATGGCGCAGCATATCCAGCATAAATAAAATAAACAATGCGCCCTTTAAAATAAATAATCCGAATGCACGGACGCCAATATTGATTGGCCGACAGGGGATTTCATGACCATCGTCCTTACGATGAACAAACTGGAAACGGCGATTTACTCGACGATCGCCTACCGGGATATTTTCCATTTCCCGGTGTCCGTGCCTGAAATCCACCGCTACCTGCATGGCATCCGCTGCACGCCGGGCGACGTGCAGCACGCGCTGGGCGGCCCGGCCCTGGCCCGCCATCTGGAAACGGACGGCACCTATCACGCCCTGCGCGGCCGGACCGACCTGTTCGCCATCCGCCGTACCCGGCGGGAACTGTCGCGCCGGCAATGGCCGACCGCGCGGTGCTATGCCCGCTTCCTGGCCAGCCTGCCCAACGTGCGCATGGTGGCGATGACGGGCTCGCTGGCCGCCGGCAACTTCCCCCCCGACGGCGACATCGACTTCCTGCTGGTGACCGACGCCGGCACCATGTGGCGCACGCGCGCCTTCTGCCGCCTGCTGGCCCTGATGGACGCCAAGCTGGCGAACGGCCTGTTCTGCCCCAACACCTTCCTGTCGCTGGCAGCCCTGCCCCTGGCGCGCCGCAGCCTGTATGACGCGCAGGAGCTGTGCCAGATGATCCCGCTGTATGGCTTGGACGTGTACGAGACGGTGCGGGAGGCCAACGCCTGGACGGCCGACTGGCTGCCCAACGCCGTGGGGGCGCCGTTAGGCAGCCTGAACTGTGTTCCTTACACCACCACCCTTAAGCGCGCCGGGGAATGGCTGCTGGCCAGCCCCCTGGGCCGCGCGCTGGAGGGGCTGGAGGCGCGGCGCAAGATCCACCGCTTCAACGAGACCGACCACCTGAAGGGCGCCTGGACCCGCTCCACCCGGGAATCCCACAGCATGTGGGATGAGATGCGCCTGAAGATCGAAGCGGCATGGCGGGCGCGCATGGATGAGTTGGCGGCCCGGTAGGCGGCCATGGCGACACCCTTCCACACCCAGTACCTGGCCCTGGTGGCGGAGATCGAGGCACGCTTCGCCGTCAGCCGCTGGACCAGCGGCGACGCCCATCTGTGGCCGCCGGCGCGCATGGACCTGTACCTGGACCTCTACCGCCAGCATGTGGCCGACCCCGAGGCCGGCCGGCCATCCCGGGTCGCACGCGGCTTGCGCACCCTGGCCCAGCCGCTGGCGACGCTGGGCCGCCGGGACAACGTCATCCTTCGGCCCTACCGGGCCGACATCCTGTTCCTGGGCGATGGCGTGTCGGTGGAACGCATCGACGGCGCCTGGGAGGATCGCTATGGCGAACCCCTGATGGCCTTGTTGGAGGGGAGTGGCGCGCGCTGCCTGCACCTGCAGCCCGGCCAGCGCGCGCCCTGGCGCCGCCCCGCCCTGGCCGTCGACTTGATCGCCAGCACGGCCCGGGCGCTAGCCCCGCTGGCCCGCACGCCGCTGGACTTGCCGGACCATGGGGATGTGCTGGATTTCCTGGCCCGCCAGGGCGTGCCGGCGCCGTCGCTGAGCCGGGAACGCCTGGCACGCCGGGCCATGGGCTTGCGCGCCACCGCCCAGGCCCTAGGCCTGGTGCTGGACATCGCCCAGCCGCGCCTGGCCTTCACCACCACCTGGTATGCCGGCCTCGGTTCCGCCCTGGCGCTGGCCTGCCGGCGGCGGGGAATCCTGTCGGTGGACGTGCAGCATTGCCCCCAGGGCGGGCGGCACAAGGCCTATGGCTGGGCGGGCGCCGGCACCCGAGGCTACACCACCTTGCCCGCGCTGTTCTGGACCTGGGACCCGGCCGATGCCGCCCACATCAGCACCTGGGCGGATGGGCATTGGCACCAGGCCCTGGCCGGCGGCCATCCCCGCCTGGGCCCCTTTCTCGACGATGCCGACCCGCGCACCCGCGCCTGGGACGAACGGTTCCGCCAGGCCGCCGGCGGCGATGCCCAGCGCGATATCCTGGTGGCCTTGCAAACCACAGGTCCGTCCGCGATTTGGGATGCCGTGGCCGACCGCATCGCCACGGGCCCGCCGGAATGGCGCTGGTGGATCCGCCGGCACCCCGCCGCCGGCCCCGGAGACGACCGGCGCTTTGCCCGGTTGCTGGCGTTGCGCGGCCTGAACATCCGCATCGATCCCGCCTCGGCCCTGCCGCTGCCGGCCTTACTGCGCCATATGGACACCGTGGTGTCGCTGGCCTCAGGCGTGGCGGCGGAGGCGGTACCCTTCGGCGTGCCAGCCCTGTTCCTCAGCGCCGATGCCACCGGCCCCTTCGGCCACCTGGCGGAGGCGGGACATGCCCAGGTGGTGGCGGACCTGGATGCCCTGATCCCCACGCTGGCCGCCCTGCCCAAGGCACCATCGCGCCGCGCCGCCCAGATCCCGAACCTGGCTGCCGGCCTGCGGCGGCTGGAGGCGATCGCCGCCAGCTACCGCGCCCTGTGGGCCGACGCTTGAGCGGCGGGCCTACCCATTCGGCGGTCGGCGATGATACGGCCCTCGGCGAATTCCAGGACACGGTCGCACAGCACCAGGCTTTCCCGCCGGTGGGCGATCAGCACGATGGTGGGCCGCCACGGCAGCGTCGCCAGGCCGGCCAGCAGCGCGCGCTCGCCCGCAATGTCGATGGCGCCGGTGCTTTCGTCCAGCACCAGCAAAGGCGGCTCGCGCATCAGCGCGCGGGCCAGGGCCAGGCGCTGGCGCTCCCCGCCCGACAGCAGGCCGCCCTGAGCGCCCACCACCGTGTCCAGCCCCTGTTCCAGACGGTCCACCAGGGCGCTGGCGCCCACCAGGCCAAGGGCGGCGCGCATGTCGGCTTCGCTGGCCGAGGGGTTGGCCCAGGCCAGGTTGGCGTGGATGCTGTCATGGAACAGGAAGGTGTCCTGCGGGGCATAGGCGATGGCGGCCGCCCATTGCCGCCGCGCGGCACCGGCCAGGGCCCGGTCGCCCACGGTGATGGTGCCGGTATCGGGCGCCGTCAGGCCAACCAGCAGATCGGCGAAGGTGGTCTTGCCGGCGCCAGAGGCGCCCGTCACCCCCACGAAGCTGCCGGCCTCAAGGGTCAGATCCAGGCCGGACACGCCCCGGTCGCCGCCGGGATGGCGATAGCTGACCTGGTGGAAGCGGATGGGTTGCGGGCCGGCGAAAGCGCCGCCGTCCCCGATCTCGGCCGCCATCGGCGGCGCGGCGCCGGCCAGCTCCGCCTCCAGCGCCCGGATCTTCTCGTAGGACGGCAGGAAGTTGGCGAACTGTTGCGCGCCCTGCTGCAACTGGGCAGCCGGCGCGCTCATCCGCGCCAGCACCAACACGAAGACGATCAGCACCGCCGGCGGCACGTCCAGCGCCCAGACCCCCACCACGATGGCGGCGGCCCCCGCCAGGGACGCCAGCGTGGTGAAGGCCAGTTGCGCCTTGGTCTGTTCCCGGGTCAGGGCGACCTGGCGGCCCATCAGCCGGCCCAGGGTGCCGTTGAACTCATCGGCGAAGCGCTGCTGCATATTCTGGCTGAGCGCCAGCTTGAGCCCCCCCAGGAATTGGGCGCCGCTGGTGGCCAGGTGCAGATTGGCGTCGGCCACCTCGCGCCCCAGGCGGCGCGAGCGTGCCAGTTGCGGCAGCAGAGCCAAGGTGGCCGCCGCCAGCAGCACGCCGGTTATCGCGGCCAACGGCAGGGAGAACAGGCAGGCCAGCCCCCACTGCACCAGCAGCAGGAACAGGGAGGTGGCGCCCTGCAGCATGAAGTGGGCGCAGGCGCCAGTCAGGATGATGTCGCTGCTGAGCAGATGGTTGACCCGGGCGTGCGGCAGGGCCGACAGCCGCGTCCAGGGCGCGGCGATCAACCGGGCCACCAGGCGGGTACGTTGTTCCTCGACAAAGCCGATGCGCAAGCTGGCCAGCAACACGTCGCGATGCCACAGCACCACGGCCCTCAGCCCCACCAGCAAGGCGAAGCAGGCGAGCAAGGGCGGCAGGCGGGCCAGCGGACCGTCGCCAATGGAATGCCAAGGCAGGCGGCCGGCCAGCGACGCCATCCAACCGCCGTGACCATCGCCCATCACCAGATCCAGCAGGGGAACCAGCAGCACCAGGCCCACGCCCTCCAGCCCCGCCCCCAGCGTGATGAGCAGCGCGGCCTTCAGCCCGTCGCCGCGGGCGTGGGCGCGGAAGTCCTGGAAGAAATCCCAGGCAGACCGGGTCAATTCCCACCCTGCGCCGCGCCTGTCCATGATGATGAGGAATCCCCGGTTACATGCTGATTTCTTGGCACAAATCACGGTCGGGTACCGCAACTATATATTTCGCCGGACAAGGAATAAGCGGCCCCTGCCATCCGTCCTTGGGATGATGCCTTCCGCGATTTCCGCCCCCGTTCGGCCCCTGAGGGTCCTGGTCATCGGCGCCGGCCCGATGGCGACCCATGTGCACCTGCCCGTGCTGGCGGGCCTGCGCAACCGCGGGCTGGTGGATTTGGCGCTGATCTGCGATCTGGAGCGGACGCGGGCGGAGACGGCGGCCGTCACCTTCGGATTTGGCGCCAGCACCGGCGACGCGGCGGCCGCCTTGGCCCGCGACGACATCGATGCCGTCCACATCTACGCCAGCGCCCAACTTCATTACGAATACGGAATAAGGGCGCTGACCCAAGGCAAACACCTGTTCGTGGAAAAGCCGGTGGCGCCCAGTGCCACCCAGGCCCAGGCCATGGCGGACCTCGCCCGCGCGCGCGGCCTGGTGGCCGTGGGCGGGCACAACCGCCGCTTCTACCCCGCCCTGCGCGCCGCGCGGGCTCGCGCCGGGCTGGCCGGATGGCGCCAGGCGGAAGCGGTCTTCCACAAGCCGATGACGGGCCAAGCGCCGGGCTTCGGCGCCGCCAGCTGGCTGAGCGCCAACGGCATCCATGCCCTGGACGCCCTGCTGTGGATGATGGGTGGCCCGCCCGACCATCTGGCGGCCCATGCTTCGGGCGAGACCTTCAGCGCCCTGATGCGCTGGCCGGGCGGCGCCCAGGCCGCCTTCCTCTGCGACAACGCCGCCGGTTCCCGGCGCGAGGACTACGCTTTCCACGCCGCCGGCGAAAGCTGCACCGTCACGGAGACGGCGCTGACGGTGCAGGCCGGCGGCCAGCCCCTCACCACCGCCTTCCCCGGTGGCATGGCCAGCTTCGCCCTGGAGCACGACGCCTTCCTGGACGCCATCCGCACGGGGACGGAGCCGCCGCACAGCCTGGCCGCCCTCGTCCCGTCCCTGCACCTCTGTGAGCTGATCGAGCGCGGCCATGTCGGCGCCGTCACACCGCCCCTGGCGGCAGCGCCCGCCGCGCCAACCCCGCCTGAACGCACCGTCCTGGTCGCCGGGCACTGGGGCGCGGCGCTGGCGCCGTTGCTGGCCGGCCATCGCCTGACCACGCCAGCCGATGTCACCGACGCGCGGCCGGACGTGGTGGCCGCGCTGCTGGGGCGCGGCGCCGGGGGGCTGGACACCGCCTTGCTGGATCGCCTGCCCAACCTGGCGGTGGTGGGCTTGGCCGGCCTGTCGGTCGCCCGCCTGGGCGGTGATGGCCTGCTGGCCCGGGGGATCGCCCTGGTCAACGCCAGCGACGCCCACGCCGAGAGCGTGGCGGAGTTCGCGCTGGGCCTGGCCATCCTGGGCCGCCGCCGCGCCTTTCACGGCCACGCGGTGATGCGCGGCGGTGGTTGGGGCGTGGTGCCACTGCCTGAGGGCCTGCGCGGCCTGGCGAAACGGTTGAAGCCGGCGTTACGGCGCCTTGGCCTGCTGCCTTGGGCTCAACGGTTGAAAGCGCGCCTGGATGATGGCGGTGGCGGCAGGCCGCCGCAGACACGGGACTTGGCCGGCGCGACGGTGGGCCTGGTCGGCTGGGGCGCCAACGCCCAGGCCTTCACCCGGCGGCTGGCCGCCTGTGGCGCACAGGTGCTGGCATGGTCCCAAAACGCGGACGAGGCCGGGATACGGCAGGCGGGCGCCCAGCCCGCCGCGTTGGACCAGGTGCTGGCGGCGGATATCGTCAGCCTGCACCGCGGCTTGACGCCCGCCACCCGGCACACCCTGGGGATGGCTGAACTGGCGCGCCTGCGCCCCGGCACCGTCTTGATCAACGTGGCGCGTGGCGGCCTGATCGAGCCCAGGGCCTTGTTGGACCGCCTGCGCCGGGGCGACATCTTCGCCTGTCTGGACACCTACGATCAGGAACCGCTGCCGCCCCGCCACCCCTTGCGGCGTCTACCCAATGTCTTCCTGACGCCACACATCGCCGGCGGCAGCGTGGACATGCAGGCCCAGGCGGCGGACGAGGTGGTGGCCAAGGTGGCGCGCCTGCTGGATGGCGGCGCGGCCGACATTCTGACGCCTGCGCGCCTGCGCAGCATGAGCTAGAACGTCCGTTCCAGACCCAGGGCCACGAAATCGCGATCCGCCAGCAACTGCTGGCTGGGCGCGCCGATGTAATGGGTCAGGGTCAGGTTGGCCTTCCATACACTGCGGTATGTCGCCGTCACGCCCACCGTCAGGTCACCGGCGCCGGCGTTCTGGGCGTAGTAGCTGAGGCTGTGGCCGGTGATGTTGTAGCCCAGGCCCAGGGGCACCGTCAGGTCCAGGTTGGGCAGAACCTGGAAATAGTGCGGCTCGAACAGCACGCGGGCCTTGGTGGCGACCTGGTGCCACTGGTTGCCGTCATCGTCGCGCACGACACCCACCACATCGTCCACCACCGCCTCGGCATTCACATCCGCGCTGTCCCACAGGCCGAACCGGCCCAGCGCCGTGGTCAGCGACAGCTGGCCGTGCACCATGTCGCCCCGGACGTACGCGGCGTATCGTTTCGTCACCGGTCCGTTCACGAAGGGCGGCGGCAGGACCAGCGGCATGTTATGGCGGGCGGAGACCTCGCCCGTCACCGTGTTGTCGCCCAAGGACGCGCTGAAACTGGCGCCATAGAGGCGAACGCTGCCGGGATAGACCAGGCGGTAATAGCCGGCCGCCCCCGGGCCCGTGGCGTCGCCGTCCGGACCCACGACGTATTGCGGGTCCACGGCGTTGTAACGCAGGGCGTACAAGCCATAGTCCACGCCGTCCAGGGTGGCATGCAGCGACACGCCGAATTGCCCGTCGGCGTTGGGCGTGCGGTCATCCTGGCGGGCCAAATAGCGGCCGGAACCGACATAGAAGCGGTCGGCGCCAGCGCCCAGATAGTCCAGGTAACTGAAATAGCTGCCGCTGCCGGCCTGGCGCGTGGGCCGCCATTCGAACTGGTCGTAGAAGGACAGGGCCACCTCGGGCCAAGGCTGCACCGTCAGCGCCGCCTGGCCCACCGGCCGGTAGATATCGCTGGTGTAGGCGCTGGGCCCGCCGACGGCGCGGCTGTAGTCGGCCGGCGCCATGGCGGCGGCGATGGAATTGGTGTCGTAAAACAGGCTTTCGCCCCACACCAGCGCCTGCCGTCCCACGCGCACCGACACGGGCATGCCGGCCAGCGTGAAGGCGCCACGGGCGAAGGCCTCGCGCAACTCGGCGTGCTGGCCCTGCAGGTCGCGCACCGCCGGGGCGAAATGGCCGGGCGTGGCGGTGGAGGCGTTCATGGCCTGCGGATCCGCATCGTCGGTGCGCCCCTGGTAGGCGGTGTCGTACCAGGCGGCGGCACTGGCGTGCACGCCCCACTCACCCCAGCCCAGGTCCAGGGCCGACAGCAGGTCCAGCCGGTTGGAGACCAGGCCCGGGCCGAAATTGCGGTCGCCATCATCCCAGTTGGTGTTGGTCAGCAAGGCGCCGACGCGGGGGCCGACGCGGTCGGCCACCGTGTAGCGCACGGTGTTGTCCCAGCGCAGATCCAGGCCGTCCCCGGCATACAGTTCCGCCGCGGAAGCGGTGGACGCGGCCAGGCAGAAGGCGGGAAGGCAAATCCCCAAAAAACGGGCACAGGGGCTGGAAAGGCGGGATGCCATTGCGCTTTGGTTCGTTCCGTCAAAGGCTTGATGCATCGACACTACCATAGCCTGCGACAGGACGCGCTGGCGTGACATGCCGCTTGTGTCGACCGGGTCCGCGCGCCATGATCCCCGGCACCCATCGCCGTCGCCGGCGGAAACACGGGAAAGCCGGGTTTGAGGCCCGATCCCGTCGACGCGATGCCCACGACACCTTCAAGCGCCCGATAGGCCGGCGCCCCGTACGCGAGCCCATGCGATCCACTGCCGTCCTGTCCCCCAAATCGCTGGCCGCCGTGCTGCTGGCCACCCTGGCGCTGGCCTGCCGCCCCGTCAGCACCCACGCCCAGGTGACCGAGCAGGAGGCCGCCCAGCTGAAGTCCCGCCTGACCCCGGTCGGGGCGGAGCGGGCGGGCAACACGGACGGCAGCATTCCTGCCTGGACGGGCGGGTTGAGCGCGCCGGGCGCGGCGCCGACGGGCCCGCGTCCCGACCCGTTCGCGGCGGAAAAGCCGCTGTTTTCCATCACCGCCAAGAATTTCCGCGACTATGCCGACCGGCTGCCGGAGGGGGCCAAGCGCCTGTTCGAACGGGACGCCGACTATCGCATGGACATCTATCCCAGCCACCGCACCGCCGCGGCGCCGGACTGGGTCTATGACAACATCCTGCGCAACGCCACCCGCGCCCGGCCGGCGCCGGAAGGCATCGCCTATGGGGTCGAGGGCGCCGTCGGCGGCATCCCCTTCCCCATCCCGAAGGACGGGTTCCAGGCCATGTGGAACCACCTGCTGGCCTACTGGGGCCCTGCGCGCGAGGTGACGGTCAGCACCTATGTGGTGCCGGCGGACGGGGTGGTGGAAAAGGCCAGCGGCTACAGGGAGGTCGCCGATTTCCCCTACTACTACCGCGACGCCACGCCGGACAGTTACGGCGGCTATTACTTCAAGACCCTGCACCTGGCGGTGGCTCCGGCCTCGCGCGTTGGGGAGGGCTATCTGAACTGGCAACCCATCAACATCAAGCGGCACGACTTCGCCGCCTGGCGGCTGTTGCCGGGCGAGCATCGGGTGCGCAAGGCGCCGGCCATCTCCTACGACGTGCCCGACACCGACGCCGCCGGCTATATGAGCGAGGACGAGTACTACATCTTCTTCGGCGGCCTGGACCACTATGACTTCAAGCTGGTGGGCAAGGCCGAGATGTTCGTGCCCTACAACAACAACCGCCTGTACGCCAAACCGGTGAGCGAGGTGCTGGGCCGCACGCACCCCAACCCCGACGCGCTGCGCTATGAGCTGCACCGCGTCTGGGTGGTCGACGGCACCTTGGCCGCTGGCGCGCATGACGTTGTCCCGCATCGGCGGCTCTACCTCGACGAAGACACCTGGATGGCGGTTTATGGGGATTCCTGGGACGAGCAAGGCAAATTGTGGAAGTTCGGGCAGGCCACCATGTACCTCATGCCGGACGTGCCGGCGGTGGTGATCGGCAGCCAGTTCATCCACGACTTCGAACTGGGCGGCTACGCCTACACCTTCGCCTTCAATGGCGAGGCGACACCCTACACCGTCACCGCCCCGCACCCCGCCACCCTGTTCAGCCCCGACAGCCTGTCTGCCAGATCCATTCGTTAGGCCTCACGCCGTCAGGCCGACATAGGCCATGCTGGCCAGCTTCTGCATCACGGCGGCCGACATCTCGCCGGCCATGACCATGCTCAGCTGGTCGTCCTGCCAGACGCAGACGCGCAGGTTGTCGCGCTTGAACTGGTCGAAGCGCACCGTGCCGTCGGAATGGCGCAGGTAGATGGTGAACAGCCGGTCGTCGGCGTCGCGATAGGCCACGGTGGCGGCCTGCCCCTCAACCTTCACGCCGGCCAGCCGATAACCGGCGCGCGTCAGGTCCGGCACCTTGATGTTCAGAGCCACCACGCGGCTGAGCGCGGCGTTGTAGGGCGCGAGATCGCTCGGAACCACCGCCGGTACGTCGCGCGCCGCCAGCGCCATCTGTACGACGTCTCCCGCCGGGCGGCCCGCCAGATAGGCGCCGCCGCCCGCCAGCAGCAGCACGACGGCGGCCACGGCGCCCAGGCGGCGCCAGTCGGCCCAGGGCCGGGCGGCTGGCTGGCCGGCGACGGATTGCGCCAGGTCGATCAGGTGCTGGGGCACCGGCCGGTCGATCAGCGGGCTGTACAGCCGCTTCATCATGGCCTTGTCGGCCTCGTACCCGGCCAGGCGTTCCGCCAGGGCGGGATCCGCCAGGATCGCGGCCTCGACAACGCGGGCGCGGTCTTCCGGCAGCTCGCCATCCAGGAAGGCGTGCAGGTCGACCTCCGCGATGGAGGGATGGTTGGGGGTATGGTCGCTCACTTCCGGTCTTTCGATACTGGGTGCTGTTGGCCCAGGGGCAGCGGGATGATCTCCGCGCCCTCGCCTTGCATCACGCTACGCAACCGCTCACGGGCCCGCGCCAGGCGCGACATCACGGTACCCACCGGGATGTCCAACTCCTCCGCGATCTCGCGATAGTTCAGTTCCTCGACACTGGACAGCAGCAGGATTTCCCGATGCTCCGGCGTCAGCCGGCCGAGGGCCTTCACGAAGTCCCGCGCGGAGCCGACGTCGGTCGGCGGCGCGCTCAGTTCCACATGGTCGGCCAGCTCGGTGATGTCCTGCTCCTCCCCCGGCTGTTGCCACGGCGGATCTCGTCGGTATAGAGGTTCCGCAAGATACGCCGCAGCCAGCCGGAGATGCGGGGCAACTCCCGCAATTGCGCTGATTGGCGCAGCGCGCGTTCCACACAATCCTGGACCAGATCATCCGCCAGCGCGGCATTGCCCACCAGCGCCAAGGCGTATCGCCGCAGCGCCGGCAGCTGCATGACCAGGGCATTCGCGAACTGTTGGGTCACGGCCTAGGGTTCTCTCCGACACGGGACCAGACACGAAACATGTCGAACCAATGGGGGAACCCCGCGCCCGCACCTTCGCCGCATCAGCTTACGTCCATCTTCGCCGGCATCCCAGGGGCCAATTCCCCGGTGGATCACCGTCCTCTCATCCCTAAGACGGATGGCCTTCCGTGTTTATTCCCCCAGGCAACCGCTATGCGTTCGAAATAGTGCCAAGCCCCTCAGCAGGCCTTGCGCCGGCTCAGCACCACCAGGGGCGTGCGGGCCAGGATCTTCAGGTCCAAAGCCAGGTTGGCGTTATCGACGTACCAAGCGTCCAAATCCACCCGCGCCTGCATGTCGGCCACCTGGGGCGTCGCCCCGCGCGCGCCGTTCACCTGCGCCCAGCCGGTGATGCCGGGCCGCACGTTCTGGCGGTAGAGATAATTGGGGATGCGGGCGCTATAATAATCGTCGTGGGCGGCGGCGTGGGGACGCGGGCCCACCAGAGACATCTCCCCCGACAGCACGTTCAGCAACTGCGGCAGCTCATCCAGGCTGGTGATCCGCAGGATGCCGCCCACCCGGGTGACGCGGGGATCGCCCTCGATGGCCTGAACCACGTCGGCGCCGTCCTCCAGCACATGCATGGTGCGGAACTTCACGATATGGAAGGGTTGCCCCGCCAGGCCGATGCGCTGCTGGCGGAACAGGATGGGCCCCCGGCTGTCCAGGCGGATCAGCAGGGCGATCAGGACCAGCAGCGGCAGGCAGGCCAGCAGCAGCGCCAGGCTGAAGACCACGTCCAGGGCGCGCTTGGGCGATGGGCGGGACCGGACGCGGGGGGGTGGCGGCGCGACCTCAACCGCCTCCATGCGGGGCGGCTCGGACACACGCAACGGCTGCGGCGCCGTCATGGTCACGCGGGAACTTCGGGAGCGGCGCCGGGGGTGCTTCCGGCACAGGCGATGGTCAGCGATCGCGTGGTCCGGCGCAGCGCGGCTGCCAGATCCGCCTGCGGCAGCTGTCCGCCCAGATGCAGGACTGTCACGCCGTGCAGGGTGGACCACAGCAGGCGGCCCAGGGCGGCCGGATCGGCGCAGGACAGGCCGGCCGCCGCGAAGCCGATGGCATGGGCGGCGAAGGCGTCCTCCACCCGGCGTTCCTGGCGCCGCACCTCCGCCACGCCCGGCGCCTGGGTGGTCGCCAGCGCGAACATCAGCCGGTAGCGCGCGGGCTCCGCCACCGCGAAGAGGGCATAGGCCGTGGCCAGGCTGGCCACACGCTCCTCCAGCCCGCCGTCGGGCCGCGCCTGGTCCAGCGCGTCGGCCAGGCAGGCGAAGCCGTGGGCGCGCACGCAGGCCAGGATGGCCTCCTTATTTTCGAAATAGCGGTAGGGTGTCATGACGCTGACGCCCAGGCGCTGCGCCAGATCCCGCATCTTGAACCCATCCAGGCCCCTGTCGGCGAACAGGCCGGCGGCGACATCGCGGACGCGATCGCGCGGGGTCGTGGTCTTGGCGCAGGCGACGATGGACGGCATGGATCCTCCGGCAGGCAACGGGGAGATGTCTCCCTTCGTTTCCCATGACGGATGCGGATGGCGGGTTTATTCCCATGAGCCGGCGCTATTTTACGCGCCCCCCTCACAGGGCGATGCGCAACGCCGCCTCCACCGCTGGCAGGAAGCCGTGGTCCGGCCGGGCCTGATCGTCCTGGACGCTGCCGCGCAAATCCAGGGTGAAGTGGCGGAACGGCAGGCTGAGGCGTCCTTCCAGGATGTTCACCTTGACGGGGACGGGGCTGACGATGTTGGCGCCGACCGACTGCGCCGTGCCGATGACGGCATGGTGCAGCGTCATCTCATAGGTCCAGCCGTCGGCGTCGGTCCAACTGCCCTGCAGGGACAGCAGACGGGAATCATCGTCCAGGCTGAAGCCGATGGTGCGGCCGCGATAGCGCATGCCATCGGGGTAGCCGCCGTTGGTGTAGGAGAAACCGTAGATGCGGCTGGCGAAACTGAAGATGTCGGTGGTGGAGATGCTGTCGGCGTACTCCGCCGTCAGCCTCAGGGGGCGTCCCGCCAGGGGTACGAAGGCGGTGGCGCCGAACAAATGGCTGGTGCCGGAATGGGTGATGGGGGAGCTGTCCTCGTTCATCAGCTGCATATAGGCCTGGACGGGCACGCCCCACAGGTCATGGCTGTACTTGATGTCCACCACGCCCTCGTCATTGGTCCTGTTGACGTCGGTGGGGGAGTTGTTGAGCTGGAAATACTCCGCCGGGTCGCAAGGGTGGCCCTGGCCGCAGATCTCACCCGTCCGCGCCAGTCCGATTTCCAAGCCCGGGGCCGGATTGACGGTGACGCGCAGCGCATCGAACACGGTGTTCTTCTGCAGGCGCGGGCCATCCATCAGGCCCAGGAAGAACTCAGCCTGCCAGGGGCCCAGCCATTCCAGCACCGGCCAGGTTGAGGCGGAGGTGTCCAGGCGCTGGATACCCACCTGGGGCATGGGCCGGGCGTTGTTGGACAGGGTCAGGGCGGAAATCCAGCCGGGGCCCCACCAGTGGGTCAGCCAGCCGCCGTAGACCAAGGCGTCACCCGCCTTCACCGCCAGATAGCTGTCATCCAGCGCCAGCTTGGTGGCGCCGGTTTTGAAATCCTGGGTGAAGCCGCCCACGGCCAGGCGGGCGGAGATGGTGCTGGAACTGTAGGACAGCGCCACCTGGGTCTGCCCCTCCCCCCGGCCCAGGCTGTCGAAGCCATGAACCAGCGCCGGGGCATTGGTCAGGTCCAGGCTGGCGCTGGCGCTGAAGCCCGGCCGGTTCTCCCGCGTGGCGCGGCCCAGCACGCGCAGGGCCGCCGCCTGCACGGCATCCGGCTGGGCGTCCAGGTCGACGGCCTTCAGCGCGGGCACGATGGCCGTCCAGGGCAAGGGCCACTGCGTGGTGACGCCGTCGATCAGGCCGGCCGCCGCCAGCATCTCGATATCGCCGCGCAACTGGTTGTCGCCCACCTCGCCCCATGGCGAGGCGCCGGCCAGCCCCGTCGTGCCCATCAGGAAAATCAGCGCGCCGGCCAGCCGCCGGCCCATCGCCCCGGTCCGCATCCTAAAGGTCCCACATGGCCGAACCTGGCCCCGCCACCGGGGCCGCGCGCCACCTTAAAACCAAGCGAAAACGGCGGGATAGGACGTAACTTCGTATACGGCCTCAGGCCTGATCCGGGCCGCTCCGATCCAGGCTGCGCAGATAGGCGCAGAACATGTCGGCCATGGCGTCGGCATAGGCCGAGATCTCCGCGTCCGTGCGCGGGCTTTCGGAGAAGTCCTTGCCCACCTGGCTCACGGTCATCTTGATCAGGTCACCGGCCATGCCGCGCACGGCCTCGGACGCGTTGGGCAGCGCCTCGCGCATGAAGGTGGCGACCACGCCGTCGGCCGATCCCCGCGCCTCCTTGGCCTCCGGCGCGTCGCGGTAGAGGGGTGCCGCATCGGCCAGGGCCCCTCGCATCGCCGCCTCCTCACACTCCGACTTCAGGAAGGCGTGGACCAGGGCGCGCAGCCGGTCCAGCGGCGGCCGGGCGCGATCCTCCAGGATGGCGCGCAGCATGTCGGCGGTCTGCCGCCATTCGTCGCTTTGCAGGCGGAACAGGATGGCGGCCTTGTTGGGAAAATACTGGTACAGCGACCCGACGCTGACGCCCGCCTTTTCCGCCACCCGCGCGGTGGTGAAGCGGGCCGCCCCCTCCTTCGCCAAAACCTGAACAGCCGCCTCCAGGATGGTGGCGACCAGCCCGGCGGAGCGGGCCTGCCGCGGCTGCTTTCGTGAGGAAATGCGGGGGCTGGCGCGGTCGGGCATGGCGGGCTGGGGCAATGCGAATAGGGAACATGACGAATTAGTCGTATTTTGACGGCGGCGCAAGACCGCGCCCTTTCAAAACGGATTTCCTTTCATGAGCACCCTGACCACCGCCCCCGTGGCCCCCTTGCTGGACGGCCTGTTCGCGGAGGCCGCCCGGATCACCCCCGCCTCCATTCCCGCCTTGGCCGACCTTATGGCGCGCGGCGACCATACCCGCCTGATGCGCAGCAAGACGGAGTATCGCGCGTTCTACAGCGCCCTGAAGGACATGCCCCTGGCGGTGTCGCGCGAGGCGGGGACGCTGCTGTACATGCTGGCGCGCGGCGGTGGCGCCCGCACCATCGTGGAGTTCGGCACCTCCTTCGCCATTTCCACCCTGCATCTGGCCGCGGCCCTGCGCGACAATGGGGGCGGCCGGCTGATCACCACGGAGTTCGAGGCGTCCAAGGTCGCCCGCGCCCGGGCCAACCTGATGGAAGGCGGCTTGATCGACCTGGTGGAGATCCGCGAGGGCGACGCCCTGAAGACCCTGGCCGTCGACCTGCCGCAGACCATAGATCTGCTGCTGCTGGACGGCGCCAAGGCCCTGTATCCTGAGATCCTGGATCTGGTGGAAAGCCACCTGCGGCCGGGCGCCTACATCCTCGCCGACAACGCCGACCACAGCCCGGACTACCTGGCCCGAGTGCGCGATCCCGCCAACGGCTATCTCTCCCTGCCCTTCGGCGAGGATGTGGAGTTGTCGCTCAAGCTCGGCTGAAGCCGCCAAAGACGTCGTTGAGCTGCTTGCCGGAGGCGCCGGCCGCCAAGCCGTCGAAGGAGCCGGCCCTCAGTTCCTCCGCCGCCCGCAGGAAACCGCCCCAGGCGGCACGCGCCAGCCCACCGCCGACACTGATCCGGCGCACGCCCCAGTCGGCGATTTCCGCCAGGCTGGGGCCCGGGCGCATGACCAGCAGGTTCACGGGCTTGGGCGCCACGGCGCGGACCAGGGCCACGACATCGGCCTTATCGACCAGGCCGGGGGCATAGAGGCAATCGGCGCCCGCGTCGGCCAGGGCCACCATCTTGTCGATGGCCTCGGCCACGCGGGACGTATCGGCCAGCAGAATCTCGGTGCGGGCGACCAGAACGGCGCTGGGATCGACAGCATCGATGGCGTCCCGCGCCGCGCGGACACGTTCCACGGCCGTGGCGGTGTCGTAATGGCCGGACTGGCCATCGGCGCGGATGTCCTCCACCGACAGGCCGGCGACACCAGCCTCAACCGCCAAGCGAACGTTGGTCGCCAGATCGCTGATCTCATGGGCGAAACCGAACTCGTAGTCCGCGTTCACCGGCAGGTCGGTGGCCGGCGCCAGGGCGCGCAGATGCTCCAGCACCTCATCCCGCGTCACGCCATAGTCCGGGCGGCCTTGCGTCCAGGCGTAGCCGGAACTGGTGGTGGCCAGGGCCTTGAAGCCCAGGTGTTGCAACAAGCGAGCGCTGCCCACGTCCCAGGGGTTGGGCAGCAGGAAACAGCCGTCCTGATGCAGGGCGCGGAAGGCCGCGCGCTTTTCCGTGATGGTGCGTGTCATGGTCCGGTTCCTCCCGTTGGTGACGGACAGTTCGCCCGCCATCACCCTGTCGGCAAGGATGAGGATCACACCATCTGGCGCCGCGCCAAATCGGCAAAAACGCCGCCCCGGGCAATAAGGTCAGCATAGCTGCCGTTTTCCACCACGCGCCCCTGGTCCATGACGAAGATGCGGTCGGCCTCCATGATGGTGGACAGGCGGTGGGCGATGACCACGCGGGTGGCCCGCAGGTCGCGCACGCTTTCGGTGACGATGGCCTGGGTGGCGTTGTCCAGCGCGCTGGTCGCCTCATCGAACAGCAGGATGCGCGGCCGACCGGCGATGGCGCGCGCGATCATCAGGCGCTGCCTCTGCCCGCCGGAGATGACACCGGCCCCTTCCGCGATCACGGTGTGCATGCCCATGGGCATGGCGCGGATGTCCTGGTCCAGGCCGGCCAGGCGTGCCGCCTCCCACGCGTCATCCACCGTCAGGCGGGTGGAGGCGCCGATGATGTTGGATGACAGCGGCCCGGGAATCAGCTTGCCGTTCTGCAGGACCACGCCCAGCTGCCGGCGCACCGCCCCCAGGTCCAGCCCCGCCAGATCCTGGCCGTCGTAATAGATGGCGCCGCCCTGCGGCCGCTCGAACCCCAGCAGCAGGCGGAACAGCGTGGATTTGCCGGACCCGGACGCCCCGACGATGGCCACGAATTCCCCCGGGCGGACGTTGATGGACACGTCGTCCAGGATCAGCGGGCCGTCGGCGCTGTAGCGGAAGCTGATATGGCTGATATCGATGGCGCCGGTGAAGGGCCGGGGGGCCGCCTGCACCCGGTTGGGTTCCGGCAGCGCCCGCAGCAACGGACGCAGGCGTTCGTACAGGGGGGCGGCGCTCAGCGCATTGGTCAGCGCCATGGTCATGGCCAGGGTGGCGGCGAAGAACTGGCTGAAGGCGGCGTTGAAGGCGGCGAAGGCCCCGGTGCTGAGCGGGGCGGCCCCCTCAACCGCCGCGAACAGGCAGAGGGAGGCCAGCACGACATAGCCGGCGTTGAACACCTCCAGCCGGTTGGCCAGGCGCTGCACGCCAAAGCTGAGCGTCTTCTGCTGGGCGAAGCGACTGGCCCATAGGGAAAAGGCGCGCTTCTCCGCCCCATTGGCGCGCAGCTTGGCCATGCCGGTCAGCAGTTGGAAGACACGGGACGCCAGGTCGCCCTGCACGGCGATCATGCGCCGCTCCAGCCGCAGGCGCAGCAGGTTGATGCCCACCGCCGCCGCCATGGCGATGCCGGCCAGCACGGCCACCAGCAGGCCCAGACGCCAGTCGATGGTGAACAGGAAAGCGAAGCTGGCCAGGCTGAAGATCCAGCTGATCAGGGCCGACTGGGCGCTTTCGCTGATACTGTGCAGGATTTGCGTGGCGCCGAAGATGCGCTGGGTCAGGTCACCCGCCGCGTAGGATCGGAAGAAGGGCGCGGGCAATCGCAGCACGCGCTGCATCACCGCCGCCTGGACGCCGATGGCCGCCCGCGCGTCCACCCGCAACAGGGCGATGGCGCGGGTCAGCTCAAAGGCGCTGACACCCAGCGTGGCGGTCAGCAGCAGCAAGATGAATTGACCCAGGCGCCCCGGCTCCCCCGCCGGGATGACGGTGTTGATCAGGGCGCCGGTGGCCATGGGCACGCCCAGCCCCAGCACCCCGCCCACGGCGCCCAGCAGCAGCAGGCGGGCGATGTCGCGGCCGCTGCCGCGCAGGGCGAAGCGCGCCAAGCCCCATAGAGTGATCGGCTCATCCGGCAGGGGGCGGTAGAAGGCGAAGGCCTGGCCCTCCAGCCCGGCCGCCTGCCGGGCGTCCAGCCGCACCCGCGTGCCGGCCGCCGGGTCCCACAGCCACAACCCGTCGCGCGCGGCCGGCAGCAGGGCCACGGGGGCGCCGTCCTTGCGAAAGGCCAGCAAGGGCATGGCGCCGTCCCGCCACCAGTCGCGCCCGGCCAGGGCGACGACGCGCCAGGCGGCGCCGGCCTGGCGGGCCAGGCTTTCCAGGCGCTGGATGGGGTCGTCGCCGGCTGGCGCCGACACGGCCGGCGTGATGCCGGCGGCGCGGAAGACCTGGCGACAGGCGTCGACCAAGGCGTCGCCGGTGCCCAGCAGGACGGCGGTGCCCGCCTCCGGCCCAGCCAGCACCTGGGCCAGATCGCCGATGGCGGAGGCGAACATGCGGCCGTCGGCCTGGGCCTTGGCTGATATACGTTGGTCCGGAAGGGTGTCGGTCATTGGTCGGTCGCGATCAGGGTGCTGTAACGGCCGCCTAGGGCCATGAGCGCGTCATGGCTGCCCCGTTCGGCGATGCGTCCGCGATCCATGACGATGATCTCGTCGCAGTCGCGTATGGTGGACAGGCGATGGGCCACGATCAGGCAGGCGCAGCCGCGCCGGCGCAGGTTGCCGTCGATGATCTTCTCCGTCACCGGGTCCAGGGCGGAGGTCGCCTCATCCAGCACCAGCACGCGCGGCCGGCCGGCCAGGGCGCGGGCGATCTCCAGCCGCTGGCGCTCCCCGCCGCTGAAGTTGGCGCCCGCCTCCTCCACCGGGGCGTCATAGCCGCCGGCACGGGCGGCTATGACGTCGTGGACGGCGGCGTCGCGGGCGGCGCCAACCATGTCTTCCTGCGGCAGGGTCCCGTCCCAAAGGCTGAGGTTGTCGCGAATGGTGCCGGCGAAGAGGTAGACGTCCTGGTCAACGCTGCCCAGGGTGGCGTGCAGCCGGTCACGGGCGATCCGCTCCCGCGGGATGCCGTCCAGCAGTACCTGCCCCTCCCAGGGCTTCAGCACGCCGGTCACCAGGCGCGCCACGGTGGATTTGCCACTGCCCGAGCCGCCCACCAGGGCGACGCGGCGGCCGGGTTCCAGCGTCAGGCTGAAATCCTCGATCAAGGGCGGTTCCAGCCGGCTGTAGCCAAAGCGCAGGTTGCGCAGTTCCAGACGGCCCGCCATCTCCCCAACCTGGGCCGTTTCCGCCACCGGTCCCGTGTCGGCCGGGAAGTTGAGGACGTCGTCGAGGCGGGCCATGTCGCCCTGCGCCTCCTGGAGCTTGCCGGCCAGGCCCATGAGATTGCTCACCGGCTGGGTGAAGCTGGCCATCAGCCCCTGGAAGGCCACCAGCATGCCGATGGACATGCGCCCGTCGATGACGCGCAAGCCGCCCAGGCCCAGGATGGCCACGGCGACCAGGGCGTTCAGCAGGTTGGGCAGCACGGCCAGCAGCCGGGTGTTCAGTTCCAGCCGCTGCTCGCCATTGATGACCTTGGCCAGATGGCCGGACCAGCGGGCGAAGAAGTCGCCCTCCCCGCCCGTGGCCTTCAGGGTCTCGATGGTCTCGACCCCGCCCATGGTGACGGCCATCAGCTTGCCCCGGTCCTGCAGCAGCCGCAGATTGTCGTCCCGCCGCTTTCGCGCGATGGCCCGCAGCACCAGCAGGTTCAGCGCGGTGATGGCCAAGCCCGCCAGGGTCAGGCCCACGTCGTAGGTGGCCATGATGGCGGCATAGAAGACGACGGACAGGACGTTGACAGCGTTGGTGGCGAGATCCCCGGCCAGCAGTTGGGCCACGCGGTCGTTGGCGGCCACGCGCACGCTGATGTCGCCGACATAGCGCTGATTGAAGAATTCAATGGGCAGGCGCAGCACATGCCAGAAGAAGCTGGCGGAGGACTGCAGCGACAGCCGCGTTTCCAGCCGCAGCAGTTGCGACTGCTGCAGGGCGGTGAGGCCCATCCGCAGCAGACCGGTGACCAGCATGCCCAGCAGCAGCGGCTGCAACCAGCCGTCCAGGCGCTTGACGAGGATCTCGTCGATGAAGATCTGGGTGAACACAGGCAGGGCCAGGCCGGGCAGCACCAGGGCCAGGGTGGCGATGACGACGAAGGCGAAGGCGGCGCGCACGCCGCGCAGGCGGCGGGCCAGCGCCCGGGTCAGGCTGGGCTCGTTCCCGCCCTTCTGGAACTCCGGCCCCGGCGCCATGGCCAGCGTGACGCCGGTATAGCCCTCGCTGAACTCCGCATCCGTCACCTGACGGGGGCCCGTGGCCGGGTCGTTGAGGTGGACCACCCCCTTGCCGAAACCCTCCACCACCAGGAAATGGTTGAAGTTCCAGAAGACGATGGCGGGCAAGGGCGCCTGGCGCAACTGGCCGATGTCATAGCGCTTGCCGCCGGCGGTCAGGCCGTAGGCGCGTGCGGCTTTGACCACGTTGCTGGCCTTGCTGCCGTCGCGGGAGACGCCGCAGGCGGCCCGCAACTCCTCCAGCGATACGTGGCGGCCGTAATGGGCCAGCATGATGGCCAGGCTGGCGGCACCACACTCCACCGCCTCCATCTGCAGGATGGTCGGCGTGCGCGTCCGGCGTTTGAACGGAAAAAGGGCCATCAGTTGCGCGCCGCCCGGTGATCGAGGAAGGGGAAGATAAGGGCGATGGGCCGCCGGCTTTCCAGCACGAAGCTGCCGGTGCACAGGGTGCCGCTGCTGATCTCCAGCGTGTCGCCAGCGGGGGACGACCAGCGGTAGCCGCTGTGGGATCGCGCATCCGGCACCAGATCCACCTCCACCGCGATGGGCGGCCCCTCGGGCGCCAGCTCATCCACCAAGGCGGGGTTGGGCAGCAGGGCCAGCATGCCCGCCTGGGTCGCCGGGTATTTGGACACCGACCGCACCCGCCCGATGAGATAGCCGTCGCGTTCCCGCAGGCTGGTGACGGGGGAGATTTCCGTGGTCATGCCCGGCCGCAGCAACTTGGCGTTGCTGGAGGGCGGCAGGTACAGCACGGCACGCAGCGGGGACTCCCCATACTCCATGCTGACGATGGGGTCGCCGGGCTTCACGGCGTGGCCGTTGGTGGCCATGACCTCCACCACCTCGCCGTCATGGTCGCTGATCACCCGGTGGTCCAGCGCCGCCTCGAAGCGCAGGCGGTCCAGCTCCTGTTGCGCCTGGGCGCGGGTCTCCTGGGCGCCCGGACCCGACGCCGTGGCCAGCGTGCGCACATAGGCCTCGGCCGAGACGATCTGCTGCGCCAGGGCCGGGTCGATGATGCGGCCCAGCACCTGGCCCTTGGCGATGTGCTGGCCGGGGCTCAGATGCTCCATGTCGGCCACGACGCCATCGACCACCGCCACGACATTGAAGGTGCCGCCGTCATGGATCAGCACCCCCCGCCCCGCCATGCGCGACGGCAGGGTGCCGAAAACCGACCAGGCCAGGATGACCGCCAGGATGGCGGCCGACGCCCACAGGGCGATCCAGGCACGGGCCGGCGTCACCTGGACCAACTGGTTCAGCTGTTCCGGCGAGGACAGGCCGTCCAAGGCCGCCTTGCGGAAAATCGGATTGCTCATCCCCCGAATGCCCCCTTCAAGCGCCCCATCACATGAAAATCGGAATGGGGTTCAGTTCAGTCTCGGCCAACGGCCGGTCCAGCCAGCCCATGCGCACCGGCACGTCGTAAAGCCGCCCCGGCGCGAAACGGGCCCAGTAGTGGCGCAGGCCCGGCACGACCACCTTCACCACCGGCAGGCCCACCTCGGCCCGCGTCTGGTCCAGCACCAGCATCTCCAGCCCGGCGCGGTCCAGGATGGACAGGCAATGGTCGATATCGGCCAGGAAACCGCCGGTGTGCTGCACCGGAAAGTCCGCCAGCCGTACCGGCGCTCGGGTCCCGTCGGCTACCAGATAGGGTTGGTTCTGCACCGTGGCGCCGGTCAACCAGGCCACGGTGTCCGGTTCCTCCAGCTGGGCGTCCTGGCCGTCATCGGCCAGGTCCAGCAATTGGTTCATCTCGGCAAAGGCGCGCTGCAAGGCGATGCGGGCGTCAAGGTGGCAGCCCATCCCCATCAGGATGCGCTCGACCGGTGTTCCCACCTGGCGCGATAGGGCCACGAACACAGGGATGCCAAGGTCGGTGGTCAGGTCCAGGGCCCACAC
This sequence comes from Nitrospirillum guanabarense, assembly GCF_034653355.1. NCBI lineage: Bacteria > Pseudomonadati > Pseudomonadota > Alphaproteobacteria > Rhodospirillales > Azospirillaceae > Nitrospirillum > Nitrospirillum guanabarense. Next base: position 101,525 of record NZ_JAYEER010000001.1, read on the forward strand.
CTCCCGCCCGTAGCGGTCGCGGTAATGGTCGCGCAGCTGGGTCAGGTAGGGATCGCCGAAGCCGTCCACCGCCACCGCCCGGCGCGCCAGGCGGTTATACCACCAGATGGCGGCGGCATCGCGCTCCACCAGCTCGAAGAAGCCTTGCAGGATGGCTTCTTCCCGGGTGTTGCCGGCGGCACTGCCGTTGGAACAGCCGACGGCGTAAAAGTCCGGCGCGTCGCGGCTCCGGACGTTGTAGTACAACAGCTGCGTGGGCAGGTGGCGGTGCCGCTGCTGGGTCAGCGACCAGACGGGCGTCCAGTCGATGACCGCGTCGTCCGGCAGCGGATGAGGCGTGACGTTGAAGGCCGATCCCCGAGCGTTCTGCGCCGCGCGGTCGGCGAACTGGGCGTCGCTGTAGCGCATGACGGCGTTGGGGTGGATGGCTTGGCCCACGTCCCAGTCCCGCCAGGCGCGGGCGATGCGCACTTCCCCGCCCGACAGTTCGCCGCTGTAACGCTCGATGGCCTCGCACAGGGCGCTGGCCTTGGCCTGGGCCTCCGACACCCCCTTGCCGGAGGCGTTGCTGCGCAAATTGCGCTTCAGGTCATGCAGGCTTTCCATGGGGCGGGCGGCGTTGGTGCCCGCGGTGTAGACATGGGTCAGGCCCTCGCCCGCCGGCCCGGCCCGCTCCAACGCGCACACCACGCCGGTGATGGGGCTGACCAGGTGCCCGTATGTGGCCAGTGTCGTCTCAGGCGCGACGCTGCGGTGCCCACCGTCGGTGCGGAAGGCCGCCGTGCCCATGCGCAGTTCCAGGGGACGGGCCACCGGCACCGGGGCCTTGCCACAGGCGGGGCAGGCCGGATTGCGCACCAGGACGTGGGCCTGCTGCGCCAGGGTGGTCAGGTCCAGGCTCAGCACCCGTCCCGTCAGGCCGCAGGGCGCACCGGCCAGGATCAAGGCGGCGGTGGCCACGGCGTTATGGCAGGTCGCGGCATGGACAGCGGGCAGCAGTGCCCGGACCGGCTGTGGGGTCTCCCGCCCCTGCTGGTCGGCGGCCAGGCGGAACAGGGCGCGGTTGCGGGCCAGGCGCCGCTGCAGACAGCACCAGCATCCCGTCTGGTGCGGCACGAAATGCGGCCCCAGCCATTGCTCCCGGCCGCCCGCGCGCAGCAGCAGCCAGGGCCGGCCGCTGGCCAGGGCGGCGGCGTTGATGGTCGCCAACTCCGGATGCAGATAGTCGTCGGCCGCGACGATCCACAGATCCGCCCCATCGGCCGCCACCTCCTGCAGGCCGGCCGCCATCAGGGCGGCGCGCAGGGGGCCGGCATCCGCCGCCCCCACCGCGATCACCGCCACGCGCCGGGCCGCCAGGGCATGGCATGCGGCCGGCGCGTCCACGCCAGCCGCATGCCAATAGGCGGCCTCCGCCCCCGTCTGATCCGGGGCCGCCTCCACCAGATGCCCCGCCCGCTCCAACAGTCCCAGCACGTAGTAGACACGGGCCGCGTCCACCCGTCCGGCCAGCGCGTCGACGATGGCGTCGGTGGTGTGCCGGCCATCCAGCAAGGGCATGATCCCCTCGTACGCGGCGCCGTGCAGGGCCTTGCCGCCGTCTTCCGACAGCAGCAGGACGCCCTCGCCCGGAAAAACCGTCGCCTGGAGGTGCGCCTTGAGGAGGGGATTTCTCAACATCGGATCCGCAACGCCGCGCTGTTGGATACGCTCAAATGCACCGCCGGGTGGGATTGCCGGGGGGCTTGGGCTTCACCACGGCGGGACCACCGCAGGAGAAGGCGAAGCGCCCGCCGGCGACGGCGTCCAGATCGGTGTCGCTGATGTCCGTGGGCTTGGCCGGCAGGACCAGGGTGTAGGCGGTGTCGGTGTTCTCCACCACGCGGAAGGCCACCCCGGTAGGAAGCGCCACCCCCTCCGCCGCCAGCACGGCCGCCGGATCGGCCAGCAGCCGCGCCTTGTAGGTATCGTCGCTCCAGGCCTTGGCCACGATCTTGCCGTAGGCCTTGGCATTGTCATCGGTCTGCATGCTCTTCTCCCCTTCTCTTGTGTCGTGATGGTCAGGCGCAGGCCAGCGCCGGTGTCGGCTGCATAAGCTCGGTCAGCAGGCCGCGCATGGCGTCGTCGCCGGGGTAGTCGTCGCCGCCGCCCATGACGCGGGCGGTGTTGAACGCCTCCCGCGCGATGATGGCCCGGTCCCGCGCGGCCAGGCCGGCGATGAACTCCAGGCTTTCGTCCACATGGCCGATGTCGCTGCCCACGGCGCTGTGCACCCGCAGGCAGCGGGTGGCGAAGACGCCGGCCGGCAAGGCGGCCTCCACCTCGGCGATGACCTCGGCGGTCACGTTCAGGCTGGTGCGTTCCAGGACATAGGCATAGCCCAGCACGGCGATGGGCTCCGCCGCCTCCGCCAACTCCCGGTGCCGTTCCGCCAAAGCGATGGCCGTGCGGGGGCGGAGGCGTTCCACGAAGGTCGCGGCCGGCAAGCCCAAAGCCTCGATGTCCAGCCAGGCCAGGGTGTCATGGCCCGTCTCCTCCTCCGCCACGTGGCGACAGTGGGCGGCGACCGCGTGCTGGCCCCGCTCCTCCAGCCGGTCGGCCGCGCGGCGCATGGCGCCCGGCGTGACGCCCGTGGTGCGCCAGCCGGCGGCCAGGCCGTGAACGTAGCGCAGGAACAGGTCGCGCTCCGCCGACAACGGTCGGGGCCCGGTGGCCGCCGCCACGGCGGCGGAGAAGCCGGCGTACATGGCGCCGGACATCAGTTGTCGCGTCGCCCGTGCCGAGCCTTGCGTCGACAGGCTGTCGGCCGGGCCCGGCTGCCACGGCGGCAAGCGATGCAGACGAAACCGCTCCTCGGAGGCCTCCAGATGCAGGCCGCCGGGCAGGGAAAGGCTTTCGGAAAACTCACTCATGGCGGGTCCCTCACACGAAGATGGGAATGGGGTTGAGATCGGCCTCGGCCAGCGGCCGCTCCAGCCAGCCCATGCGTATGGGCACGTCGTACAGCCGGCCCGGGGCGAACCGCGCCCAGAAGTGGCGCAGGCCGGGGACGACTACCTTGACCACCGGCAGGCCCAACTCGGCCCGCGTCTGGTCGAGCACCAGCATCTCCAGGCCGGCACGGTCCAGGATGGACAGGCAGTGGTTGATGTCGGCCAAGAAGTCGCCGCTGTGCTGCACGGGGAAGTCCTCATGCCGCGCCGGCGCCTGGGTGGGGTCGGGCGCCAGATAGGGCTGGTTCTCCAGCGTGGCCGTCTGCAGCCAGTGCAGCGTCTCCGGATCCTCGATCTTGCCCTCCACCTCGGCGGTGGCCAGGCCCATCATCTGGTTCATCTCGGCATAGGCGCGCTGCAGGGCGATGCGGGCGTCCAAATGGCAGCCCAGGCCGAACAGGATGCGTTCCTGCGGGGCGTTGACCTCACGGGACAGGGCCACGAACACTGGGATGCCCAGGTCCGACGTCAGGTCCAGCGCCCAGGTTTCCCGCCCATGCTTTTCCCGGTAATGCCGGGCGATGCGCGGCAGGTAGGGATCATTGAAGGTGTCGGTCGCGACACCCCGGCGGCGCAGGCGGTTGTACCACCACAGCGCGGTGGCATCCCGCTCCACCAGTTCGAAGAAGCCTTGCAGCAACGCTTCCTCCCGGGTGTTGCCCGCGGCGTTGCCGTTGGAACAGCCCATGGCGTAGAAGTCCGGACCGCTGCGCCCACCATCGACGCCGTAATAGACCAGTTGCGTCGGCAGGTGCTTGAACCGTTTCTCGGTCAGCGACCACAGGGGCGTCCAATCCACGGCGTGGTCATCGGGCAGCGGAAGGGGCGTGATGTTGAAGACCGATTGCTTGGCGTTCTGCGCCTCGCGGTCGGCGAACTGGGCGTCGCTGTAACCCATGACCGCGTTGGGGTGGATGGCCTCCCCCGCCGGCCAGTCCCGCCAGGCCCGGCGCACCCGCACCTCGTCGCCGGCGATCTCGCCGCTGCTGCGCTCCAGCGCCTCGCACAGGGCGCTGACCTTGGCCTGGACCTCGGACACACCCTTGCCGGCGCTGCTGCTGCGCAGGCTGCGCTTCAAATCCCGCAGGCTGCCGATGGGCCGCGCGGCGTTGGAGCCCGCGACATAGACATGGGCCAGCGTCTCGTCCGGCGGCGTCGCGGGTTGCAACACGTTGACCACGCCGGTGATGGGGCTGACCAGATGCTGGTAGGCCGCCAGCGTCGCTTCCGGCGACACGCTGCGGTGGCCGCCATCGACCTGGAAGGCCGCCTGGCCGGCGCCCAGCGCCATGGGGCGGGCCACCGGCTCCGCCGCCGTGCCGCAGGCGGGACAGACAGGGTTGCGGGTCAAGACGTGGATCTGCTGGGCATGGCTCACCCAGTCGCGGCTGGCCACCTGGCCCTTCAGGGCGCTGGGTAGGCCCGCCAGGATCAACGCCGCCTCCAGCGCCACGGCGTGGCAGGTGGCGGCCAGCGCGATGGGCAGCCCCACAGGCGGCACCAGCGGGCCTTGAATGTCCAGCTTGGCCGCCGCGAAGCGGTGGGTGGCCCGATTGCGCGCCAGCCGCCGCTGCAGGCATTCCCAGCAGGCGGTGGTGCCGGGCTGGAAATAGGGGCCCAGCCATTGCTCCCGCCCGCCTGCCCGCGCCAGCAGCCAGGGGCGCTCCGCCGCCAGCGCCCGGGCGTTGATGTCCCGCAGGCCGGGCCGCAGATAGTCGTCGGCCAGGACGATCCACAGATCGGCCGCCTCCGGTCCTTCTTCCGCCAAGCCCGCCGTCGCCAGCGCCGCCCGAAGGGGGGCCGCGTCCACGCCACCGACCGTCATGAGCGCCACGCGGCGGGTGGCATGCGCGTCCCGCGCCGCCCGCGCATCGGCGCCCGCCGCCTGCCAAAAGCCGGCCAGGGACGGGGCGAGGTCCGGTGCCGGCGCCGCCAGGTGACCCTGTTCCTCCATCCGGGCCAGGGCGAAGTAGACGCGCGCGGCGTCCACCTGCCCGGCCAGGGCGTCGGCGATGTCATCGGCCGTGCGCCGGCCGTCGATCAGGGGCACGACCTTTTCGTACGCGGCGCCGTGCAGCACCTTGGCACCGTCCTCGCTCAACAGCAGGACGCCTTCGCCGGGGATGACGGCTGCGCGCAGGTGCGCCTTCAGGGTGGGAATTCTCAACATGGGTACGGCGCCGCGTTCGTGTGGTCAGGGGTGGTCAGAACATCGGCGCGCAGGCCGAATGGGCGGCCAGGTCGAAGCCGCCGGACACCACGTCCAGCTCCTCATCGCTGAGGTCGGCCGGCCGGGCCGGCAGGACCAGCGTGTAGGCGGTGTCGGTGTTCTCCGCCACGGTGACGGCCATGCCCGCCGGAATGTCCACCCCCTCGCCCCGCAGGACGGTCACGGGGTCGGCCTTAAGACGGGCCTTGAAGGCGTCGTCAGCCCAGGCCTTGGCGACGACACGGCCATAGGCTTTGGCTTTCTCTTCATGGGTCATGGCGCAATTCCTCTCGCGGTCAGGGGTTGAATGGCTATGCAAGCCCGGTCAGATGGCGCAGTTGGCGCAACACAGGCACCAGTTGGCGCAGTAGGAGGGGTCGCCCCCGCCCACGACGCGGCCCAATTCCTCTTCCGTTAGGTCCACGGGCTTGGCCGGCAGCACCAGGGTCCGGACGGCGTCCGTATCCACCGCCACCCGGACGGTGACGCTGGCGGGCAGATCGACCCCCTCGTCCCGCAACACCGCCTCCGGATCGGCCAGCAGGCGCGCCTTGAAGGCGTCGTCAGCCCAGGCCCTTGCGACGATCCGGCCGGTGACGGCGGCGTTCCCCTGGTTCATCCCGTCCCTCATGGCCATTGCATGAAGCTGTCGTAACAGACGGCGGACAGGGCGCCGGCCGTACCCTCCAGCGCGTCCTCGACCAAATCCAGGGGCCGCATCGGCAGCACCAGGGTCTGAGCGGTGGCGGTGTCCTGCAGCACCCGGACGAGAGCGCCGACCGGCAAGTCAACGCCCTCCTCCCTCAGGGCCGCCGCGGGATCGGCCAGCAATCGGGCCCGGTAGGCCTCGTCCCCCCAAGCCTTGGCGATGATGTCGTCGATCGCCGCGTCGCTTTCCGCCTCCGTCATGGCGGGCTTCAGAACGTCGAGCCGCAGGGGATGACGCACAGGATGGCGCCGGCGGCGGTGTTGTCCAAATCCTCGTCGGACAGGTCGGTGGGCCGGGCCGGCAGCACCAGGGTGTAGGCCGTCCCGCTGTTCTCCACCACGTTCAGGGTGACGCCGGCCGGCACCTCCACCCCCTCGGCCTTCAGCACCGCCGCCGGGTCGGCCAGCAGCCGGGCCTTGAAGCCTTGGTCGGTCCAGGCCTTGGCGATGATGCGGCCGCCAACCTTGGCGTTCTCTTCGTTCAGCATTTCCCTCTTCCTTTGCGGATGTCACAGCGTGCGGGGCACCACTCCGGTGGCGGCATGCACCGCCACCGGGCGTCTCGACCGAGGCCTTAAAGGCTGAACATGCAGCTGCTGGGACCGACGCACATAAATCCCCCAGCGGCGGTGTCCAGGTCGTCATCGGACATGTCCGCCGGCCGCGCCGGCAGCACCAGGGTCTGGACGGCGGCGGTATCCTCCACCACCTTGAAGGTGACGCCCGCCGGCAGATCGACGCCCTCGGCCGCCAGCACGGCGGCGGGATCGGCCAGCAGCCGGGCCTTGTAGCCCTCATCAGCCCAGGCCTTGGCGATGATCTTGCCGGTGATCTTCAGGTTCTCTTCGTTCGTCATGTCACTGTTCCTTGCATGATCCGGCACAGCACCGGATCTTATAGGGTGAAGCACCAGCCGAAGCCGCCGCCGATGCCATCCAGTTGATCGTCGGACAGGTCGGTGGGCGGAGCCGGCAGGATCAGGTTGAGGTGCGTGGCGGTGTTCTCCACCACGCTGACGGTCACGCCCGCCGGGAAGTCGACGCCTTCCGCAGCCAGGACAGCGGCCGGATCGATCAGCAGCCGGTCTTTGAAACGGTCATCGGCCCAAGCCTTGGCGATGATCTGGTTGAGAGTGTTCGCGGTCAGCATCGCGCCCTTCCCCCGAGGTTTTTAGCCGCCGTTTTACAGGAAGTGATCCGACGAAGGACGCGCCGGGACGTTCAGGAGTTGCCCGGACCCAAGGCGTCAGAAGGTGTAGAGCTTGGGCGGAACCCCCGGTCCGGGGACCGGCCGGCCGCCGGCCACGCCGCCGAGATCCTCGTCCGACAATTCCGACGGCCGGGCCGGCAGCACCAGGGTCTGGACGCCGGCGCCATCCTCCACGATCTGGAAGGTGACGCCTTCCGGGAGGTCCAGGCCCTCGGCCTGCAGCACTGCGGCCGGATCGGCCAGCAGGCGGGCCTTGAAGCCGTCATCGACCCAGGCTTTCGCGATGATCTTGCCGGTGATCTTCGCGGTCTCTTCGTTCGTCATGTCGTCATTCCTTACAGATCGTTGCGAACGTGCCGTCAGGGCCCGCACATGCAGCGGGGCCAGGGGGTTCCGCCCGCGATGCCCGCCAGGTCGTCGTCGGACAGATCCGCCGGCCGGGACGGCAGCACCAGGGTCTGGACGGTGGCGGTATCCTCGATCACCGTCAGGCGGACGCCGGGCGGCACCGCCATTCCTTCGGCCGCCAGCGTGCCGGCCGGGTCGGCCAGCAGGCGCGCCTTGAAAGCGGCATCGGTCCACGCCTTGGCGACGACCTTGCCGTATGCGTTATCGGTGTTCCCCGTCATGTCCCACCCCGCCGGTTGAGGCCTTAGAGGCAAAAGTCGCTGGACATGACGCAGCCGCACCAGCCGCCCGCGACTTCGTCCAGATCCTCATCCGCCAAGTCCGTCGGCCGGGCCGGCAGCACCAGGGTGTACCGGGTCGGCGTGTTCTCCAGCACCGTCACCGTCAGGCCCGGCGGAATGGCCAGGCCCTCGGCCTGCAGGATCGCCACCGGATCGGCCATCAGCCGGGCCTTGAACCCATCGTCGGACCAAGCCTTGGCCACGACCCGGCCATAGGCCCGGGCGCTGTCTTCACCCACCATCTCGTCTCTCCTCGATCTCAAAAGGATGTGCCGGTTCCCATAGGACGGGACCGCGAAACTCACAGGCTGAGTTCGCAGAAAACGCACCAGCTACAGGCGCCGCCCGCGGCCCGGTCCAGGTCCTCATCGGACATCTCCGCCGGCCGGGCCGGCAGCACCAGCGTCTGCACGGTAGCCGTGTCCTCAACCACCTTGAACGTGATGCCGGCCGGCAGATCCAGGCCTTCGGCCTTCAGGATCGCGGCCGGGTCGGCCAGCAACTTGGTCTTGTAACCTTCATCGGCCCAGGCCTTCGCGATGACACGGCTAGTGATCTTCTGGTTTTCTTGCCCGTTCATCCCCATACTCCCCCGTCGTCGAGTGGCGCAGCCGACTGCTTGCCCAATACCGGTCATCTTCGTACCGTTATTGGCACCCCCATGTACTGGCTGCCGATCTCGTGTGAGAGTATTTACGGGGCCGGATCTTGTCTGTAGAACAAACGCGCGACACTGGCTGTCGCACACCCCTGTATGGCAGTGTCCCTTATGCAGCCCATGCCCACCACAGCCCCGGCATCGTCCCGCGTGGCCGTCGCGATCGTTGAGGACGACGCGGGTTTCCTGGATGCGCTGCGCCAGGCGGTCAAGACCGCGGCCGACCTGCGGCTGGTGGGCGTTGCCGTCACCCGGGCCGACGGGCTGGCCCTGCTGGACGGGCCGCCGGCCGACGTGTTGCTGGTCGACCTGGGTTTGCCGGACGGCAGCGGCATCGACATCATCCGCACCGCCGCCCAGCGCTGGCCGGAATGCAGCATCATGGTCAGTTCCAGCTTCGGCGATGAGACGCACGTCATGCGGTCGATCGAGGCCGGAGCGGCGGGCTACCTGTTGAAAGACAGCGCGCCGGCCCGCATCGTCGATGAAATCCGCAGCCTGGCCGCCGGCGGCAGCCCCATCAGCCCCATCATCGCGCGACAGATCCTGCTGCGCTTCCGCGACCGGGGGACGGACCTGGCACCGCCGCCCAAGGCCGAGGCCGGCCCGGCCAAAACGGATGCTCCGGAAGAGGCCCCGTCCCTGCTGTCTCCGCGCGAGAAGGAGGTGCTGTCCCTCATCACCAAGGGCTTCACCACCGTGGAGGTGGCGCGGATGCTGGACTTGTCGCACTTCACCGTGCGCACCTTCGTGCGGCGCATCTACAGCAAGCTGGAGGTCACCTCGAAGGCGGAAGCCATTTACGAGGCCAGGACACTGGGCTTGCTGAACAGTTGACCCCCTGGCTGCGCGACCGCCGCTGATGACGTACCGCCCCGCCTCCCTGCTGGCCGCCGCCATCCTGCTGTTCTCCGTGATGTCGCTGCTGATCGCCGGAATCCATGACGTGATCGGGGCACCGGGGAAGACCATGCGCCTGACACGGGCCGAGATCCTGATCGCCAACGATGACACGCCGTCCCGGCCGCCCGCGACGCTGGACGGCCGGCCGCCGACCGGCACCTGGCGGCCGATCAGCCTGCCTTACGCCGAACCCATGGTGCCGGTCGATCAAACGGTACCGGCCATGGCATCCGGCTACCCCGCCACCACCTGGATCCGGTTGTCGGCGCGCGACCTGGCGGCAGGCCCCGGCCCGATGGCCCTGTACGGAGCCCGCATCGACACCGACGGTCCCTATGCCATCTACGTGAACGGCAGGCTGGTGGAGTGGCAACAGCGGCAGGGTCGCCCGTGGAACGGCCTGTTCACGCCCCTATGGGTGGTGTTGGATCAGGACGCCGGCGGCCCGCCGCCGAAGGACATCCTGGTCCGCCTGGACCACGCCCCGACCACGCCGGTGGCCCTGTCCACCCTGTGGCTGGGGCCGGAGCCGGCATTGAACATCCGCCACCGCCTGCGCCAGCTGCTGCAGCGTGAACTGCCCATGGCGCTGAACTCGGCCTTCCTGGCTGTGGGCGTCTTCGCCCTGTTCGTCTGGTTCCGGCGCCGGCACGACACCGGCTATCTGCTGTTCTTCGGCCTGGCCGCCATCTCGTTCGCGGCCCATCTGCATTTCTACCTGGATGTGCCCATCACCAGCGACTGGTTCGCCTGGCTGACCATCAACGCCCTGTTCTGGCTGATCGTCATCCTGCATCTCTTCCTGCGGATGTTGCATGGCCGGCCGCTGATCCTGTTGACGGCCGCCGTGATGGGCGTGACCAGCATCCTCACCCTTCTGACCCTGCCCATGGTCGGCGTCCTGCCGGTGCTGCCCAGCACGCCGGTCATCGTCCCCCGCATCTACGCCGTGGCCCTGGTGATGGCGGCCACGGTCAGCGTGGTGGGCGTGGCGTGCGCCTGGCGCCGGTTCCCCGAGGCGAGGCTGCTGGCCGGGGGCCTTGCCGTCTGCACCGTACTGGGCCAGACCGACTGGATGATGCACAACCACGTGCTGAGCCCCGAAGGATGGTTCCTGGGCGCCTACACCAACGCCGTGACCTTCGCCATGTGCGGCACCGTGTTGTACCGTCGCTATGTCGCCGCCATCGCGGAGGTGGAGCGGGTGAACGCCGGCCTCGCGGAACGGCTGCGCACCCGCGAAGCCGAACTGGAACTGAGCCACCAGCGCCTGCGCGAGGCCGAGCGGCGGCAGACCATCAGTGAGGAGCGCCAGCGCCTGATGCAGGACATGCACGACGGTGTGGGCGCCTCGCTGATCAGCGCCATCCGCTCCGTCGAGACGGGCGCCGTGGACGACGCCAAGGTCTCGCAAATCCTCAAGGGCTGCCTGGACGACCTCAAGCTGGCCATCGATTCCATGGAACCGGTGGACGCCGATCTGCTGTTGCTGCTGGCTTCGCTGCGCTATCGGCTGGAACCGCGGCTGGAGGGCTCGGGCATCACCCTGGTGTGGGACGTGCGGGACCTGCCGACCCTGGAATGGCTGGAGCCGTCCAGCGCGCTGCACATCCTGCGTATCCTGCAGGAGGGCATCGCCAACATCCTGCACCATGCCCAGGCCAGCCGCATCCGCCTGGGTACTTCCCCCGACGCCCGGGGAGATGTGGCCGGCGTGCGCGTCACCATCGAGGATGACGGCCGGGGCTTCGACGCGGACGCGACCCTGGCCTCCCCCTCCGGGCGGGGCCTACGCAATCAGCAGCGCCGCGCCCAGGCCCTGGGCGGCACGGTCGCGTGGAATTCCGGTCCCACGGGCACGCGCTTCACCCTGTGGCTGCCGCTGAGCCGTGTCGTATCGGCGACCGCAGCCGACTGAGACCACCACGCTGCACAGCGGTCGCCATCGTCGACGTGCGGCGTTGACGGTCACCCGCCGCCGGAGATGGCGCCGCACCACGCGAGAATCTCGTTGCACAGCCGGCAACGAACCGTACGCGGCGGCGGCGGAAAGCGGTGATTTATTATATATTGCAATAACTTATCATGCCATCTCAGCATGGCGGCATCCCGCCGACGGATCGCTCACCAGGTCGCGGTATAATTCCGGAACCTCACCGTTTTGCGCGAAACTCCAGGACGCGCCACCGTCCGGCCGGGCGCCGCCACCGCAGGCGGTGCCGGTCGCGAATGGACCAAGGCCGCCGGCCGCCAAGACGGAGAAAATCCATGGTCAAGCTTTCGATCAACGGCACCGTCCACGATGTGGATGTGGAGCAGGACACGCCGCTGCTCTGGGTGTTGCGTGACATCCTGGGCATGACGGGCACGAAGTTCGGGTGCGGCGTCGCCCAATGCGGCGCCTGCACCGTCCATCTGGACGGAACCCCGGTGCGCTCCTGCCAGCTGGCCGTCGGAGACGTGGGGGGCATGGCCGTCGTCACCATCGAAGGCATTGGCGCAACCCCGGCCGGCGCCAAGGTGCAGAAGGCCTGGATGGACCTGCAGGTGGCCCAGTGCGGCTACTGCCAGTCCGGCCAGATCATGTCGGCCGCGGCGTTGCTGGCGCAGACCCCCACGCCCAGCGACGCCGACATCGACGCCGCCCTGGCGGGCAACATCTGTCGTTGCGGCACCTACGTCCGCATCCGCGAGGGCGTGAAGCACGCCGCTTCCCTGGCTTGAGGTGCATGATGGACAAGCATCTTTCCACGCCCGGCACCTCCCGCCGCAATGTGTTGCGCGGCCTGACCTACGGCGGCCTGCTGCTGGCCGTGGACCTGCCGATGGGCCGCCTGGCGGTGGCGCGCGAGGACGCCCCGGCCGTGTTCGCGCCCGACGCCTTCATCCGCATCGCCGGCGATGGCGCCGCGACCCTGATCATGCCCCAGGTGGAAATGGGCCAGGGCATCTACACCGCCCTCACCATGATCATCGCGGAGGAGCTGGACCTGCCCCTCGCCGCTATCCGGCTGGAGGCGGCCCCCGCCAGCGACGCGCTTTACGGCAACCCCATCTTCAAGATCCAGGCCACGGGCGGTTCCACCTCCGTTCGCGCCTATTGGACCCCCATGCGCAAGGCCGGCGCCGCCGCGCGCGCCATGCTGGTGGAGGCCGCGGCCAAGCGCTGGCAGGTGGCGCCGGCCACCTGTGAAACCCGGGAGGGCACCGTCCTGCACACCGCGAGCGGCCGTTCCCTATCCTATGGCGACCTGGCCACCGCCGCCTCGCGCCTGACCCCGCCCGCCGACCCGCCGCTGAAGGACCCCAAGACCTTCCGCCTGCTGGGCAAGACCCAGACCCGGCTGGACATCGAGGCCAAGGGCAACGGTTCCGCCCAATACGGCATCGATGCCATGCCGCCGGGCGTGAAGTTCGCCACGCTGGCCAGTTGCCCTGTACCCGGCGGCAAGGTCAAGAGCGTGGACGACGCCCAGGCCCGCGCCGTGCCGGGAGTGCGGCAGGTGGTGGTGCTGGACGATTTGGTGGCCGTGGTCGGCGATCACATGTGGGCGGCCAAGAAGGGGTTGGACAAGCTGGCCATCGTCTGGAACGAGGGGCCCAATGCCACGCTGTCCACCGACAGCCTGCGCGCGGCCATGCATGAGGCCGCGAAGCAGCCGGGCGTGGCGGTGAAAAACGAAGGGGCGGACGCGCAGCCGGGGGCCCCCGGCGTGATCAGCGCCAGCTACGAACTGCCCTTCCTGGCGCACGCGCCCATGGAGCCCATGAACTGCACGGTGCATCTGCGGCCGGGCGCCTGCGATGTCTGGACCGGCACCCAGGTGATGACCAAGGCCCAGGCCATGGCGGCGCAGGCCGCCGGCCTGAAGCCCGAGCAGGTGACCGTCCACAACCATTTGCTGGGCGGCGGCTTCGGCCGCCGGCTGGAGGTGGACATGATCGACAAGGCGGTGCGCATCGCCGCCCACGTCGATGGTCCGGTGAAGGTGGTCTGGACGCGGGAGGAGGACATCCAGAAGGCGATGTACCGTTCCACCTATGGCAGCAGGCTGTCCGCCAAGCTGGAGAACGGCAAGCCGGTGGCGTGGCGCCACACGGTGGTGGGCCCCTCGGTCATCGCCCGATGGCTGCCACCGGCCTTCACCGGGGGCATCGACATCGACGCCATCGACGGCGCCAGCGACCAGCCTTATGCCGTCGGCGGATTCCACGTCGAGTACGTCCGCCACGAGCCCCAGGGGGTGCCCACCTGCTTCTGGCGCGGTGTGGGCCCCAACAACACCGTTTTCTCCGTCGAAAGCTTCATCGATCGGCTGGCCCGGGAAACCAAGAGCGACCCGCTGGAATACCGCCGCGCGCTGCTGGCCGCCAACCCACGGGCGTTGCAGGTGCTGAACACGGCGGCGGAGCGCGCCGGCTGGGCCGCGCCGCTGCCTGCCGTGGCGGGCGGGCGCGTGGGCCGGGGCATCTGTCTGCAGACGGTCTTCGGCAGCTATCTCGCCACCATCGCCGAGGTGGCGGTGCGGGAGGACGGCGACGTGCGGGTGCGCCGCCTGGTCACCGCCGTCGATTGCGGCATGGTGGTGAACCCGGATGGCGTGATCTCGCAAATCCAAGGAGGGCTGGTCTTCGGCCTGTCCGCCGCCCTGCATGGCCAGATCACCTTCGAGAAGGGGCGCGTGCAGCAGAGCAATTTCCACGATTACCGCGTCGTCCGCATCGATGAGATGCCGGCGGTGGAGGTGCACCTTGTGCCATCCACCGAAGCGCCCGGCGGCATTGGCGAGCCCGGCACCACCACGGTGCAGCCCGCCGTGGCCAACGCCATCTATGCCGCCACGGGCGTGCAACTGACGCGCATGCCCATAGACCGGACACTGTTGGCCAAGGGGGGGCGGACCTGATGCGCGGAAGCACGAAAAGGGCGGCCCTGCTGGCCGCCGGGATCATCGTCGTGGCGGGCGCCGCCGTGCTGGCCCGGATGGCGTTCCTGCCCGGCCCCCTGGATTTCGCCGGCGGCCACCCAGTCAACCTGGCGGATTTCAAGGGTCCCTCGCCCACCGGCGTGCCCAAGGAACTGGCCGACGCCGCCCTGCTGGAACGGGGCGCCTATCTGACCGCAGCCGCCGACTGCCAGGCCTGCCATACCGCCAAAGGCGGCGTGCCCTACGCCGGCGGCCGGCCGTTCAAGCTGCCCTTCGGCACGCTGTACACCCCCAACATCACCCCGGACGCGGAAACGGGCATCGGCCGCTGGAGCGACGCGGACTTCCTGAAGGCGGTGCACAAGGGCGTGGCGCCGGGGGGACGGCATCTCTACCCCGCCTTCCCCTACGCGTCGTACACCATGATGACGGATGAGGACGTGCTGGCCATCAAGGCCTATCTGTTCTCCCTGGCGCCGGTGCGGCGGGAGAACCTGCCCGACACCTTCGCCTTTCCCTACAATCAGCGCTGGCTGATGATCTTCTGGGGCATGCTGTTCAACCCCGACCACCGCTTCCGGCCGGTGGCCGAGCGCGGGCCAGAGTGGAACCGAGGCGCCTATCTGGTGGAGGGGGCGGCGCACTGCGGCGAATGCCATACGCCGCGCACGCCGTTCCAGGCCATGGACACCCGGCGCAAGTTCGCCGGCGGCCAGGCGGAGGGCTGGAACGCCTACAACATCACCCCTGACGCGACGTCGGGCATCGGCGGCTGGTCGGCGGAGCAGATCGACGCCTACTTGGCCCACGGCCACGCCAAGGGCAAGGGCGTCGCCTCGGGCCCCATGCGCGAGGCGGTCGAGTTGAGCTTTTCAAAACTCAGCCCGTCGGACATCGCGGCGATGCGCAGCTATCTGCAAAGCGTGCCGGCGGTGCACACCGGCCTTCCCGCCCCGGCCGGCCCCGCCCCTTGGGAGCATGGCGCCACCGTGGCCGACAACCTGGACGGCAAGCGCATGTTCGAGGGCGCCTGCGCCAGCTGCCACGCCTGGAGCGGCGCCGGCATCAATTCGGCGGAGGCTCAGCTCACGGCGAAGCGGGCGGTGAACGACCCCAGCGCGGCCAATGTCGCCCTGATGATCCTGAAGGGCTCCGGCCCCCAGGTCGCCGGCCGTCCCTATATGCCGGGCTTCTCCGGCGCCTATTCGGATGAGGAGATCGCGGCGGTGGCCAACTACGTGACCGCGCGCTTCGGCGCGGCCCCGTCGAAGATCACCCCCGGTGAGGTGGCCACGCTGCGCCTGCAGTAGAACCCGTGGCCCCCGCCGGTCGGCCGGCGGGGGCTGGGACGTTGCCATTCTGGCCGCCCGCGCGGGATTCCCCTCTTGGAAACCGCCAGCCGGCTGGCCAGCGCCAGCGGGGCGCGTTAACCACGTATACCTTACGGATGTATGCCGCTATTCGCATCAATGACTTGACGATCACTGGTGGCATAACTGCCGTACACTTTTAACAATTTCTATAAATTGCGCGCATGGGTTGCGCTATGGTCCCGGTGCTAGTCACCAGCCGGCAGGTTGCGTGACCGGCGGCGTATTGGCGAACCGGGGCGGGATCGGTGGCGCGGTATTGACGGCCAGGACAGCGCCGTCCCCAGCATCCTCCCCAATGACGCCCGGTGATCCCGGTACGCCACAGGGTTTCAGGCCACAGGTTCCAGGGGCGGACAGCATGGGTTCTCGGGGCGGGATGGGGATGCGGGGGAATGCCCCGCAAGGCGGTGCGGCGCGCGCAGAAGGCCATGTCAATTTCTCACCAAAGACCTCGGTGCACGGCGGCCGGGCGGCCTTGCTGGCCGGCACGGCAATGGCCCTGCTGGCCGCGGCCGAACCGGCCCGCGCCGGC
The DNA here is from genome assembly GCF_034653355.1 of Nitrospirillum guanabarense. Classification (NCBI taxonomy): domain Bacteria; kingdom Pseudomonadati; phylum Pseudomonadota; class Alphaproteobacteria; order Rhodospirillales; family Azospirillaceae; genus Nitrospirillum; species Nitrospirillum guanabarense. The sequence continues at coordinate 117,727 of NZ_JAYEER010000001.1, forward strand.
AGCGGGCCCACCCTGCCCACCGGCGGCGCCTTCCAGGCCGGATCAGGCAGCATCACCGGTGGCCCCGGCAGCCTGACCGTCAACCAGGGCAGTCAGCGCGCCGTCATCGACTGGAAAAGCTTTTCCATCGGCCAGGGTGGCACCGTCAGCTTCAACAACGGCGGTGGCGCCACGCTGAACCGCGTCACCGGCGGCAACCTGTCCACCATCCTGGGCACACTGAAGGCCACGGGCACGCTGTACCTCATCAACCCGGCGGGCGTGGTCGTGGGGTCCAGCGGCGTGGTGGTCACGGGCGGCAGTTTCACCGCCAGCACGCTGGACATCGCCAACGACGCTTTCATGGCCGGCGGCACCCTGCTGTTCAAGGGCGACACGGATGCCGAGGTCAAGAACCTGGGCAAGATCTCCGCCACCGGCGGCGACGTCCTGCTGATCGCCCGCAGCGTGACCAACGACGGCACCATCACCGCGCCCAACGGCACCGTGGGCCTGGCCGCCGGCCAGCAGGTGCTGCTGAAGGACGGTGACGCGGGTGAGCGCGTCTATGTCCAGGTCGGAAGCGGCGACGTCACCAACACGGGCGCCATCGCGGCGGCGCAGGCGGAGCTGAAGGCCGCCGGCGGCAACATCTATGCCCTGGCCGGCAACGGCGGTGGCGCCATCCGCGCCACCGGCACCACGGTCAAGGATGGGCACATCTGGTTGTCGGCCAGCGGGTCGACGGAAACGGCCACGGACCAGGGCGGCGCCGTCACGGTCGCCGGCACCCTGACGGCGACCAACGCCGACGGCAGCGGCGGCACCGTCATCGCGACAGGCAAATCGGTGGCCGTGCAGGCCGGCGCCGTGATCGACGCCAGCGGCATCACCGGCGCCGGCGGCACCATCCTGCTGGGTGGCGACCGCCAGGGCGGCGGCGATGCGGCCACCAAGCTGGTAAAGCAAGCCGTGGCCACCGCCGCCCAGACCACCGTCGCGGCCAGTGCCACCCTGAAGGCCGACGCCGGCGCCAAGGGCAACGGCGGTGGCGTCATCGTCTGGTCGGACCAGTATACCGGCTTCGCCGGCGCCCTCAGTGCCAAGGGCGGTCCCCGAAGCGGCAACGGCGGCTTCGCCGAAGTGTCCAGCCACAAGCTGCTGGACTTCACCGGCACCGTGGACCTGACCGCCCCGCTGGGCGCTATCGGCCAACTGCTGCTGGACCCGGAGAACGTCACCATCTCCACCGGCAGCGACCTCAACAGCAGCCTGTCCGGCGGCACCTTCACCCCCACGGGCAACAGCTCCGTCATCAACACGACCACGCTGCAGAACACCCTGGCCACGGCCGACGTCACCATCACCACCGGCAACACCGGCAGCCAGACGGGCGACATCACCGTCGCCAACAACGTCACCTGGGCCGCCAGCCACAGCCTGACGCTGTCGGCCTACCACAGCATCATCTTCAACGGCGGCACGCTGAGCCACACGGCGGGGTCCGGGGACGTCACTCTGCACGCCGACAATACCGGCACGGGCAGCGGCACCGTCACCTTCACCAGCGGCGGCGTGGCCATGACCGGCAGCAGCGGATCGGTGAACATCTTTTACAATCCCGCCAGCTACGCCTCGCCCACCAGCTATACCGGCAATGTCACCTTGGGGTCGGGCGCCCTGACGACCTATATGCTGGTGAACACCGCCACCAACCTGCAGAACCTGTCGACCAACCTGTCGGGCACTTACGCCCTAGGGCGGGACATCGACGCCAGCGCCACGGCGACCTGGAACAGCGGCGCCGGCTTCGCCCCCATCAACAGCTTCTCCGGTACCCTGGACGGCCAGGGCCACACCGTCACCGGCCTGACCATCAACCGGCCCACCACCGTCGCAGTGGGCCTGTTCGGCGACACAGTCGCAAACAACGGTCCCACGGTCAGCAATCTGGGCCTGGTGGATGTGAACATAGCGGGCTTCAACCGTGTGGGCGGCCTGGTTGGGCGTGCCAACGGCGGCGGGTCCCTCACCAACGTCCATGTCACCGGCTCCATCACCGGCTATGGCGACTTCATCGGCGGCCTGATCGGCCAAGACGAGCTGCAGTCGATCAGCAACAGCTGGACCAACGTTTCCATCACCATCCCCAAGGGCTACACCGGCACGGGCATCGGCGGCCTAGTCGGGTATCAGCGCTCAGGCGCGCTGACCAACGTCTACGCCCTGGGCGACGTCTACGCGCCCAGCATGAGCCGGGTCGGCGGCCTGGTGGGAACGGACGGCGCTGTCGGTTTCGGCCAGGGGGCCGCCGTCAGCAACGCCTACGCCACCGGCGCCGTCACCGGCAACGACGCCGTCGGCGGCCTGATCGGCATCGCCGAGGGCGGCAGCATCGCGACCAGCTACGCGACCGGCAACGTCGCCGGCGTGACCAGCGTGGGCGGCCTGGTCGGCATCAACGCCAACCCGATCACCACCAGTTGGGCCAGCGGCGGCGTCACGCTCAGCAGCGGCAGCGCCAGCAGCATCGGCGGCCTGGTGGGCACCAACGGCGACAGCGTCAGCGCGGGCAGCATCACCAGCAGCTATTGGGACACCTACAGCACCGGCCGCGCGGCGGCGGTGGGCGCCGTCGTGGGGGGTAGCACAAGCAGCGCCGCGGCCGTGACCAGCGATCCGGCGCAGTCGGCGGCCAGCACCTATGCCTACAAGACCAGCGCCTACGGCGGTTTCAACTTCACCACCGATTGGTGGTTGAGCGACGGCGGCACGCGGCCCCTGGGCCTCTGGGAATATTCACTGACCGTCAGCAACGCCCACCAGTTGCAGTTGGTCGCCCACGACCTGACGGCCAGCTACACCCAGAGCAACGACATCCGCATGCCGGCCCCGACCGCCGGCGGCATCTGGAAGTCCACCGTCGGTAGCGTCCCCGCTGGCTTCATCCCCCTGGGCTCCCCCTCGACACCCTTCAGCGGCACCTATGACGGCCAGGGGCACGCCATCGATGGGCTGACCATCAACTACGGTGGCGGCAGCAACACCTATATCGGCCTGTTTGGCGGCAACAGCGGCACCCTCAACAACATCGCCCTGACCAACGCCGCCATCACCGTGACCAATGCCGACAGCCATGTCGGCGCGCTGGTCGGCGCCAACAACGGCGGCCATATCGTGAACGCCTATGTCACCGGCACGTTGAATTTCCAAGGCGGTGGCGGCTACGGCGTCGGCGGCATCGTGGGGATACAGTACAACAGCGGAACCATCACCGGTTCCACCTCGCTGGCCGACATCAATCTCAGCTTCGTCCATGCCGGGCAGGCTTATGCCGGCGACGTCCTGGGCGTAACCGCCGACCTGAGCGCCACGGCCATCAACACGTCCCACGCCGGCGGCACCATCACCGTCACCGGTGGCGGCGGGGTCGGGGGCCAAGCCCTGGCGGGCGGCCTGGCGGGGATATCCACCAACATCTCCAACAGCTATTCCACCGCCACCGTCACGGAAACCGCCGGCAGAAGCGCGGATGAAATAGGCGGCCTGGTGGGCCAGAGCGCCACCGGCACCATCAGCAACAGCTACGCCAGCGGCGCCGTCAGCGCGCCGGGCACGACGGTTGGCGGCCTGATCGGCTTCAACGTCAGCGCCACCGTCAACAATTCCTATTGGGACAAGCAGACCACCGGCCTCTCCAGCGGCGTTGGAAGCGGCAGCGCCACCGGCGTCACCGGCCGCACCACCGCCGAGATGGCGGTCCAATCCAACTTCAGCGGCTGGGATTTCAGCAACACCTGGTACCTGCCCGCCGGCCTGTCCCGACCGGTCCTGCGCGCGGAGGCCAGCACCACCATCCGCGACGCCCATGAACTGCAACTGGTGGCCCTGAACCCCACCGCCCGCTACACCATCGCCAATGACATCGGCCTGGCCACCCCCCTCGCGAACGCCGCTGATATATGGGGCGGCGGGTTCATACCCATCGCCACCTTCTCCGGCGAACTGTCGGGTCAGGGTCACACCATCAGCGGCCTGACCATTACCGGTTCAGCAAACAACCAGGGCCTGTTCGCCTCCACCACCGCCTCGGCCAGCCTGGCCAATCTGGCGCTGACCAACGTCTCCGTCTCCGGCGGCAACAATGTGGGCGCCCTGGTGGGCTCGGCCACCGGCACCACCATCAGCAACATCACCGTTTCGGGCACGGTCAGCGGTGCCAGCCAAGTGGGCGGCGTCGTGGGCAGCGCCACCGGCGCCATCAGCTTCGCCGGCATGTCGGGCACGGTCAGCGCCACCGCCGACAGTGTCGGCGGCGTGGTGGGTTTCACCAATGGCACCATCGCGGACAGCTGGTCCACCGCCGCGGTCAGCAGTTCGGGCACCAGCAGCCACGGTCTGTACGTGGGCGGCCTGGTGGGGCAGAGCACCGGCACCATCAACCGGTCCTGGGCATCCGGCGCCGTCAGCGGCTGGACCGACGTCGGCGGCCTGGTCGGCCTCGCCTCCGGCAACATCACCACCTCCAGCGCCAGCGGCAACGTCACCGGCGGGGGCAGCGTGGTCGGCGGTCTGGTGGGGAACCTGTATGGCGCCAGCCTGACCAACACCTACGCCACCGGCGACGTCACAGGCTTCCAGGAAGAAGGCGGGCTGGTCGGCATCATCCAGGTGGCGGGCGCCAGCATCAACAACAGCTACGCCAGCGGCCGGGTCAGCAGCACCATTGGCAGCATCTACACCAGCGGCCTCGTGGGCCTGTCCAGTGTGACATTCACCGCCAGCAATTCATTCTGGGACGTCACGACCACGGGGCGGAGCTACGGCGCCGCCTCCGGCGGCAGCGGCCTGACGGTGACCGGCTTCACCGGCATCACCAGTTCCCAGGCGTTCAGCAGCACCACCTTCTCCAACGCCGGTTGGGACATGTCCGGCACCTGGTACATGGTGGACGGGGGCACGCGGCCGATGCTGGTGGCGGAGGCGTCGGCCACCGTGCGCACGGCCCATCAGCTGCAGCTCACGAACCTGAACCCCGGCCTCGGCTACACCCTGGCCAACGATATCGACCTGGGCAGCGCCCTGTCCGCCACCGGCGGGGTGTGGGGCAGCGGCGGCTTCTCACCCGTCACCAACTTCGCCGGCACATTCAATGGTGGCGGCCATGCCATCAGCGGCCTGACCATCAACCGGCCCGGCAGCAGCAATGTCGGCTTGTTCGCCTCCACCATCGGCACCGGCGGCACCGGCTATCTGCACGACCTGACTCTCAACAACGTCTCGGTCACCGGCAGCACCGCCGTCGGCGCCCTTGTGGGCACCGATGGCGGCGCCAACATCAGCCATGTCTCGGTGACCGGCAGCATCACGGGCGCCAGCACCGTGGGTGGCCTGATCGGCGCCATCACCGGCGGCGGCCTGCTGCGGGATGCCAAAGCGGACATCCTGATCACCGCCAGCGGCACCGATGTCGGCGGACTGGTCGGCAACAGCAACGGCACCATCCAGGGCAGCTACGCCCTAGGCGGCATCCGCATGACCGCCGCCGGCGGCGCCCAGTCCGTGGGCGGCCTGGTGGGCAACAACAGCGTCGACCTGGTCAACAGCCTGATCGGCACCATCACCGACGACTATGCGCAGGTGGCCCTGCTGGGCGTGGTGAACAGCGGGTCCGCCGCCGGCGGCCTAGTGGGCACCAACAGCGGCACGGTGGCCCGGACCTACAGCATCGGCGCCCTGGCCTTGACCGGCACCACCACCCTGGGCGGCCTGATCGGCAGCAACGGCGGCACCGTCAGCAACAGCTTCTATGACACCGAAACCTCCGGCTTGTCGGTCGGCGTGGGCGGCGGCACCACCTCCGGCGTCACGGGGAAGACGACCGCCCAGATGCAGACGCGCAGCACCTTCACCGGTGCCGGGTGGGACTACACCACGCCCGTCTGGGGCATGATCGACGGCGTGACCCTGCCCTACTTCACCTGGGAACATTCGGGCGGCGTCCAGATCGTCACCGGCACCGCCTACAGCGACGCCGCGGGCAGCAGCTTCGCCATCGCCAACCGCGTCAGCGCGCTGACCAACGGCACCAGCCTGGGCAGCGGCTTCGCCGGCGCCAACGGCTATTACTACATCCTGGCCGACGGCAGCCCCATCACCGGCGGCAACCTGGTGGCCTACCTGAACCCGGCCTTGGGCAACACCACGCTGGGCAACGCCGTGCACCTGACCACCAGCGGCGGCACCACCACCGGCCTGACCGTCCTGGGCACCACGGTGCAGATGACCAGCGACGGCCCGGCGGTCAGCACCAGCGCACTGGCCAGCGCCCGGCCCAGCGGAATTGATTCCAGCCTGCTCTACACCGTGTCGGGCGGCACCATCACGCTGTCCGCCAACGCCAGCCTGGATATCGAGGCCGGCAGCCACGCCATCACCGTTGACGATGCCCTGACGGTCAGCGGCACCGGCACGCTTACGCTGAACAGCACCGGCATCAGCACGCAGTCGGCCGCCATCACCACCCCCAGCCTGCTGCTGCTGGGCAGCGGCGGAACCTGGCAGCTGGGCGGCCTGTCCAGCGGCAACAGCATCAACAACATCGGCACCCTGGCGGCCAACACCGGCAGCGTGCTGGTTGGGTCCAACACCGCCTTGGCGGTGGGAAGCGTGGGGACCACCGACGGCATCACGCTGACCGGCGGACTGGGCTTCATCGGCGCCAGCACCAGCGTCACCCAGACCAAGGCCATCACCGCCGGCGGCCTGGCGCTGGAGGGCGGCAGCTACACCCTGACCAATACCGGCAACGCCTTCGGCCATTTCACCGCCAATGGCGCCAGCTTCAGCGTCGTCACCTCCGGCGCCGTCACCGTGGACAGCGTGACCGCCGGCGGCACCACCTATGATGGCCTGATCCTGAGCGGCACGGGCGCCAACAGCCTGACGGCCGGCACCGACCTGACGGTGGCCACTCCCACCAACAGCGCGACCCTGGCGGCGGGCGGCACGCTGACCCTGACGGCGGGCGGCAACCTGACGGTGACCGACACCAACCTGTCGGTGGGTGGCGGCAGCGGCGCCAGCACCCTGACGCTGGTGGCCGGTGGCACCATCACCCTGCAGGGCACCACGTCCCTGACAGTCGACGGCACCGCCACCGCCGCGCTGTCCCTGGCCGCCTATGCCGACAGCGACAGCAGCGGCACCGGCGGCATCGTCCTGAATAACGTCACCATCACCACCCGCGGCGGCGGCCTGGCCTTGGTGGGCGGCGCCGTGGTCAGCGATCCCACCACCGCCGGTGCTGCCCACAGCACGGGCCTGGGCGCCAGCAACGACGCCGCCATCAGCCTCACCAACAGCACCATCACATTGGGTGGCGGCAACGCCGTCCTGAAGGGTGATGGGCAGGCCAGCGTCACCGGCACCTCCTCCGGCATCGTGCTGAACACCAGCAGCCTCACCACCACGGGCGGCGGCACGCTGGCCCTTACCGGATCGGCCACGACCAGCACAGCCGCCGGCGCGCACCTGGGACTGCAGCTGGTTTCCAGCACGCTGCAAGCGGCGACCGGGGCCGTCACCCTGACGGGCACGGCGGCGGCCGGCCCTGGCGGCAACACCGGCCTGCTGATCAACGGCGGCGGTGTGACCGCCACCACCGGCGCCATCAGCCTGAGCGGCACGGGCACCGGCGGCACCGGCCTGCGGCTCTACGGCGAAACGCTCAGCACCACCAGCGGCGCCGTGTCCCTGACCGGCAGCGGCGCCACCGGCACCGGCCTGGTGCTGGGCGATGGCGTCACCACGGCCGCCAGCATCGGCAGCGGCACGCAGACTGGCGCCATCACTCTGACCAGCGATGACTTCGCCTTGGCCAGCGGCGCGGCGCCTACCATCACCACCACGGGCACGGTGACCCTGCGCCAGCAATCCGCCGACCGGGCCCTGGCCGTGGGCGGCAGCGTGACGGGCGCGGATGTGCTGAGCGCCGCGGGCATCAATGGCGTCACCGCCGGCGCCCTGATCATCGGCCGCACCGACATCAGCGAAACCGCCGGCTACACCATCGCCGGCGCCATCGCGCCCACCGTCACCACCCTGTCGCTGATGACCGGCGGGGCCATCAGCCAGACCAGCGGCAGCGCCATCACCGCCACCAACCTGGCCCTGCGCGCCGGCGGCGACATTGGCCTGGCCACCGCCGCCAACAGCGTCGGCACCCTGGCGGCCACCACCAGCGCCGGCAGCGTCAGCTTCAAGGACTCGGGCGCCTTGACCGTGGGCACGGTCGACGGCCTGAGCGGGGTCACCGCCATCACCACGGCGCAGCTGACGGCCGGGGCCGGCGGCCTGCTGACCGTGTCCCAGGCCGTATCCGGTACCGGTGTCACCCTGACCGCCGACCGCATGAATCTGGCCAACGCCGTGACCGCCACGGGCGGCGGCACCGTCACCCTGGCCCCCGTCACCAGCGGCTGGACCGTCGACCTGGGCAGCACCAGCGATGCCACCGCCGGCACGCTGGAGCTGTCGGCGGCGGAACTGGACCGCGTCACCGCCGGCACCCTGGTGGTGGATCCGCCTGTGTCCGGCGACATCGTCATCAGCGCCGCCATCGCCCCGGCCCATGCCAGTACCCTGGTACTGGAGGCCGGCGGCACCATCACCCAGGCCAGCGGCGCCACCATCACCGTGGGCAGCCTGGGCCTGAACGCCGGCGGCGCCATCACCCTGACCCAGACCAACAGCGCCGGCACCCTGGCGGCCACCGCCGGGGGCGCCATGGCCTTCGCCAACGCCGGCGCCCTGACCATCGGCACCGCCGGTGGTATCAGCGGCATCACCGCCATCGGTGGCGTCGCCATCACCACCAGCGGAACGCTGACCTTGACCAATGCGGTCACCAGCCAGGCCACCGGCGATGCCGTCACCCTGTCGACCACCGGTGCTTTCATCAACACCGCCGGCTCCAGCGCCATCACCGCCGCCAGCGGCCGTTGGCTGGTCTATTCCGCCACCTCGGCCGGCGACACCTTCGGTAACCTGGACAGCGGCAACACCGCCCTGTGGAACCGCACCCTGGCGTCCGGCACGGTGGCGGTCGGCGGCAATCGCTATGTCTTCGCGGAACAGCCCACCTTGGTGATCACGGCCAGCGACGTGACCAAGACCTACGGCCAGGATGTCAGCGGCGCGCTGGCCTACACGCTGTCCGGCGGCGCCGCCGGCGTGGCGCACGCCTATCTGGGCGGCGCCAGCCTGGGCACCGCGCCCACGCTCATCTCCACCGGGGCCGGCAGCGGCGCCAACGTCGGCGGTTACACCATCACGGCCAGCGGGGCCACGACGACGGACGGCTCGGCCATCAGCTATGTCGCCGGCACCCTCACGGTGAACAAGGCCGCCCTGACCGTCACGGCCAACAACGCCACCGTCACCTATGGCCAGACGCCGACCCTGGGCGCCAGCTACAGCGGCTTCGTCAACGGCGAGACGGCGTCGGTCCTAGGCGGCAGCCTGACGGTCAGCGGCGCCGGCACCAACGCCGGCAGCTACACCCTCACCCCCGGCGGCCTCACCAGCGCCAACTACGACATCAGCTATGTCGCCGGCACCCTCACGGTGAACAAGGCCGCCTTGACCGTCACCGCCAACACCACCACCGTCACCTATGGCCAGACGCCCACCCTGGGCGCCAGCTACAGCGGCTTCGTCAACGGCGAGACGGCGTCGGTCCTGGGCGGCACCCTGACGGTCAGCGGCGCCGGCACCAACGCCGGCAGCTATACCCTCACCCTTGGCGGGCTCACCGCTGCCAACTACGACATCAGCTATATCGCCGGAACCCTCACGGTGAACAAGGCCGCCTTGACCGTCACCGCCAACACCACCACCGTCACCTATGGCCAGACGCCCACCCTGGGCGCCAGCTACAGCGGCTTCGTCAATGGCGAGACGGCATCGGTCTTGGGCGGCAGCCTGACGGTCAGCGGCGCCGGCACCAATGCCGGCAGCTACACCCTCACCCCCGGCGGCCTCATCAGCGCCAACTACGACATCAGCTACGTCGCCGGAACCCTCACGGTGAACAAGGCCGCCCTGACCGTCACCGCCAACAACGCCACCGTCACCTACGGCCAGGCGCCCACCCTGGGCGCCAGCTACAGCGGCTTCGTCAATGGCGAGACGGCATCGGTCTTGGGCGGCAGCCTGACGGTCAGCGGCGCCGGCACCAATGCCGGCGGCTACACCCTCACCCCCGGCGGCCTCACCAGCGCCAACTACGACATCAGCTATGTCGCCGGCACCCTGACCGTGAACAAGGCGGCTCTGACCGTCACCGCCACCAACGCCACCGTCACCTACGGCCAGGCGCCCACCCTGGGCGCCAGCTACAGCGGCTTCGTCAACGGTGAGAGGGCATCGGTCTTGGGCGGCACCCTGACAGTAAGCGGCGTCGGCACCAATGCCGGCAGCTACACCCTCACCCCCGGCGGCCTCACCAGCGCCAACTACGACATCAGCTATGTCGCCGGCACCCTCACGGTGAACCGCGCGCCGCTGACCGTCACCGCCAACGACGTCACCATCGCCTTCGGCGGCACGCCGGCCTACAGCGCCAGGTACAACGGCTTCGTGAATGGCGAAACGGCCGCCGTCCTGGGCGGCAGCCTAGTCTACAACGGTGGCGGGACAGCGGCCGGCACCTACACGATCACGCCGGGCGGCCTCACGTCCGGCAATTACCTCATCAGCTACGCCTCCGGCACCCTGACGGTACAGGCAGATACGTCGCCGCCCGTCGTGCTGCCCGAGGTGCCTTCCTCAACCCACTTCGTGGATCAACCCTCCGGCAAGGTGCCTTTCACCCCCACCCAGCCGCTGGTGGGGTCGGACTATTCACAAGGCAACTACCGCATCATCTACCTGGCGCCGCCCGCCACCACCGGCGGCGCCCTCACCAGCACCTCGACCTTCTCCGCCGCCCACCAGGATGGGACCGACGAAACGGAGTTCGAGATCGCCAAGCGTTGGCGCTGACGTCCGCCATGACCGCCCCTATCCGTCCCACCGCCTCACCCGCCATCGCCTCCATGCCCAGGAACTCCATGTCCGTCCCCCCGGCACGCGTCCTCACCGCCCTGCTCCTGGCCGGCCTGTCCCTGACCGCCGCGCGGGCGCAGGCGCAAAGCTACGAGCGCATCGCGCCCAAGGAGCCCCCCGCCAAGCCAGCGACGGAGCAGGTGCCATCACCGCCCGCCCCGGCGGACCCAGCGCCGAATTCGGACAGGGTGATCCTGCCCCAGCTCAAGGGGCTCGCCTTCGTGTCCACCCCGGCCGCTGTCCAACCGAAGGGCAGCAGCGCCACCGGCGTGGACACCGGCGGCATCGATATCCTGCAGCGCCCCGGCTTCCGCCCGATTGCGGAGGCTTATATCGGCAAGCCTCTGCGCTTGGCCGACTTGAACGATCTTGCCAAACGAATCGTCACCTTCTACCGCGACAACGACCACCCGCTGGTCGACGTGCTGGTGCCGGAGCAGGACATCGACAACGGCACGGTGCAGGTGGTGGTGCGCGAGTTCACCGTGGGCCAGGTGGCGGCAGAGGGCAATGAGTGGTTCGACAGCGCCCTGCTGACCCGCCGCGTCAGCGTGGCGCCGGGTGACCGGGTAGAGGGGGAGCGGCTGCTGCGCGAGGTCAACGGCCTGAACGAGAACCCTTTCCGCCAGGTGGATCTGGTCTACCGCCCGGGTGCGGCGCCCGGCACCACCGACCTGGTCCTGTCCACCCGCGACCGTTTCCCCCTGCGCGTCTATGCCGGCTACGACAATAGTGGCGCGCCCAGCACGGGGCGCGACCGCTGGAACCTGGGTTTCAACTGGGGCAACGCCTTCTGGCAGGATGAGCAACTATCCTACCAGCTGACCACCAGCAACGATTTCTGGCACGACCGGCCGGGCGGGCGGAACGCGTCCTTCGTCGGCCATTCCCTAAGCTGGCTGGCGCCCCTGCCCTGGCAGGACCGGCTGATGATCTTCGGCAGCTATGAGGAAAGCGTGCCCAACGTGGGCAACGATTTCGGCCTGGTGGGCAAGAGCGGCCAAGCCAGCCTGCGCTACCAGATCCCGCTGAAGCGCACCGAGGACTTCGCCCACCAGCTGGAATTCGGCTACGACTTCAAGACCACCAACAACAACCTGGCCTTCGGCGGCGTCCAGATCTCGCGCACGGCGACGGAGATCAACCAGTTCTCCGCCAACTATAACGCCACCCTGGGTGACGTCTGGGGCAGCACGGGGTGGAGCAACACCCTGGTATGGAGCCCCGGCGGCCTGACCGGCGACAACACCAACGCCGCCTTCCAGCCGGGCGACAACCAGTCCGGACGCTTGGGCGCCAAGGCCAATTATCTCTATGTCCGCAGCGAGCTGAACCGCCTGGTCAAGCTGCCGGAGGAGGTGGTGTGGGCCACCCGTGTGGTGGGCCAGTTGAGCAATCGTGCCTTGCTGGACACGGAACAGCTGGGGGCCGGTGGCGCCGACATCCTGCGCGGTTATGACGAGCGCGCCGTCAACGGCGATCAGGGCGTGCTGATCAGCACGGAGCTGCGCAGCCGCGCCTTCAAGCTGGTGCGGCGGGGGCCCGACGACGCCCTGCAGTTGCTGGCCTTCTTCGACTACGGCAGCCTGTGGAACCGCAACACCCCGGCCGGCGAGAGCGATAACGTCAATCTGGCCAGCACGGGCGTGGGCCTGGGCTACACCTACGGCACCTACCTGACCGTGAAGTTCGCCTACGGCTGGCAGCTGCGCAAGCTGCCGGGGGCCGTGGAAAAGGGTGAGCTCAGCCACGTCTCGGTGACGTTGAGCTATTGACTCGCGGAAACCGCCGCCGGGCGGACAGGCCCGGCGGCTGTCGCGGCGCAACCTCAACCCAGTTTGTAGAAGTGGACGGCGTTGTTGTAGAAGATGTCGCGCTTCTGCTCTTCCGTCAGGAAGGGGGCGGACTTGATGCGATCGATGGCCAGGCCGATGGCGTCCGGCCAGTACATCTGGTCCGTGCCGAACATGATGCGCTTGCCGAAGCCGGCATCGACCAGGGCCTTCAGATAATCGTTGAAGGCCGGCCTCGGCAACAGCCAGTCGATGGCCCCGGTGTCCGCATAGACATTGGGATACAGCATCAGCATGGCCATGGTGTCTTCCAGGTAGGGCCAGCCGCAATGCATGAGGTTGAGCCGCAGCTTGGGATGGCTGTTCAGCGCCTCCTCGACATATTCGGGATTGCCGAAGCGGGCCCGGGCGGTGCGGCAGCACGGATCGAAGGTCGTGCCTTCAGGCATGGTGCCGGTATGCAGCGCCACCGGGATGTCCAATTCCTCGGCCAGGGACAGATAGGGGTCGTACAGCGGGTCGCTCAGCGGCAGGCCGGCATATTGTGAGGTCAGTTCCCCCAGCACCTGCAGCTTGCCCTGCGCGTGCAGCTTGCGCAGTTCCTCAAGGGGCGGCAGCGGCGTGTCGGCCGACCCGCGGATGCCGGCCCCCACCAGGATGCGGCCAGCGTCCCGGTCATGCCAATCGACCGCGGCCTGCAACCGGTCGCCGTCACCACCGCTGACCACGCCCCTCACCACGTTCAGGCGCTTCATCTCCGCCAGGCAGGCCGTGAGATGGTCGGCACCGGTCTGGATGGGGCTCTTGGCCCCGGTGATGGGATTGACGATGGGCTTCTCAAAGCGCATCGATGCCGGATAGGCGTGCAGATGCACATCGATGATAGGCTGATTGGTTCCGGTCGCGGCGACCAGGGGTTGCGGCAGGGCCAGCATGGCCAAGGTGCCGCCGCCGAGCTTCAGGAAGTCTCTGCGACCGCTCTGCATATGTTACTCCCGGGGTTATTGTCGTTGAGAACCGGCAGGATGCCAGCCGGACACCACCATAGGATGTGATGACCAACACCCCGGTGAAAGGGCCAGTTAGGGTCGTGCGCCGGGCGAAAGCGTGCCTTGGAACAGGCGGATCGCCTCCGTCAGGGCAGCCGTATGGGCGCGCTCCGCCTCGGGCGCCCGGTCGCAGAGCGCGAGGACCATCCGGCCATGGAGCGTGCAGACGCCCACGAAGCTGTAATGGGCCGCACCCGGCACGGTCACCAACCGCGCGCCCTTGATCAGGCGCACCGCCACCCCCGCCTCGGTGACGGCGGGCACCAGCGTATCCCCGTCTCCCACCACCAGGGTGGTCTCGGCGGTGATGCGGCGCAGGCTCCCGGGATCCAGCATTTGCACGGGCGGCGCGATGGCCAGAATGGCGCGCAAACCCGGAAGGGCCGCGCCTTCCGACGCGCGGGCGGCCGCCTGGTCCAGCCCCAGCATATGGATGCCGGCGCGCTGGGTGACATGGGGCGCATTCGGCGTTTCCGGGGCGGTGTCGCAGACTTGGTCCGCCGGCTTGCCCGCGCAGAAATCGTCGAAATGGCCGGGGTCGATGACGGCGCCGCCCAGGGCCAGCGCCGTCATGCCGCCCATGGAGAAGCCGGCCACGCCGACATGCCCCATGTCCAGATGGGGGCCCAGCGCCGGATCGGTGGCGACCGCGTGGACGGCGGCGATCAGGTCGCGCGGCCGCTCCCACCAGGCGGTCCCGCCCACCGGGGTGCGATCCAGCGCGTTATTGCCGGGATGGCTGACCCCGACAACGACGAAGCCCCGCGCCGCCAAGCCGCCGCCCAGCCACGACAGGTCCTCGGCGCTGCCGCCGAAGCCGGGCGACAGCAGGACGACAGGATGCGCCCCCGCCGCCGGCACGGCGTTGATCGCCGCCGGCCCACCAACCAGCAGGGCCTGTCCTGGCGGCCCCACATCCACCTCTTCCTGTGCCGTTCCCTCCACCGCCGGATACCAGACGGTGATCTGCAGCAACGGCTGGTGATCCCCCCGCCGCGCGGCGGCGCTGGTCAGCGGCACCTCGCGATAGCCTAACCCGACGGGGGCGGCGCCGGCGGCGGTTGCAGCGGCCCATAGGAGGGCGGCCAAGGCCAGGCTTTTCAGGATCAACTTCGTCACACCATCAGATTTTTGATTGAGTGAATCACTGATACACTTATAGCGTCAGCCGGGCAAGTCCTTTGGCGCCCTTGCCACCCTTCCGCCGCTTTCCGCTGATGTAAGAGGGGCTTAGCAATGTTCATGAAGGACGCCGGCGCAAGCGTCCGCTATTCTCGCCAGCCGCCGACTTGATCCGAACCTGCTCGCCAGGGGGGACCTGGGTCGGCTGGGGGACCGGTTCGGGGAATGGAGGGTGGGATATGCGCAGGTCGAGCCGGCTGGGACTACGCCCGCTCCGTGAGATCGCCGAGGCGGGGCTGCAGTGCTTCACCCAGCGCGGTTTTCGCCTGACCCAGATGGCGGATGTCGGGGCGGAACTGGGTATGTCCCCTTCCGCCGCCTACCGTTATGTCGAAAGCAAGGAAGCCCTGTTCCACATCGCGGCGCTGCACGCCGCCGGCATGCCGTTGCAGGGCCTGCCCATACCGGTGGCGGTGAGCGATCTCGCGGAAACCGTCCTCTCGATCGAGGCCATCGTCCATTCCTGGCCGCGTTGGCCGGCGCTGCGGGCGGCCCTGGACCATCCCTCGCCTATGTCCTTGCTTGAGAACGAGGCGGCGGGGATCGCAACCGAACTATATGACTTCCTGGCCGCCACCTGGCGCCTGATCGTCCTCTTCGACCGTACCGCCAACGACATTCCCAGCCTGAAAACGGCCTTCACCCAGCAGTATCGCGCGCCTTATCTCGCCGATATCGTCACTTGGTTCGCCCGCCAATATTCGGGTAACGGACCAACGGAAGCCTTGGCTCGTTCCGGTATCGAAGCGATCAGTTGGCTGGCCATGCGGCGGAGAACGGACCCGGCGGCAGCAGCGATCACCGAGGATGAGGCGCGACGCGCGGCCTCGCACTGCCTGTACGCGCTGCTTCAGGCCCCACAGCGGCGGCCACAGACGTGAGGGTCGCGCGGGGCGGCCCTGCCCCCCGCTCAACTTATAGATGGCGTTGAAAGAGTTGAGTTCAAGAATTGCCTGATCGCCCTGCCGGTTCATAAAGTCCCGCCCTCTGAAACAAGGAGGCCGGGCAGATGGATAAGGGCACGCGACAGGATCATGCGGTGGTCATCGTCGGCGGCGGCCCCACGGGGCTGATGCTGGCCGCCGAACTGGCCCTGATGGGTGCCGACACGGTCGTCGTCGAGCGCCGCCCCAATCAGGATCTGGCGGGGACGCGGGCCGGCGGCCTGCATATCCGCACCATCGAGGTGCTGGACCAGCGCGGCATCGCCGAGCGTTTCCTGGCGCTGGGGCAAACACACCCGGTGGGCCATTTCCACGGCCCCACCCTGGATTTCAGCGACTTCCCCACCCGGCATAGATATTTCCTGGCCCTGTCGCAGAACCACATCGAACGCCTGCTGGCCGACTGGGCCGATGAACTCGGCGTGTCCATGCTGCGCGGGCGCGAGGTGACGGGTTTCACGCAAGATGAGGATGGCGTCGATGTCGTGTTGTCCGATGGCCGGCGGTTGCGGGCGGCCTATCTCGTCGGTTGCGACGGCGGGCGCAGCCTTGTCCGCAAGCGGACGGGCATCGAATTCCCCGGCTGGGATGCGACCAAGAGCTGGCTGATCGCCGAGGTCCAGTGGGCGGAGGAGCCAGAATGGGGCTTCCGCGCCGACGCCACCGGCACCCACGGGCTGGGCAGGATGGAGGATGCCGGCCGTGTCCGCGTCGTCCTGACCGAGCGGGAGTTCAAGTCCAGCGGACAGCCCACCCTGGATGATGTCCGTGAAGCGTTGACCGCCATCTATGGCACCGATTACGGCATCCACAGTCCGACTTGGATTTCCCGGTTCACCGACATGGCGCGCCAGGCCGCTGCCTATCGCGACCGGCGCGTACTGCTGGCCGGCGACGCGGCGCACGTCCATCCCCCCATGGGTGGCCAGGGGCTTAACATCGGGGTGCAGGATGCCATGAACCTGGGATGGAAGCTGGCCCGGGTGGCGAAGGGGACCTCGCCGGACGCCCTGCTGGACACTTATCACCGCGAACGGCATCCAGTGGCGGCCAGGGTGCTGCTCACCACCATGGCCACCGTGGCGCTGCAGCGTCAGGACGACAGGACCAAGGCCCTGGGCCAGCTCATCTCGGAATTCATGGCCATGGAGGCCCCGCGCAAGCACGTCGCCGCGCACATGTCGGGGCTGGGCGTCCGCTATGACCTGGGCGATGGGC
>NZ_JAYEER010000001.1:140000-1367500 GCF_034653355.1 Nitrospirillum guanabarense
GTCTTATCAACAGACCCTTGCTGCTCTCTCCCGGCCTCAACACCAGATGGTGGAGGCGATCGGGATCGAACCGACGACCTCATGCTTGCAAAGCACGCGCTCTCCCAACTGAGCTACGCCCCCGATCTGACATCGGATGCTGGGGATAGAGTGGTGGGCCAGGCAAGATTTGAACTTGCGACCTCACGCTTATCAAGCGCGCGCTCTAACCAGCTGAGCTACTAGCCCACGGGACCGAGGGTTAACCTCGTGCCGTTCAAAGGGTCTGGAGAAGGGATGCGCCGACGGCGGCTCCTGCGGGCCGGTTAAAGCCACGCTCGTCTATGATTAGACAAGCCGTGGACCCAGCGCGGGCGTCCTTAGAAAGGAGGTGATCCAGCCGCAGGTTCCCCTACGGCTACCTTGTTACGACTTCACCCCAGTCGCTGACCGTACCGTGGTCGGCTGCCTCCTTGCGGTTAGCGCACCGGCTTCGGGTAAAGCCAACTCCCATGGTGTGACGGGCGGTGTGTACAAGGCCCGGGAACGTATTCACCGCGGCGTGCTGATCCGCGATTACTAGCGATTCCAACTTCATGCACTCGAGTTGCAGAGTACAATCCGAACTGAGATGGCTTTTGGAGATTAGCTCCCCCTCACGAGGTCGCCGCCCACTGTCACCACCATTGTAGCACGTGTGTAGCCCAGCCCATAAGGGCCATGAGGACTTGACGTCATCCCCGCCTTCCTCCGGCTTGTCACCGGCAGTTTCTCCAGAGTGCCCAACCAAATGATGGCAACTGAAGATGGGGGTTGCGCTCGTTGCGGGACTTAACCCAACATCTCACGACACGAGCTGACGACAGCCATGCAGCACCTGTCTTACCGTCCCCGAAGGGAAAAGTGCGTCTCCGCACCGGTCAGTAGATGTCAAGAGCTGGTAAGGTTCTGCGCGTTGCTTCGAATTAAACCACATGCTCCACCGCTTGTGCGGGCCCCCGTCAATTCCTTTGAGTTTCAACCTTGCGGCCGTACTCCCCAGGCGGAGTGCTTAATGCGTTAGCTGCGACACCGAAGTTCTAAGAACCCCAACGTCTAGCACTCATCGTTTACGGCGTGGACTACCAGGGTATCTAATCCTGTTTGCTCCCCACGCTTTCGCGCCTCAGCGTCAGTATCGGTCCAGTGAGCCGCCTTCGCCACCGGTGTTCTTCCCAATATCTACGAATTTCACCTCTACACTGGGAATTCCACTCACCTCTCCCGAACTCAAGCCGCTCAGTCTCAAACGCAATTCCCAGGTTAAGCCCGGGGATTTCACGCCTGACTTGAACAGCCGCCTACGCGCCCTTTACGCCCAGTAATTCCGAACAACGCTAGCCCCCTTCGTATTACCGCGGCTGCTGGCACGAAGTTAGCCGGGGCTTCTTCTCACGCTACCGTCATCATCGTCGCGTGCGAAAGAGCTTTACAACCCTAAGGCCTTCATCACTCACGCGGCATTGCTGGATCAGGGTTGCCCCCATTGTCCAATATTCCCCACTGCTGCCTCCCGTAGGAGTTTGGGCCGTGTCTCAGTCCCAGTGTGGCTGATCATCCTCTCAGACCAGCTACCGATCGTCGGCTTGGTGAGCCGTTACCTCACCAACTACCTAATCGGACGCGGGCCCCTCCTTCGGCGATAAATCTTTCCCTGACAGTCTCCACAACCATCAGGCTCATCCGGTATTAGCTCCAGTTTCCCGGAGTTATTCCGAACCAAAGGGCAGGTTCCCACGCGTTACTCACCCGTGCGCCACTAAGGCCGAAGCCTTCGTTCGACTTGCATGTGTTAGGCATGCCGCCAGCGTTCGTTCTGAGCCAGGATCAAACTCTCAGGTTCAATGCGGTTCCGGTAGCGGGCTCGCGCCCACCAGAACCTCGACGGAAACCAACCTCAGTCGGCACCTCAAACCCAAGTCCGTTCCTGTTCCCCTCATCGCTGAAGGGACATATTCAGAGCATGTTCTTAAGATGCGCTTCGATCGTTTCCATGTTGTGCCCGTACTGGACCCAGCATCGGAACCGCCGTCTGCGCATCCCTTCTCAAGACGTTCACTTGTTCAAGAACCCGTGGCCCAAACGCGAACAGCGCCCAAGGCCACAACCCCGTCCCCGGCCGATCCCCCGTGAGGATCAACCCAAACCCGGACAGGAAGGGCGAATTCCATGTCGTCCAGCGGCCTCGCCGCCAGAACCGCAACCCCTCAGTCCCCAACGTCAACCGCCAGAACTCAGGGATCGCTTCGCCGTCGCGCCGTTCGTTGTTGCCCGCCGCGTCGGTGAACGGGGTTATAGTGACCTCACCCCGGGGCTGTCTACAGGAATTTTGCAGTCACATGACGTTTTTTACCAAACCCCAGGAGCCCCTATGTATGCTCGCGCACACGCGTGGATAAGAGGGCCCGCCACCAGATTTTTTGCCGGCCCGTGCCAGCCGCCCGCCCCCGCCCGCCCGCAGGCCACCCCGCCTCGCCCCCACACCCCAACAAACCCCTTGACCTCCCCCCGCCGCTCGCGTACATCACCGCCCTCACACGGCCTCGTCCCCTTCGTCTAGAGGCCTAGGACACCGCCCTCTCACGGCGGTAACAGGGGTTCGAATCCCCTAGGGGACGCCATACTTCGGCTTAAGTGTTTGAGATAATTGGCAAAATAGGCACCTAGCCCGGATCGGTGTGACACACGTCTGTGACACACAAGGGCGACGCCATCTTGGCCAGCATCCCATACATCGTCCAACGTCGTCAGCGACTCTACCTGCGCGTCCGTCAACCCGCCGACGTCGCCGCCCTCACCGGCCGAACCCATTATGTCCGATCGCTCCGCACCACCGACCCTCGCCAAGCCCGGGCCACCGCGGCTAAACTCCTGGTCGGGGCACACCACCTTTGGGGCGAGGTCAGGCGGACCATGCTTGCGGCGCTGCTGGGCAAACCGGTCGAGGACCTGACGGTCGGCGACCTCCAGGCCATGGACATGGCGCAATACGCAGCCATGGTCGGCCAGATCGAGGCGCTGCCCGAAACCGAACGCCAACGTGTCGTCGCCCACTGCAGCAGCCTTTACGCACAGTGGGAACTGGCGCGGAAGCAGGGCGAGTTGGAGGTGGACCGGACGGAATTCAGGGCCGAACAGCTCAACCACAGTACGCGCTCCCTCCAGGAGGCGATGGATGACTTGAACCACAGCCAAGCCGCCAGGTGTAAATCGGCGCGATCAATTGACTCCGCCGACTTCAATAGAATCAAACGGATACCGCGCCGATCGGCGTCCAAGCCGCACGCCGATTAATAGTCCAATGGTTTCGTGTGGCACTGTCTGGAGTTCCAGTTGGATGCTGTTTCACACTGGAGCCCTCACCTCCCCTCACGATGCGCCGCCACAAGCTGAGCCGTCATCCACGCCGTCATGGCCGACAAGGTCCAACCGAGATGCCCGTGGCCTGTGTTGTAGTAGACGCCCGCGCGTCCGCCGGGTTGAACGCGCGGCATCATGTCCGGCATCATGGGCCGCAGCCCGGCCCATGGAACCACGCTTTCCACGCTGACCCCAGGGAACAAAGTACGGCACCAGCGTATCAGCGGAGCGATGCGATCGGCCCGGATATCGCGGTTCTCCCCATTGTATTCCGCGGTGCCGGCGATACGGAACCGTCCGACGCCCAACCGGCTTGTCACAATTTTCGTGGCATCGTCCAGCAAGCTGACCCAAGGGGCCGCCTGTTGGCTCTCGGCATCCGGCAGGTTGACGGTGATGGAATAACCCTTCACCGGATAGACGTTGACACGGTCTCCCAACTGCGATGCCAGCCATCGCGATCCCACGCCTCCGCACACGACAACCCGGTCGAAGCGCCCCTCCTCTTCGCCGACCGCCCCTCGCCACCGGAGTTCGACACCATCGCGCCGCGGCTTCAGGCCGGTAATGACGGTTTCAAAACACAACTGTCCACCGCGCCGGGCAACAGCCTGGGCCAAGCCGGTGGTATAAAGGTGGATGTCCCCGGTAAAGTCGCTAGGCGTGTAGAATCCGCCTAGGAAACGCTGCTGTAGAGCGGGTTCCAACGCCTGGATTTCGTCGGCGTCGACGGGCCGCCGGTCGAGGCCACCCTCGCGTAAGAGGGCGTTGACACGGGTTGCGTGCGTCAACGCCGGCACATCCCGGTAAATGTGCAGAATACCACGCTGCTCCAAGGCGAAATCGATGCCTTCCCGATCAGCCATATCAAGCAGGTGCCGGCGCGCCGCGATGGCCAAGCGGGTGGTGGCGATGGTGTTGTCACGGTAGGACGGCAGGGCCGCCAGGAACTCCGCGAACCAGCTATATTTGTGCCAGGACGGTCCGGGATTGACCAGCAAAGGCGCATCCCGGCGCAGCATCCACTTAAGGCCTTTCACGACCGTGCCCGCCTGGTTCCAGACCTCGGCGTTCGAGGCGGACAATTGCCCCCCGTTCGCGTAGGAGGTTTCCATGGCGGCATAAGGATGCCGGTCGAATACGACGACGTTCTCCCCGATTTCCTGCAACTGATACGCCGTGGTGATGCCGGTGATGCCGGCCCCGATCACGGCGGTGCGCGATGATGATGTTTCAGCTGTCTGGGACATGGTACGGCTCCATCCGCCGGGCATCCGGCGGAATACGCCCCATCCGTGTTTGGGCCTGAGAGCTTCACGGGCTTTCCCCGGGATGGGGGTCCGCTTTCTCCTGCGGCGGGCCGGTTCCAAAAGGATGGCCACTCTTCGGATGTTGGGCCTGGCGCGGTCCGGGTGCCTGAGAGATTCCGGGGCGGTTGCTCCTTCGGCGATGGCCCTTGGCCATGCTCTCCCGCGCGAGGCACAATGAAAATTACTCTACAGGAAGCAGTGGCCCTGTCCACGATACGTTTTGGCCCGCTCCACCACCTGCCCGTTCTCGATCAGCAGCAGTTCATTGAAGCGCTCGCACAGTTCGCCCGCTTTGGCGTGCCTGAATAATACCGGGTCGCCGATCCGGAGTTCTTCAGGTCCATCATAAACCACAGGTGTCTGAACCTCACCGGCCCCCTCGTCGGGGATCAGCCGGCTTCCCTCCGGCAACCAAGGGATCGGGGCCCGGTTCAAGCCACTGGGGCCGGAGGCCGGGTAACCGCCCCCGCTACAGGTGAAGACATCCCTTTTGGGCTGACGGGCGATGCGGACGGCAAAGCCTGCGGCAGGCTCAAGCTTGAAATCACGATAGTGATCAAAGAGGGCGGGTGCGTAGAGCGCCGATCCGGCCGCCAATTCCGTCACGCTGGGATCGGTCCGCGTGCTTTCAAAGCTGCCCGAGCCCCCGCCATTGACAAATCGCAGGTGGATCCCGGCCTTCTTCAACATGTGCACGCTGTCGTCCCGGCGGGCGTTCACCTGGGGGCCCGACCGGGCTTTCAGCCTGCGCAGGATCAGATTTCGCAAGCCCTGTCCCGGAACGTCGTCCATAAGTCCGGCGATTTGACCTTCGTAGCCCATCAACCCCATGAGGCGCACCCCGGTACATCCATCAATGCGGCGGGCCAGGGCCAGGACATCCGACGGCGTCCTCAAGGGAGAACGACGGACGCCGAAATGAAGCCCCGGCAAGTCCGATGACATGTCCAAATCGATGGCAACCCGGAAGACAGCGGCGCTTTCCCGGGCCATACGGTCCAAGTGGTCCACCTGCACCGGACTGTCGACCATCAAGACGATGTTCCGACCGAGCCGCAATTGCCGGATGACCCCCGCTAGGTCGGCGGCTTCCGCGGACGGATAGGCGACCAGGAGATCGTCGAAACCCTCCTCCGCCAACCAGGCCGCTTCAGCGGGTGAATAGCACATGAGGCCGGAGAGAAACGGGCCCTTGCCATAATATCGGCGCAGGATGGAAAGGCATCTCACCGACTTTGTCACCAACCGGATGGGTAAGCCCGCCGCCCGCTTGGCCAGCGCGTCAACATTGCGCTGCATCACCTCAAGGTCGACGAAGGCCACGGGCAGCCGTTCCCGCGCCAATATCGCCTTGTATCGTTGGTATTGATTGCCGGCCGTATTGGCCGCCGCATGAAAACCATCCATGAGCATTCCCCGTTAAGCGCCAGCACAGGACTGGCGTCTCCGGGAATGTTACTCTGGACAGAAAAATAGTAAATACTATATTTTTGTCTCTTCGGTGCGGACCAACCCATCCATCAGACCGCTGATCAGATACGCAGCTTCCCGGAAAAGAACGTCCGAAGGCAGGCGATCCTCCTCCAATGCCAATTCGTCGATGACATAGCCGAATTCGGCGCCAATGCGCAGGCGATACCAGAGAAGGTCGGGAGGAACCTGTGGCCATAACCGGCGCGCGAGCTCGCACATTTGATCCGTGAATTGCCTTTGAGATTTCAAACGGATATGCGCCAGATTTGGCAATGCGCGCAGGGCGCGGATGGTCCAGATTCCTCCGGGCTCTTTGGCGACAATATCGGCAGCGGTCCTGAACCAGGCTTCAAGGGCAGCCACGCGATGCGCGGGCTCCCCCCAAGCCCCACCACGGAAAAGCCAGACGGCAAAGGCGTCATTCTGCTTCTTCAGCAGACGCTCCGCCAGTTCCTCCAACACCTCGTATTTATCGTTGAAATATCGGTAGAAGGCCGGCGGCGTCACCTGTACCCGCGCGCAGACGGCGTTGGACGTCAGGCGCTCGAAGCCGACTTCAGCCAGCAGCTCTCCCGCCGCCGCCACCAGCTTCTCATATGTTTCCAACGCCCGCCCGGCGGTGGGGCGGGGCGGACGGGGCTTCGCTTCCAGGGCTTCGCGCCTTTCCGCGGACTTGATGCGGCGGGAAACAGGGCCAGCGGATTCAGTATTGCTCACGTCGATCATCGTAAAGCTATGGACGGCGCGAGATAGTAGACATTATCGGCGCCGATCCCAAGCGCTATCCTCAGGCGGCACGCCGCTGGGACCAGGCGAAAAGAAAAAATGTCACACCCAGGCCTGCCATCCCGAGAAACGCGGCGGGCCGCGCATCCACGTCGCCGACCAGGAATGAGGCCAGCAACGGCCCGCCGGCGCTGCCCAAAAGCTGGGCGGCAGGGAGTTGCAACGCCGCCCGGCGGCTATCATCGACCTTCACCAGAAGAAGCAGTTGGTAGGGCAACGCGAACAACCAGACGAAGCCGAAGATGGCCGCCCCCGCCAGGAAGGCCCCTGGTGATGGCGCGTATGCGAGGATGAGAAATCCGAGAATGCCAAGCAGGCTCGCTCCCCCGAGGACTGGCAGTAGTGGCGGACGCGACCCCAGCCATGTCGCACCGGCCCCACCCGCCACCTGGAAAGCGAGAAATACGGACATCGCCGTTCCCACGACCGTTGCCGGCAAATTCAACTGGGCCCCCAGCTGATCCAGATAGACCCAGGTGGCGCTCATCGCGGCCAGAAAAACAAACACACCCAACAAGGCAATCAACGGTTCCATCGGCAGACGACTACCGGGGATCGCATGCTGCGGCACAAGCGGAGGGTAGTTATCAAGGTTCAGTGAACTGGACAGCGCGGCCATGGCCGAGAGTACAGCCATGCCAGCCAGGGCGCCGTTCGCACCGAAGCGCGGGACGACCAAGGTGGACAAGGTGGTCACGACGATAAGCTGGAAAAGCGTTTCACCTGTCAGGAACGAGCCGGACCATCGTTCCGGCTGGCTGGTTCGCGTTATCATGCCCATGGCTATCCACAACAGGATGCCCGCGGCAAGCCCAGCGATCGCCCGGCTGATGACGATCTCAAGACCAGACGCGGCCATGGCGGCCACGCTGGCGAGCGCGTGGACGATGCCCGCCGCACCGCCGATCATGCGCAAATATCGAGGCTTGAATATCCAGCCCGCGACGGCCGCCCCAATACCGACCATCAGCAGTTCCGCCATGGCCGTCAGCCCGATCTCGGAGGCCGTCAGGCGCCCCTCTTGCTCAAGTTGCCCCAATACCAAAGGCTGCAAGCCGGTGATCAGCAACGCGATGGCGCCACCATAGAGCGCGGCAAACGCTTGTAACGGCTTGGGACGTACAAGGGCCATATCCTCCCGCCCCTCCATCTCCGAAACGTCGATTGCCGCAGAGTCCCGCAAAGGTAAATCCGCCATGTTGGTAACCCCGCCCATGAAGCTAGAAATGGAGGGTGGCTTGAATGCCAACCGTCCGGGGGGCGCCCGCGACCTGCTGGATGAAGCCGAAGGGATTGGACAGGTCAGCACCATAGGTTATGTATTTGGTCCCCGTCAGGTTCTTGGTGAAGACGCCCAAACTCCAGCGATCGCCGGGGCTGGAGTAACGGACTTGAGCGTCCAAAAGCCAATAGGCCCCTTGCACCAGCAATGGATTGTTACGAATATCGAAGAACTGCCGCGTGCGATACGAGGCTGAAGTCCCGATGGTCACCGTCGCTTGGTTTGCCAAGGGAATGGCGTAGTCAGCCATCGCAATCGCGGTGACCCGGGGTGACGAAGGCAGGCGATTACCGGTCAGGTTCTCCAAACTGGTGGTGACGCCGCCGAGGTTAAAGTTCCCCATACGGGCGTCCAGATACCCAAGATTCACGCTGGTGGTCAGGCCGGCCAAAGGCTTCGCGCTCAGTTCAAGTTCCACCCCCTTGATGGTTGCCGTGGGGGCGTTCACCAGGACGGAAACCGGCAGGTCGCCGGGACTGCTGGCCGGGGTCAAGTTATAGACCTGCATGTTGGTGTAGTCATAATAGAAGGCCGCACCATTGAACCGCAGGCGACGGTCCAGCAAATCGGTCTTGAAACCCACCTCATACGCCGTGACCTTCTCCGGTTGGATAGGCCGCAACTGGATTGCCGCGTCCACCGGATTTGATGCCAGGAACCCGCCATTGTAGCCGCCGCTTTTGAAGCCGGTCGCAACGCTGGTATAGACGTGGATGTCAGGCTCCACCTCATAATCGAGAGCCGCGCGCCACGAGGCCGCGTTATTCTCCAGCTTCTCGTTCGCCGCATAAATCGGCGTGGCGGCGGGAAACGCTCCATTCGTCTCCAGACTGAGCGCCCCGACCGTGGCGAAGGTCTTTTCCTCGTGGGTAAAGCGTCCGCCCAACGTAAGACGGAGCCCGTCGGCGACATCGAAGTCCGTTTGCCCGAACGCGGCGTAGGCCGATGTCCGCTGCCGGCTTGTATCACCGCCCACCAGCGCCACCCCCTCGCCAGCGCCGGGGCCAAAAACCAGATCAAGATCCTGGAAAGCACGGCTGGTCTGGTTCTGCCAAAGTATCTCATTCATGTAATACAGGCCACCGACCCAATGCAGCGCGGCATCCCCGCCAGCAGCACGAAATTCCTGCGAGTAGCTCTTGGATGTGACACCCCAGTCGATCTCCAGCAGGCGCAGCGGCTCACTGTCGGAGTCCTCCGGATCGGTCCGACGGCTGCTTTCATAGGCCGTGATCGAGGTCAGGGTTACATCTTCCAGGGAGTAATCGGCCCGCAATGATGCGCCGTTGGCAGCGACCGTCGTTTCCTCGGTGCGGTTGTAGTTACCCTTATAGAGGTTGGATGGACCATGGTAGCCGTAGGCGTCGACACAACTGCTCGCCTGCACTTGGGCCGTGGAGCAAAAGCCTCCCGTCGAAGGATCAAGCGTCCCCACCTCATGATAAGGGGTTGCCAGTGTCTGCTGTCGCCCCCAATGAAGGTTCAGCAGCAGCGTCAGGTCATCAGACGGTTTGATTTCAAACAAAGTTCGCACCGCATAATCATCAGTGCCCCCCTGGCGCTGGCCGGTTTGGAGATTCTTCATGAATCCATCCGAACCGTTGTGATTAAAGGCGATCCGGGCGTTTACACGATCGTCCAATGGGCCATTCACAAATCCATCGACTTGGTAGGTATTGTACGATCCGTAGCTGGCATGAACACTGGCGCTTGGCTCATCCGTCGGCCGGGCCGAGATATAGCTGATGGCGCCACCGGTGGTGTTCCGGCCATACAAGGTTCCCTGGGGGCCTTTCAGCACCTCCACCCGCTCCAAGTCAAAGGTCTGGAAGCTTTGAGAAGCGGGAGAGCTCATATAGACATCATCAATATAAACGCCATTCGGTCCCGCGTTATTGGTACTCACGTCATTCAATCCGACACCTCGGATTGTTATGATGGGCTGACTGCCGACGCCATAAGGTAAGCTGATCTGCAGATTAGGGATGAATTCCGCAATATCCTCGCTGGAATTCACGCCACGATTTTTTAAAGTCTGGCCATCAAGCGCGTTAACGGCAATAGGAATATCCTGAATGTTCTCGCTGCGATGCTGGGCTGTCACCACAATATCCTGCAGAACTTCTTCCGAGCCGGATCGAGCCTCGCCCGAGGCTGCATTCTGAGCTTCCGCCGAGTTCGCGGCAAGCAACACCCCCAGCGCGACCGTGCGCATCAGCACATCATTGTACCGCATCATCTCTCTCCCAGGCCCCCTGTCGTGGCCTATCGTGGTTACATTGTTATTTTACTTGCATGCGATCGAGCACATTCTTGACGTTGCTTCCGATCGCGAAATAAAATATGGGGATCGGGCTTGTGTGCCCTTAGCAGGCCTTCACTATTTCTAAATGGTGGACAAGCTGCGGAAAGGACAAAGGGCAGACGGGGCCGTTCCGCCACGGCGTAAACGCACCCTGCGAGCCGAGCGCGAGTTAGCCTTGCTGTAATCAGGCCGAACCCCAACCATTCAAAATGATCGAGAGTCGGCGTCCCTGGGTTGCCCGGTGTAATAGTTGGCGTACTGCAACCGGCACCGCTCCAGCAATTCGAGCGTCGGTATTCCTTGGGTAAAGCGGGCTGGAGACATTACCGACATATCCAGGTCCGGCGATTCACCTTCAGCAATCCAGTCCGCCAGTACTTCTCCCAACGCGGGAGAGACTGACAAACCGCCGACATTGCAACCGCCGATGATATACAGACCCGAAATTCCGGGGGCCGGGCCCACAAGATGGAAGCCGTCCGGGGTCATCGTCGGTAGGCCACCGCGATGCTCGCGTACTGGCGCGTCCTTCAGTAACGGAAACTGACCTTCGACTGATTTTATAAGCCGTCGCAGAACAGCTATATCCAACGCTAGGTCATCAATCCGGAATTTCGGTCCTCGTTCGGCCAAATCCACAGTTACCGGATCTTGCTCGTATCCCCCGAACATCAAGCCGCCCCTGCAGGGACGCACATAGGCATTGGCGTCAATGACCCGCGCGGTGGGCATGTCCGGGCGTGCGGCCCGCATGGGTTCGGTGATTAGAAGCTGATGGCGAGTGGGCACCACCGGAAGCGATACACCGGCCATATTTCCCACCAGGCGCAGCCAGCCGCCGGCCGCGTCCACCACGGCAAGGGCGTGCAGCTCACCACGTTCAGTGAGCACCCGATTGACGCGGCCGCCTTCCACCACGATGCCCGTCACCCTTGTATCGGGCATGAGGGAGCACCCCAGCGACGCAGCCGCGTTGGCGTAGCCCAAGGCGATCTGCTCCGGCTCCAGATGGAGGTCCGTGGGTGTGAATGAAACGGCATGAATGCCGTCCATCTCCAGAATGGGCATACGGTCCCTGGCCGCCTCCGGGCTTATCATCGCCACGTCCAGACCAAAGCGCCGACCATTCTCGACAGCCAAGTTCAGTCCGGCCGCATGTTCAGGGGTCCGCGCGATGATCAAACTGCCGGCCTGGACATACTCGATGGGCAGCCCCGTTTCCGTTGTGAAGTGCACCATCTTGTCGACGGAACGGCGGGCGAGCTCCATCATGATGTCGGTACGGCGCAACTGACCCGTCAAGCCTGCAGCCCGCGGCGACGTCTGTGACCCCAAGGCCGCTTGGTCCACCAACGCCACGCGGCGCCCCGCCTTGGCGAGATGGAACGCGGTACTGGCACCAAAGGCCCCCGACCCAACGACGACGACATCGAACGTGTCCATTTCAACCCCTTTTTATGCTACGTCAGCGGCAATAATGATCCTTGGGGCTTACGGCCAACCCGCGCCGGGGACATCGACGTTTATCGCCAGCAGGCGCGCGGTATGGTGCTCCCGGCAAAATGCGGGTTCGGTACTCTCGGCGGTAAAGACATACAGCGTCTTGCGGTCGACACCGCCCAAGACACAGGCAATCGCTTGCTGATCGGTGGCGATGCGCTCCAGCACCTCGCCGCCCTGTCTTATACGCAGCACCTCATTGGTAGGTGGCGAGGCCACCCAGATCGCCCCTTCGGCGTCCAGACAAATTCCATCAGGAAGCGCGCCATCACCAAGAGCCGCCCATTCCGTGCGGTTGCTCAAGCCACCATTGTCGGCGATGTCGAAAGCGGTCAGGCATTGCCCCCCACTCTCCCCCACAATTAAAGTCCGGCCATCGGGAGTGATGACCATGCCGTTGGGGAAGAACAAGTCTTCCGCCGCGACGGTGACGTGACCGTCGGGTGCCACCGCCGCCAGCACCGCCAACTTGGGCGGTTCCGGGGGAAAGAGGGAAAAGCCGAAGTTTCCGACATAGGCCACCCCTGTCGGCCCTACGATCATGTCGTTGGCGGGGCCGGTCGCCAGTTCGGAGAGATCGGCATGGACCGTCGTCGCACCGTCCGGCTCCAGGCGCAGCACACGCTTGTCCAGCATTGAAACCACGAGCATCCGCCCATCCGGCAACCAGCCCAGCCCCGAAACCGGCCCCGAGGCGCTCATGGCGGTTTCGAGGCGCCCGTCACCTCGCAACACCATGACCCTGTCGGCATGAACGTCGGAGAAGTAAAGCCCGTCGGCACGCCAGCGCGGCGCTTCACCGAACGATAAGTTATTAATAACTATATTCTGATCTCTCGCCACGTCATGGCCTCCCGTCCGTTATGTCTAGAAGCGGAGATTTTCCAGGCAATTCCTCGCCCATCGTCCCGCCACAGACACCAGCTCGCCTTCGATGTTATAGGATAGTTATTGCTATGCAAAGTGCATTGTTGGATAGTCCCCCGCGCTATCCCCACCGCAGGTGCCAAGGGGTGATTTCCAACAATCTTTGAGAACGAGGACTCCGGGTATGGACGAAACCACGAGTGAAATGACCGATCCTGAGCAAAGCGCCGACAACGCGCTGGTGCGCCCTTTAGCCTTGTCCCACGTCGGGATTCACGTAAGCGATTTGCCGCGATCCATCGATTTCTACAGCAAGGTGTTTGGATTCAGAGCGCTCTATGACAATCAGGAAGGGCCCGGGAAAGACCGCGTCGTCATTGGATTGATCGCCAATATCGCGGTGGAACTCATTAAAAAGGCCAAACCGACGGCAACGGAGCCGGATGGGGCGTCGGTCGGCCAAACTCCGCCGTCCACCTACGTCGCCCTTACCTTCAGCGTGCCCGATGTCGATATCGCCTATGGCGAATTATTGGCCGCAGGCCTGGCGAACATGGGTCCGCCCACGGCCATGCCGCCGGACATCCGCATGGTCTTTTTGCGTGATCCGGATGGAACCCTGCTGGAATTGATCGACC
The DNA here is from genome assembly GCF_034653355.1 of Nitrospirillum guanabarense. Taxonomy (NCBI): domain Bacteria; kingdom Pseudomonadati; phylum Pseudomonadota; class Alphaproteobacteria; order Rhodospirillales; family Azospirillaceae; genus Nitrospirillum; species Nitrospirillum guanabarense. The sequence goes on from NZ_JAYEER010000001.1 coordinate 153,540, forward strand.
TCGGGGGCCCAAAGTCACTGGCGGAGATGGTTGGCTTGGCCTAATCGCCGGGGCGCGAGGATTTGGCCCCATTCCAGCAGTCGGCCGGGAATGGGGCCGGAACCAAATATTAAGAGACCTTCCCCTGAATAAACGGCAGCCACTGCAGGGCGGCGGCGGGATCGCCCTCGATCTTGATCTTGCCCTGCAGATAGGCCATTTGAGGATTTAGCTTTCCCGACGCCAGATTTTCGAAGTCTGAACGGGACACGGTGATGACGGTATCCGCCGCCCCCTCTTGGGCCTCGACGGTCGCGGCATTCGCCAGCACGATACCGACATCCTTGATCTTTATCTTGAGACTCTTGGCAGGCGCAGGCTTTGCTGCTATCGCCGTTTTCAGTTTTCCAACGACGCTTTCGATGAAATCTTCGACAGGTACCATGTTTTATTCCTTCTATTGTACAGATTAGTGAGAGTTAGGATTGTGGGACTGGCGACGCTCATGCTGAGCACTGCGCCCAATTTCTTCCATCTGGGCATAAAGTTTACGCATCCGCGGGGCATCTGTTCCCAGCAAACGGATAACCTTCGCCTGCTCCGGCGGCATGAAGACTTCAATCGATTTCCGCCGGATTGCCGTCACCACCGTTTCAGCGACAACCTCGGGCGATACCGGGTCGGCAAGAAAAGCGAAGCCGCAGGCGTCGTCCCTTTCCTCCTGCTCCAGCATCGGCGTTTCGGTGGCCGTCGGGTGAACAATGGTGAAGTCGACACCCGAATTCCGCTCCTCGAATGCCAGGGCGTGATGGAAGGCTCTCAAAGCCTGTTTTGAGGCGCCATAACTGGCGATGCCAGGGAAGGGCATGAAGGAGGTCATGCTACAAACGGTGACGACGTGGCCGTGCCCCTGTGCACGGAAGCGCTCCAGCGCCGCCAGAGAGCCGGTCAGGGGGCCCATGAAGTTGATATTGATGGTGCGCTGGTGGTGCGCGACCGGGACATCGCGCGCGTTCCCGGTCACCACAATGGCCGCGTTGTTGATCAGCACATCCAAGGTGCCGAAACGGCTGTAGGTGAGGTCGAGCGCCGCCTCCCAAGCGGCCGGTGATGTGATATCCAAAGCCACCGCATCGGCATTGGGGCCGAGGCTGGCGGCCACGTCCCTGACACCTTTCGCGTTGATATCCGCCAGCATGACGGCATGGCCTTGACTGGCCAGCAGCCGGGCGGTGGCGGCACCAATGCCGCTGGCTGCTCCGGTGATGAAAAATACCTGTGGCTTTTTCTTTTTCATGATCGCCCCGAGATGCAAGCCGGCCCTCAGCCGGATAAAATAGTAATGACTATATTATCATTGTCGTCAAGCCCCGGCTGAGACCAAGGCGATGGAGCCGGGAAGTTGCACATTCCGGGCAATCCAGCGCGAGCAAGGCGCATGATCCAGCGCTAGACAGTTCGCCATATATAGCTAATATTATATTCCGAACAGAAACAAAGCCGCCGGCAAGAATGGGAGAATCTCAATGTGCAGCGACACCTTAGCGCCGACCAGGGTCCCCGAACCCGACAGCGCCGACACGTTGCGGGCATTGCTCGAAAGGCAGCGAAGCGCGCAAATTCAAGCGGGGGCGCCCTCCGCCGCGACGCGGATTGACCGCCTGAGCCGGTGCATCGACCTTCTGCTGAGCAACACCAAGGAAATCACCCAGGCCTTGGCACAGGATTTCGGAACGCGATCGACGGAGGTCAGCCTGTTGATGGACCTTGCGGGGCCGCTGGCGGCACTTAAATTCGCGCGCCGCAACGTCACGCGCTGGATGAAGCCGGAAAGGCGGTGGACCAGCCCTTGGATACTATCGCTGCTGGGGGCGAAGGCGACCCTTCATTATCAGCCGAAGGGCGTTGTGGGCATTGTCAGCCCATGGAACGTCCCATTCCATTTGGTGTTCGCCCCTCTTGCCGGAGTGCTGGCCGCCGGCAACCGGGCAATGATTAAGCCTTCCGAACTGACCCCGGCAACCTCCCTGTTGATGGCGCGGTTGGTCGCCAATGCCTTCTCACCGGATGAGGTGGCGGTATGCACCGGCGGCCCCGACGTTGCCAAAGCGTTTTCTCATCTCCGATTCGACCATCTGGTTTTCACGGGTGGTGGCACCGTCGCGCGTGATGTTATGCGGGCGGCGGCGGAGAACTTGGTGCCACTAACTCTGGAGTTGGGTGGCAAGTGTCCAGCGATCGTCTCCTCCACCGCCGATATTTCTTTGGCGGCGCGACGCATCATGAACGGCAAGCTGCTGAACGCTGGCCAGACTTGCTTAGCCCCGGACTATGTATTGGTGCAGAAGGACAAGTTGTCAGTCTTCGTCCAGGAAGCCGCAGCGGCGGTCCAGCAATTCTTCCCCACCCTCCGGGACAACCCAGACTATGGCTCAATCATTTCCGACCGGCACGCCAGTCGTCTGCGCGGCTATATTGCTGATGCGCGGGTGGGCGGCGCCACGGTGCTGGAACTGATCCCGCCGGGCGAAGCCCCACTACCGCTGCCTAGCCGGAAAATCGCCCCCACCTTAATCGTCAACCCAAGCCAGGATATGGCAGTCCTCCGTGAAGAGATATTTGGCCCGATCCTCCCTATCCTCCCCTACAAGGCCCTGGATGACGCCCTCCGATATATCAATCAACGGGAACGACCGCTTGGCCTCTACTGGTTCGGAACAGACGCAAGCGAGCAGGAGACGGTTTTGGCGAATACCACCAGCGGCGGCGTGACCGTCAATGACGTCCTCTACCATGTCGCCCAGGACGAGCTTCCCTTTGGGGGCGTTGGGGGATCCGGCTTCGGCGTCTATGGTGGACGGGAGGGGTTCCTGGAATTCAGCCACCGCAAGGCTGTCTACCAGCAACTTGGCCGGGACATTGCCCCGCTGCGCGCGTTGCGCCCACCGTATGGCCGTGGAATCCGCGCCTATTTGGCAAGCCAAATCAAATAGCCGTCCATGAGGAGATGTCGGGGGGGGCCATGAACTCGCGGAGACACTGGCGTCTCCTAACGCCAGTTGATCAGCCTTTATTCGTCACACCCGGAAGCCATTCCGTTCGGCGCCTCCGCCACTCGCTGGACAGGTCGGCGCGGCTTCCGCATGGACAAGATCGCAAGTGTAAGGGTGACCGTGGATGCGCCGACGGTTAGAGCCGCGATTCCGAGCAAAGTACCAATGCCTGCTCCCTCTTCCCGTACCGCCAGGATGAACGCACCGCCCCAGCAAGCGACGGCAATCAAACGTAGGGTCTTGGTCCAGGGACGGCTGGCAGCCCAACGCGGACCCACGAGATCGCGCCAGTGGCGGTCCAGGCCCAATGCCGCCGAGGCCATCCCCAAGGTAGCCAAGGCGAATACGCCGACCTCCGACCCATTAGCCATTTTCCAACCCCGTCGAGACGACCGCCAAGCGATCGGGCCCCCATGCCTTGCCCCGACGGCCCTGCGCCCGGCGTGCCAGCCGCCACGCGGCGAAGAAAGCCGTCAGGGCCGTCACCGCCAGGCCGGCATCCACGCCCAGCACGGCGCCATGGCCGGCCGCCCAGGCATGGAAGGGGTGGTCGGCGGTGGTGATCCAGTTGGCGACCATGGCCGTCAGCGCCAAGCCCCCCACCAGAACCGCCTGGGCCCGCCAGGGTGGCCCCGGATGCCGGCGCAGGTGCAGGCCGGCGTGCAGGGCCGTGCCGATCCAGCTCAGAAAGAACACCGCCACCTCCGCCAGCTCACGGCTGGGCAGTGCCGCCGGCAGCAGGCGGTTGGCCACCAGCATGGCCAGGGTGGCGATGACAACCCCGGTGGTGGTGGCGCAGGCCGTGGCCGCGACCACCCGCCACCCTCGGCCCCCATGCCGGACCCGCCGCTTCTCCAGCCAATACAGCAGGCCGGTGGCGATCAGCGCGCAGCCCCCCAGCCCTTGCAGAAAGTAAAGCCAGCGCAGGGTCCAATGGTCGAACCGGACCTCATGCAGCCCGGCGATGACGCGCTGCGCCCCCACCACTGGCCCTGGCAGCCCCCGGGCCAGCAGGACGCCGGTGATCCCATCGAAGTAGAGCGGGTCGTTGTGCAGGGTCACCCGGTCGTCGTTGACACGGGTGACGCGGACATAGGCGCCGGCATCGCCGGGATGGACCACGCCGATCTGCGCCACCGCCACCGGCCCGCCCGTCTCCGCCGCCCACAGCTGGCGGGCACGCTCCACCAGCGGGTCCAGCGGCGACAGCGGTACCGCGACGCCCGCCGCCGGCCGGTCGTAGGTGGCGACGGCGTCGGCGTAGAAGCGGTTCATGTCGCCGCCGTACAGCAGCGTGGTTCCGGCGGGAAAGACCACGGGCAGGACGATGACGACGCCGCTGAACGTGATCATCAGATGGAAGGGCAAGACCAGCACGCCTATGAGGTTGTGCAGATCCAACAGCGACCGTTGCGGATGGGCCCGGGGGCGGAAGGTGAAGAAGTCCTGGAAGATGCGGGCGTGGATGACCACCCCGGACACCAGCCCCGCCATCATCGCCACCGCCGCCAGGGCCACGATCCAATAGCCGACGAAGCCCGGACGCAGCAGCAGGCAGTAGTGCAGCGGATAGAAGAAGGAGGAGGCGCCCAGGGTCCCGGCAGGCGGCAGGCGCCGGCCCGTCGCGGTCGCCATCATGCCGGCGGCGCCGGCACTGGTACGGACGCGCAGTTGCAGGACGGGGGTGCGGGCATCCGGCATTTCCACCAGCCAGTCGCGCACCGTGGCGCCCCCGGTCGCGCGCTGAGCGGTCAGCTGCTCCAGCAACGGCCGGGCGACGGCGTCCAGCGACACCGGCGCTTCCGGCACGGCCACCCGGGTGGCCGGCATCATCCAGCGGTCGATCTCCGGCATGAAGACGGTCAGCGATCCCATGAAGAAGATGACGATCAGCAACCCGCCCAAGGCCACGCCCATCCAGGTATGGGGCCACAGTAGGGCCGCGCGCAAAGCCCTGCTCATGTCCCGCTCCCCGGGACCAGGCCCCGCACCAGATAAGCCAGCGCGACCTGGACCGTGGTCCCGACGGCCAGCGCGGCCCAGACCCGGCCGACACGGCCCGCAGACAGCGCCCACAGGGCGATGACGGGCATGGCCAGCAGCGCCAGCAGGCCGAACAAAGTTGAGGCTTCCGCCGGGGCCATCCCCAGCCGCGTGCCGACCACGGCCCCCAGGGCGCCGAAGCCCCAGGCCAGGGCGTAGGTGCCGATGATGGCGGCCAGCACCCGGGCCAGGATGTGCCATCGCCCCCGCGGTGGAGCGCCGGCCCCCCGTTTGGGGGACCGGGTCCGCCGTGACGACCCAGGTGGGAACGCTGGCGCCGTCACAGCTTGGCCTGCAAGGTCACCAGCACCGACCGGGGCTCACCATAGATGTTGCCGGACTGCGGGGTGCCGACGCGCTGATAATAGGTGCGGTCAAACAGGTTCTTCAGGTTGGCGGCGACGCTGATCCTCTCCGTCACGTCGAAGCCGACGCGAGCGTCGAACACGGCGTAGCCGCCTTGGGTCAGCACGGCGTTGCCCAGGGTGGGGAAGGTGTTGGACATGGACGACTGCACCGTGGCGCCGCCACCGACGGTCCAGCGCTTGTCCAGGCTTTCCGGCAAGCGGTAATTGGTCCACAGCTTGAAGGAATGCTTGGGCGCGATGGCGCTGAAGGCGCTGCTGTCAGACACGCTGCTGTCCAGGTTTTCCGCGAAGGTGTAGGCGTAGCCGGCGGTGACGGTCCAGCCGGGCAGCACCTCGCCCGTCAGGTCCAACTCCACCCCCTCGCTCTGCGCCTTGCCCTGGGCCAGATAGATGGACTGGTTGGGATAGCGCGTGTCCGCCTGGGCGCGGTTTTCCTCATCGACATGGAACAGGGCCAGGCTGCCGTGCAGGCGGCCGTCGAGGAAATCCACCTTGGTGCCGACCTCGTACTGCATGCCCTGCAGGGGCTTCAGCACCTTGCCGCTGGCATCGGTATAGGACTGCGGCTGGAAGACCTGGGTGACGCTGGTGTACAGCGCCACGGCCGGGTCCACCTCATAGACCAGGCCGGCGTTGGGCGTAACCTTGCCATCGATGGAGGCCGTGCTGCGCGGGGTCTTGGCCGGGACGACGGTGTCGACCGCCGTATCCCACCAGGTGGCGCGTACACCCGCGATCAGGCGCAGCGGGTCCAGCAGACGCAGGCGCACCGCGCCATAGGTGCTGTAGGTCTGGGTCAGGGTGGTGTTGTCCCGCTGCCACGGGGCCCACACCGGCTCCGCCGCCGTCGCCACGGGGGAGTAGACGTTGACGGTGGACGACCAGGTGCTGCCGTTGGCGTTGTAGCCGTTGGCCGACCGGGCACGGAACTCCGTCCGTTCATAGCTGGCGCCGATCACCGCCTCATGCACCTGCCCGAACAAGGTGAAGGGACCGGAGGCGGAAAGGTCAGTGCCGGCCTGCGACTGGTCGTATCGCACCTTCTGGGCGTACAGGGTGGTGGTGTTCTGGCCCACGACCACGGGGGTGTAGGCGTAGGCCATGACCCGGTCCATGACGTTATCCAGGTACTGCGTGCCCAGGTTGACGTGCCAGCCGTCGCCGAAGCGATGCTCCACATTGGCGAAGGCGCCGGTGGTGGTGAACTCATCCTCGTTCCACTTCTCCCCCAGAGAGGTGGAGCGCGGCACGTCCAGCAGGCTCAGCACATACTTGCCGCCCACCACATTGACCCGGCCCGGCAGGTTCCAGCCGCCCTTGTAGTCGTTCTCCTGCCGGTACACGCCGATGGTGGCCGTGGTGTCGGGCGTCAGGTCGGCACCCACGGTGCCGTAGCCCAGCAATCGCTTCTGGTGCGTCCAGTCCTGGAAGGTGTCGCGCTCCTGGAAGGTACCGACCAGACGGCCACGCACGCTGCCGGACTGGTTCAGGGGGCCGGTGAAATCACCCTCCAGGCGATAGTTGTCCCACGACCCGACGGTCAGGTTGGCATAGCCTGCCGTGGTGCTGAGCGGCACCTTGCGCACGAGGTTGATGGCGCCGCCCGGGCCGCCAAAGCCGGCCAGCAGGCCCGCCGGGCCCTTCAGCACCTCCACCTTGTCGAACACCACCAGGTCGGGCGGCGAGAAGATACGGTCATCCATGGTGGTGGGAATGCCGTCGAACTGCAAGTTGGTGATCTCGAACCCGCGCGAATAGAAGTTCACCCGGTTGCCATCGATGGGCTCCACGATCACGCCGGGGGTCTGGCGCAGCGCGTCATCCAGGGTGACCAGCTTTTGCTCCTGCAACTGCTCCGATCCCAGGACCGAGAGCGACTGCGGCAGCTCGTGCGGCGTCATGGGCAGCTTGGCCGTGACGGTTCTGTCCTTCTCCCGATCCGCTGTCACGATCACCGTGGTGGCGGTGTCGCTCTCGGCAACGGCGCCATCCGGCGCCGCCCAGCCCGCCGCGGGCAGCAGGGCGATCATCGCCACGGTCCCCATGAGTTCCCACAGACGCGCCGGATTCCCGACCTTGTTCATTTCTCGATGTCTCCAGTTTTCAGAAAGCGTGCGCCACGGTCCGGCGCTCCGGCGCCCCCGCGCCGGAATAGGGGGCGGCCAGGGCCGCCGTGATCTCGCGCGCCCTGATGGGCAGGACGGAAAGCAAGGTGTCGCTGAGGCCGTGCGTCGGTTCGCAGCAGCCCTGAAGGAAGATGCCGGCCGTGCAGGCGTCGGTGGTGGCCAGGCGGTAGTCGCGGCGCACCCCCTCCCCCGTCTGCCAGGCCCCCGTCAGCCAGGGCGTCAGCGGTTCCAGCAGGCGGTGGTGTTGCTGACGGTGATATCCGGTGGCCAGGACCACGCCGCCATAGCGGCGGATGTGCCGCTCGCCATCATCCAGGGACAGAAGATCCAGCAGCACGCCCTCCGGCCCGCTGGCCGGCCCGCCGGTCAGGCGCACCTCGCGCACCTCATGCCGGGGCAGCAGGCGGTGCCGATCCACCCGCTCCACCCTCTGCTGGTAGAACAGGCCGTAGACCGTCTCGATCAGGTCGGGGTCGACGACGGCGTAGTTGGTGTTCTGGAATTCCCGCAGGATGCGGTCCCGCTCCTCCGCCCGCCGGCCATAATGATAGTCGGTGTAGGCGGGGTCGAAGATCTGGTTCACGAAGGGGCTGCTGTCCGCCGGCCGCATGGCGGGCGACCGGGCGATCAGGTCCACCGCCACGCCCCGGGCGTGCAGGTCCAGGAAAATCTCCGCGGCACTCTGACCGAAGCCGATGACCGCCACGCGGCCCGCGCGCGCCAGGGTTTCCACCGCCGCCAGATAGGTGCTGGAATGGATGACGCGAGCATCCGTCAGGGCGCCGGTGAAGGCGTCGGGGACGCGCGGCGTGGCACCCACGCCGATGACGACGTTGCGCGCCAGCCAGGCCCGTTCCCGCCCCGCCCGGTTGCGGGCGCGCACCCGCAGACGATGGACCCGGCCGTCCTGCACGTCGGGCTCCAGCGCCACCACCTCCTCGCCATAGTCGCAGCGGTCGCTGAAATGGCCGGCCACCCAGGCCAGGTAGTCGTTGAACTCCCGCCGGGTGGGATAAAAGGTGCGCAGGTTGATGAAGTCCTGCAGCCGGCCATGGACGTGCAGGTAGTTCAGGAAGCTGTAGGGACTGGTGGGGTCGCGCATGGAGACCAGGTCCTTCACGAACGAGATCTGCATGCGGCTGCCGTCCAGCAGCATGTTGCCGTGCCAGACGAAACCGTCTTGGCGTTCCAGGAAGCGGCAGGCGAGATCCGGCCCGCCTTCACGCCCCACCTCACGCAGCGCGATGGCCAGCGCCAGGTTGGAGGGACCGAAGCCGACGCCCAGCACGTCCAGCGGGCGGGACGCCTCGTTCAGGCTGACGGTGGCGCCCATGGCTCAGGCCCCCGCCTTGGGGGCCGGGTCCGCGCGGGGCAGCCACAGCCGGTCATCGAAGAAGCGCTCGCGCAGCAGCATCACCAGCAGGGCGCGCTTGTGGGGAAAGTTGAATTCCTTGACCTTGGCGAAGCCGGAACGGTCCAGGTTCCGGATCTGCTGATGATGGTCGGCCCTGGGTTCACCCACGATGCGCTGGGTGCGCACGTCGTCCAGGAACATGAAGTGAACCAAGGACGGCAGCCAGGCGCTGACATAGGCTTTGCCCCGGATATTTTCGTCGCCGATCAGGACGTGCCAACCCCGGTCGTAGTCCTGGGCGTCGTAGAAGGCGCCGATGCGGTTTTCCTTGGCCCAGTACACCTCGAAATAGCCGAAGGACGCGCCATCCAGGCTGGCGATCAGCGGCAGGGTGTGCGGATCCTCCAGCTGGTTTTCCAGATAAGCCCGATGCTGGGCGAGGTCGCCCTCCTCCTGCCAGAAGGCGGCCACGCGGGGGTCGTTCATCCAGGTGTGGAAACGGGTGAGGTCGCGGTCCATGTCGGCCAGACGGAAGGACAGAACCCGGTCCAGCCAGGGGATGCGGCGTTCGTAGAGGACGCCCGGCGCCTTGGCCGGCCGGCGCGGGTGGTAGCGCCCGTGGCTGAGCGTGTGGATCTGGGGATGCCGGCTGCCGCCGGGCCCACGCAGCCACAGGTCGGGCTTCTGGTACAGGGCGGCGGCCAACACCCGGACCACGCCGCCGGGCGCCATCACCAGGACGCCCTCCGCCTCCAGTACCGTTTGCAGGTCGGCGGGCAGCGACAGGCGCAGGGCCGCCGGATCGCCGGCGCGGGTCAAGGCGCCGTCCAGCGCCGTAAGCGCCGCTACGGTGCGGGAGCCCGTTCCGCCGCCATCGTGCGTGAAGACCAGGACGGGCTCGCCATCCGTCCGTTCCAGCACCCAGCGCTGACGGACGGTGCCACCCACCTTCACGACCAGGGTGTCGCCTTCCCACAGGCAACGCGGCGCGGTGCCGGACAGATAGGGAATGGTCTCGGCGGAACGGTTCTGGGTATCGCCTGTCATTGCTGTCGCCCTCCCGGCGGCGCCGACACGCGCGGCGCCCCGTCGTTGAAAGTGGGGCCCAGGGAATGGGCGGGGCCGGCATCGGCCGGCGTTGCCTGCCAGGGGGTCAGCACGCCGGCATCGCAGCGCAGCACCCTGTCGGCAAGGTGGAAGAAGCGGTCGTCATGGCTGACGGCAATGATGGTGCGGCCGCCTCGCTTCAACTCGGGCAGCAGCTCCTCATAGAAAAAGCGGCGGAAGGCCGGATCTTGGTCGGCGGCCCACTCGTCCAGCAGCAGGATGGGCCGCCGCTCCACCACGGCGGACAGCAGCGCCAGGCGCTTGCGCTGCCCTTGGGAGAAGCGGGTGTCGGAAAAACGGTCCTCGGCGATGGTGACCTTGTGGTCCATGCGCAATCGGCGCAGGAAATCCTGGGCCAGATCCTGGTCCAGCCGGCCGTCCGGCCCCACCAGATGCTCGAAGACATAGGCCGGGGACAGCACGGCGCTGATTTGTTCACGGTGCCAGCCGCGCAAATCGTCCGTCACCTCCACCCCGCCCAAGCGCAAATGGCCTCCGGCCGGGCGGCGCAGGCCCGCCAGCAGGGCCAATAGCGTGGACTTGCCGCCGCCATTGCCCCCGACGATGAACAGCGTCTCCCCCACCGGCACGGTCAGATCGACGGGACCCAGGTGGAAACCCGCTTCACCATCCTGACCGGGATGGTCGTAGGTGACGCCCGACAGGTCGAACAAGGGCGGCGGCACGGCGGTGGCGCCGGCCGGGGCGGCCGTCACCAGGATGGGGCCATCAGGCACATCGAAACCGGCGCGGTGCGGCGCCAGGTTCAGACTTTCCACCTTGGCCAGCGCGACGCCGCCCGCCATCAGGATAGGCAGCGTGCCCACCAGATCATTCAGCGGCATGCGCAGGAACAGCAGCACCAGGACGAAGCCCGCCACCTGTTCCCGCGCCAGGCCCAGGCCGGTGCCGACGATGAACAGGCCGACGATCAGCCCCAGGATGACCAGGGACGTCCAACTGAGGCTCAGCACCCAATAGCGGTCGGCACGGGTTTCGGTGGCGCGGGCGTGCTCCGCCGCCGCCTCCACGTCCAGGCGGTGGAAGACGGCGCGGCGGGCGGCGTTCAACGCCAGCTCCGCCCGCCCCTCGATGGCGCCCCGATAGCCGGCGAACAGCCGGTCGTCCGTGGCGCGCACCTCCATCATCAGGCGGCGCATGGCGAAGACCCAGCCCTGGGCGCAGACCACCGCCAAACCCAGGACCACGGCGCTCATCAGGAACAGCTGCCACGACAGCCAAGCCAGGTAAGCGAAGCCGCCGCCCAGCAGGATGCCGTTGTAGAAGATGAAAGGCAGGCGGTTGAAGGCCTGGCCCACCGCCGTGATGTCCTTGGTCAGGGTGGCGTAGAGGGCCGGCGCGCCGATGCCCTCCAGCCGGTCGATGTCGGTGTCCAGCAGGCGCTTCACCGTGGTGGTCCGCATGTCACGCACCACGCGGTGGCCCAGCGCCGTCAGCAGGGACTGGGAGGCGAAGCCGCAGCCGAACACCAGGACCAAGGCCAGGCCCAGGCCGGCGAAGGTGGCGGCGTTGGCGGCCAATGTGCCGGCGATCAGGCGGTTGACCAGGGCGATGACCGCCAGGCCGGCCACGGCGCCGATGGCGCCCAGGCACAGGGCCAGCGGCAGGCGGGCGCCGAAGCGCCGCATCAGGGTGGACAGCAATCTCATAGCGTATCCAGCAGCTTGGCCATGAAGGCGATGTCCTCGGCCTCATCCACCGCGCCCAGGGCGTCGACGCGGGCCGCCATGGCGCCCAGGGCCGGAACCTGGAACAGCTCGGCCAGGGGGATTTCGCGGCCGAAGGCGGCGCGGATGCGGGTCTGCAGCCGCACCAGGCGCAGCGAATGGCCGCCCAGCAGGAAGAAATCGGCATCCAGGCTGGCGACCGGCTGGTCCAGCACCTCCGCCCAGAGGCCTGCCAAGGTGGCGGCCGTGCCCGTCAGAGGGGGGGCATCGGCGGCGGGCGGCGGGGCCGACAGGTCTGGCAGCGGCAGGGCGCGCCGGTCCAGCTTGCCGCTGGCGTTGAGCGGCAGCCGGTCCAGCCGGACATAAACGGTGGGCACCATGTAGGCCGGCAGGCGGGCGGCCAAGAAGGGCCGCAGATCGGGCGGGTCCCCATTGGTCACCAGGTAGGCGCACAGGATGGCCTCCCCATCCGCCGGCACATGGACGATGACGGCGGCCTGGCGCACCTGCGGATGCGCCTCCAGCGCGCCCTCCACCTCCGCCGCCTCGATGCGGAAGCCACGGACCTTCAGTTGATGATCGGCACGGCCCAGGAATTCGACGGCGCCGTCGGGCCGGCGGCGGGCGCGGTCCCCGGTGCGGTAGATACGGCTGCCGGCGGCCCCGGCGGGAAAGTCCGCGTCGGGGAAGGGATTGGGCGCGAAGGCCGCCGCCGTCGCCGCCGGCTGGCCGGCATAGCCGCGCGCCAGGCCGACGCCGCCGATCCACAGGTCACCCACGGCGCCGGGCGGCAACGGTTCCAGATTGCCATCCAGGATGAACAGGCGGTTGTTGGCGATGGCGCCACCGATGCCCACGGACGGCGCCGCCCCGTCCTCCACCGTCACCACATGGGCGGCGGACCAGACGGTGGTCTCGGTGGGGCCGTAAACGTTCCACAGGCGCACACCCCGGTCCAGCAGGCGGCGGGCCAGGTCGCCGCGCAACGCCTCCCCCCGCACAGGGCGCGCAAGCCCGGCCAGCGGCTGTCCGTGGCATCCAGCAGCATACGCCAGGTGGCGGGCGTCGCCTGCATTAGAGTGATACCCTGGTCCCGGATCAGGCCGTGCAAGGCGGCCGGGTCCAGAGCCTGCGCCCGGCTGGCCAGCACGATGGTGCCGCCGGTGGTCAGGGGCAGGAACAGCTCCAGCCCGGCGATGTCGAAGCCCACGGTGGTCACGGCCAACAGCCTGTCGTCCGGCCCCGCCGCGACGGGTGATGCCATTGCCCGCAGCAGGCTGGAAATGGCTTGGCGGTCGATCTCCACCCCCTTGGGCACACCGGTGGACCCGGAGGTGTAGAGGCGATAGGCCAGTTGCCGGGGATGGACGGGCAAACCCAGGTCGCTGTCGTCACCGTCCTGATCCGGCACGTCATCCAGCACTAGGCGGGGGCGGGCATGGGCCAGGATGGCGTCGGTGCGGGCGGCCGGCTGGTCCGGGTCCAGCGGCAGATAAGCGCCGCCGGCCTTCAGCACGGCCAGCAACGCCACCACCAGCGCGGGTCCCCGGGGCAGGCGCACGCCCACCACAATGTCCGGCCCCACCCCTTGAGCCGCCAGGCGGCGGCCCAGGCGGTTGGCGCGCGCGTTGAGATCGCCGTAGCTGAGGGGGGCGTCCTCGAACACCAGGGCGGTGCGGCCGGGCGCCTGGCGGGCCTGCGCCTCGAACCGAACCACCACATCGTCCGTCGGGCCGACATCCAGCGCGGTGTCGTTGCCTATGGTCAGCTCGTGCGCGCGGCCGGCCAAGTCCAGCAGCGGCAGCGTGTCCAGGGGAGCGTCTGGGTTGGCGAGCAGGCCGGCCAGCAGCGTGCCGAAGGCGCCGGCCAGGGCGGCGATGGTGGCCGAGCCGAACAGGTCGGTGGCGTAGTCGATGGCGCAACGGATGGCGTCGGCGGTCACCGTGACCTCCAGCGCCAGGTCGACCTTGGCGGTCATTTCCCGCACCGGCACGGCCTCGATGGCCAGGCCGGCCAGCCGCATGGCCGCCGGGGGCCCCATCTGCACGTTCACCATGGTCTGGAACACGGGCGCGCGGCCGGGGTCGCGCGGCGGCGCCAGCCGGGCCAGCACCTGGTCGAAGGGGGCCGTACCATTGCCGATCAGGGTGCGGGCGGCGTCGCGCAGGCGGCGGCATAGGGCGCGGCCGGTCAGGCCGGCCCCGATGTCGGCAGGGAAGACGACGGTGTCGACGAAGAAGCCGATCAGCCCCTCCGTCTCCTCCTCCTCACGACCGCCGAAAGGGACACCCACGGCGAAGCGCCGCTGCCCACCCCAGCGGGACAGCACCGCCTGCCAGGCGGTCAGCACCAGGGTGAAGGGCGTGCAGCCCTCCGCCCCACCCACAGCCTTGATCACCGGCAGCAGGTGAAAGGGCAGGTCGAAGGTGTGGCGGGCGCCTCGGCCGGACCAGACCGCCGGGCGCGGCCGATCGGTTGGCAGGTCCAGGGCCGGCGGCAGGCCGCCCAGCAGTGCCACGGCCCCATCCACCGCCCGCGCTATCCGCGCCTGCGCCACCGGTTCGCGCTGTGCGGTGGCATAGTCGGCATATTGCAGATCCAAGGACGGCAGCAGGCGGGCGGCCTCCTTGTCCTCATCCGCCAATGCCGCCTGATAGGCGGTCATCAGGTCACTGGCCAGGATGGGGTTGGATGCGGCGTCGGAAACGATGTGGTGCAGGGCCAGGATCAGGGTGTGGTCATTGGCGGCGGCCGTCACCAGCGTGGCGCGGATGGGCGGGGCCGCCGCCAGATCGAAGGGCCGCAGCGCCTCCGCCGTCGCCCGCGCGACCGGGTCGCCGTCTTCCTCCACCACCAGGCGCAGGGTAGGCGCGCGCTGCACCAGCTGGACCGGCGCGTCCTCCCCCTCCGTGAAGCGGGTGCGCAGGATGGCGTGGCGCCAGGCCACTGCTTGCAAGGCCCGCCCCAGCGCCGCGACGTCCAGGGGGCCGCGCAGCTGGAAGACGCGGGTCAGATTGTAGGCGGTGTCGGCGGGGTTGAAGCGGTGCAGCAGCCACAGGCGCTCTTGCGCATGCGACAACGGTGCCGTCCGTTCCACGTCACTCACCAGGCCATCCATCGCACCCACCCTATCCGCTAATCAGACTTAGTCGCGACTCTAGGTCGCGCTATTCCGCCGCCAGGGCGGCGCCCGGCCGGTCGGCCAGCGCCGCCTTCAGTCCCGCCTGGAAGCGGGCGGCGATCTCATCCACCTCGTCGGCGGTGACGATCAGGGGCGGCAGGAAGCGCATGACGGCGCCATAGCGGCCGCCCACCTCAAGGATCAGTCCCTGTTCCAGGCAGCGCCGCTGGATCGCCCGGGCCAGGTCGCCGTCGGCCGGGCGGGCGCCCAGGCGCAGCTGCGGCCGGCGCTCATCCACGATCTCCACCCCGATCATCAGGCCCAGGCCGCGCACGTCGCCCAGGCAGGCATGGTCGGCTTGCAACGCTTCCAGGCGCTGAGTCAGGCGCCGGCCCAGCAGGGCGGCCTGTTCATCCAGGCGGTCGGCGCGGATGCGGCGCAGGGTTTCGACCCCGGCCGCCATGGCCAGCTGGTTGCCACGGAAGGTGCCGGCATGGGCGCCAGGGGCCCAGCGGTCCAGGTCCTGGTGATAAACCACCACCGACAAGGGCAGGCCACCACCGATGGCCTTGGACAGCACCAGCACGTCGGGCTCGATGCCGGCATGTTCGAAGGCGTACAGGCGGCCGGTACGGCCCAGGCCGGTCTGCACCTCATCCACCACCAGGGCCACGCCATGCTCCCGCGTCAGGCGGCGCAAGCCCTGCAACCAGCGCGCCGGCGCCGGAATGACGCCGCCCTCACCCTGCACCACTTCCACCACCACGGCGGCGGGCGGCAGCACACCGGATTCCGGGTCGGCCAGGATCTGCTCGATCAGCGACAGGCCGGCGTCCACCCCCGCCTCCCCACCCAGGCCGAAGGGGCAGCGGTAATCATAGGGGTAGGGCAGCATCTGCACGTCCGCGCCCATGGTGCCCAGCGGTTCCTTGGGCCCGCGGTTGCCCATCAGCGCCAGGGCGCCCTGGGTCATGCCGTGATAGGCGCCGGAGAAACCCAGCACCACGCGCCGGCCGGTGGCGGTGCGCGTCAGCTTCAGCGCCGCCTCGATGCCGTCGGCGCCGGTGGGGCCGCAGAACTGGATGCGCGCCTTGGCGGCGAAGCCGGCCGGCAGGCTGGCGAACAGATCCTCGACGAAGCGGTCCTTGACCGGCGTCGTCAGGTCCAGCGTGTGCAGGGGCAGGCCGGAATCCAGGATGTCGCGCAGGGCCGCCACCACATCGGGATGGTTATGGCCCAGCGCCAGGGTGCCGGCGCCGGCCAGGCAGTCGATGTACAGTTGCCCCGCCCCGTCGCGGACATAGATGCCGCCCGCCTGCCTCAGCGCCAGGGGAATACGGCGGGGATAGGAGCGGGCGTTGGATTCCCGCGCCGCCTGCCGGCGCAACAGGGGATCATCCTGCAGCCGGATGGGTGGCTGGCCGCGAAAGCCGGCCAAGGTCAACGGCGCAGCACCCAGGGGGTCGCTGGACATCGTGCATCTCCCGTTGTTGCGCTAAGGCGCCGGCAGGCAAGGGCCGGCGGCGGCGAGATCAGGTCGGCTGGCCGGCGACTTCCAGCGCGCGGCGCAGGCTCAACGGCCGCATGTCCGTCCACACCGTCTCGATGTGGGCCAGGCACTCATCCCGCGTGCCGCTGACACCGACGGCCTGCCAGCCGGCGGGCAGCGGTTTGTGGTCCGGCCAGATGGAATATTGCTCTTCCCCGTTGATCACCACGTGGAAGCGGGTGTCAGGGCTATCCCAGCTCATGTGTGGTCCCCCCATGGTCTGTGGCCCACGCCGGGCCTAACAATTTCTTTAATATTGATATTGATTCTTATTTGCAAGTCGTTTCAGGCTGGGGTAGCGTTACCCACGTTCGGGGACGATCAGTACGTCAACGATCGAGAGGATGGATCGCACCGCCGGGCAGCGCCACGCGCTGGAGAAAGACCACCGGTGATAGCAACGGCGACCGGAGGTTTTACGGAAATCCGTGCCCCGGTCAACTACTGAAAGTGATTCTCATTCCTATGACATAGGCCCGGACACATCCCTTCGGCGGGACGGGGCGGGCAGATTCGAGGCATCCGCGACGATGCCCAGGAAGCAAGCAATCACACGGAATGGATTGAAATGGATACACTTCCCCCCCTCGCCGCTCCGCCCGCCACGGCCGAGGCCTCGCCCCTGCGGCTGGTCCCCTTGCTGGGGGACCGGGACGCCCCTCTGCCCTTGCTGGTCACGCCCAAGGCGCCGGGCACGGTTTGGCGGGATGTCTTCACCGACATCAAAAGGGTTGTGGCCCAGGTCCTGCCCACGGTGGGCGGTATGGTGTTTCGAGGATTGGACATCCAGGGCGACGCCCCGTTTCGCGCCTTCGTTGAAGCCTTCGGCCGCCCGCTGCTGGATTATGACTTCGGTTCCACCCCGCGATCGGTGGTCGAACGGGGGGTCTACACCTCCACCGAATACCCGGCGCACCAGTCCATCCCCCTGCATAACGAGCAGTCGTACACCCTGCAGTGGCCGGGCACGATCTGGTTCCATTGCGTGACGGCGTCGGAGACCGGCGGCGCCACCCCCATCGCCGACAGCCGCGCCATCTACCGCGCCCTTGATCCGGACGTCCGCCAGCGCTTCGCGCAGCGACGGCTGATGTATGTGCGTAACTACGGCAACGGTCTGGATCTGCCCTGGCAGCGCGCCTTCAACACCGATGATCCGGCGGCGGTGGAGCGGTTCTGCCGCGCCAACGCCATCGAATGGGAATGGAAGGAGGACGGCGAACTGCGCACCCGCCAGGTCTGCCAGGCGGCGGCCCGCCATCCGATGACGGGGGAGACGGTGTGGTTCAACCAGGCCCACCTGTTCCACGTCTCCGGCCTGCCCCATGCCGTGCGCGACACCCTGCTGGCGGTGGTGGAGGATGAAATGGACCTGCCCCGCCACGTCTTCCATGGCGATGGCGGCCCCATCGCGGAGGCCGACCTGGCCCATATCCGGGGCGTGCTGGACGCCTGCACCGTGTCGTTTCCCTGGCGGGCGGGCGACGTGATGATGCTGGACAACATGCTGGCCGCCCACGGTCGCGCGCCTTTCACCGGCGCCCGCAAGGTGGTGGTGGCCATGGCCGACCCCATCCGCGCCCCGGAATTGCCCGTCGCCGCGCGCTGACCCCGTCCCTTCTATGGATACTTCCATGACCACGACGCGCACCGCGCCCACCGCGCCGGACTGCCCGCCCGACCACGCCCCGGCTTCAGCCCATCCCCTGGGGGAAGAGCAGCGCGCCCTGTGGGCGGCCTATCGCGCCGCCCCGGACGAGGCGGGCTACATCATGGCCTACGCCGGCGCCCTGCTGCCGGGAATGGATGCCCATCACCTGGCCGCCGCCTTCACCCACATCATCGCCGGGCATGAGACGCTGGCCAGCGCCTATGGCGAGGACGCGGCCGGCACCCCGGTGATGCGCCCACTACGTACCGTCGCACCCGATGTGGCCGTCGTCACCAAGACCTTCCCGGATGACGACGCCCGCGCCGCCTGGCTGGCGGCCCAGGCTGACGCCCCCCTGGATCTGGAAGCGGGCCGGGTCTGCCGCGTGCGGATTCTGGTGGAGGATGCCGGCGCCCATCTTGTCGTGGCGGTACACCACATCGCCGGTGATTTCCTGGCCATGGAAGCCCTGACGGAACAGGCGATGGAGGCTTATGAGCGCCTGGTCCAGGGGCAGGCGCCAGCCCCCGTCCCCACCGGGCGCTATTGGGCTTGGCTGGAACGACAACGCGCCACGCTGGCGGGACCGCGCGGCCTGAAGCTGGAGGCCTTCTGGCGCGGGCTGCTGGCCGATCCGCCACCGGCATTGGAATTACCATCGGATGGCGGCGATGGCGGCGGCGCGCACGAGTCCGAGATCGACCTGTCGTCCGAAACCACGGCGGCGCTGCGGACCCTGGCGGGGCGCCTGGACATCGGCCTGTTTCCCCTGCTGACCACCCTGTACCACGTGTTCCTGGGACGCTGGAGCGGGCAGGAGCGGTTCCTGACCGGCACGCCCGTGTCCGGCCGCATGGGGGCGGCTGACCGCGACCTGATTGGCTGCACCCTGAATGTCCTGCCCTGGCCTGTTGATCTCCGGCCCGCGGACTTGGGGGACGACCCTGTCTTCGCCGACCTGGCCCGGCGGACCCAGGGCACGTTCATGGCCATGCTGCGGCACCACCGCCTGCCCCTGGCGCGCATCGCGGCGGCCATCGGCGGGGGCGGCGCCCTGTTCCAGCACATGACGACCTATGTGCCGGTGGGGGAACGCCGGCTGTTGGACCATTACATTCCCCATCTGCGGTTCGCCACCCAGCGCGGCGCCGCCAATGACCTGAACCTGCGCTGGGTGGATGACGGCGACCGCCTGACCCTGCAATGGCGCCAGGACACCGGCCGCTACCGCCCCGCCACCATCGCCCGTATGCAGCGGGGTTTCCTGGCATTGATGGACCAGGTGCTGGCGGCCCCCGACACCCGCCTGTCCTCCTTGCGCGCCCATGCCGAGGAAGACGCGGCGGCGCGGCACGGGCCGGCGGCGACACCAGACAGCGCCCTGGCCCTGTTTCATCGCCACGTGAGCCGGACGCCCGAGGCCATTGCGGTCGAACATGGCGCGGACGGCGTGAGCTACGCCGTCCTGGACGCCCGTGCCGCGACCCTGGCCGGCCGGCTGGCCGCCGCCGGCGTGGCGCCGGGGGATACCGTCGGCCTGCACCTGCCGCGCAGCATCGACCTGGCCGTCGCCATGATCGCCGCGTGGAAGGCGGGGGCCGCCTACCTCTGCCTGGATCCCGCCCTGCCAGTCGCCCGCCTGGCCTTCATGGCCGCCGACGCCGACGTCCGCCTGATCGTGGGCGAGGACGCGCCGGCCGAGTTGCCGCAGCCCCGACTGGCCGTGGACGGGCCTGAGGCTGGCGCCGCCCCGCCGCCGCCGGCGGTACCCACCCTGCCCGCCTACGTCATCTACACCTCCGGCTCCACCGGCACGCCCAAGGGCGTGGTGGTCACGCAGGGCAACCTGGCCAACTACGCCCTGGGCGTGCTGGACGCGCTGGACCTGCCCGCGGGGGCCAGCCTGGCCACCCTGGCCGCCATCACCGCCGACCTGGGCTACACCGCCTGGTTCGGCGCTCTGCTGGGGGGCCGCACCCTGCGTATCATAGCCCCCGCCCTGGCCGACGACCCGGACGCCCTGGCCCGCCACCTGGCCGAGCGGCCGGTGGACGCGCTGAAGATCGTGCCGTCACACCTGGCGGCCCTGATGGCCGTGCCCCAACCGGAACGCCTGCTGCCCCGCCGGCGCCTGGTGCTGGGGGGCGAGGCCCTGTCCGCCGACTTCGTGGCCCGGGTGCGGGCCCTGGCGCCCGGCTGCCGGGTGGTGAACCACTACGGCCCCACGGAAACCACGGTGGGCTGCCTGACCTGGACCGCCGACAATGCAGATGAGGACGGCGTTCCTGTAGGCCGGCCACTGGCGGGCGTGCATGTGGCGGTGCTGGACCGCCATCTGCAACCACTGCCCGTGGGCGTGCCCGGCGACCTGGCCGTGGGCGGCGCCGGCGTTGCCAGCGGCTATCGCGGCCGGCCAGCCCTGACCGCGCAGCGCTTCGTGCCCGACCCAGCCGTGCCTGGCGGCCGGCTGTACCTGACCGGCGACCGGGTGGTGATGGCGCCGGACGGCGCCGTCCGTTTCCTGGGCCGAGCCGACGACCAGGTGAAGATCCGGGGATTCCGCGTGGAACTGGGCGAGGTGGAGGCGCTGCTGCGCCGCCTACCCGGCGTGACGGAGGCGGCGGTGGTCGCCCGCCCCGCCCCCGGTGGTGCCGGCCTGCGGCTGGTGGCCTTCATCACCGGCCGCGATTTGGCTGAACCCGCTGCGCTGCTGCGCACGCTGGCCGGCCAGGTGCCGGACGCCATGGTGCCCGCCACCCTCGCGGTGCTGCCGTCCCTGCCCCGCCTGCCCAACGGCAAGATCGATCGCGCCGCCCTGCCGGCGGACGCACCGCAGAACATGGCACAACCCACCCCATCCACCGGTCTGTCGCCGGTGGAGGCGACCTTGGCCGCGCTGTGGGCGGAGGTGCTGGACCGGCCCACCGTGGCGGTCACGGACGACTTCTTCGCCATCGGCGGCGATTCCATCCTGGCCCTGCAGGTCATCGCCAAGGCCCGGCCCCAAGGCCTGGCCCTGACGCCCAAGATGCTGTTCCAGAAGCGCACCGTGGCCGCCGTGGTGGCGGCTCTGGCCACGGCGCCGGCCAAGGCGCCCACGAAGGTGGCCCCGCCACCGGTCGACCAGCCCTTCAGCGTGAGCGGCCTGGACACCGACGCGCTGGCGGACCTGCGGGCCGACCGGCCGGACGTGACCGACGCCTACCCCCTGTCGCCGCTGCAGCAGGGCCTGCTGTTCCACAGCCTGCTGGACCGGGAGAGCGGCGCCTACGTCAACCAGCTGGTGTTGGACGCCGCCGGTCCCTTCGCGCCCGAGGCCTACGCCCATGCCTGGCAGGCCGCGGTGGATGCCCACCCCCTGCTGCGCACCGCCTTCCGCTGGGAAGGGCTGGACGCGCCGCTGCAGCTGGTGCAGCGCGCCGCGACACTGCCCATCACGCGGCACGACTGGCAAGGGCGGAATGAGGCGGCGCAAGAGGCGGCGCTGGCCGATTTCCTGGCCACCGACCGGACCCAGGGTTTCGTGCTGGAGGCTGCACCCTTGATGCGCCTGGCCGTGATGGACCGGGGCGAAGGACGCTGGTGGCTGGTGTGGAGCCGCCATCACCTGGTGGTGGACGGTTGGTGTTCCGTCCTGTTGCTGGATGAGGTGCTGGAACGCTACCGCGCCCAACTGGCAAGCGAGGCGCCGACGCTGCCTCGGCGGCGCCCCTTCCGCGACCATATCGCCTGGCTGGCCCGCCAGGACGGCGCCCAGCCCTTGGCCTTCTGGGACGGTTTCCTGGCCGGTGTCGGGGACGCCACGCCCCTACCCGTGCTGCGCCCCACCCGGCCGGGGCCGGTCGCACCCCTGAACCGCACCCTGATGCTGGACCGGGCCGAGACGGCGCGTCTGACGGCCACCGCACGCGAGCTGGGCGTCACCCTGAACACGCTGGTGCAGGGCGCCTGGGGCCTGACCCTGGCCGCCCTGTCGGGCCGCGAGGACGTGGTGTTCGGCGTGACCTCCGCCGGACGGTCCATGGATTTCGACGGCGCAGACGCCATGCTGGGCGTCTTCATCACCACCTTGCCGTTGCGGGTGAAGCCGGCGGCCGGGCGACGCCTGGGCGACTACCTGCGGGCGGTGCAGGCCGACAACGTCGCCATGCGCGAGCATGAGCATGCCGCCTTGGCCGATATCCAGAAGCGCCTGGGCGTCGGGGCGCTGTTCGACACGCTGCTGGTCTTCCAGAACCTGCCCATGCTGGAGGGCCGCCGCCGCCGCGTGGGCGCCCTGGACCTGCGTCAGCGGGAGAATGTGGAGCGCACGCACTACGGCCTGACGGTGGAGGTCTTTCCCGGTGAGGAACTGGGCGTGGCGCTGGACGCCGATGCCCGGCGCATCGACGCCGCGGCATTGGCCCGGGTGGCGGACGGCTTCCGCGCCGCCCTGCTGGGCCTGGCGCGCGGCGCCAACACCCCCCTGGGCGCCATCCCCCGCTTAGGCGCGGCGGAGGCGGCGCTGCTGCGCGGCTGGCGCACGACGCCGGCCAATTACGCCCTGCGGCCCGACTGGGTGGCCCGGGTGGCCGACCGGGTGGCCCGCCACCCCGACCGTGTCACCGCCCGCTGCGATGGCGCCAGCCTGACCTACCGGCAACTGTGGGACCGATCGGAAAGCCTGGCGCGCGGCCTGGTGGCCGCCGGCCTGCGGCCGGACGGCGTCGTCGCCCTCCTGCTGCCCCGGGGGTTGGAGCTGCTGACCCTGATGGTGGCGGTGCTGCGCGCCGGCGGCGCCTGGCTGCCCCTGGATCCGGCCCATCCGCCTGCCCGTTGGGCCCAGGTGACGGCTCAAGCCAAGGCCTTGCTGGTGCGCGACCCGGCCATCGCCTGCGATCTGCCGGCCCTGACGCCGGTCAACCTGCTGGACCGGGCGGAGGCGGGCGACTTGCCGACATCCCCGGCGGAGGGCCGCCAGCTGGCCTATGTGCTGTTCACCTCCGGCTCCACTGGCATACCCAAGGGGGTAATGGTCACCCGCGACGGCATGCTGAACAACATGCTGGCCAAGGTGGCGCCCCTGGGCCTGGCCGAAAGCGACGTCATCGCCCAGACGGCCCCCGCCTGCTTCGACATTTCCGTCTGGCAAACTCTGACGGCGCCGCTGCTGGGTGCCGTGGTGGAGATCATTCCCGACGCCGTGGTCAAGGACCCGGATGCCCTGCTGCACCGCCTGCGCACCACCGGCGTCACGGTGTTCGAGCCCGTGCCGTCGCTGATGCGCGCCCTGGTCGACATTGGTGGGGCGGACAGCGGCCCCTTCCCCCTGCCCGCCGTGCGCTGGGTGCTGCCGACGGGCGAGGCGCTAAGCGCCAACGACGCCCGCGCCTGGTTCGCCGCATATCCCGGCATCCCGCTGATGAACGCCTACGGCCCGGCGGAGTGCGCCGATGACGTGGCCTTCCACCCCCTGCGCCAGGCGCCGGAGCCTGGCGCCGTCATCCCCATCGGCCGCCCCACCGCCAACGCCGACCTGCGGGTGCTGGACGCGGACCTGTCGCCGGCGCCCGTGGGCGCCACGGGGGAGATCGTGGTTGGCGGTGTCGGCGTGGGTCGGGGCTACAGCGGCGACCCACGCCGCACGGCGGCCGTCTTCGTGCCCGACCCCGACGGTCCGCCCGGCGCCCGTGTTTACCTCACCGGCGATTTGGGCCGCTGGACGGCCGAGGGTCTGCTGGAATGGGCCGGTCGCAAGGATTTCCAGGTCAAGGTGCGGGGCTTCCGCATCGAACCGGGGGAGGTCGAGGCCGTGCTGGAGCGCCACCCGGCCGTGCGCCGCGCCGCCGTGGTGGCGCGTGGCGACCGGCTGGTGGCCTATTGGCAGGCGGCCGGCGACGGGACGCCCGACGACCTGGCCCGCCACGCCGCCGCCCACCTGCCGCCCTACATGGTGCCGACGCGATGGGTATCCGTGACCACCTGGCCCCTGAACGCCAACGGCAAGCTGGACCGCCAGGCCCTGCCCGAGCCCCTCGCCAACGACGGTGCTGGTGAGGAGCCGGCCACGGAGACGGAACAGCGGCTGGCCACCCTGTGGCGGGAGCTGCTGCCCGGCGCCGCTGTCCACCGCGACAGCGACTTCTTCGCCCTGGGCGGCCATTCCCTGCTGGCGGCCCGCCTGGTGGCGCGGCTGCGGCGCATGGGATGGGATGGCTTGGCCCTGCGCACAGTGTTCGAAGCGCCAGGCCTGTCCCACCTGGCAGCGCGGCTGGACGCGGGCGATATGGCAGAAGGGGTCGAGCCCCTGCCCACCTTGGCGCCCGTGCCGCGCGGCGGCCCCCTGCCCCTGTCGCCGGCTCAGCGGCGCCTGTGGCTGGTCGACCGGCTGACCGGGGGTGACACCGCCTACACCATGGCCGCCACCCTGGACCTGCACGGGGACCTGGATGCCCGGGCACTGGAGGGCGCGCTGAACGCCGTCATCGCCCGGCATGAAATCCTGCGCACCGCCTACCCCGAAAACGACGCCGATGAGGACGGGGAACCGATCGCCTGGCCGGCGGCGACCCTGACGCTGTCTCTGGCCATGGACGACCTGTCCCCCCTGCCGGCGGAGGAGCGGGAGGCCTGCGCCCTGGCCATGCGGGAGGCGGAAATGGGCCGGCCCTTCGACCTGGCCCAGGGCCCGCCCCTGCGCGCCCGGCTGCTGCGCCTGGCACCGGGTCATCACCAGCTGCTCTTCGCCATGCACCACATGGTGGCCGACGGTTGGTCGGTGGGCATCCTGACCCGCGACTTGTCCACCGCCTACCGCGCCGCCCGGGCCGGTACACCGCCGGACTGGCCAGCCCTGCCCGTGCAGTACGCCGACTATGCCGTGTGGCAACAGGCCTTGCTGTCCGGGGAGGGACTGCGGTCGCGCGTCGCCTTCTGGCGCGGCCACCTGGCCGGCGCCCCGACGCGGTTGCGCCTGCCCACCGACAGGCCGCGCCCGCCTGTGGCGCAGACGGCGGGCGGCGTCCTGCGCTTCGCCCTGCCGCCGGATCTGCTGGCCCGCCTGGGCGTGTGGGCGCGGTCGCGCGGCGCCACCCCCTTCATGGCCCTGCTGGCCAGCTTCCAGGCCCTGCTGCACCAGGTGACGGGCGACGATGACCTGGTGGTGGGCACCGACACCGCCGGCCGCCCCGTGCCGGAGGTGGAGGCGCTGATCGGCTTCTTCGTCAACGTGGTCCCCCTGCGCTCCCGCCGCCGCGCGGGCATGACCCCGGCCGATATGCTGGACCAGACCCGGCACACCGCGTTGGCCGCGTTCGACCAGGATGCCCTGCCCTTCGACCGTATCGTCGAGGCGGTGGGCGTGCCCCGCGACCGCAGCCGCAACCCCCTGGTCCAGGCCCTGTTCGTCCTGCAAAACGTGCCGGAAGGCCGCTTCGATCTGCCAGGCCTGACCGTCACCCAGCTGCCCGCCCTGGAGCGGCGCAGCAAGTTCGACCTGGCCCTGTTCCTGGAGCCGGAGGCCGACGGCATGGCGGCCGACTGGGTCTACGCCGCCGCCCTGTTCGACCCCGCCACCATCACCCGCTTCCACCACGACTGGATCGCCCTGCTGCGCCGGACGGTGGAGGCGCCGGACCAGCCCCTGCCCCTTTCGACCCCGCCCGCCCAAGCGCCCGAGGCATCACCCATGACCATCCCCGCCCGCCTGGCCCCCGCCCGCCTGGCCCCCAAGCCGTCCCATGAGGCCGTCCGCCAGTCCTTTCTGGCGGCCGGCGGCACCTTCCCCGTGGTGTTGGAACCGGTAACCGGCGGATTGGATCCCGCCGCCTGGGCGGCGGCCAACCGCCCCTTCATCGACGGGCTGCTGGCCCGCCACGCGGGCATCCTGCTCCGGGGCTTCGACCTGCCCGGCCCGCAGGCCTTCGAAGGGTTCGCCGAGGCCATGGAGCCCGGCGGCCTGTTCGGCGGCTACGGCGACCTGCCCAAGAAGGAAGGGGGGCGCAACACCTATCGCTCCACCCCCTATCCGGAGCGGCAGATGATCCTGTTCCATAATGAGAGCGCCCATCTGGACCGCTGGCCGCGCAAGCAATGGTTCTTCGCCGAACAGGTGGCCCCCGTGGGCGGTTGCACCCCCATCGTGGACTGCCGGGAAATGCTGCGCCGCCTGCCGCCGGACCTGGTGGCCGACCTGGAGCGGCGCGGCCTGCTGTACGTTCGCACCTTCACCCCGCGCCTGGATGTGGGCTGGCGCGACTTCTTCAAGACCGATGACCGCGAAGTGGTGACGGCCCGCTGTGCCGCCGGCGGCATCGACTGCCGCTGGCTGGACCCGGAGACGCCGCAGACCCGCAGTCGGGGGCCGGCCGTCATCCGCCACCCCCTGACCGGCGACCGCAGCTTCTTCAACCAGGTGCAGCTGCACCACCCCTATTGCCTGGAGGCCGACGTGCGCGACGACCTGCTGGACCTGGTGGGCATGGACCGCCTGCCGCGCAACGTCCTCTATGGGGACGGTATCCCCATCCCCGACGAGGTCATGGCCCTGATCGGCGACGTGTATGAGGCCTGTGCCGTGCGCTTCGACTGGCGCGATGGCGACGTGGTGATGCTGGACAACATGCTGGCGGCCCATGCCCGCGACCCTTACGAAGGGCCGCGCCGCGTCGTCGTCGCCATGGGCGCCATGACCGACCGCGCCAGCTTGGATACCAGCGCGACCGAGGTGGCGTGATGACCACCCCCCCGCCCCTGCTGGACAAACGCGCCCGTCAAGCGCATGCGGCCCTGGACCGACGAGAAAAGGCGACCGCCGCCTCCGGCGTGGTCGATCTGCTGCTGCGATGGTCCGGCGACCAGCCAGCGGCACCGGCACTATCGGACGGCGAAACCGTGCTGAGCTATGCCGAATTCCGCCGCCAGGTGGACCATCTGGCCCGTCATATGCGCCACGAGGGTGTGGCGGCGGAACGGCGCGTGGCCCTGGTCATGCCGCGCGGGACGCCCCTGGTCCTCGCGCTGTGGGCCGTGCTGCGCGCCGGGGGCGCCTACGTGCCCATCGATCCCGACTGGCCCGAAGCGCGGCGCGAGGCCACCCTGGCGGCCGCCCAACCCCACCGGGTGATGATGGCGGCGGATGTGACCCGCCTGCTGGACCGGCCGGCGCCGGATACGGCCCTGCCCCCGCCGGATGGGCGGGATGCCGCCTACGTCATCTTCACCTCCGGCTCCACGGGCACGCCCAAGGGGGTGGTGGTGGAGCATGCCCAGCTGGCCGCCTATGTCGCCGGCGTCACCCAGGCCCTGGATTTGGCCGGCAACCGGCGCTTCGCCCTGTCCTCCACCGTCGCGGCCGACCTGGGCAACACCACCCTGTTCGGCGCGATGGCCGTCGGCGGCTGCCTGGTGGTGGCGGACGAGGCGGCCATGACCGATGGGATGGCCTTCGCCCGCTTCATCGCCGGCCAGGACATCGACTGCCTGAAGATCGTGCCGTCGCACCTGGCGGCCCTGCTGGACACAGCCACCCCCCGCCTGCCGCGCACCCTGGTGCTGGGCGGGGAACGGGCATCCGCCACGTTGCTGTCCACCATCCGGGTGCTGGCCCCCGGCGTGCGCGTCTTCAACCACTACGGCCCCACCGAGACCACCGTGGGGGTGATGGTGCACGCCCTGGAGGCGGAGGCTCCCATTCCGGACGGCCTGCCGCTGGACCGCGTGCTGCCCGGCAGCGTGGTGCGCCTGCTGAACGCCGCCGGACACCCCGTTCCGCTGGGGGCGGTGGGGGAGGTGCACATTGGCGGCGCCCAGGTCAGCCGGGGATATCTCGACCGGCCGGACGACCCCGCCTTCGTCGCCGACCCGCTGGCCCCCGGCCAACGCCTCTACCGCACCGGCGATCTGGCCCGCCTGCTGCCCGACGGCGGCCTGCGCCTGGCCGGCCGGGCGGATGACCAGGTCAAGATCCGTGGCTTCCGCGTGGAACCGGCGGAGATCGAGGCGGCGGCTCTGGCCCAGCCGGGCGTGCGGCAGGCGGCCGTGCGCCCCTGGGGGGCGGCGCCGATCTGCGGCTGGTGCTGTACGTCACCGGCGCAGTCGACGTGGATGCACTGCGCGCCGCCCTGAAGCAACGCCTGCCCGACGCCTTCGTCCCCGCCCAGGTGGTGGTTCTGCCGGCGCTGCCCCGCCTGGGCAATGGCAAGGTGGACCGGAGCAGCCTGCCGCCGCCCGAGGCGGCCCCCGTGGCAGCGCCGGAGACCGCAGGGGATGTGCTGGAGGATATGGTGGCCAGCCTGGTGGCCGCGCTGCTGGAACGGGACGCGGTGGGGCGGACGGACAACCTGTTCGATCTGGGGTTCCATTCCCTGCTGGTCATCAAGCTGGTCGCCCGTTTGCGCCGGCGCCTGGGTGTGGAGATCGCCCCAGCCCTGGTCTTCGACCATCCCACGGCGGCCGCCGTGGCGGACCAGTTGCGCACGCTGGGCGCCGATCCGGATGCCGCGCGGCAGGCCGTGGCCTGACACCCCCCTTCCCCTATTCATTGACGGTCTTGTTCCCCATGGCCCAGACGACCTTGGACATCGCCCAACGCTTCGCCCAGCTGCCGCCCGAGAAACGGCAGGCGTTCCTGGAGGCGCTGGCCGACCGGGGACTGCCCTTCACCCGCCTGCCCATTCCCCCCGCCCGAACGGGGCGCCGTCGGCGATGTCGGCGGCGCAGCGGCGGCTGTGGGCCCAGGCGCAGCTGGAACCCACGTCCACCGCCTACACCATGCCGGGCGTCTTCCGCCTGCGCGGCGCGCTGGATGTCGCGGCCTTGCGGGTCGCGTTGAACAGCCTGGCCGCCCGGCACGCCATCCTGCGCACCGTCTACCAGCCCGACGGCAATGGCGGGGCCCAGCCGGTGACCCTGCCCCCCGGCACGGTGGCGCTGGAGCATACGGATCTCAGCGCCCACGCGGACCCGGAGATGGCCGCGCGAGCAGTGGCGGACCATTTCATCGGCCGGCCGTTCGTCCTGGCGGTCGAGGCGCCATTGCGCGCCCATCTGCTGACCCTGGCGGCGGACCATCACTGGCTGGTGGTGGCGCTGCACCATGTCGCGGCCGACGGCGCCTCCCTGCCCCTGGCCATGGCGGACTTGGCGGCGGGATATGCGGCGGCTCGGCACGGAGAGCCACAAGCGGAACCAGCGGCCCTGCAGTACGCCGATGCCGCCGCCTGGCAGGCCCTGTGGCTGGAGGGGGGCGAGGCGGATCGGCAACGGACGTATTGGCGCGCCAGGATGGCGGACCCGCCCCCGCCCTTGGCCCTGCCGGCGGATGGCGCCCGGGGTGGCGGGCCGGCGGAGGGTCGGATGGCTGGTGCGGAATGCGCCGTGACCCTGCCACCAACCCTGGCCGACGATCTGCGCCGCTTGGCGCGGGACAACGGGCATACGCCGTTCACCGCGCTGCTGGCGGCCTATGCCCTGCTGCTGGCCCGCCTGGCGGGGCAGGACGACGTGATCGTGGGCATTCCCGCCGCCGGCCGCCGGCAGCGGGAGGCGGAGGGCCTGATCGGCTGTTTCGTGAACACCCTGCCGGTGCGTGTGCGCTTGGAGGACCGCGCCGGCTTTTCCGCCCTGGTGACCCAGGTGGCCGGGGCGGTGGCGGCGGCGCTGGACCACCAGGACCTGCCGCTGGAGGACATCACCGCCCTGGCGCCCGCGCGTGACAGCCAGCCGCTGGTGCAGGTCATGTTCGACCACGCCCCCGCCCCCCTGGGCGCGCTGGCCATGGACGGCCTGGCGGTGGAGATTCTGCCCCTGCCCGTCCGCACCGCCAAGTTCGACTTGGCGCTGGGCAGTGTGGAGCGGGCGGATGGCGCCATCCTGGCCCGGCTGGCCTATCGTACCGCCTTGTTCACGGACAAGTCCGCCCAACGGGTGGCGGAGCGCTGGCGGGCCCTGCTGGCCCAGGCGGTGGCATCACCCAACCAGCCCATCGGGGCCCTGGACCCGCGCACCCCGGCGGAGGTGGCGGCCATCACCGCCTGGCACCGCGATCCCGCCTGGGCCCTGCCGCCGCCTCCGGCCGTGCCGCTGCTGATCGCCCGCCATGCCGTCACCCGGCCGGACGCCCCGGCCGTGCTGTTCGGCGAGACGGTGCTGACCTTTGGCACCCTGAATCGCCGCGCCAACCGCCTGGCCCGCCGCCTGCGCGCCCTGGGCGCGGGGCCGGAGGTGCGGGTGGGTGTCTGCCTCAACCGCACGCCCGACCTGATCGTCACCCTGCTGGCGGTGATGAAGTCGGGCGCCGCCTTCGTGCCCCTGGATCCGGATTATCCCCTGGAACGGCTGCGCGCCATCCGTGCCGCCGCCGACCTGTCGGTGATGGTGGGCGCCACGCCCCTGGACGGCCTGCCCACCCTGGCTGGACCCGATGACGGGACGGAGGGCGAGGACGACGGCGACCTGGGCCTGACACCCCACCCGCGCGGCCTCGCCTACATCATCCACACCTCCGGCTCCACCGGCGTGCCCAAGGGGGTGGCGGTGGAGCATGGGGCGTTGGCCATGCACTGCGTTGCCACCGCCGCCCTTTACGACATGACGGCCGGCAGCCGTGAACTGCACTTCCTGTCGTTCACCTTCGACGGCGCGCATGAGCGCTGGATGACCGCCCTGACCCAAGGCGGCAGCCTGGTGCTGCGCGACGACAGCCTATGGACGGTGGAACAAACCTATGAGGCCATCCGCCGCCACGGCGTCACCCATGCCGGCTTCCCGCCCAAATACCTGCAGCAGCTGGCCGCCTGGGCGGAAGCCCAAGGCGATCCACCCCCTGTCCACCTCTATTCCTTCGGGGGCGAGGCCATGCCCCGCGCGGGGCTGGAGCGGCTGTTCGCCGCCCTACGCCCCCGCCGCGCCATCAACGGCTACGGCCCCACGGAAACGGTGGTGACGCCCCTGGTGTGGAAGGGGAACGGCGCCACCCTGCCCGACACGCCCTACGTCCCCATCGGCCGGCCGGTGGGCGATCGCAGCGCCCATGTCCTGGATGGCGACTTGCGGCCGCTGCCCATCGGCGTGGCGGGGGAACTGTGGATCGGCGGCAGCGGCCTGGCCCGGGGCTATGTCGGCCAGCCGGCGGCCACCGCCGCCCGCTTCATCCCCGACCCCTTTGGCGATCCCGGTGCCCGGCTGTACCGCACCGGCGACCTGGCCCGCTGGCGCGAGGATGGCACGGTGGAGTATCTGGGCCGCCGCGACACCCAGGTGAAGGTGCGCGGCTTCCGCATCGAGCCGGGAGAGATCGAGGCGCAACTGACCGCCCAGGCCGGCATCCACCAGGCTGTGGTGGTGGCGGACGAGACGGGCGGCGTCACCCGTCTGGTGGGTTATGTGGTGCCGTCCGCCGGCGCCACGGTGGACGTGGCGGCCCTCACCGTCCGGCTGGCCGAGGTGCTGCCGGCCCACATGGTGCCGGCCCGGCTGATATCCATTCCCGTCCTGCCGGTGACCACGGCCGGCAAGCTGGACCGCGCCGCCCTGCCCGCCCCACGGTGGGAATCCACCGGCAAGGTCGCCCCCCGCGACGCGCGGGAGGCCACCCTGGCCCGGCTATGGGCCGACGCCCTGGGCCAGGCCACGGTGGGCGTCACCGACAACTTCTTCGAGATCGGTGGCGATTCCATCCTGGCGCTGCAGATCGTGGCCCGCGGCCGGGCCCTGGGTTTGCGCTTCACGCCCAGGCAACTGTTCGACCGCCAGACCATCGCGGCCTTGGCCCCGGTGGTGGAGATGGTGGCCGAGAACGCACCGGACCTGCCAATCCCGGACGGTCCCTCCCCGCTCACCCCCGTCCAGGCCTGGTTCTTCGGCCAACCCATCCCCCGCCGCCGGCGCTGGAACCAATCGGTGTTGCTGGCCTGCGAGAGGCCGCTGGACCGGGATACCCTGGCGGACGCCCTGGCGGCGCTGGGCCGCCACCATGACGCCCTGCGCCTGCGCTTCCATCAGGACGCCGACGGCGCCTGGACGCAAAGCCATGCCGCCGGGGCGGGCATCGTTGTGGATGAGGGGACGGCGCGAACGGCGGCCGACATCACCCGCCTGTGCGATGAGGCCCAGGACGGTCTGGATCTGGCGCAGGGGCCCCTGATGCGAGGCCGCCTGATCCATCTGCCGGACGGCGGCCAGCGCCTGTTCCTGGTGGCGCACCATCTGGTGGTGGACGGCGTGTCCTGGCGCGTCCTGCTGGATGATCTGCGGGCACTGACCACGGGCCCCTGCCTGGACCGAACGCTGCCCGCCCGCACCACGCCCTTCGCCGTGTGGGCGCGACGGCTGGCGGAGTTGGCCCAGGCGCCGGCAATACGGGCGCAGCTGCCCTTCTGGCGGGCGGCGCTGGACACATCGCCCCTGCCGGTGGACCGGCCGGGCGCGCCCAACACCCGCCGCCACGCCGTGACCCGCACCCTGCGGCTGGATGCGAGCCGCACCCGGGCCCTGCTGACCACCGCGCCCGCCGCCTATCGCACCCGCATCGATGTGCTGCTGCTGGCGGCCCTGGCCGAGGCGGCGCGGCGCACCTGGAAGCGACCGGCCGTCACCGCGCATCTGGAGGGACATGGCCGCGAGCCCCTGTTCCCCAATCTGGATCTAGAGCGCACGGTGGGCTGGTTCACCTGTGTCCATCCCGTGCGACTGGAGGCCGATGGCGGATGGGACAGGACGGTGCGCCAGGTGAAGGAGGCCGTGCGCGCCGCGCCGAACGGCGGCATCGGCTTCGGCCTGTTGCGCCACCTGGCCGACGATGGCGCGACGCGTGACGCGCTGGCGGCCCCCGTATCCCTGTCCTTCAACTATCTGGGCCAATTCGACGGGGTGACGCGCGACGGTCCCTGGCGGGCGGCACCCGAGGATTGCGGCGCCGGCACCGACCCGGACGCCCCCTTGGGTGCCCTGCTGTCGGTGGACGGCCAAATCATGGACGGGACGCTGGCCCTGCATGTACGCCACAGCGCCGCGCTGTTCCGCGAGGACACCGTGGCGGCCTTCGTAGCGGCATACGAGGATGCGCTAACCGGCGTCATCGACCATTGCCTGGCGACGGGCGCCGGCCAAGTGACGCCGTCCGACTTCCCCTTGGTCGGCCTGACCCAGGCGCAACTGGACACCCTGCCGGCGCCGGCGCCCGACATCACCGACATCCTGCCTGCCACCCCTCTGCAGGCCGGAATGGCCCGGCATCGCCGCGACCATCCGGACAGCGACGCCTACACGGTGCAGGTCTGGGCCCTGATCGACGGGCTGAACCCGGCGCGCATGGTGGCGGCGTGGGAGGCGATGGCGGCGCGTTGCGATATCTTGCGGGCCAGCTTCGCTTGGCCGGGCGGGGGGACCGAACCACCGGTGCTGGTCGTGTGCCGGGCGGTGGAGTTGGAGGTCCAGCAGCCGGACTGGCGGAACGAAGCCGATATCGACGCCGCCTGGAACGCCCACCGCGACGCGGAATGGCGCCGGGGCTTCGCGCTGGAGCGGGCGCCGCTGATGCGCCTGACCCTGGCGCGCACGGGCGCGCGGCAATACCACTTCCTCTGGACCTGGCATCATGCCTTGCTGGATGGGTGGAGCATGTCCCGCCTGCTGGGCGATATCCTGCGGCTGTACGATGGGGAAACGCCCCCCATCCCCGCCGGCCGCCTGCGCGACGTGGCCACCTGGAAACAGCGCCAGGACGCCGGCGCCGCCGAGGCCTTCTGGAATGCCGAGCTGGCGGCCCTGCCCGCCCCGACCCGGCTGCGCGACCATCTGGCCCCGCCGGCCGCAGCCGAAGCCAATGGCGCGGTGGAGCGGGAGCTGGATGAGGATACCGTGCGCCGGCTGAACGCGGCGGCGGCGCGGGAGCGGGTGACCCTGAACACCCTGGTGCAGGCCGGCTGGCTGCGGGTGCTGTCCCGGATGACAGGTCAACGCACCGTGGCCTTCGGCGCCACCATGTCGGGCCGCACCCTGGATGTTCCTGACATCGACAGCGTCATGGGCCTGCTGGCGGGCACCTTGCCCGTGGTCCACACCCTGACCGAAGGGTTGACGGAGGGGAAGGACGCCGGCGACGCCCTGCGCCGGCTGTTCGACCAGAACCTGCGATTACGCCAGTTCGAGCACGCCCCACCGCCCGCCCTGCAATCCTGGAACGACCCGGCCGGCGCCCCCTTCGACAGCACGCTGGTGTTCGAGAACTATCCGGTGGACCAGGCCTTGCGCCACGAGGTGCGCGGCGAGGTCAGCTTCACGGATGTCGGCAACCGGGGCCGCCTCAGCTATCCCTTGGCCCTGGTGATCGTCCCGCGCGCCACCCTGGTGCTGCGCCTGGAATACTGCGGCCGGACGGTCGGGGCGGCGAATGCCTATGCGCTGGTGGACGATCTGGCGGCCGAGATCATGTGGTTCTCAAAATAAAAAATATTCAGGCCACCGCATGAAACTTCGCCTGCGTCACATGGCAAGCTGGTCCCAGCAATGGAGCAATCTCTGTGGAATGCGCCCCTTGGGGTGGACGCTGCGGGTGCGGCGCCCCTTCCGGCCGGCAGGATGCCGCGTCATCGATGTGACAGGCGACCTGGGTTGAACAGGCTCCACCCCGTGGCCTCGGCCAGGCGCTCCAGGGCGAGGCTGCCCAGCTGGGAGTTGCCGTTGGCGTTCAGGCCGGGGGACCAGACGGCGACGGAGGCCCGGCCGGGAACGATGGCCAATATGCCGCCGCCGACGCCGGACTTGGCCGGGATTCCGACGCGGAACGCGATATCGCCGCTGGCGTCATAATGGCCGCAGGTGAGCATCAGCGACAGGATGCGGCGGGCTCGTATGGACGAAATGGTGCGGCCACCCCCCGGATGGCGGCCATCCAGCATCAGGTAGCGTCCGGCGGCGGCGAGCTGGCGGCAGGTCATCTCGATGGCGCAGGCATGAAAATAGGTTCCCAACACCAGGTCGGGCGCATGCCGGAGCACGCCATAGGATTTCATGAAATGGGCCAGGGCCCGGTTGCGCTCGCCTGTGCGCTCCTCCGAGCGGGCGACCTCTTCATTGATGGCGATGGTTTCATCCTCCGCCAGATAGCGGACGAACTGGACCAGTTCGCCGATGGTCTCACGGGGCGAATGCCCCGCCAGATTCACATCCGTCACGACGATGGCGCCGGCATTGATGAAGGGGTTCCGCGGAACGCCCCGCTCCGCTTCGAGCTGGACGATGGAATTGAACGCTGTGCCGGATGGCTCGCGCCCCACCCGTTCCCACAGCTGGTCCCCCGCCTTGCCCAGGGCCAGCGTCAGGGAAAAGACCTTGGATATCGACTGGATGGAAAAGCCGACCTCGTCATCCCCGCCGGCGTGGCATTCCCCATCGACGGTATAGACCGCCATGCCGAACCTGGCGGGGTCGACCTTGGCCAGGCTGGGGATGTAGGTCGCGACCTTGCCACGATCGGGCGCGGCCCGCATCTCGTCGACGATGTCCTGGATGATACCTTTGAGATTCACGGCGCTGCCACATCACACGGCGGGAAAAGGGCCGGGGCCCCGGCGGTTGGGGCAGGTTAGCAGTCACGCCCAGCAGCGTCACGCCCGCCGCCGGGCCCGTCCGTGGATGTAATCAGGACGCGGTTTGGACGCCGATCAGCACAGCAACAGCCCGATGCTATTGAAACAGCAGGGTCATTTGATCGCGCCGATTCACAATCAGAAAATCAGCTCGAAGGGAATCCTCTTGGCAAGAGTCGCTATCTCGCTGGTATAACGCCCAAATCGATGAAAATATCATCCTCACCAAAAAAGCTTTCTGTGAAACGAAGAGACGCTTCAAAAAAGCAGCTTCTTAAAATAGATAAATAAAAATACGATAGCGCTCACAAAATATTAGGCCTTGCAATGCGGCCGACTGGAGCCCATATTGGCGAAGTCGACTTTGCCTCTGGGTCATTGACCGGCTGGCGCCGGCCTTTTCCCGTCGTGACTTTTGATGCCCGTGCCGCGCTCCTGCGCCGGGCGGTTCCGACTGGGAATATCCCCGGAGAGGCCTCCATGGCTATTGGCATCATCAAGTGGTTCAACGGTGCCAAGGGATTCGGCAAACTGGCCGAAGACCAGAAGGTGAGCTTCAACGCCGTCCACGATCCGCGCCAGGGCAAGTCTTCCGCCGAAAACCTGCGCGCTGCTTGGCCCATCCGCCAAAACGCCCGGGAGCGGATGGCATGGAAGCCTCGCCACCTTTTTTAGCTCTGCGGGAAGGCCTCGTCGGCGACAGACGGCAGGGCCGACGAAAGCCCCCCGATGGTCGTCTCAAGGACGAAAAGTCCGGTAGCACCATCGTTTGCCGCCCACCCCCAGCGCCGTCGCTGACGCCGCGCCGGCGATGAGAAGGAAAACAAGCATTTCGCGTCGTCACAAATTCAGCGTCGGTCAGACCCTGGACTTCACGCCCCACCGGTTGGAGGAGATGCCCGCCGATGGCCGCTATGAGGTGGTTTCGCTGATGCCGTCGCAAGGAAAGGAATTCCTGTACCGGATCCGCAGCACCACCAGTGGACAGGAACGGATGGTGCGTGAAACCCAGCTTCAGGAGCCATGACGCGGCCCCGACCGGATAGGAGAGCGTGCGATGAACACCGCCGTCTTACGGACGGGCAACTCCGTCCCGCGCTACGCCGGTTTGGAATACAAGGCCGACGCCGCCGTGCATGCTGTTGGCGTCAGCGCGGCGCTGGTCGGCGGCGTCTGGATTTTCGCATCCCGGGCATTCCACGGGCCCGCGTACGACGCCATCGGTTTGGCCGCCTACGCGATCGCCATGACCAGCATGCTGACCTTCTCCGCCGCCTATAATTTGAGCCGGCACCGGCGCCAAAGGGAATGGCTGCGGCGATTGGACCATGCCGGTATCTTCCTCGCCATCGCCGGCACCTATACGCCTCTGCTGTTGCGTCTTCCAGCCACGCCAACCTTCGCGACGCCCGCGATCGCCCTGACGGTGGTCTGGATGATCGCGGGGGCCGGCATCGCCTTGAAGCTTTCAACACCCCGCCGGTACGAGCGGCTTGGCCTGGCCTTGTATCTGAGCCTCGGCTGGATCGGCCTCCCGCTCATTCCCATCCTTACAGGGCGGCTTCAGGCTGGTACGGGCTCGCTGATCGGCATCGGCGCACTGATCTACACGGTCGGGGTCGGGGCTTATCTCCTGGAACGGGTGCGTTATCACAACGTGGTTTGGCACCTCATGGTGCTGGCGGCCGCGGCCTGCCACTACATGGCGATGTTGGAAGAGTTCCGGCCCGGTCTCTCCTAGAGCGGGTCGCGCGTTAGACAAAGCGTGGAGCACGGCGCGTTTCAGATTAAACGCGCCGTGCTCCACGTCCCCCACCCCCGCAACGGCCAATGGGCGTGCCGCCCCTTTCGGAGATCTGGATGCTTCCGCACAAATTCAAAGTCGGCCAGAACGCGCTCATGCGGCCAGCCGTGGCCGAAAACCGCGCCGCCAGCACCACCGTCAGCGTCACGCGCCTTCTGCCGGTCGAAGGGGGAGAGCCGCTGTATCGAATCCGGCTCGACCTCAGCGGCCAGGAAAGGGTCGTCCGCGAAAGCCAGCTGGGCACCGCGGGTACCGTGGGTGTACCGGAGCGGCCACCGACCGCCATGACGGCAATCCCGGGATCGAAGGAAGCGCGCTCCAAAGCCGGACGGAAGAAATCCTGACTTCCGATCCATTCTTCTTGGCCCCATTCCCCTGAGCCATTGGGAAACACATCATGAGCGAGATCGATCAGTCCAAGAATAATGATGAAGCCCTAGCGCCCTTATCCGACGTGCCGCTACCCGAAACGCCCAGGCCCCCCGAGGTGCGGCACCTAAAGGAATCCGATTTGTCGGAAGAAGCACGGCGGCGGATCTTCAATTGCCTGGCGGCACCGCCCTCCCCTTACCGATCCAACAGCGGCAGGCCACAGTTCCCGGCGTGGAAAAAGCACAAGCCGACCTGAGCATCGATGTCAGCGGGAATAAGGGCCCCTGACCACGAGCGCGCCCGCCACCAGCCCGGCCTCCATACAGGAAATTCGCCATGACAGACACCAAGGAGGCCCATGCCCTGGCTGAGAAACTTTATGAAGCCAGCAACACGACGGGCATCCCCTGGAACCGCCGCGGGCGCCTGGTTCACGACGCCTGGCTGGCCACCGCGATACGCCAGCTCGCCTTTCCAGGTGTGTCCAATGAACCGGCGCCTTCGGCAAAGACGGACATGGCGGCCCTTCCAACGCATGCCATCGCGGTGAATGTTGAGCGTCCCGACAAAACCGGGATCGAGCCTGCCTTGAAAAGCTCCTCGGAGCCTGGCCAACGGCCCGCTGAACATCCAGCGCAAACGCTGGAGGAATAAGGGGATGCCTTGCACGCGGGTCATCCCTGTCGCCCCGGCCTCTTCAAATCCGCAACGCATGTCCGGAACCAGCCCAGCACCCGTCATGGTACGGCGCATCCCGTTTTCGGCCAGTCAACCAACGAACGACAGCGGCCTTCCATGCCCCGCCAACAAGGAACCATCATGACAAGTCCAAATTTCCGTCAGCATGACGCCAGTTCCCACCACCGCGGCCCGGCGACACACATCTTCGCGGTGGGACAATTCGTTCATCTGAAGCTCAGATTCGGACAACCGCTGCGGTTCGCGGACATCTATCGCATTACCGGCACACTCCCGGCGCGGGATGAGTCACCGCAGTACCGCATCCGAAGCGACAGTGAACCTCATGAGCGCATGGTCGCGCAAAATGGCCTCCTGCCGGCCGGCTCCGCCCCAACCAAGGACAGCCCCTGGCCGCCGAACGGCGTCGCCTTGTCCAAGGAAAAGAGGCGCGGCAACCGGGAAATCCGCAAACCCAAGCAGCGAGAGACTCCGCTGTCCGCGCCGGAGAGGGCCGCCGGCAAGCCGAATACGGCGCCCAAGGTCCCCGACGCATCGCCCCGCAAGGGTATATATCGTCAGGCATGACGGGTTCACAGCAACCGCGGGAACCGCCATGAAAGCCGTCATTGAGTTCTATCGCACCCGGCCCCAGGACGATGCCCATGCGGTGGTCGGACGCGAAATTGTCGACGTGGTCGACTTTCAGGATGCGGTGAAATTGGCATGGTCCATGGCACGCACTCTTGATATGCCCCAGCGCCCCGATTTCCTGGCGGTTAGCGACACGGACGGCAAGACCCTTTACTCTTGCCTTATCGGCCTTCCTCCGACGGCGGGGGATCAATTCCCGCAATGAGTGGTCACGATGAAGCGGTCGCGTGGGCAGGCCGCAATCACGCCGAATGTGGACCAAGAGGCGCCGCCACCTCTTCGACCGTCACCTGGAAGCCCGTGAGAGTATGTTGGCCGAAGGTAAGCGACAGCGGCACATCCCCGGCGTCCCGGCCCCTGGCCATCAATATGCGACCGATGCGGGGATCGTTGTTGCGCGGGTCGAAGGCATGCCAGCGTCCGCCGGACGAGCCATCCAGAAAGACCTCGATCCAAGCCGCGAAATCCTGGGGGGCGTGAGGCTGCGGCAAGCCGATGTCGCTTATGTATCCCGTGCAGTACCGTGCGGGAATGTTCAGGCAACGGCAGAAGGTCAGCGCCAGGTGCGCATAATCGCGGCAGACACCGCGCTTTTCCTCAAAGGCCTCGGCCGCTGTGCGCGTGGCCCGCGAATGCTCATAACCGAAGGCGATGTGGTCATGCACATAATCGCAAATGGCCTGCACCCGCGCCCAGCCGGGGGGTGATTGCCCGAACAACGTCCAGGCGGTCTCCGACAGAAGGTCGGTTTCGCAGTAGCGGCTGCCCAACAGGAAAACCAAGGTTTCCGGAGTGAGATCCGGGATCGCGACTTGGCGGGCGTCCACGTCGGGGGTTTCCCACTGGCCGCTGTCACGGATTATGCCATCGGTCTGGATGGTGAAACGGCCGGCCGGCGCCACCAACCGCGTGCACCAGTTGCCGAAGCCATCATGATATCCGGCCATCGGCACCGGCGGGGTTGTCACCACCGTGTCCGGTCGCGTCAAATCAGCCACGCGCGACGCATGGACGTTCAGCATCAGGATTATGGGCGTCACCTGCGCGAATTCGTAGGTCATCAGGCAACCGACGCGAATTTCCACCCATTGCCTCCGGCTGAGATGCTGATCATCGCCGGAGGAGATGTGCTCCCGCCGGGATCGCCATCAGCATGGGCGCGCCTCCGATCCCACGCAACGTTTATTCCCGCCCTTTGTTGCGCCGCATCAATCATAGCGCCGCGGCCCATTTCCTGGACCGGTGGAACAACGCGCGCTGTGACGCCGCCCATAGCGGATATGCGTTGCCGCTGCGATGGATGCGGGGATTTACCCCGGCCGATTCATGACTAGAACTAGGCCGGGCGCTGAGGGTAATCGGCGTTGGGGACTTTGAGGTTAAGGAAATGGCACAGAAACTCGCCTGGGGCCGTGCCTGGCATGGGCGCAGTTACGATCTCGGCCGCATGACCCTGGCGGATCTCTGGCGGGCGTACCTCACCTATCCGGCGATCCAGATCTACGGCTTGCTGGCCGTGGCCGCCGCGGTCTACGCCATCGCCACGGCGCGGCAATGGCAGGGGCCGGCGCTGGCCGTCCTGGCGGTCTTCTTCGTCTATCCCATGGCCTGGTTCCTGATCCACCGCTACATCCTGCACGGCCGCTGGCTGTACCGGATGAAATGGTC
Organism: Nitrospirillum guanabarense; assembly: GCF_034653355.1. Lineage (NCBI taxonomy): Bacteria > Pseudomonadati > Pseudomonadota > Alphaproteobacteria > Rhodospirillales > Azospirillaceae > Nitrospirillum > Nitrospirillum guanabarense. Next base: position 194,322 of record NZ_JAYEER010000001.1, read on the forward strand.
GGCCGGCCTATGGAAGCGCATCCATTTCGACCATCACCAGGACCCGCACCTGCTGGAGGTCCTGTTCGGCTCCCCCGCCAACACACTGCCGACCATCGCCCTGGTGTCCATGCCAGTTGGCTATGTCATCGGCGGCTGGCCGGCCGCCGGCGCGGCCCTGGCGACCGGCCTGGCCACCACCTGCGTCTATGAATTCATCCACTGCATCCAGCACCTTAACTACAAACCCAAGAGCCGCTTCATCCAGAAGCTGAAGCGCGATCACCTGATCCATCATTTCCATAATGAGGATACCAACCTGGGGATCGTCAGCTTCACGCCCGATCGGCTGTTCGGCACCTATTTCGCCTCGGCCCGCGACTGCCCGAAAAGCGCCACGGTCTTCAACCTCGGCTATGACCTTGACGAGGCCCGCCGTTATCCCTGGGTAATGGAGGTGACCGGCTCGCCGCCGCGTGACCGTCCGCCAACCGCATTCGCAACTTCTGACACAGGTGGTGCGGCCTCGTGACCGCGATCGACATCGTCCCCGTAACGGGGCCCGCCCTTCTCGACCGTTTCATTCGCCTGCCCGAAAGGTTGCACACGGACGATCCGCACTACATCGCGCCGCTGCATCTGGAGCGTAAAGAGGCGTTGACGGCCAAGAACCCTTTCTTCGGCCATGCCGACGTGCAGTTCTGGCTGGCCCGGAAGGACGGGCGGGACGTGGGCCGGATCAGCGCCCAGATCGACCACCACGCCCTGGAACTGCGGCCGGATGGAACCGGGCAGTTCGGCCTGATCGCCGCGGAGGACGATCCGGCGGTCATCAAGGCGCTGCTGGACGTGGCCGCCGACTGGCTGCGGACCCGCGACATGACACGCATGCAGGGCCCGCTGAACCTGAACATCAATGAGGAGATCGGGCTGCTGGTCGACGGCTTCGGCACGCCGCCCATGCTGCTCATGGGGCACGACAAGCCCTACATGGGCCCCCGCCTGGAAGAGCAGGGCCTGCGCAAGGAAAAGGACGTCTACGCCTATCTTTACGACATCACCAAGGATCTGCCCGCCGGCGCCCGCCGCCTGATCGACCGGCCGCTGCCCAAGGGCATCACGGTGCGGCGGATGGACTTCAAGCGTTACGATGACGAGATCAAGGCCGTCACCTCCATCTTCAACGACGCCTGGCGGGACAATTGGGGCTTCGTCCCTCTGACGGAAGTGGAGACCGACTATCTGGCCAAGTCGCTGAAGCCCTTGCTGAACCCGCGCCTGGTGCGGTTCGTGGAGCAGGACGGCGAGGCGGTCGGCTTCATCGTCTGCCTGCCCAACCTGAACGAGGCCATCCGCGACCTGAACGGCAAGCTGCTGCCCCTGGGCTGGGCCAAGCTGCTGTGGCGGCTGAAGGTCTCGGGCCTCAAGACCGCGCGCGTGCCGTTAATGGGCATCCGCAAGGCGGCGTCCCAGGGCATGATCGGCAGTCTGCTGCCCTTCCTGCTGATCGACGCCGTGCGCACCGACGCGGCGGCCATGGGCTTCCAGCACATCGAGCTGTCGTGGATTCTGGAGAACAACCTGCCCATGCGCCGCATCAACGAAAGCCTGGGCGGCGTGGCCTACAAGACCTACCGCATCTATGAGAAGGCCCTCTGAAACGGCTCATGGCAGCCAGCCGGCGGACCTGTACCAGCCGACGGTGTCGCGGAACCCCCGCGCCAGGCTCACGGTGGGCTGGTAGACGCCCGCGGGCAGCAGCTCATCGGGCGTGACCGTCCAGTCGGGGTGCAGGATCTCCCGCGCCTTGCCCACGGTGAAGATGGGGGCGGTGCCGCGCACCTTTGCCCACCAGGATGACGCCTGCCCGGCCGCCAGCAGCAGGCGGCTGGGCACCCGCAGGAACCGGGGCCGCGCGTCGCCGCGCACGGCCAGGGCGGCCTGCCACATCATCTCCGCCATGGCGTACCCGGCCGGTTCGGTATCGGCCAGGGCGTAAATGCCCCCATATGGGATTCCGGTGCCGGTCACGACCGCGCTCAAGGCCCCGGCCGCGTCGCTGACGTGGACCGCCGCCAGGCGCCCGTCGTTCACCAGCGGGATGAGCGGCCGCGACGCCGTCCTGAAAATCGCCAGCGTCTCGCGGTCCCAGGGGCCGTAGATCATGGGCGGGCGCAGGACGGCCAGTTGCCCCGGCGCGTCCGCGTAAGCCTGCCGTGCCGCCTCCTCACCCGCCCGCTTGCTGGCCGCGTAGTCCGACAGCTGCGGTTCGCGCGCGGCCAGGGAGGAGACGACGATGAGGCGGGCCTGGGGCGCCAGGCGGCGCAACGTTGAGGCCACCCGGGCGGTGCCATCCCGGTTGGTGGCCATGAAGGTGTTCCGGTCCGGCGCCTTGATCAGGCCGGCGGCGTGGATCAGCACCTGCGCGCCCCCGGCCAGCCGCGCCAAGGCGTCAGGGTCCTCCAGCCCGCCCCGGACGGTCTCGAAGGTGAGGCCAGTCCAGGCCGGGTGGTCCGGCGGCCGGCGGGCCAATATCCGCAACCGTGCGCCCGACCGCGCCAGGGTGGCGACCAGATGCAACCCGAGAAAGCCCGTCGCGCCCGTGACAGCGACGATGGGCCGCCCGTTCATGCCAGGACGGGCTCCACCGGCGCGGAGACGCCCAGGATGGGCATGTCGCCCGCCTGGTACAGGGCCTTCGCCCGGCTGCGGCTGAGCTTGCCTGACGTGGTCTGCGGCAGGCTGTGCGGCGGCACCAGGACGACGCGGGCCAGCACACCATAGCGGCTGCGGAAGACCTGGCTGATTTCGCCGGCCAAGGCGTCCCGTGCGGCCTGGTCCGGGCTGCGGCACTGCACCAGCGCCACCACCTCCTCCTCGTCGCCGCTGTCGACGGAGAAGACCGCGACGTCGCCGCTGCGCAGGGCGGCGATTTCCGCCTCCGCCGTCCATTCCAGATCCTGCGGCCACAGGTTGCGGCCATTGACGATGATCAGGTCCTTGGCCCGCCCAGTGAGGACGATCTGGTCGTCCAGCAGGTAGCCCAGGTCGCCGGTATCCAGCCAGCCGTTCCCGTCCAGGACCCGGGCGGTTTCTTCCGGCGCATCGAAATAGCCGCTCATCAGGCTGGGGCCGCGGACGAAGATGCGCCCAACGTGGCGCTGCGGCTGCGGCTGGCCGGCGCTATCGCGCACCTCGATGGCGTGGTCCGGCAGGATGTGGCCGCAGAGCACGAAGGTGCGGCTGCGCTCGGCGCCTGACGCGGCCGGCACGGCGCGGTGCTCCTTCTCCAGCAGGATGCTGTCGACCACGTCGTGGCGCACGCCCTGGCCCTTGGGCGTGAAGTTCAGGGCCAGCGTCGCCTCGGCCATGCCGTAGCTGGGCACGAAAGCGCGGGCGTCGAAGCCGTTGGCGGCGAAGCGCGACGCGAAATTGGCCAGCACGTGCGGGCGAATCATGTCGCCGCCGATGCCGGCGCTGCGCCAGCTGGAAAGGTCGATCCCCTCGGTCGACAGCGTCTCCGCCCGGCGGGCGCACAACTCATACCCGAAGGATGGGCTGTAGGAGATGGTGCCGCGGTTGCGGCTGATAAGGTCCAGCCACATCAGGGGACGGCGGGCGAATTCCCGGGTGGGCAGCGTGTCCACCGATACCTGGCATGCCATGGGGATCAGCAGGAAGCCGACCAGGCCCATGTCATGGTAGAAAGGCAGCCAGGAGATGCAGCGGTCGCCGTCGTCGATGGCCAGGCCAGTGCGGCCCACGTGGGCGGCGTTGCTGAGGAAGGCGCGCTGAGTCACGGCGACGCCCATGGGGAAGCGTGTGCTGCCCGATGAGAATTGCAGATAGCTGATGCTGTCGGCCGACTGGGTCGGCAGATCGCCCGCGAACGGCGCCACGTCGTCCAGCAGGGCCAAGGTGCCGGAAATCTTGAGGCCCAGACCCTCGACCGACTGCGCCAGCCAGTCGTTGAACATGGCCGGCCCGAAGGCGGCGGTGGCGCCGCAGCTTTCCAGCATGCGCCGGATATGGGCGATGTAGGTGTCCTTGCCCCCGAACGCCGAGGGCAGCGGCATGGGCGCCGGCACCAGCCGGGCGTATTGGCACGCGAAGAAGGCGCGGACGAAATCACCGTCGCTTTCCGCGATCAGGCCGACGCGGTCGCCGGGGGCCAGGCCCATGCCCAACAAGCGGCGGGCCAGATCGATCGCCTGCTCTCGCAGCGTGGCGTAGGGCAAGGCCTCGCTGAGGACACCCTTGCCGGAATAGAAATTGTAACCCGTGGGACCCTGGGCGGCGTAATCCAGCGCGTCGGCCACGGACACGAAATCCGCATGGCGAGTCGGGAGCCCGGGATGGTGGGAGGGCGTCGGAAACGTCATTTTTACGTGTAACCCTAACTCTCTATGGCTTTACGCCGAGGGGATTGGAAAACAGGTATGCAAATTGATGACAGAAAGGCAAATGTGCCGTCGTTGAGGCTGATGCGCCGAACGCGGCGCTTGTGGCCGGCCCGACGCCCCGGTAGATGTGCAAGTGGCTTTGCAGGTTCATGTCAATGCTGTTTCCGATCTATGTCATGGGCTATCGTGACCTGTGCGGGCCAAGCTCCTTACCGCGGACACGACGGCACGGTCTGTGACCGAAGCCCGGCGGTGTGCTGAAAATTTTTTGCAACTAGCAACTCACAGGTTACGTCATGCAGAGGGCCAAAATCCGTATCGCCATCGCGGGCATCGGAAACTGTGCGAGCGCGCTGATCCAGGGCATTCATTACTACACCCCTGAGCGCTGCCGCGACGGCGTGGTCGGCCTGATGCATCGTGAGATCGGCGGCTTCCTGCCCTGCGACATCGCGGTCGTCGCCGCGTTCGACGTGGACGCGCGCAAGGTGGGCACCGACGTCCATCGCGCCATCTTCGCCAAGCCCAACTGCACCAAGGTTTTCCAGGCCGACATTCCCGACAGCGGCGTGACCGTCAAGATGGGCCAGGTGCTGGACGGCATCTCCGACCACATGGCGGACTATTCGGAAGACCGCACCTTCGTGCGCGCCGACGCGGCCGAGCTGAGCAAGGACGAAATTGTCGCCGAGCTGAAGCGCACCGGCGCCGAGGTCCTGCTGAACTACATGCCCGTGGGCTCCGAACGGGCCGCCCGCTTCTACGCGGAATGCGCGCTGGAGGCCGGCGTCGCCTTCATCAACAACATGCCGGTGTTCATCGCCAGCGACAAAGCCTTCGCCGACCGCTTCAAGGCCCGCAACCTGCCTATCATCGGCGACGACATCAAATCCCAGCTGGGCGCCACCATCACCCACCGCGTGCTGACCGACCTGTTCGCCAAGCGCGGCGTCAAGCTGCTGCGCACCTACCAGCTCAACACCGGCGGCAACACCGACTTCCTCAACATGAAGAACCAGCACCGCCTGGTCTCCAAGAAGAAGTCAAAGACCGAGGCCGTGCAGGCCGTCGCCCACAAGCGCATCGAGGACGACAACATCCACGTCGGCCCCAGCGACTACGTGCCCTGGCAGAACGACAACAAGCTGTGCTTCATCCGCATGGAGGGCCACCTGTTCGGCGACGTCCCCATGGATATCGAGCTGCGCCTCTCGGTCGAGGACTCGCCCAATTCCGCCGGCGTCGTCATCGACATGATCCGCTGCTGCAAGCTCGCCCTCGACAACGGCATCGGCGGCATCCTGGAAGGTCCCAGCGCCTATTTCTGCAAGCACCCCCCGGTCCAGTACACCGACGACATCGCCTACCAGATGACCGAGACCTTCATCCGCAGCACCACCCTGAAGCTCGCCGTCGCCAAATGAAGTGCCTCATCGTCGCAGCCGGGCAAGGAACCCGGCTGCGGGAGCGCGGCCTGCTGAAGCCGCTGATTCCCATCAAGGGCAGCCCCCTGATCGAGCGCGTGATGGAGCGGGGGCGTGCCGCCGGCGTCACGGAATTCGTGGTGGTCAGCGGCTATCGCGGCGAAGATCTGCGAGCCGCCGTGGATGTCCTGGCGGCGCGGGTGGGCGTTGCCGTCTCCCATGTCGTCAACGACGAATGGGAACGGGCCAACGGCGTCTCGGTCCACAAGGCGAAGGCCCTGCTGACGGAGCCCTTCCTGCTGACCATGTGCGATCACCTGGTGGATCCCGGCATCTTCCAGGGCCTGATGGCGCTGCGGCCGGAACCAGGCACCGTGACCCTGGCCGTCGACTTCAACATCGAACGGCCGCTGAACGACCCGGAAGACGTCACGCGGGTGAAGTGCGTGGACGGCCGGATCGTGCACATCGGCAAGGTGATCCGCGACTTCAACGCCTTCGACACCGGCGTCTTCCTCTGCACGCCGGGCATGTTCGCGGCGCTGGAGGAAAGCCAGGCCAAGGGCGACGACAGCATCTCGGGCGCCATGAATGTCCTGGCGGGGTGGAAGAAGGCCTGCGTCCACGACATCGGCGACCGGTTCTGGATCGACGTCGACGACCCGATCGCGTTCGAGAAGGCCGAGAAGCTTCTGGACGCCGGCCAGCTCTGAGCCATGCAAACCACTGAACCGGTCAAGCGGACCTCCGAAATCGAGGAGGTCACCAACCTGTACGTCATCCATCCCATCTCAAGCTGGCTGACCCCCAGGTTCGCCGCCCTGGGGATACCGCCGAACGCGGTGTCCCTGGCCGGGATGGCCTTCGGCATCGCCGCCGGCGTGGCCTACACCCATTACCAGACCCTGGCGTGGACGGTGGCGGCCTTCGTCCTGATGATCGCCTGGCACGTCATGGACGGTGCCGACGGCCAGTTGGCCCGGCTGACCAACGCGCAGTCGGAAACCGGCAAGATCCTGGACGGCATCTGCGACTACGTCACCTTCATCGCCGTCTATGTCGGCCTGGCCATGACGCTGGCGGCGGAGCACGGCGGCTGGGTATGGATCGTCATCGTGGCCGCCGGTGTGGCCCACGCGGTCCAGTCCGCCGCCTATGAGATGCAGCGCCAGTGCTACAACTTCTGGGGCTGGGGACGGAAATCCGCCGAACTGGCCAAGCTGGACACCCCGGCGGCGCATCGCCCGGGCGTGCTGGGCGCGCTCTACCGCCTGTATCTGCGCCTGCAGTACCTGACGACGGGCGTCACCGTGGATTTCCACGACGAGTTGGCGCGTGCCTTGGCAGCCGACGCGGCCCGCGCGCCGAAGATTCGGGAGGCGTACCGGGCCGCCTTCGCCCCGGCAGTGCGGCGCTGGTCCATCCTGTCGGCCAACTATCGCACGCTGGGCATTTTCATCGCCGCCGCGGCGGGCCGGCCGCTGCTGTATTTCTGGTTCGAGCTGGTGGGTTTCAGCCTGATCCTGGCCGTCCTGCTGTCGCGCCAGGCCGCCCGCTCCACCCGCTTCCTCAAGAGCTTGCGACAGGCGGCATAGCCGGCACCGGGCGCGTCCTATGCGCCCGGTGGAAAAGATAGGCGGCCAGCCCGATCAGGATCAGCGACGGGCCCAGGGCCGTCACGGCGGGGCTGAGGTTCAGCAGCAGGTCCAGGCGATCGGAAATCTGCTGCGTCAGGGAAAAGACGATGCCGATCACGGCGCCGATGGTGATCTGCTGGCCCGTGGACTGGGACCGCGGCGGCCCGAACACGAACGGCGCCGCGATCAGCGCCATGGCCAGCATGGTCAGCGGCAGGCTGAGCTTGGTCCACAGTTCCTGTTCATAGCGCACGGCGTGCTGCCCCTGCCGCCCCATCTCGCGGACATAGCGATAAAGGTCCGTCGGCGACATGTTCTCCGGCACCGGCATCAGGTCCTGCACACGCTTGCCCGGCAGGAAGGATGCCCAGGACAGGCTGTCCAGATGCTCAGTATGGATCTGCTTGGCGTCCACGGTCTTGCGCGTCACGTCGCGCAGTTGCCAGGGCCCCTCCGCCTGGATTTCGGCGCGGTCGGCATGAATGAACGTCTCCAGCCGGCCATCCTGGGAGAAGGTGTAGACGTTCACGCCGCGCAGGACGTTCTTGCTCTCGATCCGCAGCACGTTCAGGTATTGCCGCGCGCCGCCGGCCCAGAAGCTGTCGCCGGTGTCCGCCAGGGGGGAGTCGGCCAAAGCGGCGGATCGCAGGGTCAGGGCCAAATGTTGCGCTGGCGGAATGACAAATTCGGCCACTAGGAACAGCACGAGGACGACCGGCGGCAGCAGCTTGAGCACCGACCCGATGATGCGCACTTCCGATAGGCACAAGGCGCGCATGGCCGTCAGTTCCGAGCCCTTGCCCAGGCTGCCCAGGGCCAGCAGGGTGCCGATCAGCATGGCAACGGGCGCCACCTGCAGAAGGCGCGACGGGCTGGTCAGCAGCACATAGACCAAGGCGTTGACCACGTGGTATTGGCCCTCGCCCACCGACTTCAGCTGTTCGACGAACTCCAGCAGGCTGAACAGCGCCACGACTCCGCCGGCGACCGTCAGGAAAGCCTTCAGTGTCGCGCCGCCGATATACCGATCAAACTGGGTCATGGCGGACAGTGTGTTCCCGCGGCACCTCAAGGCTGCCGGACAGCCGCTTGACCAGGGCCCGGACTCGGAACTCCACGTTCCACTGCGGCCAGTACAGCGCCACGACCAGCAGCACCGCCAGCAGCGCCGGCGCCCACCAGATACCGGGAATGGCGCCGACGGAGCCATGCTGGACCCAGGTGCGGGCCGACGTGCACAGCAGGTAATAGCCGGAATAGACCAGGATGGCAGTGCCGAACTTGGCGTAGCGCCCCCCCTGCCGGGGATTGACGCGGCTGAGGGGCATGCCCAGCAGGCCCAGCAGGAGGGTGGAGAGGCAGGTGGACAGCCGCCACTGGAACTCCGCGATGTCGGCAGGATCGCTGGAGCGGGCCAAACGGGCACTGCTGACGCCTGTGGCGCTGTATTCCTGCGGGGCGATGTTGTGGTTGGCGGGATCCAGCGTGACGCTGCCCACATCCATCATACGGTCCTGGGTCGAGTTGTCGCGGCCCAAGAAATAGACGTGCGCATCATCCAGCCGCACGTTCGATCCGCCGTCCCGCTTCGGCGGCAGGGCGCGGGCGCTCTGCGCCATGATGATATCGGTGGTGGTCGGATGCTGGATCTGGATGAAGACCTCTTTCGCCGGGCCCCGGACGCCCTCCCGCCGGGGGAAGAAGATGACCCGGCCACCATGCTTGTTGAGGTAGAAGGTGCCCGATTCCATGGCATCGACGTTCATGGAAAGCTGGGCGCGATACGTGATGTCGTGCGACTTCTCATAGGCCCAGGGGCGTACGAACAGGGAAAGCGCCAGCACCAGCACCGCCAGACCGCCCGACAGCATAAACAGCGCGCGCAACACGATGCCGGGACTCACGTGCAGGGCAAACATGGCCGTGATCTCGGAGTCGCCGTAGAGCTTGCCGAAGGCCATCACCACTGAGACATACAGCGAAATGGGAATCAGAACCTCTAGCGAGATCAGGAGCTTGAGCCCGACCAATTCAGCGATGGCGCCGGTCGGCAACAGGCCGTTGACCGCGTCTGCCAGCAGGCCCGCGGTGCTGTAGCCCACGAACAGGGCCGCAAGGATGCCCAGCACGGCCGCCAGCGGCTTCGCGACTTCCCGGATCAGGTAGCGTTCGATGATCAAAGTTCCACGCCATCCCGCGCTTGGTTCGTCAGGGGATTACCCTATCCGGCCGGGTGCCCACTAACTCCCCCCGGCGTTATCGCACCGGCCGTCCGCACATGGCATACGACATCTTGCATTAATGTCTATGACAATCCGACGACAGCCTTCTATAAAGGTTACGGCGGATATATGAAGCCTTCGCTAAATTGCGAGTGGGTAGAATGGCAGCTCCGCGATGGTGGCATAGCTAATATAGAAGCATGGCTAACTCAGAAGAGCAGATCCGGTCGCTTGTATTCGACGCCCTCCGCGCCTCTCTGGAACGGCCCGTCGAATTATCGGATGATACGAACATCACCGAAGGCCTCGGTCTGGATTCGGTTGCCGTTATGGATTTCGTGATGGAGATCGAGGACGCGCTCGACATCTCCATCCCGCTGGACCGGATCGCCGAGGTGAAGACCGTTGGTGATCTTATCGCTACGGCATGTGATCTTAAGGGTGGCCGCTGACCCATGGCTCTTTTCGATAAGTTCGCGCCGCTGATGAGGCAGTTCGAGAGCCTGGAATCCACCGGCTACAACCCCTTCAACGTCAGCTTCGACCGGGTGCTCTCACCAACCGAGGGGATAATCGCCGGCCGGCGCATCCTGTTGCTGGGCACCAACAACTACCTGGGGCTGACCTACGACCCCGCCGTGATCGACGCCGCCGCCGCCGCGACCCGCAGCCTGGGCGCCGGCACCACCGGCTCGCGCGTCGCCAACGGCAGCTACGGCGGCCACCGCCAGCTGGAACGCCACCTGGCCGACTTCTACGGCCGGCGGCACTGCATGGTGTTCTCCACCGGCTACCAGGCCAACCTGGGCATCCTCTCCGCCCTGGCCGGCAAGGACGACCATCTGATCCTGGACGCCGACAGCCACGCCAGCATCTATGACGGCTCCCGCCTGGGCCACGCCCAGGTCACCCGCTTCCGCCACAACGATCCCGACGACCTCGACAACCGCCTGCGCCGCCTGGCCGACACCCCCGGCGACAAGGTCATCGTCGTCGAGGGCATCTATTCCATGCTGGGCGACACCGCCCCCCTGCGCGAGTTCGTCGAGGTCAAGCGCAAGTGGGGCGCCTACCTGGTGGTGGACGAGGCCCATTCCCTGGGCGTCCTGGGACGCACCGGGCGCGGTCTGGCCGAGGCCGCCGGCGTCGAGGACGAGGTCGACTTCGTCGTCGGCACCTTCTCCAAGAGCCTGGGCGGCATCGGCGGCTTCTGCGTCAGCGACATGGACGGCTTCGACATCCTGCGCGTCGCCAGCCGGCCCTACATGTTCACCGCCTCCCTGCCCCCGGCCGTGGTGGCGGCGGTGACGGAGGCGCTGAACCAGCTGCGCCACCGCCCGGCGCTGCGCCAGCAGCTGATGGACAACGCCCGCCGCTTCCACGCCGGCCTCGGCGACCTGGGCTTCCATGTCGGGCCCGAGGCCAGCCCCGTCGTCTCCGCCATCATGCCCGATCCCAAGACCGCCTTCGCCTTCTGGACCCACCTGCTCGAGGCCGGCCTCTACACCAACGTCAGCCTGCCTCCCGCCACGCCCAAGGGCCTCGCCCTGCTCCGCTCCAGCGTCAGCGCCGCTCACAGCCGCAGCCAGATCGACCACGCCCTCTCCCTCTTCGCCACCACAGGACGCGAACTGGGCCTCATCCCGGCAGAACCGGTCGCCCAGCCCGAAATCCGCGCCGCCGCTCAGTAGTACTTCATCAGCACGGAAACGGGATTGTCCCCGGCCTGGACGGGGATGCGCACCTTGCCCAGGTCCGGCGGCCCCAGGTACAGCGTCGGATTGTTGGAGAAGCCGTACCCCTCCGCCGGAATGCCGAGCATCGTCGTATCGAAATGGCCATTGTCGTTTTCATCATGGAACAACGCCACCGCGTAATGGCCGGCCTGGGGCAGGACGATGCAGGCCTCTGTCACGGGCAGGACGACCGGCAGGATCTGGCGGGCGACCTTGTAGGCGCCATCCAGGAAATGGTTGGCATCGTCCGGATAGATGGTGATGGTGACATTGCCCTTGCCCGAGTGCATGCCGGTGACGTTGAGCCGCAGCCGGACCTGGGCGGTATCGTCCGGGTCGCACGGCGGGCCGGGCATGGCCACCGCCTTCTCCGCCCGGGCCACCGTGGGCAGGGCCAGGACCGCCGTCACCGGGGCCGCCACCGCCGCCAGAGACCAGATGCCCGCCAGCACGGCGCGGGCGTCAAGCTTGACTCGCATCACCAACACGTCCCTCACCAGTCCTTTTTTCCGGGCGCGCCCGTACGCACCATGTACGGGCGGGGACGGACGGACTTCAAGCCCTGTGAAGACCTCGCGCATGCGTGACGTGGTCATCTTCCGGCACAACCTGTTCCGCGTTTCCGAGACCTTCATCACGGAGCAGGCGCGCTTCCTGCGCCGCCATGCGCCGCTATACGTCGGGCGCCTGCGCTACGGCCCGCCGCCGCCGGGCGCCGCCTCGCTGGCGCTGGCCGATCTCTGGCCACGCTTCACCCTGCCCCGCATCGGCTGGCAGATGCTGACCCGCGATCCGGCACCGTATGAGCGCCTGCTGGCGGGACGGCGGCCGGCCCTGGTCCATGCCCATTTCGGGGTGGAGGGCGTCTATGCCCTGCCGATGGCGCGGCGCCTGGGCCTGCCGCTGATCACCACCTTCCACGGCTTCGACGCCACGCTGTCGACCGCGGCATTGATGATGTCGCCCGCCTGGGTGAACTATCCCCTGTTCCGCGGCCGCCTGGCGCGGCAGGGGGACCTGTTCCTCTGCGCCTCCGCCTTCATTCGGGAGCGGGTGCTGGCCATGGGCTTCCCGGCGGAGCGGACGCGGGTGCACTACATCGGCGTCGACTGCCAGGCCATCCGCCCCCGCGACCCGGAGGAGGAAACGCCCACCATCCTGCACGTCGCCCGCCTGGTGGAGGTGAAAGGGGCGGAATATCTGATCCGCGCCTTCTCCCTTCTTGCGGATTGGCATCCCAAGGCCCAACTGGACATCATCGGCGACGGGCCTTTGCGCAAGCCGTTGCAACGGCTTGCGGGAACGCTGGGATTGAGCAGTCGCATACGCTTCTTGGGCGCCCTGCCCCATACCGAGGTTCTGGCGCGGATGCGCCGGGCGGCAATGCTGGTCCTGCCCAGCGTGCGCACCAACACCGGGCGCGTCGAGGGCTTGGGCATGGTCATGCTGGAGGCCGCCGCCACCGGCGTCCCCGTGATCGGCAGCCGCATCGGCGGCATTCCGGAAGCCATCGTGGAGGGCCGCACCGGCCTGCTGGCACCGGAGCGTGACGCCGAGGCCCTGGCCCGGCATATGGAAACCCTGCTGGACAACCGCGACCTGCGCCGCCGCATGGGATTGGAGGCGCGCGCCCACGTGGGGGCACGGTTCGACATCGCCCGCCAGACGGCGGCGCTGGAGGATATATACGACCAGGTGGCCGGCCATGCGGCATGACGGCGGCGCAGGCCCCCAAGGCGCGCCCGGACAGGGGGCGAGCGACCAGAGGACGGCCGGGCGGGCGGTCGTGGTCGCGCATCCGGATGACGAGATCCTGTGGCTCAGCTCCGCCCTGGCCAGTGCCGACCGGGTCGTCTTCTGCTTCGGCGATCCCTTCGGCCGGCCGGCCAAAGCGGCGGCGCGGCGGCACGCGGTGGCGGCCCTGGCCCTGCCGGGTCTGATCGACCTCCGCATTCCGGAAAGCGGTGCCGGCTTCGCCGTCGACCGGGCCAACCCGGTGACCACGCCCCAGGGGCTGCAGATCACCGACGCGGCGGCCCGCCCCCGCTATGAGGTGAACTTCCCCCGCCTGGTGGCAACCCTGCGCCCGGTCCTGGCGGGATGCGCCGAGGTCTACACCCACAATCCCTGGGGTGAGTACGGCCACGCCGAGCATGTGCAGGTCCACCGCGCCGTCACCGCCCTTCAGGCCGAGCTGGGCTTTCACGTCTGGTTCAGCAATTATGTGGACGCCAAGAGCTGGCCGCTGGCCATCCGGCTGGCCGGCGCCCCATGCTGGACGGAGCGGCGCCGCGTCCGGCCCGACGTCGCCCTGGCGCGCGGCCTGATGAAGACGTATCGGCGCCATGGCGCCTGGACCTGGACGCCATTCCATCGCTGGCCGGCGCAAGAAACACTTTACGGCCAGGCGCCGGAGGCCGAAGGTCGCCACCCCATGGCGGGGGAGGAGATGCTGGACGTGGCCGGCCTGCGCTGGTGGCCTCCGCCCTGGCGCCGGGCGCGGCGGCGCCTGACGGCCCTTCCGGTTTGATCCTTTGTCCCTTCGCTTTGAAACACGGCCTGCTGCGAAACACGATCTGCTGCGCGGAATGTCCCTATGACCTCGACGACTGACACCACCCGTCCCGGCCGCCTGGAAAACCTGGCCGCCGGTCTCCGCTTCGCCGCCCGCGCCGTCGGGCAGCGGTACACGCCGCTGCTGGCCCAGGTGGTGGTGACGCGCCGCTGCAACCTGGCCTGCGGCTATTGCAACGAATATGACGACTTCTCCCCGCCCGTGCCGCTGAAGGACTTGCTGGCGCGCGTCGACCATCTGGCGGCGCTGAAGACGTCCTCCATCACCTTCACGGGCGGCGAGCCCCTGCTGAACCCCGACCTGGACAAGGCCGTGCGCCATGCCCGGCAGAAGGGGATGATCGTCACCACCATCACCAACGGCTTCCGCCTGACCAAGGAATGGATCGACCGCCTGAACGCCGCCGGCCTTCAAGGCATGCAGATCAGCATCGACAACCTTGAGCCCGACGAAATCTCGATGAAGAGCCTGAAGTCGGTCGAGGGGAAGCTGGAGCTGCTGTCCAAGCATGCGCTGTTCAAGGTGAACGTGAACTCCGTGCTGGGCGTCACGGGGGAGCGGACGCAGGACGTGGTGACGGTGGCGGAAACGGCGGCCAAGTTCGGCCTGCAGCATTCCGTGGGCGTGCTGCATGACGGCAGCGGCACGCTGAAGCCCCTGAGCCCGGCGCAGATGCTGGCCTATGAGAAGGTCACCCAGATTTCGCCGTCCCTGGTGCACACCCTGAACTACCGGCTGTTCCAGAAAAACCTGATGAACGGCCAGGCCAACGACTGGCACTGCCGCGCCGGCGCTCGCTACCTGTACGTCACCGAGGACGGGCGGGTGCATTGGTGTTCGCAGCAGCGGGGCTATCCCAACAAGCCGCTGCTGGACTACACGCTGGAAGACATCAAGCGGGAATATCACACCGAAAAGGGCTGCGCCCCGACCTGCACGCTGAGCTGTGTGCATCAGATGAGCATGTTCGACCGGCGGCGCCAGTCCATTCCGGACCCCACGGCCCGGCCCGCCGGCGCACCGCCGGCGGATGGTGCGGCCAAGCCGGTCAGTTGACCGGCTTTTCCCGGTCGTACCGGAACAGCCCGCCATAGGCGACCGCCATCGCCACCGCGACGATGGCGACGCTGACGGCGGGCCGGTCGCCCCCGGGCAGCAGGCGCAGGGTCCAGACCACGGCGGCCATGACGGCAACGCCGGCCGCGGGCAGCAGGAAGGCCCGGACGACGCTGGCGGCGCCGATGGCCCATGTCCGCTCCAGATAACGGGCGCCCCACGCCAGCAGCGGCGGATAGATCGCCAGCCACACCGCCGCGACGGCGATGATTCCGCCCTCGGCCGGCAGCAGGGCGCCCACCGCCACGATGCCGGCGCTCAGCAGGGTCAGCGTGGCGGCCGACAGCTGGGCCGCCAGCCCCGGCCGGCCCGACGCCATCATCAGCGGCGTCAGCAGTTGCGAGGTCACCCGCAGCAGGGCGGCCGCGGCCAGCAGCTTCAGCGGCAGGGCGGCGGCGGCATAGCTGAGGCCGTGGTCGTCATGGATCAGGGCGGTCAGAGGATCGGCCGCCAGGATCAGGCCCACCATCAGGGGGGCCGTCAGCAGGGCCAGCCGGCGCAAGGACCAGGTCAGCGATTGGGTCAGCCCGGCCCTGTCGCCAGCCAGGCGGGCGAAGACGGGCAGCGCCGTGCGGTTGATGAGCGTGCCCACCGCCATCACCGGTTCCATGGCGATGTCGAAGGCGACGCGGTACAGCGCCAGGGGGGCGGGGCCGTAGAACCAGCCCACCAGCAGGAAATCGATATTCTTGAAGATCTGCTCGAACAGGTTCACCGCCGCGGCGCGGAAGCCGAAGCGGACCAGGCCCCGGATGTCGTCCAGCCGGAAGTGCGCGCCAGGGCGGAAGGGGCGCGCCAGCGTGGCGCCGATCAGCGTGTAGAGGCCGCTGGAAACATAGCCCGCCACCAGGGCCCAGGCCCCGGCGCCGGCCATGGCCAGGCCCAGACGCGTCAGCGCCGCCCCCAGCGTGGCCGCCACGTTGACGACGGCGATCCGCTCATATTTCAGGTCGCGGTTGAGCAGCGCCAGCGGGATCACCGCGGCGGCGACCATCGGCTGCTTGGCGGCCACGGCGGTGAAGTAGGCCGCCATCCCGGTGACGCCGTACAGGGCCTCCAGCCCCGGCGCCACCGCCAAGGTCACGGCACCCATGAGGAAGGCGGCGCCCAGGATGAACCAGAAGAGGCTGTCCAGCTGACGCTTGGCCATCGTGGGGGCCTGGACCAGGGCGTCGCCCGTGCCCAGCCCGTCGAAGGCCTCGATCACCATGCCGGTGGAGATGACCAGCGAGGCCACGCCCACCTGTTCCTTGCTGAGGAAGGTCAGCACGGCGAGGATGGTGGAGAAGTCAATGATCTTGGCCAGGACGGTGGCGCCGCCCAGCCAGTTGAAACCCCGGCGCAGATGGCGCTGATGGTCGCCGTCGCTCACGTCGTCCTATCCATTGTCCTATCCATTGTCCTATCCATTCCGAGGGGGGCCTCGGGACGGGGCGGCAGCACCCAGGCGCCCTTGTTGACCAGGTGGGCCAGCCAGTGGCGCGACTGCTGGCGCCACGCCCGGAATTCCCGCCCGCCCCAGGTGCCCGCCCTCACCGGGGCGGCATTCATGCGCTCCTCCACCAGGGCATGGATGCGCTGCGCCCGCTCGGCCCAGGTGTAGTCGCGGCTGTCGGCCAGGGCCGTTTCCGCCAGGCGGGCGGCACGGGCCGGATCGCCCAGCAGCGCGTCGATGCCGGCGACCAGGTCGGGCACGGAATCGGGCGGGCAGAGATGGGCGTTCTCATCGTGGCGCAGGACCTCGCCCACGTCGGGCGTGCGCCCGGCCAGGATGGGCCGGCCGGAAGCGAGGTAGAAGAACACCTTCAGCGGCAGAACCGTCGACCCGAACTCCGCCAGCGGCAGCCAGGACGGCGGAATCAGCAGGATGTCGGCGGCGTAGACGTAGTCGGCCAGCTTGTCCGCCGGCTGATAGGGGACGATGCGCACATTGGGCACGTCGCGGGCCATGGCCTCGATCGGCCCTTCCCCATACGATCCCACCAGGATGAACAGGACGTCCGGCCGCTCCTTCGCCGCCTCGACCGCCAGGGCCAGGCCCTTCTTGTGATTCACCCGGCCGGTGTAGACGACCGTCTTCTGACCGGGCTCGACGCCGATCCGCCGCTTGGCCTCCTCAAGGGGGATGCGGGCCTGGAACCGTGCCGGCTCATAGCCGTTGCGGATGCAGCGCACCTTGTCCTCGGGAATTCCCAAGGCCAGGTATTTGCGCCGGGTGTAATCGGAATGGCAGATCTTGACGATGAAGCGCGGGTGGCAGAGCAGGCGGTACAGCCAGAACTGCAGCGGCGGGATTTGGTCGGGCCACGGGCGGTAGTGATCGAAGGCGACCTTCTGCCCGAACAGGATGGCCATCCAGGCGACCCAGAGGTTGCGGGTGTAGACCACGTCGGCCCGGCGAAACTCTTTCCGGAAAGGCAGGGTGAGCCCGCAGAGGAAATGCCGCAGCGCCGCCGGCGTGATCGGAGCGCGCGCGTCGACCACCGGCATGCCGGCCAGGGCCGCCGCCGCCGCCCGCCCCGCCGCGTCCTTCAGGGGGACGTGCAGCCACGCCCCTTCCGTCAGCGGGGCCAGATACCGGGCCGTGGTGGTAAATACTTCAGCATCCGCTTCGGTGCTTGGTAAAGGGTTCTCGAAGGTGAATAATATTCGCATCGAAAACTGCACCATGGGAGGGCGGAGGGGTGCCCGTTTCTTTCATAGGTGACAGCCGGATTCAATAGCGACGACCCCCACCGTTCCTCTCACCGGGCATGCTGAATGGCCGGTTGGAATCCGGCCCCGGCACACCGTTTATGGGGCTGCGGGCGGAAATGGCGCCGATATGGTGTGTCGGCCATCATTTCCGTCACAAAAGTGTGAGGGTGCTCACATCCTTTTGGCGCGCCTTGCCCGACTTTCATCTACTATTTTGCAACCAGCAACTCACAGGTTATGTCATGCAGAGGGCCAAAATCCGTATCGCCATCGCGGGCATCGGAAACTGTGCGAGCGCGCTGATCCAGGGCATTCATTACTACACCCCTGAGCGCTGCCGCGACGGCGTGGTCGGCCTGATGCATCGTGAGATCGGCGGCTTCCTGCCCTGCGACATCGCGGTCGTCGCCGCGTTCGACGTGGACGCGCGCAAGGTGGGCACCGACGTCCATCGCGCCATCTTCGCCAAGCCCAACTGCACCAAGGTTTTCCAGGCCGACATTCCCGACAGCGGCGTGACCGTCAAGATGGGCCAGGTGCTGGACGGCATCTCCGACCACATGGCGGACTATTCGGAAGACCGCACCTTCATGCGCGCCGACACGGCCGAGCTGAGCAAGGACGAGATCGTCGCCGAGCTGAAGCGCACCGGCGCCGAGGTCCTGCTGAACTACATGCCCGTGGGCTCCGAACAGGCCGCCCGCTTCTACGCGGAATGCGCGCTGGAGGCCGGCGTCGCCTTCATCAACAACATGCCGGTGTTCATCGCCAGCGACAAAGCCTTCGCCGACCGCTTCAAGGCCCGCAACCTGCCTATCATCGGCGACGACATCAAATCCCAGCTGGGCGCCACCATCACCCACCGCGTGCTGACTGACCTGTTCGCCAAGCGCGGCGTCAAGCTGCTGCGCACCTACCAGCTCAACACCGGCGGCAACACCGACTTCCTCAACATGAAGAACCAGCACCGCCTGGTCTCCAAGAAGAAGTCAAAGACCGAGGCCGTGCAGGCCGTCGCCCACAAGCGCATCGAGGACGACAACATCCACGTCGGCCCCAGCGACTACGTGCCCTGGCAGAACGACAACAAGCTGTGCTTCATCCGCATGGAGGGCCACCTGTTCGGCGACGTCCCCATGGATATCGAGCTGCGCCTCTCGGTCGAGGACTTGCCCAATTCCGCCGGCGTCGTCATCGACATGATCCGCTGCTGCAAGCTCGCCCTCGACAACGGCATCGGCGGCATCCTGGAAGGTCCCAGCGCCTATTTCTGCAAGCACCCCCCGGTCCAGTACACCGACGACATCGCCTACCAGATGACCGAGACCTTCATCCGCAGCACCACCCTGAAGCTCGCCGTCGCCAAATGAAGTGCCTCATCGTCGCAGCCGGGCAAGGAACCCGGCTGCGGCGCACAGGGCCTCCCCTCTACTCCCGTGCCGGACCATTGATCCTGATCACGGGCCGCCCAAGCGATCGAGTCCCTCGTAGCGTCCCCCCCATAACGTTTCCGATGCCAAGATATGCAGAACTCAGCAGAGCAGATCCGGTCGCTTGTCTTCGACGCCCTCCGCGCCTCGCTGGATAGACCTGTCGAATTATCGGATGATACGAACATCACCGAGGGCCTCGGTCTGGATTCGGTCGCCGTTATGGATTTCGTGATGGAGATCGAGGACGCGCTCGACATCTCCATCCCGCTGGACCGGATCGCCGAAGTGAAGACTGTCGGCGATCTTATCGCCGCGGCGCAGGACCTTAAGGGTGGCCGCTGACCCATGGCTCTTTTCGATAAGTTCGCGCCGCTGATGAGGCAGTTCGAGAGCCTGGAATCCACCGGCTACAACCCCTTCAACGTCAGCTTCGACCGGGTGCTCTCACCAACCGAGGGGATAATCGCCGGCCGGCGCATCCTGCTGCTGGGCACCAACAACTACCTGGGGCTGACCTACGACCCCGCCGTGATCGACGCCGCCGCCGCCGCGACCCGCAGCCTGGGCGCCGGCACCACCGGCTCGCGCGTCGCCAACGGCAGCTACGGCGGCCACCGCCAGCTGGAACGCCACCTGGCCGACTTCTACGGCCGGCGGCACTGCATGGTGTTCTCCACCGGCTACCAGGCCAACCTGGGCATCCTCTCCGCCCTGGCCGGCAAGGACGACCATCTGATCCTGGACGCCGACAGCCACGCCAGCATCTATGACGGCTCCCGCCTGGGCCACGCCCAGGTCACCCGCTTCCGCCACAACGACCCCGACGATCTCGACAACCGCCTGCGCCGCCTGGCCGACACCCCCGGCGACAAGGTCATCGTCGTCGAGGGCATCTATTCCATGCTGGGCGACACCGCCCCCCTGCGCGAGTTCGTCGAGGTCAAGCGCAAGTGGGGCGCCTACCTGGTGGTGGACGAGGCCCATTCCCTGGGCGTCCTGGGACGCACCGGGCGCGGCCTGGCCGAGGCCGCCGGCGTCGAGGACGAGGTCGACTTCGTCGTCGGCACCTTCTCCAAGAGCCTGGGCGGCATCGGCGGCTTCTGCGTCAGCGACATGGACGGCTTCGACATCCTGCGCGTCGCCAGCCGGCCCTACATGTTCACCGCCTCCCTGCCCCCGGCCGTGGTGGCGGCGGTGACGGAGGCGCTGAACCAGCTGCGCCACCGCCCGGCGCTGCGCCAGCAGCTGATGGACAACGCACGCCGCTTCCATGCCGGCCTCGGCGACCTGGGCTTCCATGTCGGGCCCGAGGCCAGCCCCGTCGTCTCCGCCATCATGCCCGATCCCAAGACCGCCTTCGCCTTCTGGACCCGCCTGCTCGAAGCCGGCCTCTACACCAACGTCAGCCTGCCTCCCGCCACGCCCAAGGGCCTCGCCCTGCTCCGCTCCAGCGTCAGCGCCGCCCACAGTCGAAGCCAGATCGACCACGCCCTCTCCCTGTTCGCAGACACTGGACGCCAACTGGGCCTTATCCCGGCCGAGCCGGCGATCCCCACCTGGGTCAAACGTCCCGCAGCGAACCTCGCCCACGCCGAGCCGCAGGACGCCCTCGCCATCGGCTTCCGCGGCCAACTGCTGGCGCGGCTGGCCGCCCCCAGCAAGGCGGTGGCAAAGTGCTATTCCGCCTTCCGCCGCCAGTCCCCCGGCCGCACGCGCATCGTGGGCGAGAAATAGGGTGCGCCTGAAAGCCTGGCGGGCCGGCCCTAATCCTCGAGCATGGTGGGGCCCCCGTCCAGACGCAGGTTGACCACGGGATCAACCGTGGGAGACGGCCCCGGGCCGGTGGCGTCCGCGGCGGCGGGCGTCCTCACGCAGAGGCCCGCCTGGGGTGAACCGCCATGAAGGCGAGGTTCCATCTGCTATTCGCATCCGATATGTGATGACGTGCAAATAATACTCAAACACCAAGATGATGTCCGCCATTTACCATTAAATTTACACCCGTGATAAATGCCGCTTTCTCGTCCGCCAGGAACATCACCGCGTGCGCGACCTCCTCGGGGGTGCCCAAGCGCCCGACAGGAATGTTCTGCCGGATACGGTCTAGAATCTTGTCCGGCACGTTTTTGATAAGGCCCGCGTCTATATAACCGGGCTCCACGACATTGGATGTGATGCCGAAGGGCGCGCCTTCCATGGCGATCGCTTTGGAAAGCCCATTAATCGCGGCCTTGGAGGCGACGTAATTGCTTACTCCAATAGCACCGGCCCTTCCAACGACCGACCCGATGTGGATAATTCTGCCGAACCGCCTTTCTTTCATCTTACCGAAGACGGACTTCGTCATATTGAAACAGCCGCCGGTGTTTGTCGCCATCACTTCGTTCCATTGTCGGGGCTGCATTCTCAGAAGCGAATTGTCCGAATTTATCCCCGCATTGTTGACCAAAATATCGCAATGCCCAATCTCGGCAGACAGCCTGCCCATCCCTTCCTCACAGGCCTCCGCCGACGACACGTCCCACCGCCGTATCAGACACCCGGTTTCATCGTTGAATCTTTGAGCCGCGTCGTCGTTGCGCGCATAAATGGCGACGACGACGTGTCCAGCCCTCGCAAGCGTCTTGCTTATTTCCGCGCCAATCCCGCGCGTTCCCCCAGTGACAACCGCAAGACGTGCCATTGCTTTCCCCATATGCCCGGCCCCATATGCCCGGATCGTCGGTATCAGATTTTTTCCACCGTATGACCGGCGAGCGCATCGACCAGCCATCGCTGCCACAGCCAACTGCCGCGTTCAGAGGAGGCGAAAGGGCCCGGTCGGGCTCCCCCTGCCCTCAGTCCGGCCCAAACCGTTTCGAAACTTTCCTGGTCTTCCCCCTCCACCCGGAGCACGCCGTTCCGCACGCCCAGGACCTGGGCTGCAAAATTGGGAAGTTCCTTCACAGCGGGATGCCCCAGAACCCACATGACGTTTGTGCAGCGGTCGTAGCCGTGGATCAACTGGTGCTGCCAGACGACGAAGTCGTCCGTGACCACGAAGATGTGGTTGGGAAATAAGTTATAGGACCAGCTTCCGTTGAAACCCGCCGGCACCCAGGCCGGCCGCTCACCGAACACGGGTTGAATGGCACCGCTGGCGGAAGGGAATTCCGATTTCACATAGGTCTTCAGATCGGAATAGAAGGCGGAATCCTGCGGCCTGACATAGGGGGCGACGGACTGCGCGTGGGGCCCGATCAGATGATAACTTTCCCCCTGGTTGTCGCAGACGATCTTCCAATTGTAGTTCCCCTCGAAGACTATGGGGTCGCACAGGGGCACCATGGCCCCGATATTCCAGGGATTGATTTGGCCGGAGATTTCGGCCGTCGTTTCGGCCAACGGCGGCGCCCTGCCATCCAGGTTCACCATGATCCAGCCGTGCCAGATTTCGCAGGCGAAACTCTGGAGATCCAGATCGCGCGCCAATTCTCCCTGAATTGCCATCAGCGGGGTGGCGATCAGCCGGCCCTCAAGATCGTAGACCCATTTGTGGTAGGGACATTGCAGGCGCGTCACGGTACCGGTTTCGCAGGTTATGAGGGAACCGCGGTGACTGCAGACGGGGGACAGCACGCGGATGGCGTCATGGCGCGCGCGGATGGCGATCAGCCGCTGCCCCAGCAGTTCGACGCAAAAGTGGTCCCCCACCTGGGCCAACTGGCTTTGCCTGCCGATACAAAGCCACTGGTTACGGAAAACCCGTTCCAGCTCAAGGTCAAAGACAGCGGGGTTGGTATAAAGGTCCGGCGACAGGGAGCGAGCGCCGGGCAATTCATTCCCCAATAAAATTCGCGAGCGCTTCACACTGTCGACAATGTCATGGCTCATGAACACCCCCGGTTCAAGTATTTTTCCTTTTGAAAATAGGAGAACGGCGCCACCCTTAATAGTCCAAGGCGGAATAGGACAGGAATTTTACCGATTCAATAATTTCACGGCTCTCATCCGGCCGCTGCATCATCAGAACACCGGCGATCCGGTTCGCCGGATCGCCCCAGAACGCCGTCCCCCAGCTGCCCCACCAACCGAACTCCCCCACCGCCGCAGGGGCCGTCGAGAGCCCAGGCTGGACGCGCGTGTAAACCCCCATGGCATAGCTGTAGGCGGGCTGCAAGGGAAAGCCCGGCTCCATCCTCAGACGGCCGATATGGTCGCTCAGCATGTAGCCCGCGGTGTGTCGGGAAATTATTCCAGGGTTTCGCCGCAGCGAGAGCACATGGTCGACCAGGCGCCCCCAGTCCTCCGCCGTCGACGTCAGTCCCTCGCCTCCTGACAGGAAGTCCTCCTGCTCGCCGCTGTCGCCCTCATGCGTCAAAATCTTGTGATGCCGGGGAATCTGCACCAGACGGTCCTGAGCCCTGGCGCCGGGACGGAAGCTGGTGCTTTCCAGACCCAGGGGTCCCAGCACGGTATCGGCGAAAACCGTATCCAGTGGCGCATCATGGATGATCTCGAGCACGGCCCCCAGGACATCGCTTCCCCAGCTGTATGCCCACCGGGTCCCAGGTTCGAACGCCAGTGGCAGGGTCGCCAAGCGCGCCGCCAGCTCCTGCGCCGTCAACGGGGTCTTGAAGTCGATGTCGAAATAAAGCCCCGCGTCCTTATAGTGCCGTGTCACGATCGGATGCCCCTGGCCATAGGTCATCCCGGAGGTGTGGGTCATCAGATCGTAGATCGTGATGGGTCTGCCCGCCGTGGAATAATGAACCTCTTGCCCGTCGTCACGCAGCACGCGCGGGTTGGCGAAGGCGGGAAGATAGCGGGCCAACGGCTCCAGCAGTCCCAACCGGCCGGCCTCCACCGTCCGCAGCACGGCGAGCGTGGTCACCAGCTTGGTCATCGACTTGACGCGGAACAGGGCGTCGGTCCGCATCGCCCGGCCGGTGTCCACATTGCTGAACCCATGGGCTTCGAAGAACAACGGCTCGCCATCGCGAGACAGTCGGAACACGGCTCCCGGCACATGCCCACTGGCGCATATGGTTCGTAAGTAGGTTCGCAGGCCGTCGAAGGCAGGCATGTCCGCCTCAGTCGTGGCGCAGCATGAGGATGGGCCGGGAGCGCGCCACCTTGAGCGTCTGCAGGCCGATGGCGGCGGCGGCCACCGCCAGCGCGGCCAGGCTGGCGCCAATGAAGGCGAGAACGGGGATGTCGATGCGATAAGCGAAACCATCCAGCCAATGGCGGGCCAAAACCCAGGCGACCGGCCAAGCCGCCAGATTGGACAGCAGCACCGGCTTGGAAAACTGCCAGGCCAGCAGGCCAAGGATGTCGCGGTTCCGCGCCCCCAGGACTTTGCGGATGGCGATTTCCTTGCGTTGCCGCTGGGCCGAGAAGGCCGCCATGGACACCAGGCCCAGGCACGACAGGACGATGGCGACGCCGGCGAAGATCCCAAGGGCCGCGGCTTCGCGCTCCTCACGGTTGTAGAGCGTGGCCAGCGTATCAGCCAGGAACTCGCGATTGGGCGGGGAATCCGAGATGCGGACCCTCCAGCTCTCGTCTATCGCCTCAAGGACCGATTTGGAGGCGCGCGCGTCCAGCCGGACCGTCAAGGCGGCGCCAGGTGTCATGCTCAAGGCGTACAATTCGTCGCGAATGGGCTGATGGATCGGCCGATACCGAATATTTGGAACGACGCCGACGATAAGGAAGGCCTTGGTCCCCGCGGGTCCGAATGGTCTGTCCCACCGCGCTCACCGGCGAG
Source organism: Nitrospirillum guanabarense (assembly GCF_034653355.1). Lineage (NCBI taxonomy): Bacteria > Pseudomonadati > Pseudomonadota > Alphaproteobacteria > Rhodospirillales > Azospirillaceae > Nitrospirillum > Nitrospirillum guanabarense. The sequence goes on from NZ_JAYEER010000001.1 coordinate 219,296, forward strand.
GAAAAGCCCAGGCGCGTGACGGCGGCCATGTTGATGACGGCCGGCTGAACGGGGAGTGCCGCCTCGGCCTGGTCCGCCGTCAAGGTCGCCGTCACCCGCCCGGCCGAGGGGGCGACGCCATAGGTGGCGAAGAAATCGGCATCCACGACGTGGTAACCGACCGCCACTGGCTTGGCCGCCCCCGGCAACGCGATCGATATATTGTCCTCGGCGGGGTCGAAGGGAACGGCCGAGGACAGGCTGGCGTCGGCCACACCCGGGATGCGGGCCATGGCCTCCTTCAACGCCAGGCCCACATGGGACCGGTTGGCATCGTCGGGAACCCGCAGGATGACGAGGTTGTCGGGTCTAAAGCCTAAATCCACGTTGCGCGCGAAATGAAGCTGCATGGAAACGGTCGCCGTGATGGCGATGAGGGCGATGGACACGGCGAACTGGCCGATCACCAGGAGGCTGCGGACCGAATTCGTGCGCCGCCGCCCGGCCTCACGATTCAAGGCCTGGGCCGGCTTGGTCCGGGAGACCGCCGCCGCCGGGTACCCCCCCGACACCAGCGCGGTGAAGGGCACCAGCAGGCCAACCCCAGCCCACAGGCGCCAATCGGTCAGACGCAGGGCGGCGGACTCCAGTCCCAGGCGGGCCGTCAAAGTCGGCCGGGCCAACTCGATGGCCACCAGACCGACGAAACAGCCGATCACGGTCAGCAACATGGCCTCAACCAGGAACTGGGCCATGACCTGGACGGCGGACGCGCCCAGGACCTTGCGCAACGCCACCTCGCGTGTCCGGACCATGGACCGGGCCATGGCCAGGTTCGCGAAGTTGATGGCGGCGATCGCCAGGATCAGCAGCGCCACCACCGTAAGCGCCAGCAGCGTGGCGCGGCTTTCCGGCGGCTTCATCGCACCGATCTCGCCACCATCGAAATGCACGTCCGTCACCGGGATCAAGCGGAAGCGGTAAAAGTCATGTGGGGCCCCCTTCAGAAGCCGGGTCAGCGACGACGGCAGCGTGCGATCAACGAAATCCGGCAGGCGCTCCTCGATGGACGCGGCGTCGGCCCCCGGCTTCAAGCGGACATAGGTGAAGAAATAGGATCCCCCCAATCGTCCGGTATGGCGCGAATCTCATCGGGCCCCGAAGCGAAATAGGCGTCGAACGGCACAATGACGTCAACGTCCATATGACTGGTTTCCGGCAGCGTCTCGAACACGGCCTGGACGATGAAGTCCCGGGCTTCCTGCAGGCGCACCGTGATGCGTTGGCCAACTACGTCACGCCGGCCGAAGTACTTCTCCGCCATGCGGACGCTGAGCGCGATGGAACCCGTTCCATCCAGCGCATCCGCGGCGGTGCCGGACACGAGGGGAAGGCGGGTCAGGCTCAGGAAGTTGGCATCCGCCACCAACACCTTTTGAGTGAAGGGCGTGCCATCGCGCAGAACGGTTCCCGGCACCGGGAAGGCGCGCGATATCCCCCCACCTCGGGAAAGGCCGCAGCCATCGCCTGCCGCATCGGGCCCGGGGCCCGCGCTATCTCCACCGCCTCGCGGCCAGGCGTCGTCTCCGTCGTATCCAACTGGAACAGGGTTTCATGGCCAGGCAGCCAACGGTCGTAGCTCAGCTCATGCGCGACGTGCAGCAGCAGGAAGCAGACGGACGCCATGCCGACGGAAAGGCCCAGGAGGTTGACGCCGGCAAAAAACCGTCCGCGAGAAGTGCGCGGATGCCGGTTTTCAAATAATGCTGCAGCATATCGTCTCCTTCAGTTCGGCCGGGGATGCCGCGCAGGTTCCGCCGTTACACGTCCAAGGGCGTCGCCGCCCGTCTCAATCCGACTGGGAAAGCTCGGCCGCCATCACGGCTTCGCCTTCCTTGCGACCAGTGGCGCCAGCCCACACGGTTAGCACCGATAAAGTCGACAGCACACAGCCGACGACGACGCCCCGCTCCGGGGAAAGCGTCGTCAGGCTGGCCATGACGCTGCCGGATATCATGGCGAAATATCCGAACACGGAGACCATGGATGCGGCGCGCCCCTGAAGGGTCGCGGGGGTGATGTTCTGCCGCATCGTGGTCAAGCCCACGCTGAAAACCGCGAAGGAGAAGCTGAACAGGGCCTCATAACCAAGCAGCAGCGGGACGGGAGGGCCGAACCGCGCGACCACCAGCAGCCAGGTGGCCGCAACGGATACGCAAAGGAAAAGCCGGGTCATCGCCCATAGCCCATGGGCCCGTGTCAGCCGCGGGGAGAGCATCGCCCCCAAGGTCGAGGCGATGTGGCCGCAGGCGAGCATCAGGCTGATCTGGGCGGGGCTGACCATCAGGACCCGGTAGGCGTAAACGAGGAAGAACGCCACGATGAACGCGCCGGCGAAACTGGATATGCCTTGGGCGGCCAGGAATTGGAGGAGGATAGGCCGCTCCCGCAACAGAAGGAGGAAGACCCCTGGCGTGTCCCGCTGGCCTGTCCCCTGGGGGGGCGCCTCGGCCTTGAGGCCGCCGGGACTCAGACGTAGGATCACGGCGGCGCGCACCAGCCGGAGGACGCCGTCGGCGGCCACGGCCCCGGCACCGGCGGCCAGGCCGATCAGCCGGCTGCAGACGAGTTGCCCGGTGGCTTCCGCCGCGGCGCGCGACACCGCCAATCGCGCATTCGCCTGATGCCGCCTGGGGGGCGGCAGCACGTCCGGTATGATGGTGGCGGCGGCAACCGCATAGAAACATCCGGCGGTGGCCGCGGTGATCAGCAGGGGATAAAGCGCCGCAGTCGTCAGGCCGCGCCGCAGCATGCCGACGACCAGGACGGCCGCAACCGCCGCCGCCGCCAGATCGGCCGCGACCATCAACCGCGTGGCCCCTTGCCGATCGGCGAAATGACCAGCGGCAAGCCCGAACAGGAAAGGGGGCAACCACTGGCTGAGATAGATCAGGCTTACCCCGCCGACGGACATGCCCATGACTTCGATGGCATAGGTCGGCACCGCTATGAGCGACAATTGCGCCCCGAAGCTGCCGGCGAAGTCACCGATCAAGAAGCGACGAAAGGTGGACACGGGCAGCATGTCCGGCGCGCGCGCGGAAGGGGGGGACCAGGACCGGAACATCGCTGCCCCTCAAATGGCGGTGAACGGCACAGGCCAATGCCGCATTCGGAAGGGCAAAGCCAACGCGGAGCCATGCAGGACAAGGACGAGTTTTTCCTCCACCAGTTCCGTCAGGGCGTCCTGTTCGGCGGCGTCGAAGCCATCCAGGGGGGCAACCGATTGACATTTGCGGAACGCACTTTCGTGCGCGGTCCCCTCAAGCAGGAACTCCGCGCCATTTTCGGGATCGCGGCGGTCCTTGATGAGGATGAAGTTCGGTCCGAAACGGCTGTAGCAGGTGCCGAACCGATGCAGCACATGCCAGCGGTCGAAGGCCCCGGCCTCTTTCCGGGGCGGCACGATATGGCATAACTGCGCCACCCGGCCGGCCAGTTCCGCGGCCGCCGGCCAATCGACCACCACGCCGCAGGCGGTGAAATCCCGCAGGCATTCGATCCAGCGGAGAGTCCTTTGGCTTTCTGCGGCATCGGCCGGCTCTGGCAACGAAGGGCCGGTCAATTTAGCGAAGGACAAGCCGCTCTGGCAGAACGCTTCGATCTCCCGCAGGGAGGGCGGCGGATCGTCCAGCAGCCGCAGGTGGAGCTCCCTGGCGGAGAGGGAGGGTGCCCCATCATCGGGGAAAAAGCCGTCGACGGGAGCAAGCATCGGTGTCGTCCCCTCAAGCCGCCAATCGAAGGCGGAACGGAATTGGCCGCGTCGCCAGGGCGATGACGACACCAGCGTCTTCGAAGACCAGCCCCTTGTCCAACCAGTCGCCGACCAGCGCATCCACCACCCCGCGCCCCTCCCCCATGGCGGCCGCCCTTTGGGCAAGGTCCTGCCGTTTCATGGGACGGTCCAGCAAGGCGTGAAGGTTCCGTTCAAGCCGGCTGGCCAGCATATGGTCGCGGGGGGGCCAGCCATGCCGACGATCTTCGATGAGGATGCCGTCCCGGCTCTCGGACCAAGTCAACGTGCTGCCCCGCAGATAAGCATCTTTCCAAGACACGACGGCCGCTTGCATGTCGTCGATCACGTCGTCTGCCACGCCATATTTCCCGTCGTCGAAGATGTAGACGATGTCCATCAACTCCGCTTCCGGCAGCCCGTACGCGATCGCATAGGGAAGGGCCGGGCGCCTTTCAACGAAGCCAAGAGACAGATCGTCGAAGAAGGGGCTGAAACGCTCAAGGGCCAACCGCGTGGCGCCCGATGGCGGCTGCAGATGGGCCAAAGCGGGAATCTGGTGTTGCACCGCCCGGTAATCCTGGTCCGTTTCACCGGGAAAGCCGGCCAGGATGTTCCAGGTCGTGGTGAGGTTCAGTTCCTCGCACTCGCGCAGAAGCCGCACATTCTGGGGACCGGTGATGCCTTTGCGCATCAGACGCAGCACGTTGGTCGACAGGCTTTCGATGCCGGGCTGGATGTGCCAGACACCGGCATCCCTCAGCGCCGTCAACTGGGCGCGGTTCAAGTTTCCTTTTATTTCGTAATGCAGGCGCACATCCCAGTTCTTAGCGCTCATTTCCGGTATGAACGTCTTGAGGTAGGACATCTCAAGAATATTATCGGCCAGAACGACATCAAGGGACCGGTGGCGCCGGACGAGGTATTCTATCTCCGCCATGAATTGGTCGGCGGGTTTGCTTCTGAAAGACATGCCCATTCCGTTAAGACCGCAGAAGGTGCAATGGTGTTTCTGTCCCCACCAGCATCCGCGGGCGGATTCGGCCACGATGTTCGGCTCGATGTGCCGGTTCATGGGCGAGGCCTGTATTTGATCGAAATAATGGTCGTGCATCGGCACGACGAAGTCCTCTCCTTGAGGCAGGGGGCCGGGTGGGTTGCTTGCCGTGTGCCCATCGCCCCGCCGCCAGCTCAGGCCCGCGACGTCTTCGGCCGGGATCTCCCCATCGACATGCCGCAGGAATTGCAAGTAGGAGTAATCGGCCTCTCCTGAGATCACGAAATCCAGGCAGGGGAAGTTCCGGTGAAGGGCCGGCCCCTGCACCCCGTCGCAATTCGCGCCGCCCATGATGGTGATGAGCGCGGGTCGAATTTCCTTCAGGCGCCGGGCAAGCGCGAGGCACGGGATGTTCTGCTGGAACACGCTGGACAGGCCAATGACGTCCACGTCCATTTGGGCGATCCGCTGCGCCATTTGGTCGATGAAGCCCGGGGCGTGGCTTTGGGCCTCCAAAGCCAATTCGAAACTGGCGGCGTCCCCCTGGAACGCGTCCCGATATCGGTCGACCTGATACTGGGATACGCCGTAGAGGGCGGAGGAGAATATCCATTCCCCCGTCGCCTGGAAAAAAAAGTCCTCGCCGAGAAGCGTGTACTTGTCCGGCGGTATACGGCCCCCGGTCGCCGTTTCCAGGTATTCCGCCCAAAGGATGTTGGCATACAGCGCCTCTGCCCGCCATGCCGGTGCGCCGTTCCGCGTCAGCTCAATTAACAGACCCGATGCCAGAGAAGGAAGGTGCAGGGAATGCCAGGGCATCACCACAAACAGAATTCGCTTCTCTTTGGACATCAAACACACTCCATCGTGTCACGAATTGTTTATGTGATGCCCTGGGTCAGGTTATTACTTCACAATTTGCCCTTCTTCTGGGCGATTTTGATCAATTTCTACTTACTGACCTTTTCCGGCGCCTCGGGCTGGGACGGCGGCTTAATGTACATCAGGCCGACTTTGCAACCCGGGGAAATTTCACGCTTCTTCATTGTCGAACTCCTTTCCAAATGCGTTGGAGGCGTGCTTGATGATTTTTCTCAAACACGTGGGCGATGTCGGCGGCAGGCGCTCCCGAAATCTCCGATAACCAGGTCATCAATTCAGAATTGACGAAACCGATCATGCGGATATTTGCTTCGCACCATTGAATTTCATTGAGAGCTTGCTCCGACAGTCCTTGATGCAAAGCAAATACAAGGTATTCAATACCTAAATTAATGTGCCTTACCTCATCTTTTAAAACATATTTATATATGTCATGAAGAGTATCGCCACGAAAAGCGCGCATTAAGAAGGAAAACTGATCGCTGGCGAACCCCTCCAGAGCGGTATGGACAAAAAAAAGCGCCTCTGGAGTACGGATGGAACTCAAATCATCGGAGATTTTTTTGATACTCTCCGTCGGAGGGGGCGGCTCCTCACCGAAATTGACATGTATGTAACGTGTAAAAACTTCGCTATGCTTCGCCTCATCCGATATTTGCAATGCCAACGCATAACGTGCCGGCAAGTCATCAATTTCCTGCAAAAGTCTCGCGCAAACAAATAGACCTATCTCTTCCGTGTAGGTTCCAGTACAAGCTATTTTATGCGCAAGCTCTCTTTTATTGCCCTTTAGGATACTTGGTTTTTCCCAGTCTATATCAACATCCGGCCGCCAAGTTGATTTAGACCTAGCCTTTTCGTACAGGCGAAGCCGTTCTGTGAAATCTCTTGCAGCACGGCCTCGTCCAAACTTCATGGTGCCCCCCGCGATAGAGGTGATTGCCATATATGTGGTTGCACATGCTATCCCGACAAAGTTTGCGCGGGATAAATTTATAGTCAATGAGTATTTTTTGGATCAAATCGCGTCTAGATCTTTGGCATACCTAGGTATGCTGAATGTTCGATCCAAGGCATCGCTGTAAAATAAGCGCCGCCTGATGGCCGCGTTGTAAAGGGGGGGCGATCCCCGAGCTTGGGTCAGGATGCTTGGTCAATATACCAGGGCAGCAGGTCGGTGATGCGAGTGATTGGCGTCTTCCGACGACCAAGGGTCTAACAGTCCGCTCCGCAGCGTTGTTGGAGAGTTCCAGCCGGCCACCGTCCGCATAGCGCGTCAGCGCGCCGCCCACAGCGAGCGGGCGTAGCGGATGGCCGCAGCCAGATCGCCTTTGCCGGGGATGCGCAGGAGCGCGACATCGAGGAAGACTGCCAGTTCATCCAGGGCCGGCCGGGCCTTGACCGGGCGGAGCGGGCGCTTCGCTGAGGCAAAGGCATCGGTTTCGGGCCGTCAACGAGTGGACTCTCCGCAAGCGGCGCGCGAAGGGGCAAGGTCCAGGACATACCCCCTCTGTACATGCCAGGGGGAACCCCACCCTTCTTTTGATAGGGGGTGTATTAAATAATAATGCAATCATGAAGGGCGCCTACGAATCCACTGGCGGCGGCGGATTGGGTGGATGCCAGGGAAATTTAAAAAAATTCCTCAATAATATGATATTGTTCCATATTTCTCGTATATCACCCAACGCGGACAGCAAGCCACTCCTCAGTCGGATTGCATTATAGATTTAAATTACATCAATTAGGCTGATTGACGCCGTCAACACTTCTCACTTGTTGCGGCTATGAAATTTTCTGAATAATCCGGTTAATCCGAACCGCCCCCACCAAGCCGGCCGGTCACAGAAAAAATCAAGCATCACCAATAACAAGAACGGCAAGCCCGCTATCCATTCTGCGGCTATCGCCTGGTGCGCAATCAAAGGGAACAAATCAGCGCTGTCTTCAGCGCTCGCCTCATCCTTTCCTTTTTTTGACGGGGTTGGACATGAACATACACCTATCTCCCGACGGCAAAATTCCGTCATCAGACGGCATCATCCACGGCAAAGACAATAATTCGAAAATTTTAAAAGAAATATATGACAGTTTAAAAATAGATCAGTCAGCGTACATTCCCGTCGGTATCACCGCAGAGCCCGGAAGCGCAGACATACGCGCCTTTGCCGCCGACCAGGGGGGCGTGGGCGCCAAGGATGCCAAGGATGCCAAGGATAAGGCGGCAGCCCCCTGCGAAGGGGTCAAAATACCGCTGACCACCGCGCAGCGGGGCCTGTGGTTCGGTGAAAAAATGGGCCGTGCCGGCACTGTGTTCAATCTGGGCGAGGCCATTGAGATCCACGGCCCGGTCAATCCCGCGCTTTTCCTGAAGGCCCTGCGCCAGCTGACCACCGAGGCTGAAACGATCCGCGTCAAGATCGTCGAGGACCAGGATGGCCCGGCCCAGATCATCCGCCCCACCTTTGACGACGTCTTCCCCTATATCGACGTCAGTGACCAGCCCGACCCGCGCCTGGCGGCGGAACGCTGGATGATGGAAGAGCTGAATTGCCCGGTCGATTTCGACCGCGACCCGCTCTGGGTCTCAGCGCTTTTCAAAGCCGCCGATGACCGCTTCTTCTGGTACCACCGCGCCCACCACATCATGCTGGACGGGTTCACGGGCGGCATGGTGGCGCGCCGCGTCGCCGAAATCTACAGCGCCTACGTGGAAGGTCGCGAGCCCGCGCCCCACGGCTTCCTGCCCTTGGTCGGGCTGGTGGACCATGAGGCCGCCTATCGCGCCTCAGACCGGCTGGAAAAGGACCGGGCGTTCTGGACCGAGCGGCTGGCCAACCTGCCCGACGCCGTTTCATTGGCCAAGCGCCGGGTGCAGGGCCCCAATGGGCTGTTCCGCCAGACGGTGCACCTGTCCCCGTTGACCAGCACGCGCCTGCACGAGATCGCCAAGGGCGCGTCCGCCAGCCTTCCCCAAATCCTGATCTCCCTGGCCGCCGCGTTCTACTACCGCTCCACCGGAGCGGCGGACCTTGTGTTCGGGCTGCCGGTGACGGCCCGGCCCAACGGGCAGTTGCGGCGCACGCCGGGCATGGTCGCCAATGCCGTGACCATCCGCCTGGACATGTCCCCGGATCTGACGCTGGAGGAATTGGTCCAGCAGGTGTCCGGCGTGATGCGCCAGACCCTGCGGCATCAACAGTACCGGTATGAGGATCTGCGGCGGGACATGGGGCTGGTGGGCCATAATCAGCAGATCGCGTGGATGAGCGTGAACATCGAGCCGTTCGACTACGATCTGCGCTTCGGCGGCCATCCCGCCACCACGCACAACCTGTCCAACGGATCGGTCGAGGATCTGACCATCTTCATCTACGACCGCGACGACGGCCGCGGGCTGCGTGTGGATTTCGACGCCAACCCCGCCTTGTACACCCGGGACGAGCTGGCACGGCACCAGGCCCGCTTCCTGCGCCTGGTGGATACCATCATGGAGGACCCCACCCTGCGCATCGGCCGCATCGACCTGCTGTCGGCGGACGAGCGGCGGCAGGTCCTGACCGACTGGAACGCGACAACCCAGCCCCCCTCATCCGCCAAGCTGACCGAATGGTTCGAGGCCCAGGCCGCCGCGACGCCCGACGCCCCGGCCATCGGCTTCGCGGGCGAGGTCGTTTCCTACCGCGTCCTGAACGCCGCCGCCAACGCCTGGGCGCGGGCCCTGATTCAGCATGGCATCGGCCCCGGCCAATTGGTGGCGGTGGCGACCCAGCGTAGCGCCCTGTTGCCGGTCGCCTTGCTGGCCGTGCTGAAAACGGGGGCCGCCTATGTGCCGATCGATCCGGACATGCCGGCCGCCCGTCTGGCCTTGGTGTTCGAGGATGCCCAACCCGCCGCCCTGCTTACCACGCCGGACGTCGCGCCCGGCCTGCCGGACAGCGCCATTCCCCGCCTTATGGTGGATCTGCCGCCCGATGGCGTGGACCTGGACTGGCTCAACTCCCTGGACCCGACGCAGCGGGAACGGCGGCGCCCGTCGCGGGCCTCCGATCCCGCCTACGTCATCTTCACGTCGGGATCGACCGGACGGCCCAAGGGCGTCGCCGTGTCCCAGGGGAACATCGTGAACTTCCTCTCTGCCATGAAGGCGGCGTTCCCGTTGACCCCACGGGATCGCCTGATGGCCGTCACCACGGTGTCCTTCGACATCGCCGCGCTCGAACTGTTCCTGCCCCTGCTGGCGGGCGCGCGTATCGACATCGCCCCCCGCGCCGTCGTGCGGGACGCCCCCGCCCTGGCCCAGGCGATGCGTATGGCCGGCACCACCATCATGCAGGCCACGCCGTCCCTCTGGCAAAGCCTGGTGGAACAGGCGTCGGACATCTTCCCCGGTTTGCGCGTGCTGGTGGGTGGCGAGGCCCTTCCCCCCTCCCTGGCCCAGGCCATGATGGATCGCGGGGCCGTCGTCACCAACCTGTACGGCCCCACCGAAACCACGGTGTGGTCCACCGCGCGGACGCTGAATTGGGCGGACCTGGATGCCCCGCCCATCGGCGGGCCCATCTGGAACACCCAGGTCTATGTCCTGGATCCGGCCCTGCAACCGGCGCCCGTCGGGGTGGCGGGCGACCTGTACATCGCCGGCGACGGTGTCGCCATCGGCTATCTGAACCGCCCCGGCCTGACAGCCGACCGCTTCGTCGCCAACCCGTTCGGCCCGCCGGGAAGCTGTTTCTACCGCACCGGCGACCTGGCCCGTTGGCGTGAAGACGGCATGCTGGAGTTCCTGGGCCGAACCGACCACCAGATCAAAATTCGTGGCTTCCGCGTCGAACTGGGGGAAGTCGAGGCCGCGCTGGCGGCCTGCCCCGGCGTGGCGCGGGCCGTGGTCGCGGCTTGGGACGATCCCTCGTCGGGCGCGAAGCGGCTGGTGGGGTATGTCGTCCCGGCGATGGAGACCTCCCTGGATGCGGCGGTCCTGCGGCGCGATCTGGCCGGGCGGCTGCCCGATTACATGATCCCGGCGCTTTTCGTGACGCTGGACGACCTGCCCCTGACGGCGAACGGCAAGGTCGACCGCCGCGCGCTGCCGGCACCCGAACGCGCTGCCGTGTCCAGCTATGCCGAGCCACGGACAGCCACCGAACAAGCCCTGACCATTCTTTGGGCCAAGGAATTGGGCGTGCAGCGCGTGGGAATCCACGACAATTTCTTCGATCTGGGCGGGGACTCCCTGATGGCCACCCGCCTGCTGACCCGCATACAGAACATCTTCCCCGGCAAGATATCGCTGGGCACCTTGTTCGAGGGGGCGACCATCGCCGAACTGGCGGCCCAGCTGGAACACAATTCCACCGGCGATCCGCTGGGCGTCCTGCTGCCCTTGCGCACGCAGGGCCAGGGCGCGCCGCTGTTCTGCGTCCACCCCGTGGTCGGCTTGGGCTGGGCCTATGCCGGACTGCTGCGCCACATCGGCCCCGAGCATCCCGTCTACGCCCTGCAGGCTCGGGGATTGGCGGACGATGCCCCCCTGCCCCGGTCGGTGGAGGAGATGGCGGACGAATACCTGACGCACATCCGGCGGGTGCAGCCGCACGGTCCCTATCACCTGCTGGGCTGGTCTTTCGGCGGACTGGTGGCGGTGGCGATCGCCCACAAGCTGCAACGCGCGGGGGAAAAAATCGAGCTGCTGTCGCTGCTTGACGCCTACCCCTTCGTGCAGAACCACGCCGGCCAGGAGCCGTCCGAAGCGGAACTGGCCACCGCGGCGCTGGGCTTCTTGGGATACAGCCCCACGGACGTGGCCGGCACGGGGGAAGATCGTCTCTTGGACATGGCCGCCGTCGCCGATTTCCTGTGTCGTGAATACGACGTGCTATCCATGCCGCTGGTCGAACAGATGAGGCAGGAAAACAAGGACATCGTCTCATCGGTCCTGAGGGTCATCCAGAACAACCTGACCATCGCGCGGAAGTTCAAGCCCCAACCACTGAACACCGGCCTGCTGTTCTTCAGGGCCACCCACCTGACCGGCCCGTCGCTGAAGGGCCTGCTGATGCATGAGACCGAGGCGTGGACCCCCCACGTGCGCGGCCCCATCCAGGAACACCGCCTGGCCTGCCACCACCAGGCCATGATGGACCCGGCGCCGTTGGAGGAAATCGCCCGCATCGTGACCCGTGAATTGGCCGCCGGCGGGAAGGAGCCCCCCGTCCCCGGCCCTTCCGGTCACCGCATGACGCGGCAGGAATTCGAGGTCGTCCCGTGCGCGTGACCATCTTCACCGTCGGCACCCAGGGCGACATCCGTCCCTTCATCGCCCTGGGGCGCGGCCTGACGGAGGCGGGCCATGCCGTCCGCGTCGCCACCGGCCAAGCGTTCCAGCCCATGATCACGGGGGCCGGGCTGGACTTCGCCCCCCTGGCCCCCGACTTCCGCCACCTTATGAGCAGCGAACCGGACACGATGAACCGAGCGCTGAACCCCCTGGTGGTGGCCCGAACGGCCCGCCGCCGTTTCAGGGAAGCGGCGGCACCCTGGGTGGAGGCCGGACTGGCCGCCGCCCGGAACAGCGATCTGATCATCGCCAGCGGCATCGTCACGCGCCTGGCCACCGCCGTGGCGGAGGCAACCGGGACCGCGTACGTGCAGGCGCAGCTGTTGCCCATGACACCGGCGCCCGACCTGCCGCCCATGATGCTGACGCCCCCCGCCGGCCCCTGCCCGGCATCGTCAACCTGGCGCTTTATCACGCGCTGCGCTTCGCCACATGGCAGGTCATGGCGCCGGCCATCAACGAGGTCCGCAAGCGCCTCGGCCTGCGCGCCCTTCCCTGGTACGGGCCCTACTTCGACGACGCCACCAACAACCGCATCCTGTACGGCTTCAGCGCCCATGTGGTGCCCAAGCCCAAGTCCTGGGGCGAGGGGGAGGTGGTGACGGGTTATTGGCACCATGACGAGGCCGACTCATGGACTCCGCCCGCCGACCTGGAACGCTTCCTGGCGGACGGTCCCCGGCCGATCTACCTCGGCTTCGGCAGCATGTTGAGCCATGACGCGGAATCCTTCACCCGCACCGTCATGCGCGCCCTGGCGCTCAGCGGCCAGCGGGCCGTCCTCGCCCGGGGGTGGGGCGGCCTGGCGCCGCCGCCGGACCTTGACGACCGCGTCCTGGTCATAGACCACGCACCGCACGATTGGCTTTTCCCGCGCGTGGCCCTGGCCGTGCACCATGGCGGCGCCGGCACCACGGCGGCGGCCCTGCGCGCCGGCATTCCGTCGGTCGTCGTTCCCTTTTTCGGCGACCAGCCCTTCTGGGGATGGCGCCTGAACCAGTTGGGGGTGGCGCCACCGGCCCTGCCCCGCGCCCGTCTGACGGCCGAAACCTTGAGCGGCGCCATCACCGCCGCCAGGGGGGATGCCATGCGGCGGCGGGCCGAGGCCCTGGGCCGGCAATTGCGGACCGAGGACGGCGTGGGGCGGGCGATCCAGACCCTGAACGGCTGGGGATTGTTATCGGACCGCCGGCCTGGAAGCCGGAAGGGCGATGCCCAAAAGGGCAACGCGCCGTTGCCGCCGCGCCGGCTTATCGACGCCGCGGGGGCTGCGGCCCTGGTGTTGACATTGTCGTTGCCCGGGATCGCCATGCCCCCGATATCCGCCGGGGCGCGGGCGGCGGAGGCGTTCGGCGAGCCCGCCGTTCCCGTCGTGGTGGCCCCCGTCCGCGCGGAGGACGTTCCGCTGTATCTGGGCGGGATCGGGTCGGTTCAGGCCTACAATACCGTTGCCATCCGCAGCCGCATCGATGGGCAGCTCATGGACCTGCGCTTCCGGGAAGGCCAGGAGGTGGCGAAGGGCGCGGTGCTGGCGATTCTGGACCGCCGCCCGCTGGAAGCGAACCTCAAGCAGGCCGTGGCCACCCTGGCCAAGGACCAGTCGCAACTGATGAACGCGCAGGCGGATTTGGCGCGGTACCAGGGCATGAAGGAATATGCCAGCCGCAAGACCCTGGATACGCAACAGGCGCAGGTGGCGCAGTACCAGGCGCAGGTGACCGCCGACGAGGCGCAGGTCGACTATGCCCGGGCGCAGTTGGACTACGCCACCATCACATCCCCCATCGCCGGGCGAACCGGCATTCGCCAGATCGACCCGGGGAACATCGTCCATGCCGGGGACACGGCCCCCATCGTCACGGTCACCCAGTTGCACCCCATCTCGGTCATCTTCACCGTGAACGCCGACGACCTGCCGGCGTTCAACCTTGGCTCCTCCGGGGGCCCTTCCGGACAGCCTGCCGCCCTGCCGGTCCAAGCCTATGCCAAGGACAACAAGACCTTGCTGGCGGATGGCAAGCTGGAGCTGGTGGACAACCAGATCGACCAAAGCACCGGCACCGTGAAGCTGAAGGCAAGCTTCCCCAATGAGGACAATCGGCTGTGGCCCGGGCAGTTCGTCAACGCCCGCGTTCGCGTGTCGGTTCGCCGGGGCGGTCTGACGGTCCCGGCCACCGCCGTCCAGCAGGGGCCGGCGGGCGCCTATGTCTGGGTGGTGTCCGCCGAAGGCCGGGCCGCCATGGCGCCGGTCATCGTGGTGCGAACGGACGAAGGGCGCGCCCTGATCGACACGGGCTTGACCGCCGGCCAACTGGTTGTGACCGACGGGCAGTACAACCTGAAGCCCGGAGCCCGTGTGGCGGCGCAGCCGCCAAGGTCGGCCGACGGTCGCTCCGGAACGGGGGCCGGGCCGGCATGAACGTTTCGGGCCCCTTTATTCGGCGACCGATCGCGACCACCCTGCTGGTGGTGGGGGTCCTGCTGCTGGGGTGCCTGGGATATCGCCTGCTGCCGGTGGCGGCGTTGCCGTCGGTGGACCTGCCCACCATCCAGGTTTCGGCGCAGTTGCCCGGGGCGGGCCCGGACGTCATGGCCTCATCGGTGACGACGCCGCTGGAACGCCCGCTGGGCGCCATTTCCGGCCTTACGGGCATGAATTCGATCAGCGCCTATGGCACCAGCCTGATCACCCTGCAGTTCAGTCCCGGCCGCGACATCGACGCCGCCGCCCAGGACGTGCAGGCGGCGCTCAATGGTGCCGCGGGCCTGCTGCCCCTCTCGTTGATGCCCAGCCGCCCCAGCTACAGCAAGGTCAACCCGGCCGACACGCCGATCCTGATCCTGGCGCTGACCTCCGACGCCCTGCCCCTGAACACGGTGGGCGATTACGCCGACACGGTGCTGTCCCAAAAGCTGTCGCAGATCAAGGGCGTGGGCCTGGTGACCCTGGAGGGGGGCCAGAAGCGCGCGGTGCGGCTGCAGGTGAACCCCACGGCGCTGAGCGGCCTGGGGCTGTCGCTGGCGGATGTCAGAACCGCCATCGCGGCGACGACCGCCGATCTGCCCAAGGGCAGTCTGGACGGCCCCCGCCAGTCATACCAGATCGACGCCGACGACCAGCTGTTCGACGCCGCCGCCTATCAGGACACCATCATCGCCTACAGCGACGGGGCGCCCGTCCGCGTGCGCGACGTGGCCCGGGCCGTCGACGGGGTGGAAAACGACACGCTTGCCGGCTGGTACAACGGCAAGCCGGCCATCATCCTGGACATCCGCCGGCAGCCGGGCGCCAACATCATCGACACGGTCGCGGCCATCCGCAAACAGATGCCGCAGTTGCAGGCCGCCCTGCCACCATCGATCGGCATCGCCGTCGTGGCCGACCGCACGGAAACGATCCGCGCCTCGATCGCGGAGGTGCAGACGACCCTGGTGGTCACCATCGCCCTGGTGGTGATGGTGATCTTCATCTTCCTGCGCAAGTTCTGGGCGACGGTCATCCCCAGCGTCACCCTGCCCGTCTCGCTGATCGCCACCTTCGGTGTCATGGCCATCGCGGGTTTCAGCATCGACAACCTGTCCCTGATGGCTCTGACCATCGCGTCCGGCTTCGTCGTGGACGACGCCATCGTCATGATCGAGAACATCGTGCGGCATATGGAGGCGGGGCATCCGCCGCTGCACGCGGCGCTCAAGGGCGCCCGCCAGATCGGCTTCACCATCGTTTCCCTGACCGTCTCCCTGGTGGCCGTCTTCATTCCCCTGCTGTTGATGGGGGGCATCATCGGCCGGCTGTTCCGCGAGTTCGCGGTGACGCTGAGCGCCGCCATCATCATCTCCGCCCTGGTGTCGCTGACGCTGACACCGATGATGTGCGCCCGGCTGTTGACAGGGGGGCCGTCCGACGGGCGCCCTGCCGATGTCCCTGCCGCCGATGGCCGTCCCAACGCCCTGTTCCGGTGGAGCGAGGGCGTCTTCACCCGCGCGGTCGGGGGTATGAGCGGGGGCTGCTGTGGGTGTTCCGGCACCGGCGGCTGACCCTGGCGGCAACCCTGGCGATGCTGGCGGGGGCCGGCCTGCTCTACGGCGTGGTGCCCAAGGGCTTCCTGCCGCAACAGGATACGGGCCTGATCATCGGCGTGATGGACGCCGCGCCGGGCATGTCCTTTTCCGCCCTGTCCGACCGGCAGCGCCAGATCGCCGACATCCTGGGGCGCGACCCGGCGGTGGCGGCCGTCGCCGCCGTGACGGGCGGCGGCTCGTTGAACACCAGCGGCAATGCCGGACGCCTTTTCATCGGCCTGAAACCGCGCGGCGAGCGGCCGGCGGCGGATGCCGTGGCGCGGCGCCTGGCGGCCGCCACCGCGGGCGTCGGCAACGTGCGGCTGCACCTGCAACCGGCCCAGGACATCCAGGTGGACGACCGCGCGGCGCGCGCGGGCCATGTCCTGACCCTGCACGGGGCCGACCGGTCGGACCTGGCCACCTGGGCGCCCCGGCTGGTCCAGGCCATGGAACGCCGGCCGGAGCTGGCGGACGTGGCGGGGGAACCTCTGGGTGGCGCCCCGCAAGCCCGGCTGCGCATCAACCGCGACGCCGCCGCCCGCGCCGGCGTCAGCCTGCAGGCCATCGACGACGCGCTTTACGACGCCTTCGGCCAGCGGCAGATCGCCACCGTCTATGGCCAGCAAAACCAATACCATGTGATCCTGGAGGTTGATCCCCGGTTCCGCGATGGTCCCGCCACCTTCCAGCTTCTGCGCCTCAGGTCGGCGTCGGGGGAGATGGTGCCGCTGTCGGCCCTGGCCACGGTGGAGATGGGGGACGCGCCGCCAGCCTTGATCCATGAGGGCCTGTTCCCGGCGACCACCATCGCCTTCAACATCGGTGATGGATACGCCCTGGACCAGGCGCTGAAGGCGCTGGACCAGGCCATCGGCGTCGTTGGGCTGCCCGCCACCATCACCACCAGCCTATCCGGCGTGGCGGGTGAGTTCCGCGGCTCGCTGGGCAGTCAGGCCGGCCTGGTCCTGGCGGCGCTGGTCACCGTCTACATCGTGCTGGGCGTCCTGTACGAAAGCTACATCCACCCGGTGACCATCCTGTCCACCCTGCCCTCGGCCGGCGTGGGCGCCCTGCTGGCACTGATGATGACCGGTCACGACCTGAACCTGATCTCGCTCATCGGCATCGTGCTCCTGATCGGCATCGTCAAGAAGAACGCGATCATGATGATCGACTTCGCGCTGGAGGCGCAGCGTGGCGGGCTGTCCGCCCAGGCGGCCATCCATCAGGCCTGCCTTCAACGCTTCCGGCCCATCATGATGACGACCCTGGCGGCCCTGCTGAGCGCCCTGCCCCTGGCGTTGGCCGACGGGACGGGGGCGGAGTTGCGGCAGCCGCTGGGCATCGCCATCGTCGGCGGGCTGGTGGTTTCCCAGGTCTTGACGCTCTACTCCACCCCGGTCGTGTACCTGGCCTTCGAAAGGGTCAGGGAGGCGTTTGGACGCAAGCCAAAAGGGCGGCGGCGGGACGGTGGCAGGCCCCCCATGCCTGCGCGCCCGGCGCCCGCGCGGCAAGTGGCGGAGTAGCGGGCATGGGCTTCTCCTCCCTCTTCATCCACCGTCCCGTGGCCACCGGCCTTTTGGCCGCCGGCCTGCTGTTGCTGGGGGCCGTCGCGTACCGGTCGTTGCCGGTGGCCTCCGTTCCCGCCGTCGACCTGCCCACCCTGTATGTCCGCGCGGATCTGCCGGGGGCCAGCCCGGAGACGATGGCGGCCACGGTGGCCACACCCCTGGAACGCCAGATCGGGGTCATCGCCGGCTTGTCCGAACTGACCTCGGTGAACACGGTGGGCGGCACCACCATCGTGGCGCAGTTCGACCTGACGCGTGACGTGGACAGCGCCGCGAGGGACGTGCAGGCCGCCATCACCACCGCCGGCGGCATGCTGCCCTCCAGCCTGCCGGCCCCCCCGTTCTACGTAAAGGCCAACCCCAGCGCCTTCCCCATCCTGACCCTGGCGTTGACCAGCGACACCCTGCCGGGCAGCCGGGTCTATGACTACGCCAACACCGTGGTGGCCCAGGCGTTGATGGAGATCGACGGCGTCGCCCAGGTGGAAATCAGCGGCGCGGAGAAGACGGCGGTTCGCGTCCAGGCGAACCCCGGCGCCCTGGCCGGCCGCGGCCTGGGGCTGGAGGACGTGCGCCAGGCGCTGGCCAAGGCCACGGTCAACCTGCCCAAGGGCAGCCTGGACGCGGGCGACAGAAGTTTCCTGGTGGCGGCGAACGACCAGGTTCTGGATCCGGCGGCCTTTCGCGACCTGGCCATCGCCTACCGGGAAGGCGCCCCGGTGCGCCTGGGTGACGTCGCGACCATCCAATCCGGCACGGTGAACAACAAGCTTGCGTCCTGGTGGAACGGCCGCCCGGCCATCATCGTGCAGGTCCGCAAGCGGCCCGGGGCGGACATGGTGGCGACCGTGGACCGGATACGCGCGGCGCTGCCCCGGTTGGCGGCCTGGCTCCCGCCGTCCGTGGCGCTTCATGTCACGGGGGACCGCACGCGGGTGGTCCGCGCCGGCATCGGCGACCTGCATGTCACCTTGGGCCTGACCATGACGCTGGTCGTCCTGGTCATCGCGCTGTTCCTGCGCCGGCTGTGGGCGGTGGTCATTCCGGGGGCCACCATCGCCGCTTCCGTGGCCGGCACCATCGCCGTCATGGCGGCGACGGGCTGCGGCCTGAACAACCTGTCCCTGATGGCCATCACCGTGTCCATCGGCTTCCTGGTCGATGACGCCATCGTCGTCATTGAAAACATCACCCGCCTCGTCGATCAGGGCGTGCCGCCGCTGACGGCCGCCCTGCGCGGCACGCGGCAGATGACCTTCACCGTGGTGTCCATCACGGCGGCGTTGCTGGCCGCCCTGATCCCGGTGGCGTTCATGGACGGGGAACTGGGCCTGTTCTTCCGCGAATTCGGCATCACGCTGTGCGCCGCCATCATCGTTTCGGCGGTCGTGTCCCTGAGCCTGACACCGGCGATGTGTGCCCGCCTGCTGACGCCGTCTCCGAAGCGCGGCCAGCCGGAAACATGGGCGGAGGCCGCCAGCCGCCGGTACGGGGCGGGGCTGGAGCGGGCGTTGCGCCATCCCCGGCTGATGCTGCTGGGCGTGGGGTTGAGCGTGGCCGCCACCCTGGCCCTGTTCGCGGCGCTGCCCAAGGGCCTGCTGCCCAGCCAGGACACCGGCGTCATCCGTGGCGTGACCGAGGCCCCGCCCGACATCTCCTTCGCCGCGATGCGTGACCGCCAGCGGGCGGTCGACGCCCTGCTGCGCGCCGACCCGGCGGTTGAGAGCGTGACCTCGTCCATCGGCGTCGGACTGTGGAACGCGATGAACACCGGAACCCTGTCCATCACCCTGAAACCGCCCGGGAAGCGCCCAGGGGAACGCGAGATCGCGACTGATGAGGTGGCGGCCCGCCTGCGCCACGCCCTGGCCCGCGTCCCGGACCTGGCGGTCTACCTGTCCGCCGTCGATGACTTCGGCGTTGGGGGACGGATGGGCCGGGCGCGGTACCAATACACCCTTCGCGGTCCCCGGCTGGATGACCTGATGGCTGTCGCCAGCCAGTTGCGCGACCGCATGCGCGCCCTGCCGGAATTGACCGACGTCTCCACCGACCAGGAAGCCAACGGCCTGCAGGCCAATTTGGCCATCGACCGGGCCAGCGCCGCCCGCCTGGGCGTTTCCACCGAGGCCATCGACCAGACGCTGTACGACGCGTTCGGCCAGCGGCAGGTCGCGACCCTGTTCACGGAATTCGACCAGTTCAAGGTCGTGCTGGAGGCGGACACCGATCAGACGGACGGCCATTCCCTGATGCAGCTGCGCGTGCCGTCCAGTGCCGGCCCGCAGGTGCCGCTGTCGGCAGTGACACGGCTGGGCAGCGGATACGCCCCCCTGCTGCTGAATCATGAAGGACAGCTGCCGGCCATCACCCTGGGCTTCAACACCCGCGACGGCATCGCCATCGGCCAGGCGATCACCGCCATCGACGCTGTCGCGCGGTCCCTGCGCCTGCCTCCCGGCGTCACGGCGGGGTACGCGGGAACGGCCAAGGCCGCGAACCGGTCCAATGCCAACCAGGGATGGCTGCTGCTGGGCGCCGTCGTCGCGGTCTATCTGGTCTTGGGCATCCTCTATGAGAGCGTCGCCCATCCCCTGACCATCCTTTCCACCCTGCCGTCCGCCGGGCTGGGCGCGTTCCTGGCCCTGTGGATCACCCGGACCGAGGTGTCGGTGATCGCCATGATCGGCCTGATCCTCCTGATCGGCATCGTCATGAAGAACGCCATCATGATGGTGGATGCCGCGCTGATGGCGGAACGGGTTCTGGGCCTGGCGCCGCGCGCCGCCATCGTGCGGGCGGCCACCCTGCGTTTCCGCCCCATCGTGATGACCACCCTGACGGCGGCGCTGGGCGCCCTGCCCCTGGCCTTGGGGCTGGGCACCGGCGCGGAACTGCGCCAGCCCCTCGGGATCGCGGTGGTGGGGGGCCTGCTGCTGTCCCAGGGGGTGACCTTGTACACCACCCCCGTCGTCTATCTGGCCGTGACCCGCCTGCGGGGCCGCAAGGCGGCGCTGCCCATCCTGCAACCGGCGGCATGAGGAAGGGGGAACCATGCGCATCGCCATCGTGATCCCGGGTACGCAAGGGGACGTGCGCCCCTTGGTGGCGTTGGGACGGGGCCTGGCCGCCCGGGGGCACGCCGTGCGCGTCGTCACCGTTGGCGAATTCCGGCCCATGGTCCAGGGCGCGGGGTTGGAGTTCGGCATGCTGTCGGGCGACCTGAAGGCCACGGCCGCCCAGCACCAAGAAGCCTTCGAACGCGGCCAGGGCATCGCCACCATGCTGCGCACCGCCCAGCGGGTCATGCGCGCCATGGTCGCCCCCTGGGTGGCCGAGGGACTGACCGCCTGCCAGGACGCCGACCTGGTGATGGCCGGCGGTGGCGCCGTTCCCCTCGGGGCCTCCCTGGCGGAAGCCCTGGGCCGCCCGTTCGTCCAAGCCTATCTGCAGCCCACCGTGCTGTTCGGCCACCTGCCGTCACCCCGACTGCCCGTGCCGGCGCGTGCCCTGCCGTCCCCGGTCAACCGGTCGCTCAATCGCGTGTTGGATCTGCTGGCGTGGCAGGCGCAGCGGCCGGCCGTGAATGACGTCGTGCGGGAGGGGCTGGGCCTGGCGCCCTATCCTTGGCCAGGCCCCGGGGCGCAGATGCGCACGGCGTGGCCGATCCTGTTCGGTTTCAGCCCCACCATCGTTCCACCCCCGCCACACTGGCGGGCACGGGCCCGCGTGACGGGCTATTGGCCCCTGCCCACGGACGCGGCGTGGACGCCGCCCGCCCGGCTGGTGGACTTTCTGGAGGCTGGGCCGGCACCGCTGTATATCGGTTTCGGCAGCATGGCGAACCGGCAGGCGCCGGCGCGGGCGGAACTGGTGGTCCGCGCCCTGGCGCTGACCGGCCAGCGGGCGGTGCTGGCGACGGGATGGGGCGGCTTGCCCCCCGGCATCGATGCACCGGAAGACCGGCTGATGGTCATCGACGGCGCGCCGCACGACTGGTTGTTCCCCCGCGTTAGCGCCGCGGTGCATCACGGGGGTGCCGGAACCGTCGCCGCCGCCCTCTCCGCCGGCATTCCGTCCATCATCATCCCCTTCCTGGGTGACCAGTTCTTCTGGGGCTGGCGGATGCGGCAGCTGGGCGTCGCCCCGGCCCCCTTGTCGCGCAAAACCATGACGGCGGAGGATTTGGCGGCCGCCATCCGGTGCACGGGGGATGCCGGCATGCGGGCCCGGGCGCGGGCTTTGGGTGACCGCATCGCGGCGGAACGGGGCGTGGAGGCCGCTGTGACGGCGCTGGGCGATTGGGGGCTGCTGCCCAACGCCACGCTGCCGGCGCTGGATGTCGCGTAGGGGGACCGGAATGCCACATAACGTTCGCGAGGCCCTCATCCTGCTGGTTCTGCTGTTAGACGCCCTGGGCTGCGGGGTGGTCACGCCCGTGCTGCCCACCCTGGTGCTCAGCTTGTCGGGGGACGAGGCGGCGGCCGGGCGTGACATCGGCCTGCTCAATGCCGCCTATGCGGCGGCCTTGTTCCTGTCCTCACCCTTGCAGGGCCGCCTGTCGGACCGTTTCGGCCGGCGCCCCTTCATTCTGCTGGGCTTGATGGGCGGCCTGGCGCATTACGTCACGGCGGCATTGACGCCGTCCCTCTGGCTGCTGTTCGCCGCACGCCTGCTGGGTGGCCTCTGCGGCGCCAACGCCGCCGCCGCCAACGCCTACATGGCGGACATCGTGCCGCCGCGGCGGCGCACGGCGATGTTCAGCTGCATGGGGGCGGCCTTCGGTCTGGGATTGGGCCTGGGACCAGGGCTGGGCGGGCTGCTGGGCGGTCTGGATCCGCGTCTTCCCTTCTGGACCGCGGCGGCGCTGGCCGGCGCGACGGCCATCCTGGGCTGGGTCCTGCTGCCGGAAAGTCTTCCGTCCGGCGCCCGGCGCCCTTTCGACTGGACCGCCGCCAACCCCTTGGTCTCCCTCCTATCGCGGGGGCAGACCGCAACGGCCCGTGACTTGCTGGCCGGGATTTTCCTTTATATCGCCGGGCAAACCGCCTTGCAGACCACCTGGGTTCTATTCCTGCGCCAGATCCTTGGATGGGGTGCGGCGGAGGTGGGCTTGTCCCTCACCGCGCTGGGGTTGGTTTGGGGAGTCGCCCAGCTGGGGCTGACCCCCCTGGTCACGCGTTGTCTGGGGGACGGGCGCGCCCTGCTGCTGGGCCTGACCATGACCATCGTGGCCTACGCCTTGTATGGCTTCGTCCAGGAAGGGTGGCAGCTTTACGCCGTCATGGCGGGCACCGCGGCCGCCTTCGTCACTGGCCCCACCGCGCAAGGCGTGCTGTCACGCCAAGCCCCACCCGACCGGCAAGGCGAACTGCAGGGCCTGGCGACCAGCATGACCAGCCTGGGCGCCATCGCCGGCCCCATTTTGGGCGGCGCCAGCTTCAGCTACCTGACGGGTCCCGAAAAGCCCATGGCCATGCCGGGTGGCGCGTTCGTGGTCAGCGCCCTGCTGACCCTGATGACCCTTGGTTTCGCGATCCGCGCGCTGTCGCGGGAGCGGCGCCAGGACGGCCGCATGACAGGCGGCGATACCGGGCTGATGGAGGTCCAGTTGGCCTCCGCCCTCGATCACATCAGCAATGGGAGATAGATCATGGCGTTTGAAGACGATGCCCCGTGCCAGGTTCTGGCCAACCTGAGCGGGCGGTATTCCCTATGGCCCGTCAACCACGCGATACCGGACGGCTGGCGCGCCGTCGGCTTCTCCGGCCCCAAGGCCGATTGCATGGCCTATGTGGACGACGTCTGGACCAACATCCTGAGGAACCAGGACATGCCGGCCCCTTGCCCCTGACGGAAATGCGTCATCGCGCAAGGCAAAGCGGCTCCCGCCGCCAGGCTGGACCCATGGCGGCGGGACCGTCCTCATCGGTTCGCCGCGATGTAGGAAGCCGCGTCTCGGACGGTGATCATTTTCCGGATCGCCTCGTCCGAGATGGGGCAGCCGAACTCCCCTTCGAAGGCCAGCACCATTTCCATGGCGTCCAGGCTGTCCGCGCCCAAATCGTCCACGAAACTCATGTCATTGCTGAGCGCGTCCTCAGGAACACCCAGTTGGCGCACGACAATTCTTCTGATCCGCGCAGGAATATCGTCCATTTTCGGCCCCTCTCGTAATCAAAGGTTAAAGTGAAGGCGTTGAAGTTCACTCGATCATGAAAAGCGGCTGGTCGAATTCGACGGGCTGCCCATCCTGCACCAGGAATTGCGCCACCCGACCGGCCCGCGGCGCGGGAATGGCGCGCCGGATGGTCATCATTTCCACCGTCATGACAGTCTGTCCCCGCCGGACATGGACGCCGGTGAGGATGTGGCCGCCGGCCTCATCAGCGGGGGCCCCCAGGCGCGCCACCCCGACAAAGGGGCATTTTACCGTCATCATCGGCGCGGGCGGCGGATCGGCCATTTCAACAAGCGCGTCGGATGGCGCCGGTGCGGCAAGGGCGATCCCCATGTCCGCTTGCACTCCGTCGCGACTGATCCGCAACCGCCGATTATGCCAACTGCATTCCATCTCCCCCAATTCCGTCTGCTGCATCAGTTCTGCCATTTGGCGCACCATCGTCGAGATGACGGCCAGTTCCTGAGGCGCCGTGGCCCGATAGCTTTCAACCATATGCCCCCCTTTCCTGGCCTATTCCTTCCGGGATCGTTGATTTATGGATGAAGAAAGCCAGTTGACCTTTCGATACATCTCCATGTCGCTCAGACAAGGCTGTCACTATACTAAAGTATATAGAAGAATAAAAATTTATGCATTGTGCCTTAAGTAAAATTTACGACGGCGCTGCACGATGTAGCCGAGTACGACAGAAATATATAATCAATGTGGGTGTCAATTTTCCGAAACGCCCTCACTGGAATCGCATAAAATTTTATTTTTCTGCATTCCATGGTATGATTATTTATTTTTTTCTATTTCGCACAAGCGAAAAGAGTTGAGATGAAAGATAAGCTATGTTGATATGTCAATTATGCGCCCATCTCTCGAACTCGATCTGTTGCAAACCCTGGTCGCTATCGCGGATAGCGGTAGCTTCGCCGCGGCCGCGGCGCGGGTGCATCGAACCCAGTCCGCCGTCTCCATGCAAATGCGGCGGTTGGAGTTGGTCGCCGGCAAACCGCTGTTCGATCGGGATGGACGTCGGGCACGCCTGACGCCGACTGGCGAGACCTTGCTGGCCTACGCGCGTCGCATCCTTAACTTGCAGGATGAGGCATTCTCGCTACTGAATGAGGTGGAGATCGCAGGGACGGCGCGGCTGGGCATCGACGAGGTCTACGCCGACCCCCTGCTGCCCTTGATCCTGACGCATTTCGCGCGCAACCACCCGCTGGTGGAAGTGATGCTGCGGTGCGAACCCAGCGCTATTTTGCGCGATCTCGTCATGTCAGGCGACCTTGACATGGCCTTGGTGTCCAAGAAAAGTGCCGCCTGGCTGGATGTCGAGACTCTGCGACATGAACCCTTGGTCTGGATAGCGGCCCCCACCTTCGACCATACCGCGTCGCCTCTGCCGCTGGCCTTGCCCGAATCCGGCTGCCCCACCCGGGACCATGCCTTGAAAGCCCTGGCACGCAGCGGGCTGGCTCATCGGGTGGCCTACAGCAGCCCGAACTTTTCCGGCCTGCTCACGCCTGTGCGGGCGGGCCTAGCGGTCACGGTCGTGGCACAGTTCAGCGCCCCGCAGGACTTGCGCATCCTGGAGGAGCGGCACGGCTTCCCCCGCCTGCCGAACATAGAGATCGGACTGTTGCGCGCGCAAAACCGGGGAAGCCGGCCGACGCGCTGGCCGAGTGCATCACCGGCAATATTGAGCCACCGGTGTGGTGGCCGGAACCCCGGCACCGCGTCGCCGCCCTTCCCGTTTTCATGGACGCCATATGCAATCCGGAAGACTGAAAATGGTGGCCGATATGCTGTGGGGCGGCGGGGTCGCCGCCGCGCTGTTGGCCAAGGGGCTGTTCCAGCGGCTTCCCGCCGTATCAACGGAGGAACGTCTGGCGAGCCTGCCCACCCGCGGTTTGCCGGTCGCGCGACCCGTAACGATCCACTGGAACCAATACCAGGTTCCCTTCATCGAGGCGGAGACGGACGAGGATTTGGCGGTCGCGCTGGGCCTGGTCCACGCCCACCTGCGCCTGGGGCAGATTGAGATCATGCGCCGCGCCGCGTTCGGGCGGGTGGCGGAAATGATCGGCCCCCTGGGCGTCGAAATCGACCGGTCCCTGCGGCTGCTGGACGTCGGCCGCGCCGTGCCCAAGATCGCCGCGGCCTTGGCCCCGGACGACCGGCGCTGGATCCAGGGTTTCGTGACGGGGTTGAACCATTACCTGTCCAACGCCCCCACCCTGCCGCCGGAATTCACCTTGCTGGGCCTAAGGCCCGAACCCTGGACATTGGAAGACCTGCTGACCCTGATGCGCTTCAACTCGGCCGACATCAGCTGGCTGATCTGGGTGCGGCTGCTGCCCATCCGGGCGCGGATGAGGCAAGGGGATTGGCGCCAACTATGGCAGCGCCTGTTGGCGGGCGGGGCCCCGCCATCGCTCGCCGCGGCCACCAGCGGCCAGATGGAGCGCGCCGTGGCGGAGACGGTCCTGGCGGCCGCCACCCGTAGCGGCAGCAATTCCCTGGCCGTGGCCGCCGGCCGCAGCGCCAATGGCGGAGCCATGATCGCCAGCGACCCGCACCTGCCCCTGGGCCTGCCCAACCCCTGGCTGGCGGCGGGGTTCAAGTCCCCATCCTATCACGCCGTGGGCCTGATGATGCCGGGCCTGCCCTTCGTGGCGCTGGGCCGAAACCCCTGGATGGCCTGGGGGGAACCAGCCTGCACGCGCAGGGAAGCGATCTGGTGGATGTCAGCGGCCTGCCCGCCACCGAATTCCGCGATCGACCGGTGACGGTGCGCGTGCGGGGCGGCCGGCCACGGCAGTTGCGCCTGAGGGAAAGCCCACTGGGCCCGGTGGTGTCGGACGGGCCGCTGATGGCCAATTCCCGGGCCACGGCATTGCGGTGGGTGGGGCATCGGCCCAGCGACGAGATCGGCGCCATGATGGCCGTGGCGCGCGCCCGGGATTGGGACGGATTCTGCACGGCGCTGTCCGGCTTCGCCGTCTCGGGACTGAACATGGTGTATGCCGGGGGCGACGGGCGGGTGGGGCATTTCCTGGCGGCTCATTTGCCCCGCCGACGGGATGAGCGGCCACCGGACCTGATCATACCGCCGGACGCGGCCGACCACTGGCACGATGTCGTCGATGGCCGACAGCTGCCCCTGCGGGTCGATCCCGTCGATGGCGTGATCATTTCCGCGAACGACGCCCCCGACACTGCCCAGGATGCCGCCTCCGGTACGGGCGCGTTTCCCATCGGTTTCTTTTTCGCCCCCCCAGACCGCGCCACCCGCATTCGGCAGTTGCTGGGCGCGCGCCCGCTGCTGTCATCCCTGGATCTGCAACGCGTCCAGGGCGACGTGATTGTGCCCGGCGCTCTTTCCCTCCGCGATCTATTGCTGGCCCATGCCCCCCTGGCGCCCGCGCGCCAGGCGGTGCGCGCCCTGGTGGACACGCTGCGACAGTGGGACGGCAGTTACGATCAACGGCAACCGGGCGCCTTGGCCTTCGAACTCGTGCTGGCGGGCGTGGCCAGGGAATTGGGCAGGACGCGCCTGGTGAAGCCATACCAGATCGTCTGGCACGCCCAGTCCCTGTTGCTGGAGGATTTCCAGCGGGCGGAACCGGCGGCGCTGCGTCGGGGGGTGGAACGGTCACTGGGGCGGGCCGCCCACACGCTGGCCCGCCTTGGGACGTGGGGTCGCTTCCATCAGTTCCGGCTGCAGCATCCCTTTGGGCGGCTGCCACTCCTGGGACGGCGCTTCCGCCTGCCGCCCTTCCCGGCGGATGGGGGCAACAATTCCGTCTACAAGGCGGGGCACGCGATCACCGACAAGCCCCATGCCGTCAGTTTCGGCTCTTGCGCCCGGCATATATCGGAACTCAAGGATCCGGACGCCAACCGCTTCGTGCTGCTGGGCGGCCAGGATGGCTGGCTGGGCAGCGCCAATTACGCCGACCAGATCGGCCTTTGGCGGCAGGGGGGATATATGAACCTGCCTTTGCGCCCCGAAACAGCGCGCGCGTCCTTCCCGCACAAGACGTATTTGCGGCCCCTGTCGGCGGGCGAAGCGCCGCCCGCCCCGGCACGGCGTCCGGATTGACGTCTATTGCGTATGCGTCTGGCCCGCCCCGTCCACACGTGGTGTGACGATCCAGCCTGAGCCTTCTCCGAATTGGTGGACACCAGCCTCCGACAGTCTTTGACAGATCGCCGCGCGGAACTGTCACGCTTGCAGGCGCGATCCTTGCCGCGCGCCCAGCGAGCATGGCCAAGTTCGATACCTCTTCCTTGCGCTAGGTCAATGTCGCCAACCAACGATTGCCCCTAAGATGCTTAATGATGGCCGCCGTCGATGACACGTTGATCGGCCCCCTCAGCCTCCGCATTGCCTGCCCCTCGACCCGATGGAGGAGAGCATGCCAGAACCGTTGCCTTTGCCGCGTGACATTCCGCAGGCCGCAGGCGGCTTCGCGGAGGAAATCCTGCGGGATGGCGCGTTCGCCCGCTTGGTGCGTTTCCACGCCCCTGGCGACAACGAACCGGCGCTCCGGCCGCGCACTCTGCTGGTCGCGCCGTTGTCGGGCGTCAACCCCCGCCTCCTGTACGACATGGTCGCGGATTTGGTGGCAGGGACCGACCTGCACCTGCTGGAATGGCGGGACGCGGCGGAAGTGCCCGCGGCATGCGGAGGCTTCGGCCTGGCCCATTGCTTGTCGCAGGTGCTGGAAGCTGTCGAGGACCTGGGCGAAGAGGTCACCCTGATCGGCCTGTGCCAGTCGGCCTTGCCGGCCCTGGCCGCCGCCGCCCTGCTGGCATCCAGCCGGACCTTGCCCAAGCCGCGCAGCCTTATCCTGATCGGCGGCAAGATCGACCCCCGCATCAATTCCACCCCCGGCGACCGCTTCGCCATGGCCCATTCCCTGGATTGGTTCCGCGAGCACGCGATCACGGCCGTCACAGCCGGGCGCCCCGGCGCGGGGCGCCCGGTCTATGCCAGGACGACGCAGGAAAAGGTGCTGTGGTCCTACGTGAACCGGCATCTGGCCGACGGATGCGACATCATCACGAAGGCGCTGCACGATGATGGGAGGGATCCCGAGGGACACCCCTTCCTGCCCAGCCTGGGGTCGCTGATCGACGTGCCGGCGGAGTTCTTCCTGGACGTGATCGGCACCGTTTATCACGCCCACGCCCTGCCGGAAGGCAGGATGACCTGGTTCGATCTGCCCGTGGACACCAAGGCTATCCGCGACACCGCCCTGCTGACCGTCGAGGGCGGCCGGGACGATATCGCCGGCCCGGGACAATGCCGGGTGGCCCATGACCTGTGCCCCCGCATTGACCGGGACAAACGTCGACATCGCCTTTTGCCTGGGGTCGGGCATTTCGATCTTTTCCACGGCACTGTCTGGCGTGAGCGGGTTCGGCCGATGGTCAACGAGTTCCTGCATCAGCGCCCGTGAATGTGAGGTGGAGTTACGGTCGGTGGTGCAGGCGATCTTCTACCTGCTGGAGGGCGGTGGCGTGCGTGGCTATGACGCGGGCAAGAAGGTGAAAGGCCGCAAACGCCATATCATCACCGATACCAATGGTTTACTGGTCGGTGCCGTCTTTCATGGCGCCGATATCCAGGACCGGGATGGCACTCCCTCGGTGCTGGCGTCCGATGCTGCGGGGGACCCATGCTGAACACCCCGTCACCCACCACCTGGACCCTGCCACTGGCTGATCTGCTGGCGAGGCTTCCAGCCAATGCCGCCGGCCTCACGACGGCGGAGGCGGAGCAACGGCAGCGGCGATGGGGTCTCAACCAGGTGGTGGGCCGGCGTCGGCGGTCGGCGTGGCTGGACTTCCTGGCCCGTTTCGCCAATCCACTGGTCGTGATCCTGCTGTTCGCCAGCGCCCTGTCGGCGGCCACCGGCAACACCTCCAGCTTCGTCATCGTCTCCGTGGTCGTCTTGCTCAGCGTGGTGCTGGACTTCATCCAGGAACGGCAGGCGGAGGCGGCGGTGGAAGCCCTGCGCCGGACGGTGGCCGTGCGGATCCGGTTGTGGCGCGACGGCCAGGAGACGGCCGTGCCGCTGGAACAGTTGGTGCCGGGCGATGTGGTGCGGCTGGCGGCCGGCGACCTGGTCCCCGCCGATTGCCGCCTGCTGGAGGCGCGCGACCTGTTCGTGAACCAGGCCATCCTGACGGGAGAGCCCTACCCGGTGGAGAAACGGGCTGAAGAAGGTTCCCTACCTGCAAGCCCCCCTGGGGAGGCGACCGCCTGTCTGTTCATGGGCACGTCCGTCCTCGCCGGCAGCGCCACGGCCATTGTCTGCCAGACGGGGGGCGCCACCCTGTTCGGACAGATGAGCCGCAGCCTGCAATCAACCCCATCGCCGACGGCTTTTGAAATCGGGGTCCGCCGGTTCGGTTTCCTGATCCTGCGCCTGACCTTCTTCCTGGTCTTGTTCGTGCTGGTGGTGAATACCCTTTTCCACCGCCCCTGGTTGGATTCCCTGATGTTCGCGCTGGCGCTGGCGGTGGGGCTGACGCCCGAGTTGCTGCCCATGATCGTCACGGTGACACTGGCGCGCGGCGCACTGCGGCTGGCCAAGCGCCGGGTGATCGTGAAGCGGCTGGCCTCGATGCACAATGTCGGCGCCATGGATGTGTTGTGCACCGACAAGACGGGAA
This sequence comes from Nitrospirillum guanabarense, assembly GCF_034653355.1. NCBI lineage: Bacteria > Pseudomonadati > Pseudomonadota > Alphaproteobacteria > Rhodospirillales > Azospirillaceae > Nitrospirillum > Nitrospirillum guanabarense. The sequence goes on from NZ_JAYEER010000001.1 coordinate 249,782, forward strand.
CGCTGACCCAGGCCGCCATCCACCTGGTGCGCACTCTGGATTGCGACGGCGAGGACGCCCCCGGCGTTTTCGAGCTGGCCTATGTCAACAGCCGGTTCGAGACGGGCCTGCACAGCCCCATGGACGACGCCATCCTGGCCCAGGGCCAGATCGACATGACCGCCTGGAGGAAGTGCGACGAGGTGCCCTTCGATTTCGAGCGCCGGCGCGTGTCGGTCCTGGCGGAAAACCATGGAACCAAACTGCTGGTGGTCAAAGGCGCGCCGGAGGACATGGTGCGGCTGTCCGGCCAGTGGCGTGGACCGGGGGGAACGCTTCGCGCCTTGGATGAGGAAGCCCGGGCACAGCTGGACGAACAGTTCCAATCGCTGGGCCGCGACGGCTATCGCGTGCTGGCCGTCGCCACCAAGCCCCTGCCACCGGACCGCCAACACATCGACCGCGCCGACGAACGCGACCTGGTCTTCGAAGGGCATCTCGCCTTCCTGGATCCGCCCAAGGCCAGCGCCACGGCCGCCGTGACCTCCCTTGCGCGATCCGGCGTCGACATCAAGATACTGACCGGTGACACCGAGGCGGTTACCCGGCACCTGTGCGCTCAGCTGAACCTGCCCATCACCGGACTGTTGACGGGCGAGGAACTGCAGGCCCTGACCAGTGAGGCATTACACGCGCGGCTGAAGCAGGTGAACGTCTTCTGCCGCGTGACGCCGCAGCAGAAGGAGCGTGTGCTGTCGGCCTGCCGCTGGGCGGGGCACGTCGTGGGTTTCATGGGGGATGGGGTCAACGACGCCGCCGCCCTGCACGCCGCCGACGTCGGCATTTCCGTGGACACCGCCGCCGACGTGGCCAAGGAGGCCGCCAGCCTCATCCTGTTGGACCAGGATCTTTCCGTCGTGCACGAGGCCGTGCTGGAGGGGCGCCGCACGGTCCTGAACGTCACCAAGTATGTCCTGATGGGCAGCAGCTCCAATTTCGGCAACATGTTCAGCATGGCCGGCGCGGCCTTGTTCCTGCCCTTCCTGCCCATGCTGCCGGCGCAGGTTCTGCTGAACAACCTGCTCTATGACGCGTCTGAGGCGGGCATTCCCTTCGACCGCGTGGAGGAGGAGGCGCTGACGCGGCCGGTGCGCTGGAACCTGCCCCTGATCCTGCGCTTCATGCTGGTGCTGGGCCCGGTCAGCTCGCTGTTCGACTTCCTGACCTTCTACGTCCTGCTGCACCTGCTGCACGCCAACGAGGCGCTGTTCCAGACTGGCTGGTTCATCGAAAGCCTGGCGACGCAGGTATTGGTGATCTTCATCATCCGCACACCCCGCCTCCCCTGGCAGGGCCGACCTCACCCATTGTTGGCCGGCTTGGCCGTTTCCACGGCCACACTGGCCGCCCTGCTGCCGCTGACTCCGTTGGGGAGTATTTTCGGCCTGGTCGTTCCACCACCGGCCTTCTACCTGTTCCTGGTCGGCGCGGTCATGGCCTACCTCATCCTGACCGAGAGCATCAAAAGGCTGTTCTTTAAAAGGTTCTCCTGATCGCCAAATTCCGGTGTCCGCCCCTCGTCGTCGATCCTAAAGGCGGCCATGGCCACGCCCATCGCGCATCCGGCATTGAACGCCGATGCGCATCAAGACAGGCGATATCGCTGCGGGGAATTCCATGCGCTTAAGTAAAACCCCATAGATACCAATGGTGACCAGTAAGGAGAAAGAGCCATCTCTTGAGCCAAATCAAGGATATATCCCGCAAACTACTTTAAGCGTTCAAGACCACGCATACCCACGGTCGCCACCAGCCGGACAAGGGAGAGGACCATGGCCACGGTCGAGACGCCCCAGCGGATCGAGTTGAACATCAGCGTCGAGAAAGTCTTCTATATCATCGTGAAGGCGCGGGAATTCGACGTGAAGGTGGCGCCGGTGGAACCCGATCCCGGTTCCAATCCCGCCGATGACGGCGAGGGCTCCATCCTCGGCGATTATGCCGACGATCCGACGGCCATCGAGCTGCGCGCCGCCATCAACGCCCTGAACGACGATGAGGTGATCGATCTGATCGCCCTGGCTTGGCTGGGGCGTGGCGATGACGACTGGGCCGCCGTCCGGGATTTGGCCCGTGAACGCCACCACCGCCATTCCGCCTCGTACCTCATGGGCATGCCGGCACTGGGGGACTACCTCGAGGAAGGGTTGGCGGCGCTGGGCTACTCCTGCGAGGAATTCGAAGTCGGACGGCTTTGACGGGTGGGAGGAGAAGCATGCCCGACACGCCCCTGCTGAAGACCCACCGGTCCAACACGCGCCCCCCGTTCCGGCGCATCGCCCTGGTCCTGCAAGGCGGCGGCGCCCTCGGCTCTTACCAGGCCGGGGCCTACGAGGCCTTGGCCGAAGCGGAGCTGCATCCCAACTGGGTCGCCGGCATGTCGATCGGCGCCATCAACGCCGCGCTGATCGCCGGCAACCCGCCCGAGGAACGCGTCGCCAAGCTGCGGCAGTTCTGGGACGAAGTGGCCGGGGCGGCGCGGGCCCTGGATTGCCTGGAGGCGTTGGCGGCCTCGGAGATGGATGGCGAGGCGCCGCGCACCACCCTGAACCAGTTGAGCGCCCTCATTTCAACCGTGGCCGGCGTGCCCGGCATGTGCACCCCCCGGCTGCTACCCCCTTGGGCATCATGGCCGGGCAGCACGGCGGCGACCAGTTTCTACGACACCGCCCCCCTTCGGCGCACGCTGGAACGGCTGGTGGATTTCGACCGCATCAACGCCGATCCCCTGCGCTTCAGCGTCGGCGCCGTCAACATCGAAACCGGCAACTTCGTCTATTTCGATACCACCACCCACACCATCGGACCGGAACATGTCATGGCCAGCGCCGCGCTGCCGCCAGGCTTCCCGGCCATCGAGGTCGACGGGGAGTTCTACTGGGATGGCGGATTGGTGTCGAACACCCCCCTGCAATGGGTGCTGGAAGGCGATGCGCATGAAGACACCCTGGCATTCCAGGTGGACTTGTGGAGTGCCAGGGGCGACGTGCCGACAAGCCTGGCCGAGGCCATGACCCGCCAGAAGGAAATCCAGTATTCCAGCCGGACACGGGCCGTGACCGACGAATTCAGGCGCAAGCAACGGCTGCGGCATGCCATCGCCGCCCTGCTGGCCGATCTGCCCGCCGACTGTCGCGAGCTGCCGGCGGCCCGCCACCTGGCGCCCGACGCGGACCACAAGGTGTTCAACATCATCCACCTGATTTATCACGCCAAACGCCACCAGGGCAGCACCAAGGATTTCGAGTTTTCGCGACTGAGCGTCGGGGAGCATTGGGCCGCCGGCTACCAGGACGCGGTGCGGACCCTGCGCCATCCGGAGGTGACGCGGCGCCCGGAGACGGAGGACGGCGTCTTCACCTTCGACGTGGCCGTCGATGGGCGGGAATAGGAGGGGACCATGCGGTGCCGTCCGCTGTTCACGCTGATCCCCCTCCTGGTGTCCGTGCTGATGGCGCCGGCCGCGCTGGGACAAGATGCTGGGGCCCCGATCCTGGCCTATCACCGCTTCGATCCCACCTCGCCTGGCCCCACGACCATCACCACGCCCGTCTTTGAGCGACAGCTCGATTGGCTGGACGCTCACGACATCAAGGTCGTGCCCCTGCGAAGCGTGGTGGATGCGGTACGCGGCGGCCAGTGGCCCGCCCCCGGCCGGGTGGCCGCCATCACCGTGGATGACGGCCATGTCTCGGTCTATACCCAGTTCTACCCCATCATCCTGCGCCGGCACGTTCCAGTCACCCTGTTCATCTATCCGTCGGCCATTTCCAACGCCGCCTACGCCCTGACATGGGAGCAACTGGCGGAGATGGTCCGATCCGGCCTGGTGGACGTTCAGTCCCACACCTATTGGCACCCCGATTTCCGCAAGGAACGCGCCCGTCGCACGCCGGACGATTACCGCGCCTTCGTGAATTCCCAGTTGGTCCGGTCCAAGGCGACGCTGGAACAGCACCTGGGCATCAAGGTCGACCTGCTGGCCTGGCCGTTCGGAATCATCGATGCCGATCTTCAGGCCGCCGCGGAGCGCGCCGGCTACCGCGCCGCCTTCGCTTATGAGGGTGGTTGGGCGGCACCGGGGGGTCCGCCCTACGCCATTCCCCGCATTCCGGTTTCAGACCGCGCCCGCGACGCCACCTTCGCCGCGTTGCTGACGCCGGCGCCCACGAAAAAGGACCAGCCACGATGATCCGACGGTTCCTCAAGAGCGCCGTGCTCGCCGTCTGCCTGGGACTGGCGCTGGCCCGTCCGGCCGCGGCCATGGCGGGGCGGGTTGTCGATGGCGCCACCGGCGCGCCCATCGCCGGCGCCACGATCGTCGCCGGCGGTCAACTGGTGCCGGTGGACGGGATGGGACGCTTCACCGTCGACACCACGGGCCCGGTGTTCGCCCGCGCCCCGGGCTACCGGGCAGGTACCTTCAACCCTGCGGCATTGCCACCGAGAGACGCCGCGTTGCGATTGGAGCCCTTCACGCCCAAGGCGCTCTACCTCACCGTTTACGGCATCGGCTCCAGTTCCTTGCGCGATCCCGCCCTGGCCCTGATGCGGGAGAAGGGCCTGAACGCCCTGGTGATCGACGTGAAGGGGGACAGGGGGCTGGTCCCCTTCCCCAGCGCGACCGCCCTGACGGTGCCGGGCGCCCGCGCGGTCACCACCATCCCCGACCTGGCGGAACTGGTGGCGACGCTTCACGCGCAGGGCATCTATGCCATCGCCCGCATCGTCACCTTCAAGGACCCGCTGCTGGCGGCCAGCCGGCCCGACTTGGCGGTGAAGCGCGGCGATGGCGAGGTGTTCCGCGATCGGGAGCATCTCGCCTGGACCGACCCCCTGCAACAGGCGGTTGGCGATTACAACATCGCAATCGCCATCGAGGCGGCCCAGGCGGGTTTCGACGAGGTCCAGTTCGACTATGTGCGCTTCCCTGACGCGAACCAGCGCTTGCGTTTCGCCGGGCCGACGACGGAAAAGGACCGGCTGGCCGCCATCACCGGCTTCTTGGGGGAAGCCCGCCGCCGCCTGCTGCTCTATAACGTCTATGTCGCGGCGGACATCTTCGGCTACGTCTGCTGGAACCTGGACGATACCGGCATCGGGCAGCGCCTGGAGGAACTGGCGCCGCAGGTGGATTACCTGTCCCCCATGCTCTACCCTTCCGGCTTCCAGTTCGGCATTCCCGGATATCGCAACCCGGTCAGCCATTCCTACGAGATCGTACGCTTGTCGCTGGAAAACGCGCTGTCACGGCTGAAGATATCGCCCAAGCGGTTCCGCCCTTGGCTGCAGGCCTTCAAGGACTATGCCTTCGATCGCCGCGCCTTCGGCGGCGGTGAGGTGCGGCTGCAGGCCAAGGCGGCCGAGGACGTGGGGGTGGACGGATGGATGCTGTGGAATCCGCGCAACGTTTACGGCGACCTGGGCATGGAACAGCAGGCCGCGCGCTGAGAACCGGCATGTTCCCATGGCTGCATCGCCACCTGCTGCCGGGCCTGATCCTGCTGGCCCTGGGCACCACACCGGCGTTTGCCGCCCGGCCGGACTTGACCTCCCTGGCCCCCGCCATCGATACCGCCGTCCGGGAAGAGATGGCCACCGGCGACATCCCAGGCGCCGTGGTCCTGGTCGGCGACCGCGACGGCATTCTGTACGAAGGCGCCTGGGGGCTGCGCCAAGTGGTCCCGAAGGCGGCGCCCATGGCGGCCGATACCATCTTCGACCTGGCCTCGATGACCAAGGTGCTGGTGACCACCACCGCCATCATGCAACTGGTGGAACGGGGCAAGGTGCATTTGGAGGCGCCGGTCTCCCGCTATTGGCCGGCCTTCGCCGCCAACGGCAAGGCCGCCATCACGGTCGAGGCGTTGCTGACCCACACATCCGGCCTGCGCGCCGACCTGGATCTGGCCCGCCGGTGGGCCGGCGCCACCGAGGCGCGGGCCCTGCTGCTGGCGGAGACGCCGGTCAGCCCCTCCGGGGAACGCTTCCGCTATAGCGACATCAACTTCCTGGTCCTGGGTGAGGTGGTGCGGCGGGTCAGTGGCCTACCGCTGGACCAATACGCGGCCCGACACATCTTCGGTCCCCTGGGCATGGCGCATACGCGGTTCCTGCCACCCGCCGCCTGGCGCCCCCGCATCGCGCCGACGGACCTTCAGGATGGGACGCTGCGATGGGGTCAGGTCAGCGACCCGGCCGCCTATCGCATGGGGGGCGTGGCCGGGCATGCCGGCGTCTTCGGCACGGCGGCGGACTTGGCGCGCTTCGCCCGCATGCTGCTGAGCGGTGGCACGCTGGGGAAACGGCGCATCCTGAGGACCAGCACCGTCGCCCTGCTGACCCGGCCCCGGGTGCTGCCAGGCGGAATGACGCGGGGGCTGGGCTGGGACATGACCTCCTCCTACGCCGGCGGCCAGGATAGCGCATTCGGTCCGGGCTCCTATGGGCACACCGGCTACACCGGCACCTCGCTCTGGATGGACCCTAACCGCGGCTGCTACCTCATCATCCTGGCCAGCAGGCTGCACCCGGACGGCAAGGGCGACGCCCGGCCCTTGCGCCGTCGCCTGGCCGAAGCGGTAGCCGCCGCCTGGCCGCCACCGGTATTGCCCGGCATCGATGTGCTGGCCGCCCAGGGCTTCGCCCCGCTGCTGGGCAAACGGATGGCGCTGCTGACCAACCAGACGGGCGTGGACCGGCAGGGCCGCAGAACCGCCGACCTGCTGGCGCGCGCGCCGGGCGTCCCCCTGGCGCTGTTGTTCAGTCCGGAACACGGCCCGACGGGCGACCGCGAAGGGCGGATCACCTCGGGCACGGACACGGCCACCGGCGTCCCCATCCTCAGCCTCTACGGCGCCAGCCGCCGCCCACCGCCGGAAGCCTGGGCCGGCCTGGACGCGGTTGTCATCGACATCCAGGACGTGGGCGCGCGCTTCTACACCTACGCCACCACCATGGCCTATGTCCTGGAGGCGGCCGCCGCCGCCCACGTTCCGGTCTACCTGCTGGACCGCCCCAACCCGATCACCGCCACGGCGGTGCAGGGGCCGGTGCTGGACGCGGACCGCCGATCCTTCACCGGCTACTTCGCCTTGCCGGTGCGGCACGGCATGACCCTGGGGGAACTGGCCGCGCTGTTCAATGCCGAGAACAATATCGGCGCGGCGCTGACCGTCATTCCCATGCACGGCTACCACCGCGATCGCTGGTATGATGAGACGGACCTCCGTTGGATCAACCCCTCGCCCAACCTGCCGGTCCGTGACTGAGGCCACACTCTACCCTGGCGTGGCGCTCATCGAGGGCACCACCGTCAGCGTGGGGCGCGGCACACCAAACCCGTTCGAAGTGGTGGGCGCGCCGTGGATCGACGGACCGGCCCTGGCTGAAGTGCTGCAGGCGAGGGCCATCCCCGGCGTGCGGTTCGCGCCCACGACCTTCACTCCAACGACGGACCGCCATGCCAACCGGCCCTGCCAAGGCGTGCGCCTGACGGTGACGGATCGCACGGCCCTGGACAGCCCGCTGTTGGGTGTGGAACTGGCGGCGGCGCTCCACCAGCTCTACCCGCAGCGGTTCACCCTGGATGACACCCTGGGCCTGGTCGGCTCCAAGGCCACGGTTGAGGCCATTCGTTCGGGCGTCGACCCGCGCGCCATCGCCACCGGATGGGAAGCGGACCTGACGGCCTTCAAGGCGCTACGCGCCAAATACCTGCTCTATCCGTGAACAGCGGCGGCGTGATCCATCTCAAGGTGCGCGGCGCCGGGCCATAGGAAGGTGCGAACCATCGGCGCGCGCTCGGCCCGGCGTGCTGACCGACATCGGGAGGGCCGCACAGGAGGGAACCATGGATCTCTTCGACGCCTTGCATAACCGCCGCGCCATCCGCGCCTACAGTGAATCCGGCGTCGCCGCGAACCAGATCCGTTCGGTCATCGAGGCGGCGGTGGACGCCCCCAGCGGCATGAACCGCCAGCCCTGGTCATTCATCGTGGTGATGGACCGCCCCCGGCTGCGCCTGTGGTCGGACCATGCCAAAGCCTTTCTGCTGCGGTCCTTGGACGACCAACCCGAGTTGAAGCCGATGGAAAGCCATCTTGCCGACCCGGCCTTCAACATCTTCTACGACGCGCCCGCCCTGATCGCGATTTGCGCCACGGTGCCGGACGCCATGGCCCAGCAGGACTGCTGCCTGGCGGCCGAAAACCTCATGCTCGCGGCCCATGGCCATGGCCTGGCGACCTGCTGGATCGGCTTGTCGCACGCCTGGCTGAACAGCGCCGACGGCAAGGACGCCTTGGCCCTGCCGCCGACCATGCCGGTCGTGGCGCCCATCATCATCGGCCATCCCAAGGACGGCGCCCCGCCGAAACCGCACCGTAATCCCGCCCATATTTCCTGGATCGGCGGCTGAAGCCACCGCCGGAGGGCCCTCATGCGCACCTCCCTCACGGTCCTGTACTGCCTCACCGCGACCGCCTGCGCCGTCAGACAGGATGATCCAGAGGCGGTGCGACGGGGAAAAGGGCTGGCTATCACCTGATGCTCGGAATGCCATCGGGTGGCGCCTGACCAACCCACGGGCGCACGGCCCGGCCATGTCATGCCACCGCTCATGAACGCCCCCAGCTTCATGAGCGTCGCCGCGCGGTCCGACGTGGACAGGCATCATCTGAAGGACTTCGCGTCCGATCTCCACCTGCCCATGCCGATGTATCATCTGACGTTCAAGCAACAGGACGATCTGATCACCTACATCCTGTCGCTGAAGGAACGATGATGTCCGCTGGTGGAGTGGATGAGGTGCGCCCAACCCACTCGTTCGCCAATAAGCGCGAAAGGCGCCCATATCCTCCCGCCCCATGACCGTCATGGCCGACAGACAGCCAAGTCATGTTCGCCCTGGGCAAATCAGCCCATGGCCCCCTCATCCATGCGGGTGACCGACGGATGCCTATCCCGGTGGGGCGTCAAAGCACAATCAACCGCGTGCCCTGACGCCCCGACCTTTTTCTGCCGCCGGCACCCACGCAATCGGTGCCTTCCAGCCGATGCGTGGTGCTAGCCTTTTTAAAAATGGACGCCACCAGGCGGTACCGGAAACAGGACAGGGGACTAAACATGCGTCGTTTCAAGCCCGCCGCCCTCATCGCGCTGGCCACCGCCCTTTCCGCCGGCCCGGCCGGCGCCCATGCCATCTGGTATGCCGAACACGCCCGCCAGCTGGCGCTGATCTATGGCGTCGGCGCGGACGATCTGGACTCCGTCAAGCGCCTGCCGGGCTTCGAAGGCATCGCCGCCTACGACGCTAACTACCAGCCCATCGGGGCCAAGCTGCGCGTGGCCGGCCCACTGGTCGTGGTTGACACCGACCAGCGCCCCACCCTGGTGACCGGCAGCCTGCAGAACGGCATCTGGTCGCGCCTGAAGGGGGAGGAGTTCGAGAAGAAGACGCGCGAGGAAATGCCGAATGCCTTCTATTCGGAAAAGACCGTCAAGTACACGGTGGCCATCCGCGGTCCCCTGGACAAGCCCATCCCGGCCCTGCCCGGGCAGGTGCTGCAGATCATCCCCGTCGGCGCCATCCCGGAAAAGATGGGCGCGCCGATGACCTACAAGGTGATCTACAACGGCAAGCCGCTGGGCGGCGTGCCGGTCATCAACGATCTGGTGAACGACCCGGACGCCACGCCCGTCAAGACCGCGGCCGACGGCACCGTCACCCTGCCGGTGCGCAACCAGGGCCTGAACGTCCTGGAGGCCGTCTTCAAGGCGCCGACCGACGATGCCAAGAAATATGACGAGGTCGAACTGAGCGCCACGCTGTCCTTCGTCCTGCCGCACCTGCCGGAATGATCCCGCCCCTTTCAAGGAAGGCTAGCCAATGAACGCGAAATTACTCGCCCTGCCATTGATCGTCCTGGGCCTGGCCGCCGCCCAGCCGGCGCTGGCCCATGGCAACACCAGGCCGCAGCACGGCGGCGTGGTCCTGATGGCCGGCGAGACGGTGTTCGAACTGGTGACCAAGGCCGGCGCCGTGGCGCTGTACGTCACCGACGATGATGAACCGGTGAAGGCCACCGACATGAGCGGGGACATGACCATCTCCGCCGGCGGCAAGACCCAGCTGGTGCCGCTGAAGCCGGCGGATGGCAACCGCTTCGACGCGCCAGGCGCTACCATCCCCGCCAACGCCCGCGTCGCCGTCCAGGTCAAGGACAAGGCGACACAGACCAGCCTCGGCACCACCTTCACCCTCAACTAGGCATCCCGATGCAGGCTCCGCCCACCTCCCAACATCCGGTCGGCGGCGCCCCCGCCGCCCGGCGCCGGACGGCCGCGACGTTGATGCCGGCCGGCCTTCTGGCCCTCACCGCCGCCATCCCGGATACCGCCTGGGCGCATGGTGTGTCCGACGCCGACAAGGCCTTCATCACCGGTGCTGACGGCATCAACATCGTCCCCTACATCTATCTGGGCGCCAAGCACATGGTCACCGGCTACGACCATCTGCTGTTCCTGGTCGGTGTCATCTTTCTGCTGTACCGGCTGAAGGACGTCGGCCGCTACGTCACCCTGTTCGCCATCGGCCACAGCACCACGCTGTTGCTGGGCGTGCTGACCGACGTCCGCGCCAACACCTATCTGGTCGATGCCATCATCGGCCTGTCCGTGGTCTACAAGGCGCTGGACAATCTGGGCGCCTTCCAGACGGTCCTGGGCTTCACGCCCAACCCGCGCATCGCCGTCCTGGTCTTCGGCTTTTTCCACGGCTTCGGCCTGGCCACCAAGCTGCAGGAACTGTCCCTGTCGCGGGACGGGTTGATCCCCAACCTGGTCAGCTTCAACGTCGGCGTGGAGATCGGCCAGTTCCTGGCGCTGAGCGTGATCCTGATCCTCATGAGCCTGTGGCGGCAGACGGAGAATTTCCGGCGCAGCGTCGTCGCGGCCAACGCCGCCCTGATGGCCGCCGGCTTCGTGCTGGTGGGCTACCAGCTGGCGGGCTATTTCCAGCAAGGAACCTGACATGGCAAGCCCCCCCATGGACCATTACACGGTTGAGCCCCGCACCCTGACCAAGGCGACGCTGGGCGCCGGCGTGGCCGCGACCCTGATCCTGACCCTGTTCGTCCTGCCGGCTGAACGCGGCATCGACCTGACCGGCATCGGTTCGGTCATGGGTCTGACGCGCATGGGCCAAGCGGAGAAGGAGACGGCGGCTCCGTCCCTGGCACCAACCGCCATCCCCATCCCCAACCGCGCGCTGATCGAAAAGACGGCACCGCTGCGCAGCGATGAGATGACCCTGACCCTGGCGCCCCACTCCGGTGCCGAGATCAAGGCGCATATGCGCGAGGGCGACCATTTCATCTTCCGCTGGGAAGCGAGCGCGCCCGTGAAGGTGGACATGCATGGCGAGCGGGTGAACGCCGGCGACGAGTTCACCAGCTATTGGAAGGAAAAGGAACTTGCCACTGCCCAGGGCAGCTTCACCGCCCCGTTCGAGGGCACGCACGGCTGGTATTGGCACAACCGCGGCGACGCGCCAATCACCGTGACGGTTAGGACCAGCGGCTTCTACGGGGACCTGTTCAAGCCCCACGCCGAATAACCGGCGATCAGAAGTCAGAAGAACGACAGCAAAAAGAACGGGGATCGGGCACATGGTAAGTCTGGATGGGAAATCGGCCCCCTATCATCTCCCGGCCGCCACGGCACCGATGGCCAAGGCAGGCCAGCGCCTGACGGCCATCGACGCGCTGCGCGGCCTGGTGATGCTGTTCATGTTGGTCGACCATGTGCGGGAGACGCTGTTCCTGCACATGCAAGTGACCGACCCGGTGGATGCCCACATCGTGGCGCCCGCCCTGTTCTTCACCCGCCTGCTCAGCACCTTCTGCGCCCCGACCTTCATCGCGCTGACCGGCCTGTCCGCCTGGCTGTACGGCCAGTCCCACAGCCGGGCCGAGACGTCGATGTTCCTGATCAAGCGCGGCGCCTTCCTGATCTTCCTGGAACTGACCTTCGTCGGCTTCGCCTGGACCGCGCAGTTCCCGCCCCAGATCTTCTGGCTGCAGGTCATCTGGTGCATCGGCTTCTGTATGATCGCTTTGGCCGGCCTTTTGTACCTGCCGCGTCCGGCGCAGCTGACCCTGGGCATCGCCATCATCGCCGGCCACAACCTGCTGGACGGCATCGTCCTGACCCCGGCGTCCCCTTTCTTCGCACCCTGGGCGATCCTGCATCAGCGCGCCCTGATCGATCTGGGCGGCGGCCTGGTGGCCAAGACGACATATCCCGTGCTGCCCTGGATCGGCGTGATCCTGCTGGGGTACACCGCCGGCCCCTGGTTCGCCCGGGGCACCGATCCCGCGCCACGCACCCGCCGCCTGGCCCTGCTGGGTCTGTCCATGCTGGCGGCCTTCGTCGTCCTGCGCGGACTGAACGTCTATGGCGACAAGCCTTGGTTCGATGCCGACACCGGGCTGCGTACCGTCATGAGCTTCCTCAGCCTGACCAAGTATCCGCCTTCACTGCTGTTCCTGCTGCTGACGCTGGGTGTGGGCACCCTGTTGCTGGCGCTGTGCGAGCGGATGCGGGACAGCCGGGCCATTCCGCCGCTGGCGCTGTTCGGCGGCGCGCCGATGTTCTTCTATCTCCTGCATCTCTATGTCCTGAAGGCGCTGTACCTGGCGGCCTTCGCCGTCTGGGGGCCCAACAAGGGGACGACCTTCGGCGTCGACTACATATCCACCATGTGGGTCTGGGTGTTCCTGCTGGTCGTGCCGCTGTACCTGCCCACCCGCTGGTTCGCGCGGCTGAAGCAGCGCCGCAAGGATCTCGCCTGGCTGAAATACCTTTAAGGACGGCGGCAGATTCGGCTGTTTGACGGACCTGGGCAATATTCCCATCCAAAAACACCTGCGCCTTCAGGGAAATATTCCCCCGAAACGGCCCAAGATAGACATCAATAAAGCACGGGCAAGTCAGGGCCCTCCCTTCCGAAACTCCGTCCCGTGGCGAAACCTCGTCGCGTACGGATGGCCGTACAAAAAAGAAGTCTTAGGGAGCCTTCAAACCAAACAAAACAGGGGGCGAGAAAAAATGACGGGTCGTTCCAGTTTCCGTTTCTTTTGTGCCGCAAGCGCTGCCTATCTGATGTTCATGCCGGTGGCCCGCGCCGCCGATGACCAAGCCCCCGCGACGGGTGACAGCCTAGAGGAAATAACGGTCACGGCGCAGAAGCAGCAATACCGCGGCGATGTGCCGGCCCAGGCCATGCCGCAAAGCCTGCAAGTCATTTCCAGCGAATTGCTGTCCGACATCGGGGCCACCCGGCTGGACACGGCCTTGGACATGGCCGCCGGCATGGCGCGCCAGAACAACTTCGGCGGCATGTGGGACAGCTACGCCGTCCGCGGCTTTTCCGGTGATGAGAACTTCCCCAGCGGCTATCTGGTCAACGGCTTCAACGCCAGCCGGGGTTTCGGCGGGCCGCGCGACGCCTCCAACATCGACCATATCGAAATCCTGAAAGGCCCCAACTCCGCCCTCTTCGGCCGGGGTGAACCCGGCGGCACGGTCAACATCCTAACCAAGAAACCCAAGTTCGACCCTCAGGGCAGCATGACGCTGACCGCCGGCAACTATGCCGACAAGCGGGTGGAGGGCGACGTCACCGGCCCCTGGACGGACAATCTCGCGGTGCGGTTGAACGGCGCCTACGAGGACGGCCACAGCTTCCGCGACACGGTGCGGACCACCAAATACACCCTGACGCCATCGGCCTTCCTACGGCTGAACGACCAGATGAGCCTCAGCTATGAAATGGAGGATGTGCACCAGGAGATGCCGTTCGACCGCGGTGTCGTGGCGGTCAACGGCGTGCTGGGCAAAATCCCGGCCAACCGTTTCCTGGGAGAGCCCGCCGACGACAAGATGAAGATCGACGGCCTGAGCCATCAGCTCCAGTTCGAGGACAATTTCGCCAAGGACTGGAGCCTGTTGGTGGGCCTGTCCTACCGCGACACCGCCATGAAGGGTTATTCCGACGAGGCTGAACTGACCGCCAGCCGCCAGAAGCTGTACGTCGATGGCCAGACCCTGTCGCGCCAGCGCCGTTACCGCGATTATGAGACGGGCGATCTGGTCGGCCGGGCGGAGGTCAGCGGCAAGTTCGACACCGGCATCTTCACCAACCATGTGCTGGTCGGTGCGGATTGGGACCGGTTCAGCTTCGACCAGTTGCAAAACCGCTTCCGGCCGACGCTGGCCAACCCCAACGGCATCAACATCTACAATCCCGTCTACAGCACCACCCTCAAAACGGTGGGCAGCTTCGTCAACAGCCTGGAGATCGACAACTCGGGCGGCGTCTATTTCCAGGACCAGATCGACCTGACGGGGCATTGGAAGCTGCGCGTTGGCGCCCGCTACGACGACTACAGCCAGGACATCTACAACCGCCTGACCGGCACCTGGACCCGATTGTCCGACACCGCCACCAGCCCGCAGGCGGGCCTGGTCTACGAAGTGTCCGACATGCTGTCGCTGTATGCCAGTTATGGACGCGGCTTCCGCCCGAATACCGGCACGGACGCGAAGGGCGGCGGCTTCAAGCCGGAAGAAACCGAATCCTACGAGGTCGGGGCCAAGCTGGCGACGACGGATGAAAAGCTGACCGGCACCCTCGCGCTGTTCAGCATGACCAAGAACAACATCATGACCGCCGACCCGGTCAACGCCGGCTTCTCGTTGGCCATCGGCGAGGCGGAGAGCAAGGGCGTGGAGGTCGACGTGACCGGCACCCTGCCCGGCGACTTCAAGCTTTGGTTCTCCTACGCCTATACCGACGCGGAAGTGGCCAAGGATTTCCTGGATCCCAACTTCGGCCTGGCCATCCACAAGGGCGACCGCCTGATCAACATTCCCAAGCACAGCGGCAGCCTGCTGCTGACCCGGGACTTTCAAGTCGGCGAAGGCGTGGTGACCGTGGGCGGCGGCGTGAACTATGTCGGCAGCCGCCTCGGGGAAACAGGCGCGAGCTTCACCCTGCCGGACTACACGCTGACCCGGCTCATCGCGTCATACGCGCCGAACAGGAACTGGAAGATCTCGGGCGAGATCAGCAACCTGTTCGACGAGACCTATTACTCCGCCTCTTACTCCCGCCTGTGGGTGACGCCGGGCACGCCGCGCACCTACCGGGTGCACGCCAGCTATCGCTTCTGATGGCGGCACCCAGATCGTTGTTCCCCAGCGCCCGCCGGCCGGCTCTCTGCCCTCAGCCGCCGGTGGGCGCACCCCCACACGCAGGATGCCATGGTCCCTAAGCGCGTCCTTTTCCAGGTCCACAAATACGGCGGCTTGGGCGCGGCCCTGTTCATTCTGGCCCAAGCCTTGTCGGGTATCCTGCTGGTGCTGCGCCGGGGCCCCGGGCCCGCCGGGTTGACGGGGGAGGCCCCCGCGTCCGGCGTGTCCCCCGGCGATGTCCTCGCCACCCTCGCCGCCGCCCATCCCCAGGATCTTCTTCAGCGCCTGGTCTTCCCCGACCGGCCCGAGGCACCCTTCCTGGCCCATCTGTGGGAACCCGATGGCACCATCCGCTACGTCGCGCTCGACCCCGGCACCGCCCACATCCTGCGGGACGGTCCCCTCTGGCGTTTCCCGGCGGAGATCCTGTCGCATCTGCACGACCAGATGCTGGCGGGCCGGCCGGGAACAGCCGCCATCATCCTGGTCGGACTGGTCACGGTCGCGACGACGCTGGCGGGCGTGGCCCATTGGTGGCCGCGCCCCGGACGCTGGCGGCAAAGCCTGACCGTGCAGTGGCGCCAGCCCGCCCGCCTGGTCCTGCGGCAGGCCCATCGCACCCTGGGCGCGGTCGCGGCCCTCCTCGTCGGCGTCAGCGCGCTGTCAGGGCTGACGCTGGCGGTGCCCATGCTGTTGGACGCGCCTCCCCCGCCGTCATCGCCCACCACGATCATGGCCACCGACGTCGACACGGCGCTGGCGTCCGCCCGCGCGCTTTTCCCGGGCCATGCCGTCCGTGACCTGCGCTTCCCCGGCCCGAAGCTGCTGGACGTCTATTTCCACGCGCCGGAGCGCAATGCGGAAGCGGTGCACAAGGTCCGCATCGACCTGGCCGACCAACACGTCGTCCAGGTCGTCGCGGCGAACGACGATCATGCCGCCTGGGTGGTCGTCCTGCCCCTGCATACGGGCGTCCTCGGCGGCGGGCTTGGCAGGGCGCTGGCCTTGTTCAGCGGCCTGTCCCTGGCGATGATGGCGGTGACCGGGCCGGCGATGTGGTTGCAGCTCGCGCTGGCCAAGGCCCGCAATCGCCGGCGCCAAATGGCCGGCGCCCCCTCGAATGTCGCCAGGAAGGCACGGCCATGACCTTGCTCTACAAGTCGGACCCCGAGCGTGGCAGCGCCTGGCGCGCGCTGTTCGCGGACCAGGCACCCGACATCGATTTCCGTCTGTGGCCCGAGGTTGGGGATCCGGCGGCGGTACGCTATCTGGCAGCCTGGGCGCCCACCCCCGACGTCTACGCCGGCCTGCCCAATCTGGAAATCCTGTTCTCCGTCGGGGCGGGCGTCGACCAGTTGGACCTGTCACAGGTGCCGCCATCCGTCACCGTGGTGCGCATGATCGAACCCGGCCTGACCGATGGCATGGTGGAATACGCGGTGTTCGCCACCTTGGCCCTGCATCGGCACATGCTGGATTACATCGACGCCCAGCGTCAGGCACGCTGGCAGTCGATCCGCCTGATGCCGGCCGCGACGCGGCGCGTGGGTGTGATGGGCCTGGGTGTTCTGGGGCAAGCGGTGCTTCGGCGGCTGGCAACCTTCGGCTTTCCTCTGCGGGGGTGGAGCCGATCACCCCACGTCATCGACGGGGTGGATTGCTATGCCGGAAGGGACCAGCTGCCCGACTTCCTGGGGCAGTGCGACCTGCTGATCTGCCTGCTGCCGCTGACGCCGGAGACGCGCGGCATATTGTGCCGCGAGACCTTCGATCTTTTGCCGGCCGGCGCCGGACTGATCAATGTCGGCCGGGGCGGGCACCTTGTGGAAAGCGACCTGCTGGACGCCCTGGATGATGGCCGGCTGTCCGGCGTGGTGCTGGACGTGCTGAACAGCGAGCCGCCACCGGCGGCCCACCCATTCTGGTGGCATCGCCGCATCTTGCTTACGCCCCACGTCGCCAGCATGACACGGTCCGACACCGGTGCCGCCGCCCTGCTGGACAACATACGGCGCCACCAGGCGGGGCAGCCCATGCAGGGCGCGATCCGCCGGGACCTGGGCTACTAAGCCGTCCGATGGCGCAGCAAACTATGCTGAATGTCCGGGGCAAAAGGCCCGATCCTGCGCCCTCCCACCCCTCTTTCAAGGGCATGTTTTGAACCGCCTGTGGCCTAATGGCGGCATAAGAACGGTGACCGGACAGGGTAACCAGGGATGCTGTGGAAGTTGCCGACCTGAACCGGCCGCGCGACCGCCTCACGTCCGTCTCCGCCGGGACCGAAGGGTCAAATCCCGATTGCCAAATCCCGATTAATGGAAAGACGTCGCATGACCACGTTCCGGCCCAAATACATCACCTTCGACTGCTACGGCACCCTGACCCGCTTCCGCATGTCGGACATGGCCCGGGAACTCTTCCCCGATCGGGTTGCGCCGGAAAACATGGACCGCTTCGTGAAGGACTTCGCGGCCTACCGCCTGGATGAGGTGCTGGGCGCCTGGAAGCCGTACAAGGAGGTCATCCGCAACGCCGTCCGGCGCACCTGCCGGCTGTGGGGCATCGAATACCGGGATGAGGAGGCGGTGCGCATCTATGAGGCGGTGCCGACCTGGGGCCCGCATCCGGACGTGCCCGCCGGGCTGGCCAAGGTCGCCAAGGAAATCCCACTGGTGATCCTGTCCAATGCGTCCAACGACCAGATCCACCGCAACGTGGCCCAGCTGGGGGCGCCCTTCCACGCGGTCTACACCGCCCAGCAGGCCCAGGCCTACAAGCCGCGCCTGCAGGCCTTCGAATACATGCTGGATCAGCTGGGCTGCGACCCAAAGGACATCATGCACGTGTCCTCCAGCTTCCGGTACGACCAGATGTCGGCCTTCGACCTGGGCATGGGCGCCCGGGTGTTCGTGGCGCGCGGGCACGAACCGTCCAATCCCTATTACCGCACGCACGAGATCGCCGACATCGGCGGCCTGCCTGGCCTCGTGGGACTGTGACCATCCCCATGACCGCGCCCAAGCCCCTCTCCTACTGGCTTGATACCGCGCCGCCCTTCACGGGTGGCGCGGATGGCGGCCTGGCCGATCGCACCGACGTCGTCGTCATCGGCGCCGGCTTCACCGGCCTCGCGGCCGCGTTGGCGCTCAGCCGGCGCGGCGTCTCCGTCACCGTGCTTGAGGCGGACCGGGTGGTGGGGGCGGCCTCCGGCCGTAACGGCGGCCACTGCAACAACGGCTTGGCTCACGACTACGCCGCCCTGTCGGCCAAGCTGGGACGGGAGCGGGCCAGCGCCTACTACCGTGCCCATGTCGCCGCCGTCGACACGATCGAGCGGCTGGTGCGGGAAGAGGACATCGCCTGCGATTTCCACCGGCCCGGCCGTCTGAAATTGGCCGCCAAGCCGGAGCATTTCGAGAAATTGGCCAAGGCGCACGACATCCTGCGGGCGGAGGTCGACACCAACGTCCGACTGGTTCCCCCCACCCGCATCCTGGAAGAGGTCGGATCGGCGGCCTTCCACGGTGGCTTGGTCCAGACCACCAGCGCCCAGCTGCATGTCGGCAAGTTCGGCGTCGGCCTGGCCCACGCGGCGGCCCGCGCCGGCGCCCGCGTCCATGAAGGAACCCCCGCCACGGACATCCTACGGCGTCCCGGCGGCGGTTGGCGCCTGGTGACACCGGCGGGCGAGATCGTCGCCGACCAGGTGCTGGTCGCCACCGGCGGCGGCGGCGCCATCGGCCCCTTCCAGTGGTTCAGGCGGCGCATCGTCTCGGTCGGCAGTTTCATCATCGCCACCGCGCCGCTGGATCCGGCCCTGCTGGACCGGCTGCTGCCCCGCCGGCGCAACTATGTCACCAGCAAGAACATCGGCAATTACTTCCGCACCACGGCCGACAACCGCCTGGTCTTCGGTGGCCGGGCGCGGTTCGCCGTGTCCAACCCCACCTCAGACCTCAAGAGCGGACGCGTCCTGGAGGCGACGCTGGGTCGGCTCTTCCCCGATCTGGCGAACGCGCCCATCGACTATTGCTGGGGCGGCATGGTGGACCTGACCGCCGACCGCCTGCCCCGCGCCGGCCAGCACGAGGGCCTGTTCTATTCCATGGGCTACAGCGGCCATGGGGTGCAGATGGCGGCCTATATGGGCGAGCGCATGGCCGAGGTGATGATGGGCCGGCCCGACGCCAACCCCTGGGCCGACCTGGACTGGCCCAGCATCCCCGGCCACCTGGGCAAGCCCTGGTTCCTGCCCCTGGTGGGCGCCTATTACCGCATCCAGGACATCCTGCATTGACGGCCCGCCCCACCCCGCCCCTGGTCACCCGCCGCCGGCTGATGGGCGGGATGCTGGCCGGGGCCTGGTCCTGCCGCAAGCCGCATGGGCGGGCGGCCAGGGACCGGACGCACCCCGGCGAGGAGGGCGCATCCGGGTGGCGGGCATGTCCAGTTCCACCGCCGACACCCTGGACCCGGCCAAGGGCGCCCTGTCGACGGACTACACGCGCCACTATATGTTCTATAACGGCCTGACGCGCTACGGCGCCGACCTGTCGGCCCAGCCCGCCCTGGCCGAGGTGCTGGAGAGCGATGACCGGACGCGCTGGCGGGCCGTCCTGCGCAAGGGGGTCACCTTCCACGACGGCAAGGCGCTGACGCCGCGGGACGTGGTCTATTCCCTGATGCGCCACCAGGATCCGGCCACGGCGTCCAAGGTGCGGCCGATCGCGGAGCAGTTCCGGGCCGTCACCGCCACCGGGCCCGATGAGGTGATGATCGAGCTGACCGGCCCCAACGCCGACCTGCCGGCCATCTTGGCGGATTCCCACTTCCTGATTGTGCAGGACGGCGCCACCGACTTCAGCCAGGCCGTCGGCACGGGGCCTTACCGCTGCGCCGCCTTCCAGCCCGGCATCAACACCATCGCCGTGCGCAACGACAACTACTGGGTTCCCGGCAAGCCGCACCTGGATGAGATCGAGCTGATCGGCATTCCGGACGAGGTGTCACGCGTGAACGCCCTGCTGTCGGGCGACGTGCACCTGATCATCGCCGTCAACCCCCGCTCCACCCGGCGCATCGAGGCGTCGGCCGGATATCGGGTGTTGGAAACCAAATCCGGCCTCTACACCAACCTGATCATGCGGCAGGACGCGTCGCCGACGCGCGACCCGGACTTCGTGCTGGCCATGAAATACCTGTTCGACCGCGGCCTGATCCGCCGCACGCTGTACCGCAACTACGCCACCATCGCCAACGACCAGCCCATCCCGCCCGGCAATCCCTACCATCTGGCCGACCTGCCCCAGCGCGCCTACGACCCCGACCGCGCCGCCTTCCATCTGCGCAAGGCGGGGCTGGCGGGCGCGCGGCTGCCGGTCTACGCCTCGCCGGCGGCCGACGGATCGGTGGACATGGCGTCCATGCTACAGGAATTCGCAGCAAAGGCCGGGCTGCAGCTGGCGGTGAACCGGGTACCGGCTGACGGCTACTGGTCCACCCACTGGATGCGGCACCCGCTGAGCTTCGGCAACACCAACCCCCGGCCCACGGCGGACATGCTGTTCAGCCTGTTCTACAAGTCGGACGCCCCCTGGAACGAGTCCGGCTGGCGCGACGAGCGGTTCGACCAGTTGCTGCTGGCGGCGCGCGGTGAACGGGACGAGGCGCTGCGGCGCCAGATGTACTGCGACATGCAGGTGCTGGTGCACGACCATTGCGGCGTCGGCATTCCCGTCTTCATCAGCTCTCTGGACGGCTATGACCGGCGCCTGAAGGGCCTTTCCCCCATCCCCGTCGGCGGCCTCATGGGTTACTCCTTCGCCGAGCATGTCTGGTGGGAGGGCTGAGCCATGGGCCACGCCACCCCGAAACACGGGTCCAGCGGCACGATGGCGGCCGGCCGCCTGATCCTGCGCCGCCTGGGCTCGGCCCTGCTGACCCTGCTGCTGGTGTCTGTGGTGATCTTCACCATCAGCGCCCTGCTGCCCGGCGACGCCGCGGAAGAGGCCCTGGGGCAGAGCGCCACGCCGGAGGCGGTGACGGCCCTGCGCCACCAGATGGGCCTGGACCAGCCGGCACACCTGCGCTACGTGCGCTGGCTGGGCGGCTTGGTGACGGGCGACCTCGGGCAGTCGCTGGTGGCCAGCATGCCCGTGGGCCAGGTCATCGCCGGCCGCCTGCCTAATTCCCTGACCTTGGCGGGCCTGACCGCCGCCGTCGCCGTCCCCGTGGCGCTGGCCATCGGCATCCTGTCGGCGCTCTACCGCGACACGCGGCTGGACCGCGCCCTGAACCTCATGACGCTGGGCATGGTGGCGGTGCCGGAATTCCTGGTGGCCACCCTGGCGGTCCTGGTCTTCTCCGTCACCCTGCGCTGGCTGCCCTCCATCACCGTGGTGCGCGAGACCATGGGCTGGGCGGAGACGCTGCGCGGCTACGCCATGCCGGTGATGACGCTGGCCTGCGTGACTGTCGCCCAGATGGCGCGCATGACCCGCGCCGCCGTCATCGACCAGTTGTCCCGGCCCTATGTGGAAATGGCGGTGCTGAAGGGCCAGGCGCCCACCCGCGTCGTGCTGGTCCACGTGCTGCCCAACGCCATCGCCCCCATCGTCAACGCCATGGCGCTCAGCCTGTCCTACCTGCTGGGCGGGGCGGTGATCGTGGAGACGATCTTCAATTATCCCGGCATCGCCAGCCTGATGGTGAACGCCGTCACCAGCCGCGACATGCCGCTGCTGCAGGCCTGCGCCATGATATTCTGCGCCGCGTACCTGCTGCTGATGCTGGCGGCCGACGTCTGCGCCATCCTCGCCAACCCGAGGCTGCGCGGCCGATGACCCTGACCGCCCCCGCACATGAGGACAGCATGGCCAGACGCGCATCCCGGATGGCGAGCCGATGCCGGCACTGGCTGTCGGATTTGTCCGTCTCGGGCCGGGTGGGCCTGACGCTGGTCCTGCTGTGGCTGGTCCTGGCCGCCGTGGGGCCCCTGCTGGCGCCCTATGGCGTGGGCGCTTTCGTGGCGCCGGAAGTCTTCGACGGCATGAGCGCCCGGCACTGGCTGGGCAGCGATTATATGGGCCGCGACGTGCTGAGCCGCCTGCTGTCCGGCGCCCGCTACACCGTGGGCCTGGCGCTGGCCGCCGCCCTGCTGGCCAGCGGCATGGGCGCCGGCCTGGCCCTGATCGCCACCGTCAGCCCCCGCTGGGTGGACGAGGTGATCAGCCGCCTCATGGACACCCTGGTTTCCATCCCCAGCAAGGTGTTCGCGCTGGTGTTGGTCGCGGCCTTCGGCTCTTCCCTCACCCTGCTGCTGCTGATCGCGGCGGCGACATACACGCCCGGCGCCTTCCGCATCGCCCGCGCCCTTGCCGTGAACTTGTACCAGATGGACTATGTCCAGGTGGCGCGCGCCCGGGGCGAGGGCCGGCTGTACATCGCCGGGGCCGAGATCCTGCCCAACATGATCCATCCCGTGCTGGCGGATTTCGGCCTGCGGTTCGTCTTCATCGTCCTGCTGCTGTCGGGCCTGAGCTTCCTGGGCCTGGGCGTGCAGCCGCCCAACGCCGACTTGGGTTCCCTGGTGCGGGAGAACATCTCCGGCCTGGGCGACGGCGCGCTGGCCATCCTGGCGCCCGCCATCGCCATCGCCACCCTGACCATCGGGGTCAACCTGCTGATCGACGCCCTGCCGGGCCGCGGCCGGCGCATCACGGGAGGACGCTGAGATGACGGCTTCGTCCGATCACGTTCAGGTGTCGGGGCTGCGGATCACGGCGCCGGGCGCGGATGGCCGGGCCGATGACGGGAACGTCGTCATCGTCAGCGACGTGTCTTTCACCATACCCAAGGGCCAGGTGCTGGCCTTGATCGGGGAATCCGGTTCCGGCAAGACCAGCATCGCGCTGGCCCTGATGGGTTATGCCCGGGGCGGCTGCCGCATCGATGGCGGCTCGGTTCCGCATCGGCACGACCGAAATCCTGGCCTTGGACGGCCCACAGCTGCGCGCCGTGCGCGGCAACCGGGTGGCCTATGTGGCGCAGAGCGCGGCATCGGCCTTCAACCCGTCCCGCACCATCATGGACCAGGTGGTGGAGGCGGCGGTGGGTCGCGGCCTGCTGACGCGGCCCCAGGCCGAGGCCAAGGCGGTGGAGCTGTTCCGCGCCCTGGCGCTGCCCCAGCCCGAAGCCATCGGCCGTCGCTATAGCCACCAGCTGTCCGGCGGGCAGTTGCAGCGGCTGATGGCCGCCATGGCGCTGATGACCGATCCGGAACTGGTGATCCTGGACGAACCTACCACCGCCCTGGATGTCACCACCCAGATCGAGGTGCTGCACGCCTTCAAGCAGGCGGTGCGGCGGCAGGGGGCCACGGCCCTCTATGTTTCCCACGACCTGGCCGTGGTGGCGCAGGTGGCCGACGGCATCGTGGTGCTGCAACGGGGCCGCATGCGCGAGACCGGCGCCACCGCCCAAGTGCTGCACGCCCCGGCCGACAGCTATACCCGCACCCTGATGGCGGCGGCACGGCCCGACGCCCACGGACGGACGGCCCAGCCAGCTGCGGACATGGTGGCCCCGGACACGGCGGCCCCGCTTTTGGAGGTACGCGGCCTGACGGCCGGCTATGGCCGTGTGGACGCGCGGGGCGTGCCGGAGGTGCCGGTGCTGCAGGGCGTGGACCTGGTGATCGCCAAAGGCGCCACCCTGGGCATCATCGGCGAGTCCGGATCGGGCAAGTCCACGCTGGCCCGGGTCATCGCCGGCCTGGTGGCGCCGGCCAGCGGGCAAGTGCTGTTCCAGGGCCGGCCGCTGGCCCCGGGCCTGTCGGGCCGCACACGCGAACAATTCCAGCACATCCAGCTGGTGTTCCAGAACGCCGACACGGCCCTCAACCCCGCCCACACGGTGGCCCGCATCCTGGAACGCCCCCTGGCCTTCTATCACCACATGGACGGGCCGGCACGGGATCGCCGCATGGCCCGGCTGCTGGACCTGACGCAATTACCCACCGGCATCGCCCACCGGCGCTGTGGCGAACTGTCGGGCGGCCAGAAGCAACGTGTCAACCTGGCCCGGGCCCTGGCCGCCGACCCACAGCTGATCCTGTGCGATGAGGTGACGTCGGCGCTGGACACCGTGGTCGGCGCCGCCATCCTGGACCTGCTGGCGGAACTGCGGCGGGAGCTGTCGCTGTCCTACCTGTTCATCAGCCACGACATCTCCACCGTGCGCGCCATCTGCGACGACATCGCCGTGCTGTACGCCGGCCAGAAGGTGGAGATGGGTGCCGGCGCCAGCTTCGGCCGTGCCCCCGTCCATCCCTATACCGACGTGCTGATCGGATCGGTGCCGGAAATGCGCCAGGGCTGGCTGGAGGAGAAGACGCCGGCCGGCCCGCTTCCGCCCCTGGAGGCGGTCCCGGGGGCCGACCTGTGCCGTTTCCTGCCGCGTTGCGCCGTCCGCGTCGAGGGCCTGTGCAACCGGCTGCCGCCACGCCGCGGGGTCCTGAGCGGCGGCAATGAACTGCTTTGCCATCACAGCGAGGAAGACCTGATGCGCCTGCAACGGCACATCCCTGAGTCAGTGGGCCCGGAGGCCGCCGGCCGATGACGGGACGCTTTGTACGGTTGGCGGAGACCGGCCGGGCCGAACTGACCATCCATGTCGACGGCGCGCCGATCCGCGCGCTGGCCGGCGACACCCTGATGGTGGCCCTGCTGACGGCGGGCACCCACCTGCGCGCCTCGGAATTCGGAGATGGCCGCCGGGCGGGCTTCTGCCTCATGGGGGCCTGCCAGGACTGCTGGGTGTGGACGGAGGATGGCGAGCGCCTGCGCGCCTGTTCCACCCAGCCGGTGGACGGCATGCGGATCAGCACCCGGCAGCCGGAGGCGACATGGCCCAACCTCGCGTGATCGTCGTCGGCGCCGGCCCGGCCGGCACCCGCTGCGCGGAAACCCTGGTGGCCGCCGGCCTGCGGCCCGTCGTCATCGACGAGGGACGCCGCGACGGCGGCCAGATCTACCGCCGCCAGCCGGAGGGCTTCACCCGGCCCTACCGCGCGCTGTACGGGACGGAGGCGGGACGCGCCGCCGCCGTGCACGAGACCTTCGATCGACTGAAGGAGAAAATCGACTATCGGCCGGAAACGCTGGTGTGGAACATCGCCGGTGATGAGGTCCACACCGTCAGCGGCACCACCGCGCGGTCGCTGGCCTTCGATGCCCTGATCCTGTGCACCGGCGCCACCGACCGGCTGATGCCGGTCAAGGGCTGGCACCTGGCGGGCGCCTACAGCCTGGGCGGCGCCCAGGTGGCGCTGAAGTCGCAGGCGTGCAGCATCGGCCACCGCGTGGTTTTCCTGGGCAGTGGCCCCCTGCTCTACCTGGTGGCATCGCAATACCTGAAGGCCGGCGCCACGGTGGCGGCGGTGCTGGACACCTCCCCCTTCTCCCTGCGCGTCGGCGCCCTGCCCAAGCTGGCGGCGCAGCCGGGCGTGCTGTGGAACGGCCTGATGCTGGCCCTGGCATTGAAGCGTGCGGGCGTGGCGGTCCACACCGGCGTGACGCCGCTGGAAATCGAGGGCACGCCCGAGGACGGCGTGACGGGCGTCGTCTTCCAGGACATCCGGGGGAGGCGCCACCAGGTGGCGTGCGACGCGGCGGCGCTGGGCTATCACCTGCGCCCGGAAACACAGCTGGCTGACCTGGCGCGCTGCGGCTTCGCCTTCGATGAGCGCACGCGCCAATGGCTGCCCATCCGGGATGAGGATGGACGGTCGTCCGTGCCGGGCGTCTATCTGGCAGGCGACGGCGCCCATATCCTGGGCGCCCGCGCGGCGGAGGATGCCGGCCGGCTGGCCGCCCTGGCGGCGCTGAAGGATACGGGCCTGCCGGTGGACGCCGGCGAGCTGGCCCGCCTGCGCCAGGGCATGGCCGGCTACGCCCGCTTCGCCCAGGGCCTGGCCGAGGCCTTTCCCTGGCCGGCGGAACAGGCGGCCCGCCTGCCGGACGACGCCATCGTCTGCCGGTGCGAGGCCATCAGCGCCGGGGAGCTGCGCCGGGTGGTGCGCGACATGGATGCGCGGGAGGCCAACCGCGCCAAGGCGTTCAGCCGGGTGGGCATGGGCCGCTGCCAGGGCCGCTACTGCGGCCATGCCGGGGCGGAGGTCATCGCCGCCGCCGCCGGCGTTCCGGTGCGGGAGGTGGGCCGCCTGCGCGGCCAGGCGCCGGTGAAGCCCCTGCCCGCCGCCATCGAGGAGGAAACGCCATGACCGCGCCGACGACAAGCCGCGTCCAGGCCAGCGACGTCCTGATCATCGGCGGCGGCATCATGGGCTGTTCCACCGCCCTGTTTCTGCGCCAGCGGGGCGTGTCCGTCACCCTGCTGGAAACGGATCTGGTGGGCCGCCAGGCCAGCGGCACCAACTTCGGCAACGTCCGGCGCCAAGGGCGGCCGCTTTACCAACTGCCCCTGGCCAACCGGGCCATCGACATCTGGCGGCGCATGGACGCCCTGCTGGACGAGGATGTGGAATACCGGCAGCGGGGCCATATCCGCGTCTGCTACCGCGACCGGCCGGAAATGGCGGAGCGGATGGAAACCTATGCCGCCGAGGCGCGGCCGGCGGGACTGGACCTGGAACTCATCAGCGGCAACGCGCTGCGTGACCGTTTCCCCTTCCTGGGGCCGGAGGTGCTGGCGGGCTCCTACTCCGCCCAGGACGGGCACGCCAACCCGCGCCTGGTGGCCCCCGCCTTCGCCCGCGCGGCCCGCCGCGCCGGCGCCGCGATCCAGGAGAACACGCGGGTGACCCACGCCGCCAAGGTGGGGGAGGATTTCGAGGTGGAAAGCCAGGACGGCCGCGTCTTCCGGGCGCCCATCCTTCTGGTCACCGCCGGGGCCTGGGGCAACCAGCTGTCCGCCCAATTCGGCGAGCCGGTGCCCGTCACGGCGCGCGGGCCCACCATGTCGGTGACGGAGCCCGTGCCCTACGCCATCCCGCCCTCTGTCGGCGTCATGACGCCGGATGAGGTGGAAACGGTCTATTTCCGCCAGGTGGAGCGCGGCAACCTGGTCATCGGCGGCAGCACGCGGGGGCCAGCCCATCCGGAACTCTACCGCTCCTACGTCATGCCGCGGAACACGCTGAGCCAGCTGCGGCAGATCCAGCGGCTGGCGCCGGCCCTGCGCCGCCTCAACATCATCCGCGTTTGGACGGGGATAGAAGGTTATCTGCCCGACAGCCTGCCGGTCATGGGACCCAGCGGTCGGGTCAGCGGCCTGCACTACGCCTTCGGCTTCTCCGGCTCCGGCTTCCAGATCGGTCCCGGCGTGGGCGATGTCATGGCCGAACTGATCGCGACGGGCGCCACCACCACGCCCATCGACGCCTACACCATCAACCGGTTCCAGGGCGACGACTGACGCGCCGCCCTGTCCCCCTCGATCAGAACTCCACCAGCGCCGTCTTGATGCGCAGGTTGGCTTCATAGGCCTGCCGGCCCAGATCCTTGCCGATGCCGGAGCGCTTGTACCCGCCCGTGGGCAGGATGAAGTCGTCGCTTCGCCCGTAGCGGTTGACCCAGACGGTGCCGGCCTCCAACGTCCGTGTGGCGCGCAGGGCGCGGGCGACGTCGCCGGTGTGCACGCCGGCCGCCAGGCCGAACGTGCTGTCGTTGGCCAGCGCGAAGGCCTCCGCCTCGTCGGTGAAGGTTTGGACGGTCAGCACCGGCCCGAAGATCTCATCGCGCACCGCCTCGGCACCGGCGTCGACGTTGGCCAGGATGGTCGGCAGGTAGAAGCTGCCCTCCTGCGGCGCCGGCGCCCGGCCGCCGCCCGTGACCACCTCCGCCCCCTCGGCCGCCGCCCGCTTGACGACGCTGTCGATCCGATCCAACTGGGGCTCGGAGATGATGGGCGACAGCGTCGTGTCGTCCCGCCAGGTGGGGCCGGGCCGCCGGGCGGCGAAGGCCTGGGCGATGCTGTCCACCACCTGGTCCGCCACCCGCGCCTCCACGATCAGACGGGAACCGGCGACGCAGACCTGGCCGGCGTTACCGGTGATGGCCCGGGCCACGGTGGCGGCCGTGCGGCCCAGGTCGGCCGCGTCGGCGAACACCACCTGCGGGCTTTTCCCGCCCAGTTCCAGGGTGACGGGCTTGGGGCCGGTTTCCGCGCAGGCCGTCATGATGGCCGCGCCCGTGCGGGTTGACCCGGTGAAGGTCACCTTCGCCACCTTGGGGTGGCGGCTGAGGGCGTCGCCCACCGTGCGGCCATCACCCTGCACGATGTTGAAGATGCCGGGCGGCAGGCCGGCCGCGATGGCCAGTTCCGCCAGGCGGACGATGCTGAACGGCGTCATCTCCGACGGCTTCAGCACCACGGCGTTGCCGGCGGCGATGGCGGGCACCACCTTCCAGCTGGCCATCACCAGGGGGAAGTTCCAGGGAGCGATGGCGCCGATGACGCCGTAGGGTTCGGCCAGGGTGAAGCCCAGCTTGTCGGTCGACGTGGCCGCGACCTCGCCACCCACCTTGTCGGCGAATTCAGAGAAGAAGCGGATGCCCTCGGCGGTGAAGGGGATATCCCAGGTGCGAGCCTCGGTGATGGGGCGGGTGGAACCCACGGCCTCCAGCGGCGCCAACGTGTCGATGTCCGCCTCGACCAGGTCGGCCCAGCGGCGCAGCACCCGCATGCGTTCCCGGGGCGGACGCCGGGCCCAGCCGCCGGCCCGGAAGGCCACCCAGGCGTTCTCCACCGCGTCGTCCACCTGGTCCGGCGTCGCCGCGGACAGGTGGCGATAGACACGGCCGTCGGACGGCCGCCTGACCGCGATCTCCGGCCCCAGCCCCTCGATGACGCGCCCGTTGATGAAATTGCCGCCGCCGACGCTTAGCCGGTCGGGATCGAAGCCGCTCATGAGGGTCGCTCCTGATGTCCAGTCGCCGACAGGCTAGACCAGGGCGGCCGGCATTTGGCCGGAGCGAATTGAACATCCCGCGCCATAATCTTCTGAATTGGCGGCGAAGGCGGCACCCAATGCTCTGCCGGCGCTTTTATAGTCGCCGCATGAGGACGGGTCGCGAACCCGACAGCATATCATGCCGGGGCCAGGACGGACGGCCGAGGCAGGGTCCAAACAGGTCCCCACGCGGGGCCAACGAGATGACGGCCGATGGAAAAGCACGCTGATCGCCTGGTGCAATTGCGGGACATGACGCCGGACGACCTGGCCCAGGCGCATGCCCTTTCCCGCAAGCTGCAATGGCCGCACCGCCTGGATGATTGGGATTTCATGCTGCGCGCGGGCATCGGCCTGGTGGCGGAGGAGGACGGCGCCGTCGTCGGCACCATCCTGGGCTGGCCCTATGGTGCCACGATGGCGACCGTGGGCATGGTCATCGTGGCCGAGGAGAAGCAGGGGGCCGGCATCGGCCGCCGCCTGATGGACGCCATCATGGCGCGCCTGGGCGACCGCACCATCGTGTTGAACGCCACCGCCGAAGGCCTGCCCCTGTACACCCGCCTTGGCTTCACCCCCTTCGGCGAGATCCGGCAGCACCAGGGGGCGGCGTTTTCCGTCCCCATCCCCAGCCTGCGCCCGAATGAGCGGGTGCGGCCATTGAGCAGCAGCGACCATGACGCCATCGTCGCCCTGGATCGCCGGGCCTGCGGCATGGACCGCGCCAGCCTGTTCGCCGAGCTGCGCAAAGCCGCCCACGGGGTGGTGCTGGACCGGGACAGCCGGGCCATCGGCTTCGCCCTGTTCCGCCGCTTCGGTCGCGGCTACGTCATCGGCCCGGTGGTGGCCCCCGACGTGGAAGGTGCCAAGACCCTGATCTCCCACTGGCTGGGATCCAACGCCGGCATGTTCTCCCGCGTCGACATCCCGGGCGACGACGACCTGACGGCCTGGCTGGACGACCTGGGCCTGCCCTGCGTCGGCCGGGTGACCCGCATGGCGCGCGGGCCCCTGGCCCCGCCGGACACGGACGTGCACACCTTCGCGCTGGCAAGCCAGGCGCTCGGCTGACAGCACCCACCCCAAGAGGGCTTCCCATGACCATGCTTGACCTGAAGGACCCGGCGCTGCTGCCGGGCCTGGCCTTCATCGGCGGCGCCTGGCGCCCCTCGACCATCGGCCGCGCCATCACCGTCGCCGATCCCGCGACCGGCCGGCCCCTGGGCACGGCGCCTGATTGCGATGAGGCCGACACCCGCGCCGCCATCGACGCGGCGGCGGCGGCGCTCGGACCCTGGCGCGCCCGCACCGCCGGGCAGCGCTGCGACATCCTGGCCCGCTGGCACGCGCTGATCCTGGAACATGTTGACGACTTGGCCCGCATCATGACGGCGGAACAGGGCAAGCCCCTGGCCGAAGCGGCCGGCGAGGTGCGCTACGCCGCCTCCTTCGTGAGGTGGTTCGCGGAGGAAGGCCGGCGGGTGCAGGGCTATGAGGTACCGGCGCCGGAAGCTGACCGCCGCATCCTGGTGCGTAAGGAGGCGGTCGGCGTCTGCGCCATCGTCACCCCCTGGAACTTCCCCGCCGCCATGATCACCCGCAAGTGCGCGCCGGCCCTGGCGGCCGGCTGCACCGTGGTGATCAAGCCGTCCGACCTGACGCCCTTCACCGCCCTGGCGCTGGCCGTGCTGGCCGAACGGGCGGGCGTTCCGGCCGGCGTGCTGAACGTCGTCACCGGCATGCCGGACGCCATCGGCCGGGAGCTGACCGCCAACCCGCTGGTACGCAAGCTGTCCTTCACCGGGTCCACCCGCGTCGGCGCCCTGCTGACGCGGCAATGCGCCGACACGGTGAAGCGCCTGAGCCTGGAGTTGGGCGGCAACGCGCCCCTGATCGTCTTCGACGACGCCGACCTGGA
The DNA here is from genome assembly GCF_034653355.1 of Nitrospirillum guanabarense. Classification (NCBI taxonomy): domain Bacteria; kingdom Pseudomonadati; phylum Pseudomonadota; class Alphaproteobacteria; order Rhodospirillales; family Azospirillaceae; genus Nitrospirillum; species Nitrospirillum guanabarense. The sequence continues at coordinate 280,969 of NZ_JAYEER010000001.1, forward strand.
CCAGGCCGTGGCCGGCGCCATGGCCGCCAAGTTCCGCAACGCCGGCCAGACCTGCGTCTGCCCCAACCGCATCCTGGTGCAGGCCGGCATCCATGACGCCTTTGCCGAGCGGCTGGGCCGGGCGGTCGCCGCCCTGCGCGTGGGGCCCGGCGGGGCCGCCGGCACCACCATCGGCCCCCTGATCAACGCCGCCGCCGTGCGCAAGGTGCGCGACCATGTCGAGGATGCCCTGGCCCACGGCGCCCGCGTCGCCGCCCAGGCCGACAACGACGGCGACCTCAGCCGGTTCGCGGCCCCGGTGGTGCTGACGGGCGTCACGCCGGACATGCGCCTGGCGCACGAGGAAACCTTCGGGCCCGTGGCGCCGTTGTTCCGGTTCCACGGCGAGGACGAGGCGATCACCCTGGCCAACGCCACGCCCTATGGCTTGGCCAGCTATTTCTACACCAACGACCTGCACCGGGCCTTCCGCGTGTCCGAACGGCTGGAGGCTGGCATGGTGGCGCTGAACACCGGATCCATCGCCATGGAGATGTCGCCCTTCGGCGGCGTCAAGCAATCCGGCCTGGGTCGCGAGGGTGGCCAGGCGGGCATTGAAGAGTACCTTGAGCACAAGGCCTTCCACATCGGCGGCCTCAAGCTGGGAGCCCTGTCATGACCAAGACCGACCGCAGCTACACCATCGCCGTCATCCCTGGCGACGGCATCGGCAAGGAAGTGGTGCCGGAGGGCGTCCGCGTGCTGGAACGGGCGGCCAGCCTGTACGGCTTCACGCTGGAGCAGCGCTGGCACGACTTCGCCTCCTGCGACTACTACGCCCGGCACGGCCGCATGATGCCGGAGGACTGGAAGGAGCGCATCGGCGCGCCGGACGCCCTCTTCTTCGGCGCCGTCGGCTGGCCGGAGACGGTGCCTGACCACGTTTCCCTCTGGGGGTCGCTGCTGCAGTTCCGCCGGGAATACGACCAATACGTCAACCTGCGTCCCGCCCGCCTGCTGCCCGGCGTGCCCTCGCCGCTCGCCGGCCGCGAGCCTGGCAGCATCGATTTCTGGATCGTGCGGGAAAACACCGAGGGCGAGTATTCCTCCGTCGGCGGCCACATGTTCGCCGGCACGGAGCGCGAGGTCGTGATCCAGGAGACGGTCATGACCCGCATCGGCGTCGACCGCGTGCTGCGCTACGCCTTCGACCTGGCCAACCGCCGCCCCAACCGGCACCTGACCTCCGCCACCAAGTCCAACGGCATCGCCATCACCATGCCCTTCTGGGACCAGCGGGTGGAGGCGATGGCGGCCCACTATCCCGACGTGCGCTGGGACAAGTACCACATCGACATCCTGACGGCGCAGTTCGTGCTGAACCCCGACCGTTTCGACGTGGTTGTGGCGTCCAACCTGTTCGGCGACATCCTGTCGGACCTGGGGCCCGCCTGCACCGGCACCATCGGTGTGGCGCCGTCGGGCAACATCAATCCGGACGGCACCCACCCCTCGCTGTTCGAGCCGGTGCATGGCTCCGCCCCCGACATCGCCGGCAAGGGCATCGCCAACCCCGTGGGCCAGATATGGTCCGCCGCCATGATGCTGGAGCATCTGGGGGAAACCGAGGCCGCCAAGGCCATCATGGCCGCCATCGAAACGGTGCTGAAGGAACCCGGCCTGCGCACCGCCGACCTGAAGGGCAAGGCCGGCACCGAGGAGTGCGGCAAGGCCATCGCCGAGGCGCTGCGCTGACGCGGCATTTTGTGCTGCCGCGACCCGCAAGAAGGGTCGCGGCGCATCCCCCGGGCCGCCAACACGGCGCATCCCACCACCTGGTGTCGGCTAGGCTTCCTCCCATGGACACCATGACGAGCCAGAGGCCGATGCTGAAGCGCAACCGTTCCCTCGTGGATGTCGATCGCGACTATCTGATCCATCCCGTCACCTCCTTCCGTGGCCATGAGGCACGCGGGGCCACCCTTCTGCGAAGCGGCCGGGGCATGTACGTGACCGACATGGACGGCCGCGAACTGCTGGACGCCTTCGCCGGCCTGTGGTGCGTCAATGTCGGCTATGGACAGGAGAGCATCGCCGAGGTCGCGGCCGAGCAGATCCGCCGCCTGCCCTACGCCACCGGCTATTTCCACTTCGGGTCGGAGCCGGCGGTGCGCCTGGCCCAGCGCCTGGTGGAACTGGCGCCGCCGTCGCTGACCCACGTCTATTTCACCCTGGGCGGATCGGACGCGGTGGACAGCGCCATCCGCTACGTCATCCATTATTTCAACGCCTTGGGCAAACCGGAGAAGAAGCAGTTCATCGCCCTGGAGCGGGGCTACCACGGCTCTTCCGCCATGAGTTCAGGCCTGACGGCGCTGGCCAACTTCCACCGCAACTTCGACGTCCCGTTGCGCTGGCAGCATCACATACCGTCCCCTTACCCTTATCGCAGCCCGGTGGGCGACGATCCGGCGGCGGTGATCGCACGGTCGGTGGCCGACCTGCGCGCCAAGGTGGCGGCGCTGGGCGCTGACTCCGTCGCGGCTTTCTTCTGCGAACCCATCCAGGGATCGGGCGGCGTCATCGTGCCGCCCAAGGGCTGGCTGAAGGCCATGCGCGACACCTGCGCGGAATTGGGCATCCTGTTCGTCGCGGACGAGGTCATCACCGGCTTCGGCCGTACCGGCCCGATGTTCGCCTGCGAGCACGAGGACGTCAGCCCCGACCTGATGACCGTGGCCAAGGGCCTGACGGCCGGCTATGCCCCCATGGGCGCGGTCCTGATGTCGGATGCCGTGTACCAGGGCATCGCCGATGGGGCGGCGCCCGACTTGCCCATCGGCCACGGCCACACCTACTCCGGCCATCCGGTCAGCGCCGCCATCGGGCTGGAAGTCCTGCGCCTCTACACCGAGGGCGGCATCCTGGCCAATGGCCAACATGTGGCCGGCCGCTTCAAGGCCGGACTGGACGGACTGGCCGACCATCCCCTGGTCGGCGACGTGCGTGGTCAGGGCCTTCTTGGCGCAATTGAATTGGTCACCGACAAGACATCCAAAACGAGATTTGACGCGGCACTGAAAATTCCTGACCGGCTGTTCGCCGAAGGCTACCGCAACGGCGTCATTTTTCGCGCGTTCGGTGATGGGATACTGGGCCTGGCCCCGGCTTTGTGCTGCACGGAGGATGAAATGGACCTGATTTTTGCCCGCATCCGGCGGACGCTTGACGGGATACTTGACCAGCCCGACGTCCGGCCGGCGCTTTCATGATAGATAGTTGGCGGGCAATTGGGCCCTCGAACGGTGTAAGCTGATGGTAGGCCCGGCCGCGCCCGGTTGGCGTCAGGGCTGAGTAACTTCCATTGCCCGGGACAGGAGATCCCACCGGAACATGACGCTCGGCCCCAAACTCGACCGTATCGATCTGAATATCCTGGTGCAGCTTCAACAGAGCGGCCGCATCACCAATGTGGAGTTGGCCGACGCCGTGGGGTTGTCGCCCAGCCCCTGCCTGGCGCGGGTGAAGCGCCTGGAGAAAGCCGGGTACATCACGGGATACGGGGCCCAGATCAATTATCAGAAGCTGGGCGACTTCATGACGGTTTTCACCGAGGTGACGTTGTCGGAGCACCGCAGCGGCGATTTCTCCCGCTTCGAATCCAAGATCCGCAAAATTGATGAGATCGTGGAATGCCACCTGGTCAGCGGTGGCTACGACTACCTGCTGAAGTTCATCACCACCGGCGTCACACACTACCAGTCCATCATCGAAGGCATGCTGGAAGGTGATTTCGGCATCGAAAAGTACTTCAGCTACATCGTCATCAAGACCCCCTTCATCAAACAGCACTACCCCATCCAGGGCCTGTTCGAACGCGAATAGCCGGCCATGGGGACTGCCCGCCGGAGAAACGCCATGCCGGAAATCGACGATCTCATCGAGCCGCTGATCGCCTTCCGGCGCGATTTGCATGCCCATCCCGAACTGGGCTTCGCCGAGCATCGTACCGCCGGCCGCATCGCGGCGGCGCTGGAAGACCTGGGCATGAAGGTCCACACCGGTATCGGCGGCACCGGCGTGGTGGGCGTGCTGAAGGCCGGCGGCTCCGACCGCAGCGTCGGTCTGCGGGCCGACATGGACGCCTTGCCCATCCATGAGCAGACCGGCCTGCCCTATCAAAGCCGCCATACCGGCGCCTTCCATGGCTGCGGGCACGACGGTCACGTCTCCATGCTGCTGGGCGCGGCCCGCCACCTGGCCCGCACGCGCCGGTTCGACGGAACCATCCACTTCATTTTCCAGCCGGCCGAGGAAGGCCAGGGTGGCGCGAGGGCCATGGTGCAGGAGGGGTTGTTCCAGCGTTTCCCCTGCGACCGCGTCTTCGCCCTGCATAACTGGCCGGACCTTCCCGCCGGCACCGCGGCCACGCGGCCAGGGCCCATCATGGCCGCCGCCGACAAGTTCGAGATCCGCCTGGAAGGGCGCGGTGGCCACGCCGCCCTGCCCCACCAGACACCCGATGCGATCCTGGCGGCCAGCGACCTGGTGAGCCAGTTGAACACCATCATCGCCCGCCGCATCCCGCCCATGGCCAATGCTGTGCTGTCGGTCACCCAGATCAACGGCGGCCATGCGCATAACGTCCTGCCCGCCACGGTCACGGTCGCCGGCACGGTGCGCAGCTTCGACCCAGCCGTGCAGGACCGGATCGAGGCGGCCCTGCGCCAAGTGGCGGAGGGCGTGGCCATCGCCAGCGGCACGCGGGTGACGGTCACCTACGACCGCTATTATCCTGCCACCATCAACGATGCCGATGCCGCGGCGGAGGCATTGGCCGTGGCCGCGAGCGTCTGCCCCCAGGCCATCCTGGCGCCTGAACCCGCCTTCACCTCCGAAGACTTCGCCTTCATGCTGCAGGCGTGCAAGGGCGCCTACCTCTGGCTGGGCCAGGGGCGTGAAGGTGGCTCCGCGCCCCTGCACCACCCGCAGTACGATTTTAACGATGACATCATGGCGACCGGGGTTAGCTTGCACGTGGCATTGGCTGAACGCCTGCTGTCCGCGTAACCCGCTTGGGAGTAAGGGCCATGGCCCTTCATCGATCCGCCGCCTGGCCGGGCGTTCCGCTTGCCCTGACTTCGGCCGCGCTGTTCGGTGCCAGCACACCGCTGGCCAAGCTTCTGCTGGGGCGTTCCGATCCCTGGCTGTTGGCGGGCCTGCTGTATCTCGGATCGGGCCTGGGGTTGGGCATCGTCCACCTGGCGCGGCGCTTCCTGGGCATCGAGGCGCCGGAGGCCCCCCTGCGGCGGGGCGACCTGCCGTGGCTGGGCGCCGTCGTGCTGGCCGGCGGTGTGATCGGCCCCGTGCTGCTGATGGTTGGCCTGACGCAAACACCCGCCTCCAGCGCCGCCCTGCTGTTGAACCTGGAAGGCTTGGCCACCATGGGCATCGCCTGGCTGGCCTTTCGTGAGAACGTGGACCGCCGCCTGCTGCTGGGCGCCCTGGCGATCTTAGCGGGGGCCCTCCTGCTATCCTGGCAGGGCGGGCCGGAAGGTGTGGGCTGGGGTGCTCTGGCCGTCGCGGGTGCTTGCCTGGCCTGGGGGGTGGACAACAACCTGACCCGCAAGCTCAGTTCGGCCGATCCGGTACAGATCGCCATGACCAAGGGGCTGGTGGCGGGGATCGTCAATCTCGCCCTTGCCCTGTCACAGGGGGCCGCCTTGCCGCCCCTGGCGGTCATCGGCGGAGCGGCCGTGGTCGGCTTCTTCGGCTACGGCCTCAGCCTGGTCCTGTTCGTCCTGGGCCTGCGCCACCTGGGTACGGCGCGAACGGGCGCCTATTTTTCCATGGCCCCCTTCATCGGCGCCATCCTGGCCATCATCCTGTTCAGCGAACCGCTGACCTATCGCCTGCTGACGGCGGCCGTCCTGATGGGCATCGGGCTCTACCTGCACTTGGTCGAGCACCATGACCATGAACACGCGCATGAGGAGATGGAACATGAGCACGTCCACGTGCACGACGAACATCACCAGCATGATCACGGGCTGGGCGTCTCGGTGAGCGAGCCCCATTCCCACGTCCACCGCCATGCGCCCATGGTGCACCGGCATCCGCACTATCCGGACCTGCACCACCGGCACACGCACGAGCACTCGGAGACCTGAGGCCGGTCAGGCGACGCCGGCCAGACGCAGCGCCAGGCCGGCCAGGGAACAGGCCGCCAGCACCGGGATCATCCCCACCTTGAAGCGGAACACGGCCACGATGGCCGCCGTGGTCAGCAGCAGGGCCGCGACGTTCACGCTGGCCAGCACCGGGATCTCCAGTAGCAGGCCCAGCGCCCGGACATCGGCCACCTCCCGGAACAGGGCGTGCAGGGCGAACCAGACGGCGAGATTGAGGATCACGCCCACCACCGCGGCGGTGATCGCCGTCAAGGTGGCGGAGACGGCGCGGTTGCCGCGCAGCGTCTCGATGAAGGGCGCCCCCAGGAAGATCCACAGGAAGCAAGGCACGAAGGTAACCCAAGTGGTCAGTACGGCCGCCAGAGTGCCGGCGACCAGCGGCGGCAAGGCGCCCGGCGACCGGAACGCGGCCAGGAAGCCGACGAACTCCAGCACCATGATCAGCGGGCCGGGTGTCGTCTCCGCCATGCCGAGGCCATCCAGCATCTCACCCGGCGCCAACCAATGATAGGTGCCCACCGCCTGCTGGGCGACATAGGCCAGCACGGCGTAGGCCCCGCCGAAGGTGACGACGGCCATTTGTGAAAAGAACACGCCGACGCGGCTGAACACGTCATCCGGGCCCAGCCACAGCAGCAGTGCCGCGACCGGGATCAGCCATAACGCCAGGCAGATGCCCGACACCTTCAGGGACCAGGACAGGGAGGGGTGCGCGTGGACCGGCATCTCCTCGCCCAGCGCCGTCTCCCGGTCCGGCACCGCCTTGCCACCGGCGCCATGCCCCTTGCCCCCCTGGAAGGCCGGATGCCCAACCTTGCCGCCGGCGAAGCCGATGAGCCCCGCCCCCAGGACGATGAGGGGGAACGGCACCCGCGCCACGAAGATGGCGACGAAGGCCGCGGCGGCCAGGCCCACCATGGCCCGGTTCCTCAGGGCGCGGGAGCCCACGCGGACCACAGCCTGCAACACCACGGCCAGCACGGCGGACTTCAGGCCGAAGAACAGGCCGGCCACGGCGTCGGCGGAGCCCAGCAGGACGTAAATCCAGCTGAGCGCCAGAATGGACAGGAACCCTGGCAGCACGAACAGGGTGCCGGCGACCAGCCCGCCCCGCGTCTTGTGGAGCAGCCAACCGATGTAGACAGCCAGCTGCTGCGCCTCAGGCCCCGGCAGCAGCATGCAGTAGTTCAGGGCGTGCAGGAACCGCTCCTCCCCGATCCAGCGCTTCTCCTCCACCACGATGCGGTGCATGACCGCGATCTGGCCGGCGGGCCCGCCAAAGCTGAGCGCGGCCACCCGGGCCCAGACGCGGACAGCGGCCCCGAAGGAGATGCCGTGGGCGGGAGCCTCGGCGGAGGGGCGGAGGATGGCGTCGGTCATGGCGTCAGCTTCCCTTCTTGCGGAAAAAGCCCAGCAGATCGTCGAACACGGCCATGCCCCGGGCCAGGCGTTCCTCGTCATCCTTGGTGCCCATGCAGATGCCCGCGATCAGCACACGGATGCCATCGGCCTCCGCCCGGCCGAACTTGCCATCCTTCAGGTCGATGTCGTGGATGATCTCGGCGATGGCCTGGAGGGCGGGGTCGGCCAGGCCGACGCGGCCCAGCAGCACCTCGAAGGTGCAGCGGTCACCCTCGTGCGTGACCTCACCGTCCACCATGTCGAAGCGCACGGCGCCGGGGACGGCGTCCGCCGAGCGTGACGGGACGAAGGTAAACACCGCCCCGCCATCAATGAAACGCCGGACCAGCCAGGCCGTGGCGATGCGGTCCACATGGATGCCCTGGCGGGTGATCCACCGCAACCCCTTATAGGTATCCAGAGGGGTTTGGACCGGTTCCTTGGCTGGCATGTCGTTCCGCCCGCGTGTCGTGGTTTCCAGGACGTCGAGCACGCCCGACGCGGCCGCACGCCCGTGGGCGCCGAAGAAATCGATGGCGGCGACCTGGTTCAGGCGCGCCCGCAAGCGAACCGCCCCGGCGCGGGCCTCATCCATCTTCGCCGCATCGGCCCGCACCCCTTCCAGCAGGACACGGGCCTCGGCCGCGATGGTGGCGTAGTCCTCGTCCCGCGCCCGGTCGAACAGGCCGCGCACGTCCGCGTCGCTCAGCCCGTCGATGAAGCACGCCTCGCACAGGGTGGCCTCACCGCCGCCTTCCAGGATTTCCCGGATCAGCCAGGCGAAATCCTCCCGCGCCTCCTCCGTGCAAGGCAACACGTGAACGGCGTTCTTGATCGGCACCGCGCCCAGGGCCTGAAGACGCCGCCAGACCTTGACCCGCAGGTAGGCCGGCTTGGCCGGCAACTGATGGACCAGCAGCAGCCAATCATCCCGTGTCGTGCCGGTGTCGTTCATCCCGTCCTCATTCCTTCACCACCCCGCCCGCCGCCAACGGCGGACGCCGCCGGCATACAGGCGCTTCAGGAGCAGGACGGCAAGGAAGAAACCGAGCCCAACCAGGCCGATGGCGCCCAGGTTCTCATCACCGGAGAACAGTTCGCTGAAGAAGCTGGACATGAGGGGGGCCTCGATCCCGGCGGGTCATATGTCGATCTTGATACATCTTATCGTCGAGATTGACTTAATGCAACATATGTATCATTTTCCCCGAACGCCGACGAAGCCTGTATCGCGGCGACCAGGCATGCCGGCGCCCCGACGACGCCGAGGGAGTTCCAGCCATGAAATGGATCACGCGTGAACGCCCCAAGATCGATCGCATCGCCTGCCCCTGGCTGGTTGCGCGCTTCATCGATCCAGAACCGGAATTCCTTTACGTGCCCGCCGACATGGTTTTCCAGGTGGCAGCGGAGACAGGCGCCATCCCCTATGACTTGCCCGGCGCCGATCTTAGCCACGTGGGCGAAAGGTGCAGCTTCGACACCTTCCTCGACCGTTACGGCCTGGCTGGCGACGCCGCCCTGCAGCAACTGGCCTTGATCGTCCGGGGGGCGGATACGGCCCGGCTGGACCTGGCGCCGCAGGCGGCCGGTCTGGTCGCCGTGTCGCTGGGGCTGTCGGCGCTATTCCAGGACGATCACGAAATGCTGCGCCACGGCATGACCGTCTACGACGCCCTCTACGCCTGGTGCCGCGACGGCCAGGGCGAGCAGCACAACTGGCCGCCGGCCATCCGCCAGGCCGGGCTTCCCCAGGCCGCGCCCGCCGCGTGACGGTGGGCAGGACACACCGGCCGGGCACTGTGAACCGGCCTTATTGAAGGAGCGATCCTGTATGAATACCCACATTCTCCGCGCCATGGCGGTCGCCGCCATGGCCGCCGCCGCGACGCCGGGCATGGCAGCCGACGCCGACTGGACGGCGGTCGGCCAGGCGCTGGGCAAGGCCGGCGCCGTGCAGCCGGACGGCGTCTACAAGGTGGGCCTGCCGCGCACCGACCTTGCGGTGACCCTGGACGGCGTCGCCATAAAGCCCACGCTGGCCCTGGGCTCCTGGCTCGCGTTCAAGGAAACCGCCCAGGGCCAAGCCATGGTGATGGGCGACCTGGTGCTGACCCAGGACGAGGTCAACCCGGTGGCGAAGGAACTGGAGGACGGCGGCATCCAGATCACCGCCCTGCACAACCACCTGCTGCGCGCCCAGCCCGCCACGCTCTACATGCATGTCGACGGCCATGGCGACGCGGTCAAGCTGGCGACGGTGCTGCACGACGCCCTGGCCAAGAGCAAGACGCCACTGGCGGCGCCGGCGGCCGCACCGGCCCCGGCTGCCATCGACCTGGACACCGCCGCGCTGGATAAGGCGCTGGGCTACACGGGCAAGGTCAACGGCGGCGTCTACCAGGTAACGATCCCCCGGGCGGAGGCCGCCAAGGCCGGCGGCATGGAAATCCCCCCGTCCATGGGGGCCGGCATCGCCATCAATTTCCAGCCCACCGGCGCCGGCAAGGCGGCCATCACCGGCGACTTCGTGCTGATCGCCTCCGAGGTCAATCCGGTCATCAAGGCGCTCCGCGACAACGGCATCGAGATCACGGCGCTGCACAACCACATGCTGGATGACGAGCCCCGGCTGTTCTTCATGCACTTCTGGGCTAACGACGACGCGGTCAAACTGGCCAGGGGCCTACATTACGCCTTGGCGCAGATGAAGGTCGCCCACTTGTGACGCCCGCCGCCCGCATCGGCTGGCCCTTTCTGGTGGCGCCGCTCCTCCTCACCGGATCGGCCGGCGCGGGCGATCCTCCGTTGGTGCTGGAGGCGACGATCCCGCTGCCCGACGTCGACGGACGGATCGATCACATGGCGGTGGACTTGGCGCACGATCGCCTGTTCGTGGCCGAACTCGGCAACGGCACCGTGGACAGCATCGACATCACCAGCCGGAAACGTTCAGGCCGGATCGCCGGCCTGAGGGAGCCCCAGGGGATTGGGTACCTGCCGGCCCGGGACCTGATTGTCGTCGCCAACGCCGGCGACGGCAGCGTGCGCCTATATACGGCGACCACCTTGGCGCCGGTCGGGACCATCGACCTAGGCGAGGACGCCGACAATGTCCGGGTCGACGCGACCACCGGGCAGGTCCTGGTCGGATATGGGGCTGGCGGCATCGCCGTCATCGATCCGGCCCGCCCAGCCAAGATCGCGGACGTGGCCTTGCCCGCCCATCCGGAGGGCTTCCGCTATGACGCCACCACCGGTCGCCTTTACGTCAACGTCCCAGACCGCCAGCAGATCGATGTGCTGGATCGCAAGACGGGCCAGAGGGTGGCGGCTTGGTCGCCGCCGGAGATGCGGTCCAATTTTCCGATGGCGTTGGACGCGGCGGCCGGGCGGATCGCTATCGGCTACCGCAGCCCCGCCCGCCTGGTCGAGCTGAACACGGCGGATGGCACGATCACCGGCGGCGTCCCCATCTGCGGCGATACCGACGACGTCTTCTTCGACGCCAGGCGCGACCGCTACTACGTGAGCTGCGGCGAAGGTGCGGTGGACGTCGTCGACCGCACCGCGGCGGGGCTGGCCCACCGTGACCAGATCAGGACCGCGTCGGGGGCCCGAACGTCGCTGTTCGTGCCCGAACTCGACCGGCTCTTCGTCGCCACCCGTGCCGGCTGGTTCGGCGGTGACGCCGCCATCCTGGTCTTCCGTCCGGCTTCCCGATAGCTCCCCCCACCCCAAACGCTGTCCGGTGACGTGGCTTCTTTTGTTGCCACATCCCCTCCAGGGGGATAGGATGTGGCCATCATGAGCCACGCCAACAACCCCGACGTCCTGAACCGCCTGAAGCGCGCCCAAGGCCACCTCTCCAAGATCGTGGAGATGGTGGAGGAAGGGCGCGACGCCCTGGTGATCGCCCAGCAGTTGCAGGCGGTGGTCAAGGCCGTGGACAAGGCCAAGACCTTCCTGGTCCTGCATCACATTGAGCACCACCTCCACGAAGCCGTGGGGGCGTTGCCGAAGCGAACCCGGGATCGCCTGGCCGAAATGGCAGAAATCACCAAATACCTGTGAGCCCCAAATGACCCCGCTTTCCGACCTGCTCCAGCACGGGGCCGGCAACGCCTGGCTGTTCATTCCCAGCGCCATCCTGTTGGGCGCCCTGCATGGGCTGGAACCCGGGCATTCCAAGACCATGATGGCCGCCTTCATCATCGCCATCCGGGGCACTGTCACCCAGGCGGTGCTGCTGGGCCTGTCTGCCACGGTCTCCCACACCCTGGTGGTCTGGGTGGTGGCGCTGGCGGGCCTGCGCTTTGGCCGCAGCTGGAACGCGGAAACGACTGAGCCCTATTTCCAGATCGCCTCCGCCGTCATCATCATCGCCGTCGCCCTGTGGATGCTGTGGCGCACCCGCCAGGCCCAGGTGGCGGAGCGGGCCCACGGCCATACCCATGACCACGGGCACGACCATGATCACGGTGATCACGGCCATGACCACCACGGCCACGGGATGCGGAGCGCCGAGATCGGCCACGGCGTGATCGCCGACGTGGAGGTGTTCGAAGACGGCGTGCCGCCCCGCTTCCGCGTGCGCTTCCTTGCGGGTGGCCGTTCGCTTCCCGCCGCTTCCCAGGACGCGGTATGGATTGAAACCGTCCGACCCGATGGCGCTCGCCAGCGGTTCACCATGGTGGACCAGGGCGACCACTGGGAGTTGGCCGAGGAAATCCCGGAGCCGCACGAATTCTCCGCCCTGCTCAGCGCCAGCCACGGCCACCATATGCATCAGCACGCCTTCCGCTTCAGCGAACCCACCGCCCCGGCGTCAGGCGTGGATTTGGGGCAGACCGGCTATCAGGACGCGCACGAACTGCAGCACGCCGGCGACATCCAGCGGCGTTTCGCCAACCGTCAGGTGACGACGGGCCAGATCATCCTGTTCGGCCTGACCGGCGGCCTGATCCCCTGTCCCGCCGCCATCACCGTGCTGGTGTTGTGCCTGCAACTGAAACAGCTTCCCCTGGGTGTCGCCTTGGTGCTGTGCTTCAGCATCGGCCTGGCCCTGACCATGGTCAGTGTGGGTGCCGCCGCGGCCCTGGGCATGCGCCACGCCGCCAAACGCTTCTCCGGCACCTTCGCCGTCCTGGCGCGTCGGGCGCCCTACGCCTCCGGCGCCCTCATCATCCTGGTCGGCCTTTATATCGGCTGGCAGGGATGGAATGCCTTGCCCTGAGGGGCACGCTGGGCTTCGTGCCCATGGCACTGGCTACCGGTACGGGGGTCGAGGTGCAGCGGCCGTTGGCCACGGTGGTGATCAGTGGGCTAATCACCTCCGACGCCCTGACTTCGAGCCTACGGCGCCGTGAAACTGATCACGGTGCCCACTGCCATCGTCAACGCCGTCGCCCCAGCACGGATGGCGCTGCTATGGCAGATTGCCCACCCCTATCAGCTTGTCCTGGCAGCGTTCGAGGGATGGCCTGATGAATTGACATTGGAGTGGAATCCAGGCTTCCCTATCTCGTTAACGGCCGATGATGGAGGTGATGGCGGCCCTCGCTCGCCTCGGCTCAGAAGTCGCCCCCTCAGAAGTCGCCCCCTCAGAAGTCGAAGGTGGCACGCAACAGGCCGGCGTGGCTCTGGTAATCGCGGCGCAGTTCGCCGGAATACTCGAGCCGCAGCTTGAAGCCGTCGCCCTGGTCCAGGGTGGCGCCCACGCCGATGCCCAGGCCGTCGGCGGCGGTGCGGCCGGTGGTGCTGACAAAGCTGGTGCCGGCCAGGACACTGGTGGTGGCGATGGGTCCATTCAGATAATCGTGCACCCAGGACAGGCGCAGGTCCGGCAGCAGCCGGCCCAGGCTGGTGTCCATCTTACCAGACAGCTTGGCGCCCAGCTCCTGCGTCAGACTGTCCACCTTCAAGGCGCCCACCGCCATGTTGGCCACGCCGGCGTCGCGCTCGTCATAGGCGTGGTTGGTCAGGCGCACCGCCCGCAGGCTGGCCTGCGGCGTCAGCGTGAAGCTGGCGGAGACCGGCAGGTCGTAGCCCACCGTCACCTTGCCCAGGTACTGCTCCCCGCCATAGTTGGCGTTGGCCCGGGCGCCCAGGAAGCCGATCCAGCGGCGCTGGTCGTAGTGGTTGTAGCCGAAGCTGGCCTGGCCCTCGACCGACAGCCGCTGGTCCGCCCAATCCGGGCGCCAGACGCTGTAGGCCGTCAGCTGGTAGCTGGCCGCCTTGGTCTGGCTGCCGGCGGCGGTGCCCTCGCCGTCGACCGAGCCGTTCAGCCAGCTGAAGGCCAGGCCCGCCATCACCGTGTCGTTGGCGTACCAGTCCGCGCCGATGACCAGGCCGGCGGTGGTGCCGCTATAGCCCGCCGCGTCGGCGTTGTTGCCGCGCAGCACGCCGCCGCCCAGGATCTCGCCCCAGACCGCCCCCTGCTGGCCGTCGGAGCCGGCCGCCGCCCCCTTCCCGCTTCCGTCCATATGGGCCGCGGCATGCTGCTGGTGCTGGCTGATGGCGTTGGTGGAGGGGGTGGCCGAGAAGGTGTTGATCTGCGGCGTCAACTGGCTGGGCGACAGCTGGGTCACCGCCAGCTGCTGTTCCGCCCCCGGCAACTTGGACAGGCGGGTCAGCACCGCCGCCTGGAAGGCCTGGGCCGCGGCGCCGTCGCTGTTGGCGATCACATCCAGCGCGCGGCCGGTGCCCACCGCCGGGCCGCCCGCCGCCAGGCCCACCGCCGTGTACCGGGTGCTGGGCGTGGTGGGATTGGTCGGGCCGGTCGGGCCCGTGGGGCCGGTGGTCCCGCCGCTGCCGCCACTGAGCGTCAGGACCAGGTCCGTGGCGCCGTTGGCGGTGATGGTGGAACTGGTGACCGTGTAGCCGGCGGCGGTCAGGGTCAGGTTGCTGGTCGTCAGCGTCGACCCGGCCGACGCGATGGTGTAGCTGCCCGCCGACAGCTGGCCACCATTGACCGCCGTCAGGGTCACCGACCCGCCCGTCAGGCTGGCGCCGCCGCTGATCACCAGGGTGCCGTAGCTGGTGGTGGACGACACGCCGATCACCAGGCCGCCGGCGGTCTGGCTGTAGCCGCCGGTGATGTTCACGGCGCTGTTCACCAGCAGGGTGGCCCCGCTGTTGACCACGCTGTGGCTGCCGACGTTGACCCGGTCGTTCAGCATCATGACGCCGCGCACGAAGCGCAGATCGGACCGGGTATTGGTGATGGTGCCGCCGGTGAACACGCCCGGCGCGGCATCGGTGCCGCCCCCAGAGGCGCCACTCACCACCAAGTCGCTGGCCGACAGGTTCACCACGTTGCCCGTGATGGTGCCGCCGTTGGCCAGGGTGCCCAGCGTGCCCGTGGCGGCGATGTACAGCGCCGTGGCGCCGCCGGCCGTGTTGGCCAAGGTGCCGGTGACGCTCAGGGCGTTCAGGCTGCCGCCGACATAGTCGTTGCCCGCCACGGCCAGCAGGTTGGTCCCGCTGGTGGTGCCCGTGGCACTGAGGCCGGCGATGCCGCTGGTGACCGTGGCGCCGGCGTAGTTGGACCCCGTGCCGCCCTGGATCAGGGTGACGCTGTCGCCCACCAGGTAGTTGCCCACGGCGCTGACCCCGGCGTTGACCACGCCGCCCGTCATGTTGGCCGCCCCGCTGACCGTCAGCACACGACCGCCCGTGGTCAGCGTGCCGCCGCTCTGCGCGAAGTTGCCCGTGATGCCGACGTTGCCGGCCAGGCTGAGGCTGGCGCCGGCGTTGCTGACCGTGTGGGTCGCCACGTTGATGGCGTCGCCCAGGCTGACCGCACCGGACGCGAACACCACGTTGGCGCCCGTGCTGGTGATGGTGCCGCCGCTGAAGCGGCCCACCGCGCCGTTACCCCCACCGTTGATGGTGAGATCCCGGGCCGACTGGTTGACCACGTTGCCGCTGATGGTGCCGCTGTTGGCCAGGTTGCCCAGGGTACCGGTGCTGGCGATGTACAGCGCCGTGGCCCCGCCCGCCGTGTTCACGAGCGTGCCCGTGACGTTCAGGACGTTCAGGCTGGCCCCGATGTAGTCGTTGCCCGCCACCGCCAGTAAATTGTTGCCGCTGACCGAGCCATTGGCGTCCAGGCCCGCCAGACCGCTGGTGACCACGGCCCCGGTGTAGGACGAGCCCGTCCCACCCTGGATCATCGTCACGCTGTCGCCCACGAAGTAGTTGCCCACGCCGGACACCCCGGCGCTGACCGTGCCGCCGCTGACCAGCGCCGGGCCGCTGACGCTCAGCACATGGCCGGCGACAGACAACGTGCCGGCCGTCTGGCCAAAGGCGCCAGAGATGCTGATGTCGCTGGCCAGGATTAGGCTGGCGCCCGTGTTCGCCACCGTGTGGCCAGTCACATCGATGCTGTCCGCCAGGCTGACATTGCCAGAGACGAAGGCCAGGTTGCTCAAGCTGTTACGGATGGTGCCGCCGCTGAAGCCGCCCACCACCGCGCCGCTGCCGCCGACGACAACCAGGTCGTTGGCACTGGCATTGACCACATTGCCGATGACGGTGCCGCTGTTCGCCAGGGTGCCCAGGCTGCCGGCGGCCGTGATGTTGACCGCCGTGGGGGCGTTCAGCGTGCCGGTGTTGGTCAACGTGCCCAGGGTGCCGCCGATGTAATCACTGACCAGGGTCAGGACCAAGTCGGTGTCGGTACCATTCAGGCTGGTACCCAGCGTGGCCGTGAAGCCGCTGGCGGCCGCCGTCAAGCCGCTGGCCACCAGGCTGCCGCCCGCCTCGACGATGGTGTAACGGTCGCCCGCCAGCAGGTTGGCGCCATCCATGGCCGTGACCGCCACGGTTCCGCCGGTCAGGCCGGCGTTGCCGCTGACTTGCAGTTCCCCCGCCGTGCCGGCGCCGATGCCGGCCGTCAACGTGCCGCCCGTCTGGCTGTAATCGCCCGTCACGCTGACCACGCTGGTCATGAGGACGCTGGCGCCACTGTTCACCAGCGTGCCCGCACCGACATTGACCGCGTCCTTCAGGGCCACATTGCCCGCCGCCAGCACCACATTGGCGCCGGCGCTGGTGATGGTGCCGCCCGTCAGGGTACCGACCGTCGTCCCCACACCCCCGGTGATGGTCAGGGTGTTGGCCGACAGGTTCACCACGTTGCCGGTGATCGTGCCGCTGTTGGCCAAGCTGCCCAGGCTGCCGCTGGCCGCGATGTACACCGCCGTGGCGGCCGTCAGCGTGCCGGTATTGCCCAGGCTGGCCAGGCTGCCCCCGACATAATCGTTGCCGACCACCGCCACCAGGTTGGTGCCCACCACGCTTTCCGTCACGGCCAGGCCGGCCAGGCTGCCCTGGACCACCACGCCGGTGTAGCTGGAGCCAGCACCGCCGGCGACCAGCGTCGTGACGCTGCCGGCCAGGAAGTTGCCTGTGGACGCGAAATCCGCAAGCACGGCGCCGCCGCTCAGGCCGGCGGCACCGCTGACGGCCAGGCCGCCACCACCGGCGATGTCCAGGGTCAGGGTGCCGCCCGTCTGGCTGTAGGCGCCGGTGACGCTGACCAGGCTGTCCAGAATTACCGAGGCACCGCTGTTGACCAGCGTGTGGCCGGCCACGTCCACGGCGTCGTTCAGCAACAGATTGCCCGAGGCGAGAACCACGTTGCCGAAGGTGTTGATGATACTGCCCTGGCTGCCGGCGGCGTGGCCGGTCAGGGTGCCCACCACCGTCCCGCTGCCGCCGGTGATGCTGAGCGTGTTGGCCGACAGGTTCAGGATATTGCCGGTGACGGTGCCGCTGTTGGCCAGCACGCCCAAGCGTGCGCCCGTGTCGATGTAGAGGGCCGTGGGCGCCGTGATCAGGCCGCTGTTGGCCAAGGTGCCGATGGTGCCCGCGTTATAGACGCCGTAGGTGGCGCCCAGGATGGTGCCGCTGTTCAGCACCGTGGCGATGTTGCCGGTGTTGTACAGGCCGGCGGCCGTGGGCGCGCCGGCATCGATCAGCGATCCGGTGTTGACGAAGACGTCGATGGTGCCGGCGTTGTAAAGGGCCATCTGGCCGGCCACGGTGCCGCTGTTGCTGAGCGTGCCGATGCTGGCGCCCGCCTGGTTGCCCAGGCCGGTGACGCTGCCCATCACTGTGCCTTGGTTGCCCAGGGTGCCGATGGATCCCGCGTTGCTGATGCCGGCGACGCTGCCCAGGACGGTGCCGTCATTGCTGAAGCTGCCGACCCGGCCCTGGTTCAGCACGGCGATGGTGCCGATCAGGGTGCCGGTGTTGGACAGGCTGCCAACGGTGCCGCCGGCGGCGACATGGACGGCCGTCGGGGCGTTGATCACGCCACCGTTGCCCAGGCTGCCCAGCGTGTCGCCGACATAGTTGTTGGCGATCATCGCGACCAAGTCGACACCGCCGCCGATGGTGACGGTGCTGAGCGTCACGTCCACGCCGCTCACATTCACCAGGGCCGTCAGCCCGGTATAGCTGGAGCCGGTGCCGCCCACCACCAGGGTGCCCAGCACGGCGCCCACCAACTGGTTGCTGGCTGCCGAGACCGAGGCCGCCACCGTACCGCCGCTGAGCGCGGCGATGCCGGTGACCACCAGTTGGTTAGCGTCCAGCAGCAGGCTGCCGCTGGTCTGGCGGTAGTCGCCGGTGATGGTCAGGGTGCTGGCCAGGTGCAATGAGGCGCCGGTGTTGGACACCGTGTGGCCCGCCGCGGCGATCACGTCGTTCAACAGCAGGGTACCACCGGCAAAAACCACGTCGCCGCCCGTGCTGGTCAGCGTGCCGATGCCAGCCCCCGGCCCCGACAACTGCCCCGTCAGCGTGCCGACCAGAGTGCCGGCGCCGCCCGTGATCACCAGCGCGCCGGCGCCGCCGTTCAGGATGTCGCCAGCGATGGTGCCACTGTTGGCGATCGTGCCCAGGCTGCCCAGGTTGACCAGGGCATGGGCCGTGCCGGTCAGCAGGCCGCCATTGACCAGGGTGGCGAGGGTGCCGCTGCCGGCCACATAGACGGCCGTGGCCGCCGACAGGGTGCCGCTGTTGGTAACACTGCCCAGCGAACCGCCGACATAGTCGTTGCCCACCGTAAGCGTCACGCCGCTGCTGACGGCCCCCGGCGTGGCGGCCAAGCCGGTGACGCCGCTGATCCGCAGCTGCGCCGTCACGGTGGCGCCGCCGGCCGCCTGCAACAGGGTGCTGGTACCCATCAAATAGTTGGCGGTGGACGACAGGCTGGCCAGCACGGTGCCACCGACGGTGGCGGTGCCGCTGACCACAAGTTCAGCCGCCTGGGTGTCGTTCCGCGTCAGCACCAAGCTGCCACCGGTCTGGCTGTAATCGCCGCTGACCGTCACGGCATTGGCCAGCGCCAGGGTCGCGCCGCTGTTCACCACGGCGTGGCCAGTGGCGATGATGTCATCGTCCAGCAGCAAGGCGCCCACCGCGAAGACCACGTCGCCCTGGGTGTTGGTGATTGTGCCCCTGCCCGACAGACCCGTCAGCGTGCCCAGGATGCCGCCGCCCGTAAACACCAGATCCTGCGTCGCGTCGTTCACGATGGCCCCGCGGATCACACCGCTGTTGGCGATGGTGCCCAGGGTGCCATCGTTGTGCAGCGCGGTCATACCCGCCAAGGTGCCGCCGGCGGCGTTCATCAGGACCGCCAGCGTGCCGCTGTTATAGAGGCCGACGGGACCGGTGATGGTGCCGTTGTTGGAAACAGTGGCGATGCCGCCGCTGTTGTACAGGCCGGCGCGGGACATGGCGCTGATCAGGCCCGTGTTGCTGACCAGGGTGGCCGTACCGATGTTGTGGACGCCGTCGCGGCCGCCGGTGATGGTGCCGCTGTTGGCCAAGGTGCCCAGGGTGCCGACGTTGGCGACCGCACTGCTGGCCCCTGTGATGGCGCCGTCGTTCACCAGGGTGCCGACGACCCCGTTGTTGGCGACGCCGATCACACCGCCCGACAACAGGCCGGTGTTGGACAGGGTGCCGACGCTGCCGGACGCGGCGACGTAGCCGGCGGTGCGGACGCCAGTGATGGTGCCGCTGTTGGACGCGTTGCCGATGGTGCCGCCGATATAGTCGTTGGCGAACTGCAGCAGCAAGACGCTGGTGCCCGCCACCGTCACGATGGTGGTGTCGCCGGCGAAGCCGGCCAGGGCGGTGATGAGATTGGCGCCACCGAGGTCGATGCCGCCGCCGGCCTGCATCAGGGTGTAGCCGTTGCCGTAGAGATAGGTGCCACCGGCGCTGAGCGTGGCCTGCACCACGCCACCGCTGACGACGATGGCCTGGCTGGCGACCAGGCGGCCGGTGCCGGGGTCGATGTTGAGGGTGCCGCCGGTCTGGGTGTAGGCGCCGGTGATGCTGACCTGGCTGGCCAGCCGCAGGGTGGCGGCGTGGTTCACCACCGTGTGGCCGGTGGCATCGATGGCATCGGCCAGCAGCAGATCGCCGGACGCGAACACCACGTTGGACAGGCTGTTGACGATGGTGCCGCCGGTGAAGGCGCCCACCGTGCCGCCGGCCCCACCGGTGATGGAGAGATCGACGGCCGACAGGTTGCGGATATTGCCGGTCAGCGTGCCGGTATTGGCCAGTTGGCCCAAACTGCCGCCGGCCGCGATATAAACGGCCGTGGCGGCCGACAGGCTGCCGCTGTTGGTCAATGTGGCGTAGGCACCGCCGATATAGTCGTTCTCCGCCACCAGCAGCAGGGTGTCGCCGCTGACGGCACCGGTGCCGCTCAGGCCGATGAGGGCCGAGCTGACAGTGGCGCCGCTGTAGTTTGACCCGTTACCGCCGGCCACCAGAGTGCCCAGCGTACCCGCCAGGTAGTTGCCGGTGGCGGCCAAGGTGGCCAGGACGGTGCCGCCGGTGATGCTGGCGGCACCGCTGGCCGTCAGCCCATTGTTCACCGTGGCACCCAAGGTGCCGGCCGTCTGGCTGTAGGCGCCGGTGACGCTGACGGCACCCGCCAGCCGCAGATTGGCGCCGGCATTGACCACGGTATGGCCCGTGGCCTGGATGCTGTCGTTCAGCCAGATGTTGCCGCTGGCAAGGATCACATCGCCGCCGACGGCGATGGTGCCCTGGCTGCCCAGGGTGCTGCCGGTGAAGGTGCCCTGGGCAGCGCCGCTGCCGCCGACGATGGTCAGGGTGCCGGCGGCCACCCGGATGTCGCCGGCGATGGTGCCGCTGTTGCCCAGGGTGTCGAGGCGCCCACCCCCGGTGACCAGGATGCCGCCGCTGAGCTGGCCCTGGTTGTCGAGGAAAAGCAGCGTGCCGGTGCCGCCGATGGAAACGGTGGCGATGCCGCCGACGTTCAGGGCGGAGGCGACCACGCCGCCATCGACCGCCAGCCCGGCGGCCTGCCCCGTGAGGGTGCCGTCGTTGGCGAGGAAGGTGATGAGGCCGCCGCTGTTGCGCAGGCCATAGGCCCCGCCGGCGATTGTTCCGTCGTTCCGCAGTGTGCCGATGGTGCCGAAATTGCGCAGACCGGCGCCCTGGCCGACCAACGGGGCGCTGTTGGTCAGGGTGCCCAGCGACCCTGTGGTGGCCACGTACAGCGCCGTGCTGGCGGCGTTGACGGCGTTGGTGATGGATAGCGCGGCCAAGGTGCCACCGACATAGTCGTTCAGCGCCACGGCCTGCAGGGCGTTGTTCGCCACCGTTCCGCCCAGGCCGAAGCCGGTCACCAGGTTGGTGATGTCGAGGCCGGTGTAGTCGGACCCCGCCCCACCCTGCACCAGCGGCCCCAGGATGCTGCCGGCCATGTAGTTGGCGGTGCCCGAGGCGCTGGTGACGGTGATGGTGCCACCGGTCAGCAGGGCGGCCCCCGTGACGGACAGCATGTCGCCGCCGATGCCCAACTGCAGGCTGCCGCCCGTCTGGTCGTAGTCGCCGGTGACGGCGACCGTGCCGCCGAGCGTCAGGTTGGCACCGCTGTTCACCACCGTGTGACCGGCGGCGTCGATGGCGTCGGCCAAGCGCACATCGCCGGACGCGAACACCACGTTGGACAGGCTGTTGACGATGGTGCCGCCGCTGAAGGTACCCACCGTGCCGCCGGCCCCACCGGTGATGGACAGGTCAAAGGACGAGAGGTTGCGGATGTTGCCGGCCAGCGTGCCGGTGTTGGCCAAGCGCCCCAGGCTGCCGGTGGCGGCGATATAGACCGCCGTCGCGGCCGACAGGCTGCCGCTGTTGCTCAGCGTGGCGTAGGCGCCGCCGATATAGTCGTTGCCGCCCACCAACAGCAGGCTGTCGCCGCCGGCCGCCCCGGTACCGCTCAGGCCGATGAGGGCAGAACGGACGGTGGCGCCGCTGTAGTCGGACCCGGCGCCGCCGGCCACCAGGGTGCCCAAGGTGCCCGCCAGGTAGTTGCCGCTGGCATCCAGGGAGGCCAGGACCGTGCCGCCGCTGACGCTGGCCGCACCGCTGACCGTCAGGCCGTGGTCCATGGTCACACCGAGGGTGCCGGCCGTCTGGCTGTAGGCGCCGGTGACGCTGATGCCGCCGGCCAGCGCCAGATAGGCGCCGGTATTGGCCATGGTCGCCGCCCGCACGCTGTCGTTCAGCAGAACATTGCCGCCGGCCAGGACCAGGTTGCCGCCGGCGATGCTGAGGACACCCTGGCCGCCCAGGGTGGCGCCGGTGAAGATGCCCGTCATCGTGCCGCTGCCGCCGGTGACGGTCAGGTCGCCCGAGGTGGCCACGTCGCCGGCGATGATGCCGGCATTGGCCAGCAGGCCGATGGTGCCCGCGGAAATGCCGATGCTGCCGCCGGTGATGGTGCCCTGGTTGATGAGGGTACCCAAGGCGCCGGCCTCCACACCCGCCACGCCGCCGTCAACCAGGCCGAGACCGGTGACGGACAGCAGGCCGATGGTGCCGGCGCCGGCGATGCCGGCGTGGGTGGTGCCGAGGATGGTGCCGCTGTTGACCAGGGTGCCGAGGGAACCGGCATTCTCGATACCGCTGGCGGCACCGCTGATCACGCCGCCGACGGTGTTGATGAGGGTGCCGACACCGCCCGTCTGCTCCACATGAATCTGGGTGGCGATGCTGCCGCTGTTGGCCAGCAGGCCCAGCGTGCCCCTGACGTCGAACGCGCCGCCAATGGTGCCGCGGTTGACGGCCGTGTCGATGACGCCGTCCGCCAACAGACCGCCCAGGGTGCCGTCGTTGGTCAGCGTATGGATGAGGCCTGTGTTATGGAGGCCGACCCCGCCGCCGGTGATGGTGCCGCTGTTCGACAGCGTGCCGATGGTGCCCAGGTTGGCGATGGCGGTGCTGCCGACGCCGCTGATCACGCCGCCGGTGTTGGCCAGGGTGCCCAGGGTGCCGGTCTGGGCCACGTAAACGGCAGCGCCGTTCTGGACGCTGAGCGTCCCGGTGTTGCCCAGGCTGGCATAGGTGCCGCCGATATAGTCGTTCCGCGCCACCCCCACCAGGGCGGTGCCGGCGATGGCGCCGCTGAGGGTCAGGCCGGTGGCGTCATCGGTCACCACCACGCCGGCGTAGTCGGAGCCGGCACCGCCGGCAATCAGGGTCCCCATCGTGCCGCCCTGCAGGTAATTGCCGGTGGCGGCGCCAATCAGCTGCACCTGCCCGTTGGTCAGGCTGGCGCTGCCGCTGGCCGCCAGCTGGCCGGCGCCTGTCACCAGGACCAGGGTGCCGCCCGTCTGGGCATAGTTGCCGGTGACGCTAACGGCGCCGGTCAGAGTCAGGTCGGCGCCGATGTTCCGGACCGTGTTGCCGCCGACATTGACGCTGTCGTTCAGCAGCACGTCGCCGGATGCGAAGATGACGTTGCCCAGGGTGTTGGTGATGATGCCCTGGTTGGTCAGGGCGGCGCCGGTGAAGGTGCCGGTCCCGATGGTGGTATTGCCCAGCATGCCGCCCATGATGGTCAGGTTGGGCGTTGCCGTGGCGTTATTGATGATGTTGCCGGCGATGGTGCCGCCGTTGGCCAGCGCGAAGAATTGGCCTTGGGCGCCGATGCTCAGCGCGTTGGCGCCGCTGATCAGGCCGCCGTTGAAGTTGAGGATGGAGCCCAGCGTGCCGCCGTCCTGCACCTGGACACCGCCGCTGATCCGCCCGATATTGCCCAGCGCGAACATCGAACCGCCGCCGCTGATGGCGACGGTGGCGATGCTGCCGTCGTTCAGGGCGAACATGACGCTGCCGCCCTCCACCGCCAAGCCGGCCGTCTGGCCCGCCAGGGTGCCGTGGTTGCCGAGGAAGGTGATGGCGCCGCCGCTGTTGCGCAGGCCATAGGCGCCGCCGGCGATCGTCCCGTCGTTCTGCAGCGCGCCGATGGTGCCGACGTTGCGCACGCCGGCGTTCTGGCCAACCAGCGTTGTGCTGTTGGCCAGCGTGCCGCTGATGGAGGCGGTGGAGGCCACATACAGCGCCGTGCTGGCGGCGCTGACGGCGTTGGTGATGGTCAGGGCGGACAGCGTGCCGCCGATATAGTCGTTCAGCGCCACGGCCTGCAGGGCGTTGTTCGTCACCGTGCCGCCCAAGCCGAATCCGGTCACCGTGTCGGTGATGCCGAGGCCGCTATAGTCGGACCCCGCCCCACCTTGCACCAGGGTACCGAAGATGCTGCCGGCCATATAGTTGGCGGTGCTTGAGAAACCGGTGACGGTGGCCACACCGCCCGCGAACCGGGCCGCCCCTGTGACGGACAGCAGGTCGCTGCCGATACCCAACCGCAGGCCACCGCCCGTCTGGCTGTAATCGCCGGTGACGGCCACGGTGCCGCCCAGGGTCACGGCGGCGGCGCTGTTCACCAGGGTGTGGCCGGTCACGTCGACGGCGTCGGCCAGGCGCACATTGCCGGATGCGAGCACCACGCTGGACAGGGTGTTGATGAGGGTGCCGCCGGTGAAGGTGCCAACCGTGCCCGTGGTTCCGCCAGCGATGGAAAGGTCGACAGCCGACAGGTTGCGGACGTTGCCCACCAGCGTGCCGGTGTTGGAAAGATTGCCCAGGCTGCCGGTGGCCGCGATGTAGACCGCCGTCGCGGCCGACAGGCTGCCGCTGTTGCTGAGCGTGGCATAGGCGCCGCCGATGTAGTCGTTGCCGCCCACGAACAGCAGCGTGCCGCCGCTGAGCGCGCCGCTGCCCACCAGGCCGGTCAAGGCAGAGACCACGCTGGCGCCGTAGCTGGACCCGTTGGCCGCCGCCACCAGGGTGCCCAGCGTGCCCGCCAGGTAATTGCCGGCGGCGGCCAGGGAGGCCAGGACCGTGCCGCCGGTGATGGTGGCGGCGCCAGTGGCCGTCAGGCCGTTGTTCACCGTGACGCCCAGGGTGCCGACCGTCTGGCTGTAGCCGCCGGTGACGCTGACGGCACCGGCCAGCTGAAGGTTGGCGCCGTTGTTGATCAGGGTATGGCCGCTGACGACGACATTGTCGTTCAGCAGGATGTTGCCACCGGCCAGCACCACATTGCCGCTGGTGACGGTGATGGTGCCCCGGTTGGTCACGGTGGCGCCACTGAAGGTGCCCGCCACCGTGCCGGTGCCGCCGGTGATGGTCAGGGCGCCAGACGTGGCCTGGATGTCGCCCAGGATGGTGCCGCTGTTGTTCAGTAGATCCGGCTGGCTGGTGAGGGACAGGGCGTTGGCGCCACTGATCAGACCGCTGTTCAGGATAGTATCGAAGGCGCCGGACAAGGCCGTGCCGCCGGCGCCGGCGGCCTGGATGATGCCGCGGTTGTCCACCGTGCCCGTGGCGTTGGAGGAAAAGACGCCGTACTGGGCGCCGCTGATCAGGCCTCGGTTGACCAGGGTGCCTAGGGAACCGGCATTCTCAATGCCGCTGGCGGCACCGCTGATCACGCCGCCGACGGTGTTGACGAGGGTGCCGACACCGCCCGTCTGCTCCACATGAATCTGGGTGGCGATGCTGCCGCTGTTGGACAACAGGCCCAGCGTGCCCCTGACATCGAACGCACCGCCGATGGTGCCGCTGTTGACGGCCGTGTCGATGACGCCGTCCGCCAACAGACCACCCAGGGTGCCGTCATTGGTCAGCGTATGGATGAGGCCTGTGTTATGAAGGCCGACCCCGCCGCCGGTGATGGTGCCACTGTTCGACAGCGTGCCGATGGTGCCCAGGTTGGCGATGGCGGTGCTGCCGACGCTGCTGATCACGCCGCCGGCGTTGGCCAGAGTGCCCAGAGTGCCGGTCTGCGCCACGTAAACGGCCGCGCCGTTCTGGACGCTGAGCGTCCCGGTGTTGCCCAGGCTGGCGTAGGTGCCGCCGATGTAGTCGTTCCGCACGACGGCGATCAGGTTGTTGCCGATGGTGACGCCGGCCAGGCTGAGACCGGCGCCATCGCCGCTGAGCGTCACGCCGGCGTAGTCCGACCCGGCGCCGCCGGTCACCAGGGTCCCCATCGTGCCGCCCTGGAAATAATTGTTGGTGGCGGCCCCCACCAGCTGCACCTGCCCGTTGGTCAGGCTGGCGCTGCCACTGACCGCCAGCAGGCCGCCGCCGACCGCCACGCCCAGGCTGCCCCCCGTCTGGGTGTAGTCGCCGGTGATGTTGACGGTGTTGGCGACCGTGATGCCGGCGCCAATGTTGCGCACGACAAAGCCGTTGGTGGTGATGCTGTCGTTCAACAGCAGGCCGCCGGTGGCGAAGACCACGTCGGCGTACCTGGTGGTGATGCGCCCCTGGTTGGTCAGGTTGGCGCCGGTCAGGGTGCCGATGGTGCCGCCGGTACCCCCAGCGATGGTGAGGGCGGCCGCCAGCGTTCCCGGCCCCGCGTTGGACGGGTCGAAGTTGTTGTAGATATCGCCGGCGATGGTGCCGCTGTTGACCAGCAGGTCCACCTGGCTGCCCACGAAAATGTCCAGGGCCGTACCACCCTTTATCAGCCCGGCGTTGGCGACGGTGCCGATTTTCCCGCCATTGAAGATGCCGATGCCGAAACCGGGGCTGGTGATGGTGCCGGAATTGGCCAGGCGGGCGATGGTTCCGGAATCGACCAGGGCGAAAGACGCGCCGCTGCTGATCGTGCCACGGTTGTCCAGCAAACCGACGGTGCGGTCGTTATAAAAGCCCACCCCGTTGGTGGATATCAGGGTTCCGCTGTTGGTCAGGGTGTTGATGGTGCCGTAGTTGCGCAGGGCGACGTTGGTCCCCCCACCGATCAACCCGCTGTTGGTCAACGTGTCAATGGTGCCGCTGTTGGACATGTCCGACCGGACGGCACCAATGCTGCCGCTATTGTCGAAGGTGCCGATGCTGCCACTGTTCATCACGGCGAGCCCGGCGGTCAGGGTCGCGGCGACGGTGCCGCTGTTGGACAGCCGGGTGATGTTGCCGCCGTTATAGATCGCGTAGGACTGCCCCAGGATCGTCCCGCTGTTGTTGATTGAGCTAACGGGAACAACGGTGCCGTTGAGGTACAAGGCCGTCTTGCCGGCGATCAGGCCCAGGGTCTGGTTGTCGATGGCGCCGATGGTGTTGGAATTGGAACCGACGATGGCGGTCCAGGGCGGAAATGGTGCCGCTGTTGCGCAAGGTGCCGATGCTGCCGACACCGATGCCGATGGTGTCACCGTCGATCACACCGCTGTTGTCCAGCAGGCCGATACCCCGGTTGTTGGGAGACAGGATGCCACCGGCAGTGCCGGCCAGCGTGCCGCTGTTGGTCAGGGTGCCCAGCGTGCCATTCAGATAAAAGGCGGTACGGCCCGTGGCGGTGCCGGTATTGCCGATGCTGCCGATATTGCTGTTGATGTAATAGTTGCCGGCCACGGCCACCAGGTTGGCGCCCGCCGTCCCGATGCTGGCCGTCACACCCCCCAGCGTCCCGACAAGGGTGCCGGTCAGGCTGGAATAGGTGCCGCTGGCGGCGGAAACCAGGGTGGTGAGGACGTCGCCCAGCAGATAGGTGTTGGCATAGCTGAAGGCCACGGTGCCAGTTACCGCGGCCCCGGTGATGCTGGCGGTGCCGCTGACGGCCAGGCCGCTGCCGGCGCCCAGCACCAACGTGCCGCCGGCCTGGGTGTAATCACCGGTCACGCCGATGTTGCCGGGCAGGGCCAGGGTGGCGCCGGCGTTGACCAGCGTGTGGCCGCTGACGTTCACGCCTTCGCCCAGACGCAGGCCGCCGGCCAGCACCAGGTTGGCGATCGTGTTGATGATGGTGCCACCGGTCAGCACGCCCACCGTGCCGGCCGTCCCGCCCATGATGGACAGGTCGTGGGCCGACAGGTTCAGGATGGTGCCCGACAGGGTGCCGGTGTTGGCCAGCTGGCCCAGGCTGCCGGTGGCGGCGATGTAGACCACGGTGGCACCCGACAGGCTGCCGCTGTTGGTCAGGGTGGCCAGCGTACCGCCGACATAGTCGTTACTGGCCACCACCAGCACGCCGTTGCCGGCCACGCTGCCGGTCAGGCTGGCGCCGGTCAGCGCACCGAGGGAGACGGACACGCCGGTGAAATCGGATCCGCCGCCGCCGGCCACCACGGTGACGGGGTTGCCGACGACGTAGTTGCCGGCGGCGTTGGGGGCGATGCTGACGGCCGCGTTGGTCAGGCTGGCGCTGCCGCTGACGGTCAGCGCGCCGCTGTTGGTCAGGGCCAGGCTGCCGCCCGTCTGGGCGTAGGCGCCGGTGATGCCGATGGCGTTGACCAACGTCAGGGCCGCCCCGGTGTTCAGTACCGTATGCCCTGTGGCGTTGATGCGGTCGTTCAACAGCAGGTTGCCGCCGGCGAAATACAAATCACTGGTGGCGTTGGTGAACACACCCACGACGCTGGTGCCGCCGGGATTGAGCGTGCCGGAGAAGCCGGTCAGGGTGCCGACCGTGCCGGCGCTGCCGCCCAGGACGGTCACATTGGGCACACTAGCGGCCAGGGTGCTGGTACTGATGTTGCCGGCGATGGTGCCGGAATTCACGATGGTCAGGAACGCGCCGCTGCTGCCGGAGCCAATGGTTTGCACCATCAGGGCATCGGGCGCCGAAATCAGGCCGCTGTTGACCAGCGTGCCGATCGTGGCCGTCCGTTGCACGATGCCGTAGTTGTAGGTGCTGTTAGCGCCAAGAAGAATGGCGCCGCTGTTGACCAGCGTGCCGAGGGTCGCGCTGCTCAGGACACCGGCGGATCCGGCGCGCATGTCGATGGTGCCGCTGTTGACCAGCGTCTGGATGGTGCTGACCGTGGTGTAGATACCGATGCCGTTGGTCGTGCCCGTGATCGTGCCGCTGTTCGACAGCAGGCCGACGGTGGCGTTGAAGGCCGTGATGCCGTAGCGGATCTGCTGGATCGTGCCGCTGTTCGACAGGGTGCCGATGACCGCGTTCCTCGCGACGGCGATGCCGCTCTGCGCCATGCCGTTGAGGGAAACGTGCAGGTCGATCAGACCGGCGTTGACCAGGGTGCCGATGGTGGCGCCGGTGCCGATGCTCAACCCGATTGTGTCGCCGGTCAGGTGCCCGGTATTGACCAGGGTGCCGATGCTGACGCCACCCGCCACATAGGCGGCGACGGGCGTGGTGCCGTTGGTGTCGACCGTGCCGGTCAGCGTCAGGCTGGGCGTGCTGGCGCCGATATAGTCGTTCAGGGCCTGCGCCACCAGGTTGCCGCCGGCCGTGCCGATGGTGGCGGCCAAGCGGGCCAGACTGCTGGTGATGCTGCCGGTCAGACCGGTGTAGGTGCCGCTGCTGGCGGCCACAAGGGTGGCAAGCGCGTCACCCACCAGGTGGGTGGCGTTCAATGGCAGGGTGGGCAGGGTGGCGGTTACCTGGCCACCGGTCAGGCTAGCAGTGCCGGTGACCACCAGTTCGCCAGCGGCGCCCAGCGCCAGGGTGCCGGACGCCTGGGTGTAATCGCCGGTGACGGTGACGATGCTGGTCAGCCTGACGGAGGCGCCGCTGTTGATCAGCGTGTGGCCGCTGACGTTGACGGCGTCGTTCAGCAGGAAGCCGCCGGTCAGGATCAGGTTGCTGAGCGTGTTGGAGATGGTGCCCTGGCCGCTGAGCCCGGTGTATGTGCCCACGGCGGTGCCGCCGCCCAGGGTCAGGTCGGTGCTGCCGTTGTTGATGATGGCGCCCAGGATGGTGCCGCTGTTGCGCAACACACCCAGGGTGCTGTTGCTGGAAATGGAAATGGCGTAGCTGGTACCGCCGATCACGCCATTGTTGATGATGGTGGAGATCGACGATCCGTTGATCAGGCCGATGCCCCCCAGCCCAGTCACGAGAGTGCCGCCGGCATTGATCAGCAACGGATTGACCCGGGCGTTCTGGAACAGGGCGCCGATGGTGCCGGCACCGATCACCGTGTTGCCGTTCAGAGTCACGCCGCTGGAGGAAAAATTGCCGCTGTAGGTGGTGTAGGCGCTGTATGCCTCCGCCGGCCGGGGCGCCGCCATGCCGACGGCCACCACCGCCAGCGAGGAACCGGCCAGAAAAACCCGCCGGGCGCGAGCATGTCGCTGCCGGTGGTCGTGTTCTATCTCTTGCGGACAGGTGTCAGCCCTGCCAGCCCCGCGCGCACCCATCCCTGCCCCCACACTTTCTTGATCGCCCCCACAGAAAAGCGCTGCCTTATGCTATGGCCCATCCCCGCTAACAGGCTGTTTCTATTGGAATGTCCAGACAGTTTCTTCCTGAACCGCCACTCACATCATGTGCTATTCTTATGTAATATATGTTAGTACAATAGATAAAAACTTAGCCTTAACCAATAATACCTTCCTCATACGCATTCAGACCAAGCCAACGCCCATCCCGCTGGACGACGGTGATGGCGATCGCGAGGAAGATTGGCTGTTCCGGCCAGACGCTGAACGAATGGGGCGAGAAGGCCGAGGTTGAAGCTGATGTGAACGTATGGTCCGCCCCGTCCGCAAGCGGTTTGACGACCCAGCCTCGACCAGTCCGCTTCAACGTATCCGGCCTCAGGGCGATGCCCTCCGTCAAGATGGCGATCCGCGCGGCCCGGTCCTCATAATCGACCCAGCCTCGAAGGCCGCTCACAGCGGCCAGGTTTCCGTGCTGCCGTTCGACTGTCAGGCCGTCTCTCTACCCGCTCGCGGATATCGATGATCGTACACGGCGATTAGCGCCCGCCGATCAATGTCATCTCATGCCACCACGGCATGCGGCGCATCGAACCCCTGCCCCCGTCAGGACGGCCCGGGCGATGCGCGCCAGCTTGTTGGCCAACGCACCACGACCGCACCCGCCGTCTTTTGCATGTTCATGGATGTCGCGCACCACAGCGCCCCACCTACCATTGGCCGCTGCCGATCGATGACCTTACGCGGCGCGCAGGGAGGCGATGGCTTTCGAGACGCTGGCGCTGAGGGCCGAGGTTTCGGACCCCAGGACCTGGGAGGAGGACAGGACCTCGTCGCTGGAGCGGTGGGTGCTGTCGGCGATGGCCTGCAGGCCGGCCACGTTCTCCGCCACGACGGCCGTGCCCTGGGACGCCATCTGGACGTTGCGGGCGATCTCGCGGGTCGCGGCCTCCTGCTGTTCCACGGCGGCGGCGATGGCGGAGGAGATGGTGGTGATCTCGTTCACCGTCTGCTGGATGGCGGCGATGGCGGCGACCGCCTCGCGGGTGGCCCCCTGCATGCTGGTGATCTGGCCGCCGATCTCCTCCGTCGCCTTCGCGGTCTGGGTCGCCAGGCTCTTGACCTCGCTGGCCACGACGGCGAAGCCCTTGCCCGCCTCCCCCGCCCGCGCCGCCTCGATGGTGGCGTTCAGCGCCAGCAGGTTGGTCTGGCTGGCGATCTCGCTGATCAGGCGCACGACGGAGCCGATGCGGTCGCCCTGGTTCTGCAGCCGCTCCATCTGCTGGGTGCTTTCCTCCACCCGCACGCGGGCGTTGCTGGCCATGGTGGCGGCGCGGGTGACCTGGCCGCTGATCTCCCCGAAGGAGACGGACAGTTCCTCCGCCGCGCTGGCCACGGCCTGCACGTTGCCGTTGGCCTCGTTGACGGCGCGGTCGACCACGCTGGTGCGCTCCTGCCCCACCTGGGCCTGGTCGCTGAGGCCCCGGGCGTTGCCCGCCAGCTGCCGCACGGCGGCGGTCAGGCGCTCCACCAGGCTGTGGACGGAGCTTTCCAGGCTGTCGGCGATGCGCAGCGACGCCTGGCGCTTCTCCGCCTCGGCCCGCTTCTCCGCCTCGGCCCGCTCGGCCGTCAGGCGGTCGCGGTCGGCCAGGTTGGCGCGGAACACCGCCAGCGCGCCGACGATGGCGCCCAGCTCGTCCTTGCGGGCCAGCGCCTCGATGTTCACGGCGGTGTCGCCGGCGGCCAGGGCCTCGGTGGCGCCGGAGATGCGGTCGATGGAGCTTTTCAGGGCCCGCACGATGACGAAGGCGATGGCGGCCACGCCCAGCACCACCGCCAGCACGATGAGGGTGGACAGGGTCTGGGTGGCGGTGGCGCTGGCGTCCATGTCCTTGATCGCGGTGGCGGCGGTGGTCCGCTCATGCGAGGCGGCGGCGCTGAGGCGGTCCTGCACGCCCTGCAGGCTGGCGCGCAGCGGCTCCAGGAAGGACACGGCGGACTGGGCGTCGATGCCCAGCATGTCCTTCACGAAGCCCACCGGCTGGCCCAGCTTGTCGATGTCCTGGCCCACGGTGGCCAGCTCGGCCTTGGTCTTGCCGTCGGGCAGGCGGTCCTTGGCGCGCTCCACCGCCTCCTTCGCCTTGCCCATGCGCTGGACCACGCCGTCCAGCAGGGTGGCGGAGGCCTTCGCGTCGCCGCCGGCGGTGGCGGCCGCCAGGGCGTAATACAGGTCCTTGGCGGCGCCGTTCAGCTCGCTGGACGCGCTCAGCAACTCGGCGGTGGCCTCGAAACGGACCTCGCCCACATCCTTGGCGGTGGCGGTGATGCCGCCCACCACCTGGTGGGAAGCGATGGCCATCGCCACCAGGGCCACCAGCCCGATGGCGGGGGCCGCGAACAGCTTCAACGCCATGGGAAGATCATCGAACCGCATCGCCTTCATCCTTCCACCAATTCCGCCCACCAGTCCTGGGCCGGGCTTGCGCCCGCTGTTCTTGAATTCCCGCGGGCGGGATTCCCCCAAGGCGGCGCCGGGATGGACGGCCCAACCCAGCCGCCCACCCCGCCACCCCGGGACCCGCCCGGGTCCTTACTTCTCGGTGACCATCATCTTGAAGTTCGGGTCGAACTCGACCCCGGCGGCCGACGCCGCCGCCTTGCTGACGTAGATGGTGACCTTGGGCGTGGTCTCGACGGCGATGACGCAGCCGCCGGCGTCGACGCAGGCGACGTCGTTGCCCACGGTGACGGTGCCCTTGGCCAGCGCCTTCTTGCCCTCCGCGGCGGAGGACACGAACACGGCGTAGGCGCCGGGGGCGGCATCACCGGCGGCGACGGCGGCACCCGGCAGGGCCGCCTGCACCGCCGCCACGGGGGCGGCGCCGGCGGTCACCACCACCTTGGCGCCGGCGGGCGCCTTGGCGGTCAGGAAGCCCAGGGCCTTGGCCGCGATGGTCACCTGCTTGGCGTCCATCTCCGCCGCACCGGCCAGGCCGGACACCGACAGGGCGGCGGCCAGCACGCCGGTCTTGAGGATCATGCTGTTCATTGGACTTCCCCCCTTAGAACTTGTACGTGGCGGTGCCCCAGACACGCCGTTCCGCCTTGGGCGTCACGGCCAACTGGGTGTGGTCCTGCAGCAGGTTGCTGCCCGCCAGCGTCAGGGAGAAATCGTCGCTGACCTTGTAGGTGACGGCCGCCTGGGCCGTTAGGCCGGGGCTGACGGTGTAAAGCTGATTCCCAGCGTAGGTGAGGAAGGCCTGATAGTCGGACCGCCATATCAGGAACAGGTCGGTGGTGAAGCGGCCGAAGTCATAGCCGACGTTACCCCTCACCGTGTTCTTGGGCGTGGACTTCTGGAAGTTGGCTGTAACCGTGCCCGGGGCGAAGGTGAAATCATCGGTGGGGTTCAACCAATCCCAAGAGGCGCTCCACCGCACGGCTCCGATCTTGCCGCGCAGCTCGACCTCGGTGCCCCACTCGGAACTGCGCCCAAGATTATCGCCCAGAAAGATGGTGGGATAGCCGTTGATGAAATGGATGTTCTGGAAGTTGATGGCCTTGAAGTCCTGGGTCTTCTGATACATCACAGACACCTTGGCCGTGCCGCCGATGGCCGCCACCGCCCGCTGGTACCCCACCTCGTAATTGGTCACGACGGTCGGGTTGACGTTGGGATTGCCCGTGATCTGCACGGAACCGGGGACAGGCTGGCTGGACGCGTTGTTGCCCAGTTCAATCAGCGTGGGGGACTGGATGCCCCGACCGGCGGTCAGCGTCACGGTATCGTCCGCCGTCGGCCGCCAGACCACGCCGACATTGTACGAGAAGCTGTCGAAGCTGCGTTCGTAGTCGGCCTGCGTGAACGGCACGGGCGTGATCCCGTCATGGTTCAGCATGGTATGATCCCACCGCCCGGCAACCGTCAGCGACAGGGTGTCGTCGATCCGCCAGTCGTACATGTTGGACAGCGCGAAATCCTGGTAACCCGTGGTGGTGTTCTTGACCGACGTGGAATCGATGCTGTTGTCGCGGTACTCAATCGCCACGCGCGTGGTCAGGGTCGGCGCCAGCTTCACCAGGTCCTGCACCTGCACCACGGTGGTGTCGGTGGCGGTGGTGTAGGTGCCCGGAGCACCGCCCGAGACAAAGTGCAGGTTGAAATCCAGATGGTTGTTGTAGGCCGTGGCCTCGATCAGGCCCCAATCGGTGTCGGCCTTGACCGTGCCCTTGTAGGAATGGGTCTGGTAGATGCCCTGGTGCGGTTCCTGCAGCGCGCCCACCTCGAACAGGTCGGCACGGGCCCAGGTGCCCTCGAACCCGGCCTGCACCGTGGGACTGATCTGCGCCAGGCTGTCCAGCGAGGCCGTGCGGCGCAGGGACTGGTTATCCCGCAGATGGCGGACCAGGGTGTCGGAGGATGTCCCGTATTCATCCATGTTCCAGCCACCGGCGGACAGCCGCACGCCCACCTTGTCGCCCAGCTTCACGCTCTTGACGACGCTGACCTCCTTCTGGCCCTGCGTCCCCACCGTCACCTGGGCGGACCCGACATTGTCGTACAGCGGGTTGTAGGTGATGATGTTGACCACGCCGGAGACGGCGTTGAAGCCGAACAGGGCGGCCTGCGGGCCTTTCACCACCTCGATCTGGCGGATTTCCGCCAGCTGCACCGGGATGGCGGACCAGATGGTGACGCCGTAGTGGTCCAGGTAGACCTGGCGGCCGTTGACCAGCACCAGCAGCCGCGGGTTGTTGCCCTGGTTGTAGCCGTCGACACCGACATCGGCACCGGACACACCCCACATCTCGACATCGACGCCGGCCACCCGGTTCAGGACGTCCGGGATGGTGCGCGCGCCGGAACGGGCGATCTCCTCCGCGTTGATGATGGTCATGGGCGCCGGCGCCTCGCTGGCGCGTTGCGGCTTGCCGGTGGCCGAGGTCGTCACCGCCTCGCCGAACAAATCTTCCAGCGACCCGTAGTTCATCGACTGGGCCTGCGCATCGGATGCGGCGGCTAACCCAACCAAGGTTCCCAACAACGCCAACACCAACCGTGAGGGCGTATGCAAGAGATTGGATTTGAAGAATGCGGTGTTTTTCATTTTATCCCCAACTCGCTCCCGTAAGACCAACACGGACTTGTTCCGGTTAGCTGGCCGACTTCGCAAGCTGAGCAACACATCCTTTCGCATATTACGATGATATTGCGCCGAACCAACTTGATCATTTCCAAATCGTTAAAAACTTATTCCATCAATATATAATAATTAACGATGTATAATAATTCAGCAACCTCACGTATTCGTTAAGTATAATACCGCTATCAAAATCACCTGAACTATCTATTGAATATTATTATAGAATAATCGTAATTAACCATTTCATCTTGGAGGCGAACTCTCCTGATCTGAATGGTTTTGAAATGAAATCATCCGCGCCGATTTCCTGATCCCCGCAATAGCCTACCTCTCGGTGGCTCGTGACGATCATAACTGGCATGGCGATTAACCCATGGCCGCAGCGTACGGCCCGCAATGTCCGGAGACCGTTCTGGGCTGGCATATCCACGTCCAACAGCAAGGCGGCCGCCTCGGCCCGAAGCCACCGACACTGGCTTCCACCCGCGACCAAAGGGATAGGTCACACTTAAGCTAAATAATTCGAATATCTGCTGGATACTTAAGGTCAAGTGATCGCCACTGACCCGCCGGCACAACGATTTCTTAAGAAATCGCCGTTAAGGTGACAACTGCTGAAAAATCTAGGCCTCAGAACAGTCCGCCTCAAGAAAATCCTTAATGCCGAGGACCAAGGTGATGCACAGGCGCTCCATCCTAGCCTTCTCGCTGCTCTCCTTCCTGGCCTTCCCGGCATGGGCGGGCCAGAGCGGTACGGCCGAAGACGCGATCGCGATGACGCAGAAAGCTGTTGCCTATCTTAAGCAAACCAGTCCGGAGGTCGCGTACTCCGAAATCACGGCCAAATCGCCCCGCTTCGTGGATCGCGACCTGTACGTCGTTGTCTATGACTTGTCAGGAAACTGCCTGGCCCACGGCGCCAACCCCAAACTCGTCGGCAAGAACCTCATCGATGCCCAGGATGTGGACGGCACCTATTATATCCGAGAGCGAATTTCTTTGGCCGAGAAGAAAGATAAATTCTGGCACGACTACAAATTCACCGATCCTTCCACCAGAAAGATCTCCAGGAAGTCCACATATTGCGAACGCGCGGACAGCGTCATTGTCTGTGTGGGCATATACAAGCCATGACGACACTCAATAGCTTTTCAGCGCATGAACCGGGACGCAGAACCATGCCGCGGCTGCACAATATGCCGATATTCGCAAAGGTTGCGGCCGCCCCCGCGATCCTGCTGATCGTTCTCGTGGGCATCGGCAGCGGCGCCTTCGCCCTGCTCACGACGGACGCTCTCCATGTGACGGCGCTGGACCAGGAGGTTCTCAGACCTCAGCAAAAGGTGGCGGCGTTCGACACCAAGCTCGACACCACCATGACCTCCCTCTACAGGTTGGTTTCCGTGGCGGCGGAGGAGAGCGACATCCCCAAGATCACCCGCATGGCGCATGACGCGGCCCAGGACTTGAAGGTGGTGGATGACCTCTCCTCGACCCTGATCACTGTTCTTCCGGAACAGTCCGTGGATGGCGCCGCGCTCAGCGAAATCGAGAGCCATGCCCATCAGTTCACCAAGGCGGCCGCGTTGGTGGTCGATATGGTGGACACCGACCCTGGTACCGCGTTGACCATGATGAGCGCGACCGCCCGTACCTACGACGAAACCAAACATCTCGTCGCCAACCTGGCTTCCAAGTTCGACGCATTGGAAGAGCAGCGTATCGCTCGCCTGAAAAGCTCCATGTACGCGGGGCGGTTGGCCTTTACCGCCGCCGTGATCGCGGTGGGCATGATCGCCGTCATCCTGGTCATTGTCATCATCCGGGCGGTCTCGGCGCCGATCATGGCCTTGACCCGGACCCTGCAGGATCTTACGCGCCAAGACTATTCGGTGACCGTTCCCGGCCTGCATGCCAAGGACGAACTGGGAACGATGGCCCGCGCGGTGGACGGGCTCCGTCAAACCGCATCCCTACTGGAAGACCTGAGGCGCCAACAGGAAACGGAGCGGCAGCGCACCGAGCAGGAAAAGGTGGCCTGGCTTGAGACCATGAGCTGGGCGGTCGAGCGCGAGATTTTGACCGCTATTGAACAAATTCGCCGCGATGGTCCGGCAATCGGCGCCAGTCCTGATGCTTCACCGGAAGACGGCTCTCCCGCCACGGAGCGCTCCGCCGCCGCGCCGCGTACCGTCGCCGTGCTGGAGAACCTCGCCAAGATCGTCCGGTCGTTCTCGCGGGAAATCTATTAAGCCCGCCCGATGGCGTAAGAGGCGGCGCCCTTCGGACGGCGCCTGTCCCCCGAGAGGTTTGCCCCACGTGTCTGCTTTCCTCGACAAGATCACGTCGTGGCTGAAGGATGGCGAACCGACACAGCCGCCAGCGGCTGGTAAGGCCGGGCGCGACGCTCCGCCCCCAGCGCCGGCCCCCCCACCCAAGGTCGAGTTGAACGACCGCCTGCGTTCCATCCTGGCCGAACGGTCGCCCGTCGCCGCCGGCAGCATACAGATGATCGGCCTTGACAGTTTGAAGGTGAAACTAGGCCAACGATGGGATGCCGTCCGGAGCAAGGTGCTGATTTTGGCGGAGCGTCTGCTGGGGGACGTCCTGTCCCCGCAGGATGTATTCTTTCGCCATGGCGAGGACACCTTTGTGATCGTATTCGCGCAGCTGGGTGATCGCGAAGCGTGTCTCATATGCGGAAGGATCGTCGAAGATCTGCAGCGCTTGCTGTTGGGGGAGGCGGATACCTCCACCATACGGGTAACATCCGTGGTCGGAATGGTGGACGACACGGTGCAACTCCAGGCCGCGTCGCTGGACGAACTGCTGGACGCGGTCGCGCGCTCCATGTCCCGGCCCGAAGCGGGGCGGCAGATAGGCGGCGGCACCACATGGGCCGAACCGTGGCGGGGCAATCCGGCCGAAACGGTGGAGGTCATGTACCGCCCCGCTTGGGACGCCGCACGGCAGGTGCTGTTTCTTTATATCGCCCGCGCCCGCCGCCTGCGGGGCAACCAAGCGCTTTGGGGCACCGGGGCGCTCTCCTGCGCCACCGCCAATCCGATGGAGGTTCTGGACCTCGACCTCGTGATCATGCGGGGGGCCATTGAAACTTACCTGGAGCTATACGAGAACCGCTTCCGTTTCTTTCTTTCCCTGCCCATCCATTACGAAAGCATATCGGTCACCAGCCGCCGGCAACAGATCATCGATCTGGCGGGATGCGTTCCGGCGCACCTCCGCCCCTTCCTGAATTATCGCCTGGAGGATTTGCCGGACGGCATACCTGAGGGCCGCCTTCGGGAACTGATCAATGGCCTGCGCCCTTTCGGGCGCAGCGTGACTGTCGCGACCAAACTTCAGAGCCGCGACCTCCCAATCTTCGCGGCGGCGGGCGCCAAGGGAGTGGCGGCAACGCTGCCCGGCCCCATCCTGACGGAACGGACGGCCGTCGATCTCGCCTATTTCGCTTCCTCGGCTCAGAAACTGCGATTGGGTACCCTGGTGGAAGGCGTGGAGACGAAAGCCGCCGAGGCCGCCGCCACAGCCGCGGGAATCAATTTTCTGGCGGGGGACTTCATTGGCCCCTGGACGGCGGTGCCCGGCCACGTCATTCACAAGCCCCGCCATGAACTGGGCCGCGGGCCCGGGGTTCCATAGCGAAGCCACCGGCAGGGGTTGGGCCGGGGCCGGGACGGCGGAACGGCAACAGACGGCGCCCCGATGAGGTGAAGGACCTCAAGCGGGGCGCCGTCCCTGTCCACAGTCAACTCATTCCGGATCAATCACCGCGCCAGGATGCGGGCCGCCTCCTTGGTCGTGGCAACCGCCTGGCCGACTTGGCTGATCGCGGCCGAAATGCCGCCCAGGTTGCTGGTCACCGTCTCCACCGCGTTCGCCGTCTTCTGCATGTTCAAGGACATGTCGCGGGTGACGGCGCTTTGCTCCTCGACCGCGCCGGCCGTGGATGTCACGTACTCCCGCACGGTGACTATGGACTGCCGAATGGTGGCGAGCGCCCCGACGACATCACCAGAGACCGCCTGCATGCCCTCGATCTCGTCGGAGATCTGCTGGGTGGCGTTGGCGGATTGGGTGGCCAAGTTCTTCACCTCCGTCGCCACAACGGCGAAGCCCTTGCCGGCGTCGCCCGCCCGCGCGGCCTCGATGGTGGCGTTCAGCGCCAGCAGGTTGATCTGGCCGGCAATGCCCCGGATGACTTCCACCACGCCCTCCATCGAGCGCGCGACCTCCGCCAGGCGCTGGGTGGAGGCATCGGCCCTGTCCGCCAGCTCCGCGGCACTGTCCGCCGCGGTCCGGGACTGCGTCATGCTCTGGGAGATCTCGTGAATGGAGGCCGCCAGTTCCTCGGCACTGGACGCCATCATCTGCACGGCGCCCGAGGTTTCACCCGCCGCGTGAAGGGCATCACCCGATTGCCGGGTGGACTGATCCATCGCCTGGTCGATCTCGCCGAAGTTCTTGTCGATCATGGTCTTCAGGTCGGCCAGCATCTGCACCTGGCGGGTGATGTCGGTGGCATACTTCACCACCTTGAACGGCTTGCCGTTGAGGTCGAAAATGGGGTTGTAGGACGCCTCGATCCACACCTCACGGCCGCCCTTGCCGATGCGCTTGAACTGCGCCGCCTGGTATTCGCCCCGGCGCAGCGCGTCCCAGAAGGCGCGGTATTCCGCGCTGTCGCGGTAGGCAGGTTCCACGAACATGGCGTGCGGCTTGCCCTGCACCTCGGCCAGGGTATAGCCGAGGGTGTTGAGGAAGCCGTCGTTGGCGGTCAGCACCGTGCCGTCCATGGCGAACTCGATGACCGCCTGCGACTTGCGGATGGCGTCCATCTGGCCCCGCAGGTCGGCATATTCCATCTTCTGCGCCGTGACGTCGGTGGCGTACTTCACCACCTTCAGCGGCCGGCCGTTGGTGTCGAGGACGGGGTTGTATGAGGCCTCGATCCAGACCTCCTTGCCGCCCTTGCCGATGCGCTTGAATTGCCGAGCCTGGAACTCGCCCCGACGCAGGGCGTCCCAGAACTGCCGGTAGGCGGCGCCGTCCCGCTCCTGAGGTTCGACGAACAGGCTGTGGTGCTTGCCCTTGATCTCGCCCAGCGTATAGCCCAGCGCTTTCAGGAAGTTGGCATTGGCTGTCAGGACCGTGCCGTCCATGGCGAACTCGATGACCGCCTGCGACTTGTCCAGCGCGGCCAAGGTCGCAATCATCGTCCTGAATTGGCGCATGAAATTTGAAAACAGCATGTCGATCCCCGCTTACCTTTAGTCATCAACGCGGAACATCAGTTAATGGCGTTTGCACTCCGGATCGGCTTCCGCGACGCGATCTGGGTGAGCGCAAGCTACAGCGCCGCTATTAACGCGTCGTTTATTGACACCGGCCTCACGCCGCTCTTCAGGTTATCTAACCGAAAGGTCAGCGACACCCGCAGGCCACTGGCGTGGTGGCGACGTTAGGAGCATGAACCCATGAAACGGCGATGGGATGCCCCTATCATGGCAATTGCCGCGATTTGAAAGGAGCGGCGACCGTCCCTGCGCCACCCTCCAAGGAATAAACATAAAGCGGAAAATAAATAAATTTGGCTTAAAAATTAATTCCATCAGCCGCATAGGCACTTCCCCCGAAGTTAACTGGATATTAAGGCGGACGGCAGATAACCACGCCATCAGCAAGGCGCCTATCCGATTTAGAGGAGCTAGAAATGCTGCCTGATAAATCAAATCCCCGTTGGCGGTGTCTCGTTTCCGGCGAGCTGGACGTAACTTACTCCCTATTGGCAACAAAATTCCTGATGGCCCGCCTGAACCGTGCCGCGAAGGCCGACCCGTCAGCAGGGAATCTCTCAAAACTGATCGATGAAGCGTACGTTTTCTTCCAGACGAACGAGAGAATTGCGGCAAAGGACCTTCAGGCAATCTTCGGCTAGGAGTTTCATCATGCCCTCGATTTTAAGCACCGCGCACACGGCCGACCTTATCCGGCAAGGGCACAAGCTGCTGCTGGCTGGCGATGAGGCCCTGCTCAAGCAACTGCCGCAAGGCGATTGGATTGGTGGCACCATTCCTTATTTCATGGCGGACACGGGCGGCCTGATGACCCGCGACGGGGT
Organism: Nitrospirillum guanabarense; assembly: GCF_034653355.1. Classification (NCBI taxonomy): domain Bacteria; kingdom Pseudomonadati; phylum Pseudomonadota; class Alphaproteobacteria; order Rhodospirillales; family Azospirillaceae; genus Nitrospirillum; species Nitrospirillum guanabarense. The sequence continues at coordinate 322,374 of NZ_JAYEER010000001.1, forward strand.
CTTCGTCACCGTCCTGCCAGAGGATGTTTCCGCCATCAGCACCCGGTTCTACGATGCGGAGGCACTTCCCCATATCGCTCGCGATGAGCCGGAGAACGGCTTCTCATTCATCATCATCCCAGCCTTCTCACCGTTGCATCTATCATTCGCTGAGAATGTCTATGGCTACGAGAATATCTTCAACCGCCCGCTCATGGGGTGGGTCTCCGGTATCGACCTGGATGACTTGGGCAAGGTCACGCCCAAGGTCGTTGACGGCCGGACGGGCCGGTGGAGTGAAGGCGATGCCATCGTCATGCACGCCTCCCTTCGCCCAGGCGTGACCGCCGAAATTGGCATCGTCAATCTGTTCACCCAAGGGGACGGCGATACCATCACCTTCAGCGCTTCCGGGTTTTCCGTTCGCGAAGCCGAAATCAACGGTGTGCCCACGAACTTCGGTGAATACCTGACAAGGCAGGCGGTCTCGACGAAATTGCCGCTCGTTGCCGACTATGCTGGCGCCCTGGTCAACGTTTCCATCCAGTCGATTAATCCGGAAACCGGCGAGGTGCAGTTCTACGCTCCAGTCTTTCCGGGCGTCGAGTACAAGTTCGCGTCTCCAGTGACCGATTATGCCGGCGCCTTCGCCGACAAAATCGGGCGGATCGACTCTCATCCCACAATCGCCGTGAACTGTATTCTGAATTATCTATACGGTGAGCTTGAGGGAAAACGAACTGGCGATATCCACGGCCCAATGACCTTTGGGGAAATCGCCTATGGCCTATTGAATCAAACTCTCGTCCACCTGGACCTGAAGCATCTCTGACATCCCCTGGCATGGCGGCCCTCGCCGCCCTGCCGCTTAATTGAATACATACCCGCCTGACCCGCTCCCGACTTTCCTCCGGTCATGAGCAGGGTCTCACCGATTGTTGATCCTTCTGGGCGTTGATGGCGATCGGGTCCGGGCTTGCCCCGGACCCGATCGCGGCGCTGTTCGCAAGGCCATCTGGATGGGCGCCGCCACACCCCGGCGGGAGTGCGGCCGAGCCTGGTTGTACTTGTGCCACCAAGCCACCAGAATAGGTGTGGCGTGAGCAAGCGATGTGACGTCCTGGACAATGGACCACCCCGTCCACTGACTGTCCCGTCGGCGAGCCTTTGGCCAGGAGGAAAGCGATGCGGGAGCATGAACATGTCATCGGGCACGCCACGCACGGCCATGCCGGGCATGAACACATGACGCCTAACATTCCGGGGGACATGCCGGCGACGTCCAACGTGGTCTACACATGTCCCATGCATCCGCAAATCCGCCAGCCGGGGCCGGGCAACTGCCCGATCTGCGGCATGACGCTCGAGTTGCTGAAGGTCTCCCTTGAGGATGGGCCGAGCCTCGAGCTTCAGGACATGCAGCGCCGCTTCGTCATTGGCGGCATCCTGACCCTACCCATTCTGCTGCTGGAGATGGGCGGCCATTTGCCCGGCATCGGTTTGGCCCACCTGCTGGGCGCTCAGTTGAATACCTGGATGCAGTTCCTGTTGGGAACACCGGTCGTGCTGTGGGCTGGCTGGCCCTTTTTCGCGCGGGGGTGGACATCGATCCGCACCCGCAGCCTCAACATGTTCACCCTGATCGCCATGGGAACGGGCGCCGCCTATCTCTACAGCCTGATCGCCGTGTTGGCACCGGACCTTTTCCCCGATGGGTTCCGCAGCCCGGGCGGGACGGTGGCGGTGTATTTCGAGGCGGCTTCGGTCATCGTGGTCCTGGTCCTGCTGGGGCAGGTGCTGGAACTACGCGCCCGGGAGCGGACTGGAGGCGCCATCCGCGCCCTGCTGAATTTGGCACCCAAGACGGCCCGCCGCATCGCCGCCGGCAATGATGAGGAAATCACGCTGGAGCAGGTGCGGGTGGGCGACCACCTTCGGATCCGGCCCGGCGAGTCCGTGCCGGTGGATGGGACGGTGCTGGAGGGCCGGTCGTCCGTGGATGAATCCATGGTCACGGGCGAGTCCATGCCGGTGGAAAAGGAACCAGGCTCCAGCCTGATTGGCGCCACCCTGAACGGCACCGGCAGCCTGGTGATGCGGGCGGACAAAGTCGGAACCGACACCGTGCTGGCCCGTATCGTCCAGATGGTGGCGGAGGCACAGCGCAGCCGCGCCCCCATCCAGCGGCTGGCCGACGCCGTGTCCGGGTATTTCGTGCCGGGGGTGATCGCCGCCGCCATCCTGTCTTTCGCGGCCTGGGCGATATGGGGTCCAAGCCCGCCGCTGGCATACGGGCTGGTCGCCGCGGTTTCCGTGCTGATCATCGCCTGTCCCTGCGCGTTGGGCTTGGCGACGCCGGTGAGCATCATGGTCGGTGTGGGCCGGGGGGCGACGGAAGGGGTGCTGATTAAGAACGCGGAGGCGCTGGAGCGGTTCGAGAAGGTCGATACGCTGGTGGTCGACAAGACCGGAACCCTGACCGTGGGCCGGCCCAAGGTCACCTCCGTCGTGCCGGTGCCCGGCATGGACGCGTCCGAACTGCTGGCCCTGGCGGCGTCGCTTGAGAGAGGCAGCGAACATCCCCTGGCGGCGGCCATGGTGAACGCCGCCCAGGACCAGGGCTTGCCTTTGCAGGAGGTGGCCGATTTCGGCTCGGTGACCGGCCAGGGCGTCGTCGGCGCCATCGCCGGCCGCCGCGTCGCCCTGGGCAATGCGAAGCTGATGGCGGCGCAGGGCATCACCCTGGACGGCCTGGCCGAGGAGGCCGACGCGTTGCGCCAGGACGGGGCGACGGCCATGTATCTCGCTATCGATGGCCGGATCGCCGGCATCATCGCCGTGGCCGACCCGGTGAAGGAGAGCACGTCCGACGCATTGAAAACGTTGAAGGCGGATGGCGTGCGCGTCGTCATGCTCACCGGCGATAACAAGACGACGGCCCAAGCGGTGGCCCGCCGCCTCGGCATCGACGAGGTGGTGGCCGAGGTGAGCCCGGAGGACAAGAACGCCGTCGTGCGGCGGCTGAAGGGCGAGGGCCGCATCGTCGCCATGGCCGGCGACGGGGTCAACGATGCGCCGGCCCTGGCGGAGGCTGATGTCGGCATCGCCATGGGCACCGGCACCGACGTGGCGATGCAGAGCGCCGGCGTGACGCTGGTGAAGGGCGACCTCGCCGGCATCGCGCGGGCGCGGGCGCTGAGCCGGGCCACCATGCGCAACATCCGCCAGAACCTGTTCCTGGCCTTCATCTACAACGCGCTGGGCGTGCCGGTCGCGGCCGGGGTGCTCTATCCCTTCTCCGGCATCCTGCTGAGCCCCGTCATCGCCGCGGCCGCGATGGCGTTGAGCTCCGTATCGGTGATCGCCAACGCCCTGCGCTTGCGGACGGTCCGGTCGTAGCCACTGAACCGGGCCGGCCTCGACCGTCCGACAAACCGATCCCGGTCACCGCGACCATTGAGTTGAATCAAGGAAAGGTTGAGCCCGGTGCGGCACTGTTCATGTGCCGCACCTGCAACCGGAGAAGTCCCATGGAGCGCCTTTCGCATCGTGTCCTTCGCGGCGCCCTATTGGCCGCTTCCCTGGCATATGCCCCAGCGACGGGGGCCCTGGCCCAGGGCAATGCCGAAGACCATGCCGCGCATCATCCCGGCCAGCCCCCGGCCGTGGCCGCCCAGCCGTCTCCAGCCAAGACCGGCATGACCATGCCCGGGGGCGACACCGGGGGGACGCCGATGAACGGTGGGGGCCGGATGATGCCAGGCATGATGTCCGGCGGCATGGCCGGCATGATGACCGGCGACCACACCGAGGGGCGCTTGGCGTTCCTGAAGACGGAACTGCACATCACGGAAGCCCAGGGCAAGGTCTGGAGCGCTTTCGCCGATGCCGTCCGGGCGGCGGCGAAAGGCGCGCGGGCGATGCACGGCGGCGTGATGGGCACCGCCACGGCCACTTGGCCGGAGCGGTTGGCTCAGCACGAAAAAATGCTTTCCGCCCATCTCGACGCCCTCAAATCCATCCGTGCCGCCGCCGAGCCGCTGTATGCCGCCCTGGACGCGGAGCAAAAGAAGACGGCCGACGACCTCATGGCCGGGCCGATGATGGGCGCGATGTAACGCGGGCCAAGAGAGAGGAGGCCGCCATGGACCACATGACTGAGAATGCCCCCTGGTGGAAAACCCGGACCGGGATCGTGCTGCTTGGCTTCGCCGCGGTGGCGGCCTTCTTCCTCTTCACCGAGCATCGGGCCCATGTCTTCGGCCTGCTTCCCTATCTGCTCCTGCTTGCCTGCCCGTTGATGCACCTGTTCATGCATCATGGACACGGTGGCCATGATCACAGTGGCCATGATCACAAGGGTGTGGACGACCCTTCCCACAATTCGGCTGGCAAGGGACATCAGCCATGAACCATGACACCGCTCCCGCTTACGGACTCTGGTCGCTGGTCATCATCAACTCGGCGGTGTTCATCATCTTCGCGTTCAGCTTCACCAAGCCAAGGTCAGCCCGCGACTGGCGCTCTTTCGGGGCCTTTAGCGGCTTCATCCTGGCCCTGTTCACGGAGATGTACGGCTTCCCCTTGACGATATACCTGCTGTCCGGCTGGCTGCAGACCCGATATCCCTCCGTCGATCTGATGTCCCATGACGCTGGCCACTTGTGGAACACGATCTTCGGGTTGTCGGGCGATCCGCACTTCGGGGTTCTGCATCTCCTGAGCACTCTGCTTCTTATCGCCGGGTTCGGCCTGCTTTCCTGGGCCTGGCCGCACCTGCATGCGGCCCAGCGACGGGACAAATTGGCGGTGACAGGCCCTTACGCGCGCATCCGGCACCCGCAGTACGTCGGCTTCATCCTCATCATGGCCGGGTTCCTGCTGCAATGGCCGACCCTGCTGACACTGCTGATGTTCCCCGTGCTGGTGTTCATGTATGTCCGGCTGGCGGCTTCCGAAGAGGCCACGATGAGGCGGGAGTTCGGGGCGGACTATGACCGTTACACTGCGGCGACACCCCGCTGGTTTCCGCACCTGTCGGGTCCGGATCACCTTGAAGGGCAGGCTTGAGAGGTCTCCTTCCTGACCTCGGCCGTGACGCGGGCGACGGGCGGATGGATGCGGTATTTGGAATAAAACAAGCACCGCCTCACCCGCAGCCTGCGGATCAGCGGCCCGGGACACGTCAGGGCGGCCAAGTTGTTGACGCAGGTGGTGCATTGGCACCGGCGGCCTTAGAAGAAAATATCCTCCAGGTTCCCGGCCGCGGCCACCTGGCTGGGCGTTTCCACCGGCGGCTGGGCCCTGCCGGGAGCGTATCGGTCCAGCACCTGGCGCTCGCGGGCCATGGTGTAACTACGGGCCATCAGGCCGATCAGCGGTTCGGCCTGTACCGGAACGTCCCCGATATGGGGGCCCGGGGCCAGGACTGCCAAGTCCGTCGCGGCCTGGCGCAACACCTCGCCGATTTCACCATGCGAGGCTGTCCGGTCGACCGTTTCCCGCAACAGGCAGACCACCCTCTCGCCGTCACGCTCCAGCGTCTGCAGCGCCGTCGCGAGATTCTGGCCCGCGGCCTCCAGCCGGGCGATGGATCGCGTCATGACGTTGGCCATGGTCGCGGCATCGGCGGCGGCCGCGGCGCGCGCCTGCCCCGACAGGCTGGCCGCGATGGCCGCGACCTGGTCCAGTTCGCTCATCACGCCGTTGGCCTCCACGGCGATCTCGTTGGCGTACACGCGCAGTTCCTGCGCGATGATCGACAGCGGCCGGCCGACGGTGCCCAGGCGGCCGCAGCGTAGGCTGGTGTTCAAGCCCATGATGCGGATATCAGCCTCCAGGGCCCGCATCGTGCCGATCTGGCTGGCCAGCCGTGTGGTCGCCTCCGACACCGACGCCGCGACCTCGTCGGCTTGACGCCGCGCCGCGCCATAGCCGTTCAGCAAGGTGTCGACCTCGCCGACCTCCCCCTCCAATTCACCCACGAAAGTCCCCTGCGCGTTGCCTGAGGCACCGAAGGCGTCGCGACCCAAGCCCAGGATCTCGCACGCGTCGCGCGCCAATTCATGCAGCGAGGTCAGTATCTGCCCGATCTCCTGCGCCAGTTCGTCCGCCGTGTCATCCAATTGCGCCGCCTGCAGGCGGCAGCAAAACCGGGCCGCCGCCGCCGCGCCGTCGAAGGTGGGGCCGCCCGCGGTGTCCGTCCAGGACGGGCTGGACTGGCCCGGCATTTCCGCCACCAAACTCAGGGCGTAGTCGACATGTTCCATACGTTGCCGCGTGATGTCGCCCACCTGCAACGCCATGACCGCCTCGCCGATGCGCCTGGCGATGTCCTTTGAGCGCTGGCCGACCGTGGCGGCGATGGCGCTCCCCCGCTGGCCGCGGTCGACGACGGTGCCGATGCTGTGGGCCAGGCGCTCGGGAACGGTGCGGATGGCCGTCGCCTGACGCGCATCCAATGCGGACTGGTCGGTGGCCGCCGCCTGCAGGTGCCGGCCTACGCCCGCCAGTTCGGCGGCGAACTGGTCCAGGCTGGATTGCGCCAGGCCCAGCGTGCGGCGGATTTCCGTGGCGAAGTTCATGAATTCCGCGCTGGTATCGCCGATGACCGCCGCTGCGATCTTGGCGTTGGTGGCCAGCATTCCGACGCCCTTGATCGACTTGTCCATGCGCGCCACCCGGCCGCCGATGGCGGTGACCAGCGCCGTCAGAGTGCGGAAGGAATCAGTTTCGTCGCCCTGGATCAGCGCCGAGACAAAACGTGCCACCTGCGACAGATCCTGGGCGGCCAGGCGCAGGTCTTCCCCCTTCATTTCATCCGAGAGCGTGTCGAAGGTGCGGGTCAGCGCCGTCAGGATGTCGACCGAGGTCTCCAAGCGACGGCCGATGTCCAGGAAACGCGCGTCGGTCGATGTGGACGCGGCCCTGATCGCCTTGGCCACGGTATCCAGATCCCTGCCCATGCGTATCCTCGATCAATTATATGGCGTAGCGACGGCCACTTTTCATCAAACAGGTAAATTGGTGGTTAACCCTCCAGCGACCATTCATCCTTGGGGCGACGCGGTGCCATGATACGCTCGCCAACGTTGGGGCTTTCTGAACCAATCCCGGCCTCAAGGCGGCCCCTGGCTTTTGGTCCCAATAAGATAGTGGTACCCCCCTCGGGTGAGAGGGTAACGGCGCCATCCGTTCTATTAATTCCTTATTTACATTGTATTTTATTCAAAAATTCTCTCTGCTGAATTGATATATGTCAGTCGATATACCTATCGATATTTACACTTTATCAACCAACTACCCATAAGGTGCGACAGGCCAGCGAATTTCACTGGCGCTCGTCCTGGAAAAATTCCCCTACCGGATAACTATCTACAATATTGATAAAATATTTTTCTGTTAATTACTGGCGCCAAAGATGACCACATGTTCCCAGGAATTCAACTCAAGTGAGGGTTTCGTGATGCCGAATACTTCGGATGACGATGTCGTGAAAATCGCTCTTGAGGGCTCACACACTCTACGCAATGCCGAAGAAACACATGCCGTTCTCATGAGCGCGATGAAGGCACATCCCGTTCTGGAAATAGACTGCGGCACGCTGGACGAGGTGGACCTCAGCTTCATCCAACTGCTGCTCGCGGCCCGGAAAAGCGCCAAGAGTGCCGGGCGAATACTCCGGCTGGCGCGGCCGGCTTCGGGGGCGTTGCGCGACACATTGCACCGGGGCGGCTTCCTTATGGCCGCGGATCTGGCCGCTGGCGTTCCGGCCTCCGCCGCCCAGACCGCCGACAGCGATTTCTGGCTGCACACGGAGACACCATGATGGCCAAGACCGTCCTTAGCGTTGATGATTCCTCCAGCGTGCGCCAGATGGTGAAGCTGACACTGTCCGGCGCCGGGTACAACGTCGTCCAGGCCAGCGACGGCGCCGAAGGACTGGCCAAGGCCAAGGACACGACCGTCGACCTGGTGGTCACGGACCTCAACATGCCGGTGATGGATGGGCTGGATCTTATTCGGGCGCTGCGTCAGCTGCCCGCCTATCGCGGCGTGCCGATCCTGTTCCTGACCACGGAATCCGATGCCGGCATGAAGCAGGCGGCCAAGGCCGCGGGCGCGACCGGCTGGATCACCAAGCCCTTCCAGCAGGAACAGCTGGTCGCCGTCGTGCGCAAGGTCCTGGGCGCATGAGCGCGCTGGACCCATCCGACGTCTTCCGCCAGGAAGCGCAGGAACTGCTGGAGCAGTTGGAACAGGCGCTGCTCGACCTTGAGCATGCGCCGGACGACCACGACCTGATCAACAGCGCCTTCCGCGCCCTTCATACCGTGAAGGGATCGGGGGCGATGTTCGGCTTCGACGCGGTGGCGGCCTTCACCCATCATGTGGAGACGGCATTCGATCTGGTGCGCAAAGGCAAGGTGGCGCCCAGCCGGGCGCTGATCGCCGTGACGCTGGCGGCCAAGGATCACATGCGCCTGCTGATCGAGACACCCGATCTGGCCGAAGCGGCCGATGGCGCCGCCATCTTGCAGATGCTGAAACAGATCGTGGGCGATCCGTCGGCATCCGCGGCAGCGGCTGAAACGACCCCGGAGGGTGCGGAAGAGGACATGGCCCAGGAGGGCGCGTCCACATGGCGGATCCGCTTCCGGCTGAGCCGCGACGCCATGACGATGGGCACCAACCCCTTGCTGCTGCTGGACGAATTGCGCGGGCTGGGTGTGGCCACCGTGGTGGCGCGGACCGAGGGCGTCCCCCCGCTGGAGGAGATGGCGGCGACCGATTGTCATCTGGCCTGGGACGTGGTGTTGACCACCAGCCAGCCCCGCACCGCGATCGAAGAGGTCTTCATGTTCGTGATCGACGACATGGAGTTGTCGATCGACGCCATCGACATGACCGGTGAAGGCAGCCGTATCGGCGAAATCCTGGTGAACCGGGGGGATGTGGCGCAGCAGGCGGTGGACGCCGCGGTGGCGGCCCAGATGCCCCTGGGTACGCTGCTGGTCAAATCGGGCCAAGTCTCCCATGACACACTGGCGTCGGCGCTGGCCGAACAGCAGCATGTGCGCACCGGCCTGGGTGCCGGTGCCGGCGAGGCGGCCGCGGCTTTGCCGGGAGGCGCCCAGGGCGGGGCCAAGGGCCCAACCAAAGGGGTGGACAGCATCCGGGTGCCAGCCGAGCGGCTGGACGAGTTGATGGACCGGGTCGGCGAACTGGTGATCGTTCAATCGCGTCTGTCGCAGGTCGCGGCGTCCAGCCACGATGCCGAAGTGAAGGCCATCGCCGAAGAGATCGAGCGCCTGGCGCACGAACTGCGGGACACCACCATGGGGGTCCGCACGGTACCCATCGGGTCGCTTTTCGGGCGTTTCCGCCGGCTGGTCCACGACTTGGCCCACGAGTTGGGCAAGCGGATCGAACTGGTCACGGTGGGCGAGGAAACGGAACTCGACAAGACGGTCATCGAACGCCTCAACGACCCGCTGATCCATCTGATCCGCAATGCCATCGATCATGGCTTGGAGGCGCCGGAGGGACGCAAGACCGCAGGCAAGCCGGCGGCGGGGCGCATCACGCTGACCGCCTGCCATGCCGGGGCCGAGGTCATGGTGTCGATCAGCGATGACGGTCGCGGCCTGGATCGCGCACGCATCCAGGCACGCGCCGAGGACCAGGGCCTGATCCCGTCGGGCGCCAAGCTGTCCGATGCCGAACTGTTCCAGCTGATCTTCCAGCCCGGCTTCTCCACCGCTAAAGAGGTGACCAGCCTGTCCGGCCGCGGCGTGGGCATGGATGTGGTGAAGCGGGCCATCGAGGGGCTGCGCGGAAAGATCGACATCGCCAGCACGCCCGGCGAGGGCACCCGGCTGACGCTGCGGCTGCCGCTGACCCTGGCCATCATCGACGGCCTGCTGGTGCGGGTCGGCGCTGGACGTTACGCCCTGCCGCTGTCGGCGGTGGAGGAATGCGTCGAACTGTCGGCGGAAGAGGACGCGCGCTCACGCGGGCGCAGCTTCTTGAACATCCGCGGCGACCTGGTGCCCTTCCTGCGCCTGCGCGAGCTGTTCCAGGTATCGGAGCCACCGGATCGCTACCAGAAGGCGGTGATCGTCTCCTTCGGGGGACGGCGGGTCGGCCTGGTGGTGGACCAGGTGATCGGCAATCACCAGACGGTGATCAAGTCGCTGTCCAAGCTGCACGCGGATGTCGAGACCTTCGCCGGCGCCACCATTCTGGGCGACGGCGCCGTGGCCCTGATCCTGGACATCGCCAACCTGGTCAAGCTGGGCATGGCCTATGAGAACCGCTTCAAAGCCGCAAGCTGACGGCAGGGGAACATCATGACAGCGTGGAAAAGCGGTGCGCCGCTGGAAGTCCTGACCCTGGGCCTGCAAGGCGAGATTTTCGCCCTGGAGGCGGCGCACGTGCGCGAGATCCTGGACCTCGTTCCTGTCACCGGGGTGCCCAACAGCCAGCCCTTCGTGGGCGGACTGATCAATGTGCGCGGCAAGGTGGTGCCGCTGGCGGACCTCCGTCTGAAGTTCGGAATGGAGCTGCAGCCGCCGACCATCGACACCCGCATCGTCGTCACCGAGGTGATGATCGATGGCGACCCCGTGATCGTCGGGATCCGCGCCGACAAGGTTTACGAAATCACCCAGGTGGCGGCGTCCGCCCTGGAGGAGACGCCGCGCATCGGCATGCGCTGGCGGCCGGAATACATCCGCTGCATCGCCAAGCGGGGGACCGAATTCATCGTCGTCCTGGATCTGGAACGCATCTTCTCCCGCGGTGACGCGCGGGACGAGGCAGCCAGCCCATCCCAACGCACCGCAGCCTGACGGGAGAACTTGATATGCGTGTCACCATCAAGCTGAAGCTGGCGTTGACCTTCGCCTTCATCATCATGCTCAGCACCGCCACGGCGGGGCTGGGCATCAGCAGCCTGGCCGCCATCAACACCACCATGCGCGACATGATCGCCGGCCCGGTGCAGAAGCTGCAATGGGCGGAAGAGGTGCTGGTCGACCTGGTCCAGATGGTGCGGGCCGAGAAGAACATGCTTCTCTCGACCAGTCCCGAGCAGATCGAGAAGTACGACCAAGAGATCATGCGCTATCGCCAAGACTTCGCCGACTTGGTTGGCAAGGTCCAGGCCATCATCAGCGCGGAGGGCAAGCCGAAATGGCAGGCGCTGCAGGCGACCTGGCAGCAGTTCCTGGCCGCTGACGACAAGATGCGGGAGTTGGCCAAGCGCGGCGAACAGGCCAAGGCCGTGGAGATATCGGTGGGGCCGGCGCGCCAGCTGGTGGGTGAGGCGCAGCGGCAGCTGGCCGACATCATCGAACTCTACCGCACACAGATGGCGCGCGCCGACGCCGACGCGGTCGCCCAATACGAAAGCGCGCGCCTGATGCTGGCCGTCGCCGTGCTGGCGTCACTGCTGGTCGCCGTGGCGGCCGGGACTTGGATCGCGCTGGGCATCAGCCGCGGCCTGAACCAGGCGGGCGCCTTGGCGCAGGCCGTGGCGGATGGTGACCTGACCCGCACGGTCGAGGTCACGTCGCGCGACGAGGTCGGCGACCTCATGCGTCACATCAACACCATGGTCGAGAAGCTGCGGGACGTGGTGGGTGAGGCGACGTCGGCCTCGGAGAACGTGTCGTCGGGCAGCCAGGAGCTGTCGGCGACGGCGGAGGAGCTGTCGCAGGGGGCGACGGAGCAGGCGTCCGCGGCGGAGGAGGCCTCGGCGTCGATGGAGCAGATGGCGGCGAACATCAAGCAGAACGCGGACAATGCCAGCCAGACGGAGAAGATCGCGCGGCAGTCCGCGTCGGATGCGCAGATGAGCGGCGAGGCGGTGACGCGGGCGGTGCAGGCGATGCGGACGATCGCGGAGAAGATCACCATCGTGCAGGAGATCGCGCGCCAGACGGACCTGCTGGCGCTGAACGCGGCCGTTGAGGCGGCGCGGGCGGGCGAGCACGGCCGGGGCTTCGCCGTGGTGGCGTCGGAGGTGCGCAAGCTGGCGGAACGCAGCCAGACGGCGGCGGCGGAGATCAGCACGATGTCGTCGCAGACGGTGCAGGCGGCGCAGGAGGCGGGCGAGATGCTGACGCGCCTGGTGCCGGACATCAAGAAGACGGCCGAACTGGTGGCGGAGATCAGTGCCGCGTGCCGGGAGCAGGACATCGGCGGGGAGCAGATCAACCAGGCGATCCAGCAGCTGGACAAGGTGACGCAGCAGAACGCCAGCGCGTCGGAACAGATGTCGGCGACGTCGGAGGAGCTGGCGGCGCAGTCGGAGCAGTTGCAGGCCAGCATCGCCTACTTCCGGGTGGATGGGGCGTCGCCCGCCTCACCGTCGACCGTGCGCCGGCCGTCGCGGGCGCCGGTGGCCAGCGCGGCCAAGCCGGCGCCCTCCCCCGCGCGCCCGGCGAACCTGCGGGCCGCGAATGGGCACGGGCATAACGGCCGGGTGGTCCCAGTGCCCGTCCGCGCGGCGGTTGGCCGCAAGGGTGCCGTCGGCGGCTTCGCCCTGGACCTGACCAATGGCGCCGGCGATGCCCGCGACGCCGAGTTCGAGAAGTACTGAGTGTCGGCGGCCATCATGAACAGCCTGACCGAAACCTCCCGGGAAGCCCAGTTCGTCACGCTCGGCATCGAGCGCGAGATCTACGCCGTCCCGGTCGAAGCGGTGGTGGAAATCCTGGACATGCGGCCGATCTTCCGCATCCCGGAAACGCCGCCCTATCTTGTCGGCCTGATCGATGTCCGGGGCCGGGGCGTGCCGGTGATCGACCTGCGGCTGAAGCTGGGCCTGTCGCCTGGCATCCCCTCCGAACATACCCGCATCCTGGTCCTGCATGTTCCGATCAACGGGCGGGAGATCGCCCTGGGCCTGATCGCGGACCGGGTGTTCGAGGTCCTGCCGCTGGACCTGCGCCAACTGGAGGCACCGCCGGACATCGGGGTGTCGTGGCGGTCCGACTACATTCGTGGCGTGGGCCGCCGCGGCGACGGCTTCGTCATCGTCTTCGACCTGGCGACACTGTTCACCGCCGACGAGGCGTCGGTCATCGGCCGCAAGGCCCCGCCCGATCTGGCGGCCAGCGCCTCCGCCCAACCGCTGCCGGCGGCCGCCACCCTTCAAGACAATCCGATGATCAAGGAATCTTCGCGATGCGCATGACCATCAAGCTGAAACTGGGGCTGACCTTCGCGGTCATCGTCGCGTTGTCGACCACCAGCGCCGTCTTGGGCATACAGAAGCTAGCCGCCCTGGATGACAGCCTGCACCACATGGCCCAGGGACCGATGCAGCAGATCAAGGTGGCCCAGGACCTCTACACCGACCTCATGACCGTGACACGGTCGGAGAAGAGCCTGCTGCTGGCGGACAGCAAGGAACTGGTGAGCCAGTATGAGGCGCGGATCGCCAAGGAACAGCAGGCTCTGGAGGCGGATCGCGTCAAGCTGGATTCCCTCACCGCCGGCGAAAGCAACAAGAAGGTGGCCGCCTTTACCGCTGTGTGGAAGCAATTCCTGCCCATCCAGAACCGGGTCATCGCCCTGGCGAAGGGCGACCAGCGGGACGAGGCCGTTCGCCTGTCCCGCGTCGAAGGGCGGCAGGTGCTGGACAGCGCCGACGCGGCGCTGGACGAAGTGGTGGCCCTGGCCCAGGCGAACATGACGCAGACCGAAGCCGCGGCCACCGCACAGTATGATGCCGCGCGGACGATGCTGACCGTCACGGTCGCCGTCTCGCTGTTGATCGCACTGGCCGCCGCGACCTGGATCCTGATCAGCATCAGCCGGGGCCTGCAGGGCGCCATCCGCCTGGCCAACGGTGTCGCCCGCGGCGACCTGGACCAGTCGCTGGCCGTCAGGTCGGATGACGAGATCCGGGACATGGTGACCGCGCTGAACACCATGATGGACAATTTGCGGGCGACGGCCGGCATCGCCGACACGGTGGCCAACGGCGACCTGACGGTGGAGGCCACGCCCCTGTCCGACAAGGATACGCTGGGCATCGCGCTGAAGCGCATGATCGCCAACCTGCGGGCCACGGCGCGGGTGGCCGACACGGTCGCCGACGGCGACTTGACGGTGGAAGCCAAACCCCTGTCCGACAAGGATGTCCTTGGCCTGGCGCTGAAGCGCATGGTCGAGAAGCTGCGGGACGTGGTGGGTGAGGCGACGTCGGCCTCGGAGAACGTGTCGTCGGGCAGCCAGGAGCTGTCGGCGACGGCGGAGGAGCTGTCGCAGGGGGCGACGGAGCAGGCGTCCGCGGCGGAGGAGGCCTCGGCGTCGATGGAGCAGATGGCGGCGAACATCAAGCAGAACGCGGACAATGCCAGCCAGACGGAGAAGATCGCGCGGCAGTCCGCGTCGGATGCGCAGATGAGCGGCGAGGCGGTGACGCGGGCGGTGCAGGCGATGCGGACGATCGCGGAGAAGATCACCATCGTGCAGGAGATCGCGCGCCAGACGGACCTGCTGGCGCTGAACGCGGCCGTTGAGGCGGCGCGGGCGGGCGAGCACGGCCGGGGCTTCGCCGTGGTGGCGTCGGAGGTGCGCAAGCTGGCGGAACGCAGCCAGACGGCGGCGGCGGAGATCAGCACGATGTCGTCGCAGACGGTGCAGGCGGCGCAGGAGGCGGGCGAGATGCTGACGCGCCTGGTGCCGGACATCAAGAAGACGGCCGAACTGGTGGCGGAGATCAGTGCCGCGTGCCGGGAGCAGGACATCGGCGGGGAGCAGATCAACCAGGCGATCCAGCAACTGGACAAGGTGACGCAGCAGAACGCCAGCGCGTCGGAGCAGATGTCGGCGACGTCGGAGGAGCTGGCGGCGCAGTCGGAGCAGCTGCAGGCCAGCATCGCCTACTTCCGGGTGGATGGAGCGTCGCCCGCCGCACCGTCGGCCGTGCGCCGGCCGTCGCGGGCGCCGGTGGCCAGCGCGGCCAAGCCGGCGCCGTCTTCGGCGGCGCCGCGCCAGGGTGCCGGGCGAACCGGGAACGGCCACGCCACACCCAACGGCCGGGTGGTTCCGGCGCCCGTCCGCGCCGCGGCTGGCCGCAAGGGCGCCGCTGGCGGCTTCGCCCTGGACCTGACCAATGGCGCCGGCGATGCCCGCGACGCCGAGTTCGAGAAGTACTGAATGTTGGCGGATCAAGTGGAGGCGGCCTACAGTGCGGCAACGGCCGCTGCCGCCGATCGCCTCAGCGCCCGGGATTTTCGTCGGCTGGCCGCCTTCATCCAGGATTACAGCGGCATCAAGATGCCGGAGAGCAAGAGGACCATGGTCGAGGGCCGCTTGCGCAAACGCGTGGTGGCGACGGGTGCTGCCGATCTGGCGGACTATTGCGCGCGCCTTTTCGACGGCGGCGGCCTGGCCGATGAAGCCATACACCTGATCGACGTGGTCACAACCAACAAGACGGAGTTCTTCCGCGAGCAGGAGCATTTCCGCATCCTGGAGGATGTCGCCCTGCCGGGGCTGCTGGCCCAGCGCCATGCCGGCCCTTACACGACCCTAAAGGTCTGGAGCACCGCCAGTTCGATCGGGGCCGAACCCTACACCCTGGCCATGGTCCTGGCCGATGCCAGCCAGCGTCACGGCGGCTTTCGCATCGACATCATGGCCACCGACATCTCCACCCGCGTGCTGGAAACGGCGGCCACCGCCATCTATCCGGAGGAGATGATCGCCCCCGTGCCGCCGGAAATGCGCCAGCGCTACCTGCTGCGCTCCAAGGACCGGGCCCGGCGCCTGGTGCGCATCGTGCCCGAGTTGCGCCGCCTGGTCCGGTTCGGCCGGCTGAACCTGATGGACGCGACCTATCCCGTCGACCGTGACCTGGACGTCATCTTCTGCCGCAATATCCTGATCTATTTTGACAAGCCGACGCAGCAGGCGGTGCTGGCCCGCCTGTGCGATCACCTGCGCCCCGGCGGCTACCTGTTCCTGGGGCATTCGGAATCGCTGGCGGGATCCGGCCTGCCGATGCGGCCGCTGGGCGCCAGCGTCTTCCGGCGGGAGTGAACCCGTCGTGACCCGCAAGATCCGCGTCCTGATCATCGACAATTCCGCCTCCGTCCGACAGGTCATGACCGACATCCTGCAATCAGACCCCGGGATCGAGGTGATGGCGACGGCGTCCGACCCGTTCGTCGCCGCGCGCCGCATCCAGCAGGAGGTGCCGGACGTCATAACCCTGGATGTGGAGATGCCGCGCATGGACGGCATCACCTTCCTGCGGCGGCTGATGTCACAGCGGCCGGTCCCGGTGGTCATTTGCTCATCGCTGGCCGAGGCCGGATCGGAAACGGCCAACCAGGCCTGGGACGCCGGCGCCGTCGACATCATCCTGAAGCCCCGCGTGGGCACGGCCGAGTTCCTGCAGGACGCGAAGATCCGTATCTGCGATGTCGTGAAGGCGGCGGCCCGGGCCCAGCTGAAGCATGTGCCCGCAGCCCCGCGCGTGCGCGAGCCGGAGCGCAAGCTGACCGCCGACGTCGTCCTGCCGCCCCCGCTGGTACGCCACCACGCCATGGCCCGGACCACGGAAACCGTGGTCTGCATCGGCGCATCGACCGGGGGCACCGAATCCTTGAGGGTGGTGCTGGAGAGGCTGCCGGCCGCCAGCCCCGGCATCGTGGTGGTGCAGCACATGCCGGAGAAGTTCACCGAGGCCTTCGCCCGCCGGCTGAACGGCCTGTGCGAGATGGAGGTCAAGGAGGCGGAGGACGGGGACACGGTCATGCGCGGGCGGGTGCTGATCGCGCCCGGGAACCGCCACATGCTGCTCCAGCGCAGTGGCGCCCGTTATTACGTCTCGGTCAAGGACGGCCCCCTGGTGTCGCGCCACCGGCCGTCCGTGGACGTGCTGTTCCGGTCAGCGGCCACCCATGTCGGCCCCAACGCCGTCGGCATCCTCATGACCGGCATGGGCGACGACGGCGCGCGCGGATTGCTGGAAATGAAGGGGGCCGGCGCCCATACCATCGCCCAGGACGAGGCGACGTCCGTCGTCTTCGGCATGCCGCGGGAGGCCATCGCCCTGGGCGCCGCCGACAGGGTGCTTCCCTTGGATCAGCTGGCCATGGAAATCATCCGGGCCGGCAACCGGTGACAGTTCCCTCCGTCGCCCTGGTCGGGGCCCCGCTTTTGGCTGGCACCCCACCTCGGCGCTGTTCAGGGGATCGTTCCTCCGCCGTCCGCAGGTGGACGCGCAAGGCCAGGACCATGGGGATGATGGCCGCCGCCGTCAGGGCCGCCGCGACGACACCCGCGGTTCGGCTGGAATGGTCCGCGATGGCGCCGTAGGCGATGGGCGCCAAGCCGCCGGCACCGCTCACACCCGTATAGAACAGGGCGAAGGCGCGGCCCACCTGTCCCCTTTTCGCCAGTTCGGGCACGGTGCCGTACAGGACCGACGATGTACCGTTCAGGACGATGCCCAGCACGGGCAAAAGCGCCAGGACGGCCCAGAGCGGCACGGCCAGCGTCGTCACCATGAACAGGGCCGTCGCCACCTCCGTCAGGATCACGCTCCACACCACGCCCAGGCGCTGGCCCAGCCAGCCGCAGCAGGCCTTGCCCAGCGCACCGCCGGCGAACAGCAGGGCGAGGCCGATACCCACGGTGGCCTCCGTCCCGCCCCGGCTGTGCAACAGGAAGGGCAGGAACAGCAGATAGCCCATGCGCGTGGCGGTATCCAGGGCGCCGATGGCCAGCAGCAGGCCAAATCCCCGCCCGTCGCCGCCATCGGCATGGGACTTCGCCGCCTCCGGACACGCGGGCGCGGACGGGATGAGGATGAACAGGCCCACGGTGATGGCCAGCCCGGCCAGGGCCATGACGCCGACCACCGGCCGCCAGGCCAGAACGGGCAGCAGCAGCGCCACGGCGGCGGGCAAGATCGCCTTGCCCAAGTCGCCGGAGAAATTGTAGATGCCCAAGGGCCCGCGCGACGCCTTGCCAAAGGTCATGGTGACCAGCAGGGAGGCCCGGGGATGCTGCACGCTGGATCCGACGCCGGCCAGGACCAGGCCGAGGCACAGGCCCGGAAAGCCGAGCGGCAGGGCGATGACAAGATAGCCGGCGGCGGCCAGCAGCGTCGCCGACACCAGGGCCGCCCGCGGGCTGAACCGGGCGGTCAGCCGGTTGGCCGGCACCTGCAGGGCGCCCATCGTGCCCGAGTACAACGCCCGCACCAGCGCCAAGCCGGCGTAGGACAGTCCGAACTCCCCCTGCCAGATCGGCAGCAGGGCGTACAAGAGATCCGTATAGCCGTCGTGCACCAGGTGGGCCAGGCAGGCCCCCAGCAACGTGCGCCGTGACAGCCGTCGCGAAGCCACCGCCCCGGCCGTCGCGTCCTTCCCTGTCCATTCCGCCGCGGTCATGCTCGCGCCACCGATTTTCGCTTTCCCGGCGAAAACCCTACTCGCGTGAGTTTTTGTCGACTAGCCTCACTATCTTCACCTGTCTTGTCCAATTTCCTCACGGGTCAGCCCATGCGCCGCCTGCCGCCACTGAACGCCTTGCGCGTGTTCGAGGTCGCCGCCCGCACCGGCAGCTATGCCGACGCCGGCGCCCAGTTGGGCCTGACCCACGGCGCCGTCAGCCGGCAAATCGCGGCGCTGGAGGACTGGCTGGGCCAGCGCCTGTTCGTACGCACGGGCCGGCGCATGACGGCGACGCCCGCCGCCCGCGTCTTCGCGGCGGAGGTCAGCCTGTCCTTCGACCGCATGGTCGCGGCGGCGGAGGCCTGCGGCCGTCCCGCCGTGCGCCACATCCTGCGCGTCAGCGCGCCAACCACCTTCGCCATGCGCTGGCTGATCCCCCGGGTGGAAGCCTTCCGCACCCGGCAACCGGATGTGGAGGTGGCGATCACGACCACCACCACGCTACGCGACGAATTGCGCGGCGGCTTCGACGTCGCCATCCGCCGGGGATCGGCGGAACCTTCCGCTTGGCCGCAGTACCAGCCGGTGCCTTTCCTGGGCGAGGCCGACACGGTGATCGTCAGTCCCGCCCTGGCGGCACGACACCCCCTGCGTGAACCCGGCGACATCATCCATCATGTCCTGCTGGGCAGCGAGACACGGCCAGGCGATTGGGCCGACTGGCTGGAACGCGCGGGCGTGCCTCACCGCGCCGAGCAGCGGCGGCAGGTATATGACCATTTCTTCGTCACGCTGCAGGCCGTGGCCGACGGCCTGGGCATCGGCGTGGGCCCCTTCCCCGTCCTGGAGGGCGACCGGGACAGCGGGCGCATCCTGACGCCCTTCCCCGACATCGTGGTGCCGCGCACCGGATACGTCGCCCTTATTCCCTTCGACGCCCACAAGTCGCCCGCCCTGACGAATTTCCTGGGATGGCTGATTGAGGAGGGGGCCCCGGATTGACGACCGGGATACTGATTTTTTTATGATCCCCATGCGGGTGCTCGCCTGGCCGCCGTTTCGCACACGCCAAAGCCCCCGCCGACATTCCGCATCGCTCCACCAGCGATCCTCAAAATCAGATCTCGCCCGCGCGCAGCAACCGCACGGCGTTGTCGCAAGCGCGCGCGGTCAACGCCATGTAGGTGAGCGACGGGTTCTGGCAAGCCGACGAGGCCATGGCCGCGCCGTCGCTGACGAAGACGTTGGGCACGTCGTGCAACTGGTTCCAGCGATTGGTGACGGACGCGCGCGGGTCGTTGCCCATCATGGCGCCGCCCATTTCATGGATGGCGCTGCCACCCACACCGGGCCGGTCCAGCGACAGGACAACCTTGCCGCCCGCGGCCGTCAGCATGGCGCTGGCCTCGCGCCCGGCGTCCGCCAGGGCCTTCCGCTCGTTCTCGCCATGGGTGAAGTCGATCTTCAGCAGCGGCGCGCCGGCGGTGTCTGTCTTGACCGGATCCAAGGTCAGGCGGTTGGTGGCGCGCGGAAGGCTTTCCGCGAAGGAAACCAGGACCATGCGCCAACCGCCGGGACCACGCATCGCCGCCTTGAAGCCGATGCCGACGCCGGCCTCACGCTTGGCCCGGGTCCAGGTGCTGCGCAAGGCGCCCCCCTGGAAACTGTAGCCCCGCAGGAAATCACCCTCCTGCCGGTCCAGATTGCGGAAGCGGGGAATGACGATGCCCGTGGGCCGATTGCCGTACGTCGTACGGTCCTGGAAGCGGTCGAACAGGGCGACGGCCCCCACCGTGGTCGCATGGTCCATGATGTGGGTGCCCAGCAGGCCGCTGGAGTTGCCCAGCCCTGTCGGGAAGGCATCGGACCGTGAGCGCAACAGCAAGTGGTTGGTGTTGAAGGCGCCGGCGTTGAGGAAGACGATGCGGGCGGTGTGTCGCCGCCGCTCCCCCGTCTTCACATTCAGCACGGAGACGCCGGTCGCCCGCCGCGTCTGGGCATCGTAATCCACCCGCTCCACCACCGTGTCGGTAACCAGGGTCAGGTTGCCGGTCTTCTGGGCCGCCGGCAGGGTGGAACTCTGGGTGCTGAAATAGGCGCCGTAGGAGCAGCCGCGCGCGCAGATGGAGCGGTACTGGCAGGCGGACCTTCCCTCCTTCTCTTGCGTCAGGTTGGCGGTACGCCCGATGGTCAGCCGCCGGTCGGGCCAGCGCTGCTCGATGATCCCCTTGGCGTAGCGTTCCAGCACGTTCAGGGCCATGGGCGGCTGGTAGACACCATCGGGCAGGGAGGCCACGCCCTCCGCCTGGCCGGACACGCCGATGAAGCGTTCCACATGGTCGTACCATGGCGCCAGGTCGGCATAGCGGATGGGCCAGTCGCTGCCGTGGCCGTCCTTCTTGTTGGCGCCGAAATCATAATCGCTCATGCGGTAGGATTGCCGGCCCCAGGTCAGGGAGCGCCCACCCAACTGGTAGCCGCGCCACCAGTTGAATTCCGTGCCTTCCGCCACCGAATAGGGGTTGTCCCTGTCGTTCACGAAATGGTTCTGCGTGAACTCGGTGAAATGCCGGTTCTTGGACTGGACGGCGAAATCGCGGGCATAGAGCGCCGCGTCGCCTTCACCCCGGAAGGGCATTTCCCAGGGCGCCAGGGTTTCGGTCACATAACCGCTGCCATGCTCGATCATGCGGCCGCGTTCAACCATCAGGACCTTCAGGCCCTTCTCCGTCAGTTCCTTGGCGGCCCAGCCCCCGGTGATCCCGGAACCGACCACGATCGCGTCAAACTCAGTGCTCATCCGAAGTCCACCGCCGTCCAATCGTTAGACCAGGCCCGCGCATGGGGGCCCACCGGCACGTCCGGGTCCCAATGTCCCGGTACGAGGTCGTATTGCAGCTCCTGCGAGGCGCCCGCCTCGGAGGTGTAGTACCCCGTGACGATCAGCCCCTTCAGCAGGCGCCAGGGCGACGCGTCGCCGCCCGGGGCGCCACTGGGTGCGCCACTGGGCGCATAGGCCTCGCTATCCAGGGCCGTCAGCGCCTGTAACTGGACGGCGTGCGCCGCTGTCAGAAAGGCGCCGCCCGCCTTCAGGTCCAGCTCGAACTTCAGCCAGTCCAGCACGGTGGCGCCGGCCGGGCCCGCGCCGCCGGTGAAACGGGCGGCGGGAACAGGCGCACCGGCCCCGTGCAGGCCATGGGCAAACGCCAGGGTGACGAAGGCCGGCACCCCCACCGCCAGCGCGCCGGGCGTGTCGCTGTCGGGTATCGTCAAATCGGCCACCCGGTCCAGCAGCGCCCGCTGGGAGGGCGCCAAGGCTTTGACGGCGGACGCGTCCACGCCAGCCCTGACCTGGGCCCAAAGGGTGGCGGGTGTCAACGCGGCACCCGCCGCCGCCAGGACCATCAGGAACTGGCGCCGGCCGGCGCCCCTTCCATCCCTGTTACCGTGATCCATCGACTATCCTCCCGAAGGGTCCGGCGGCGGCGGATGAGCCCCATACCGCCACGAGCCCGGGTTCAAAACTTGGCTTCCGCCTGTATGCCCACCACCCGGCGCGCGTTGGGATCGATCACTTGCCACAGCCCACCCTTGGCGAATGCCGTCGTGGGGTAGAGCTGGGTCGGATAGACCTTGTCACCCAGATTGCGGCCAAACAGGCCCACCGACCAGTCGTCCGCTGACTTCAGGGTCAGCCGGGCGTTGAAGATGGTCTGGCCCGGAACGACGTAGGTCGGGTCCGCCGACAGGTACATGGATTGCTTGGTCCGGATGGTGGCATCAGCCCCGAGAACCAGGCTGTAGGTGTCGGACAGGGTGAACTGCCGCTCGGCCGAGATGGTCATCTTGAACTTGGGCGCGTAGTTCAGCTGCTTGTTGGACATGTCCGACCCGTCGGCGCCGATGAAGCCATCCGGGTATTCGGCGATATTGACGATACCGGAGACGTTGACCGTCGTGTCCGGGAAGGGATGGCCGAAAATTTCCCACTCGAAGCCCTTGGTGACGACGCTAGACACGTTGATGTTGGAGCAGTTCAGGCCGCTGATGCCGGAAACACACGACTGCGTCTGGAAGTCCTTCACATCGGTGTAGAAGAGGTCGGCATCAACGTAGAGCCGCCCATCGAACATGGTCTTCTTCACACCCACCTCGAACCCGATGGGCCGTTCCGCCTTGATGGGGTCCAGGGTGTGGTCGGTGGTGGTCAGCTGGTCGTTGATCTGCGGCGCCTTGTAGCCCGTGGAAACCGTGGCGTAGGCCATCGTGTCCCGGTCGAAATCGTGCTGTACGCCCCCGCGCCAGGTGGCGGCGTTGGCGTAGCCGGTCGCGGCGAAGGTGTCCGGCACGCCGGCGTTGATGGGGTCGGCCTCTTCCTCATAGACGCGGGAATGCGTGAAGCGCAAGCCGCCGATCAGCCGGGTTTCCGGTTCCAGATACCAGGTGGCGTTGCCGAAGGCGGCATAGTCCTCACCATCGGCGTGGATGACCTGCGTGCCGCTGGCCGCCGTCAGGTCCATGCCCACGGCCGCCGGGTGGATGATCAGCAGCCCCGGCTTGGACGTGGCGAAGGCGGTGCGCTGGTAATACAAGCCGCCGACCCATTCCAGGTCACGGTTGTCCGAGGAGGTCAGGCGCAATTCCTGCGAGAAGAGGGAATGGTTGCTCACCTGCGGGGTGGTGGTGGTGCCGGCGTAGAGCGCCACAACCGGAAAGCAATCCACGAAATTACAGTTCTGCATGTATTGGCGGGACACAGACGGCGTGATGCCGATGAGATCGACGGCGGTGGTGTCGTGCAGGCGGCGCCCGGCGGTGATGGAGGTCAGTGTCATGCCGTTCAGGTCCAGGTCGAACTGGCCCGACACGCCACCGATCTGCGCCCGGTCGTACAGCCCCTGCTGGTTGCATTGGCTGGTGTTGGAGGCGGAGGCCACGATGCCGCACGCGTCCAGCGCCTGGGCCAGCGGCGAGCCGGCGGTGGCCGCGCGATAGATCAGGCCACCCGGATCCCTGTCGTCGGTCTTGTTGTAGTCCCCGATCAGGTTGAACGTCAGCTTGTCGGACAGCTGGGCCAGGTAACGGGCGCGGATGCCGTAGTTGCTCTGGTCCTCATCCTTGCCTGTGACCGTGTCGTTGGTCAGGCCGGAGTTGTCATAGAAGTGCGCGGCCAGGCGCAGCGCCGAATTGCTGGTCACCGGCACGTTCAGGGCGGCGCGCACGACGTCGCGGGAATATCCCGAACCCAGGCCGGTGAGGCCGAATTCCGTGGTGACATAGCCCGACGTCTCGCCCAGGACGGGCGCCTTGGTGGTGATGTTGACCAAGCCGGCCGACACCGAACTGCCGAACAGCGTGCCCTGCGGCCCCTTCAGCACCTCCACCCGCTCCGTATCAAAAATATCCGAAACCGGCACGTTGCCCAGCACCACGCCATCCAGCACGATGCTGACGGAGCTGGCGGCCGTGGCGTTGCCCACCTGGTTGGTGCCAATGCCACGAACGAAGCCACCGCCGCCAGGTGCGGCCGTGGGCGCGGTGAATTCCAACGAAGCGCTGGCCTGTGAAAGATCCTGCACCGACTGCACGCCCCGGCGGGCCAGCTGATCGGCACCGATGACCGTCACGGAGATTGGCACCTGCTGCACACTTTCGCTGCGCTTTTGGGCCGTGACCACGATTTCCATGAGGGAGGTGTCGGCGGCGTTGGCGCCGGTGGACGCCGGTGCGGTCTGCGCCACGGCGACGCCGGTCGTCAGGAACAGCGCCGTCGAGGCGCGCAGCAGCAATTTGATCGATGGTTTCATGGACACCCTCCCCTGTGATGTCGGGAAGGTGATCGACGGTTTACCGGCCCATCCATTCCTCCCCGCATTTGTTGGGGATAATTAGAACCTGGATTATGGTTCTTGTCCAGGGTCAATCCGTCGCAATGCCCCACTCCGGACCATGTGCGGGCCGGCACGGCGCGATGCCCGTCGGAATAGAAAACCACCCACTGAGCGAGATAGAAAATAACGCAATATAATCAATTATCTGAGCCACATCTTCGTTGACATCCTACCGCGCGGCATCAGCACCCGTCACGAGGGTAAAAGATGTCCCCCGTTCCCAAAAAACTTATGCTGCGTCGCGCATATCAGAATCTCCATTATATTCTTAAAGCTATGTGGGCGGGTTTGGGTGGGCGGGTTTGGCGGCGTCGGTCGCCATGTCCAGGCGGTGATGGGCAGTCCCGGCCGGTTTGCCGGCACGCCATTTTTCGGGCATGGTTGAGCACAGGTCATTGCGGTTTCCAGTAGGTGGCCGAAAATGGTATCAGCGCTATGATTCCAAATCACCACGAGCCTTTTGGGGAAAGCGGAGCTTATGAGTGAACGGAAAGCGGTGAAGCCAGGCCCGCAGCGCGAGCCCGTGCAAAGTCGCAGCAAGGCCTCGTACGAACGGATGCTGGCGGCGGCGCAGGAACTGCTTAAGATCCATGGCAACGATGAATTCACCCTCACCGACGTCAGCCGTGTCGGGAAGGTGTCCGTCGGTTCGATCTACTGCCGTTTCGACAGCAAGGATGATTTGATCCGCGTGGTGCAGGAGCGTGTTCAAACGGACATCCAGCATGAACAGCGGCAGCTGATCGCGCGGGTGGCCTTGGAGACGAGCAACCTGCACGACCTTGTCGCGGCGCTGACCGCGGGCATGGCGGAGCACCTGCGCCATCATGCGGACATTCTCAGGGCCATGATGCTGCGCGCCAATCACGACCCGGTGGTGGCCCGCTTGGGCAAGATGTCCCATCAGGCGGCCATCGCCGACATCAAGCTGGCGATTTTGAGATACCGCGATGATATCGCGCACCCCGATCCGGAACGCGCCGTGCAGGCGGGATTCAACATCATGTATTCCGCCCTGGCCCGTGTGCTGGGGCTGGGGTCGAACCGGGAACAGGGGGACGCGTGGGAATGGGAACAGCTGAAGCGCGATCTCACCCATTCCTTCGCGGCCTATCTCATGAGCGAACCCCGCGCCACCACGGCAATCGCCCATGACGGCGGCCAGCCAGGTTCTTCGGTCGATCCCGGCCCGCAGGCCGACATGAAACACGGAACCGAAACCGCGGCACCCGTTCCCCAGCGCAAGCCGCGCGGCCGGCCCAGCTCAAAGGTCAAGGCGGGCTGAACGCCCGCCCCCACCCCACCGCCGCGCGTGCCGTCATTCGGCCTGTCAGGCGGTCTCCCGCTCAATGACCAGCCGCAGGGGCAGGTCCTGGCTGCTCCACCCCAGCATCACGTCGTGCCGGCCCGGGGTCGTCCGCCAGCCCCCCGCCAAGGTGTCCCAGTGGGCGAAGGCGCGCGACGGCAGCGTGAGGTGGACCGATACCTCCTCCCCCGCCGGCACGACGACGCTGGCGAAGCCGCGCAAGTGCCGGACACCGTCCGGCCCGGCGACATAGGCCTGGAGCACCGCCTTGCCCGCACGCGGGCCGACGTTGCGCACCCGCGCGGCCACCATGGTGCCGCCATCGGCCGTGGGGGCCAATGAGGGGTCGGATACCGTGAACCGGGTGTAGCCGAAGCCGGCCCCGAAAGCGTGCAGCGGCGCCGTGCCGGCGGCCTGCATGCCCTTGTAGCCGATGAGATGTCCCTCCCGGTAGGGCACGTCGCCCGACGCCTCCGGCTTCAGGCCGAAGGCGGGGTAATCGCCATCCTGGCGGGCGATGCTCAGGGGCAGCCGGCCGCCGGGCTCCCGGTCGCCGGCCAGCACCTGGGCCAAGGCGGGCCCATACTGCTCACCAGGGTACCAGGTGATCATCAGGCCCCTCACCTCCTCCTGCCAGGACAGGTCGAAGGCGTGGGCCACGTTGCATATGGCCACAATGTTGGGGTTGACCTCCCGCAGGCGATGCAGCAACTCAATCTGCGCGGCCGGCAGGGACGTGCCGGGGCGATCCTTGCTTTCCACGCCGGCATCCGCCGTCTCACCCAGCATCAGCAGCACAACGTCCGCCTGCGCCGCCGCGGCCAGGGCGCGCGCCAGCATCTCGGCCGGCAGGTCCGGGCCGGCCATGCCATACCACAGGCCCTGGGCCCGCGCCGGGGTATAAGCCACCTCGAAGGACAGCAGCACGGGCGTGCCGGCGGCCAGGTCCAGCACCACCGACTGGCTGTCGCCGCCCTTGAGCATGCCCATGAGATCGGACGGCGCCACCGGACCGCCGCCGCTGAACACCTCGCGGCCATCCACCGTCAGGCGCAGCCTGCCCGTGCCGCCGATGTGGATGCGGTGCGCGCCGTTCCGTTCGGGCACATACCAGCCGCTGGCCCGGATGCGACCGGCCTGTTTCAGGTGGTCCGTTCCCGGCAATCCGACGAACCATGTCAGCGAGTTGGTGTCGCGGGTCTCCGCGAACACAGGTTCGCCGTCGCCATCGCCGACAAAGAACTCCACCGTCATGCCGCGCGACGCCCCGTCGCCCAGGCCACGGGCGGGGGTGACGCTCAGGGGCGGCAGGCGGTATTCCGGCGCCACGCCCTGCTCATAGACCACCTGGACGGCGTCGCCGAAGCGTTCGCGGATGGCGCGCAGTGGCGTGACGAAGTCGGGACGCACCGCGATCTTGGCGAAGGTGCCGCCCTGCAGGCAGGGGCTGGCCGCGTTGGGGCCGATGATCGCCAGCCGCCGCACCGCGGTCGGTGCCAGCGGCAGCACGTCGCCCTCGTTCTTCAGCAGCACGAAGCCGGCCGCGGCGGCTTCGACCAGCACGCCGTCCGGGTCGGCCACGGCCCTGCCACGCGGCAGCCCGTCGATGGCCCGCACGGCCCCGGCCACACGGCCCGCCGCGTCGGCCAGGCGATCCGGGGGCACCGTGCCGGCCGCCACCGCGGCGGCGAACTTCGTCCCCAGCACCCGGTCGGGACCGGGCATGTCCAGATCCAATCCCGCCAGGGCAGAGCGCACGGTGTCGCGGCCCCCGAACCAGTCGGACACGATGAAGCCGGGATAGCGCCAGTCCCCCTTGACGATATCGGTCAGCAGCTGGCGATGTTCCACGCAATAATGGCCGTTGAGGCGGTTGTACGCCGCCAGGATGCCAACGCAGCCGGCCGTCGCCGCCATCTCGAACGGCAGCAGGTAAACCTCACGCAGGGCGCGTTCGTCGACCACGGCGTTCATGCTGTCGCGATCGGTCTCGCTGTCGTTGCACACCAGATGCTTGGCGACGGACCCCACCCCTTGGCTCTGCAGGCCTGCGATCCAGGCGGCCCCCAGGGCGCCGGCGAGATAAGGGTCCTCGCCGAACAGCTCAAACGCGCGGCCGCAGAGCGGGCTGCGTTGCAGGTTCAGGTTCGGCGCCAGGACGGCGTCCACGCCCAGGCGCCGCGCCTCATCGCCCACGATGGCGCCCACGCGGGCCACCAGGTCGGCGTCGAAGCTGGCCCCCAGGGCGGTGCCGCAGGGCGTGAGAACCGCCACGTCCCGCTCATCCACCCGGCCCGAGGCGATGCCCATGGGGCCGTCCGCCATCTTGATGGAGCGGATGCCGGGCCGTTCGGCTGTCGACCACATGTCACGGCCGCTTGTCAGCGGGGCGATGGCGACGGGATCGTCGGGCAAATCGACAGACATTCGAAAATTCCCCAAAAGGTGCCGGCGGTCAGAGGTCGGCCAGCAGCATGATTTGTTGGGCTTGGACCTGGACCTGCTCCAGGATGCCGGCGTCGACCAGGTGGCCCTCGGCATCGAAGGGCTTCTGCGCCACCGTGTTCACGGCGATGCCCAGCGGGGTGGGCCAGCCCCGCATCGCGTGGACGATCCCGCGCAAGGCGGTGAGCGTCACGCCACCCGCCTGCCAGCCCGCCGCCGTGACCGTCAGCCCGACTGGCAGCCCGTCAAAATAGACGCGGTCGTCGTCGCGCAAATCCTCCAGCAGGTCGATGGCGTTCTTCACCAAGCCGGAAACGCCGCCATGATAGCCGGGGGATCCGATGACCAGGCCGTTCGCGGCGCGTACCGCGTCCACGAAATCACGTTGCTCCGCTGTGCGCTGGCGGTTTTCAGGCGCGAAATGCGGAAGGGCCGCCAGGTCGGCGCCGCCGAACAAGCGGGTTTCGGCTCCCAGGGCCGTGGCAGCCGACAGCACGGCCGCCACCATGCGCTCTCCCGACGAGCCGGGGCGGGTGGTGCCGCCGAAGCCGACGATCAGCGGCCGGCTCATCGCCCTCCCTCCCTCAGGGCCGGAATGACCTTCCGGGCCATCAGGTCCAGCGTCTGGTTGGCATAGGCCATGCGCCGTTCTGTCAGGGGGCCGGTCAGCATGCCGCACAGGATGTTGCCGATGCCCAGTTCCTGGTAGGGCCGCAGATGTTCGATCACCGTCTCGGGGCTGCCGTAGAGGCACCAGGTGCCGATCCAGTCTTCCGTCAGGGCGTTGGGCGTCCGGTCCGTCTTCTTGTTGGCCTCCGTCGCCTCGGCCTTGGCGTTGAACGCCGCCTCGCGGTCAACGGCTTCCTGGTAGACGGTCAGGATGTCTTCCAGTTCGCGGCGGGCCTGCGCGTCGGTCTCCGCCACGTGCACGCACTGGTAGGTGTGCGTCGACCAGGACAGGGCATGGGCCACGACCTCGGGCGCGTGGCCGGCTGCCATCAGCATGTCGCGATAGGCGGTGAAATATTTGCGCACATGGACCATGGGCTCCGTCCCGCCAATCCGGGGTGGGGTGAACGCCGGAATGAAGGCGGGCCAGCCGTGCTCCGCCGCGCGCCGGGCGCTGGTCTCCTTCATGGCCACCGGCATCAGCTTGGCATGGCCCGGGGTGTAGGCCACCGGCGCGATCCGCTGCACCACCTCGCCCTTGTAATGCCCGTTGTCGAAGACGATCGGCGCGTCGTGCGCGGCCTTGGCCCATAGCGTTTCGGCAATCGCCAGGTTCTCCTCCGCCAGGCGGGAGGCTTCCTTGTAGTTCACGCCGAAGCCGATCATCTCCTCCGGCGTCGTGCCGCTGCCCACGCCAACCAGAATCCGCCCCTCGGTCAGCTGGTCCAGGATGTTGATGCGTTCCACGAACCGCACGGGGTGATGCAGCGGCACCGTGGTGACGGAGAAGCCGAAATGCACCCGCTTCAGGCGCGCCGCCAGGTAGGCGGCGAACAGGAAGGGATCGGACGCCATGGGCATGTAGCCCGTGAAATGATGATCCGGCAGGAAGACGGCATCGAAACCGGACGCCTCGGCCCGTTCGGCATGGTCGATCATGCCCAGCATCACGGCGCGGTCTTGCTCCGGCCCCATGGACCGGGCGTTCAAAAAGGTCGAGAAGCGCACTGTTTCCTCCGTTAGGTCGCCCTGTTCCGGTCGGGACCCGTTCCGTCGCGGTCCGGCCGTCGGCCATCACGCCGGCCCCGGCACCTAAATTAGAATTGTAATTCTTAATTTGTAACTGACAAAATCGCTTGCCGTCAATCGAATCCGACCACCGCCCGGCGAAACCACTCTCAGACGGGAAAAAGCAAGGGTTCCAGCGCTCAGCACTGACTTTCGCGTTGACAAAACAGTTCCCTCATCGTCATTATTTTCAAAATAATAATTCTGTTATGGCGCGCGACGCCGCAGGGAGGAAATTCATGGTGGATCGGGCGATCATCGCGCCGACAGAGGGCGCCCAGCGCAAGGCCGGTCTGGGACAGGGCATCATCCTGGTGATCAGCGGATTCCTGCCCATCCTGGCGATCATCTCGCTGGCCCCGGCCGTGCCGACCATCCTGGACCATTTCCATGATGTGGCGAACGCGTCGCTGCTGGTGCCGGTGCTGGTCTCCGCGCCGGGCTTGGCCATCGCCGTGCTGGCCCCCTTCGCCGGGCTGGCCGTGGACCGGCTGGGCCGGCGGCCGCTGCTGGTCTGGTCGACGCTGCTGTACGGCATCGCGGGCGCCCTGCCCTATTTCCTGGACGGCCTCCATGCCGTCATCGCGTCCCGCCTGTTGCTGGGCGTGGCGGAGGCGGCGATCCTGACCATCGTCAACACGCTGATCGCCGACTATTACGACCCGGCGGGCCGGCGCAAATGGCTGGTCATCCAGGGGGTCACCGGCTCGGCCCTGGCGCCGGCCGTGATCGCGGCGTCCGGTGTGCTGACCGAACTCCGCTGGAACGGCGTCTTCCTCATCTACCTCATCGCCCTGCCCATCTTCCTGGGCATGTACGCCCTGATTTTCGAGCCGGAAAAGTCCACCGCACCCCAGGCCCAATCGGCGGAAGGGGGCGGGCCCGTCCCATCCTTCCCGGTGCGTGCCGTGGCGCTGTACGGCGCCGTCACCCTGCTGGCCTCCACCATCTATTACGTCTTCATCATCCAGGGCGGCCTGGTGTTCCGCGAGGTGGGGGTCGACAGCCCCAGCAGGGTGGGCACCCTGATCTCAGTGGCCAGCATCGGCGTCCCCATCGGCACGCTGCTGTTCGGCTACCTCGGCAAACGCGCCACGGCGCTGCAACTGGCGGGCTTCTTCGCCCTGCTGGGCGTGGGCCTGACCGGCGTCGGGCTGTCGAGCGACTACAGGGTCATGCTGGCGCTGTTGCTGCTGCAGCAGATGGGCGCCGGCATGACGGTGCCGTCCCTGATCGCCTGGGCACAGGGCGTGCTTCCCTTCGCCCATCGCGGACGCGGCATGGGCATCTGGGCCTCCTGCTTCTTCCTCGGCCAATTCACCAGTCCCTTCGTCGTCGCCGGCGCCAAGGCGCTGACGAACGGAACGGTGCAGGCCGCCTTCATCATCATGGGCCTCGTGGCCCTCGCCGCCGCCGGCGCCGCCCTGGCGGCCCTGCTGAATGCCAAGCCATCCCCCCTGGACGCGGTGCCCTGACGCGCACCCCGCCGGACCATTCGGCCATGAAGCGGCCCCATGCCGGGGCGCGCGATGGCCCTTCCAAACCTAGGAGTTTCCCCATGTACCTGGCCGCCTGCATCGAGTGGCTGTTCGCCGCCGAGCACCCGTCCTTTCCCGACCGCATCCATGCCGCCAAGGCTGCGGGGCTGACGGCGGTGGAGTTCCACCTGTGGCGGGACAAACCCCTTGCGGAGGTGCGCCGCGCCCTGGACGAGACCGGGGTGCGGCTGGCCAGCATGGTCGTCGAACCGCGGCGCAGCCTGATCGACCCCGCCCAGCATGAGGAATTCCTGGCCGCGGTGCGCGACAGCCTGCGCGCCGCCAAGGAGGCGGGCGCGCCGGCCCTGGTGGTGGCGTCCGGTTTCACAAGGCCGGACGTGTCGCGCCAGGAACAGCATGACATCGCCGTCGGCATCCTGAAGCAGGCGGCCGCCTTGGCCGAACAGGCCGGCATCCTGCTGCTGCTGGAACCGCTCAACACCCGCGTCGAACACCCGGGCATGTTCCTCGACAGCACGGCCGAAGGGCTGGACATGGTGGAGGAAGTCGGCAGCCCCAACCTGCGCCTGCTGTATGACATGTACCACTCCACCGTCATGGGGGAAGACCCGGCCCAGGTGCTGGCCAGCCGCTTTCACCTGGTGGGGCACATCCAGGTCGCCGACGTGCCCGGGCGGCATCAGCCGGGCAGCGGCACGGTGGATTGGCCGCGCTATGTCGGCGTCCTGCGGGACCTGGGCTATGCCGGCGCCGTGGGCCTGGAATACAAGCCCGAGGGCCCGACCCTGGAGACCCTGGCGACGGCCCGCGCCACGCTGGGCCTGTAACCTCGCCTGGGGAGAGAAACGGCGATGTCCACGCACACCGGGGGCGGCATCGCCGCCCCGATCCCAGTCCATCCGGCCGCCGGCGACGGCTCCACAACGACCGCCGCGGGCGCCGCCCTGCCCTGGCGCGCCAAGATCAGCTACGGCGCCGGCGACTTCGCCTTCGGCCTGTGCTGGAACATGGTCGGGGCCTTCCTGCTCTATTTCTATACCGACGTGGCGCTGCTGCCGGTGGGCGTCGTCGGGACGCTGTTCCTGCTGTCACGGCTGCTGGACGCCGGCATCGACCCGGTGGTCGGCCTTCTGGTGGACCGAACGCGCAGCCGCTGGGGCAGGACCCGACCCTACTTCCTCTATGGCGCGGTGCCTTTCGGCCTGTTCTCGGTAGCCGTCTTCTACGTTCCACCCTTGGGGGACACGGGCAAGCTGGTCTGGGCCGGCGCCACCTTCATCATCCTGGGCCTGCTGTTCTCCGTCGTGAACATTCCCTACAGCGCGCTTCTGCCCATGATGACGGGGCGCCAGCGGGAACGGGTGCAGGTCAGCAGCCTGCGCTCCGCCGGCACGGCCTTGTCGGTCATCTTCGCCACCGCAGGCACCATGCCCCTGGTGACGGCGCTGGGCGGCGGCGACAAGGCCCGGGGCTTCCTCTTGACCGCCCTGCTGGCCGCCGGCGTGTCGGTGGCGCTGATCCTGAACCTTTTCGCCAACTGCCGCGAAGTCATCCATGACAGGGGGGACGAACCACCCGCCACCCTGTCCGCCGTCGCGAACATGGTCCGCAACCGGGCCTGGCTGGTGGTGTTCCTGTTCACCATCCTGAACTTCATCCGCTTCGGCGCGGTGCTGGCGGTCACGGCGTATTTCGCCCTGAACGTCCTGCACCAGCCCTGGATGATCTCCATCCTGCTGCCGGCGATCTCCGGCACGCTGCTGATCGGGTCGGCGATCGCGCCGCCCTATCTGCGCCGCTTCGGCATGCGCCAGGGCAACCGCTTGGTGCTGATCGCGGCCACCGGGCTGTACCTGGTCCTGCCCCTGGCCGAAGGCCAGCCCTGGCTGTTCCTGGCGATCTACATCCTGGCCTCGGTCCTCATCAGCGTCACCATGACGGCGATCTTCGCCATGGCGGCCGAGACCGTGGACTATCACGAAGCCCATTTCGGCGTGCGGCATGAGGGCCTGCTGTCGGCCGGCATCAGCCTGTCGACCAAGATCGGCATGGCCTTGGGCGGCGCCGTCATCGCCTATGGACTGGCATGGGTCGACTACAATCCCGCCGCCGTCAGCGACGGGGCCGTGCACATGGTGCACGCGCTCTATTATGTGCCGGCACTCCTGGTGCTGGTGCTGCAGATCATCTGCATCAGCTTCTATCCCGCCATACCCAAGCGCGGCCGGGCCTGAAACCGGCACAAGAAAAGGGCGCGGCGATCAGGCCGCCGCGCCCCCAGTACCGGCATGGAATGGAAAAGTCATGCCGGGATGTCGAGTTCCTTCGCGTCTCGCGTGGTCGGCACGAAAGGAAGATAGGAGACGCGGATACGCTCCGACAGCTGCAGGCGATGGCGGCCGGGCGCCAGGCCATTGGGGCGCAGCACGGTCACCGCCGCCTTCTCACCGAAGTTCCAGCGTTCGGTATATTCCGTTTCCATCTCGTCCAGCGTCCAGGTGCGGCCGCGGACGGAGAAGCGGACATCCCGGCGGGAAACCGGTTCGCCATCGATGACGACGCCGATGTCCTCCACCATGGAAAGGCCGATGCCGCGATAGTAGGGAAGCCGTGCCAGGAAGGTGAAACCCACCACCTGGCCGTCCTCGACCACGTTGCCGAAACCGTCCTCGCAGATCATGTATTTGTCGAACATGGTGGCCCCTCCCCTCACGCGGCGCCGACGGCGGCCTGCGGCTCACCGATCAGCTTCTTGAACATTTCCTGCTGGCGGCGGACCTGCTCGATGGAATCCACCGGGAAGGCATCCTGTATCCAGCGGTTGCCTTCATATTCGGAACAGATGTAGCCCTTATAGCCGCCCTGCTTCAGCACGCGGATGATCTCGTCATATGGGATCGACGGCTCGACCAGATCTTCCGTCATCTCATAGAACTTGGCGTGGATGTTCCAGATGCGGTCCATGTGGTCCAGCATGCGCTTGGGCTCGAACGCCGCGTTGTGGCGCAGGGTGATGGCCATGCCGATGGCGGGGCCGACACCGCCCATCTTCTCCACCTCCAGGATCACGTACTCGCTCAGGACCCGGTCTTCGTAGGCCTTGCAGATGTAATCGGCGATGTGCTGGGGCACGCCGTCGCGGATGAACTTCTCCTTCCACACGGGCGGGAAGGCGAACAAGAACATGCCCATGTCCGGCAGGAAGCCGAGGTAGTCGGAGCCCGACTTCTCGAACGCCTCGGCATGGCGGATGATCCAGGGGTGATCGAAGTGCAGCGGCGCATGCACCTCGATCAGGAGGCGCACGTTGCGGCTTTCCGCATAATCGGCGCACGCCACCAGCACCTCGGGATCGATGGAGACCAGGGCGCGGGTGTAGGGACAGCCGAGCCGGGCCGCATGGTCGATGTCGACCTTGCAGGAGGCCACCTGCTCCTCAAACGGCATCGGCCGGTCCTTGTACTTCTTATAGTCCAGCATGAAGTCGTGGCAGACGGGCGTCGTGCCGTACTTGGCCATCAGCGCGTGCCAGTTTTCGTAGACGGACGGGTCCAGGGGGTTGGGATAGTCGGGGAACGTCTGCTCGCTGATGAGTTCGATGCCCTTGGCACCCATCTCGGCGGAGACCCTGATCAGGTCTTCCAGCGACTTCTGCCGCAGAAAGTATTCTTCCTGGTAACTGTAGAGGCTGACGCCCCGCTTGATGTCGTACGTCGACATGAAGGCTGTCCTTGTCAGATGCGGCCCCGCCGGGAGCCGGTTTGGACGGCGGTCTCAGGCTGGAGCCCGATCTCTTGGATTCCCGGATGGCGAACCCGCGCCTCCCCGCGCGCGTCGCCCGGTAATGGCGGCCGCATGCGCCGGGAAACCGGCAGGACCACCATGAAACGATATTAGTACCAATATTATTATTCTTATTCTGAAAAATCAATCGTTCCGCAAATGATGCACCCCCGATCAGAGCCCGAGCAGGCGGCGGTTCAGCGCCCTGTCGCTCCCGGCATCCGCGAAATCATCGAACGCCCGCTCGGTCACGCGGATGATATGGTCCTGGATGAAGCGCGCGCCTTCGCGGGCGCCGTCTTCGGGATGTTTCAGGGCGCACTCCCATTCCAGCACGGCCCAGTTGGGATAGTCGTAGGCCGCCATCTTCGAAAAGATGGCCCTGAAGTCCACTTGGCCGTCACCCAAGGACCGGAAGCGCCCCGGCCGGTCGACCCAGCCCTGGTAGCCGCCGTAAACGCCTGACCGCCCGTTGGGCCGGAATTCCGCATCCTTCACGTGGAAGGCGCGGATCCGTTCATGATAGAGGTCGATGAAGGCCAGATAGTCGAGCTGCTGCAACACGAAATGGCTGGGATCGAACAGGATGTTGGCGCGGCGGTGATGACCCACGGCATCCAAGAAACGCTCGAAGGTGGCGCCGTCGTGCAAGTCCTCCCCCGGGTGCAGTTCGAAGCAAACATCGACGCCGACGTCGTCGAACGCATCCAGGATGGGCCGCCAGCGCCGCGCCAGCTCGGCGAACGCCTCCTCCACCAGGCCCGCCGGCCGCTGCGGCCAGGGATAAAGGTAGGGCCAAGCCAGCGCGCCGGAGAACGTGGCGTGCCCCGTGAGCCCCAGGTTGGCGCTGGCCCGGGCGGCCATCCGCATCTGGTCCACCGCCCAGGCCTGCCGCGCCGCCGGATTGCCGCGCACCGATGGGTCGGCGAAGCCGTCGAACTGCGCGTCATAGGCGGGATGGACGGCGACCAGCTGCCCCTGCAGGTGCGTGGACAGTTCCGTCACGGCCAAGCCGTGGGCGGCAAGCGTGCCCGTGACCTCCTGCGCGTAGTCGCGGCTTTCCGCCGCCAGGCGCAGGTTGAAAAGGCGGGCATCCCAACTGGGGATCTGCACCCCCTTGAAGCCCAGGCCCGCGGCCCAGGCGGCAATGCCGGCCAGGCTGTTGAAAGGGGCCGCATCGCCGGCGAATTGCGCCAGGAAGATGCCCGGCCCTTTGATGGTTCGCATGGATTTTCCTTTCCCGTCA
This sequence comes from Nitrospirillum guanabarense, assembly GCF_034653355.1. Classification (NCBI taxonomy): domain Bacteria; kingdom Pseudomonadati; phylum Pseudomonadota; class Alphaproteobacteria; order Rhodospirillales; family Azospirillaceae; genus Nitrospirillum; species Nitrospirillum guanabarense. The sequence goes on from NZ_JAYEER010000001.1 coordinate 358,688, forward strand.
GATCAGGTCCCGTCAGATCAGGCCTTCAGACGGCCAACTGAACCCAGCCGCCGCCGGCGGCGCTGTTGGCCACGGCCGTTTCGATGAAGGCCATGCCCCGCAAGCCGGCGTCCACGCCGGGCAAGGTGCCGTCCGGGGGCAGGCGGCCGGCATGGATGGCGGCGGCGAAATCGCGGTACAGGTTGGCGAAGGCCTCGATGTAGCCCTCGGGATGCCCGATGGGCAGGCGGGTAGCGGCCCGCGCCACCGCGCCTAGGGCTCCACCGCCGGCGTGCAGCACCTCGGCCCGGCCGTCCAGGCCGTTGATGGTCAGGGCATTGGGGGTTTCCTGGGACCAGTCCAGCCCGGCTTCGGTGCCGAAGACCCGCAGGCGCAAACCGTTCCGGTCACCGGCGGCGATCTGTGAGGCATGAAGCACCCCGGGCACGCCTGCCGCCGTGCCGTCATCGAAACGCAGCAGGATGTTGCAGTCGTCGTCCAGGCGCCGGCCCGGCACCACGGTGGACAGGTCGGCGCACAGGCGGGTAACCAGCGCGCCGGTGACGAATTCCGCCAGGTTGAACGCGTGGACGCCAATGTCGCCGATACAGCCGCCGGCGCCGGAGCGGCCGGGATCGGTCCGCCAGTCGGCCTGCTTGAGGCCCGTGTTCTCCACCGGGGTGGACAGCCAGCCCTGGCTGTATTCCACCACCACCTTGCGCAGGCGGCCGATGCGGCCCGCCGCCACCAGCGCCCTGGCCTCCCGAACCAAGGGATAACCTGTATAGGTGTGGGTCAGGGCGTAGATGCCGCGGGCCTCGCCGGCCACGTCCGCCAGGTCACGCATTTCCGCCAACGACAGGGCGGCCGGCTTGTCGCACATGACATGCAGGCCCGCCCGCAGGGCGTGGACGCTGGCCGGCACATGGACGTGGTTGGGGGTGACGATGGCCACCGCGTCGATGCCGTCGGCCCGATCCCGCTCAGCGGCGATCATGGCCGGGTAGCTGGGATAGGCCCGGGCAGAATCGACGCCGTAGATGGCGCCCCCCTGCCGCGATCTGTCGGCATCGCTGCTGAACGCGCCGGCGACCAGGCGGAAACGGCCATCCATCTCCGCCGCCATGCGGTGAACGGGCCCGATGAAACTGCCAGGCCCACCACCGATGAGGCCAAGCCGCAGAACGGGATTGGACATCCCCTCCTCCCTTCCGATCATGTCTTGTTGAAAATCCGGAGGTCCCTGGGCAGCCGCGTGACCAGCCCACCCACGACCAGCAGCAGGCCCGCCAGCACCGGCAGGGTGGCCAGGAAGCTTCGCCGCGCGTGGTCGGGATCGAGGTCGCGGGCCAGCGCGAAATACAGGCTGCCGATCAGCGCGGCGCCAGAGGCGGCGCCCAGTTGCTGGACCGCCTTCATGGTGCCTGATGCCGCCCCGGCGTGAGCCACGTCCACATCCGACAAGGTCACGGGGCCCAAGGGACCACCCGTCAGCCCCATGCCCGTCCCGGTGATCAGCAGGGCGCCTCCCACCGCGACAAGGGGCGCCTGCGCGGCGATCAAGGAGAACAGCGTTGCCAAGCCGGTAAGCATGATCACCACGCCGATGCCGATGAGGCGCAGGCCGATGCGTGGCAGCGCCCGCCGCGCGACAACACCGATCGCCACCGAGGCGCCCGCGGCGTAGGGCACATGCACCAAGGCCGTTTCCAGCGCCGAGCAGCCCAGGCCATATTGCAACGTCAAGGTCAAGATGAACAACAACCCCGCGGTCACCGCCTGGAAACAGAGGGAGATGCAGACGCCAATGGTGAAACCCCGGTTGGCGAACAGGCCGGGATCCAGCAGGGCGGTGCCGGTCACCGACCGCCGCCGGATGTGCCGCACAAACAGCCAACCCAGGACGGGCGCCATGGCCAGTGATGACAGGCACCACCAAGGCCAGCCGGCCTCCCGACCTTGCATCAGCGGCAGGATCACAGCCAACAGCGCCGCGGCGATCAGCAGCGTGCCCGGTATGTCGATGCCGCTGGCCCGTGACGACCGGCCGGATGGCAGCACCCGCCAGGCGCCGATCAGGCCGGCCACGCCCAGGGGGCCGTTGATCAGGAAGATGGGCCGCCAGCCGAGCCCGAACAGGTCGGCCTCGATCAAGAGGCCGCCCAGGATGGGCCCGAGAACGGCCGCCAGCCCGCCCAGCACACCGAAAATGGCCAGGGCGCCGATACGCTCCGCCGGCGGGTACATCACCTGGATCAGCGACATCACCTGGGGCAGCATCAAGGCGGCGGCAGCCCCCTGCGCCAGGCGCGACAGCACCAGCAGGGCCGGGCTGGCCGCCGCGCCACACAGCAGCGATGTCACGGTGAAGCCGGTGACACCCACCATGAACAGACGGCGGTAACCATGGGTATCCCCCAGCCGGCCACCCGTGATCAGCAACACGGCGAAGGCAACGGCATAACCGGCCACCATCCACTGCATCGCCACCGAGCCGGCTCCCAGATCGCGCTGGATGGACGGCAAGGCGACGTTGACGATGGTGAGGTCGATCAGGTCCATCATGAAAGCGCCGGCAACGATGACCAGCGCCAACTTCCGGCGCCGGGTGGACATCGCGGCGGCCTGATCGATGGCGGACACGGCCGTGGGTCGCGGGCCCGCCGGAGCCCCGCTGATCATTTGGCCCCCGCGCTGAACTCCGCCCACTCCTCCACGATCTTACCGCAACGCAGACGATCGTGCTGCGTAATGACGGCGCCCGGCTCACCCGCCTTGAGCTGGCCATGGAAACGCACCACCCCGACGCCGTCGTTCACGGCCAACGTTTCGATGGTGAAACGCGAGTCCGGCATGCCCGTCATCTTTTCCCATTGGACGATGGTGCTGTCGCGGGTGGCGCCAAAGGGCGGGTTGCGCTGGACCATGCCGGCGGCGGCGAAGGTCTCATAAGCCCCACGGGCGTCCTTGCGCACCAGCAACTGGTCCGCAAAGGCCTGGAACAGCGTCGCGGGCTCCACCTTTTGCCCAGCAGGACACTCATCGCTCCCCGCCGCATGCGCCGCCACCCCGGCGCCTAAAATTCCGATGACACAGAATGCGGCGGTCCAGGGCCAACCCATGTCGCTCCTCCCGTTGATTCTCGTTATGGCGCCGCCCACGTCGGCCAGCCATGCGCCGAAGGGCGGGACGGCAGGCCGGCAAGCTGTCGCATGTATCCAACGCCTATAACATGAATACATATTATTATTCTATATAATACCTTACCCGCGGCGGCGCTGAAAACCATCCATTTTCCCGCGGGGACTCCTCCGCCGGTATGGTAACGGCGCGCCCCGCCCCATTCGGACCAGAGCGTCGTTGCTGTCCACGCATCGATAGACCCTGCGGATCCGCAGGAACGATCGTTTCCATCCTCCTCCCCCGGAAGGCGTCAGGCCACTCTACGACGCGATGCCGCCCCATGCCCATACACCCTCCATAACAAGAATTATTATTCTTGTTTATTGCACCGGCGCGCACATCGTTATAAACCATCACCATTATAAAATCGGGAGGCATCCTCATGATTGCGTGCAAAATGCTGGCGGGCGCTGCCGTCGCCCTGCTGCTGTTGCCGGCCATCGCGGCGGCGCAACCGATCCTCCGGCTCGACTCCGGGGAAATCCGTGGCGCGGAAAAGGGCGCGGTCGACGAATTCCTTGGCATACCCTACGCCCAGGCCCCGGTGGGCCCGCTCCGCTGGCGGGATCCCGCGCCCGTCAAAACCTGGCAAGGCGTCCGCGACGCGACCAAAGCCCCGCCGGCCTGCTATCAGGGCCCACCCGGCGGGTTCGGTCCTTTCACGTCCGAGTTCCTGATCCAGGGCCCCGTGGCGGAGGACTGCCTTTACCTGAACGTCTGGAAACCCCACGAAGTCAACGGCAAGCTGCCCGTGTTCTTCTACATCCACGGCGGCGGCTTCGGCAGCGGATCCAACAGCATCCCGGTGTACGACGGAAGCGGCCTGGCGTCCAAGGGGGCCATCGTCGTCACCATCAACTATCGGCTGGGCGTGTTCGGCTTCCTGGCCCACCCCGAGTTGACAAGGGAATCGGCGCTGCACAGTTCGGGCAACTACGGCCTGCTCGACATGATCGAGGCGTTGAAGTGGGTCCGTGCCAACATCGCCAAGTTCGGTGGCGATCCCGGGGACGTGACCATCGCCGGCCAGTCGGCCGGCGCCGCCGCGGTCAACGACCTGGTCGTGTCACCGCTGGCCAAAGGCCTGTTCCAGCGCGCGGTGGCCCAAAGCGGCTCAGGCATGGGCATCCACATGCCGTCGCTGGCGGAAGCGGAAACAACCGGCACCAGGCTCGCGGAAAAGCTGGGCGTCCGGTCCTTGGCCGAACTGAGAGCCGTATCCGCCGAAGCGCTGCAACAGGCGTCCGACACACCCCCGCCCGCACCTGGGCCCGGCGCCAAGCCGTCATTGCCGACCATAGCGTTCGCCCCGAACCTCGACGCCGTCGTCGTCGCGGGCGATCCCGATGACCCGGCGGCCCCCGTCGCGAGCAAGGTGCCGTTCTTGACCGGTTTCAACACCGACGAAGGCATTCTGTTCGGCAACGCGGCGATGACGCCAGCCGATTTCATCTCCCTGGTCCATGAGCGCTACGGCACATTCGCCGATCGCCTGCTGGCCCTATACCCCCACGCCACCGATGAGGATGCCCAGGCTTCGTACAAGTTGCTGGCAAGGGACCGTTATATGGCCAGCCTGGTGCTGTGGGCCCAAAGACGGACGGCCGCGAGCGGGCAGTCGGTCTATGCCTATATGTACGACCATCCGTATCCGGCCAGCGGCGGCCAGGACTTCGGCGCGTTCCACACAGCCGAGGTCCCCTACGTTATGGGCGCCCTGGGCAAAGGCGGACGCGTCTTCACCGACCGGGATCGCGCCGTTTCCAATGCCCTGCAAGCACACTGGCTGGCCTTCATGAAGAAGGGTGACCCGTCCATCCCCGGCGTTCCCTGGCCGCATGTCGTCACCGGCTCACCCATGGTCATGGGTATCGGCGACACCACGGATCCTCGCCTGGGCGTTTCCACTGAGGAGCGCTTCACGGTGTTCAAGGACTATGTTCTGGCCGGTGGGAAACTGTCCCTTCTTTAATGGTCCGCCGTGCCCCGGACTTAGCCGTCTCGCCTCGAAGGGCAGCGTCATCACAGGGCATCCGTCATGTCGGCAAGCCACGCTTGATGATTTCGGCGCCGATATTGAGATGATCGGCAAGCGGCCGGTCGTCCCGGTAGCGGTCGACCCGGGCGCGCACGTGGCGGTGTATGGCGGCGGTGCCGGGCGCGCGATCCGCCGGGTCGACCGCCAGATCATGGGCCTCGACCGCCGCCAGAAGCTCGATCCCCAGGATGTATTCGGTGTTGTCGATGACGGCCAGCAGCTTGGTCGCGGCCGCCGTGGGGTGGGCCAAATAATCCTCCTGCAAGGCCGAATTGATGCCGCCATCCAGGCTGGCGGGCGCGCAGAGGCGGCGGTTGTCCGCCACCAGGGCGGAGGCGGTGTACTGCGCGATCATGAAGCCGGTGGTGGCGCCGGGATCGCTGGCCAGGAACGGGGGCAAGCCGCTGACCAGCGGATTGACGAGGCGGTCGGTATGGCGTTCGGAATTGGCCCCCAGGTGCGCGATCGCGATGGCCAGTGAATCAAAGGCGATGGCCAGCGCGGGCGCCACGGCGTGCGCCTCGGACTCCACCACCGGCGCCGCCGGCGTTCCGGAGACGATGGGGTTGTCGGTGACGGAGCGCAATTCTCGGTCGACCACGGCGCAGACGGCGTCGAAGGCATCCCGGGCGGCGCCGTGCACGTGCGGCACGGCGCGCAGGCTGAGCGCGTCCTGCAACCGGGTGCCGGCGGCGCGCGCCAGGCGGCGGCTGCCGGCCAAATGGTTCCGCAGGGCGGCGCCAGCCTGGTGCAGCCCGGTCGACACCCTGAGACGCAGGACCTGTTCCTCATAGGCGGAGGTCTGGGCGCCCAGCGCCTCCAACGTCAGCGCCGCCACCGCGTCGGCGGTGTCCAGCAGCGTCTCGATCCGCGACAGCGCATAGCCGCCCAGGCCGGTGGCGCAGGGCGACCCGTTCACCAGGCTCAGCCCCTCCTTGGAATCAAGCACCAGGGGCGACATGCCGATGGCGTCCAGCGCCGCCCGCCCGGACAGGCGCTGGCCATTGAGATGGGCCGATCCCGCGCCGATCAGCACCAGGCCGATATGGGCCATGTGGGTCAGGTAACCGACGGACCCGCGCGACGGCACCTCCGGAACGCAATTCCTGGCCAGCAGCGTCAGCAGCCCCTCGACCAACTCGGGCCGGACGCCGGACCGGCCGTGGGCGAAATTGTTGACCTGGGCGGCGATGATGCCCCGCACCGCCGCCGTCTCCAGCGCCTGCCCCATGCCGCAGGCGTGGCTCATCACCAGGTTGCGCGACAGGTCGCGCTGCTTCTCGCGGTCCACGACCGTGCTCACCAGCGCGCCGACGCCGGTGTTCACCCCATAGGCCCGGATGCCCTGGCTGACGATGGCCTCAACCAAGGCATGCGCGCTACCGACGCGCGCCCATGCTTCCGGCGACAGCACCAGGGCGGCCCCCCGGGCGACGGCGCTGAGATCACGCCAGCTCAGGGGGGCGTTCAGCAGGACGGCGGGCAGCATCATGAAGATTCCCCAGACGCGCGACAGGTCGCAAGATTCATACGGCCGGCGGGCCGGGCCAGCAATTATGTATAGACTAGTTCCGGACATGAATGTATAGACAATCTGCATGAACAGGCACCGCCGGTGATGAAAAATCCACCGGCACGGGATATACGGGCGATCCCACCCTAAGCGGGCCCAACCTGAGCGGGAGTTGGCTTCCGATGTCGGACCTTGCGTATTCCCTCCCCCACCCTTTCCAGGCGCGGCCCGCATGACCGGCGCCGCCCCTTCGCCCGCCCCCTCCTCCCTGGCCACGGTCGACGCGGCCCTGGACCATGCGGCCATGCTGGCCGACACCAACCCGTCCCTGGCCCTCGCCCAGGTCGCGGAAGTGCTGAGGGCGGCGCCCGACCATCCCCGTGCCCGCCTGATCGAAGGCCGGTCGCTGAGGCTGGCGGGGGATGCCCAGGCGGCGACGGACGTTCTGCGCCGGCTGGTGGCGGCGGAGCCCCGGTCGGCGGCGGCGGCCATGGAACTGGGCCTGTCGCTGCGCGACCTGGGCCAGCTGCGGGACGCGCTGGATCACCTGCGCCACGCCGTCGCGGCCAACCCCAACCTGGCCGCCGCCTGGCGGGCCCTGGCCGACACCCTCAACCTCAGCGGCGACCATGAGGAGGCGGAGAAGGCCCACCTGGCGGGCGTGAAGGCGTCGACCCGCGACCCCATCCTGGCGCAGGCCGCCGTCGCCCTGCTGGAAGGGCGGCTGAACGTGGCGGAGCGGGCGCTGCGGGACCGGCTGCGCGCCCAGCCGACCGACGTGGCCGCCATCCGCATGATGGCGGAACTGGCCGTGCGCCTGGGCCGCTACGACGACGCGATCAAGCTGCTGAGCCGCGCGCTGCACCTTGCGCCCGCCTTCACCGCGGCGCGGGAGATGCTGGCCAGGACGCTGCAGCGGCACAACCGGCCGGCGGAGGCCCTGGCCGAAGTGGAACGGCTGCTGGCCGCCGAGCCGGACAATCCGTCGGTGCTGATGCTGAAGGCGTCGCTGCTGGTCCGGATCGGGGAGCAAGACGCGGCCGCCACGGTCTACGCCCACGTCCTGGCCCGCCATCCCCAGCAGGCCAAGGGCTGGATGAGCTACGGCCATGTCCTGAAGGCCATCGGCCGGGTGGATGAGGCCATCGCCGCCTACCGCACCGCCCTTGAGCAGCAGCCCACCCTGGGCGAGGCGTGGTGGAGCCTGGCCAATCTCAAGACCTTCCGCTTCTCCGCGGATGACAGGGCGGCCATGGAACGCGGCCTGCTGGCCACGATGGACGACGAAAACCGGCTGCACCTGCACTTCGCGCTGGGCAAGGCCCTGGAGGACGCCGGCGACGATGACGCCGCCACCTTCCGGGCCTATGCCGAGGGCAACCGCCTGCGCCGGGCGCAGCTGACCTACGACCCGGACGAGACCCACGACCAATGCGCCCGCATCGCCGCCATGGTGGATGGCGGGTTCCTGGCCCGGACCCACGGCGGGTGCCCGGCGCCGGACCCGATCTTCATCGTCGGCCTTCCCCGCTCGGGCTCAACCCTGGTGGAGCAGATCCTGGCCAGCCACAGCATGGTGGAAGGCACCAGCGAACTGCCCGACATGATGGCCATCGCCGCGCGGCTGGCGGCCCCCGGCAAGGACGCCGCCAGGAACACCCCCCCTGGCCGCTATCCGGAATGCCTGGGCGACCTGGCCCCCGCCGCGCTGGAGGCGCTGGGCGCCGAATACCTGGCGCGGACACGGGTGCACCGGCACGACGGCAAGCCCTTCTTCATCGACAAGATGCCCAACAACTGGATGCACGTGGCGCTGATCCGCGCCATCCTGCCCCAGGCGCGCATCGTGGACGTCCGCCGCCATCCCCTGGGCGTGGGCTGGTCCGCCTACAAGCAGCATTTCGCGCGCGGCCAAGGCTTCACCTACGACTTGGCGGAGCTGGGGCGCTATTACGCGGACTACGCGACGCTCATGGCCCATGTGGACCGGGCGGCGCCCGGCGCCGTGCACCGCGTCATCTATGAACGGCTGGTGGCCGACACCGAAAGCGAGGTCCGCGCCCTGCTGGACCATCTGGGGCTGCCGTTCGAGGACGGGTGCCTCGCCTTTTGGGACAACCGGCGCACCGTGCGCACCCCCAGTTCGGAGCAGGTCCGCCAGCCCATCTTCACCGAGGGGCTGGACCATTGGCGGCGCTTCGAGCCCTGGCTGGCGCCGCTGAAAGCGGCGCTGGGCACGGTCTTGCAAACATATCCTGAGGTTGAGTTGTGACTTTGCGTATCAATTAAAAATAAAACAAAATACCAGAGGGCGGAAGACCCACAAGAACAGGGACAGAAGCGGAACTTCATGGGAAAGGGCGATCATAATGCGAGTTAAGACCAAGCGGGCCGGCAGGCTGGTCCTGCTCCTGGCCTCCACGGCGCTGGCGCCGATAGGGGGAATGCAATCCGCCATCGCCGCCGACACCACGCCCGCCGCGCCGGCGGCCCCGGAATCGGCGAATGAAGGCCTGATGGAAATCGTGGTGACGGCGCAGAAGCGCAACGAGAACCTGCAGAACGTGCCCATCAGCCTGCAGGCGCTGGGCACGGCCACGCTGGAGCAGCATCAGGTCCAATCCTTCGACGACTACGCCAAGCAGTTGCCCAGCGTCTCTTTCCAGTCTTTCGGACCAGGCCAGAGCCAGCTGTTCTTCCGCGGCATCTCGTCCGGCGGCGACGGCCTGCCGTTCGGCGCCCTGCCCACCAGCGGCTTCTACCTGGATGAAATTCCCGTCACCACCATCGGCTCTCTGCTGGACGTCCACATCTATGACGTCGCCCGGGTCGAGGCGTTGTCCGGACCGCAAGGCACGCTCTATGGCGCCAGTTCCCTGTCCGGCACCCTGCGCATCATCACCAACAAGCCGGACACGTCCAAATTCTCCGCCGGCTATGATGTCCAGGGCACCCGCTTCGACAAGGGCAGCCTGGGCGGCACCATCGAAGGCTTCGTGAACATCCCCCTCAGCGACAGGGCGGCGGTGCGCATCGTCGGCTTTGACGAACATGACGGCGGCTACATCGACAACACCTACCACCAGCGCACCTACCAGAGCCCCCATACCCTGGACGACGGCACGGTGGTCAACAGCCCCATCACCGTGGACAATGCGAAGTTCGTCAAAAAGAACTTCAACGACGTCGACACCTATGGCGGCCGTGTGGCCCTGGGTATCGACCTTGACGACGACTGGACCGTCACCCCGCAGGTCATCGCCCAGCACCAGCGGTCCAACGGCTCCTTCCTTTACGATCCCAAGGCTGGCGACCTGCAGGTTCACGACTATGCGCCGGAACGCAACATCGACAAGTGGTACCAGGCGGCCCTGACGGTCGAGGGCAAGGTCTGGGATTGGGATGTGCTCTATTCCGGCGGCTATATGCAGCGGTCGATCGACACCCACGCCGACTACAGCTATTACACCGTCGCCTACGACGCCTATCCCAACTATGGGTATTTCACGAATTCGATGGGAAAGCAGATCGATCCCACCCAATATTATTATGGGCATCAGGATCTGACCAAGCAAAGCCACGAATTGCGCTTCAGCTCGCCCTCAACCAACCGCTGGCGGGTCACTGCCGGCCTGTTCTATCAAGAGCAGACCAACCAGTTCCAGGCGAACTATTACGCGCCGGGTTACGGGTCGTCCCAACAGGGATCGCCTGTGTATGAAGACGACATCTTCCTGACCAACGTGCACATCGTCGACCGCGACTACGCGGTGTTCAGCCAGGCCTCCTACGACATCCTGCCCAGCGTCACCCTGACCGGCGGTGTGCGCGGATTCATCGCCGACAACACGCTGACCGGCTTCTCGGGCTTCGCCAGCGACGCGGCGAAGGCCGGCTGCGTGACGCCCTTCCCGTCGCTGAACAGCTGTTCCTACCTCAACAAGAAATTCAGTGACTCGGGCGAGACCCACAAGCTGAACGTGACGTGGCAGATCGATCCGGATCGCATGGTCTATGCGACATATTCCACCGGCTATCGCCCTGGCGGCAACAACCGGCGGGCGGCGGTCGAGCCCTATGGATCGGATACCCTGGACAATTACGAGCTGGGCTGGAAGACATCCTGGTTCGATCAGAAGCTGCGCTTCAACGGCGCCGTCTATTACGAGGAATGGAACAACCTGCAGTACGCCCTGGTGGCGCTCAATTCCGGCAGCGTGACCAACATCTACAATGCCGGCGACGCCCGGGTGTACGGCGTCGAGACGGACATCACCTGGGCCGTCACCCGCAACCTGACCCTGTCGGCATCGGGCGCCTTCAACGATGCCCGCTTGGCGACCGACTTCTGCGCCATCGGCGCCAACAGCAACCCCGACTGCGCCTCCGGCATCATCGCGGCGCCGAAGGGCACGCGGTTGCCGGTGCAGCCCCGGATCAAATTCAACACAACGGCCCGCTATGAATTCCTGCTGGGGGAGGTGGACAGCTTCGTCCAGGGCTCCGTGAATCACCAGACCAGCACGCGCAGCTTCCTGGGGACCACGGCGAATGACCTCGTCGGCGACAGTCCCGGCTTCACCACCGTCGACGTGTCGATGGGCGGCAAGATCGGCAACACCACCGCCGAATTCTATGTCCAGAACCTGTTCGACGAACGCGGGGGGCTGACCCGGAACACCTTCTCCGCCCCCGAAATCTCCGGGCAGTACGCGCGCATCTACCCGACCAAGCCGCGTCTGTTCGGCGTCAAGTTCGGCCAGAAGTTCTAAAAGCCAGACCAGCGGCATGAGCCAAGGGCTCATGCCGCTGTAGGCTGCGACCGCGGCCGCCTGAAGGACGCGTCAAGACCGGCTGCTGCCGAACCGGGCGACCAGATGATAGGCCGTGCCCAGGAAGTACTGGCGCACGGAGGTGATCCGTTCCGAACCGCGCCAGGTCTGGCGCTCGACCAGCAGACAGGCGGTGCCGGCCGCCACCTTCAGCAGCCGCGCCGTCTCCGCGTCCGCGGAAACGGCGGAGATTCGGGTTTCCGCCTCCGTCCACGGGACATGGCGCAGCAGCCAGGTTCCGGGCGGCTCCCTCTCCAAATCCGCGTCGGCGATGGCCGGCACCGCGGCCAGGCTGACCAGGCGGCGTTCCACCGCCATGGGCGCCCCATCGGCGGAATGCAGTCCGTCGAGTTGCAGCAGCCGGCGCCCGCCCGCCAAAAGTTCCTCCTCGGCGTTACCCCGGGCTGGCACCCGCAGCTTGCGCGCCAGCAGCTGATAGCCGTAGACGTGGCCGCGCTTGGCCACCTCGACCGACAGGTCCGGGACGTCGAGGATCATGGAATGGGCGTGCGGACGGCCGACGAAGGAGCCGGCGCCCTTGCGCCGCTCGATCAGGCCCGCCGCCGCCAAGGCGGACAGCGCCTTGTTCACCGTCATGCGCGAGCACTGGTACACCTGCATCAGCTCATGCTCCACGGGGAGCCGCTCTTCCGGCGCCAGTTTTCCCGACAGGATGGCCGATTCTATGTCCGTTCGAATGCGCTCATGCAGGGACAGCGTCACTGGGTCAATCTTTCAAGGACTTCGCGATAACGGGCGACGATGGCTTCCCGCCGCTGGTGCCGGCCAGTATTAACCACCTGCCTTCCCCGGCGCCAGACCCCGTCAATGGCCGAACGGCCGGCGGCGAAGATCAGGCCGTCCACCAGCGCCGCCCCCCGGCGACCGCACAACGCCGGGTGGCCGACATCAAGGCTGACCAGGTCGGCCGCATGGCCCACCGCGATGGCGGCCGGCGCGCCCAGGGCCACGGCACCCCCTGACAGGGCGCCGTCCAGAAGGTCCTGACCCGTCGACCGGCCCGGCGCGCCCGCGAACACGTTGCGGCTGCGGCCGGCCAGGCGCTGGCCGTATTCCAGCAGGCGCAGTTCCTCGGTGGCGTCGATCAGGACGTTCGAGTCCGACCCGATGCCGAACAGGCCGCCGGCGGACAGGTAGACCGCGGCCGGGAAGATCCCGTCGCCCAAATTGGCCTCCGTGATGGGGCACAGGCCGACCACGGCGCCACTGGCCGCCATGCCCGCCACCTCCGCCGGCGTCACGTGGGTGGCGTGCACCAGGCACCAGCGGGCGTCCACGGCCACGTTGGCCAGCAGCCATTCCACCGGCCGGGCCCCGGCCCAGGCCACGCAGTCCTCCACCTCCTTCACCTGTTCGGCGATGTGGATGTGCACGGGGGCCCCGCCCGCGAGGCCGACCACCTGCCGCAACTCCTCCGGCGTCACGGCGCGCAGGCTGTGCGGCGCCACGCCGACGACCGCGTCGGGCAACGCCCGCGCCGCGTCCCGCGCCGCCTCCACCAGGCGGGCGAAACCGTCCAGGTCATGCAGGAAGCGGCGCTGCCCATGCCCCGGGGCCGCCCCGCCGAAGCCGGAGTGCGCGTAGAACACCGGCAGGTGGGTCAGGGCGATGCCGGTCTCTTCCGCCGCCGCGACGATGGCGGCGCTCATTTCCGCCGGATCGGCGAACCGCCCGCCATCACGGTCATGATGCAGATAATGGAATTCGCCGACGCGGGTGAACCCGGCCTCCAGCATTTCCATATAGGCCAGCGCCGCGATGGCCCGCAGGTCGTCGGCCGACAGGCGATCGACGAAGCGGTACATGACCTCGCGCCAGGTCCAGAAGCTGTCGCCCGCGGGCCCGCGCACCTCCGCCAAGCCGGCCATGCCGCGCTGGAAGGCGTGGCTGTGCAGGTTGGGCATGCCGGGCAGGACAACCGGCCGCCGCTCGTCGCCGGCCTGGGGCGCCACGTCCCGCTCCAGGGCGATGATGACGCCGTTCCGGACCGTCAGCCGCACATTGTCAGCCCAACCGTCGGGAAGCAGGGCCTGGCCGAAATGGAAAGCCCCGTCCGAAGCGCCGTCGATGCCCATGTCGTATTCTCCTGTTGCGCTATATGTCTATACATTCTAAGGTGCGAACGCAACCATAGAGGCGGACCAGGGCCGCCGGGAGAACGGGCATGCGTTGCGACAAGCTGTGGACGAACGCCCATTTGGCGACGCTGGCCGGCCCGGAATTGGCCAATGGGCCGGCCAGCGGGTTGGGCGTCATTGACGACGGCGTGCTGGCCATGCGCGACGGGTTGATCGTCTACGCGGGCCCCGCCATCGACGCGCCCGATTTCGACGCCGGCGCGGTGGTGGATTGCGACGGCCGGTGGATCACCCCCGGGCTGATCGACTGTCACACGCATCTGGTCCACGGCGGCAGCCGCGCGCATGAGTTCGAACAGCGCCTGGCCGGCGCGTCCTATGAGGAAATCGCCCGGGCCGGCGGCGGCATCGTCTCCACCATGCGCGCCACGCGCGACGCCGATGTGGACGGGCTGACGGCCAGCGCCTTGCCCCGGCTGGACGCGCTGATCGCGGAAGGAACGACCACGGTCGAGGTCAAGTCCGGATACGGGCTGGACCTGGCGGCCGAACTGCGGATGCTGCGCGCCGCGCGGCGCCTGGGCGAAGCGCGGCCGGTCCGGATCACCACCACCTTCCTGGGCGCCCATGCGCTACCCCCCGAATTCCGGGGCGACGCCGACGGCTATATCGACTTCCTCTGCGACACCGTGCTGCCGGCGGCGGCGCGGGAGGGCTTGGCCGACGCGGTCGACGCCTTTTGCGAGGGCATCGGCTTCACACCGGACCAGACGGCGCGGATGTTCGCCGCCGCCGCCGCCCACGGGCTGCCGGTCAAGCTGCACGCCGACCAACTGTCCAACCTGTCCGGCGCGGCACTGGCCGCCCGGCATGGCGCCCTGTCGGCCGACCACCTGGAATATACCGACGCCGATGGCATCGCGGCCATGGCCGCCGCCGGCACCGTGGCGACGCTACTGCCCGGCGCCTTTTATTTCGTGCGCGAAACGAAGCTGCCGCCCCTTGCGGCCTTTCGGGCGGCGGGGGTGCCCGTCGCGCTGGCCACCGACTGCAACCCCGGGACCTCGCCATTGATCTCGCTGCTGCTGGTCATGAACATGGGCGCCACGCTGTTCCGCATGACGGTGGACGAATGCATCGCCGGCGTCACCCGCAACGCGGCGCGCGCCTTGGGCCTGCACCGCGAGATCGGCACGCTGGAGGCGGGCAAGTCCTGCGACCTGGCGATCTGGGACATCGAGCGGCCGGCGGATCTGGTCTACCGCATGGGCTTCAATCCCCTGCACGCGCGTGTCTGGCGGGGGAACTGACATGGTGGACTGGCTGGACATCCATCGCGGCGACGCGCCGCTGGTCGTGACCTTCCCCCATACGGGCACCGACATCCCGGACGCGTTGCTGGGGCGTTTCGTGTCGCCCTGGCTGGCGCGCAAGGACGCCGACTGGTGGATAGACCGGCTGTACGCCTTCGCCGCCGACTTGGGCGCCACCACCATCCGCACGCGGCTGTCGCGCAGCGTCATCGACGTCAACCGCGATCCGTCCGGCGCGTCGCTGTACCCGGGCCAGGCGACCACCGACCTCTGCCCCCTCACCACCTTCGACGGTGAGCCGCTTTATGGCGGGATGCCCCCCGACACCGCCGAGATCGCCGCGCGCCGGGCTGCCTGCTTCGATCCCTACCACGCCGCCATCCAGGCGGAGCTGGCGCGGCTGCGGCGGCGGCATGGGGCGGTGGTCCTGTACGACGCCCATTCCATCCGCAGCGTCATTCCGCGCCTGTTCGACGGCCCGCTGCCGCAGTTCAACATCGGCACCAACGGCGGCGTCACCTGCGACGCGGCCCTGGCGATCGCCGTCCACGACCGCTGCGCCGCCAGCGGCCACAGCCATGTGCTGAACGGGCGGTTCAAGGGCGGCTGGACGACCCGCCATTACGGCCGCCCCGCCGACGGCATCCACGCCATCCAGATGGAACTGGCCATCCGCGGTTACCTCGCCGAACCGGCGAAGCCCGACCCCGGCGCCTGGCCGTCGCCCTTCGATCCTGAATACGCCCGGCCCCTCGTCGCGGTCCTGGCCGGCATCCTCGACGACTGCCTCGCTTTCGCTCACGCCTTGGGAAGGACTTCATGAGCCGCATCGACAACACCCGCGTCATCCGCCCCGCCACCGGCACCCAGCGTTCCGCCAAGAGCTGGCTGACCGAAGCGGCGCTGCGCATGCTGATGAACAACCTGCACCCCGACGTGGCGGAGCGCCCGGAGGAGCTGGTGGTCTACGGTGGCATCGGCCGCGCCGCCCGCGACTGGCAGAGCTACGATCGGATCGTGGAGACGCTGACGCGGCTGGAGGCCGACCAGACCCTGCTGGTCCAGTCCGGCAAGCCGGTGGGCGTCTTCCGCACCCACCCCGACGCCCCGCGCGTGCTGATCGCCAACAGCAACCTGGTGCCCAAATGGGCGAATTGGGAGCATTTCCATGAGCTGGACCGCAAGGGCCTGGCCATGTACGGGCAGATGACGGCCGGTTCCTGGATCTACATCGGGTCCCAGGGCATCGTGCAGGGCACCTACGAGACCTTCGTCGAGATGGGCCGCCAGCACTATGCCGGCGACCTGTCGGGCCGCTGGCTGCTGACCGCCGGCCTGGGCGGCATGGGCGGGGCGCAGCCGCTGGCCGCCGTCATGGCCGGTGCCTCGTGCCTGGCCATCGAATGCCAGCGCAGCCGTATCGAGATGCGCCTGCGCACCGGCTATCTGGACCACGCCGCCGAGACCATCGACGAGGCGATGGCGATCATCGAGCGGGCCTGCGCCGAGAAGACGGCGGTCTCCGTCGGCCTGCTGGGCAACGCCGCCGAACTGCTGCCCGAACTGTTCCGGCGGGGCATCCGCCCCGACCTGCTGACCGACCAGACGTCCGCCCACGATCCCGTCAACGGCTACCTGCCCGCCGGTTGGACGGTCGCCGAATGGGTGGAGCGGCGGGAGCGGGAACCCCAGGCCGTGGCCGCCGCCGCGCGCGCCAGCATGGCGGTCCACGTCCAGGCCATGCTGGACTTCCAGGCGGCGGGGGTGCCCACCGTCGATTACGGCAACAACATCCGCCAGGTGGCGAAGGACGAAGGCGTGGCCAACGCCTTCGACTTCCCCGGTTTCGTGCCCGCCTACATCCGCCCCCTGTTCTGCCGTGGCGTCGGCCCGTTCCGCTGGGCCGCCCTGTCGGGCGATCCCGAGGACATCTACAAGACCGACGCCAAGGTGAAGGAGCTGATGCCGGACAACCCGCACCTGCACCGCTGGCTGGATATGGCCCGGGAGAAGATCCGGTTCCAGGGGCTGCCCGCCCGTATCTGCTGGGTGGGGCTGGGCGACCGGCACCGGCTGGGCCTGGCCTTCAATGAGATGGTGGCCAAGGGCGAGCTGAAGGCGCCGGTCGTCATCGGCCGCGACCATCTGGACAGCGGCAGCGTCGCCAGCCCCAACCGCGAGACGGAGGCGATGAAGGACGGGACCGACGCCGTGTCGGACTGGCCCCTGCTGAACGCCCTGCTGAACACCGCCTCCGGCGCCACCTGGGTGTCGCTGCACCATGGCGGCGGCGTGGGCATGGGGTATTCGCAGCACAGCGGCATGGTCATCGTCGCCGACGGCACGCCCGAGGCGGCCAAGCGCCTGGAACGCGTGCTGTGGAACGACCCGGCGACCGGCGTCATGCGCCACGCCGACGCCGGCTACGACATCGCCCAGGACTGCGCCCGCGCCATGGGCCTCGACCTACCCGGCATCCTGGGATGAGCGGTGTCAGGCCGCTGCCGGCGGCGGAACGGACGGCCAGCCCGTGGAAGAACGGCGGCGGCGTGACCCGCGAGGTCGCCCGCCAGGACGACGGCGCCGGCGATTTCCTCTGGCGCGTCAGCATCGCGGAGGTGCGGCAGGCGGGACCCTTTTCCCACTTCGCCGACACCGATCGCGTGCTGGCCGTCCTGGAGGGCCGCCTGCTGCTGGACTTCGGTGGTGGCGCGGCCCCCGTGACGGTGACGCCGGAGACGGCGGCCCACCCCTTCCCCGGCGACGTGCCGGTGTCGGGAACGCCGGACGGCGGGCCGGTCATCGACCTGAATCTCATGGTCCGCCGTGGCCGGGCGCGCGGCGCGCAGCGCCGGCTGCCCCCGGGACCGCCACCCTGCCGCTGACCCCGGCCGCCACCCACCTGCTGGTGGCGACCGGGGCGGCGGAGGTGGCGCACGGCGGCGGCATCCATGTCCTGGGCCCGCTGGACGCGCTGCTGGTCAACGCGGGAACGGCGGCGTCCATCACGGTGCGGGCGACGGCGGCCTACTGGCTGATCGAGATCGTCCCGTCGACGGAGCGGCCATGAGCGGAACCCTGCGCGGCGCCGTCTTCGGGCTTGCGGTCCTGCTGTCACAGGGGACCGCGCGGGCGGCGGACTTGCCCCCCGGGCCGTCGTCATCGGGACGGAAGGGGCGTTCCCACCCTGGAACATGACCCGGCCCGACGGCAGCCTCATCGGCTTCGAGCCGGATTTGCTGCAGGTGCTCTGCCAACGGGCCAACCTGCAATGCCGACTGGTGGCCCAGGATTGGGACGGCATGATCGGCGCGCTGCAGGCCCACAAGATCGACGTCATCGCCGACGCGCTGCAGATCACGCCGGCCCGTAAGGCCGTCCTGGCCTTCTCCCTGCCCTATGCCATCACCACCGGTGTCTTCGTCACCCAGAAGGACGGCCCGCTGGCCCGCATGGCCAACCGCGGCCTGGTGCTGGACCTGGACGCCAGCCCGGCCCCGGAGCGCCAGGCCGGGGCGCTGGCGGCCCTGCGCGAGGAGCTGCGCGGCAAGACCCTGGGCGTCGCCATTTCCAGCACCTATGACGCCTTTCTGGACAAGTACCTGGCCGGCGTCATCACCATCAAATCCTACCGCACCATGGGGGAACGGGATCTCGACCTGCTGAACGGCCGTATCGACGTCACGCTGGACGACACCACCTACCTGCGGCCCCTGCTGGCCGCGCCCGACGCGCAAGACCTAGTCCTGGTAGGCCCCGAACTGATCGGCGGGGAGCTGGGCGCCGGCGAGGGTTTCGGCCTGCGCCAGGACGACACCGCCCTGGCGGAGCGATTGAACGCGGCCATTCGCGCCGCCATCGCGGACGGCACGGTCAAGCGGCTGAGCCTGAAATGGTTCAAGGCCGACGCCACACCCGACCTGGGGCCCGACTCCGCTTCAACGCCCTCCAGGACTCCCAAGCCATGATGGACGATCTCGCGCTCCTCGGCTTCGGTCCGGACGGCTGGGCGCCCCTGCTGCTGAAGGGCTGCCTGCTCACCCTGGCGGTGTCCGCCGCCTCCATGGCCATCGGCACGGCGCTGGGCGTCCTGCTGGCCTGGGCGCGGCTGAAGGGGCCGCGCTGGCTGCGGCGCACGGCGCTGGTCTACGGCGTGATCCTGCGCGGGGTGCCGGAGCTGCTGGTCATCCTGCTGCTGTATTTCGGCCTGCCCTCGCTCATCCTGTCGCTGTCGGAGACCTTGGGCTGGGAGGCGCCGGGCCTGCCGCCGCCCTTCCTGATCGGCAGCGTGTCGGTCGGCCTGGTGTCGGCGGCCTATCAGGCCGAGATCTTCCGGGGCGGCGTCGGCGCCATCCCCCGGGGCCAGTTCGAGGCGGCGCGGGCCATGGGCTTCAGCGACCTCATGTGCTTCCACCGCATCGTGCTGCCGCAGGTGGCGCGCATCGTCCTGCCCGCCCTGGGCAATGTCTGGCAGTTCAACCTGAAGGACAGCGCCCTCATCGCCGTGACGGGGCTCAGCGAGCTGATGCGCACCAGCCTGGTGGCGGCCGGGTCGACCCGCCATCCCTTCCTGTTCTTCGGTGTGGCCATGGCGCTCTACCTGGCGCTCACCACCCTTTCCAGCACGGCATTCTACTACGGCGGCCGGCATTCCAGCCGGTGGGACAGGGGCTGACGGCGATGGGGGAATATCTGACGTTCATCGGGTCCGTCACCGCGCAACTGGCGCGCGCCGTGCCGGTGACCCTGCTGATCCTGGCGGTTTCCGGGGTCTGCGCCACGGTGCTGGCCACCGGCCTCACAGTCCTGTCGGTGGCGCGGTCGCCGCTGCCGCGGCTGATCCAGAAGGCGTGGACCTTCCTGTTCCGGGGGACGCCGCTGATCCTGCAGATCTTCATGATCTACTACGGCTTCGCCATGATTCCCTGGATACGCCACGGCATTCTCTGGACGGCGTTCCGCGACCCCGTGTTCTGCACCTGCCTGGCCATGACCTGCTGTTGCTCCGCCTATATCGGCGAGATCTTCCGCGGGGCGCTGGCCGCCGTGCCGCGCGGCGAGATCGAGGCCGGCCGCGCCTGCGGCATGACCGGATTCATGCTGCTGCGGCGGGTGATCGCGCCGTCGCTGATCCGCATCGCCCTGCCCAGCTATTCCAATGAAATCATCATGATGACCAAGTCGACCTCGCTGGCCAGCACCATCACGGTGCTGGACATCACCGGCGTGGCGCAACAGGTCATCGCCCACAGCTACCGCACCCTGGACGTGTTCTGCGCGGCGGCGGCGCTGTACCTGCTGATCAACGCGACCCTGTCGACTCTGCTGACGGCGCTGGAACGCCGGCTGGACGTCGACCGCGCCCCCACCCCGCTCGCCCCCCTCCGCTCACCCTGGAGCCGCTGTCATGACCGTGCCGCCACCCGTCCTGACCGCCACCAACATCCGCAAGTCCTTCGGCCACCGGGAAGTGCTGGCCGGCGTCTCGCTGGAGGCGCGGGAGGGGGAGGTCATCGCCATCCTGGGAGGCAGCGGCTCGGGCAAGAGCACCTTCCTGCGTTGCCTCAACCTGCTGGAAGTACCCGACGAAGGCCAGATCGTGATCGGCGACGTGCAGGCCCCATTGGCGCGGGACCGCCATGGCCGCCTGGCGGTTTCCGATGGCCGCATAGCCGCCCGCCTGCGGGCGCGGACGGCCATGGTCTTCCAGGGTTTCAACCTCTGGCCCCATCTGACGGTGCTGCAGAACGTCATGGAGGCCCCCCTGCGCGTCCACCGGCGAAACCGGGAAGAGGTTCTCGCCACCGCGCGATCGCTGCTGGAACGGGTCGGCATGGCCGACTTTCACGCGGCCTACCCCAAGCGCCTTTCCGGCGGGCAGCAACAGCGGGTGGCCATCGCCCGCGCCTTGGCGACGGACCCGAAGCTGATCCTGTTCGATGAGCCGACGTCCGCCCTGGATCCGGAACGGGTGCGCGAGGTGCTGGCCCTGATGCGGTCACTGGCGGAGGAAGGCCGGACCATGATCGTCGTGACCCACGAAATGGCGTTCGCGCGTGATGTCTCCAGCCGGGTGGTGCACCTGATGAACGGGCGCGTCGAGTCCAGCGGCCCGCCCGCCCACATGTTCGGGCCCGACGCATCCGCCGCGTTCCAAAGCTTTCTCTCCCCTGCCTGAACGGACGGGCAGTCGCCCACCTGCCTCCTCGGCCGCAACCATGCGGCACTGGGGAAGGCTGACGCGACTGGCTTTTCCAAGGCCCCACCCTATTTCTCGTTCACGCGCCGACGAGGGCGTTCGTCCATCTGCCAAGCGGCCAGACCCGTGTTCCAGTCCCTCCGTACCCGCCTGGTTGTCCTGCTTTCCATCGTGGTCATCGCCGCCTTCGCGATCGGCGTCCTGATGACGGGACTTTTCCAGCGCTCGGCGGCGGCACTGGTTGGACAAGGCGAGGCGGAGGCCGGCCAGGCGTGCGAGGCCCAAGCCGGCGCCTTCCGGTTCTACGCCAGCGGATGGCGGGGCCACGCGGCGTCAATGGACCCGATGACCATCCGCGACGGACTGGAACCGGTGGTGCGGAGCGCCCTGCGCGACCGCCCCGGCATCGAGGGAGGGATATGGCAGGAAGATGCTGGATCGCTGGCCTATTCGTACCCCACCTATGAAGGCGCCGGCCCCAAGACCGACCTGCCCCAGGCGGAAATCGCCCGGATCAAGGCGATCAACCAGGCGGCCGCCAGCGAGGGTCACCTCGTCAGCGCGCGCTACCGGGCATCGACCGAGGTCCTGATCCTCGCCGCCTGCCCGTTGCCAGGTCCCCTGCCCGGACTGACAGCCTGGACCATGACACGGGTGCGTACCCTGGGGGGCCATGGCTACCAGCAGCTCATGACCGGCCTGGGGCTGCTTCTCGTCATCGTGCTGGCCGCCGTCGTGCTGCTGACCCAACTGACCATGACGTGGTCGCGGCACATAACGCGCATCGAGACGATGCTCGCCACGCACGACGTCAACGATCTTCCCGTGCTGCCGCCGACCGGGGAACGGGAACTGGATCGTATCGTCCGCGCGCTCAATGAAGCCGGGGAGCGGCTGGCGACGGCGCGGCGGCGGGCGGAAAGCATGGCGCGGGAGGTTGCGACCAGCCAGCGCCTCGCCGCCATCGGTCGGATCACGGCCGGCTTGGCCCATGAGATCCGCAACCCCATCGCCGCGATGAAACTGAAGGCGGAAAACGCCCTGGCCGGTGATACGGCCCGCAAGGAGCAGGCGCTGGGTGCCATTCTTGAACAGATAGATCGGCTGGACACCCTGCTTCACCGGCTTCTGAGCGTCACCGAGCAGGATACGCCGGTTCGCCGGCAGGTGCCCCTGGAGGATTTCCTCGACCGCATCGTCCGGCGGCATGCCGACGTCGCCGCCGCCCGGGGCGTCGCGTTGGAGAGCGAAGCCGCCACGGCGCACGCCGGCTTCGATCCCGGCCAAGTGGAGCGCGCGCTGGACAACCTGATCCTGAACGCCCTGCAGGCGGCGCCCAGGGACAGCACCGTGCATGTCCGGGCACGCCTGACCGGTGACCGCCTGATCCTGGCGGTGGAGGACAGCGGCGCCGGGCCGCCGCCCCACCTGCGCGACGAGCTTTTCGAACCCTTCGTCACGGGCCGCGCCGACGGCACGGGCCTGGGTCTGTCCATTGTCCGGGAAATCGCGGCCGCCCACGATGGCGTCGCCCGGTTCCATCACACCGATGGCGCAACCACATTCGAGATCGTGCTCCCATGGCGACCGTGCTGATTGTCGACGACGACGCGGCCTTGCGCGACGCGCTTGGCGAGGTGGTGGCCGATTGTGGCCACACCCCCCGTTCCGCCCCCTCGGGGGAGGTCGCCTTGGCGATGCTGGCGAACGAGACTGTCGACGCCATGATCCTGGACCTGCGCATGCCGGGCCTGGACGGGCTGGAGGTCCTGCGACGCGTACGCGCCCATTCCGCATCGTTGCCGGTCACCGTGCTGACGGCGCACGCCTCGGCGGCCAACACCATCGAGGCCATGCGCCGGGGCGCTTTCGATCATCTGACGAAGCCGGTGGGCCGTGCGGAACTGGCGCGAGTGGTACGGGATATGCTGGCCCTGAACCAGGGCCGAACCATCCCGAGGGAAAAGCCGGCCGCCCAGCCGGAAGGCCTGATCGGCGTCAGCGAAGCGATGCGGGCCGTTCAAAAGACCATCGGCATGCTGGCCGACAGCGACGCCACCGTGCTGATCACGGGGGAGACGGGCACCGGCAAGGAGGTCGTGGCCCGCGCCATCCACGACCATGGCAACCGGGCCACCCTGCCCTTCGTGGCGGTCAACTGCGCCGCCATTCCGTCGGAACTGATGGAGAGCGAGCTTTTCGGCCATGTGAAGGGCGCCTTCACCGGCGCCACCGCCGACAGGATGGGCGCCTTCCGCCAGGCCGCCGGCGGCACGTTGTTCCTGGATGAGATCGGCGACATGGATATCGCCCTGCAGGCGAAAATCCTGCGGGCCCTGCAAGAGCGGGCCATCACCCCGATCGGGGGCAAGCCTTCACCGATGGATGCGCGGGTGGTGGCCGCCACGCACCACGACCTGCGCCAACGTGTCAGGGAGGGCGGCTTCAGGGAGGACCTGTTCTACCGGCTGCATGTCATCCCCATCCACCTGCCGCCCTTACGGGAACGGCGGGCGGACATTCTGCCCTTGGCCGAGGCTTTTCTCGCCCGAGCCGGAACCAAGGTGCTGAACGCCGACGCCGCGGCCCGGCTGGTGGCCCATGATTGGCTGGGCAATGTCCGGGAATTGCGCAACGTCATGGAGCGCGTGGCTGTCCTGGTTCGCGGCCCCGTCGTCACCGCGCGCGACATCGATTTCCTTGGCCGGTCGGACCATCCGCGACCTGCTGGCGGGCCAGCGGACCCGTTGGACGAGGATCTGCCCGCAGCCGTGGCCAAGCTGGAGACCACGATGATCCGCCACGCCTTGGACCGGTGTGCCGGCAATCGCACGGAAGCGGCACGCCTGCTGGGTATCCATCGCCCCCTGCTGTACGCCAAAATGAAGCGCTACGGCATCGAAGCGTCCGAAGAGCGAACGGCCACCGTCCCGAATTCGGACGCCGCGGAGGGCGCATGAGGCCGCGAACCCGCGGCCAGCCTTGATGTCTTCCATGGCACGGCCTTTGCCGAACACCTCCTGGTTCCCATAACCAGGAGTAGAGGCTCATGCCAACCCTTCGGAACGTCGGCCTTCTGGCAGGTACGGCCCTGTTGGCCGTTCAAGCCGCCAGTCACGCGCAGGTGGCGCCCCCCGCCTGGACGCCCGCTCCGGCACCGCTCTATGACGCGGCGCAACTCCCGGCGGTTCGGGGCGTGGTCCGCCAATTCACGCAGACACCCCGGGGCGACATCGATGGCCTGATCCTCGCGGACGGCACCGAGGTGAAGACGCCTCCACACCTGTCCTGCGAGATCGCCTACACCATCCGTCCCGGCAACACGGTGGTCGTGCACGGCCTGCGGGCGGTGGCGCTGCCCCTGGTGCGCGCGATGTCGATAACCAATGAGGCGACGAAGATCACCATCAGCGATGACGGACCCGGCCCAGGCCGCCGGCTGGACGCCACGGACGGTGCGCCGACCCTGTCAAGCGGCCGGGTGCGCATGCCGTTGCATGGACCGGAGGGCGAAATCGACGGCGCGCTGCTGGAGGACGGCACCGTGCTGCGGCTGCCACCCGACGCCTACCGCGCCGCCGCGGAGCTTAAACCCGGCCAGACCGTGTTCGCCGAGGGGCCCGTCCTCACCACCCCGTTCGGCCGGGTGGTCGACGTGAGCGCCATAGGAACCGGGCGGGACCGCCTGGAACCAATCGCCCCGCCGCCGCCGGCACCACCCCCGCCGCCGCGGCCATGACGGCTCCATCCCGGGTCCCCTGATGACGTTGAACCTCCCGCCGCTCAAAAAACCGAATGCCCTGGATGCGCTTAATTTCCTGCTCGCCGACGTGCGGGGGGCCTTGGGACCGTTCCTCAACGTCTTCCTGGTGACGCAGCAGGGGTGGAGCCAATCGGCCGTCGGTGTGGTGGCGATGGTGGGCGGCTTGCTTGGCCTGCTCGCCCAGGGACCGGCTGGCGCGCTCATCGACACCGTGCGCGCCAAGCGCGAACTGGTGGCCGGGGGCCTTGCCATACTGGCCGTCGGCAGCCTGGTCATCTTCGCGGTCCCGACTTTCTGGCCTGTCATGGTGGCCAACGCCACGCTAGCGGTGGTGGGTGACATTTTCGGGCCGGCGGTGGCGGCGCTGACCCTGGGCCTGTACGCGCGGTCCCAGCTGGCCGGGCGCATGGGCCGCAACGGCGCTTTCGACCATGCTGGCAATGTCTTCATCGCCGTCGTCGCCGGGGTCATCGGCCGCCTTTTCGGCCAGCGGGCCATTTTCCTCCTCGGGCCCGTCTTCGCCCTGCTTGCGATCGGGGCCGTCCTGTCCATTCCGGCGGGAGGAATTGATCATGATCGTGCCGGGAGGCATGACCAGCCGTCCCGAGGGCGGCGCCAAGCGCATCTGTCCGCCTTCATCCGGTGCCGGCCGCTCATGATCTTCGCCGGCTGCGGGTTGCTGTTCCACTTCGCCAACGCCCCGCTGCTTCCCCTGGTGGGCCAGAAACTGGCCAGCGCGAACCCGGAGTGGGCGACCGCGATGATGTCGTCCTGCATCATCGCCGCCCAGCTGGTCATGCTGCCCATGGCGCTGTTCGCCGGCCATTACGCGCGGAAATGGGGGCGTAAGCCCGTCTTGCTCATCGCGTTCACCATCCTGCCGGTTCGGGCCTGCCTCTATATCGTTTCCGACAACCCGGCTTGGCTTATCGGCGTCCAGCTTCTGGACGGGATCGGTGCCGGCCTGATCGGGGTCCTGACGCCGCTGGTCGTCTCCGACCTGACGCGCGCGACCGGTCACTACAACCTGGCCCTGGGCCTTGTCATGTCCGCCCAAGGCGTGGGCGGGGCGATCAGCGGGCTGGCGGCGGGCGCCGTCGTCGACAGGCTCGGCTATCCGCCGGCGTTCCTGGGCCCGGGGCTTGCCGCCGGCATCGCGGTTGTGGCGTTGCTGGCGTTTTTTCCGGAAACCGGCGCCCCGCCCGCATCGCCTCAGGCAGGCCAACCTGATGTGATCGGACTCTCCTGAACGGACGCGGTTCGATTTGTTCGCCGCCGCGAGCCTACCGCGATCCTCGCCAGCCCAGACGCCGCGGCGGCGATGTCAGCGCCCCTCACCCATCACCCGCCACAACCGCTCATATAATGACGACCGCGCCAGCGCCGCGTCCAGGCGATCCAGCGTGGTGATGACGCCCGCCGCTTCCGCGTCCAATTCCATGGCCACCACGTCCATGGCCGCCCACACCGGTTCCAACCGGGCATAGAGCGCCCGCCCCTGCGCCGACAGGTCGATGCGGCGGCTGCGCGCGTCGCGCGGATCGTCCTGGGTTTCGATCAACCCCGCCGCCTCCATCGACCGCCGCGTCTGGCTGACGGACGGCTGACTGATACCCAGGGCGCGCGCCAACTCGCTGACGGAGGCCGCCCCACCTTCCATCAACTGTTCCATCACGCCCCACCAGCGCTGCTCGAACGCCACGCCGAATTCGGCATAGACGCGCCGCGCGTCCTCATCGATGCGTTCGGTCAGCCGCCGCAACCGCCCACCCAAGGCGAGCGGGCCGCGCCGGCGCATGTGGTCCGTGGTCATGAGCATCGCCTCCTTGCACATACATAGGCGCCTAACTATTATCTGCATAGGCGCCTAACAAGTATCGGGGCGCGGGCCAAAAGGCCAGAACGGGAAAGTGGGAACAGGAAAGGACAAGGGATGATGAAGCGGGCCTGCGCGCGCACCATTGGCTGTTTCATTCTCGGCATGGCGATGGCCTGCGCGACGGCAACGGCCCAAATTTCGCCGGAACCGACCTACCCCGCTGCCGACGTCCGCGCCGACATGGATACGCTGTACCGGCGCCTGCAGGCGGACGCCTTCGACCTCTACGCCTTCACGCCCAAGGCCGACATGGACCGGTTGCACCGGCAACTGAGGACCGATATCACGACGCCACTGACACGCGCCCAAGCCGAAGCGCGACTGGAACTGCTGGCCGCCGCCGCCCACCAGGGCCACACCCGGGTGGAGGGCGTGTACGCCACCTGGGCCGCCTATCAGAAAGCGGGTGGGCTGGCCTTCCCCTTGGCCGTGCGGATCAAGGAAGGGCGGATATACATCGCCCGCAATCTCAGCGACAGGGCGCAACTGGCGCCCGGCGACCAGATCCTGGCCATCGATGGCGTGCCGGTCACCACATGGCTGACACGCCTGCGCCGCCACATCTCCGCCGAAACTCCGGCGCTGGCGGACAGCATCCTGGAATATGACTTTCCCCTGTATCTATGGGTCGCAACCGGTGCCAGGCCGGCCTTCAAGGTGATAGTGAAGCCGGCCGGCGCATCGGTGCCCGACACCGTCACACTGACGGCGCGGACCAAGGTGGACATGGCCTCGACCAGCCAGTCCCGTCCCCCCGCGCTGGATCTGGCGCAGCCGTTGCGCGACGCCCGGGTGCTGGCCAATGGCGTCGGTTATCTGCGGCCGGGTCCCTTTTACAACGAGGCTGCGAAAACCGGCGCGGATGAGTGGGACGTGGCCAGCTTCCGCACCTTCATCGACGGCGCCTTCCGCAGCTTCAAGGCCCAGGGCGTCACCCGGTTGATCATCGACCTGCGCGGCAATCCCGGCGGCGACAGCCTGTTCAGCGACGTCATGGTCTCCTGGTTCGCCACTCGGCCCTACCAGTTCTTCTCATCTTTCCGGATACGGGTCAGCGCCGATGCCGTGGCCGCCAACCGAAACCGCATCGCGCGGGACGCTGTGGCGGCTGGCGCCATCTCGCAACGCTTCGCCGATTTGTACGCCACGGCCACGCCGGGCGACGTCATTGCCCTGACCTTGCCCGACAGCCAGCCCAACAGGGAGGAGCGTTTCACGGGCAAGGTGTACGCCCTGGTCAACCGCCAGACCTACTCCAATGCCGTGGCGGTGGCCGCAACCATCCAAGATTACGGCTTCGGCCGGATCCTGGGCGAACCGACCACCGACATGGCGACGGCTTTTGGCGCCATGGAGCGGTTCACGCTGCCCGCCACCGGCATCACGGTCGGCTTCCCCAAGGCCCACATCATACGGCCCAACGGCGATACCCGTGCCCGTGGGGTGACACCTGACATCGCCATCCCCTTCCCCATCGTGGAGACGCCGGACGACCCGGTGCTGCAACACGCCATCCGGATCGCCGCAGCGGACGCGCCTTAACGGAAGTGTCGTCGATCGCGAGGCCCAGCGCTACCTGGCTTTCGGCCGTGATGTGCATGCTGCCGGCGTTGGAATGGATGTGCCCAGGGCGGCCAACACGGCCTGGCCCAGCGCCAAGCCGCCATCGTTGGCCGGCACCCGGGCGTGCGTCACGGGCCGGCAGCCAACGGCACGCAGGCGGGCCTGCAGTTCGTGCAGGATGATGCGGTTCTGCAGGACACCGCCCGACAGCGCCACAATGGTTCCAATACCGGCCCCCAGGCGCGCCGCCGCCGAGGCCATGGCCTCGGCAAAACCCAGATGGAAGCGGGCGGCGACCAGCCCCGGGGCCTCTCCGACACGAAGGTCGGCCAGCAGCGCCTCCCACATCGGAAGCCACCCGATCACCACGGGGTCACCCCCGCCAAGCGCCACCGGATAGGACCGGGCCGCCGCCATGTGGGGGCGCGCGAGGGCTTCCAGCGCCATCGCGGCCTGGGCCTCGTGCCCGATGCGCGCGGGGTGGATGCCCAGCGCCGCCGCGACCGCGTCGAACAGCCGGCCGGCCGAGGAACAGGGCGGCGTGTTGGTGCCTGTTTCCAGCATGCGTTCCAGCACCGCCACCTGCGCGTCAGGCGGCAGATGGTGTCGCACGGGCGCGGCCCGGGTCCGCCAGGCATCGCCAAAGGCCAGGCGCAGTTGGGCCACCAGGTTGCGCCACGGCTCACGCATCGCGGCCGCTCCGCCGGCCAGGGCCGCGGGGGCGATGTGGGCGGCGCGGGTCACGCCGTGGTACCCTCCCCGCAGGATCTCGCCCCCCCACAGCGTTCCGTCACCGCCCAGGCCCAGGCCGTCCAGGATCAGGCCGAAGGCCCCTTCCCCACCATCGCCCACCCCGATGCCGGCGTCAGCCAGGCAGGCGGCCATATGCGCATGATGGTGCCCCACGCGGACCAGCCGCGCGCCACATTCCCGGGCGAGCGCGGCGCCCAGCGTGGTCGACAGATAGTCGGGGTGGGCGTCGACCGCGACCACCGCCGGGGTGAAGTCGAATAGCTCGCGGTAAAGGCGCAGCATCGCGCCATAGTCATCGAGGGCGGCGGCGTTCTCCAGATCGCCGATGTGCTGGGACAGGATGGCCTGGCCGTCCCGCAGCAGGCAGAAGGTCGCCTTCAGCTCACCCCCCATGGCCAAGGTGGGCGGCAGGCCGTCGAAGCCCGGGGGCAGGGGCAGCGGCGCCGGGGCATAGCCCCGCGCCCGCCGCAGGATGACGGGCGCCCCCCGGGTGGCGGCGACGACGCTGTCATCCAGGCGGTTGAGGATGGCCCGGTCGTGCATCAGCCAGGCATCGGCCAGTCCGGCCAAGCGACCGCGCGCATCCTCATTGCTGATGACCTGCGGCTCATCCGACCGGTTGCCCGACGTCATCACCAGGGGTCCGTCCATGCGCGCCATCAACAGATGATGCAGGGGCGTGTACGGCAGCATGACGCCCAGATGATCCTGGCCGGGCGCCAACCCGTCCGGAAGGGGCGCGCCATCGGGTCGCCTGGCTAGCAGCACGATGGGTGCCGCGGGCGATTGCAACAGGGCGCATGTCGCGTCGTCCAGCCGGCAATACCGCCCGATCTCATCCACTGAGCGGGCCATCACCGCGAAGGGCTTGGCATCGCGCGCCTTGCGCCGCCGCAATTCCATCACCGTGGTGGAACTGGTGGCGTCACAGACCAGATGAAAGCCGCCGATGCCCTTCACGGCGACGATACCGCCGGCGCGCAGCAGCGCCGCCGCCGCGTCCAGCGGATCCGTTCCCGCCACCGGGGCGGGCTCCAGCCAAAGCCGGGGACCGCAGGCGGGACAAGCCGTCGGCTGGGCATGGAAGCGGCGGTCGGCGGGGTCCGCGTATTCGGCGGCGCACGCCGGGCACATCGGAAATGCCGCCATGGCCGTGTTGGCGCGGTCGTAGGGGATGGCGCTCACGATGGACAGGCGGGGCCCGCAATGGGTGCAGTTGCCAAAGGCGTAGCCCCGGCGCCGGTCGGCGGGGTCGAACAGCTCCGCCCGGCAGGCGGGGCAGGTGGCGGCATCCGGCACGATACCCGTCCGCGCCGTTCCGGCGACGCTGGCGGCGATGATGAAGCCGCCAGGCGGTGGGCCGCCATGGGGCGCGACCTCGATGGCGTCGATACGCGCCAGGGGCGGCGCCTCGCCGCGCAGGCGGTCCTGGAATCTGTCCAGCGCCGCCGGGGCCCCCCAAGCATGGATGATCACGCCGTCGCCGTCATTGGCGACATCGCCGGCAATATCCAATGCCTGCGCCAACCGCCAGACGTGGGGCCGGAAGCCCACCCCCTGGACCAGGCCCCGCACGCGGATATGGCGGCCCGCCATGGCGCCGGTGGTCCCCATCAATGCACCGTGCAGACCATGCAGGGGTCGAAGGAGCGGACGATGTGCTGCACGGCCACCGGTTCCGCCTCCCCTTCCCGAACCGGGGCGCCGCGCAGCGCCTGCTCCAGCGGTCCCGGCGTGCCAGCGGCGTCGCGGGGGGAGAAGTTCCAGGTGGTGGGGGCGATGATCTGGTAATTGGTGATACGGCCCCCCTCCAGATCGACCCAGTGGCCCAGCGACCCCCGGGCCGCCTCCGTCAGCCCGGCCCCCTCACCCGCCGTCGGCAAGGGCGTATGATCGATGAAGGGCGCCGCCGGATCGATGGCGCGCACCCAGCGTTCCATGGCCATGGCGACCAGGGCGACCTCCAGCACGCGCGCCACCACCCGTGCCTCGACCGTCGCACCGTCCCGCGCCACCAAGTCGCGCGGCAGCGGGTGACCGGCGACCAGTTGGCGCGACAAGGCGCCCACCTCCGCCACCTCGCCGTCCAGGCGGGGCGCCTTGCACCAGGAATAGGCGTCATCCCGCGCGGCATCGGGCGGCGCCCCCAGGTCGCGCGGCGAGCGCGGCGCGTCGTCCGGGGCAGTCCGGTACCAGGCGTGACTGACATCCTCCGTGATGCGGTCCACCGGCAGGACGCTGCCGACGCCCCGCCGGAACACGCCGCGCGGGAACAACGGCCCCTCCGCGGACGGATAGGCGCCGTAGCTCATGTGCCGCAGATCGGTGCGGCCCAAGCGGTTCAGGCCCGTCGCCTGCGACAGGATGACGAAGCGGGCGAAGTCCCCCGCCATGGCCCGTCGCTCCGCCCAGGCCAGCAAGGCGTCGCGCGTCGACAAAGCCGCCACCGCCTCCAGCCCATCGGCGAACAAGGTGCGTTCCAGGAAACGGCGGAAGGCGGCCAGCAGGGCGCCCAACCGCGCCAGTTCGGCCCGCGAGATGGCGCGCGTCGATCCACCGGGCTGGACCGCCAGGGTGTGGGGCCATTTACCCGCCAGGACGCCTAGCAGGTTCATCAGTTCCGCGCGAGCGGGCAGGAAGTCCTGCGCGGCACCGCCCCTCACCGCCGCGAACCGCGCGGCCGCGCCGGCATGCCAGGGCTCCCCCGCGTAAACGGCGCGGGCGAAGTCCGGCATGAAGAACAGGTAGAAGTGCGTCAGGTGGTCGGCGACGTTCTCGACGGCGTGGATCAGATTCACGGCCAAGCCGCCATTCGCGGGCAGCGGCACGGAACCGGTCGCCGCCAGCGCGCGCGCCGCCGCCACCGACTGCGACACGGAACAGATGCCGCAGATGCGCGGCGCGTAGACCAGCGCGTCCAGCGCCGGCTTGCCCACCAGCATGGCCTCGAACCCGCGATAGAGCGGGGAGACGACACGGGCGTCGGCCACCGCGCCGGCGCTGATGTCGAGGCGCACCTCAAGATCGCCCTCGACACGGTTGAAAGGACCGACGATCAGGCGGCTCATGCGCTGTCCTTGCGCTTGTCATGGGGAAGAAGGACCGGTGCCGGCCGCGCGGCGTTGTCGCGCAGCCGCTTGGGCGTCGCCGCCTTGGACAGGGATGCCAGCGCCACGAACCACGCCTTGGGCATGTCCGTCGGCAGGCCGATGGGTATGCCGGCCACCTTGGGTGTGACAGCGAAGGCGTGGCCCGGCTCCTCAAACCCCGGGGCCGTGCAATTGATGCATGCGTAGTTGCCGTCCAGGCAGGAGCCGCCGCCGTTCCACGGCCGGATGTTGCAGTCGGCCCGCGCCTGCGTGCCCTTGCAGCCCAAATTCTCCATCATGCAGCCCAGGTCGCCCGGCTGTTCCGCGCTGGCCTTGAACTCGTAGAACTCGTTGCGGGCGCAGCCGTGGTGGACCAGGTGGGCGGTATAGGCCAGGGGGCGCTCCCACTCGTCCAGATCCGCCCCGGTCAACGTGCCGGCGCCGATCTGCAGCAGCGTGTCGGTGAACCAGCCGGGGTGGATGGGGCAGCCGGCGATATTGATGACCGGCAGGCCCTTGGCGACCGGAACCCCGCCCCCAGCAGGCCGCCCGCCCGGGTGCCGTCATAGGCCAGGCCGCACGCCTCCACCTCGTTGCCGCCGGCGGCGGTGACACCACCGAACGCGGCGCAGCTGCCCACGGCCACGATATAGCCGGCTCGCTGGGCGATGGCGGCGATCCAGTCGCGCATGGGCTTGCCCGTCCCGGCCATCAGGTGGAAGCGGCCGGTGCCACCCGGCCCGTTGATGACAGACCCCTCCAGGCACAGGATGTCGACCGGCTGGTCGCCCGCGGCCACGGCCTCCAGGATGGCACGCGCTTCCCCGCCCGTGGCCTCGCTGAGGGACGGGTGCCACAGCAGTTCGACGTTGGCCGCCGCCAGCGCCGTCAGCAGATCCGGCTTTTCCGCCCCCAGCAGGGACAGGGTGCAGCCGCCGCAGCCGCCGGACTGCAGCCACAGCAGCCGCAGTGGGCGGGCCGGTTCAGATGCCGCGGTCATCGACCGGCACTCTCAGGGTGAAGGCGGCGCCGCCGCCCTCCGCATCGGCATGGTCCAGGCTGCCGCCCAACTTTTCCGCCATGTTGTAGCTGACATACAGACCCAGGCCGGTCCCGCTGCCTATGGGCTTGGTGGTGAAGAAGGGCTCGAAAATCTTGCTCTGGTTCTCGAGCGGGACGCCAGGCCCGTTGTCGGCGACCGTCAGGACGATCCATCCGTCCCGCTCCCCAGCCGTGATGCGGATCAGGGCGCCGTCGCGGCCCTCCACCGCGTCCACCGCGTTCTGCACCAGATTGACCAGGATCTGGTGCAGTTGGCCCTTTAGGCCCACCACCTCCAACGCGGCCGGCAACTCCAGCCGCACCTCCGGCTTGGTGCGCTGCGTCTTGATCACCCAGTCGGTCGCCGTGTGGATCAGGCGGACCAGGTTGAACGCCTCTGGCTCCTCACGCTGGTTGGAGGAGAAGCGCCGCAGATCCTGCACGATGTCGCGCACCCGCTCCGCACCCTCCAGCGTGCCGTCGACCAGGGGGCCGATGTCGGCCAGCACCTTGTCGATGCGCAGGCTGTCGCGCAGGGCCGCCAGCTCCGCCCGCGGCGTGCCGGCATCGATGGCCGCCAGATAGCCGGTGATGGCGGCGCCATAACGCTTCAGCGCGTACATGTTGCCGAACACGAAGCTGATGGGGTTGTTGAGTTCGTGGGCCACGCCGGCCACCAGCCGGCCCAGCGCCGCCATCTTTTCCGAGGTCAGCAGCTGTTGCTGGGTCTGGCGCAGCCGCTGGTGGGCCTTGTCCAGCGCACGATAGGCCCGCAGCAGTTCACCCACGGGCCGGCCAACCAGCACCATGCCGGCGAACCGACCCCGCCCATCCCGGCGGGGCGCCCCGTTCACGGACACCGCCGCCCGCTGGCCATCCGCCGCCAGCAGATGCCAGCCCTTGTCCTCGATGGCGCGCCCCTCGGCCAGACAGGCCCGGATGTCGGTATGGTCGGCGGGGTCGAACAGATCCAGCAAGGGGACCGCCAGCAAATCACCCTCCTCCCGCCCCAGGGCCACCGTCAGCGCGGCGTTGACCCGCAGCACGGCACCGGCCGCATCGCAGACGATCAGCACGTCGTTCATGGCCCCCAGGACCGAATGCATGAAGTCGCGCGCCTGCTGCAGGCGCTGGTTCTGTTCCTCCAGCGCCACCTGCGAGGCCACGAGGTCGCTGTAGACCACGTCCATGCGGCGGATGACGTCTATCCACAGCTGCTCACCCTCGCCGTCCGCATCAGCGGGCGGCAGGTCCTCAAATGGAAGCGCCGAGGTCGGATCGTGATTGCCCATGGCTCAGTTCCCCGCCGCGCGCTTGGGCGCCAGGGGATGGACGTTTTCCAGCCCATAGCGCTCCAGCTTCGCGCGCAACCCCACGCGCGACAGCCCCAGTTCCCGCGCCGCCTGGCTCTTGTTCCAGCGATGGCGGATCAGGGTTTCCCGGATGATGCGCGCCTCCATGGCGCTGACCCGTTCCCGCAGGTCGCCGGCCAGCCCGGCGATGTCGGCGAAGTCATCCTCGCGCGCGCCGCTCCGCTGAGGCTCCGCCCGCAGGATGTGCGGGGACAGCAAATCGGCCTCCAGCCGACGCCCTTCCGTGGCCCGCACCATCAGGCGCTGCACCTCGTTCTGCAGTTCGCGGACATTGCCGGGCCAGTCGTAACGGGCCAGGCACTCCAGCGCTTCCGGCGAAATTCCGGGCACGCGCTTGCCCATCTGCGCCATGGCCCGGTCCAACAGCACCTCCACCAGCATGGGCAGGTCACCCTTGCGGTCCTTCAGGTCGGGTAGGCGGATGATCATGCCGGCCAGGCGGTAGAACAGGTCGGCGCGGAAGCGCTTGGCCCGTACCTCCTCCTCCAGGTCCTTGTTGGTGGCGGCGATCACGCGCACTTCCACCTTGCGCGTGCGGGTCCCCCCCAGGGGCCGGATCTCGCCCTCCTGCAGCACACGCAGCAGCTTGACCTGGAAGGCGGGGGAAACCTCGCCAATCTCGTCCAGGAAGACGGTACCCCCGTCCGCCCGCTCGAACAGGCCGACATGGTCCTCGATGGCGCCGGTGAAGGCGCCCTTCTTGTGCCCGAACAGCTCGCTCTCCAGCAGTTCGTCGGGCAAGGCGCCGCAGTTTTCGACCACGAAGGGCTGGTTCCAGCGCAACGAGCCGTAGTGCAAGGCGCGCGCCGCCAGCTCCTTGCCCGTGCCGGAGGACCCGAACAGCAGGACCGGCACATCGAACGGCGCCACCTGGGCCAGGCTGCCGCACACGGCCTCCATGGGGCTGCCCTTGGCGCGGACGATGCCGTCATCGAAATTGTAGGCGCGGCGCAGCCTTTCCTTCCGTTCCCCCACCACGCGGGAGGCGGCGGCCGGCAGCATCTTCATCTCCACCGCCAGCAACTCGTTCTGCCGCTGCAAGGCATAGAGGCGGCAGGCGCCCTTCAACGTCAGCAGCAGGTTTTCCGGGTGCCAGGGCTTGGTGACGTATTGGAAGATGCCGGCCTGGTTGATGCCGTCGATGATGTCGTGCGCGTCGGTGTAGCCGGAGATGATCATGCGCACGACCTCGGGCCAGCGCTCCTTGACCTCCGTCAGGAATTCCACGCCGGTGCGTTCCGGCATGCGCTGGTCGCACAGCACCACCTGCACCAGATTGTCGGCCAACCGCCGCTCGGCCTCGACGGTGCTGGCGGCGGTCAGCACCTCGAAGTCCTCCTCCAGGATGCGCCGCAGCGATTCCAGGGAGCGCAGCTCGTCATCGACGATCAGGATGGTGGGAAGGTCGGCCATCGCTCCTCTCCGCTAGCAGATGCGCGGAAGCTGTTCGCCCGACAGCCAGTCGACCACGCGCTGGCCGCCGATGGCCGTCGTCATGCGGACGAGGCCGGGCTGGCCCACGGTAACATGACCGATCCGCGCCGCGTCACGGCCTTCCGCATGGTCCCGCATCACCGCCAGCAGCGTCTCCGCGTCCTCCGGCTCGCAAACGCAGACCAGCTTGCCCTCATTGGCGACGTTCAGGGGGTCCAGGCCCAGCAGTTCGCAGGCCGCCGCCACCTCCGGGCGGACCGGGATGGCCCGTTCATCCAACAGCATGCCGACATCGGCGGCCCCGGCCAGTTCGTTCAGCGTGGCGGACAGGCCGCCCCGGGTGGGGTCGCGCAAGACCGCGATACCCGGCACCGCCGCGACCATATCGGCCACCATGCGGTGCAGGGCGGCGCTGTCGGAACGGATCTCCGTGCCGAATTCCAGGCCCTGGCGCCTGGACAGGATGGCGATGCCATGGTCGCCGATGGGACCGGACAGCAGGATGGCCTGCCCCGGGCGCAACCGGCGCGGGCTGATGTCCACGGCCTCCGGAACCACGCCGATGCCGCTGGTGGTGATGAAGACGCCATCGCCCTTGCCGCGCTCCACCACCTTGGTGTCGCCCGTCGCCACCGGCACGCCGGCATCGCGGGATGCCCGCCCCATGCTGGCGGCGATGCGGTCCAGGTCCGCCAAGGGGAAACCTTCCTCGATGATGAAGGCGGCGGTCAGCGCCACCGGGCGGGCGCCGGCCATGGCCAGGTCGTTGAGCGTGCCGTGGACGGCCAGCGATCCGATGTCTCCGCCGGGGAAGAACAGGGGCGAGATGACATGGGCGTCGGTCGTCACGGCGATGCGGCCGGATCCCACATCGACGCGCGCGGCGTCGTGCCCCTGGTCCAGCAGCGGGTTCGCCAGATGACGCAGGAAGATGTCGCGGATCAGCCGCGCCATGGCCCGGCCGCCACCGCCGTGGCTCATGTCCACGCTGCCGGAAAGATCGGGAAGCGGGATCGTCATTCGGCCGCCATCTCCGCCAGGGTTTCCAGGCGCCGGTAGGTCCAGTAGGCCGCGCACGCCCCTTCGGAGGAGACCATGCAGGCGCCCATGGGGGTTTCCGGCGTGCAGGCCTTGCCGAATAGCCTGCAATCCTTGGGCTTTTTCACGCCGCGCAGGATGGCCGGGCACTCGCAGGACTTGATCTCGCGGCTCTGCTTCTCGCTGAGGGCGAAGCGCTTCTCGGCGTCAAAGGCAGCATAGTCCGCCCGAATGGCCAGCGCGCTTTCGGGAACGCTGCCCAGGCCGCGCCATTCGAAGCTGGGCCGCAGCTCGAAAACGCAATCCATCAGTTGCTGCGCCTTGGCGTTGCCGTCGCGCGTCACCACCCGGGTGTACTGGTTCTCGACCGCCACCCGGCCCTGGTTCACCTGGTGGATCAGCATCAGGACCGACTGCATCACGTCCAGCGGCTCGAAGCCCGCGATGACCACTGGCTTGGCGTAGCGGGCGGCCAGAAATTCATAAGGCCGGGAACCGATGACCGTGCTGACGTGCGACGGGCCAAGGAAACCGTCCAGGCGGGCGGCCTGGCCGGGGTCGATCTCCGGCGCCTCCAGGATGTGGCGGATGGCCGGTGGGGTCAGCACATGGTTGCAGAAGACGGAGAAATTGCCGAGCCCTTCAGCCTCCGCCTGGACGATGGCGACGGCGCTGGGCGGCGTCGTGGTTTCGAAGCCGATGCCCAGGAAAACCACCTCGCGTCCCGGGTTGGCGCGGGCGATGTCCAGCGCGTCCAGCGTCGAATAGACCATGCGGATGTCGGCGCCGTCCGCCTTGGCCTTCAGCAGCGACCGCCGCCCCGTGCCCGGCACCCGCAGCATGTCGCCATAGCTGCACAGGATCACGCCGTGCCGCTCCGCCAATTCGATGGCGTCGTCCAGGCGGCGGGCGGGAAGGATGCAGACGGGGCAGCCGGGACCGTGCACGAAACGCACGTTGGCCGGCACCAGATCCTGCACGCCGTAGCGGAAGATGGCGTGGGTGTGCCCGCCGCAGAATTCCATGAAGTTGTAGTCGCGCGCCGGGTCCGCCGCTGCGGCGATGGCGGCGGCCAGCGTGCGGGCCAGGTCCCGGTCGCGGAATTCGTCGATGTATTTCATGGCGTCACCCCCGCTATTCCCGTCATCTGGGCCATGTCCGCCACCTCGGCCTGCAGCAGCCCGGCCTCGGCCATCATGGCCAGGGTGCGCCGCGCCTCCTCCTCGCTGACGCGATGCAGGGCGTAGCCGACGTGCAGCAGCACATAGTCACCCACCGCGACCTCCTCCAGCAGCGCGGTCGAGACTTGCTTGGCGATGCCGCCAACCGAGACGCTCGCCATCGCGCCGTCATGCAGCGCCGTCACCAGCGCGGGTATGGCCAGGCACATGGTTCCCCCCTACTCCGCCGCCCGGGACGGCCGGCCGGACAGCGCCATCAGGCGGGCGCCACGGACCCAGTCCAGCCAGGCCTGCATGCCCTCACCCGTGCGCGCTGAAACCTTCAGCAGGCGCACCCGGTGATTGACCTTGCGCGCGTTGGCCATGGCCAGGTCGACGTCGAAGTCGAGATGGGGCAGCAGGTCGGTCTTGTTGATGAGCACCAGGTCGGCGGCGGCGAACATATCGGGATATTTCAGGGGCTTGTCCTCCCCCTCCGTCACCGACAGGATCGCCACCTTGTGCGCCTCCCCAAGGTCGAAGGCCGCCGGGCACACCAGGTTGCCGACATTCTCAATGAACAGCACCGACCCATCCGCCGGCGCCAGATGGTCCACGGCGTGGCCTACCATGTGGCCATCCAGATGGCATCCCTTGCCGGTGTTGATCTGGATGGCCGGGGCGCCCGTGGCGCGGATGCGGTCGGCATCGGCGCTGGTCTGCTGGTCACCCTCGATGACCGCGCAGGGAAACTCGCCCGCCAGCATGCCCAGCGTGCGGCACAGCAGCGTGGTCTTGCCGGACCCGGGGCTGGACACCAGGTTCAGCGTCAGAATGCCGGCCTCGGCGAACCGGGCGCGGTTGGCGGCGGCATAGCCGTTGTTCTTTCCCAGGATGTCGGCCTCGATCTGGATCAGGCGCGCCTGGCTCATGCCCGGGACGGACGTGCCGGCGGGGCCGCCGCCGTAATCCAGCGTCCCGCCCGCGCCATGGTGATGGTCATGATGATGGTGACCGGAATGATGGATGTGCCCATGGTCGTGGCCGTGATCATGGTGATGTCCATGATCGTGATGCCCGTGGTCATGATGATCGTGGCCGTGGGGATCGGCCTCGACCTTGGCTCCGCCCTCGCCGCATCCGCAGACCGTGCACATCACGTCACCTCCAGTTCGCGTATCTTCATCTCTTCCCCGCCCGTCACCTGTATCTGGTGCGAACCGCAGCGGGGGCATGGGTCATAACGCCGGCCGATGACCACGGTCGCGGCGCAGGGCAGGCACCAGGCGGTGCCGGCCGTCTCGACGATCTCCAGCCGGGCGTCGGCCGCGACGCCGCCGCGCATGACGACGTCGAAGCCGAAGCGTAGCGCCTCGACCTCCACGCCGGATAGGGCGCCGATTTCCAGGCACACCCGCTCCACCCGGCTGAAGTGCTGGGTCCGGGCCTGTTCTTCGATCAGGACGCGGATGTTCTCGCAGATGGCCATCTCGTGCATCAGGCCACCTCCACCGCGTAGTCCACACAAGGGTCCAGCGCCAGCATCATCACCTCGGCCCATCGCGCGCGGTCGGCCGACGGCCAGGCGTCCAGCACTTGGATGTGCCGCTCGGCCCACCCACCGGGCGCGAAAGCGCGATCCGTGGGCGACTGGATACGATAGCGGCCCACCCTCCCGGCCACCACGCCGACCTCATGGACCAGGGTGCCACGGGCACAAGGCACCGCCGCCATCCCCGAGCCCGATCCCGACGCCACGCCCCGCAAGGGTGCGGCGTCACCGGCGCGCAGGGCGGCCAGGCGCGCCGGCACGCGGCAGAGATCGATCAGCCGGGCGACATGGCAGGCCATGAGCGATCCGGCGGGTAAGGCGCGGGACAGAAGGGGATGGTCCGCATGGCGCGCCGCCAGCGATCCGGACTCCACCTCCCCCACCGGCGTCAGCATGGACGCCTCGAACAGGGTGGCGATGAAGCGCGACGCCACCGTGCGGCCCGCCCCGGCCCAGCGGGCCAGCTCGACCGTCGAGGTCATCGCCAGCCACCGTTCGGGCGGCAGGCCGATCACCGCCTCGCCGATCAGGATCGCGGAGTCATCGGCGGTGGACAGCGCCATGAAGGCGCGCGCGTGGGCCAGATCCGGCGCCTCGCCCAGGAGGCGGGCCCAGTCCAGGCTGATGCGCAGGCCGTGCTCCCGCGCCACCTCCGTCCATGTCCGGATTTCACGCGCCACCAGTTCACCGGCCGAGGCCTCCAGGCCCAGCGCCGCTTCCACCGCCAATTCCGCCGCGTGGCCCTGCGCGTTGGCGCATATGGCGAACAGCGTCCGGACCAGGGCCGGCGCCCGCTCCACCGGTGCGGCCGCCAGCAGGCCCGTGACGTCGCCGCGCGGCGCGTAGCTCAGCGCGGCCGCGCCCCCGGCGCCGGCGGGAAGCCGCAGGATGATGGCGGGCCGGGTCATGGCCCCGCCCCCCGCCCCAGGCCGAACAACGCCCGCCGGGTCGGCGGCGCGGCGGGCTCCGCCCTGACGGGATCGGAAGGGCCAGGATTTCCCGCCCAGATCATGGCCATGCCGTCGTCATCGGCGTCCGTCCCCGGCACCGCCATGATTTCCGTCAGGGCGGCGTCCGCCGTCGCGGCCGCCGTCTCCTGATCCGCGAAGTCAAACATGGGGGAGAACAAGGAACAGCTCCAATACCCGCCCAACTCGTCCTCATGCCCCCAAATTCCCTCATACCCGCCGGACGGCAACGCCAGGGCCGCCTTCTCCCCCACCCGTCGCGCGCCATGGTCCGCCACGGGCAGCAGCAGCAGGTTCATGAACCACGGGGTCACCAGCACGCCGACCCAATGCCCGCCATGGCGATGCAGCCCCCGCATCGCCACCGCCAGCGCGGGGTTCATCACCGGCACGCCCACCATGCGCGTCTCCGCGATGCGGACGAAGGTGGCCTCGATGCGGGCGGACAGGGCGGACGCGTCGGTCATTCGTCACCGATCACCATGAAGCCGGACTTGGCGCTGTCGCACTCGGGGCACGTCCAATGCTCCGGCAGGTCCGCGAAGGCCGTGCCCGCCGGCACCTGCCAATAGGCGTCGCCCACCGCCGGATCGTAGACATGCCAACAGATCTTGCACTCCAGCTTCGTCTCCGGCCCGATCTTGCTGACGTCCCCACCGAACGATCCGGCAAAAAAATGATCCTTCACCGGTAAGTCTCCATGATCTCGCTCAGTCGTTCGGCGGAATCCGCCAAATCCTCCGCCGCCGCCAGGGCGACCCGCGGAATGGCGCAAATCTCGATGCTGTTCAGGATCAGCGTGTCCTGGGAATTGAAGTACTGCGTCCACCAGCAACCCCGCGTCCCGGTCGACCGGATGCGGCAGTTGCCGTAGCCGCGCGACAGGATGACCAGGCCGCCGCGCCCCAGCGCCTCATCCAGGAAGGCCAGGTCCTCCTCGGTATGGGGCAGCAGGGACAGGTTGATGACATGGCCCGCCCCGCCGGCTTCCCCGACGCGGGGAATATGCTCGTTGATCTCGGCGATCAGGGGCGGCGCGTTGAAGATGTTGGGACGCGCCGTCTCCGGCAGGACGGCCTCGGCCCGCGCACCGTTGAAGGCGCGCTCGACCAACCCGGTCGGGAATGGGCCGCAATCGACATAGTCGCGCAGGCGCCGGCCGGCGGCGTCGCTTTCGCGCACCCGCCACACCCCGGCAAGGACGGACTCCTGCGCCTGCACGTCGGTTCCGAACACCACCGACACCTCGCCCTCACCCAGCAGCTGGTCGACGAACGCCAGGTTGGCGGCATCCAATCGCGTCAGGTCCACTTGCTGCGGCCCCGCGCCGTCCACCACGCGGGTCAAGGCCGCCAGGATGGCGTCGCCCGCCGCCACGCCCTCCGGCACCGCCCGGGCGGCGTCGGCCTCCGGCACGTTGGCGGCGGAAAAGATGGCCATGCCGTCGGGCATGACCATGTAATCCAGCCGGCCGCCGTCGAAATCCGCGGGCTGGCTGCCGGGCCCGACCAGGACGCCGCCGCCAAGGGGGGCGGCCATGGGATCAGTCATCGGTTTCTCCTCAATGCACGGCATCGG
Organism: Nitrospirillum guanabarense; assembly: GCF_034653355.1. Lineage (NCBI taxonomy): Bacteria > Pseudomonadati > Pseudomonadota > Alphaproteobacteria > Rhodospirillales > Azospirillaceae > Nitrospirillum > Nitrospirillum guanabarense. The sequence continues at coordinate 401,035 of NZ_JAYEER010000001.1, forward strand.
TGCCGCAGCCGGCGGGCAGGCGGAAGGCGGGGGGCACGCTGGGTTCGCGCTCCAGGATTTCCGGGATCTCGCGCATGTAATCCGCCCAGTCACGGATGCCTTCGATGGCGCCCAGGTATTCGCCCAGGCGCAAGAAGACCAGGGCGGGGAAGCGGGCGAAGCGGAAGCGCCGCTGCAGCGCGCGTTCGTCCGCCCGCGCCGCGATCAGCGGCACGACATGGCCGCCCATGGCATCGTCCAGTTCCGGCAGGATGGCGGCGACATCATCGCTTTCCGCCACCCGCCAGTGGTCACCCGCCAGGAACAGCAGGGCCAGCGGCTGGCCGGCGCAAACCTCCACCAATTCCGCTTCCCGCACCATCCGGTAGCCGCGCCGGCCGATGACGGATCGCAGCAGGGGGAAAAGTCGTCGCGCGCATCGCTCATGCTTCGGGCTCCAGGGTGGGACGCAAATGGTCGGGCAATTGGGGCTCGCGGCCGATCAGATCGGCGAAGGCCGCGTCCAGGTCGGCCGGCTGCCCCCGCATGACGGCTTCCAGGGCGGCCAGCGCCGCCAGGCACCGCTGGGCGGCCTCGGGACTCATCACCTCCCGCGCCGCGCCGAGGAAGGTCATGAGCCAGGTGCCGGGGGCGACGTCGCCCACCAGGCTGGTGTCGATGAACTGGATGTCGGCGCCGGATCGGCAGCGGGCCTGGCCGGCCCCCGCCTCCACCACCTGCATGGGAATGCCGATGCACATCAGGCGCCGGCCCCCGAAGCGCCCACAAGGGTTTGCATCTCCGCTTCGAAATCAGCCGGCCCGGTCCAGCCGCCGGCGCCCAGCACACGCGCGTCGCCGCCTCGGAAGGCCGCCCCCTCGTCCGGGCGCTCCGCCTCGTACCGTTCCAACATCATTTCCAGTGATCCGATGCCCTGCTCCACCGGCAGCGGCGTGGGGCGCGGGGCGGCCGTTATGCCGAAGCCCGCCAGATACTCCAGCGCCAGCGCGATGGCCGGCTCCACCTGGGCCTTCACCTCCGGCCGCAGGCTGCCGCCGAAGTCCTCCAGCTCAACCGGTTGCACGCCAATCAGCAGCTGGCGAGCGGGGCTGTCGCCCATCATCTCCGCCATGGCCAGCACTTCCTGGAAGCCGGTCTGGTGCAGCGAGATCTTCTTGGCGCCCAGGAATTTCGGCACCTCCGCCCCCTCCACCCGCTTCAGGGTGCCGGGCGGCAGGGCGTAATCGACGGCGTCGAAGACGACAAGGATGTCGGTCTCGCGGATTTCCTGAACCAGATAGATGCCCTGCGTGCCGCCGTCGATCAGGCGGACGTTGGCGGGAAAGACATAATGGCGGTGCATGTGCTCCACCGCCCGCACGCCGAACCCTTCGTCGGCCCACAGCAGGTTGCCGATGCCCAGCACCAGCACGCGGGGTCCGCTTGCCGTCATCACTTCCACGCCTCTCACTCCCCTGTCATCCGATATGCCGGATGTTGGAAGCCTGATTAGCAAGGGGCGTGCCAGCGCACCTTCGGCGCCGAAACGGCCGGACCCGTGGCCGACGACATTGATTACAGTCAAAGAAACCGGTTAGTTTCTTTCCAGTTTGGCGCCAGAGCGGAAAATCGGCATCCAGATGAAAAAAGGGGGCCGCGAAGCCCCCTTTTCTCCCTGGAAAGGGATATGCCGCTTACTGTTCGTCGGCCGGACCACCATCACGAAACGTCCGCCAGCCGGAGAACATGGAGGAGATGATGGATTGGCGGGACATGATGTCCTCCCGCACGGCGGCATAGATATGCACGATGGCGAAGATGACGATCACCCACATGGCCATATGATGCCAGGTATGGACCGTCTGGCTTTGCCCGAACAGCGGGATGACCCAGCTGGTGAACAAGCGATGGATCCAGCCTGGTCCCTGACCCTCGCCATAGAGGGCCAGGCCGGTGATGATCATGAACAGCGTGCCCCACACGAACAGGATGTGCATGGACAGGATGGCCAGCGGATTGTGCCCGCTATACTTCTTGGGCGCAGGCTCCAGCATGGCGTACCAGCGGATTTCATGAAGCACGCCTTGCCAGAAGCTTTTCCGCCACACCGGCGGCCGGAAGATTTCGCGGGCGTGGTCGTTGCCGACGAACGACCAGTAAAAGCGGAAGACGAAGCCGACGACCAGGATCTGCCCCGCCGAAAAATGCAGGAAGCGGATCCAGCCGAACAGGAAGTGGTCGCTGGGCTCCCCGTGTATGGCCGGCGGGGGCGAGCCGATCAGGTAGCCCGTGACGCACAGCACCAGAATGGCGGCCGCGTTGGCCCAGTGCCACAGGCGCACCGGCGCCTCGTAAACGTAGACCGCCTCTTCCTTGTGGCCTCCGAGAAGGGACTCGCTCATGGCGCCCCCTCCGTCATAGCGCGGCGAGCGCGAGGCCCGCGGCGCCCAGGGTGAGGCCGGAAGCCAAACGTCCCCAGCGGGTGGCCAGCAAACCGGCGCCCAGACGCCAGCCGGCGGCGTGGAGCAGGGCCGACGCCACCATGAGGCCGGCGAAGTAACCCGGCAGGCCGCCGCCCGCTTCCATGCCATGGGCATAGCCATGCACCGTGGCGAACAGGGCGATGAGGCCCAGGCCCACCCCGTCGGGCAGCAACGGGGCCACGACCAGCATCAGGCCCAGCAGGGTCACGGACAGCGCCGCCAGCGTGTCCACCGGCGCGAACGCGCCGCCCGCCATGCCGGCCAGCGCGCCGGCCCCCAGCATGGCCACGAACAGCGCCGGCGCCTGCCAGGCGCGCGCCACCGGACGGGTGGCCGCCCATAGGCCGACGGCCAGCATGGCGGCCAGATGATCCAGCCCCGTCAGCGGGTGGAGGATGCCGCCGACGAAGCCCCCGTCGTGGCCCGGGTGCGCCATGGCCGGCGTGGCGATGAGACCCGCCGCCAGGACGGCCGCCGAAACGCGGGGGACCGATTTCGTGATGAATGTCTTCATGGGATCAGTCTCCTTGGTTCAGCGGACTTTGACGTCGGCCAGTTCCCGCCCGTCCGGCCCCATGACATGGGTGGAGCAGGCCAGGCAGGGGTCGAAGCTGTGCAGGGTGCGCAGGATTTCCACCGGTTCTTCCGCGCGGGCCACCTTGGTGTTCATCAGCGACGCCTCGAAGGCGCCGATATTGCCCTTGTTGTCGCGCGGGCTGCCGTTCCAGGTGGTGGGCACCACGCACTGGTAGTTATCGATCTTGCCGTCCTTGATGCGTACCCAATGAGCCAGCGCGCCGCGCGGCGCCTCGGTGAAGCCCACGCCCTTGACCTCGGACGGCCAGGTCTTGGGGTCGAACTTGGTGGTGTTGGCGGTGGAGGTGTCGCCCGCCTTGATGGTGGCGATCAGCTTGTCCAGGAAATAGCGCTGCTTGCGCGCCGCCCATTGGGCCTCCAGCGCGCGGGCCGCCGTCCGCCCCAGGGTGGAAAACAGGGCGTCCAGCGGCACGTTCAGCGCCGCCAGGGTGCGGTCCACCTGGTCCTTGATCTCGGCATTGCCCTGCATGTAGCCGACCAGATAGCGGGCCAGCGGCCCGACCTCCATGGCATGCCCACGCCAGCGCGGCGCCTTGATCCAGCTGTACTTGGCGCCCTCGTCGATCTGGACGATGTTGGTGCTGGTGCCCTTGGCGTTGGGCCCCAGCTGATAGTTGGGCTCGGTCACGCCGTCCCAGGGATGCAGGCCCTTGCTCTCGTCCGCGTATTTGTACCAGCTGTGGGGCACGAACTCCTGCACCTGCTGGGGATCGGCCAGGTCGACGGGGTGCACCTCCGACAACTTGCCGTCGATGATGGCGCCGGGGGGCATCAGCAGGTTGCGGGCGCTGTAGTCGTTGGCGCGGTCGGGGATGTCGCCATAGGCCAGGACCGACTTGTTCGACAGGCCGCCGCCGTAGAGCCAATCCTTGTAGAAGCCGCCGATGGCGATGATGTCGGGGATGTAGACGTTCTCCACGAACTCGATGCAGCGATCGGTGATGGAGGAGACGTAGTTGAGCGACGCCATGTTCACCGGCGCGCCCGCCGCCATGTCCCCATCCAGGTTGATGGCGCAGGGAACGCCGCCCACCAGCCAGTTGGGGTGGATGTCCTTGCCGCCGAAAATGGTGCGGACCCGCATGATGTCCTTCTGGAAGTCCAACGCCTCCAGATAATGGGTCACCGCCATCAGGTCGGCTTCGGGCGGCAGTTTGTAGGCCGGGTTGGTCCAATAGCCGTTCTTGAACGGCCCCAGCTGGCCGGATTCCACGAACTTGCGCAGGCGGGTCTGGATGTCGCGGAAATAGCCCGGGGAACTGTTGGGATGATGGGGGGAGACCGCCTGCTGCAGCTCCGACGTGGCCTTGGGGTCCGCCTTCAGGGCGTTGACCGGGTTCACCCAGTCCAGGGCGTGGAGGTGGTAGAAATGGACCAGATGGTCATGCACCTGCAGCGACAGCTGCATGATGTTGCGGATGCTGTTGGCGTTTTCCGGAATCTGGATGTTCAGGGCGTTTTCCACCGCCCGCACCGAGGTCAGCGCGTGGGTGCCGGTGCAGACGCCGCAGATGCGCTGGGTGAAGGCCCAGGCGTCGCGCGGGTCGCGCCCTTTCAGGATCACCTCCAGCCCACGCCACATGGTGCCGGTGGACACGGCGTTGCGGATGACATTGTCGCCGTCGAGGTTGACCTCACAGCGCATATGGCCCTCGATCCGGGTGACCGGGTCGACGACGACGCGCTTGCCGCTGGTGTCGAGCTGGTAGCCGTTGGGTGTCGCAAGCGTGGGCATCAGTCCCGTCCCTCTCTCTTATCGTTCGCGCCGCTGTTTGAGCGGGCGCGCTTGACCGCGCTGGCGGCGGCGTGCACCGCGGCGGCGGCGCCGACGATGCCGGCCGCCGTGCCGCCGATCTTGTCGGCGTTGGCCTCGACCCCGAAGCCGTGGACGTCGCTCAGCCGCTCATAGAAGCCGCCCTTGTCCCAGAAGCCGTCCTCGGAACAGCCGATGCAGGGATGGCCGGCCTGGATGGGGAAACTGAGGCCCCCGTTCCAGCGCACGGTGGAGCAGGCGTTGTAGGTGGTCGGGCCCTTGCAGCCGACCTTGTAGAGGCAGTAGCCCCGGCGCGCGCCCTCATCATCGAAGCTTTCCACGAACTGGCCGGCGTCGAAGTGCGGGCGGCGGTAGCATTTGTCGTGGATGCGCTGGGAATAGAACATCTTGGGGCGGCCCTGCATGTCCAATTCCGGGAACCGGTCGAAGGTCAGGATGTAGGCGATGACGGCCGTCATGACCTCGGCGATGGGTGGGCAGCCGGGCACCTTGATGATGGGCTTGGCCGGCAGGCCGGGCACCTTGTGGATGGGGGTCGCCTGGGTGGGGTTGGGCCGCGCGGCCTGGACGCATCCCCAGCTGGCGCAACTGCCCCAGCTGATGATGGCCTTGCAGTGATCGGCCGCCTTCTTCAGCTGTTCCAGATAGGGCTTGCCGCCGATGATGCAGCTCATCCCCTCCTGGTTCAGCGGCGGGTTGCCCTCGCAGGCCAGGATGAAGTTGCCATCGTACTTCTGGATGGTCTCATCGATGATGGATTCGGCCTGGAAACCCGCCGCCGCCATGATGGTGTCGTCGTAGTCGAGGCTGATCATCGACAGGATGACGTCCTTGGCCAGGGGATGGGCCGAACGGATGAAGCTTTCCGAACAGCACGTGCATTCCAGGCCGTGCAGCCACAGCACCGGAATGCGCGGCTTGGTCTCCATGGCGTTTTCGATGGCCTGGGCGTAGGAGGGGCCCAAGCCCAGCGCCGCGGCCGTCAGGCTGCAAAATTTGGTGAAGCTTCGCCGGGTGATGCCCTGCCGGCGCATCACCTCGTAAAACGTCTCGCTCGCCATTCCGGCATTTCCTCCAACGTCCCCGGCGGGGCTGTCTCGCTCCGCATCGGCGGCATCTGGGCAAAAAGCATGCCAGGCGAAGAATTGAGGACACGAAAGGCTTTATCGCGGCGGCGCGCCCCCGCAGGATGGAAAGCGCCTTTCCAATTGTAAGCCAGCCTCACACGGACGGATGGCGGGGGTTCGACGACGACCGGCCCGGTTCCGGGCGGGGTGGGGCCATACGCGACATCATCCACGAGGATCAGCCATCCGGCCTGAAGGGCGGGCGGCCCCGGCCTATTCGGACGTGATGTGTTCGGCGATATAACGTTCCAGCGCGGTGGCCGCATTCAGCATGTGGGCGCGCATGCGGCGGGCGGCCGTCTCCCCGTCCCCCTCGGCGATGGCGGCCATGACGCTGTCGTGTTCCTGGCGGGAATGGGCCATGCGGTCGCCGTGGCGCAACTGGGTCCGGCGGAAGGCGTTCAGCCGCTTGCGCACCGCCATCGCCTGTTCCGCCATGAAGCTGTTGTGGGTGGCCCGGTACAGGGTTTCGTGGAATTCCCGGTTGAAGGCGTCATAGGCGTCGACGTCGCCCCGCTGCACCATCTCCAGGGAGTCCCCGTGCAGCCGCATCAGACGGCTGCGTTCCAGTGGCGTCATGCGATGCGTGGCGAGACGCACGCACATGGCCTCGATCTCGGCCGTGGCCTCGAACATGTCCATGATGCGTTCCGGGGTCAGCCGCGTCACGACCACGCCCCGCCGGGGACGCATCTCCACCAGGCCGCTGACGGCCAGCTGGCGCAACGCCTCACGCACGGGGGTGCGCGAGGCGCCGAACCGGTCCGCCAGGTCCTGCTCGTCCAATTGCATGCCGGCAGGCAGGTCCCCCCGGGCGATCTCATCCGTCAGCGCGTCGCGGATCCGGTCCAGAGCAGCGCCCGTTCCTCGGGCAGGCCTTCCGTCAGATCGATGATCGCGCTCATGGTCGCTCAGCCCCCCACGATGCCCCGGACGATGAGATAAAGGATCGACGGGGCGACAAGGCAACCTAGACCCGTATGGAAGGTGGCCGTCAAGGCGCCGTAGGGCACCAGCCGCCGATCGGTCGCCGCCAGCCCGCCGGAAACGCCGCTGACCGTTCCCATCAGGCCGCCGAAGACCATGGCGCTGCGCGGATTGTCCAGGCCGATGGCCTTGGCCACGATGGGCGTGCCGACCATGACCAGCACCGCCTTGAAGACGCCGGTGGCGATGGACAAGGCCATGACCGCCGAGCTGGCCCCCAGGGCCGCCCCGGTCACCGGGCCGACGATGTAGGTGACGGCGCCGGCACCGATGGTGGTGATCGACACCGCGTCGGTGTACCCGAAGGCGACCGCGATCAGGGAACCAACGATGAAGGGCAGGATGGTGCCCAGCGCCAGGGCCAGCGCGCCGACCGCGCCCGCCTTGCGCGCCTGGACCACGTCCACCTCGAAGGCCGTGGCGACGATCGCGAAATCGCGCAGCATGGCGCCACCCATGAGGCCGATGCCGGCGAAGACCGGGATGTCCACGACCCCCTTGTCCCCGCCCGTCCACAGGCCGGCGGCAAAGGCGGCCGCCAACCCGATGACGATGGCGATGGCCGAGCCGTGGACCCGGCCGAACAGAAGGTGCTTCGAAATCGCGTTCGACAGCCACATCACCAGGCCAACGATGGCGAACGCGGTCAGCAGGGCGTTGGCGGACAGGGCGTGCTTCAGGATTTCCATGACCGTCCTCCGTCAGACCGTGGGCTCGCCGGCGGCCGGCGTGCGCGCCCTGGCCTTGGCTTCGATCTCATCCATGGTCTCACCCTTCTTGCCGATACGGCTGATCAGGGCGACGGTGGCGAAGCAGACCAGCACGGCGGCCACGCCGGCGATGAGCACCAGCGGCCCGCTGCGCGCCGCCACCAGCACGTTCTGCTGGGCGGCCATGGCCACCACGATGGGAATGTAAAGGGCGCCCCAGAACTCGACCCCGAACTTGACGCCGGCGGTCATCAGCCCACGGCGGGTGAGCCACAGCCGCGCGGCGATCAGCAGCAACATGGCGATGCCGACACCACCGACATTCGCCTTGACCCCCAGGGCCGACCCCAGCAGGTCGCCCAGGAAGCCGCCCAGAAGGGTGCAGATGGCAAGCAGCGCCACGCCGGAGATGGTCATGGGCGACCTCCCCCACACACCGGTCGATCAGAACGCAAAACCATCGTCGTATCCCTCCCGTGCATGCAGACTCTCCTGGTCTGCGGATTTAAAAATACAGGATATTGAGTTTTGCGCAATTGCGGATACACTGGCCGCGCAAAATCACCCTTGCGCATACGAAGGTCGATCATGCGGGATTGGAACACCAAGGGCCGGGACAGGCAGGCGCGGCTGGAAGCGGGCCGGCGCCTGGCCACGGGCAAGACCGTCGCCGCCCAGGATCTCGTCGCCTTCCTGGAGGCGATCCTGCGCCCCGGTGACCGGGTCTGCCTGGAAGGGGACAACCAGAAGCAGGCGGACCTGCTGGCCAAGGCGCTGGCGAAGGTGGACCCGGCCAAGGTCAACGGCCTGCACATGGTGCAGTCGGGCGTGGTCCTGCCGGAGCATCTCGACATCTTTGAAACCGGGATCGCCCGGCGGCTGGACTTCTCATACTCCGGCCCGCAATCGGCCCGCATCGCGCGCATGATGTTCGGCGGCCAGATCGAACTGGGCGCCGTCCACACCTATCTGGAACTGTTCGCCCGCTATTTCATCGACCTGACACCCCAGGTGGCGCTGATCGCGGCGGTCAGCGCGGACAAGGCGGGCAACCTGTATACCGGCCCCAACACGGAGGACACGCCCACCGTCGTGGAGGCGACCAGCTTCGGCAAGGGCCTGGTGGTCGCCCAGGTGGGCGAGATCGTCGACCAGGTCCCGCGCGTCGACATCCCGGCCGACCAGGTCCATTTCGTGGTCGACGCCGGCCGACCCTTTTATGTCGAGCCGCTGTTCACCCGCGACCCCGCGGCCATCACCGAAACCCAGATCCTGACGGCCATGCTGGCCATCAAGGGGCTTTACGCCCCCTACGGCGTGCGCCGGCTGAACCATGGCATCGGCTTCAACACCGCCGCCATCGAGCTGTTGCTGCCAACCTACGGCGAACGGCTGGGACTGAAGGGCAAGGTCTGCACCCACTGGGCGCTCAACCCCCACCCCACCCTGATCCCCGCCATTGAAAGCGGATGGGTGGAGCAAATCCATTGCTTCGGCTCAGAGGTCGGCATGGAGGACTACATGCGGGCCCGGCCGGACATCTTCTTCACCGGGCCCGACGGCTCGTTGCGCTCCAACCGCGCCTTCTGCCAGACCGCCGGCCTTTACGCCTGCGACATGTTCATCGGCTCCACATTGCAGATTGATCTGGCGGGCAACAGCTCCACCGTCACCGGCGGCCGGGTCGCCGGGTTCGGCGGCGCACCCAACATGGGCTCGGACGCCCGCGGCCGCCGCCATCCCAGCGCCCCCTGGCTGCGCGCCGGCCAGGAGGCGGATCCGGACGGTCCCCCGCCCCTGCGACGCGGCCGCAAGCTGGTGGTCCAGATCGGCGAGACCTTCGGCGACGGCAACGCGCCGATGTTCGTGGAGCGCCTGGGCGCGCTGGAGCTGGCCGACAAGCTGGACCTGGACCTGGCGCCGGTCATGGTCTACGGCGACGACGTCACCCACATCGTCACCGAGGAAGGCATCGCCAACCTGCTGCTGTGCCGTGACAAGGACGAACGGGAACAGGCCATCCGAGGGGTCGCCGGCTATACCGAGGTGGGCCGCGCCCGTGACCGCGCGATGGTGGAGCGGCTGCGCGAGCGCAAAGTCATCCAGCGCCCCGAAGACCTGGGCATCGATCCGCTGGACGCCGACCGCGCCCTGCTGGTCGCCCATTCCATCAAGGATCTGATGATCGCCTCGGGCGGGCTCTACCGGCCGCCCAGCCGCTTCCGCAATTGGTGAGGCACCGCCCCATGGAAAACCTGCGCTACGAACTCAGCGCCACCAAACCCGCCGGCGGCACCCGCGCCGTCGGCCTGGTGGGCGTCGTCGCCTCCGGCAACTTGGAAGTGCTGCTGGAACGGGGCGAGGCGCCCGACCGGTGCGTCATTGAAATCGCCACCCCCGCCCATGGCTTCGCCGCCCTCTGGCAGGCGGTAACGGCGGATTTCGCCGCCCGCATGGCGGCGGGCGGGCTGCGCATCACGGTCAACGACGGCGGCGCGCGGCCGGACACGGTGGCGCTGCGCCTGGCCCAGGGGGTGCGCCTGATGGAGAAGCCGGAATGACCAGTCCCTCCCCCACCCGCCACAGCTGGTATGAGGAGTCGGCCCGGGGCCGTCTGGCCCACCTGCTCGACCCCGGCAGCTTCACGGAATTCCTGGGACCCGAACGGCGGGAGTTCAGCCCGCACCTGGGGCTGTTCAACCTGCCGCACCAGCTGGACGACGGCGTCATCGTCGGCGACGGCAGGCTGGGCGGCCGGCCCGTCCTGGCGGCCGCGCAGGAGGGCCGCTTCATGGGCGGCGCCATCGGCGAGGTGCACGGCGCCAAGCTGACCGGGCTGCTGCACGCCGCCCGCCAGTTGAAGCGGGACGTGGTCATCCTGTTCGACACCGGCGGCGTGCGCCTGCAGGAGGCCAACGCCGGCGAACTGGCCATTTCTGAAATCATCCGCGCCACGTTGGAGGCCCGGGCCGAAGGCGTGCGCGTCGTGGGACTGCTGGGCGGCCGCGCCGGCTGCTACGGCGGCGGCAGCCTGATCGCCGGCTGCTGCTCCGCCCTGGTCATCTCCGAACAGGGCCGGCTGTCCGTCTCAGGGCCGGAGGTCATCGAGACCAACAAGGGCGTGGAGGAGTTCGATTCCCGCGACCGGGCGCTGGTCTGGCGCACAATGGGGGGCAAGCATCGCTATCTGATCGGCGGGGTCGACCTGTTCGTCGATGACGACGTCGCGGCCTTCCGCGCCGGCGCGGTGGCGGCGCTGAACCGGCCCGCCACCCTTGACCATACGGTGCTCGCGGCCGAGCAGGCGCGGCTGGAACGCCGGCTGGCGCGCTTCGGCGACACCGCCGACGGCACCGAGGTGTGGGCCCGGCTGGGCGTTGCCGATCCCGCCGGGGTCCCGAACCTGGACACCGGCGCCTTCCTGACCATCGCGACCAGCAAACGGGAGGGCGCCGATGCGGCCCGCTGACATCCTTTCCTCGCTTTTCCCGGCCGGTCACCAGGTCACGGAGGCGGGCGGTCTTCTGACCGGCAGCGGCCGGCTTGATCCGCAGACCACGGTGGAGGTCGTCGGCATCAGCGGCAAGACCTACCCCGGCGTCGACGAGGCCCTAGCGCTGGCCGGCCGCATCCTGTCCATCGCCGATCGGCCGGACGCCGCCCCCCTGCTGTTCCTGGTCAATTCCGGCAGCCAGCGGATGAGCCGCCGCGATGAGCTGATGGGCCTCAGCGAAACCCTGGCCCACCTGGCCAAGGCGCTGTGGCGGGCGGATCAGGCGGGCCACCGCACCATCGGGCTGCTGTACGGCGGCAGCGCCGCCGGCGCCTTCATCGCCACCGCCCTCGCCTGCGGCTCGCTGGTGGCCCTGCCCGGCGCCTGGCCGGAGGTCATGGACCTGCCGTCCATGGCGCGCGTGACCAAGCTGTCGCTCGACGTGTTGACGGAGAAGGCGGCCGGCACCCCCGTTTTCGCGCCGGGCCTGGACAACCTGTTCGCCACCGGCGCCATCGCGGAGATATGGGACCCGGCGCGGCCGCTGTGCGATCAGCTGAAGGCGCTGCTGGCCGCCACCCGGGATGATGACGGACGGGCGGGGTGGGGTCTGGAACGGGGCGGCCGGGTGAAGGCCGCCGCGATCGCGCGGGAAGTGCAACGGTTGGCGCTGGCCCATGGTTGACCCCGCCGCCCTGCGCCGGCACGACCTCGTCTATCTGTCACCCGAGGCTTGGCGCGATCAGGTGGCCAGCGTGGTGGACGAGGTTGCCGACTGGGCGGATTTGGGCCGGCCGGCCATCTTGCGGCAGCGTGTCTGCGCCGACCCCGATGGCGTCGTTCCCCTGGGCCTGCCGCTGCCGCCGGGCATGGGACGCAAGAGGCTGACCCTATCCTGTTCCCCTGCCGCCGTGGCCCGGGTGGCGTCGCCGCCATCGCTGCGCGACGCCCGGTCTTCGGCGCCCGCCGGGTGGCGGCCGGTGATCGAGGCCTTGCTTGGCGCAGATCCGTCCTGGCGCTGTTTCGGCAGCCTGGCGTGGCAGCACGTGACCCGCCTGTCCTACCTGACCGACGCGTCCGACCTGGACCTGCTGATCACCTGCGTCAGCCACGCGGAGGCGACGCGGGTCGCGGCCGCGCTGGGCGGCATCGCCGCCTGGGCCCCCATGCGCCTGGACGCGGAACTGGTGTCCGAAGGGGGAAACGCCGTGCAATGGCGGGAGTGGCTGTCGGATGCCCCCCACCTGCTGGTCAAGACCCGATCCGGGCCGGCCCTGGTCGCGCGGGAGGCGCTGTTCCCATGACCCCGCCGCCCGTGGGGCAAGCCCAGCCGCATCCGCTTCCCCGTCCCGAACACAGGGCCAGCCCGGACTGGATCGGCCGGCAGGCCGCCCAGGCCCTGATCCTGGAAGTGGAGACCTGGCCCAAACCCGGCCTGGTCAGCCATGTCGACAACGGCGCGCACCGGGACATGGATGCGGCCTTGTTGCGCCTCAGCGCCCGGACGCTGGAGCCGTATTTCGTCGCCCTGGCGGAGGCGGGCGCCGCCGACGCCGGCATGGACCGCCTGCGCCTGATCGGGCTGGAGGCGGAGGCGGCGATGCGCCAGGCCACCGGCAACGTGAACACCCACCGCGGGGCGATTTTCGGCCTGGGCCTGCTGGCGGCGGCGGCGGGGCTGGCCGGGGCGTGTGCCTGGCGACAGCCTTTGGGAACCCTGGTCGCCACGCGCTGGGGCCGCGAAATAACCGAGAAGCCGCAGGAAACCGCCAGCCATGGCGGCATCGTGGCGCGCCGCTATCGTGTCGGTGGCGCCCGCGAGGAAGCGGCCGCCGGCATGCCGTCCGTCTATGACGTCGCGCGGCCGGCCCTGCGCGACGGGCGTCGCCTGGCGGCGGGCGATGAGGAGGCCGCGCGCGTCCATGCCTGCATGGCGCTGATCGCCGCCGTGGACGACAGCAACCTGCTGTATCGCGGCGGTGTCGAAGGGTTGGCCTTCGCGCGGACGGCGGCCCTGCGCTTCCTGCGGGACGGCGGGGTCGGGTGCCGGCACTGGCGCTGGGGGGCGAAAGCCATCCATGAGGATTTCGTCGCCCGCAATCTCAGCCCCGGCGGATGCGCCGACCTGCTGGCCATGGCGCTTTTCACGGAGGCGTTGGAATCGTGAGCCTCGCCCTGCTCTGCTCCGGCCAAGGCCGTCAGGATCGCGATGCCTTCGTCCTGCTGGCGGAGGATCCGGCGGCGCGTCCCGTCCTGGACGCCGCCGCCGCCGTTCTCGGCAAATCCCCCGCGGACTTCTGCCGAACGGCGCCGGAGGAGGCGCTGCACGCCAACCGGGCGGGGCAAATCCTGTGCGCGACCCGCGCCTTGGCCGCCGCAGCCGCCCTTTTCCCAGACGGGGCGCCACCGGAGACCATCGTCGCGGGTTACAGCGTCGGCGAAATGGCGGCCTGGGGCATCGCCGGCGTATGGTCGTCCGCCGACACCCTGGCGCTGGTCGACCAGCGGGTGGAAGCCATGGACGCCGCCGGCGGTCCGGACGACCAGCTTGCCCATGTGCGCGGGTTGGCGCGGGAGACGGTGGAACGCCTGGCCCGGCGTTTCGACTGCGCCATCGCCATCGTGAACCCCGACCGGCTGTTCATCGTGGGCGGATCACGGCCAGCGACGGAGGCCTTCTGCGCTGCCGCCCTGGACGCCGGTGCCGCGCGCGCCGCGCCGATGGGCGTGAGGGTCGCCTCGCACACGCCGCGCCTGGCCGGAGCGGTGGCGCCCTTCGCCAAGGCTTTGGCGGCGGTGCCGGCCAAGGCCCCCGCCCTTCGCCTCATGACCGCCAGCACGGCGACGCTGGTCACGCGTCCGGGGCAGGCGCTGGCCGGATTGGCCGCGCAGCTGGCACAGGCCATCGACTGGGCCGGTGTGCTGGAGGCCTTGGGCGAACGCGGCGTGACCACGGTCCTGGAACTGGGGCCCGGCCGGGCCCTGGCGGAAATGGCGGCAACGGCCCTGCCCACCGCCGAGGTGCGCGCCCTGGACGACTTCCGCAGCCTGGCCGGCGCACGGACCTGGCTGAAGGGCCACGAAGCCGACTTGCCATACGGGCGCTGACACCGCTCGACCGAACGTCGGCGTGACGGTGACGGGCCCCGCAAGCAAGTGCCTGGGCGCCCCCGGTCAAGATCGCCGGCCCGCATTTGTTATGCTGCACCGCAACGCATGAGCCCCACCCCTCGGGCGGGCTTAAGAAAACGCGACGGGCAGTTGGGTCCTTGCCGGACCGTGGGCGGCGTCACCGCCGGCACACTTCATATAGGGGAATAACGCCATGACCGTCCTCGGCCCCCTGGCGGAGCGAATTCCGGCCGCGCGCATGACGCCGGTCCAGGCCCGTGTGCTGTTCGCCGCCACCATGGGCAATTTCATGAGCGCCACGCCGGTGCTGTACACCGTGTTCGGCATGGTGCTGATCCCCATTTCCCAGGAATTCGGCTGGCCCCGGGCGCAGGTCGCGGGCGTGCTGGGGCTGGCCGCGCTGTGCGCGGCGGCGATGGCCTTCGCCACCGGACCGCTGGTCGACCGCTACGGCCCGCGCCGCCTGATCCTGATGGGCAGCCTGTCGTTCGCGGGGGCGCTGGGCCTGTTCTCGCTGGCGCCCGCCCGCGTGCTGCCCTTCTACGGCCTGTTCCTGCTGGCCGACATCGCCGCCGCCTTCGCCTCGCCCATGACCTACAGCAAGGCGGTGTCCGGCTGGTTCGACCGGGGGCGCGGAGCGGCGCTGGGCTTCGCCGGCGGCGTGGGCAACGGCCTGGGCGCCACGGTCATCCCCATCATCGGCGGCGTGCTGTTGTCGCGTTTCGACTGGCGGGTGACCTATCAGGGCATGGCCCTGATGGTGGGGGCCATCGGCTTCCCCATCCTGCTGCGGTATTTGCGCGACCCGCCGCCGGGCGGCCTGCGGGACGCGGAGCCTGCGCGGGCGGAGAAGGGGACGGCCCCGGCCAACGACCTGACCCTGCGCCAGGCGGTCGGCACCCGCGCTTTCTGGATCACGGCCCTGGCCATCGGCCTGTGCGCCGCCTGCATGACGGCGATGTTCACCAACGTCGTGCCGGTGCTGACGGAGCGGGGCTTCGCCCTGGCCGACGGGGTGACGGTGGTGACCGTCTTCGCCCTGGTGTGCGCCGTGGTGCAATGGCTGATGGGCCTGGTGCTGGACCGCATCGCCACGCCGCTGATCCTGGTGCCCTTCTACCTGCTGGGCCTGGGCGGCCTGCTGCTGCTGCAATATGGGCCCAACATGCCCTGGCTGGTGGCGGCCGGGGTCATGATGGGCTTGGGCCTGGGCGCGGAGTACAGCGCCCTGCCCTTCCTGGTGTCGCGCTATTTCGGCTTCCGCAGCTATGGCGCCATCGCCGGCGTGCTGTACGGCGGCATCAACGTCGGCATGGGGCTGATCCCCTTCGCCATGAACGGCATCTTCGACGTATACCGGTCCTACGATCCGGCGCTGCACCTGATCCAGGGCCTGATGCTGGCCGCCACCACCGCCTTCCTGTTCCTGCCATCATACGACAGGCCGCTCAGGGGCTGACGCGAGACCCCCGGGGCATGAAAAGGCGGGGCGTGAACCCCGCCTTTTCATTTCCGCCAATACCTCAGCCGAACAGCTTGGCCGCCAGCGTGGCGACATGGGCGCCCTGGAAGCTGGCGATGCCCAGCTCGGCTTCGGACGGCTGGCGGGAGCCGTCGCTGGCCGACAGCGTGGTGGCGCCGTAGGGCGTGCCGCCCTGCACCGCGCCCAGCTCACCCAGGCGGGGTTCGGCGTAGGGCACGCCCACCACCACCATGCCGTGGTGCAGCAGGCTGGTGTGGAAGGACAGCAGGGTGCTTTCCTGGCCGCCATGCTGGGTGGCGGTGGAGGCGAAGACGCTGCCGATCTTGCCGATCAGCTTGCCCTGGGCCCACAGGCCGCCCGTCTGGTCCAGGAAGTTGCGCATCTGGGCCGCCATCATGCCAAAGCGGGTGGGCGTACCGAAAATGATGGCGTCATAGTCCGCCAGCTCTTCTGGGGTGGCGATCGGCGCCTCCTGGTCCAGCTTGGCATAGGCCTTCTCCGCCACGTCACGCGGCATCAGTTCCGGCACGCGCTTCACCACCACCTCGGTGCCGGCCACGGACTTGGCGCCGTCGGCCACCGCGTAGGCCATCTTCTCGACATGGCCCCAGGTGGAATAGTAAAGGACAAGGATCTTCGCCATCGTTAGTCTCCAGGCGGGTTATGGGTGGCCGGCATATGCCACGGGCCCCATGGCCCGCCAAGGCATGGGCCGCCTGAGGCAAGTTCCCGGGCAGTTCTGGACAAGACGGGCCCGATGGCCTTCCCTACCCTCACACTCGCGACGGACCTGGTGTCGTGGATGCTGGGACATCCCCATCGGACGGTTCGCGAGACAGGAGTAGTGAGGAGAGGTTGGTGGAAACCCTCGAAGCCCTGCGCACGCGCCCCCTGAAGCCTGGTTTCGGCGCGGAAATTCTGGATGTGGATCTGAAAACGGCGGCGCCGGCGGAAGTGGACCTGGTGGTGGACGCCTTCCATCGCCATGGCGCCATCCTGCTGCGCGGCCAGGATCTGGACCCCGCCGGCCTGAAGGCCTTCCTGGGCCGCTTCGGCCCCCTGGAGGGCCACACCCAAAAGCAGTTCACCCTGCCTGGCCACCCCGAGGTCTACGTCCTGTCCAACAAGGTGGTGGACGGTAAGCCCATTGGCGCCCACAACGACGGCGTGGGCTGGCACACCGACTATTCGTACAAGGCGGAGCCGGTGATGTGCACCATGCTGTATGCGGTGGAGGTGCCGGCCGAAGGCTCGGACACCCTGCTGGCCGACCTGTGCGCCGCCTACGACGCCCTACCCGAGGAGCGGCGGGCCCAGCTGGACGGGCTACAGCTGCACCACAGCTACGAATACTTCATGACCAGCCGCCAATACCTGCGGGTGGACCAGCTGAGCCCGGAGCTGAAGGCGGAGAATCCGGACGTCATCCACCCCCTGATCCGCACCCACCCCGCCGACGGGCGCAAGGCCCTGTGGGTCAGCACCGGCACAGTGAAGGAGGTGGTGGGCATGCCCAACCCGCAGGGGCTGGAACTGCTGGACGAGCTGGTGGCGTTCGTGACCCAGGACCGCTTCGTCCATGCCCACAAATGGCAGGTGGGCGACATCCTCATCTGGGACAACCGCTGCACCCTGCACACCGGCACCCTGTACGACGACAAGAAGTACACCCGCCTGATGCACCGCATGTGGGTGAAGGGCGACCGGCCGTTTTAACTTCCCTCAAGCGCCGGGGCCGGCGGTCGCCGGCCTTTGGTTCAGGATTGGTTCGATCTCCGAAGACTGGCCGTGGGCATGATCCCACGGCCACTTTTTTACCGATGGGGCGTTTGATGACGACGACAAGACCGCGCACCTGGCTGATCACCGGCGTCAGCTCGGGTTTCGGCCGGGCGCTGGCCCAAGCGGCGCTGGACCGGGGCGAGCGGGTTTGGGGCACCGTGCGGAGCGAGGCCGACGCCGACGCCTTCCGCGCCCTGGCGCCGGACCTGGCCCGCGCGCCCATCCTGGACGTGACGGACGAGACGGCGGCGCACCGCGTGGCTGCGGCGGTGGAGGCCGACAGCGGTGGCATGGGTGGGGGCGGCGGCATCGACATCCTGGTCAACAACGCCGGCTATGGCCTGGTGGGCGGCGTGGAGGAAACCAGCCTGGCCGACGCCCGCGCCCAGTTCGAGGTCAACGTCTTCGGCGCGCTGGCGATGATGCAGGCCGTGCTGCCCTATATGCGCGGCCGCCGGGCCGGCCACATCGTCAACATCACCTCCGTTTCCGGGCTGGTGGGCTGGCCCAGCCTGGGCCTTTATTCCGGCAGCAAGTTCGCGCTGGAGGGCATCACCGAGACCCTGGCGCAGGAGGTGGCGCCCCTGGGCATCAAGGTGACCATGGTGGAGCCCGGCGGCTTCCGCACCGACTTCGCCGGCCGCTCGCGCAAGCGCAGCGAGGCGGACACGGACCGCCCTGACCTGGCCGCCGACTACGACGCCACCGTTGGCGAATGCAAGCGTATCCTGGCCAGCCATGCGGGTCAGGAGCGGGGCGACCCCGCCCGCGCGGCGCGGGCCATCCTGAAGGCCCTGGACGCGGAAACCCCGCCCCTGCGCCTGCTGCTGGGCGAGGACGCCGTGGGCTACGCGACCATGAAGCTGACCGGCCAGCTGGCCGAGATCGAGGCCTGGCGGGCCGTGTCGATGGACACCGATTTCCAGGCGTGATGCCATGACGGAAGCCAAGCGCGTTCAACCGGGAACGCGCTTGGCTCCAGCCCCTTGTTCAATGCACGGGTCACGCCTCGATGCGCGCCGGGCCCCAGGCCGCCGCCACGTCCGCGCTTTCCACCAGCAGGGCGCAGTTCTTGGACAGGGCGTGCAGGGCGCCCCAGTGCAAGGCCGGCTCATACGCCGCGCAGGCGTCGGCCACGATGAAGACGTGGAAGTCGCGGTGGAAGGCGTCGCGCACCGTGCAGTCGACGCAGCATTCGGTGGTGAAGCCGCAGACCACCAGGGTGTCGATGCCCCGGGCCCGCAGCCGCGCCTCGAAATCCGTGCCGGCGAAGGCGGAGAACAGCACCTTCTCCACCTCCATCTCCCCGTTCTCCGGCGCCACGCCGTAATAGTCGGCGCCGGGGGTGCCGGCGCGGCAGATGCCCACCGCCTCTGCCGGCCAGCCCCGCCGCTCATAAAGGGCCTTCAGGGCCGCGCCGTCCGTTTCCGGCCGGGTGATGACGCGGATGAAAACCGGCGGCACGCCGGCGGCGCGGGCGGCGGCCAGCAGCGGGCGGATGCGGTCCAGCGTCGGCTCGACCACGCCGAGATCCAGGCCCGCCTGGCCGATGGCGCCTTCGGGCGCGATGAAGTCCACCTGCGGATCGATGACCAGCAGGGCCGTGCGATCCGGCCGGATCATGGGCGCCAGCGCCGCCGCCGGCACCGGCGGGTCCAGCGTCAAGGTGATGGTCACGGCCCCGGCTGGGACGCCTTCTTTCAAGATGGTGGGCATCAGTAGGGCCTGTCCCCGGCGACGGTGACACGGAAGCCGGAGCGGACGTTGGGGAAATAGTCCCACACCGCCAGATGCTGTACGGCGCGGTTGTCCCAGAAGGCCACCGAATGGGGTTCCCAGCGGAAGCGGATCTGGAAGTTCGGGTTCTTCACATGGTCGAACAGCAGGCCCAGCACGGCCTTGCTCTCCTCCTCCGGCACGCCCTCGATGCGGGTGGTGTAGGAGGAGTTCACGAACAGGCACTTGCGCCCCGTCACCGGGTGGGTGCGCACCACCGGGTGGCTGTTGCAGGGGTAGCGCTTGTCATAGTCCTTGAACAGCGCGTGATAGACGGGGTTGGCGTCGTGCACCGCCGTCAGCCCGTCCAGATAGGCCTTCATGCGGTCCGACAGCGCGTCGTAGGCGGCATACATGCTGGAGAAGCAGGTGTCGCCCCCCACCGGCGGCAGGGTGTGGATGTGGAGAATGCTGCCCAGCGGCGGCTCCGCGTCGCAACTGAGGTCGCTGTGCCAGTTTTCCCCCGCGACGTACTTGGAATTGGCGTCCCCGTGGATGGCCACGATCTCCGGATGGCCGTCGATGCCGGCCACGGCGGAATGGATGGCGAGGTGGCCGAAGTGCCGGCCGAAGGCCTTGTGGGCCTCATGCGTCAGGGCCTGCTGGTCGCGGAAAAAGATGACCTGATAGCGGGCGAAGGCGTCCTTCACCTCCGCCACCTGCAGGTCCGTCAGTGGCTGCGACAGGTCGATGCCCAGCAGTTCCGCCCCCAGCGCCACGGCGCTGGGCTTCACGCGGAAGCTCTGATACTCGCGGATGCCGTTGTCCATGGCGCGTCACACCTTAGCGGGAAAAGCCTCACGGATGGCCGGCAGCACCTCTTGGGCGAAGCGCGGCACACCGGTGATGTAGTCGGGGAAGATCAGCATCATGCCGTCCAGGTCGCAGCCGCCCAGCATGTCGATCAGCTTGGCGGCGATCGTCGCGGGCGCCCCCACCAGGTGGCTGGACATGAAGCCGGACTTGGCCTTGGTGGTGAAGTCGTTCTGGCGACCGATCTCCACGTCCAGGAAGCCGTAGGCCTTCATCATGCCGCGCCAGGCGCCTTCGTCGAAGCCTTCCACGTAACGGGCGGCCAGGGCCTCGGCCTCCGCATCGGTGTCGCCCAGCACCAAGGTCATCATGGAATAGGTCTTGATGGCGCGTCCGGCCTCTTTCGCCATGGCCTTGGCCATGCCGCTGTTCTTGGCCAATTCCTCCTTGCTGGAACCGGACAGGAAGATGGCATCCATCTCATTGATGGTAAAGGCCATGCCCCGCTTGCTGGACCCGGCGCAGACCAGGAAGGGCCGGGAGAACGGCTTGGGATCGGACTGGCAGTCCGTCAGGGTCACGTACTTGCCCTGGTAATCGACCGTATCCTCGGTCCACAGCCGCTTGATGGCGTGCACCCACTCCTCGGCGAAGGTGTAGCGCTCGTCATGGTCCAGTTCATCCCGCCAGGCGCCCATCTGCTCGAACTCGCCCTTGTACGAGCCGTTGACGACGTTCAGGCCGGCGCGGCCCTGGCTGATGTGGTCCAGGGTCATGATCATCTTGGCGGTCACGGCCGGATTCTGCAGCAGGGTGTGGACGGTGGCCCACACCTTGACCTCCTTCGTCACCTCCGCCAAACCCGCCATCATCATCTGGCTTTCCATGGCGTAGCGCCAATGCTCGGTCGCGCCGCCGTAGCCGCGCCACTTGGCCATGGCCATGATGAAGTCGTAGCCGGCACCGTCGGCCAGTTGGGCCACCTGGCGGTTGTAAGCGTAGGAGCCGTCGATGCGCGGGGCGGAGGAGGACAGGATCCAGCCGCCGTTGGCGATGGGCAGGAAGATGCCCAGGTCCTTGCCGCCCGCGTCGGAGGGCAAGGGCGCGCGCTTCAGTTCGGTCGTCTGCGTCATGATGGAACCAGGCCTCCCTTAGAACGAGTAATTGACGCTGAACAGCATCTGGCGCGGCGGGATGTACTGGTTGCTGACCACGCCGCTGCCGTAAGGGTCGGTGTAGCGCCCGGAGATACCGGCCCGGTCCAGCAGGTTGGTGACGGTGAAGGTGGCCCGCCACGGCCCGCTTTGCGGGGTGTATTCGAAGAACAGGTTCACCTGGCTGTACGACGGCACGTGATCGGTCCCGGCCTCGTTGAACACCCGCGCCTGGTAGTCGCTGCGGAACAGCAGCTCGGCCCGCGACACCAGGGTACCGTATGCGCCCAGGGTTTGCTGCCAGCTGGCGTTGACGCCACCGGCGGCACCCGGCATGTCGGGCGGGGTGTTGCCCTTCACGTTGATGGACTGGGCGGCGCGGATGGCGAACCACTGAGCACTATAAGGATATGTCACGCCGGCGGCCACGGCCTTGGCGGCGGCGGCGTCGGCCAGGCGGCGGTCCAGCGCCAGGTAGCTGTCGGGGATCTCCCCGTCCATCAGGGTCAGGTTGGCGCCCAGTTCCAGCCGGTTGTCCAGCAGGCGGTACTTCGCCTCGACCTCCGCACCCCACATGTTCACCTGGGGGATGTTGCCGATGCCGCCGCTGTAGGGCACCGGATCCTCCTCAATGTACTGCATGTTGTTGTATTTGGAGTAGAAGGCCGACAGGTTGACGTTCAGGTGGTTGGCCAGGAAGCGGTTCTTGGACCCCAGCTCGAAGCTGTCCACCGTCTCCTTGTCATAGCTGCCGGAGACGACCATGGCGCTGCTGGTGCCGGTGTTGACGCCGCCGGGCTTATAGCCGCGCGACCAGCTGGCGTAGACCATGTTGTCCGGCGTCAGGTCGAAGTCGGTCTCGGCCTTGCCTGTCAGGGCGTAGACGTTGGTGGAGCGGGGCGACGGCTTGCCGTAGTAGTCGGAGCCCCAGCCGTCATACTGGTCGACATTGTAGCGCACGCCGCCCGTGAGCCGTAGGCGGTCGGTCAGGTGATAGGTCGCCTGCACGAAGGGCGCCACGCTGTCGCGGTCCACCGACGACAGGTTCTCATAGCTGAGGTTGGCCGGCAGGGCGGCCGGCGAGGTGTTGGTGGGCAGCACCGGCGCGGGGTCGCTGGCGCTGGTGCCCTTGTATTCCACCACGTACTGGCTGCTGTGGGAATGCATGTAGAAGACACCGCCGATCCAGTCCAGGTCGGTTCCGGGGTTGGAACTGAGCGTCACCTCCTCCATGATCGCGCGGCTCTTGGTGTTCCAGGCCGCCACGGTGTCGTAGCCGCCGAACAGCGCCACGGTGCTGCGGTCGCTGTCGAACGACTGCTTGGCATCCATGTACTGATAGCTGCTGATGGACTTCAGGTTGGCGAACGGCAGGGAGTAGTTGACCGTCAGCGTGTCGACATCCATGGCCAGCTTGAACTTGGCCGGATAGTCCTGGGACACCTGGCGCGGGTCGCTGTTGGGATCGTCCAGCGCCTTCAGGGCGGCCCCATGGTGGTCGTCGTCGAAATGCTGGCCCGTCAGGGTGATGGTCAGGTTGTCTGTCGGCTGCCACAGGCCCGACAGCTTGTAGTTCACATTGTTGGCGTCATCCAGGTCATAGCCGCCGGGCACGCCCGTGGCGGTGGAATAGCCGTCGTGGCTGGTCTTCTGCACCACGGCGCGGATGGCGGCCGTGTCCCCCACCGGCACGTTCAACGCGGCCTTGCCCATGGCGTAGCTGTAGTTGCCGAAGGTGGCGGTCGCGTCGCCTGACAGCTTGCCCAACTCCGGCTGTTTGCTGATGACGTTGATGGCGCCGCCGGTGGAGCTTTGCCCGAACACGGTGCCCTGCGGTCCACGCAGCACCTCGACATGGTCCACGTCCAGGAAGCCCAGGTTCAGCGCGATGTTGTTGGGGATGTAGACGTTGTCGATATGGAAGGAGACGCCCGGCTGGGTGAAGAAGTTCTCCGGCGTCTGCGAGCCCACGCCCCGGATGGAGACGATGACCTCGGACCCGCCGCTGGGGGTGATCTGCAGGCCGGGGACATAGCCGTTCAGGCCCAGCGGCCCGGTGACGTTGCCCTTTTCCAGCGTGTCGGCGGAAACGGCGGTGACGGACAGCGCGGCCTTCTGTAGGTCGACCTGGCGCTTCTCCGCCGTGACGATGATGGGTTCCAGCGCGTCCAGATCGGCGTCGGCGGCACCGGCCGGCGCATCCACGGGGGCCGGTGGGGTTTGGGCGTAGGCGGAGGCGGCCGTCATCATCGCGGCCGCCAGGAACCCCTGCCAATAGCGCAGCTTCACATCTCTCAACATGCCCGACCCCCATTCTTTGGTAGATGACGATAAGCATCGTCTTGAGGTCAAGCATGCGGGCATCCCGCGAAGTATTCTTGTTATAGGACGCCCGGGAATTTGCCTGAATTCACCATTCCCCATGCCCACCATGCAGCCCTGCCACAGTCCATTATTTTGCTTTTACCGCCAGACGCGTGGGCACCACCCGCAGCCTTTGCCACGGATGGTGCCCACCTCGCCAGATTTGATGTTGTTATTGTTTAAACGTGTTCAGCTTACGGGCACTTGGACGGCGGTGCCCTGGGACCCGTCATCCGGCGCGGCCGCGCGCCGGGCGAAAGGGCCGGCGCCGGCCAGCACCGGCCGCCCCAGCAACGCCAGGGGCACGATGGCCGCCACCATCAGCACGGCGTAAAGATAGAAGATGGGGGCGAAGGTGCCGATCTGGTCGGCGATGGCGCCGGCCGCCACCGGCCCCGCCGCCGCCACGGTGGTGATGGTCCACACCATGCCCAGCACCTGCGACCCGATGTCCTTGCCGAAATATTCCAGCAGCAGGACGCTGGCGGCCAGGTAGGCCACACCCCAGCCGATGCCGAAGGCCACCGCGAAGGCACCGATGCCGACCAGGGTGCCGGCATGGGCGAACAGCGCGATGCCCACGACCTGCAGCGCCAAGCCCAGAACCAGCAGCCGCCGGGTGGACATGATCTCGCACAGCGGCCCGGCCACGCCCTTGGCCACCGTCATGACCAGGGCCATGGCGGCCAGTGCGAAAGCCGCCGTGTCGGGCGCCACGCCCAGGATGCCCAGATGGTTCAGCGCCACGCTGTTGATGGTGGTGACACAGGCCATGGTCATGGTCATGGAGGCGGCAACGGCCAGGAACTGCGGCGTGGCGATGGCGCTGCGGTAAGTCCAGCCGGTGGCGGTGGCTTCAGCGGGGCTGACGGGCGCCCGATCGGCGACGGCCGGCGCCTCAGCCTCGATGGCGCGGTCGCGCAGGCACAGCAGGTTGATGAGGGTGACGGCCACCGCCACGCCGGCCATTTCCATCCAGTAGACGCGCCAGTCGGCGCTGAACGAGACAATGGCGCGGGCCAGCGGCGGCCCCACCACGCCGCCGAAGGCGCCGATCATGAGGTAGAGGCCGATCATGCGGGCCGAGCGGCGCGGGAACCAGCAGGCGATGGCGTAGATGGCCGGCACGTTGCCGGTCAGCGAATAGCCCAGGCCCAGCAGCAGCATGGCCGCGTAGAAGGCCAGCAGGCCGTGGGTGTATGAAGCCAGCATATAGGCCACCACCAGCACCAGCCCGCCCAGGGTCATGGTGTAGCGGGGGCCGATGCGCTTCATCAGCGTGGTGGGGAAGACGCTGGACAGGCCGCAAGCGATGCCCAGCAGGGAAAAGCTGAAACCGGCCGCTTTGAAGGACCAGTGCAGTTCGCCGACCATGGTGTAGAGCACCACGCCCAGCGAGGCGAACGTCGCGGCGTTGAGGAAAAAGAAGCTCAACGACACCGCCGCCAAGACCAACCACTCTCGCCGCATCAGGAAACTCCCGGGCTCATGGGTGTAAGTCATCGCCGAAACGCTATCAGCCGATGCGGTCGCCGCGCTTGCCAACAGGCGAACAAATTCATGCCGAAAACGTTCGCCCACTGTGATGATAGGCACACTTAACGGTTCTATCGCCTAAAAAAACAGCGATATTAAATTTGCCCAATAATTAACCAAATCAGCGCACGGGCCACACCGGGCGCGGGGCCAAGCCGGCGCGGGCCAACAGCGCGGCCTGGGATGCGCGCGCCTGCCGCCGCAGGGCGTCCTCATCCACCGTCAAGCAGCGCCCGTCCCGCACGACGACGCGGCCGTCGACCACCACGTCGCGGACGGAACGGCCGTCGGTGCCCCACACCAGGTGCAGGGCGGGATCGCCCGCCACCATGAAGGGGGAGGAATGGGGATCGTGCACCACCAGGTCGGCCCGCTTGCCCACCTCCAGCGAGCCGATGCGGTCGGCCATGCCGATGGCCCGCGCCCCGTCGATGGTGGTCAGAGCAAAGGCCGTATCGGCCCCGAAACGATGGGCGTCCAGGCTCATGTCCCGGGCCAGGCCGGCGGCCAGGGCGGCGGCACGGTGGATGTCCGGCAGGTCGCCGGCGTTGGGCGCGTCGCAGCCCAGCGCCACCCGCCCACCGCGCAAGACCATCTCCGCATGGCGCCCGGCCCGGCTGACGCCCTGGGCCAGGCGCAGGTAGGCCCAGGGGCAATAGGCCACCGCCGTGTCGCTGGCCAGCAGGGCGTCCATCTCGGAATCGTCCAGCCAGACGGCGTGGGACAGCAGCAGGTGCGGACCCAGCACGCCCAGGTCGGCCAGGTGCAGCAGCGGCCGCCGCCCCGACCGGCGCAGATAGGCCGTCACGTCGGCCTCGGTCGGGGAGATGTGCATGGTCATGCCCACGCCCCGCCGGCGTGCCAGCTCGGCGGCACCGGCCAGCAGGGCGTCGCTGGCAAGGTCATGCCCCACCAGGGTCACCCACCCCTCCACCAGCCCGCCTTGCGGCAGACCATCCAGCACGGCCGCCTGGCGGGCCAGCACCTCATCCGTCGGCGCGGCGTAGGGGGCGTCGGAAACGTCCCAGCCCCAGCAGCCCACCGCCGCCCGGATGCCGGCGCGCGTCAGGCCGGCGGCCACGCGGAAGGGATGGGCCACGGTGCCGGCCTCCACCAGCGTGGTGGTGCCGTATTTCAGCGATTCCACGGCGGTGAGCGTGGCTGACAGCTCATCATCTTCGGCGGTGTGCGCGCCGTGGATGGGCACCGCCCAGCCGAAGATGGACTCCTCCGACGACTGCCGGTCGGGGATCAGGCTGCGCACCAGCGGATCGCCCGTCAGATGCTGGTGCGCGTTGATCAGGCCGGGCGTGATCAGGCCGCCGTCGGCCTCCAGCGTCGGCGCCCCTGGCCAACGCGCCCGCAGAACCTCCGCCTTATCCACGGCGACGATGGCGCCGCCGGCGACGGCCACGCCACCTTGGCGCCAAACCGTGCGGCCGGCATCCATGGTCACCACGTCACCGCCCAACACCAGCAGGTCCGGCGTCGGCAAGTCGGGGGCCGCGTCCCGCGTCATGGCGCCCGGCCGCACAGCGCCAGGGCCGCCATGGCGTACAGGCGCGTGCAGTCCACCAGGTCATCAATGCTGGGTCGCCAGCGCCGCGGCCCCATGGTCACGGACGGGATGCGGTTCATGTTGAAGACGTTGTGGTCGCGCCACATGCTGGAATAGACGGAATTGCTGATGGGCTGCGGCCCCCCGCGCACGCGGTCATGGGCATGGTCCAAGGCCAGCTGCAGCGGCCGTACCGCCACCGGGTCGGCGGTGAAGCCGTGGCGCACGGTGTAGGGCTGGATTTTGACGTCGCCGAAGCCGGCCTCGCGGAAGGCGCGCTTCAGGTCGCGGTCCACGGCGGCGATGGTCTGCACCGGGGTCAACGCCACCTGGACGTAGACGTTGCACACCTCGCTCGCCGCCCCCATGGCCTGTGGGGTGCCGCCCCGGATGGCGCCGATCTGCACCTTGGGCACGGCCGTGCCGCCCGGCCCCTCGTACCGGTGCTTGACCTCGTACTCCCGCGCCCAGCGCTGGATGATCCCGATGGCCGGCGCCACCTTGACCAGGGGGCTGGGATGGTCGGCCAGGGCCTCGGGATGGGTCAGCAAGGGCGTGAACACCCCCTGGCCGTAAATCGTGACGCGGAAGTCGGCGTAGCCACAGGCCGTCCAATTGACGCCGAAGTCCGTGCCCTCGGCCGAGATGACGTAGTCCGGCGCCACCCCGCCGTGGGACATCAGGTAGCAGGCGCCCAGTTCCTTGCCCAGATAGTCGACGCCGCCCCGCTCCTCCGCCGGTTCGGGGCCAATCTCGCCCGGGCAGGCCGTCAGGTACATGAGGCCGCTGAGGTCGATGCCGGCCTTCCTCAGGGCCTTGGCCGCCATCAGGAAGCAAGCCATGGGCCCGCGGTCGTTGCCCACGGCATGGCCGAAAAAGGTCTCCCCCTCCAGCCAGGCACCCAGCCATTGCGGGTCCGCCACCGTTTCCGGACGATAGGTGTACCGATCCGTCTCGTCATAGAACGGGCTTTCGGTGTCGAGGTGGCTGGTGAACAGCAGGTTGGGTCCGTCGCCCTTGCCGCCATAGGTGCCGATGACGTTGAAGCGGTGCTCCAGCAGCCCGGCCTTGCGCGGGGCGAAGCCGTTCTCCGCCATCCAGCCGTGGACGAACTCGCCCGCCCGGCGCTCCTGGCGCATGGGCGAGGGGATGCCGCACAGGTCCAGCACCAGTTTCACCAGCTCATCCCGGTCGATGGCCTGGGTGATGGCGGCCGCCTCTTCATCGGAAACCTTCAGCGCCACGTCATGCGTCGTCATGCCCTATCCCCTGCCCCATGCATTGCCTGGATGCGTTACTGGGCCCCGCCCCTGTGCGCGGGTGCCGTCAGGGGATCATAGGCGGCCCTGTTCCCCTCGCTCTTGCCGATTAACGCATGAAAGCTTGCCCGGGCGGAACCATGGGACGGCGGCGGCGTGCTGGCGAAAGCGGCCATGCGCGTGCAGGCAAGATCGCCGCATCGGGCGGCCCTAAGGTTTTCCCCATGAGGGCGCCCCCGGCGGGGCCGCCCGGATGCTTCAACCAGGGGGACCCATGACCGTTCAATTGGATCGCGCCGCTGCGGCGGAACGGCACAAGATCCGGCCGACGCTGCACCTGCTGCCGGCCACGCCGCGCACCGTGCATTGGGGCTATTTCACCCCCGACCAGGCGCCGGCCCTGACGGTCAAGAGCGGCGACATCATCCAGGCGGAGGCCATCACCCACCATGCCGGCGACGCCCCGGACCTGATGATGGACGAGGCGGTGGCCCGCATCTTCAAGGAAATCCCGGAGGCCGACCGCAACCCCGGCGTCCACATCATGACCGGCCCCATCCATGTCGAAGGCGCCAGGCCCGGCGACATGCTGGAGGTCCACTACCTGAAGATGACGCCCCGCACCCGCTACGGTTCCAACCTGGCGGCCAACTGGGGCCACCTGTTCAAAGAGATGGGGGAGAAGGAGCGGGTCACGATCTACGAGATCGACGCCATGAGCCAGCAGGCCCACGCCCTCTACGCCTATGACTTCCCCGGCCGCTATGACGTGCCGGGCAAGATCACCAACTGCCCGGAATGCGACCGGCAGAAGGCCCTGCCCGGCGTGCGCGTGCCGGTGCGCCCGCACCTGGGCACGGCCGGCGTGGCACCGGACGTGGCCGGCCGGGTCAGCACCATCCCACCCGGCCTGCACGGCGGCAACATCGACAACTGGCGCATCGGCGCCGGCGCCACGATGTACTATCCCGTCCAGGTCGACGGCGCGCTGTTCTCCATCGGCGACCCGCATGTCTCGCAAGGCGACGGCGAGTTGAGCGGCACCGCCATCGAGGCGTCGCTGAACGTCATGTTCCAGGTCTTCCTGCGCAAGGACTTCCGCTTCCCGTCCCCGCTGCTGGAGACGCCGGACTGCTGGATCGTCCATGGCTTCGACCCGGATCTGAACGTGGCCATGCGCAACGCCTCGGTCGACATGCTGAAACTGCTGACCGAGCAGCAGAACCTGAGCCGCGATGACGCCTATTCGCTGATGAGTATCGCGGCCGACTTCGGGGTCACGCAGGTGGTGGACGGCACCCAAGGCATCCACGTGCGCATCCCCCGCGGCGTGTTCCCGCCGCGCGAGGATTGACGCCGCGACGATCAGACAAACAAGGGCATGAGAGGCCCGAGGGGCATGGCGTGGGGGTTCAAACGATGAAGCACTCTTTCCTGAATGACGCCTTTTTCAGTGGCCTGGACAGTTCGGCCCTGGGCGTGGAGGCGGCGGAAACCTTGCCGCCGCTGTGCTACACCGACCGCGAATTCTATGAGTTCGAGAAAGAGGCGCTGTTCAATCACGAATGGCTGTGCGTGGGCCGGGAATCCTGGGTGAAGGAGGCCGGCGACTACTTCACCACCAGCATCATCGACGAACCCATCGTGGTGGCGCGCGGCCGGGATGGCGTCATCCGCGCCATGTCCAGCGTCTGCCAGCACCGCGCCATGCTGGTGGCGGAGGGGCAAGGCAACACCCGCGCCTTCCTGTGCCCCTACCACCACTGGTCCTACGGGCTGGACGGCCAACTGATCGGCGCGCCGGCCATGGAGAAGACCTGTAACTTCGACAAGAAGGACATCAAGCTTCCCCAGTTCAAGGTCGAGGTCTGGCACGGCTTCGTCTTCGTCAATTTCGACCTGGACGCTGCCCCCCTCGCCCCCCGGCTGGCGGCGCTGGAGGGGGTGATGGCGCCCTATTCCATGGCGACGCTGAACGGCCCAGCGCCGGACCGGGACATCAAGTTCCCCTGGAACTGGAAGGTGATGTTCGAGAACAACAATGACGGCTATCACGCCAACCGCCTGCATGGCGGCGCCCTGCACGACTTCGTGCCCTCGCGCCTGGCTGCCTTCCCAGACGACCTGCCGGCGGACACGGCGGGCTATTACCGCACCAACGGCACGCTGCACGCCGACGCCAGCTTCAACCCCACGCAGAAGGCCATCCTGCCGATCTTCCCCGCGCTGGGGGAGGCGGAGCGCAACCGCATGCTGTTCGTCAACGTGCCGCCCACCCTGTCCCTGGTCATCACCAGCGACATGGTCATCTACCTGATCCTGCGGGCGGACGGGGCGGAGACGCACCTGATGGACCAGGGCTATCTGGTGGCGCCGGGTGCCCTGGAGGACCCGCTGTTCGACGACAAGCTGGCGATGAACAAGCATTCCACCACCGCCATCATCGCCCAGGACCTGCATGTGGACGAGATGGTGCAGGTGGGCCTGCGCTCCCGCCACGCCATCCGCGGCCGCTATTCCTGGCAAGAACAGGCGCAACGGGAGTTCAACGGCTGGCTGGTGCGGCGCTACCAGGACACCTGGGCCCGCGTGAAGCCGACCGCCTGAGCCTGATAAAGCGCGGCACGAGGCCCATCTCGTGCCGCTAGGCTGCGACCGCAGCCGCCGGAACCTTTCGGGGAGCGTAGCGGACTGAAAGGTGAAGATAAGGCAAGCCGGCGGACGCCGGCGCCTGCCGCCTGAGGGACTAAAAAATGACCACTAACCGCCTACCCACCATCTTCTTCGGCCATGGCAGCCCCATGAACGCCCTGGAGGACAATGTTTGCACACGGGAATGGACCAGGATCGGGGGGCTTCTGGGCGCGCCCAAGGCCATCCTGGTCATCTCCGCCCACTGGTACACCCGGGGCACGGCCGTGACGGCCATGGAACGGCCGCCCACCATCCATGATTTCGGCGCCTTCCCCCAGGCCCTGTTCGACGTGCGGTATCCCGCACCGGGCAGCCCGGAACTGGCCAAGCGCGTGGCGGAGGTGCTGGCGCCCCTGCCCGTGATCCAGGACCAGAAGTGGGGCCTGGACCATGGCACCTGGTCGGTGCTGGTCAAGGCCTTCCCCAAGGCCGACATTCCGGTGGTGCAGCTGAGCATGGACGGAACCCAGCCAGGCGCCCATCATTTCGAGGTGGGGCGGCGGCTGGCGGCCTTGCGTGACGAGGGCGTGCTGATCGTCGGCACCGGCAACGTGGTCCACAACCTGGGCCGCATGAACTGGGACCCCAGCACCCCGCCCTATCCCTGGGCGGCCCGCTTCAACGACCTGGTGAAGCAGTGCATCGCCAGCGACACGCCCCAGCCCATGATCGACTTCCAGAAGGCCGGGCCGGACGCCGCCGCCAGCATCCCATCACCCGACCATTTCCTGCCCTTCCTCTATGTGCTGGGCACCCGTCAGCCGGGCGACGCCGTCACCCTGGTCAACGATCGGGTGGAACACGGATCGCTCAGCATGCTGACCGTCGCCTTCGGCGACCTGGCCGCCTGACGGGGGTATGGGACGATGACCGGCGCCGACGACTGGTTCCCCGTGCGCGTCACCGCCAAGGTGCGGGACGGGGGCGACGTCTTCCTGTTCGACCTAGCCGACCCGGCGGGCGTCCCCCTGCCCGCCTTCCAGCCCGGCGCGCACATTGATGTGGCAGTGGAGGGGGCGGTGGACGGCACCGGCATGACGCGCCAATACTCCCTGTACAGCGCACCGGCCGACACCTGCCGCTATGGCATTGCCGTGCAGCGGGAGGCCAAGGGACGCGGCGGATCGCGCACCCTGTGCGACACGGTCGCGGCGGGCGACACCGTGCGCATTCGCCGGCCCCGCGCCCTGTTCACCCTGGCGGCGGATGCAACGTCGCATGTCATGATCGCCGGCGGCATCGGCATCACGCCCCTGCTGTCCATGGCGTCGCACCTGGCGGGGGAAGGCGGCGTCACGCTGCACTACCTGGTGCGCCGGCGCGACCGCGCCGCCTTGCTGGACGCCGCCCGCCAGGCGGTGGGGCCGGATAACCTGCACCTGCACGTGACGGCGGAAACGGGGCGGCCCGATCTGGCCGTCCTGATCGGCCCACCCGCCCCGGGGCGCCATCTCTATCTCTGCGGTCCCGCCGCCCTGCTGGACGCAGCCACCGCCACGGCCGAGGGCCTGGGCTGGCCGGGCGACCATATCCACCTGGAACGCTTCGCCGCCGAGCCTGGGACTGATGCCGGGACCAACCGCCCCTTCCTGCTGCGCCTGCGGTCCACCGGCGCCGTCATCCCAGTCATGGCGGACCAGACGGCGGCCGAGGCCCTGGCCGCCGCCAAGGTGGAACTGCCCATCTCATGCGCCGAGGGGGTGTGCGGCGCCTGCATCACCGGCGTGCTGGACGGCACGCCGGAACATCGCGACTGCGTCCTGACGGAGGCGGAGCATAAGGCGAACCGCCTGTTCACCCCCTGCTGCTCCCGCGCGGTCAGCGAGATGCTGGTGGTGGACCTTTAAGAGGCCCTGCCTAGACCACAACGCCGCGAGGTCCAACGGCGCCCCGCAGATGGGGCGCCGTCGCCGTTTATAGGCCGGCCCTATTCCGCGAACTGCCGGACGGCGGCACCGCCCGCGCCAGTGCCGGGTGGCACCTGGAAATCACCGTTGTCGTTGTCGGCCATCCCAGCCGACTGGCGGTAAGCCCGCGGCGTGGTGCCGTACCGGTCGCGGAAGGCGCGGCTGAAGTGCGCCGCCTCGTTGAAGCCCCAGCGGAAGCAGATCTGGGAAATACCCAGATGGGCGAAGGTGGGGTTGATCAAATCATGCCGGCAGCGTTCCAGCCGGCGGTTGCGGACATAGCCGCTGAAGGTCTGGTCAACCTCCTTGAACAGCTTTTGCAGATAGCGGGCGGAGCCGCCATATTCGTTGGCCACGTCCTCCAGCGTCAGGTCGGGATCGCTGAGCCGCGTCTCGATGATCTGGCAGATACGCTGCAGCGCCATGGAGCGTATGCCGGCCGCACCCCGCGCCGTCTGCACCTGCGGATTGTCGGCCAGCGCCGTCATCAGGAACTCCGACAGCGCCATATCGATGGGCCGCAGCGGCCCTTCGGTCAGCGTGCCGAATGTTTCTGCCAAAGCCTTGAGCATTCCCGAAAGCACGTGCCCAATTCCTGACCGCCCCGGCAAATGCAGAACACCGAAAGACAGCGGCGTGATCAATCGTGGGTTGACCGCCGACTTGGGAATTAAGGCGTAAAGGACTTGGAATTTGGTGCTGAACGACAACGAGGCGGGAATTCCCGTCTGGCCGTAGATGATATCCTGCGGCGCCAGTTCCAGTTTACCACCTGGATGGGTCAAGGTGGCGCTGCCCTCGATCAAGACGATGAGCCAGACGGCATCCACCTTCTTCATCAGTCGGCCGGATATTTCCTGCGGAGAGGAAGTGATACGGGCGAATTCAATGCCAAGAGGCGACTTCAGG
Organism: Nitrospirillum guanabarense; assembly: GCF_034653355.1. Classification (NCBI taxonomy): domain Bacteria; kingdom Pseudomonadati; phylum Pseudomonadota; class Alphaproteobacteria; order Rhodospirillales; family Azospirillaceae; genus Nitrospirillum; species Nitrospirillum guanabarense. The sequence continues at coordinate 434,492 of NZ_JAYEER010000001.1, forward strand.
CACAACAATTTGGCGAAGAAGTCTTCATCTTCCGGCAAATGGTCCAAGGGAAGCTTCAGTTTCTCCAGCGCGTCGCGCCAAACGTCGCGACGCTGCTCGACGGGGAATTGATCGGTGATCAAGTGCCATGCGGTCATCGTAACCCTCGCGCCCCCGTGATTATCAGGCGACAGGCCACCAGGACAGATGGCCATGACTACTGGATTAGCGCAACATCCATACCGTTAAGAATCAAAATCATTTAGCCGACAGGCGACCGTAGACGTTTTCCCGTCGCGGCATTGCATTCCTGATCGGCGAGGCTTACTTCTAGGGGCATGCCGCGCCGCCAATTCCCCTCTTCGCGGAAGACGCCCCGCTTTCCAGCCTTTGGCCTGGGGATCGTGGCGGCGTGCCTGCGCGGCGTCGTGACCGTCCTTTTCCTGCTGTCCTTCCTGGGCGCCACCACGGTCCAGGCCATGCCTCAGGACCCACCCCCCGGCGCGACGGCCGTGGCCATGCCCGACGACTGCCCCATGGCGCAGTCCGCCGGCGCGCCGTCCAAGGATGGGCCCTGCCATGGGCTGAGCGCGGCTTGCCTCAAGCAGATGGGTTGCCTGGGCATCTCGCTCTTGCCGGAACGGTCCGGCCAGCCGGCGGCGCCGGCGGTCTTCGGCAAGGCCTTCTTCCGTCAGCCCTCCGCATCCATGGCCGGCCTATCCATCACGCCGGAACCCTTCCCTCCCATCGTCGCGTGACCTGGACGCCGTGAGGCGTCCTCGCCTGGGGCACCGACGCCCCAGGGCCCGTCCGCGCCGCCGGCCTCGCACGCCGGCCCCGACACCCTTTCGGGAGGGAAACCTTCATGACCCGATACACCCATGCCCGCACGGCGACCGCCGCGGCGGCGCTGGTCCTCATGCTCGCGTCCGGCACGCGGGCGGAGACCATGCCCAACCCTGACGCCCCGACGCTGGGCGCCGATCTGGACGGCCTGCTGGACGCCGCCCGGCATCTGAACCCATCCCTTCAGGCCGCCGCCCTGGAGACGGCGGCCGTGGACGCCGAGGCCTCCGCCGCCGGTGCGCTGGAGGATCCGACCTTCCGCGTCAATTCCGATGAGGTCGACCGTACCAGCGGCCCGCGCATCAACAAGACCTACATCACGGTGGAGCAGGAGTTCCCCCTGTGGGGTAAGCGCGACCTGCGCCGCAGTGCCGCCCTGGCGGCGGTGGACGCGGCACGGGGCCGGGAACGGGCCCTGGGCCTGGAACTGGCGGAACGTATCAAGGGCACCTTCGCCCTGTACGCCGCCGCCTCGGCCGCCTTGGCCGTCAACGATGATGTCCTGCGCCTGGACCGCCAATTGGCCAGGAACGCGGCCGACCGCTATGGCCAAGGCCTGGGCGGCCAGGGGGATGCGCTGACGGCCGCCGCCGAAGTCGCCCGCACGGAGGTGGAGAACGCGCGGTTGACGGCCGATCGGACCGCCGCCGCCGCGCGCCTGAACGCCCTGATGGCCCGTCCGGCGGACGCGGCCCTGGCCATCCCGGCCGGCGGCCGCCCCCTGCCGGCATCCACCCCACCCCTGACGGTGCTGGCCGACCGGGCCCTGGCGGACAATCCCAGCCTGGCCGCCGGCGCCGCCGAGGTGCGCGGCGCGGAGGAGGAGCGCCGTCTGGCCGCCAAGGCCTGGTACCCCGACCTGACGCTGGCGGTGGGCGCCATCCAGCGCGACAACGGGCCCACCGGCTACACCGCCACGATCGGCTTCAAGATCCCGCTGCAGGCGGAGCCTAAGCGGGCGAAGGAACGCCAGGCCGTGGCCAAGGCCAACGCCAGTCGGCAGAGCCTGGCCGCCACGGCCGCGGACATCGAGGGAGACCTGGCCGAGGCGCTGGCGGCGCTGAACGCCGCCCGCCAGCAGGCCGGCGTGTACCGCGCCCAACTGCTGCCCAACCTGGGCGGCGCGCACGAGGCCGCCCTGGCCGCCTATGGCCGGGGACAGGGCAGCCTGGCCGCCGTGCTTGAGGCGGAGCATCGCCTGCATCAGGCCCGGCTGGACCTCCTGCGCATCGAGGTGGAGGGGCAGAAGGCGGTGGCCGCCCTGGAACGCCTGGTGGGAGGACCGCTATGACCCGCGCCCGCGTCGCCCTGGGCTTGAGCCTGGCGCTTCTCATCGCCCCCTTGGCCGTCCCTGCGGCCCAGGGCCAGACCCCGCCAGCACCCAAAGCCGATGGCAAGGGCCCCAATGGGAAGGACAAGATTCTCTACTACCGCAACCCCATGGGACTGCCCGACACCTCGCCCGTGCCCAAGAAGGACGCCATGGGCATGGACTACCTGCCGGTCTACGCCGATGGCGCGGAACCCGCGGGCACGGTGCGGGTCGCACCCGGCAAGCTGCAGACCCTGGGCGTCAGGTCCGCGCTGGTGGAGGAAGTGCCGGCCCTGATGGGCTCGGTGCAGGCAACCGGCACCGTCGCGCTGGATGAGCGGCGCCAGGTGGTGGTGACCACCCGGGCGGAAGGCTGGGTGGAGACGCTGGCCGTGGCCGCCACCGGCGACACCGTGCGCCGGGGACAGGTCCTGGCCCAGCTTTACGCCCCCGACCTGCTGACGGCGGAGAAGGAATATCTGCTGGCACGGTCGCTGGCGTCGGATGGCCACGCCGACATGGGCCACGGCCAGCCCGCCGATCTGGTGGCCGCCGCGCTGTCGCGCCTGCGGGCCCTGGACGTTCCAGCGGAGGAGATCGCCCGGCTGCAGCGCAGCGGGGAGGTTGCCAGCCGGATACCGATCCGGGCGCCGACGGACGGCGTCGTCATCGACAAGCCGGTGGTGGCGGGCATGCGGGCGGCGCCGGGCGAGCCGCTGTACCGCATCGCCGACCTGTCCAGCGTGTGGCTGGTGGCCGAGGTGCCGGAGCGGGAAGCGGGCTTGGTCCGGCCGGGCCAGGCGGCCCACGCCACGCTGACGGCCTATCCCGGCCGCCGTTTCGACGGGGTGGTGGATTTCATCTACCCCGCCCTATCGCGGGAGACGCGGACGGCGCGGGTGCGCATCGTCCTGCCCAACCGCGACCGCGCCCTGCTGGCCGACATGTACGCCAGCGTGACCATAGAAACGCCCCGCGCCGGCGGTGACGGCCCCACCCTGCTGGTGGTCCCGGAGTCCGCCATCCTGGACGGCGGCGCCCGCCAGACCGTTCTGCTGGACCTGGGCGAGGGTCGCTTCCAGCCCCGCGCCGTCCATCTGGGCGCCCGGGGCGATGGCAAGGTCGAGGTACGCGACGGCCTGCGCATGGGCGACCGCGTGGTGGTCGGCGCCAACTTCCTGATCGACGCGGAAAGCAACCTGAAGGCCGCCCTTCAAGCCTTCACCTCCAACAAGGAGGGCCAGCCATGATCGCCCGCCTCATCGACTGGTCGGCGGCCAACAAGGTGCTGGTGCTGGCCGCCACCCTGTTCATCGCCCTGCTGGGCGCCTGGTCCTTGCGCCACACGCCGCTGGACGCCATCCCCGACCTGTCCGACACCCAGGTCATCGTCTACACCGACTATCCGGGCCAGGCGCCGCAGGTGGTGGAGGACCAGGTCACCTACCCTCTGTCCACCGCCCTGCTGGCCGTGCCCCGGTCCAAGGTGGTGCGCGGCTTCTCCAACTTCGGCGTCTCCTTCGTCTATGTGGTGTTCGAGGAGGGGACGGACCTGTACTGGGCCCGCTCGCGGGTGCTGGAATACCTGAATGTCGCGCAAAAGCGCCTGCCGGCCGGGGTGGCACCATCGCTGGGGCCAGACGCCAGCGGCGTGGGCTGGGTCTACCAGTACGTGGTCCAGGGTGCGGGCCGCACCTTGGCCGAGCTGCGCGGCCTCCAGGACTGGCTGGTGCGCTATCAACTGGCCAAGGCCGATGGCGTGGCCGAGGTGACGGCGCTGGGCGGGTTCGAGCGCCAGTACCAGGTGGTGGTCGATCCCCGCAAGCTGCAGGCCTACGGCATTCCCCTGTCGGCGGTGTCGGAGGCCGTGCGCGCCAGTAACCGCGACGTGGGCGGCCGCACGCTGGAGATGGCGGAGACCGAGTACATGGTGCGCGGTCGCGGCTACCTCCGCGACGCCGGCGACCTGGAACGGGTGGTGCTGAAGGCGGACGCGGCCGGGGCGGCGCCCGTGCTGCTGGGCGACGTGGCGCGGGTGGAGCTGGGACCGGATGAACGGCGTGGCATCGGTGAATTGGACGGCCAGGGGGAGGCGGTGGGCGGCATCGTGGTCAAGCGTGACGGCGCCGACGCCCTGACCACCATCGCCAGCGTCAAGCGACGGCTGGCGGAACTGCTGCCCTCATTGCCGGAGGGCGTCTCCCTCAAGGCGGTGTACGACCGGTCCGACCTCATCGGCCGGGCCATCGAGACGCTCAAGCACACCTTGCTGGAGGAAAGCCTGATCGTGGCGGCGGTCTGCGTGCTGTTCCTGTTCCACGTGCGCAGCGCCCTGGTGGCCATCATCACCCTGCCCATCGGCATCCTGGCGGCCTTCGCCGTCATGCGGCCGCTGGGCATCGGCGCCAACATCATGAGCCTGGGCGGAATCGCCATCGCCCTGGGCGCCATGGTGGACGCCGCCATCGTCATGATCGAGAACGCCCATAAGCATGTGGAACGGCTGGCCCCGGGAGAGCCCCGGGGCCCCGCCCTGCTGGCGGCGGCGCGGGAGGTGGGGCCATCGCTGTTCTTCAGCCTGCTGGTCATCGTCGCCTCCTTCCTGCCGGTGTTCGCGCTGGAGGCGCAGGAGGGCCGGCTGTTCAAGCCGCTGGCCTACACCAAGACCTTCGCCATGGCCGGCGGCGCCCTGCTGTCGGTCACCCTGGTGCCGGTGCTGATGCTGTTCTTCGTGCGCGGCCGCATCGTGCCGGAGGCGCGCAACCCCCTGAACCGCATGCTGATCGCGGCCTACCGGCCCCTGATCAGGCTGGTGCTGCGCTGGCCCAAGGCGACGGTGGTGTTGGCCGTCCTGGCCCTGGCGGCGACGGCCTGGCCGGTGTCCCGGCTGGGCTCGGAGTTCATGCCGGACCTGAACGAGGGCACGCTGCTGTTCATGCCGGTGACCCTGCCCGGCATTTCCGTCACCAAGGCGGCGGAGCTGCTGCAAACGCAGGACCGCATCCTGAAATCCTTCCCCGAGGTGGCGTCCGTCTATGGCAAGGCGGGCCGGGCGGCGACGGCCACCGACCCCGCCCCGCTGGAGATGAGCGAGACGGCGGTGACCCTGAAACCGCAGGCGGAGTGGCGGCCCGGCCTGACCCTGGAGGGCCTGGTCAATGAGATGGACCAGGCGCTGCAACTGCCCGGCGTCAGCAACGCCTGGACCATGCCCATCAAGGCCCGCATCGACATGCTGTCCACCGGCATCCGCACGCCGGTGGGCATCAAGGTGTTCGGCCCCGACCTGGCGGTGCTGGAACGGCTGGCCACGGCGGTGGAGAGCGCCGTGCGCGGCGTGCCCGGCACCACCAGCGCCTATGCCGAGCGCCTGGGCGGCGGCCATTACCTGGAGATCACGCCCGACCGCGAGCGCATCGCCCGCTACGGCCTGGGCATCGACGCCGTGCAGCAGGTGGTGGCCACGGCCCTGGGCGGGGAGACCGTGACCACCACGGTGGAGGGGCGGGAGCGCTACGGCGTCATCGTCCGCTATCCCCGCGACCTGCGGGGCGATCCCCAGGCCATCGCCACCCAGGTGCTGGTGCCGGTATCATCGGGCGCCATGGTGCCGCTGGGCGACCTGGCCGGCGTGGCCATCACGCAAGGCCCGCCCTCCATCCGGACGGAGAACGCCCAGCTGGTCGGCTACGTCTATGTCGACATGCATGGCCGCGACGTGGGCGGCTATGTGGCCGAGGCGGCGCGCGCCGTGGCGGCCCAGGTGACCCTTCCGCCCGGCTATCGCCTGGAATGGAGCGGGCAGTTCGAGTACCTGCAGCGGGCCAAGGCCAAGCTGGCCCTGGTGGTCCCGGCCACCTTGGGCGTGATCTTCCTGCTGCTGTACCTGAACTTCGGCCGCCTGGCGGAAACCCTGATCGTCATGCTGTCGGTGCCCTTCGCCCTGGTGGGCGGCGCCTGGCTGGTGTGGGCGCTGGGCTACAACCTCAGCGTCGCGGTCGCCGTGGGCTTCATCGCGCTCGCCGGCGTGGCGGCGGAGACGGGGGTGGTGATGCTGATCTATCTGGACCACGCCTGGTCGGCCGCCCAGGCCCGCCGGGCGCGGGAAGGAACGCCGGTCTCGCCCGCCGATCTGCGCGCCGCCATCCTGGAGGGGGCGGTGGAGCGGGTGCGGCCCAAGATGATGACCGTGGTGGCCATCATGGCGGGCCTGCTGCCCATCCTGTGGAGCGCGGGCACGGGGTCGGAAGTCATGCGCCGCATCGCGGTGCCCATGGTGGGCGGCATGGTCTCCTCCACCGTCCTGACCCTGCTGGTGATCCCGGCGCTGTACACCCTGGTGAAACGGCGTTCGGCCTCATAAAAGGCCGTCGCACCCAAAGCCGGTCCCGGGCCTTGGGCCCCGGGACCGGCCAGGGTGGGGCCTTTGATTTTCACACTTACTGCGCGGACTTCCCCGCCGCCGGCTTGAAGAGGAAGGCCAGCAGGAACAGCACCAGCCTCGGGTTCAGCATCTTCAGCAGGGCCCGCGCCTCCTCCGGCCGGATCTTGGCGGTCATGGGCATGGCGCCGAAGATCTTGCCCTTGATGACCAAGGTATCACCCTCCCCCTTGATGCTCGCCACGGTCATCAGTTCCTTGTTGTCGGCCCCGTAGATCTTGACCATGGCTCAGGCCCCCACCGCGCGGTCGAAGTCGATGCCGAGGTCGTCGAACATCTTGATGGCGGTGGCACGCCCAGCACCATAGACGCCGCCGCCCGGATGCATGAAGGGACCCACCAGGTACAGCCCGTTCACGCCCGGCACCGTCAAATTGCCCAGGTCCGGCGTGGGGCGGTGGGCCATGGTCTGGTACATGAAGGGGGCCGCCCCATGCATGTCGCCATTCACGAAACTGTTGGGGGAGCTGCGCTCCATATCCAGGGGCGACCAGGTGGTGCGGGCGATGATGTTGTCGTCCGTCAGGCTGGGCGTGAACTTGCGGTAGAAGCTGAGGTTGTGGTCCGCCACCTCCTCCTTGATCTCGTCCCAGCGGGCGGCACCGCCCTCCTCCAGCCTGTACGGCGCCATGGTGATGGCGTGCCAGATACCGGCGCCTGGCGGGGCGCGCGTGGGATCGGCGTGGGTCTCATCACTGCCACCAGTCAGCGGCCGCTTGGGCAGGCGGCCGCGGCGTAGGCAATCGAAGTCGTCCAGCATCTCCGGCAGGCTATCGAAGGTGTAGTATTCCAGCATGGTGGCGGTCGCCACCTCCGGCCCGGCGTAGAAGGTGGCCCGCTTCTTCAGGTCGTAATGGCTGACGAACAGACTGAAGGTGGAGGTGTTCACCCGCTCCGCCCGCCTTACCACCTTCTCTTCCACGGCGGCCCCGAGGAATGTGCGGATGCGGTGGGGGTGGATGGCGGCGATGACGCCGTCCTTGCCCGAAACGACCTCGCCATCCGCCAGCATCAACCCGGTCGCCCGGCCGCCGGAAATGATGACCTTGCCGACTTCGGCATTCAGGCGGATTTCGCCGCCATAATGCTCGACACAGCGCACCAGGGCATCGGTCAGGCCGCCGCTGCCGCCCACGGGCTGGGAAACACCATAGGTGTGGATGATGCCCGGCATCAGGTAGATGCCCATACCGGTGCCCAGTTCATCCGGCATCTGCAAATTCTCGGTCACCAGCTTCAGCAGGTGCATCTTCACCCGTGGGTGTTCGAACAAATTGTCGATGATGTCGACGGAACTGCGGCTCATGGCGTCCAGCATCTCCCGCCCTTCCTCGCTCTGGTCCAGCATGGCGATGAAGGCGCCCATGGGCAGCGGCGGGGCGTAGAGGCCGGAGACGAACATGGGCAGCATTTCCATGCTGCGCTGGGCGAAGACGCGGTAGGTGTCGGCGTCCTTGGCGGAGAATTTGGCGATCTCGGCGCAGGCCCGGTCCAGATCCTTGTAGGTGATCAGGAAGCTCTGGTCGGCGAAGATGCTGGCGTAGGGCACGTCGGAGTAGTTGTACTTCAGCCCGAACCTGGCAAAGAGGCCCAGCTCGTCCTGTGTGATCATGGGGTTGCCCTGGATCATGATGTGGACGCTGGAATGCAGGTCGTGACGGTAGCCGGGGGTGTTCAGCTCCCGCGTCACCACCCCGCCGCCGGGCCAGGCTTGGCGTTCCACCACCAGCACCTTCTTGCCCGCCTTGGCCAGGTAGGCCGCCGCGACCAGGCCGTTATGACCGGCGCCCATGACGACGACGTCGTATTTGTCCGACATCTCACGCTCTCCCTAATAAGGAACTGATTTTATTGATGCTGTTCCGCTACCATGGCGCGGAAGGGGGCGATGCCCGGCACGTGGGTGCTGGTGCCGCCGTCCACCACCAGGCACTGGCCGGTGACGTAGCGCGCCTCATCCGTCGCCAGGTAGGCGACGGCGTGGGCGATATCCTCCGGCCGGCCGAGATAGGGGGTCAGCGTTTCCGCCTCCACGATCCCGCGCAGGCGAACCGGCAGGTTCTCCAGCGCCGCCGGCGACAGGGTCAGGCCGGGCAGCACGGCGTTGCAGCGCACGCCGCGCTTGCCGTGGCTGGCGGCGATGGAGCGGGTCAGCTGGATCATCGCCGCCTTGCTGGCGCTGTAGGCCGCCTGGATGATGTGGCCCTGCAAGGCGAGGTTGGAGGCGGTGTTGATGATGACGCCGCCGACCGTCCGGCCCTCACCGGCCGCCACGAGGTGCGGCAGGGCGTGCTTACAGGCCAGCATGGCGCCGCGCAGGTTGACGGCGAAGGTGCGGTCCCACACCGCCAGGTCCATGGTCTCGACATCGCCGTCGCGCAGGCCCATGGACAGGTCGGCGGCGTTGTTGTCCAGGATGTCCAGCCGCCCGTAGGTGGCCATGGCGGCATCGATCATGGCCCGGATGCTGTCCTCATCGGCCAGATCCAGGTGCACCGCCAGGGCCTGGCCACCGGCATCGGTGATGCGCGCCGCCACAGTTTGCGCCGGCGCCAACGCGATGTCGGCCAGCACCAGCCGGGCGCCACGTTCCGCCAGCAGCAGGGCGGTGGCCGCGCCGATGCCGCCGGCGGCACCGGTGACGATGGCGACCTTGCCGGCCAAAGGGCTGAAATTGTTCCAGGTTTTCATCAGTCGCCGCTCCCGCCGGCCATTCTTGATCTGATGGGCGGCAGGCTAAGGGCAGTGGGGAACGCGCGGAAGACGGCACCTTTTTGTGCCCTCCCCCTTTCTGGCGATGGCTTGTAAAACAGCGGGTAAGCACTGCCGGGGGGATGGAATGGCGGATGTCGATGCGGAGTTGGCCCAGATGGCGCGCGTGCTGAACGTGGCCGATCTGGATAACCATCCCGGCGGCGCTCGACTGGCCGCCATGGTGCGCAGCATGGCGGCCGATGGCCGGGGCCGCGGGGATCCCATCCGCGAGATCTTTGGCCGCCTGGGGGACAAATGGAGCACGCTGCTGCTGTTGCTGCTGGGTGCCGGCCCGTTCCGCCACGCCACCCTGCGCCGCCTGGTGGGCGCGGTGGCGGATGAGGCCCGCATCTCCCAACGCATGCTGACCCTGCGCCTGCGCTCGCTGGAGCGGGACGGGCTGGTCGACCGGCGGGTCACCCCCACCGTGCCGCCGCAGGTGGAATACGCCCTGACCGCCATGGGCCAGGATTTGCTGGCGCAGGTCGAGGGGCTGATGGACTGGGTGCGGCGCCACCACGCCGCCATTCTGGCGGCCCGCGCCCGCTTCCATGACAGCGGACCGGAGGACTGATTATCCGGTGGCCTGGACCGGCGGGTCCGCAGCCGCGTCCCGCGCCGCGCCTACGGCGTCGTGCCGCATGCCAAGTTTTGATGGGGCCGCTGAAGGCGCCGTCCCGCCAGGTGGCGCCCGTCACTCCTCGACCACGGCGGCCAGCGGGTCCGGCGGCTCCAGCGAGGCGGTGTCGGCCACCGGCCATTCCGCCATCAGCCGCCGGCGCCAGACGCGCGGCGCCTCCCCGCTCTGCCTGTTGAAGAAGCGGGAGAAATAGGCCGGGTCCTCGAAGCCCAGCTCATAGGCCACGGCGGCGATGGTCTGGCCGCTGTAGAGGATCAGGCGCTTGGCCTCCGTCATCAGCCGGTCCTGGATCAGGCCGATGGCCGGCCGCCCCGTCACCGCCAGGCAGGCGGCCCGCAAGGTGGAGGAGGAGGTGCGCAGCTCCGTCAGGTAGGCGTCCAGCGGCCGGTGGCTGCGGTAATGCCGCTCCACCAGGGAGCGGAAGGCCGCCACCAGCGCCACCTGGCCGGAGCGGCCGCCGGCGCCCGCGCTGGGCGCCATGGCCGGGCGCGCCACGCGCAGCATGGCCGCCATCAGCACCAGCATGTGCCCCTCCGCCGCCGCGCGATGGCCGGCGTCTTGCCCGCGCAACTCCGCCAGGATGCCGTCGGCGGCGGCCAGCACGGCGGCGAAAGCGTCCTCCTGTCCCTCCATCTCCAAACACGCGGCCTCCCGCGCCAGGACGGCGAAGGCGGGGTCGCGTTGGGCCAGGCCGCGCGGGATGCGGTCCGACAGGGTGACGACCCAGCCGATGGTGCCACGGGCGAAGGCGAAGCCGTGTACCACCCCCGCCGGTATCAGGATCAAGGTGGGCCCATCGAAGGTCCAGGTGCGCTGGTCCGCCTGCACCCGGCCAGCCCCCTCGCGGATGGCAAGGAACTGCACCAGGTCGCCATGTTGGTGCGGGCGGATGCGCCAGTCCACCAGGCTGCTGCGGTCCTCGATCAGTTCCACATGCAGGAAGCGGTCTTCGGCGGTCGCCGGCGCCTCTCCATACAGGGAAAAGACGGGAATGTCGGGGCGGCTCATGACCACCACGCCGACACGGCGGAAAAATGCCAAAAGCGGATCGATATGGCCGATAACATCTATCGATGAATTCGATGGGTTCCGTTCTCGCACCCAGTGAGGTGGGCGGATGGTTATCTTGGGCGATTGTTGCGAAAAAATCCAATTTTTGTGGATCTGCGTCCATTCCGGGCAAGGGCGTCCCGCCCCTATCGTTTCGGGGTCGGCCGGCCTGACGCGCGCAGGCGGCCAGGATAAAAAACCCCAGGCTCGGGAGGGCCCGCCCCATGTCCGCATCACCCAGGATCCGTACACAAGTCGGCATCATCGGCGCCGGTCCCGCCGGTCTGTTCCTGTCGGAACTGCTGCACCGCCAGGGCATCGCCAGCGTCATCATTGAATCCCGCACCAGGGCCGAGATCGAGGGCACCATCCGCGCCGGCGTGCTGGAGCAATGGACCGTCGACCTGATGCACCAGTTGGGCGTGGGCGGGCGCATGGCCCGCGAAGGCCACTTCCACACCGGCATCACCCTGCGCTTCAAGGGACAGAGCCACCATCTGGACATGGAGGAACTGACCGGCGGCAAGAAGGTGACGGTCTATCCCCAGCATGAGGTGATCAAGGACCTGGTGGCGCACCGCCTGGCCCAGGGTGCCGAAATCCATTTCGGCGTGAAGGACGTGGCGCTGCACGGCGTCGAGACCGGCCGGCCGTCCATCACCTTCGCCCAGGCCGACGGCACGCCGGCCGCGCTGGACTGCGATTTCATCGCCGGCTGCGATGGCTTCCACGGGCCCAGCCGCCAAGCCATCCCGGCGGCGCGGCGCACGGAATTCCAGAAGATCTATCCCTATGGCTGGCTGGGCATCTTGACGGAGGCGCCGCCGTCCCACCATGAGCTGATCTACGCCCGCCACGATCGGGGCTTCGCCCTGCTCAGCATGCGCTCGCCCGAAATCCAGCGCCTGTACATCCAGTGCGACCCCAAGGACGACATCGCCCTGTGGCCCGACGCGCGCATCTGGTCGGAGCTGCACCAGCGGCTGGAGACGGTGGACGGCTGGACACTGACCGAGGGACCCATCATCCAGAAGGGCATCATCGCCATGCGCAGCTTCGTCTGCGAGACCATGCGCCACGGCCGCCTGTTCCTGGCGGGCGACGCCGCCCACATCGTGCCGCCCACCGGCGCCAAGGGCCTGAACCTGGCCGTGGCCGACGTGCTGGTATTGTCCCGCGCGCTGGAGAAATTCTACACCAAGGGCGACGGCGCTGGCCTGGACGGTTACGCCGCCGCCTGCCTGGCCCGCATCTGGAAGGGGGAGCGCTTCTCCTGGTACATGACCACCATGCTGCACACGGACGAGGCCGCCAGCCCCTTCGAGCATCGCATCCGCGAGGCCGACCTGGAGTATGTCGTCAGCTCCCGCGCCGCCGCCACCGCCCTGGCGGAGAACTACGTGGGACTACCCATCTGACCTGCGCGCTCGCGGAATGGGGGAAAAAGCGGCTGCCGTGGCGGCCGTCTTTTTCTTGACTAATAACGTTGGTATCAACATTATTAACCCATGTCTCGACAGCCCATAGAAGCCGTCCCCTACGCCACCACGCTGCACGTGCGCGACCATTGCCTGTGCCTGCATCTGCAGCGCGCCGCCCGGCGGGTGGCCCGGCGGTTTGACGAAGCCCTGCGCCCCGTGGGCCTGACCAACGGTCAGTTCTCCCTGCTCATGGCGCTCAACCGGCCCGTACCCGCCCGGCTGGGGCCCGTAGCCGATTTGCTGGCGGTGGACCGCACCACCCTGACGGCGGCGCTGAAGCCCCTGGAACGCGATAGCCTGCTGACGGTGGCCGTGGATGCCGAGGACCGGCGCGGCCGCGTGCTGGCCCTGACCCAAGCCGGGCGCGACCGGCTGGCGGCGGCCCTCCCTATCTGGCACGCGACCCATGCGGAGGTGGAGGGCTGGCTGGCCCCCGCCGCCCCCGACCGCTTGCGCGAAGATCTGATCGCCCTTTCCTAGACAATAGACGACGGAGGAGTAGCGACCATGGATGCCCCCACCCTGATCCCGGCCCAGCAGCTGGCCCGTGACAACCCCATACGCTTCCCCAACGAAAGCGCCGAGTACCGTGCCGCCCGCACCGCCCTGCTGGCGGAGGAGATCGAGTTGCGCCGCCATCTGGAACGGGTGGCGGCGCAGCGCCGTGCCCTGCCGCCCGGCGGCCCGGTCACCGGCGATTACCGCTTCGTGGGCGAGGACGGCGCCACCACCGACTTCGCCGGCCTGTTCGGGACCAAGGACACCCTGGTGCTCTACAGCTACATGTTCGGCCCCCAACGCCAACGCCCTTGTCCCATGTGCACCAATCTGCTGGGCGGGTGGGAGGGCAACGCCGCTGACATCGGCCAACAGGTGTCGCTGGCCGTCATCGCCCGATCACCCATCGACAAGCTGCTGGCCTGGAAGCGGGAGCGCGGCTGGCGCCACTTGCGGCTCTACAGCGACGCCGACGGCGCCTACTCCCGCGACTATTTCGGTGTGCTGGCCGACGGGTCGGAAATCCCGGCGCTGAACGTCTTCACCCGGCGCGACGGCACCATCCGCCATTTCTGGTCAGGCGAGATGACCGGTGCCACCGCCGACCCCGGCCAGGATCCGCGCGGCGCACCCGACCCGGCGCCGTTGTGGATGGTGCTGGACTGCACCCCAGGCGGCCGGCCGCCGCACTGGTATCCCAAGCTGGATTACATGCCCCACGGGTAATTCGGCTGATACCGGAAGGACGGGTGCATTGGCGAACACACGGCGGGTTCTACTTCAACATCCTCCCGCCCCCAGCCGATGTCCGCCCCATGTCCCGTCTCCTCCGCCACGCCGCCACCGGCTTGTTGCTGGCACTGGTGCTGACCCAGTGCGCCTTGACGGCGGTGGTGCGCAATGAGCCACCGCATCTGGTGCGAAAGGGGCGCTGAAAACGGTCGTTCCCCTCTGTTCGGCTGTCGCCGACCGGTGTCGCGCGTTTGTTCTACAGACAAGAATTGACCCCAAACCTACCCTCGTACGGGATGGGCGGCCTTGCGCAGTATACGGAACGATGGCGGCCCGTACTTGTCCAAGCCGATCAATAAAAGAGGAGTGGGAATATGACGAACGAGGAAAAGCAGAAGACGACCAGCCGGATCATCGCCAAGGCCTGGGCCGATGACGCTTTCAAGGCCCGGCTGCTGGCCGACCCCATCGCCGTCCTGAGGGCCGAAGGCGTGGAAGTGCCGGCCGGCATCACCTTCAAGGTGGTGGAGGACAGCGCCACGGTCCAGACCCTGGTGCTGCCGCCCAAGCCGGCGGATCTGTCCGACGAGGACCTGGACAAAGTCGCGGGCGGCGCGGGCGTATGGTGCATGTTCTGCGTGATGTGCCTGTAAATCCGCGTCGCGGGCCGGCGTGGTGATTGGGCGCGCCGGCCCGCCTGGGCACGATCTACCGAGATACGCCGCCGGAAAAACGATATGGTCGGCCCGCCCGCGTCATCGTCGGGTTGCTCCGCTTGATGAGGCCGGCCTGACATGGACATCGACACCCTGGAGGACACCATCGCCACCGGCCTGGTCCGCGACGCCGGCTTCACCGCCATGGACTGGCGTGACCTGGACGCCGCCGGCTGCCGGTTCGAGGACTGCGTGTTCGAGGACGTGCGCTTCACCGCCGTCGATTTCAGCGACGCCCGTTTCAGGAACTGCCAGTTCATCCGTTGCCGCCTGTCGCACGCCAAGTTGCGCGACGCGGTGCTAGAGGACTGCCGCTTCGTCGACCCGGATGACAAGACCGCCGGCTGCACCCTGGCCTTCAGCGACCTGCGGGCGGCCCGCCTCACCCGTTGCGACCTGTCGTTCGCCACGCTGGACCGCTGCGCCCTGTTCGAGATGGAGGCGGAGGGCTGCGCCTTCTTCGGCGCCCGCTTCCACCTGGTGGACTTCCACCACGCGCTCAGCCGGACACAGACCGTGCACCGCGCCACCTTCCGCGACTGCACCTTCGAACTGGCGGACCTGTCGCGGCTGTCGCTGCGCGACGCCGTGATCACCCGCTGCCGCCTGCGGGAAACCGACCTGCACGCCGCCGATTTGACGGACGCGGATTTGCGTGACAGCGACCTGTTCCAGGCCGTCGTCACCGATGCCAAACTGGATGGCGCCGACCTGCGCGGGGCGGAGGTCAGCGGCCTGGACATCCGGCAATTGGCGGGGTTCAACGGCCTGAAGATCGCGGCCGACCAGCAGCACCTGCTGCTGGCCGCCGCCGGCATCGAGGTGTGCGAACGCTAGCTCAAGGAGGGAAGATATGGAGCGACACACCGGCGGCTGCCTGTGCGGCGACGTGCGGATCGAGGCGACAGGACGCCCCTACCGCGTGGGCCTGTGTCATTGCCTCGACTGCCGCAAGCAGCATGGAGCACTGTTCCATGCCTCCGCCATCTTTCCGCAGGACGCGGTGACCATCACCGGCGAGACCGGCGACTATGCTGGGCGGTTCTTCTGCCGCCGCTGCGGCTCCTCCGTCTTTTCGCGCACGGGGGACGAGGTCGAGGTGAACCTGGGCAGCCTGGATGCGCCGGACCAGTTCAAGCCCACCTATGAGAACTGGATCATCCGGCGCGAATCCTGGCTGCCACCCTTCCCGCTCACCCGGCGGTACGACCGTGACCGGGACCCCGGCAGCCGCTTCGAGGAATAGGAACAGGAAAGGCCCGGTCGGGCGGACCGGGCTTTCCTGCGCCTCGACAGCTAACCGTCAGCAGTCGAAGAACACCGTTTCCCTGTCGCCCTGCAGATGGACGTCGAAGCGGAAGGTGGGCACACCATCCCCCGCTTTGCGCGTGGCGATCAGCGTCTGGCGGCGGTTCGCCAGTTCGATGGACAGCAATGCGGGGTCGGCGGCGTTGGCGTCGGCCCGGTCATCGAAATAGATGCGGGTGTGCAGGTGGATGTTGATGCCGCGCGCGAACAGCAACAGGGAGCAATGGGGCGCCTGCGGCCGGCCGTCGACCCAGGGGGTGGCGCCGGGGCGGATGGTCTCGAACCCCCACAGGCCGGTCTGTGGGTCGGCACCCACGCGGCCCCAACCCCGGAAGCCGGGCGCGTTGTAGGTGCCGGTGCTGTCGGCCTGCCACAGTTCCAGCATCACGTCGCGCAGCGGATGGCCGGAACCGTCCCAGACCACGCCCTCGATGCGGATCGGCTCCCCCGGCACGCCGCCGCCCGCCAGGATGTGCAGATTTTCCTGGGTGCGCAGGTTCAGGCCGGCGAAGTGGGGCAGACAGCCGATGTGGACATAGGGACCACCCGTCTGCGAGGGGGTTTCCTTCAGATATTGGACAGGCATGGCTCAGTTCCCCTCCGGCCGGTTCTCGAAGAAGGTGGAGCGGCGGCCGCGCAGCACGATGTCGAAGCGGTAGACCAGGCTGTCAAACGGCACCATCTCGTTCAAATCCAGCTTGGCCACCAGCATGTCCACCGCCGCCTTGTCGCGAATGGTGCCGATGATGGGGCACAGCGGGATCAGGGGGTCACCCTCGAAATACATCTGGGTGACCAGGCGCTGGGCGAAGGCGGTGCCGAACAGCGAAAAATGGATGTGCGAGGGGCGCCAGTCGCTGTTGTGGTTCATCCAGGGATAGGGCCCCGGCTTGATGGTGCGGAAGAAATAGCGCCCGTCGTCGTCGGTGACGCAGCGGCCGCAGCCGCCGAAATTGGGGTCCAGCGGCGCCAGGTAGCGATCATTGCCATGACGGTAGCGACCACCGGCGTTGGCCTGCCACACCTCCAGCAGGGTGTTCCTGACCGGCCGGCCCATCTCATCCACCACGCGGCCATGGACGATGACGCGCTCGCCGATCGCTTCGCCGCCGGTGGTGTTGTAGTTGCGGATCAGGTCGTTGTCCAAGGGGTCGAGGTCGCCGTGGCCGAACACGGGGCCGGTGCGCTCTCCGATCGACTGCCGCAGGGAGACCAGCGCCTTGCCCGGGGAGCGCAGGACGGACGTCTTGTACTGCGGCGTGAAAGCCGGCGGATGCCAGGCGCGGTCGCGCCGGGTGAACTCTCCAAAGTCACTCATCTCAGGTCCCGTCCTCCCGGGATAGTTTTTCGCGAGGGCGCGGGCGCGTCATGCGGGACGCCCGCCCCTTTCATCCCCAGCCTAGACCAATCGACGGTTCAGGAAAGTGCATGCGTTGGCATATAATCCATCGATGTGATTCATGGATGGGTGGGGACATCGTTGGGCGGCTTCGATCATCTGGGCGTGGACGGCCATCTGCTGCGCCTGTTCGTCACGGTGTATGAGGAGGGCTCGGTCTCCGCTGCCGCCCGGCGCCTGGACATGGCGCAGTCGGCCGTCAGCCACGCGCTGAACCGCCTGCGGCGCCTGGTGGGCGACCCGCTGTTCGTGAAGTCCGGCCGGCGTATCGTCGCCACCCAGCATGCGGAGCGCCTGGTGCCCCAGGCGCGACTGCTGATGGACGGGCTGAAGGCGCTGACGGCCGGCCACGGCTTCGACCCGACCCAAGGCCGCCTGTCCTGGACGGTGGCGGCCAACGACTTCCAGCGCGACCTGCTGCTGCCCCGCTTCTACGCCCGGGTGGCGGGCCAGCTGGCGGACTTCCGCCTGCAGGTCGTCCCGGCCGGCCGGCCGACCAACGAGATGCTGCGCGAGGCGCGCTGCGACCTCTTGATCTCCCCCACCCCGCCGGAGGGGTTGGACATCATCCAGAAGCGGCTGTTCGACGACCGTTATGTCTGCGTCTTCGACGGCGCGCGGCGGGCCGCCCCGGCCAGCGCCGCCGCCTTCCTGGCCGGCCGTCACCTCACGGTTGTCCACCCCTCCGCCGACCCGCTGAACTTCGACAAGGCGCTGGAGGGGCTGGGCATCCACCGCGACGTGGTGGTGTCGGTGGCCAACTTCTCGGGCCTGGCGCCCTTCCTGCGCGGCACCGACCTGTTGGCCTGCATCCCCGGCCGGCTGCACGCGCTGGAGTTGGCGGACTTCCAGACCGCCCCCCTACCCCTCGATCTGCTGGCCGCCGCCCCGCCGGGCACGGACGTCCTGCGCATGTACATGGCCTGGCACCTGCGCGGCCAGCACGACCCCGCCCAGGCCTGGCTGCGTGGGCAGTTGGAGGTCGTGGCGCGGGAGATGGAGGATGGGGTTTAAGCCGCCATTTCAGGTTCCGGGCGCTTCCAGGGCCGCGAACACCTCCGCCGCCTGGTGGAAGGCGGTGTTGGCCGCCGGCACGCCGCAATAGATGGCGCTCTGCAGGATCACTTCCTTGATCAGATCCTTGGACACGCCATGCTGGATGGCGGCGCGGACGTGCATCTTGAACTCCTCCCCCCGGTTCAAGGCGATCATCATCGCCAGGGTCAGCAGGCGGCGGGTGGGATGGTCGATTGCGGGCCGTGTCCAGATCTCCCCCAGGCATAGCGGGTGATTAGGTCCTGGAACTCGGTGTTGAACGCCGTGCGGCCGGCGAGCGCGCGGTCGACATGGGCCTCGCCCAGCACGGATTTGCGGGTCGTCAGGCCGAACTCGAAACGCTCTTGCTCATCCACGGAATGATACTCCTCAGACCAGGAAGTCCAGCAGGGCGGCGGTGAACGCGTCCGCCTGCTCGACATTGGACAGGTGGGCGGCCTCCAGCATCACCAGCGTGCTGCCCTTGATGTTGGCATGCAGTTCCTCCGCCTTTTCCGGGGGGGTGGCCGGATCGCGGGTGCCGCCGACGATCAGGGTGGGCACGACGATGGCCCCCAGTTGTGGCCGCTGGTCCATGTCACGGATGGCGGCACAGCAGCCGACATACCCCTGCGGCTTGGTCGCCAGCAGCAGCTGGCGCACCCGGTCCACGGCGTCGGGGTTGGCGGCCACGAAGCCGGGGGTGAACCAGCGCTGGATCACCGCCTCGGTGACGGCCTCCATGCCCTGGGCCGTCACGAGATCCATGCGGCCCTGCCAGCTTTCCGCCGGGCCCATGTAGGCGGCGGTGTTGGCCAGCACCAAACGGTCCAGCCGCCGGCCAGCGTTGATGCCCAGCCACTGGCCGACCATGCCGCCCTTCGACAGGCCGCAGAAGCGGGCGCGATATATATCCAGCTCATCCAGCAGGCCCAGCACGTCCTGACCCAGCCGCTCCATGGTGTAGGGGCCGGCGGGCGCATCGCTGGCGCCGTGGCCCCGGCTGTCATAGCGGATGACGCGATAGTGCCGGGTCAGGGCCGCCATCTGCGGTTCCCACATCGCCACGGCGGTGCCCAGTGAATTGGACAGCACCAGGGGCGGCGCGTCGGCGGGACCGTCGACGCGGTAGCTCAGGTGACAGCCATCATCCAAGGTGATCAGCGGCATGGTGCGTTTTCCTCATGCATCGCGGGAAGGTTCGCGGGCGGCCAAGGCCCTGGCAACGAATTCGGGCGCCATGCCCAGATATCCGGCGGGTTCCAACGCCGCGGCCAGTTGCCCAGGCGACAGATGGGCCGTCACCTCGGGCAGGGTGGCCAGGACATCGCCCAGGCCGCGGCCCTCGGCCACCGCCTGGCGGCTGGCCTTTTCCACCAGGCTGTGCGCCGGGCCCCGGCCCAGGGCCTTTCCCAGCGCCATGACCACGGATTCCGACATCAGCAGGCCGCGGGTGATGTCCAGGTTGGCGCGCATGCGGTCGGCATCCACCTCCAGCCCGGCCATGGTGTCGGCCATGACCCGCAGGCTGCCACCCACCAGGCGGAAGATCTCCGGCAGCGTCTCCCACTCCGCATGCCAGCCGCCCAGGCCGCGCTCCTGCTCCTGCGGCATGGCGGCGAACAGGGTGGCGACCAGGGGCGGCACACGGGTGGCGGCCGACAGGGCCACCGCGCAGGCCACCGGATTGCGCTTGTGCGGCATGGCGGACGACCCGCCCTTGCCGGCCTCCGCCGGTTCGAACGCCTCGCCCACCTCGGTCTGCATCAGCAGCGACAGGTCACGGGCCATCTTGCCCAGCACGCCGGCCACCAGGCCCAGCGCCGCGCCCAACGCCACCAACCGGTCGCGGTGGCCGTGCCAGGGCAAGTCGGGCAAGGCCAAGTCCAGCTCCCGCGCCAGGGCCGCCGCGACATCCAGCCCCCGGTCGCCCAGGGCGGCCAACGTGCCGGCGGCACCACCGAACTGCAGCACCAGGCAGTCCCGGCCGGCCGTGGCCACGGCCCGGCGGGCGCGGCCCACGGCGGCCATCCAGCCGGCGGCCTTCAGCCCAAACGTTGTGGGCAAGGCCTGCTGCATCCAGGTGCGGGCGGCCAGCGGCGTCTCGGCATGGGTCTGCGCCAGGCGGGCCAAGTGGTCCTCCAGGGCGACCAGATCCCTGTCCACCAACGGCAGCGCCTGGCGGATCTGCAACACCAGCCCGGTATCCATGATGTCCTGGCTGGTGGCGCCCCAATGGACGAAGCGGCTGGCGTCGCGGTCGGCCGTCGCCACCTGCGCCGTCAGGGCCTTCACCAGCGGGATGGCGGTATTGCCGGCCTTGGCGGCCGACTGGGCCAGGGCGTCCAGGTCGAAGCGGTCAGCCTGGCAATGAGCGGCGATGGCCACGTCGGCACCCGGGGGAATGACGCCCACCCCCACCTCCGCCCGCGCCAAGGCCGCCTCAAAGTCCAGCATGCCCTGCACGGTGGCGGCATCGGCGAACGCCGCGTCCACCGCGCCGCCGCGGAACAGCGGGTCCAACAATCCAGGCATCAGCATTCCTCCCGCCTTCGCAAGGGCAGCCTTTCAAGGCACAGGATTCACGATAGCATCGGATCGGCGGGAATGAGCCATGCCGCGCGTCAGGAACAGCCGTGCAAACGCGAACATAAGTTCGCCTAGCGAACGCTGTCAAACACCGGTTACAGGCGCATGGTGCTGAACCAGGGGTGGGGCCGCGAAGTACGGCCCGATCAGCGCCCGCCACTGGGCAAAGCGCGGGGAATTGCGGAAGCCATCCATATGATCGGCCAGGCCGCGCCATTCCACCAGCAACAGATAGCGGTCCGGATCCTCCACGCAACGGCGCAGGCGGTGGGCCACATAGCCCTCGGTGGCGGCCAGAAGGGGCAGGGCCTGGGCGATGGCGGCCTCGAACCCGGCGCCCTTGCCGGGCAGGATGTCGAAGGTCGCCGCTTCCAGGATGGTGTCGCCGGTGAGCATGGGGAACCTCAGGAGGGTGTCAGGGCGTTGCGGATCAGGTTGGCGATGGTGCCGTCATGGCGGAAGCCCAGCGCGCTGGCGATGGGCGTGCTCAAGGGCGGAAAGCTGGCGAACTGCGCCTCAAGATCGGGGTCGGGGCGGTAGGTGACGCGCGTGGAGCTGTCGGGATAGGACCGCGCCAGGCCCGCCATCAGATCAGCCAAGGTGACCCGCAGGGCCGGCAGAGTGAAGGCGCGGCGCTGCATCAGGCCCCGGGGCAGTCGGGCGGCATGGATCAGATTGTCGACGCAGGTGGTCAGGGACATCAGGCAGGTGGCGCCGCCGGCGCTGACCGGCAGTTCCAGTGATTGGCCGCCGGCATAGGCGTGGAACAGCCGGTTCAGGAAAGCCGCCCTTTGCCGGGCGTCCGCGTCGGCGCGGGCGACGATGCCGGGCAGGCGCAAGGCATAACCGTCGATCCAGCCCCGGCGGGTGAACTGCTCCAGCGCCTGCTCCATCATCAGCTTTTGGACGCCATAGGTCATGACGGGCTGCGGCGGCGTGGCATCGTCGATGTGCGGCGGCAGCGGCGCGCCGAAAACCGCGATCGTGCTGCAGAACACCACCCGGGGCGCCGGGCCGTCCCGCAGGGCCAGCACTTCCTCGAACAGCGAGAGGGTGGCGTCCACGTTCACGCGGCGCGACAGGGCGTAGTCCGCCTCCGCGGCACCACCCAGCACGCCGGCCAAGTGGATCAGGACGTCGACGCCGCCCACCAGCGCCGACCGCCGCACCTCGGCATCCCCGAAATCGCCCACCACCGGACGCAGACCCGGCTGATCGGGGGAATTGGGCGCAGCCAGATCCACGGCCGTGACGGTGGCGCCGGCGAAGACGGGGTCACCCGCCGCCGCCAAGGTCAACAGCCGGCGGGTGACGGCGCGGCCGACATAGCCACGGGCGCCTGTGACGACGATACGCATGTGGCAGTCCCCCAACGTCTTCTTTCCCCACCGCGGGCCTCGGCCGATCGGGTCGGCTGCGAAATTATTCGCGGAGGAAATGGCGATGACAAATCGGGAGTGCGGGATCGACCTATCGTGGCGGCCAATAGATTCGGAAGATCAGGCCCCGGAGGGATCGGTCGGGGCACGCCCGGCTTGGGCAGCGTGGCGGCATGGTCCCGCAAGGTGCGTTGCAGCCACTGCACCCCCGGATCACGCCGCTTGAACTTATGCCACTGCACCATCTCCCGCACCGTGGGGATGTCCAGGGGCGAGGGCAACAGGCGCAGCGGCAGGAACCGGGCGTAATGCTCGGCATGGCGGCGGTGCATGGTGGCGATCCGCCGGGTGCCCAACACCAGCTGCGGCACCAGGCTGAAATTGGGGGAGAAGACCTCCACCCGCCGGGTGCGGCCGAAACGCTCCAGGAACCATTGGTCGAAGGCCGGATGGCGGTTGCGGCCGTGCTGGACCGCCACATGCGTCAACTCGAAGAACTGGTCGAAGCTGACCGCCTCCCCCACCAGGTCGTTTCCGGTCCAGGCCACCAGGACGAAATCATCCTCGAACAGCAGTTCGCGGGGGTGGAAGGGCGCCAGATAAGGTTCCAGGTTGATCAGCAGATCGATCTCGCCCCGCTCCAGCCGTTCCGACAGGGTGTCATCGGGCAGCAGCACCTCGATGGAGATGCCGGGCGCCTCGGCATGGGTGCGGCGTAGCGCGTCCGCCAGCAGCACGTCGGCCACGTAGTCGGACGCGATGACGGAGAAACGCCGGTCCGAGGTGGCCGGGTCGAACTCAGGCGGGGTGGTGATCATCGTCTTTACCTGCAGCAGCATCTCCGCCACCGGCTCGGCCAGCGATTCCGCCCGCGGGGTCAACACCATGCGCCGCCCGATGTTGATCAGCAGTTCATCCTTGAAGAACTCCCGCAGGCGGTTCAGCGCGCCACTCATGGCGGACTGGCTGAGGTGCACGCGCTCCGCCGCCACCGACACGTTGCGCTCGGTCAGCAGGGCGTCCAGCGCCACCAACAGGTTGAGGTCCAGTTTTTCAAACTTCATGGCGTCGCCCACATTCCATCCCTGGCGCCGGATCTGTCGCCCGCGTCGCCGTGTTCGTCAGCCCCGCACCTGATGGGAAGGGCCCATGCCTTGTCACGATATATGGCGCGGGCAAGTATTTGAAATGGAAAGGATTGATCGACCGCACCGATTCCTGGCATTGGCGGGAATGATCGCTGGGCGTGCCCGTGGCGCAGGCCCCCCCGGTTCTCGACGTTGTTTGGCCGCACCGCGTGGGGCATAAAGGGGCTGGCGTGTCCCTTGTTAATCAGGCCCATGGCAACCGGCGCGCGCCAGCCCGACAGAAGCCAGCCGGATGTGTGGTTAGGATGTGTTTGAGTGCGTGACCTGTTTCGCCGGATCGTCCGACAAGTCGCCTACCGCAGCCGGCTGCTGATGACGCGCACCGCCGATTACGCCGAACTGCTGCTCTTTCCCCCGCGCCCCGCCGTGGGCCTGATTGAGAAAAGCTGGACGGGCCAGGTGCCGCTGGATGGGGCGGCCCGGGTGGCCGTCTTCATGCACTTCGCGCGCACCGACAGCATCGCGCCCTATGTCCGCTATCATGTCCGCAAGCTGCGGGAGGCGGGCTTCGCCGTCGTTTTCGCCAGCAACACGCCATGCCTGAGCGACGAGACGGTGGCGCCCCTGCTGCCGGACGTGGCGCTGGCCTTTTCCCGGCAGAACATCGGCTGGGATTTCGCCGCCTACCGCGAGGCCATTTCCCTGGTGCCGGCGCTGGAAAAGCGCGAGATGCTGCTGATCACCAACGACAGCGTCTTCGGTCCCCTTTACGACCTGGAACCCTTGATCGCCCGGGCATCCCCGGCCGAGGCCGACATCTGGGGCAGCACGGACAGTTGGGAACGCCACTATCACCTGCAAAGCTTCTTTCTGCTGTTCCACCAACGGGCGCTGAGTTCCGCGGCCTTCCGCCAGTTCTGGGATGGCGTCCGCTGCTTCCGGCGCAAACACTGGATCATCGAGAAATACGAGATCGGGCTGACGCGCACGCTGCAGGGCGGCGGCCTCCGCTGCAAGGCGCTGTTCCCTTACGACACCGTCACCGAAACATTCATGCGCTCGCACACGCCGCGAACCGCCCCGGTCAAAACGGACAGGACCTCGCGGGCCGGGTACGCGCAAATGCTCGCCAGCCGGATCAAGGCTTCCATTCCCATCAATCAGACCCATTTTTTTTGGTACGAGCTGACGGTCAGCCTGGGCTTCCCTTTCATCAAACGCGAATTGCTACAGAAGAATCCGGCCAACATTCCCAACGTTGCCGATTGGGAACACGTTGTATCCAGGGTTTCGACTTATGATCCCGGTCTGATCCGCGAGCACCTTTCACCACGATAGCGTAGAAGTAGCGGGGGTTTTTTCATCAGTCGACCTGCCGGATCTGGCGCCGGCGCGGCCATCGACGGCTTTGCTTTCAGAACTCCAGCGCATCGCCTATAGTGGACGTTCAAGGCGGGGGGATTTAGCGGTTTCATGTCTGACACGTTCCTTAAGATGCTCAAGAAGGGTGTCGGACTGCCGATGCTGCTGGTTGATGGCGCGGACCTGATCCGCTGCCTGCTTGGCCCGGTGCTGCCCCGGCTGACCACGGTCAAGGCCAGCCTGCCCGGCCACCTGCCGCTGGACGGGGCCCGCAAGGTCGCCGTCTTCAACCACTATGACCCGCGTGGCATCGTCCATGACTATGTCGTCTATTTCGTCGCGAAGCTGGCGGAAGCCGGCTACGCCGTCATCTTCGCCAGCAACTGTCCCAAACTGCCGGCCAAGGAAACCGACAAGGTGCTGCCGCACGTCGCATGGGTGCTGAAACGGCGCAACATCGGCTGGGATTTCGGCGCCTTCAAGGACGCGATCGCCCTCATCCGCGACCCGGGTGCGCTGGACCAGCTGTTGATCACCAACGACAGCATCTATGGTCCCCTGCAGGACCTGGGTGACGTGGTCCGCCAGGCGGACCCGGCCCAGGCGGGCATCTGGGGCCTGACCGACAGTTGGGACCGCCATTTCCACCTGCAAAGCTACTTCCTGATTTTCCATCAGGCCGTCCTGCGGCATCCAAGCTTCGCGAAATTCTGGAAGAAGGTCCGCTATTACCGGCGCAAGCGCTGGGTCATCCGTGATTATGAGATTGGTATGACCCGCTTCTTCCTGCGCGCCGGCATCCAGTGCCGGGCCCTGCTGCCCTACCGCAGCGTCGTTTCCGAGATTTCCAAGCCACTGAATGAAGCCCTGGACCGGACCAAACAGGCGGACGCGGAGGTCGACAACCATGGCAACAGCCAAGGGCAAATTCTTCCCTATCTGCGGCAGCTGCAGAAGGCCATCAACCAGGGCCGTCCCCTGAACCAGACGCATTATTTCTGGGATTACCTGGTGGCCCGCAAGGCCAGCCCCTTCATCAAGCGCGATCTGCTGCAGCGCAATCCCGTGGGCATCCCCTGCGTGCAGCGCTGGGAAGAGGTCATCCGGGCCGCCTCCCCCTCATACGACACCAGCCTGATCCTGCATCATCTGCAGTTGTCGATGCGCAACCGGGTGCATTGAGCGGCGGGGCCCAGCGGCGCGACCTCATGGCCCGCTAGCGGACATCCCCGTGAAAGGCGCGGGCCTCCAGGGCTTCGATCACCTGGGAGGCGCGGGGGTCACCCGCCTTGGCCCCCCGGCGCGCCCATTCCAACGCCGTTTCCACGGCCGCCGCACCGTCATGGGCTGCGATCAATTCCGCCAAGGTGCTCATGGCTTCGCCGCTGCCGGCGGCCACGGCCTTTTCCAGCCAGGCCCGGGCCTCCGCCACAGTGGCGTGGCCTTCCGCCTCCTGTCCCCGGGCCAGCAGCATGCGCGCCAGGTTGACCTGCCCTGGCACATGTCCTTGTTCCGCCGCCCGGCGCGTCCACAGCAGGGCGGCCTCGACGTCTTGCGGCAGGCCGGCACCGGTGGCGTAGGCCCGCCCCACCCGGAACTGGGCCGACGCGCTGCCTCTCTCCGCCGCCTGGCCGTACAGGACCATGGCCTGGGCCTCGTCCTTCTCCAGGCCATAGCCGTGATAGTGCAGCACACCCAGGTTATAGAGGGCGTCGGCGTGGCCGGCGTCGGCCGCCATGCGGAAGTACTGGGCGGATCTGGCATAGTCCTGCGGCACACCGTCACCGCCCAGGTGGCAGATGCCCATGCGGAACTGGGCCGGAACGAAGCCGTTGTCGGCCGCCTTGGCGAACCAGCGCACCGCCTCGAACACGTCTTTGGGCAGGCCCCGCCCGCTGGCGTAAGCCAGCCCCAAGGCCATCTGCGCCCCGGCATGGCCGCGATCGGCCGCCGCCTGGTACCACTGCGCCGCCTCGATTTCGCTGGGAACGCGCGCCAGCCCACCGGCATGCAGATCCCCCAGCAGCGCCATGGCCTCGACATCGCCCTTCAGGGCGGCGCGGCGCAACCAAGTCTCCGCGGCCGCCCCATCCTGGGCGACGTTCTGGCCGCGCATGTACATGACGCCAAGCGACCGCTGCGCACCCGCCACCTGCAGCTCCGCCGCCTGCTTCAGGCGGGCCAGCCCACGATCCGGATCCTGGGGCGTGCCCTCGCCCAGCATATGGGCCATGGCCAGGTAATAGATGGCGGTGGGGTTGCCGACGGCGGCGGCCTCCTCATACAGCCGCACCGCGCCCGCCGCGTCCGGTTCCCCCAGATCACCGCTGGAGAGGATCATGGCCAGCCCCACCTTGGCCGCGGCGTTGCCGGCATCGGCGGCACGCCGGTACCACTCGGCCGCGCGCCCGGGATCGCCCTCGGCCCCGCTGCGCCGGGACAGCAGCCAACCCAGCAGCACCTGAGCCTCGACATGCCCCTGGGTCGCCGCTTTCTCCGACCACAGGCGGGCCAGCTTGACGTCCACCGGCAGATGGAAGACGCCGCGGGTGTCACCGTCCGCCGGGGCACGGCCCATGCCATTGGCGTACAAGGCCCCCAGGCGCGCCTGGGCATCGGCGTCGCCCGCCTCGGCCGCCGCCGTGATCCAACGGACCGCCGCCGCCGGGTCGGCCAGGACGCCGCGCCCCTGGATCAGCGCGTCCGCCAGCCCCCGCATGGCCTCGACCGAGCCCGCGCGGGCCGCGGCGGCCAGCGCCCGTGCCGCGGCGACGTCATCGCCACGCGCCGCCAGGCGGCGGGCCATGGCCAGGGACCATTCGGCCGATGACTGCCCGACCCGCCACGTGGCGGCCCGATCTATCAATGTCGAAAGGCCGGCCATGATCCACCGCGTGCCCGGTTGGGGTCGTGGGTGCCGCTCAAGGCTCGCGCATCCCCTCGGACGCCTGGCGCAGCACCGACTCCATGAGATACATCAGGATGGTGCGTCGCCCGACCATGATGTCGGCGGTAAGCGGCATGCCCGGAACCAGGTGCACCCCCTCCTGTCCGACATTGTGCAGCTTGACCTCGGTGATCTCGATCCGGCCCCGGAAGAAGCGCCGCGAGGTCGGCTGGCCGTTGTCCTGGCGGGTGAAGCTGTCGTCGCTGACGCTGCGCAGGATGCCCTTGGCCGTGCCGTGCTCGATGAAGCGGTAGGCGTCCAGCTTGATCTCGACCTTGTCGCCCAGCTTGACATGGCCCTGGTCGGCGCCGTCCAGATCCACTTCCGCCTCCAGGGGGGCGTTGGCCGGCACCAGGGTGACCAGCATGTCGCCCGACTTGGCGACGGACCCCACGGAGATGTCGCCCACGGCCAGGATGGAGCCGTCCTCGATGGCGCGCATCTCCACCAGGTCGTTGCGACGCTCCGCCTTGGACAGGTCATCTCTCGCCTTCTGCAGATCCGTCCGCTTGCTGGACAGGTCCTGGGCCAGGTCCGCCTGCCACTGGTGGAGGAAGGACTCACGCTCCGACCGCAGGGCCTCCAGGTCGTGCGACGCCGACCGCGCCTGCTGCTCGGCGCTGGCCAGGTTGCGCATCATCTCGGTGCGGCTGTCCTGCGCCAGCAGGGTGTTCAGGCGGCTGCCGTACTCCTTCTTTTCCAGCTTGGCGCGCATATCCTCGATTTCCGAGGTCACCGCCACGCGGGACTTGAAGTACTCCATGTCACGCTGGCTGCGCACCATGGTGGACTGGGCGGATTCGATCTTCTGATCGTAGTTCGCCAGCTTGGCCTTGTATTCCGCCTGGCGCGACCGCCAGACGGACAGCTGCAGGGCGGCCTGTGTCGTCGGCTCGGCACCCGGATCATAGATCCCCTTGGCCTGTTCCGCCTCCAGGCGGGCGACCTCGGCCGTCAACGAGGCCACCTGGTCGCGCAGCTGCGAAGCGTCGGCCGACGCGAAGGTCGGGTCCAGCGTCACCAGCAGGTCGCCCTTCTTCACCTCTTGTCCCGGCCGCACCATGATGGAGCGGACGACGGAGGTGTCCAGCGGCTGCACCACGATGCTGGGCGTGCGCGACACGACCTTGCCCGGGGCCGTCACCACCTCGTCCAGCTTCACCACGGAAATCAGGACGAGGGCGACGGTCACCATGGCCGACAGGGTGTACAGCGTGCTGCGCACCGGCTTGGGATACGGGGCTCCAACGACCGCGGCGATCTCGGACTGGAAGTCGTTGATCGCCTGGGCGACGACGGCGTCACTCCCGCGGGGCGTCGGGACCAGAGAGCGCACGCTCATTGGGAACTCCGGAAGATTGATGGCGATTCTGCTGGAACCAGAGGTGACGGTAAATATCGCACCGCTGGAGCAATTCTTCATGGGTGCCGACGTCGTAAACCCGTCCGCGCTCCATCACCACGATGATATCGCAATCCACCAGCGAGGTCAGGCGATGGGAGATGATCACCATCGTGCGGCCTTCGGAGATGCGCTGGAGATTGCTGTTGATGATGGCTTCGCTGTCCGGATCCAGGGCGCTGGTGGCTTCGTCCAGGATCAGGATGGGCGGGTCCACCAACAGGGCGCGGGCGATGGCGATACGCTGGCGCTGGCCACCGGAAATATTGGTGGAGCCTTCAGCCAGATAGGTGTCGTAGCCGCGCGGCAGGCGCTCGATGAACTCCTCGGCGCCGGCCATGCGGGCGGCCTCGATGATCTCCTCGAACGAGGCGTCGGCCCGGGCGGCACCGATGTTCTCGCGCACGCTGCCGCTGAACAGGAAGTTGTCCTGCAGCACCACACCCAGGTTGGAACGCAGGTGGCTGATGTCCATCTGGCGCAGGTCGACACCGTCGATCTTGATCAGCCCCTCATAGTCCTGGTGCAGGCCCTGCAGCAGGCGGGTCAAGGTGGTCTTGCCCGAGCCGCTGCGCCCCATCACGCCCACGACGCTGCCGCGCGGGATGTCAACGGTGACCCGGTCCAGCGCCTTGTTCTGGGAACCGGGGTAGCGGAAGCTGACGTCGTCGAAGCTGATGTGCCCATGGAAACGGGGGCGCAGGCCGTGGTCCGACCGCAACTCCTCCGGCGGGATGTTGACGATGGAGGCGACCTGGCTGACGGCGCCCCGCACCTCCTGCACCTGCTGCAGCATGCCGGCGATCTGGACCAGCGGCTGGGTGGCGCGGCTGGCCAGCATCGTGAACGCCACCAACGACCCGGCCAGCGCGGCCTGGTCGGACGACAGCGCCATATAACAGCCCAGCAGCAGGGTGCCGGAATAAGTCAGCTTCTCCAGCGGCTGCAGCAGGGTCTGCGGCTGGTTGGCGGCCAGCGCCAGGTTGCGGTGGGCCTTCACCGCCTGGGCACCTCGCATGTCCCAACCACGCCGCTTGCTGCCTTCCAGCGCCAGCGACTTGATCGTCCGCATGCCGTGGATGGTCTCGATCATGAACGAGTTCTTGCGGGTCTCCGCCTCCACCACCTTGGCGTGGTATCGGCCGATGACCGGCATGTACAGCAGGACGACCAGGAACATGACGCAGGCGATTCCCAGCACCCACAGGGTGAGGATCGCGTTCATGAAGAACATGGCCGGGATGATGACGAACAAGGTGATGGTATCCAGCGCGGTGCCGAACAGCTGGCCGGTCAGGAAGTTGCGCACGCGCCAGATTTCGTTCAGGCGGTGGTTGATGAGGCCCGTTGGCAGGCCTTCGAACACCTCGATGGGCAGACCCAGCAGGCGGTCATAGACGAAGGCCGTCAGGCGGCCGTCGATCCGGGCGGTGCCTTCGGCCACCAGGTAGCGGCGCAGCCAGCCGAACGCGGTGTCGAAAATGATGACGAACACCACGCCGAGGAGCAGGACCACCAGGGTGGAGACGCGTTGGTGCACCAGAACGCGGTCGACCACGACCATGTAGACCAGCGGCGGCACCAGGGCGAAAAGGCTCATGATCAGGGCGGCCAGGCCCACGTCGCGGAAGATGCGACGCTCGCGCAGCACCTCGCCCAGCAGCCAGCCCAGCCCGAACAGGCCCCGTTCCTCCGCCTCGGTGTTCTTGGGCTTCACCAGGACGACGTCGCCGGCCCAGATCTCATCCAGCGCGATCTCGTCCAGCGGGCGGATCTGATTCGCATGGTTCGGGTCGCGAACATAGGCGATTGGGGGGAAACGCTGGGTGACACGCCGGTCAGCACCAGGGCGGTCCCGTCCTTCAGGCACAGGATGGCGGGAACCGCCCGGCCCAGGCGCATCAGCTGCCGCCAGTTCATGCGGACGGCCCGGGCCTCGAAGCCCTTTTCGTCGGCGGCATGGACCAGGATGGCCCGCTTGACCTCGCCTTCCCCCTCGGCATAGGTCCGGACCAGTTGCTCCCGTGAGAGATGGACGCCGTGGTGCTGCGCCACGAGCAGCAATGCGGTGAGCATCGTGTGATCCACGATGGCCCCGTTCATGGTCGATGAATCTGCGCTCACGTCATCCGCCGTACAGAACCCCATTGTGCCGGCCTGTTCCCCTTTCGGGCAGGGGCCGGTCCCCCTTTGCGCGCGACCTTAGCGCACTCATAAAAGAAACGGCAAATTCTACATATGCCCGGCCCGGATTTTCTGATGGGTTAATGCGTCATTTAAGTGAAACGACGAATTAAACTCTTGCCGGCCATGGGCAGCCAAACCGCGCCAGGGCCTGGCGCCAGGCGGGGACGGCCCGGGTGCGCGCGTCGAATTGCGCCGTCACCGTCTCTCGCGCCTTTTGCCGCAAGGGCGCCAGCGCGGCCCCGTCACCCAGGGCCCGCACCACCCGGTCGGCCAGCATGCCCGTGTCGAAGAAGGGGAACAGCAGGCCGTTCACCCCATCCCGCACCACCTCCGCCACCGGCGGCGTGTCCGAGGCCACCAGCAGGGCGCCACACGCCATGGCCTCCAGCATCGACCAGGACAACACGAAGGGATAGGTGAGGTAGACGTGCGCGCTGGACAAGCGCATCAGGTCCAAAAATCGGCCGTGGTCCACCGGCCCCAGAAAATGGACCCGGCCCGCCTCCAGCGACGGCCCCACCTCCGCCAGCATCTGCTCGCGCCAGCCGCCTCCACCGGCGGGGGGCGGGCCGTAGCTGACGCCGTCGCCGCCGGCCACGACCACCCGCGCCCGAGGGCGGCGCCTCAGGATTTCCGGCAGGGCGCGCATGAAGACATGGAAGCCCCGATAGGGTTCCAGATCCCGGGCCACGTAGGTCACCACCTCGTCCCCCTGCTTGAGGGCCGTGCCATCGGGCAGGGCGAAGGCCGGCACCGGCCCTGGACGGGCCAGGTCGGTGTCTATCCCCTCATGCATCACCTGCAGACGCTCGCGGAAGGCGGCGGGATGCAGCGAGCGCTGCCATTCGGTCGGGCAAACACCCAAATCCGCGGCCTCCAGCCCCAGCAGATTGACGGCGTTCAGCGTGCGCACCCGGGCGAGGTCATCCAGGGTGACCGGGAACAGCGGATCGAAACCCACATCCGCTCCCCGGCTATGATAATAAAACTCGAAATAACCGACCAACGGAACGTCCGGCCACAAGTCTTTCAAGTAAAGAGTATCGCCAAAACCGCAATGGCCGACGATCAGATCGGGGCGATATCCTTGCTGCGCCATTCCCACGGCCTCCAGCAGGGCGCACTGGCCGCGGATGACATAGTCGGCGGCGCTACGCAGATAGGGATGGGTGTCGGCCGCCGCCGCGGGCATGTCCCGATAGAGATGCGGCCGCAGGCCCGGCACCTGCCACTCCTCCCGCTGCCCCAATCCCCGCACCTCCACCCGCGCATCGGCCAGCAGTGACAAGGCCAGCGGACGGAACTGGCCGGGAAAGTCCTTATGCACCAGCAAAACCCGAAACATCCCCGTCCGCTTTCCCCATCGCTCCGGGGCCTCGAGCCCCGGGGGCATTCTCATGGATGGCCATCCGGCTTGTCCACGCCCATCGGATCCGCGCGGCTCCGGTCCAGGCCATGGCCGGCGGACGGGCTGGACAAATCCGCCGGCGCTCGGGCACAACCGGAGGGACAGCCCCGGTGACACCATAGGCGGGGCGCCGCTTGCAGCACGGAAGCACTTCGCATGGATATCCGCTGGCCCTCCGCCGACGCCCCGACCATCGCGGCCCCTTGCCCGGTCTGTGGCGACGCCGGCCCCCATGCGCCGGTCCTGACCGTTCCGTGGGGCGGTCCCCATGATCCCGATTGGGTGCTGCTATGCTGCCGGCAGTGCACCGTCCGCTTCTCCACCGACCGCACGGTCGGCGACTACAGCCACGACACCGGCATCTTCATCGCCGCCACCGACCTGTACCTGGAAATGGGCGCCGGCCTGGACGTGATGCTGGAGCCCATGGGCTGGCTGAAGCCGGGCGAGGGCTGCCTGCTGGACATCGGCGCCAACATCGGCTTCATCAGCGACTATGCGGAGGTGGCGCTGGGCTGGAAGGCCAAGGGCTATGATCCCTCAAGGTCGGCGGAGCTGGGCCGCACTTGGCTGGGTCTGGACATCGTCCCGGACTATTTCACGGAAGACACGCCCCTGCCCGTCACCTATGACGTGGTGGCCGCCTTTGAACTGCTGGAACATGTGCCGAACCCGGTGCCGCTGCTGAAGACCCTCAGCCGGGGCTTGAGCGACACCGGCGTGCTGGTGCTGACCACGCCGGACGGCGGCGTGCTGAAGCCGGAGACGCCGGCCTCCATGATGTGGCCCATCATCAGCCCCGGCTCGCACCTGATCCTGTTCACCGCCGCGTCGATGGAAACGGCGCTGCGGGCCGCCGGCTTCACCCACGTCAGCGTGACGCCCGTGGCCGGCATCCTGCGCATCCACGCCTCGCGCGTGCCGCTGCCGGCGGGGGTGGGGGACGGCTGTGATCGTGCCCTGTTGCGCGAATACCTGCGCCGGCGCCTGACGCCCGAGCGCATGCCCAAGTATGACCGGCTGGAGAATGGTTTCCGCTACCGCCTGTTCAAGGAACTGGTGAACTTCGGTTTCCCTGACGAGGCGCAGGAGGTGTTCAAGCGGATGGTGCCGCAGGTCCGCGCCCGCTTCGGCATCGACCTGGATGACCCGGAAAGCCTGATGGTGCCGCCCAACCCGGTGGACCTGGAGGAATTCACCCGGCGTGAGCCCGGCAACCTGATGGCCACGCTGCATTTCAAGTCCATCCTGGTCAACAATGCCGACAATGACGCCGCCCGGTCGGCCTGCTACGCCGCCGCCGCCGTGCTGGCCGGCGTGACGCTGCGCCAAGTGCTGCAGCGCCTCAGCATGGACAATGGCGAAGCCGGCACCGCCATCCCCGCCGCCTTGCGCCTGGCCTTGCAGAACCTGGCCGTGCAGGGCGCGGACATCCGCCCCCTGCTGACCCTGGTGGAGGCGACGGATGCCACCACCGGTTTCATGCTGACGCCCACGGACCGCGACAAGCTGCGCGGCGACCTAAAGGCCACCCTGACCACCCTGGGCATGCGCGAGGCGGAGACCCTGGACCAGCCGGTCGCGGTGGCGCCGGGCGACGACTGCGTCACCCGCCTGATCAACCTGGCCCGCCCCGCCGCCTACCAGGCGGCCCGGCAGACGGCCATCGACACCATCGGCAGCAATCGCAAACCGGCCAAGGTCCTGGCCTTGCTGGACCAGGCGGTGGGCGACCCGTTGCTGCGCGACTGGCCGGCCACGGTGACCCTGTGCGCCAAGGTGGCCCTGATCCGCCTGGTGCGCCTGCGGGCCCATCGCCTGGCCGCCCGCGTCTATGAGCGCTGGGGCGACCCGTCCTGGCACGGGGACGCGCCCGTGGCCGCGGCCCTGGCCCTGATGGCGGAGTCCCGCTACCCCCTGCCCATCCGGCTGTACCGCCGGCTGCGGCAGCGGCTGGCCGCCTGATCCCCTTCAAACAGGCGGCCACAGCTCCGCCGGACGGCGGACGGACCAGCGCCGGCCGGCCAGCATGAAGCCGTGGAAGATGCGGCGGGCGACGCTCCGCCATGCGGGGCCCCGATCCATGGCCGGCCTCCTGATGAACAAGCGATGGTTTTGCGAAAGCCGGCTGGCCTGGGGTTACCCAGGCCAGCCCCGGACGTTTAGAAGCCCGACAGGACCAGCTTGCCCCGGGTCGTGCCGCTTTCGACCAGGGCGTGGGCCCGGCGCAGGTTGGCAGCGCTGACGGGTCCCAAATCCTGGGTCATGGTCGTGCGCAGCACGCCCGCGTCCACCAGGCGCGACACTTCAGCCAGGAGATCATGCTGGGCGATCATGTCCGACGTCTGGAACATGGAGCGGGTGTACATGAACTCCCAATGCAGGGAGATGCTCTTGCGCTTCAGCAGGGTGATGTCCACCGGCTGGGCGGGATCGTCGATCAGGGCCAGTTTGCCTTGCGGCGCCATCAGGGCGGCGAGGGCGGGGAAGTGCTGCTCCGTCGCCGTCAGGCTCATGACGTGGGTCGCGCCACCCGGCGCTATGGCCCGCACCTGGGGCTCCAGCGGCTGGCGGTGATCGATGACGTGGTGGGCGCCCATGGCGAGGCTCCACGCCTGCGTTTCAGGGCGCGAAGCGGTGGCGATGACCGCCAGGCCGGTCAGCTGACGCGCCAGCTGGGTGGCGATGGAACCGACGCCGCCCGCGGCACCCACGATCAGCAGCACGCCGGCGGCACCGTCGTTCTCCGCCCCCGCCGGCAGCCGCGCCACACCCATGCGGTCGAACAACATTTCCCAGGCGGTGATGGTGGTCAGCGGCAGGGCCGCCGCCTCCGCCACCGTCAGGCTGGCGGGCTTGGGACCCACCAGGCGTTCATCCACCAGATGGAATTCCGCGTTGGTGCCGGGTCGCTCCAGCGCGCCGGCGTAGAACACGGCGTCGCCCGCCTTGAACAGCGTCGCCTCCGACCCGGCGGCGACCACCGTGCCGACGGCGTCCCAGCCCAGGACGCGGGGGGCCCCTTCGGCCGGCGCGGCGTTGCGGCGAACCTTGGTGTCCACGGGATTGACGGAAACGGCGTCCACACGGACCAGCAGGTCGCGGCCGGTGGCCACGGGAGTGGGCAGTTCCAGATCCACCAGGCTGTCGGCCTGGTCGATGGCTTGGTTCCTGTAGTAACCGACGGCTTTCATGACAAGTGACCTCGTTGGGGTGGGCCGCCGTCAGCGGCGGCGAACACCCTGACGGTCCCCTATTCCGTTCTGATCATCAATTGACATGATAAAAGACACATTATTCAAATATGAATAGATGTCGAGAGGAGTGGACCCGGTGGATTGGGACGACCTGCGCTATTTCCTGGCCATCGCACGGCAGGGCACCCTGTCGGGCGCCGCGCGCCAGCTGGGCGTCAGCCAGCCCACCGTGGGCCGACGGCTGGAGGCGCTGGAGACCCGGCTGGGCACCCGCCTGTTCCACCGCACCCCCGCCGGCTATGTGGCGACGGAGGCGGGCACCGGCCTGGTGGCCGGGGCGGAGCGTATGGAGACGGAGGCCCTGGCGGCGGAACGGGCCGCCACGGGCCTGGACGTGGGGCTGGAGGGCACGGTGCGCGCCACCTCTCCGGAATGGGTGGGGCAGTGGCTGCTGGGCCCGCAATTGGCACGCTTCCATGACACCCACCCCGGCATCACCATCGAATTGGTGACCGACGCCCGGCTGTACAGCCTGACGCGGCGGGAGGCGGACGTGGCCTTCCGCTTCCATCGCTTCGACCAGAACGAGATCGCGCAGCGCCGCGTGGCCACGGTGGGTTTCGGCCTCTATGCGGCGCCGGAGTACCTGACGCGGCATGGCACGCCCGATTTCGCCCAGGGGGCGGTCGGCCACGGCCTGATCCTGATGAACGAAAGCTTTGGCGGCCTGCCCGACTTGCCCTGGCTGCTGGCCCTGGCGCACGGCGCCCGGCATGCCCTGCGCACCAACAGCCGCGACCTGCAGGCCGTGGCCTGCGCCGGCGGGGCCGGCCTGGCCGCCCTGCCCCACGTCATGGCCCAGGCGCGCGGCCTGGTGCCCGTGGACACGCCCACGCCGGTCCCGCCGCGCGAGATCTGGGCCGGCGTGCACCGCGACGCCCAGCGCACGCCCCGCATCCGCGCCTTCCTGGACCATATGGCCCAGGCGCTCGCGCGTTAGGCATCAACTTCCTCGCCCGCTGGGCCCAGGTTGGCCTCCAGGCCGGCGCGCAGCCCATCCACCTGGGCCTTCAGCGCCTTCAGCCCATCCAGGCTGAGGCCGGTGGCGCACAGGATGGCCTCCTGCACCGTGCCCAGGCTATCCTGCAGCTTGCGGCCGGCCCCGGTCAGGGTGACCCGCACCAGGCGCTCGTTCTGCGGGTCGCGCCAGCGGCTGACCAGGCCCGCCGTCTCCAGCCGCTTCAGCAGCGGGGTCAAGGTGCCGGAATCCAGGTCCAGCTGTTCGCCGATGGCCTTCACCGTCAGGCCGTCGCCGGACCACAGCACCAGCATCACCAGATACTGCGGGTAGGTGAGGCCCAGCCGGTCCAGCAGCGGCTTATAGGTGCGGTTGAACAGGTGCGCGGCGGAATAGATGCTGAAACACAGCTGGTCGCGCAACAGGGCGGCCTTGGCGGAAGAGGCCTTGCCGCCCCCCGCCGCCCCCATACCTTGATGCGTGGTGTCCTGATGGTCCTGGGCCATGATGACGCCCTCACTTCTCCAGCGGCGCGCAGGGGAATGGGCGCCCGAACTACGCATGCTAGCACCAACAAACGAATTGCGCGCAATCTATTTGTGCATGGCAATTATGCCAACTGACAAATTGTGCACAATTCGTTATCGCGCAATTCTAATCTCACCGGCGCCGATGATCCAGGCCGAGACCCGGCCGGATCGGCGCTCCCGAGTTGAACAGACCAGTTGAACCAACCCAGTTGAAATCATGGAGATGATCATGCCCATCCTCTACACCACTTCCGCCACCGCCACCGGCGGGCGTGAGGGCCAGGCGACCTCTGTCGACGGCATCCTGGACGTCAAGCTGACCACGCCCAAGGAACTGGGCGGCGCCGGCGGCAACGGCACCAACCCCGAGCAACTGTTCGCCGCCGGCTATTCCGCCTGCTTCCTGGGCGCCCTGAAGTTCGTCGCCGGCAAGGCAAAGGTGAAGGTGCCGGAGAATGCCACCGTCAGCGCCAAGGTCGGCATCGGCCCGCGTGAGGACGGCACCGGCTTCGGCCTGGACGTCGCCCTGACCATTACCCTGCCGGGCATCGACAGCGAGACCGCCAACAGCCTGGTGCAGCAGGCCCACATCGTGTGCCCCTACTCCCACGCCACCCGCGGCAACCTGGACGTCCGCCTGAACGTCGCCTAATCCCAAAGGGCGGTCGCGTATAGGCGAAATCGCCTTGGAGCGCGAGGCCGCCCGCTGGCCCTGGATCGAGGTCCGACCGCGTTTCCGGTTAAACGCGGTTGGGGCCAAGGCGCCGGCCCCCTCCCGGCGCCGAGAGAAAGGCCGACATCGCCCCCCTTCGCGATGCCGGCCTTTTCCATTTATATCGGTGCCTCGCGCGCTTATTCGTAAGCGATATCGCAAGACAGGCCGGGCTGGCGCGCGGCCTCGATGGCACGGTGGACCAGGGCCAGGGCCTCGAACGCCGGCTCCGGCCCGAAGGCCAGGGGGGCCCGGCCGGCCAAGGCGTCCGCCACGTTGCGGTAAAAGTCCTGGTAGCGCCCAGCCTCCAACGCGACCTCTTCCCGCACCACCGCGCCCGCGCGTTCGGTGTGCAGTAGGGCGGGCGTGGTCACCACGGCCCAGCCGGCGTCGCCTGGCTTCAGCCCCGCAGCCATTTGCGCCTCCTGCACGTCCCCCTTGGGGATGACCAGCGAGCCCTTGTCGCCATGGGCCACCAGCACCGGCCCAGCCTCCCGCACATAGGTGCTGGACCGCAGGATGACCCGGTGGTCGGCATAGCGGAAACGGACGTCGAAATAGTCCGTCGCCCCCTCCGCCCGGCGCAACGACCGCATCTCCGCGGCCACCGACAGAGGCCGGCCGAATTGCCGCAGCATGCCGTCCACCAAGTGGATGCCCAGGTCGAACCAGGTGCCGGCACCGGGCTGCTCGTCCTCCTTCCACGCCTTGTGGGTGACATGGGCGCGGTAGCGGTCGTAGTGCCATTCCACCTCCACCAGGCGGCCCAGGTCGTCGGCGGCCAGATGACGGCCCAGGGTCAGGTACTCGGCGTCCAGGCGCTTGTTGTGGAACACGGCCAACAGGCGGCCCGCCGCCTTGGCCTGGGCCATCAGTTGTCGTCCCTCATCCAGCGTGATGGTCATGGGCTTTTCCAGCACCACATGCTTGCCCGCCGCCAGCGCCGCCTGGGCCATGGGGCAATGCAGGGCGTTGGGGGTGTTGACCACCACCAGCCCGACGGCCGGGTCGTCCAGGATGGCCTGGAAATCCGCTACCACGCGGGTACCCGCCGGCTCCGTCCCGTCGGCGCCGGAACGCCGCAGGATGGTGTGCAGCGACAGGGCCGGTTCCGCTAGGATCAGGGGGGCATGGAACACCCGGCCGGACAGGCCGTAGGCGCACAGGGCAGTGGCGATCATGGGTTACGCTCCTTCTTACAGGCCAAGACGCACTATATTAATTTGCGATTTACAGTATCTGGCGCCAGATCAGCAAACAGAATTGCCCATTAATGAATTAACACTGCAACCTAACCCATAATTTCCAATCAAAATTCTCAAATCCGGTGGCGCGATCCTGAGTCAGCCCTATATGACTTTTCCATGAAGTGCGTCGTATGTATCGATATTGGAAAGGCGGTGATCATTCCGCCCCTTTCATCAAACGCCTACTCTGAAGCCATATCTCCGAATTCCTGGTCCGAAGCCCTAATTCTGTAGCCACCCAATTCTGAAGGACGCGTGATGAGCCTTGCCGGGACGCCCGCCACCGCTCCCGCCCAGGGCGACAAAGCCCGGCTGTGGTCCATCCTTGTTCATCTGCTCTATTTGGTCGGGGCGTTTCCACTGGGCCTGGTCATGGCCTACGTCAAGCGGCCGGACTTCGCGGGCACCATTTACGAAGGCCACATGACCTTCGCCATCCGCACCTTCTGGATCTGCGCGCTGTTCGCCATCTGCGCCCTGGCGTTGCGGGTGGTGGGGATGGAATTCATCACCTTGTTCATCGGTAGCATCTGGGCCGTCGTGCGGGTGGTGGTGGCCTTGACCCGCGCCATCGACGCCAAACCCATCCTGAACCCCCAGGGCTGGGTGATCTGACCATCGCGCGGTACAGCCATGGCGGGTGAAGAGGCCGGCAACGGGCCCGGACACCACCCCATGGTGGTAAGTGCCGGTAACGCTTTGTATACCCTTCCCCAGCCATAACGTATTTCAAACCGTGGTGCCGGTAGACACAATGGTATAATCCTATAACGTTTTTCCAGCCGAACTATGGGTTTCGGGGGCCGTCGGCGTCGCGCGCATGGTTTCGCCGGAACCGGCACAGCCGACCGCGTCGGCCACGCGGGGCTTTGGGGGCATGTCGATGCGGGTGGTTTTCCCGGGCTTATGCTTCAGCACCGATGAACAGGGCATCGCCTTCAGTCACAACCCGTGGCTGGTGCTGCTGTCATACCTGACGGCCGTCTTCGCCTCCTTTGTCGCCCTGAATATGGCGGAACGCATGACCGGCTCCACCGGCCGGTCACGCTTGGCTTGGCAGTTGGGAAGCGCCTGTGCCCTGGGCGGCGGCATCTGGGCCATGCATTTCATCGGCATGCTGGCCTTCCAGGTGGCCCTGCCCGTCGCGTGGGAGCCCACGCTGACCCTGGCCTCGCTGTTGACCGCCATCCTCTTCGTGGCCCTGGGCTTGGAAGCCGTGCGCCACGGCCGCAACAGCGTCATCCGTTTCATCCTGGCCGGCACGGTGGTGGGCCTGGGCATCGCCGTCATGCATTACACCGGCATGGCCGCGATGGAGGTGCCGGGCCAGATCGCCTACCGCCCCGGGCTGTTCGCCCTGTCCGTCCTGATCGCCATGGCCGCCGCCACGGTGGCCCTGATGCTGTCCGTCACGCTGAAGCAGGGCTGGCACCGCGCGCTGGCCGCCCTGATCATGGGCGTCGCCATCTGCGGCATGCACTACACCGGCATGACGGCCACGGTGCTGACCCTGGATCCGTTGGCCCCGGCCCCCGCCGATGTGGATCGCGGGCCGCTGGCCATCATCGTCGCCGGCGCCACCTATGGCCTGCTGATGCTGGCGCTGGTGACCGCGTTCGCCGACCGCCGCCTGAACGCCGCCGCGGAACGCGAGGCCCAGCGCCTGAAGGCCGCCAACCGCGCCCTGGAGGCGGAGGTGGAGGAGCGCCGCCGGGCGGAAGAGGAGCTGCTGCGCGTGCGCGAGGGGCTGGAGGAAGCGGTGGCGGAACGCACCCGCGACCTGGCCGCCGCCCGTACCCGGGCCGAGGCCGCCAACCAGGCCAAGTCTGAATTCCTGGCCAGCATGAGCCATGAACTGCGCACGCCGCTGAACGCCGTCCTGGGCTTCGCCCAGCTGATGGAATACAACAAGGCGCGCGAGCCGATGACGCCCAAGCAGGAGCGGGGCGTCCAGCAAATCATCAAGAATGGCAACCATTTGCTGCGCCTGATCGATGAGGTGCTGGACCTGGCCCGCATCGAGGCCGGGCAACTGACGCTGTCGCTGGAGCCGGTGGATCCCCGCCTGGTGGTGGAGGATGCGCTCAACGCCCTGCAGCCGGTGGCGGAAAAGGCGCGGGTGACCATCGCCGCCGTCCTGCCCGAAGCGGCCCCCCCGTCCTGGCCGACCGCACCCGCCTGGTCCAGGTGGTCAGCAACCTGCTGTCCAACGCCGTGAAGTACAATCGCCCCGGCGGCACCGTGCGCATCACCTTGGGCGCGGCGTCCACGCCTGGCCGACTGTCGCTGTCCGTACAGGACACCGGCGAAGGCATCGCGCCGGACAAACTGGGTGAGCTGTTCCAGCCCTTCAACCGCCTGGGCCAGGAATACGGCGACATCCCGGGCACGGGCATCGGCCTGACCATCACCCGCCGGCTGCTGTCCGCCATGGCCGGCACCATCGAGGTCGCCAGCGTCCTGGGCCAAGGCAG
Source organism: Nitrospirillum guanabarense (assembly GCF_034653355.1). Taxonomy (NCBI): domain Bacteria; kingdom Pseudomonadati; phylum Pseudomonadota; class Alphaproteobacteria; order Rhodospirillales; family Azospirillaceae; genus Nitrospirillum; species Nitrospirillum guanabarense. The sequence continues at coordinate 476,223 of NZ_JAYEER010000001.1, forward strand.
CACCTTCACCGTCAGCCTGCCGGTGGCCCTGAATGCGATCCCCGAGCCGCGCGCGCCCGGCGCCGAAAGCAATCCGCTGGCCCAGACCCGGCCCCGCACTATGCTGTATGTCGAGGACAACCCATCCAACATCCAGTTGATGCGCGACCTGATGGAAACCGTGCCGGACACCAAGCTGCTGATCGCCGCCGACCCGGTGACGGGCCTGGACCTGGCCATGGGCCACCAGCCCGACGTCATCGTCCTGGACATCAACCTACCGGGCATGAGCGGCTTCGACGTGTTGGCCCGCCTGCGGGACCGGGAGGAAACCCGAGACATCCCCGTCCTGGCGCTGAGCGCCAACGCCCTGCCCCGGGAAATCGAGAAAGGCCTGCGTGCCGGCTTCCGCCGATACCTGACCAAGCCCCTGAACGTGCAGGAGTTCATGGAGGCCCTGGCCGATGCGATGGAGCCCGTCGATGCCGTTTGACGCCACCGACCTGGTCAAGAACGCCCGCATCCTGGTGGTGGACGACCTCGCCGCCAACGTGGAGCTGATGGAAGGCGTGCTGACCGCGGCCGGCTACACCAACATCACCGGCACCTGCAATCCGCGCGAAGGCCTGGCGCTCTATGGCTCGATGACGCCGGATCTGATCCTGCTGGACTTCCGCATGCCGGGCATGGACGGCCCCGCCTTCATCCGCGCCGCGCACGCGCTGAGCCCCGGCCAACGCCCGCCCATCCTGGTGGTGACGGCCCAGGGTGATGAGCAGACCCGCCGCACGGCACTGGAGGCCGGTGCCCGCGACTTCATCTCCAAGCCCTTCGCGCTGTGGGAGATGCTGGCCCGTGTGCAGAACCTGCTGGAACTGCAGATGCTGTTGCGGGACAAGGAAACCCAAGCCAACCGCCTGGAGGCGGCCGTGGCCCAGCGCACCCGCGACCTGGAGCACACCCACCTGGAGGTGGTGCGCCGCTTGTGCGCCGTGGGCGAGTTCCGCGACGATGAGACGGGCCGCCACGTCAACCGCATCGGCGCCCTGTCCGGCCGCATCGCCCGCCTCGCCGGCTGGCTGGGGCCTGACGCCGAACTGCTGGCCAGCGCCGCGCCCTTGCACGATATCGGCAAGGTCGCCATCCCCGACGCCATCCTGCTGAAGCCGGGCAAGCTGAGCGATCCGGAATGGCAAGTGATGAAGACCCACGCCGACGCCGGCGCCAGCATCCTCAGCGGCAGCAAAATCCCCGTCCTGGACCTGGCGGCGGAGATCGCCGCCAGCCATCACGAGAAATGGGACGGCAGCGGCTATCCCCGGGGCCTGGCCGGCGAAGCCATCCCGCTGTCCGGCCGCATCGTCGCCGTGGCGGACGTCTTCGACGCCCTGCTGTCCCACCGCCCCTACAAGGAGCCGTGGACGGCGGACCAGGTGGGGGACCATCTGCGCGCCCAGTCCGGCCGCCATTTCGACCCCGCGCTGGTCGAACTGGTGCTGGCCAACCTGGATGAGCTGCTGGCCCTGCGGGTGGAAATCGGGGTGTGATACGGCGGCGCGCGTCGTCCGCGCCGTTCTTCATTCCGACGGGACGCCCCGGATGGATCGCTCAACGGTCCAGCGGCACGTCGTTGTCCAGGACGTCGGAGCGGGACAGGCGCGTGGCGTGGCCGGGAACGTCCACCCAGGGGCCGATCAGCTCGCCGGTCATGAAGGTGCAACCCGCCTCTTCCGCCACCCGTTCCATCTCGGGCGTGTCGATGCCGTCGACCATCATGAGAAGCCCGCGCCGTCGGGCTTCCGCCCCCGCCAGATACAGATCCTGGATCAGCCGGCCGCGCGGGACGACGGAGCCGCAGAGGGAAACGTTCACCCCCTTCACCCCGGCGGCGGCGAAGGTGGCCTGGGCCTGGGGCGCCAGGTCGGCGCTGACCGTCACGCCGCGCCCCAGGGGCCGCAAGGCGCTGACCAGTTCCGTCAGGCGGCCCACCGGCACGCCATCCGGTACCCCCATCAGCTGATAGGTGATGAAGGGCCGCAGATGAGCAGGGATGTGGCCAGCCAAATCCAGGTAGGCGCGGCGGCGGGTGGACCCCGCCAGCGTCTCGAAATGCACCGGCAGCGCCAGGTAATAGCGGAAACGGTTGTCGTACAGTTCCAGATAGGCGTCCACCGCCTGGCGCAGGGTCTCGCGGTCCAGGTCCAGGATTTCCTGCAGTCCGTTGGCGGTGCCGGCGGCGGTGACACCACCGACCGGCGGCGTCAGCGTGTCATAGCCGTAGACATACTGGCGCCCGCCCACCCGTTGGCGGCGGGCGCTGGCGATGTATAGGCTGAGCGCCTGGCCCCGCACATCCCAAACAGGGCGGTAGACCACCTCGAGGGGACCCAGCACCGGGCGTAGATGGGCCCATGGGTCGTCCTCCCCACCCCTGGCGGCGGCGGCGACGTTGACCACCACCGCCTCCCCACGCCCGACTTCGGCCAGTGCCGCGGCGGCCTGGGCCTGCGCCAAGGGGGCCTGCGCCAGGGGGGCCGGCGACGGCGACGCGGCGGCCGGGGACCGGCGCGGGGACGCGGACGGTTCCGGCGCCTCGACAGTCGCGGCGGCCTGCGCCAGCGGCGCCGTCGGCTGGGCGCGGGCCACCATCTTGGCCAGCAGGTCGGCCAGCCGCTCGGGCTTCAGGATCAGGTCACCGGAGGCCTCGCGCGCGGCCGTCCGCACGACGATGCTGGCGAGATCGGGCTCGCCCAACAGCAGGCGCTGCAGTTCCTGCATGACCTTGGCGCACACCAGGCCGGCCTGGGTGGGGTTCAGCCGGGCGAAAACGACGACGTAGGTCTCGCTGCCATAGCCGTAATAGACATCCTCCGCCCCCAGGTTCTGGCGCAGCAGCTTTTCGATCATGCCGTGCACCCGGGTCTGCACCGCGTTCCAGCGCGGGCCCAGCTTTTCCTTCAGGCTTTCGAGACCAACGAACTGGACGCAGCCGGCGGCGGCGGCCTGGCGCGGGCCCAGCACGGCCTTCAGACGCTGGCGGAAGACGGTCTCCTCGGGGGGGCGGCCGCCGGCGTCCAGATCCAGGGTGGCGGGGTTGGGAACGATCATGCTGCGCCGCCCGCCGGCACCGGGCGCCCACTCTTCCGAAAACCAGGCGATGATGCGGCTCAACAATTTGGGCATGGCAACTGCCTCCATGCTGTCCCGACCCATTTTTCCCAGCTTAGAAGGCCGTGGTTAAGAAAAGGCTAAGACTACGCCGATGGGCATACGCCCAATGGTGGAAACCCCGAGGCGTGCAATCGAGAGCGGGTCACGTAAAAGCGAAATCGCTTTGAAGCGTGAATCCGTTCGGCAAACAAAGGCTTAGAGCATTAACGGATTTCGAATTAAACGCGTTAATGCTCTAAGGTCACCCCGCGCCTATCTTGTAATAACTCCCGTACAGGCCCGTAGGTTTGCGTGGCCAAAGAAAAAAGGCCGAACCCGATGGGACCGGCCTTTTTTCAATCGCGATCACGGACCGAGGGGCGGAAGGCCCCTGCAGGATCAGGTGAATTCCTGGAAGAAGTCGTTGCCCTTGTCATCGATGACGATGAAGGCGGGGAAGTCCTCCACCTCGATGCGCCAGATGGCTTCCATGCCCAGATCCTCGAAGGCGATGCATTCCACCTTCTTGATGCAGTCCTGGGCCAAGCGGGCGGCGGCACCGCCGATGCTGCCCAGATAGAAGCCGCCGTGCTTCTTGCACGCCTCGCGCACCGCCGGGCTGCGGTTGCCCTTGGCCAGCATGACGAAGGAACCGCCCGCCGCCTGGAACTGGTCGACGAAGCTGTCCATGCGGCCGGCCGTGGTGGGGCCAAAGGAACCGGAGGCGTAGCCCGTCGGCGTCTTGGCCGGGCCGGCGTAATAGATGGGGTGGTTCTTGAAGTAATCGGGCAGCGGGTGCCCGGCCTCAAGTGCGGCGCGCAGGCGGGCATGGGCGCTGTCGCGGGCCACGATCAGGGGACCGGTCAGCGAGACCCGGGTGCGGATCGGGTAGCCGGACAAGGTCTCGCGGATTTCCGACATGGGCCGGGTCAGGTCGATCTTGACCACCTCGCCCGCCAGCTGGCTGTCGTCGATCTCCGGCAGGAAGCGGGCGGGATCGTGCTCCAGCTCCTCCAGGAAGATACCGTCGCGGGTGATCTTGGCCATGGCCTGGCGGTCGGCCGAGCAGGAGACACCGATGCCGATGGGCAGAGAGGCGCCGTGGCGCGGCAGGCGGATGACACGCACGTCGTGGCAGAAGTACTTGCCGCCGAACTGCGCGCCGATACCCATGGTCTGGCTCAGCTTGTGGACGGCGGCCTCCATCTCCAGGTCGCGGAAGGCATGGCCGCTTTCCGAACCCTGGGTGGGCAGGCCGTCGTAGTAGCGGGCCGAGGCCAGCTTCACGGTTTTCAGGTTCATCTCGGCGCTGGTGCCGCCAATGACGATGGCCAGGTGATAGGGCGGACAGGCGGACGTGCCCAGCGACTTGATCTTTTCTTCCAGGAAGGGCAGCAGCCGGTCGGGCGCCAGCACCGAGGGCGTGGCCTGGAACAGGAAGGTCTTGTTGGCCGAGCCGCCGCCCTTGGCCATGAACAGGAACTTGTAGGCGTCGTCGCCCTCGGCGTAGATGTCCACCTGCGCCGGCAGGTTGGTGCGGGTGTTCTTTTCCTCATACATCGACAGCGGCGCCACTTGGCTATAGCGCAGGTTGCGCTTGGCGTAGGCGTCCAGCACGCCGCTGCCGAGGGCGGTCTCGTCCCCGCCCTTGGTCCAGACGCGGCGGCCCTTCTTGCCCATGATGATGGCGGTGCCGGTGTCCTGGCACATGGGCAGGATGCCCGAGGCGGCGATGGAGGCGTTCTTCAGCAGGTCCAGCGCCACGAAACGGTCGTTGGGCGAGGCCTCGGCATCGTCCAGGATGGCGCGCAGCTGGGCCAGATGGCCGGGGCGCAGCAGGTGGTTGATGTCGATGAAGGCCTGTTCGGCCAGCAGGCGCAGGCCTTCGGGCTCGACCTTCAGGATCTCTTCCCCGTCGAAGGTCGTGGTCGACACATAGTCGCTGGTCAGCTTGCGGTAGCTGGTGGCGTCCTTGGCCACGGGGAACAGCGTGAACTCCCGGCTTTCACCGCCGACGTCTGGCATTGGGGCTCTCCCGATAATCCGGCCCGGCCGGTGCGTTCCGGCGGGCCCTGGTCACGGGCGGCTCCCGTGGCCGGCGGGGACCTTACGCCACCCATCCGGCCCTGTCATCTGCGCCGCGCGCAACTCCTGCCCCCTCTTATGTTGACACCCCAACCAGCATGCGCGGGTTCGTCGCACTCCGGAACCTTCCCGCCCCCCTCCGGCGTTGTCTTCCCATCCGAGCAGGAGGAAAAGGCATGAGCCGCATCGTCGCCGACATCATCGTGGAAACCTTGTTCGACGCCGGTGCCCGGCGTTGCTATGGCGTGCCGGGAGATACCCTTAACCACGTCACCGACGCCATCCGCCGCAGCGAGATGCGCTGGATTCATGTGCGGCATGAGGAGGCCGGCGCCATGGCGGCCGGGGCCGACGCCCTGCTGACGGGCGAACTGGCCCTGTGCGCCGGGTCTTGCGGCCCGGGTGGCCTGCACTTCATCAACGGCCTGTACGAAAGCCACCGCAACCGGGCCCCCGTGGTGCTGATCGCCAGCCAGATCACACGCGACGAGCTGGGCTTCGACTTCCCGCAGGAGGTGGACTTCAAGGCGGTGTACAAGGCGGCCAGCGTCTTTTGCGAGGAGGTCCGCACCCCAACCCAGGCGCGGCGCATGACGGCCATGGCGGCCCAGGCGGCGCTGACCAAACGGGGCGTCGCCGTGCTGATCGTGCCAGTGGACGTCTCCAGCGCCAAGGCGCCGGAGGAACCCGCCTTCGCCGCCCACCGCACCCGGCCGGTGGTGCGGCCCAGCGACACCGAACTGGACCGCATGGCCGAGTTGCTGAACGCCGGCGGCAAGATCGCCATCTATGGCGGCGCCGGTTGCGAGGATGCGCACGACCAAGTCGTTGCGCTAGCGGAACGGTTGCAGGCGCCGGTCGCCCGCACCTCGCGCGCCAAGGACTTCCTGGAGCCGGCCAACCCCTATGACGTGGGCATGACCGGCATCTTCGGCACGGCCGGCGGTTATCAGGCCCTGATGGACTGCGACACCCTGCTGCTGTTGGGGTGCGACTTCGCCTGGCGGCAGTACTATCCACAGAAGGCGACCATCATCCAGGTGGACATCGACGGCGCCCACCTGGGCCGCCGCCACCCGGTGGATCTGGGCGTGGTGGGCGATGTGGCGCCGACGCTGGAGGCCTTGCTGCCCCGCCTCGTCCCGCGCCAGGACCGCGCCTTCCTGGACGTGGCGCTGGGCCATGCCGCCAAGGCCGACGCCACACTGGAAAAACGCGCCGTGGCCGGCGAAGGCGACACCATCCACCCGCAATATCTGACGGAGACGGTGGCCCGCCACGCCGCGGCCGACGCCGTGTTCACCGCCGATGGCGGGTCGCCCATGGTGTGGTGTCTGCGCCATGTGCCGGCCACTGGCCAGAACCGCACCGTGGTCAGCCTCAGCCACGGCACCATGGCCAACGCCATGCCCCAGGCCCTGGGCGTCCAGGCCGCCTTCCCGAACCGCCAGGTCATCTCCCTGTCCGGCGACGGCGGCCTGGCCATGTTGATGGGCGACCTGCTGACCACGGTGCAGGAGAACCTGCCCATCAAGGTGGTGGTCTACAACAACAGCTCGCTGGGCTTCGTCGAGTTGGAACAGAAGGTGGAGGGGCTGCTGGATACCTATACCGACCTGAAGAACCCTGATTTCGCCCGGGTGGCGGAGGCCATCGGCCTTTGGGGGCGCCGCGTGGAACGGCCGCGGGATCTGGACAACGCCGTGCGCGACTGGCTGTCCACCCCCGGCCCCGCCCTGCTGGATGTGAAGGTCGACCGCTATGAGCTGGTGATGCCGCCCAAGGTGGAAATGGCCCAAGTGGTGGGCACCGCCCTCTATTCCGCCAAGGGCATCCTAGCCGGCCGGGGCGGTGAGGTCCTGGACCTGTTGGAGGGCGCGGTCCGGCCCTGATCCCGACGCATCCAGAGGTTGATTGCCACCGGTTGGTCACAGGCTGGCCGGTGGCCGCGCGACTACTATCGCAGGCAGGGAGCCACGCCCAAAAAGGCCACCGCCACCAGCGCGCGCACGCGCCTTCTTTGAAGAACCACCCAATCCGCGACCACGCCGGCGGCGCCGGTGCGGTCAACACGCGCACCGGCCCGGCCCTACGCCCTTGGCCCCGTGTCCTCCCCCGCGTCAGCCCGCCGGCGGCACCAGGCGGGAGGGAACACTGAGGGATTCGCCATGAGCGACCTGCGTCTCCAGCCCACGCCTGAACGCCTGGCCCGTCTGCGTTTGTTGCTGTTGGCCTCCGCCGCCTTGTGGCCAGCGGCGAGCCATGCCCAGACCGCTCCCAACGCCCTGCCCAGCGGCGGCAGCGTGGCGGCGGGCAGCGCCAGCATCAGCCAGTCCGGCGTCAATATGACGGTCAACCAGACCAGCCAGCGCGCCGTCATCACCTGGCAGGATTTCAGCGTCGGCGGCAACGCCGGCGTCACCTTCCAACAGCCAGGGCCGGCCTCCGCCGCGCTGAACCGTGTGCTGAGCGGCATTCCCTCGGAAATCCTGGGCAGGCTGACGGCCAACGGCCAGATTTTCATCGTCAACCCCGCCGGCATCACCTTCGGCCAGGGCGCCAGCGTCAATGTCGGCGGCTTGGTCGCCTCCACCCTGGATATCGCCAACCAGGACTTCATGGCGGGCACCTACACCTTCCAACGCAACGGCAGCACCGCCGCTGTGGTCAACCAGGGCGCCCTGACGGCGGCCACCGGCGGCTATGTCGGCATGCTGGCGCCAGAGGTGATCAATGACGGCGTCATCACCGCCAAGCTGGGCAGCGTGGTGCTGGCGGCCGGTGAGAAGGTGACGCTGACCTTTGACAAAGGAAGTGTCAGCGTGGCGGTGGACCCGGCCGCCATCCGCGCCCTGATCGTGAACCACCAGATGATCGCCGCCCCCGATGGCCAGGTCGTGCTGGCCGCCAAGTCGGCCGACGCCCTGCTGGGCGGCGTCATCAACAACACCGGCGTCATCGAGGCCAGCGCCCTGACCAGCCACGGCGGCGTCGTGACGCTGGAGGCCTCGACCGGGATCGACAGCGGCGGCACCATCGCGGCCGATGGCACAGGCACAGGCGACGGCGGCACCATCCGCCTGAAGTCGGATGGGTTGACGACCCTGGCCGGCAGGTTGAGCGCCAAGGCGGGTGCGGCCGGCGGCGACGGCGGCACCGTCGAGACCTCAGGCGCTACCCTCTCCATCGCCGACATCCATGTCGACACCACCGCCCTGCGCGGCCACACGGGTACCTGGTTGCTGGACCCGTCCGACCTGATCGTGGGCCCCGGCGGTCCCGGCGCCGTCAGCAGCGGCACGGTGGAAACGGCGCTGGCCACCACCAACGTCACCCTGCAGACCGGGTCCACCGGCAGTGGAAACGGCGACATCCTGGTGGCGGGCGCCATCGCCTGGACCGGACCCAACAGCCTGACCCTGAACGCCTACCGCGACATCACCGTCAGCGCCGATATCAGCCACGGCGGCGCCACGGCCGCCGGCCTGGCCCTGAACCCCGCCCAAGGGGGCAGCGGCGGCCTGGAGGTGAATCAGGGCGCCAGGGTCACCCTGGCCGCCCCCGGCGACGGCCTGTCCATCCAGGGCCAGGCCTATACCCTGGTCAATAATCCCGCGCAGCTGCAGGCAATGGCCGGCGACCTGGGCGGCCACTACGCCCTGAATGCCGATTTGGACATGTCCGGCTTCGCCTACACCGCCGTGGGCGATGGCGCCACGCCTTTCTCCGGCGCTTTCCAGGGCCTGGGCCACGGCATCGCCAACCTGACCGTGGGTGGCGGCGGCTTTAGCTATGTCGGCCTGTTCGGCGGCAATTCCGGCACGCTGAACGACGTGTCGTTGACAGCGGTCAACGCCAGCGGCACCCAGAATGTGGGCGGCATCGCCGGCTGGAACGCCGGCACCATCACCAACAGCCAGGTCACGGGCACCATCGCCCTGACCAGCCTGTGGTCGGAGCGGGTGGGCGGGCTGGCCGGCACCAACGCGGGCACCATTGCCTCAAGCCACGCCGCCGTGGCGGTCAGCGCCGGCGACCACACCACACGCATCGGCGGCCTGGTGGGCCAGAACGACGGCCTGATCAGCGCCAGCTATGCCCTGGGCAGCGTGACGACGGGCACCCGCACCGGCGGCGACAACGACCTGCCGGACGACGGCACCGTCCTCAACATCACACCGCCACCCATGCCCGGCAGCGGCATCGGCGGCCTGGCCGGCGGCAACAGCGGCACCATCATCGACAGCTACACCGTGAACCGGGTGACCACGGGCAGCCTGTCCGCCAATGTCGGCGGCCTGGTGGGCGACAACCAGGGCCGCATCTTCGGCAGCTTCTCGCTGGGCACGGTGGCAGCGGGTCCCAACGCCAGCCAGGTGGGCGGCCTTGTGGGGCAGAACGGCTTCGTCCGGTTGTTCGACCCGCATTGGCCGCCGCCCCTGTCCCTGGCCGGCACCATCATCGACAGCTATTCGGCCGCCACCGTCACGGTGGCGGACACCGCCTACAGCGCCGGCTGGGGCGGCTTGGTCGGGCTGAACCAGCTGGGCGCCATCACCAATTCCTATGCCGCCGGCGGTATGCTGGGCAATGGCGTGGCCGGCCTGGTGGGCGTGAACGACGCCCTGATCACCGGCAGCCATGCCAGCGACGCCGTCACCAACGCCGCCGGCCTGGTCAACACCAACGGCACCTATGGCACCATCGCCGGTAGCTACGCCACCGGCGACGTCACAGGCACCGGCAATTTGGGCGGCCTGGTGGCCTATAATTTCGGCACCATCAGCGGCAGCCACGCCACCGGTAGCGTCATCGCCCGCTTCGCCGGCACCATCGCCGGACCGCAGACGGTGGGCGGCCTGGTGGCCTACAACAGGGGTGTGGTCACGGACAGCTATGCCACCGGCAGCGTGGAGGGCACCAGTTCGACCGGCGGCCTGGCCGGCGTCAACTACGGTGTCATCACCACCAGCCACGCCAACGGCGCCGTCACCGCCCGTGACGACAGCGGCCTGGTGGCCGGCACCGACATCGGCGGACTGGTCGGCCTCAACAGTGGCGGGACGATCGGGCAGAGCTATGCCACCGGCCGGGTGACGGCGGGCAACCGGGGCCAAGCCCTGGGCGGCCTGGCGGGCGGCAACACCGGCACCATCACCGACGCCTACGCCACCGGCGCCGTGCAGGTGGGGAACAGCGTCAGCGGCGTCGGCGGGCTGGTGGGCCAGAATGGCGGCCTGGTCAACCACAGCTTCGCCCTGGGCGCCGTGACGGTGGGCAACAGCGTCACCGGGGTCGGCGGACTGGCCGGAACCAACGGCGGCACCATCACCAGCAGCTACGCCACCGGCCTGGTCAACACCGGCACCCTGGCCCAAGGGGTGGGCGGCCTGGTCGGCACCAACAGCGGGCTGTTGGGCGGCGACCAGGCCGGCGCCACCATCAGCGTGGCGGGCGGCGCCGGCACCGGTGGTCTGATGATCGGGGGCCTGGCGGGGTCGAGCAGCGGCACCATCACCGACAGTTCCGCCACCAGCGCCATCATCGCCCAGACGTCCGGTACCGTCGGCGGGCTGGTCGGGCTGAACAGCGGCGAGATCCGGCGTTCCTGGGCCAGCGGCGACGTCAACGCCAACTATCGCGTCGGCGGCCTGGCGGGCGTCAACAGCGGCACCATCAGCGACAGCCACGCCACCGGCACCATCAGCGACACGGTGGCCGGCGTCACCACCTTCCCCGGCTATGCCGGCGTCTATGTCGGCGGCCTGGTGGGGCAGAACCTGGGACTGGTCAGCAACAGCTACGCCACCGGCGCCATCAGGGACAGCGGCTACGGCAGCTATGGCCTGGGCGGCCTGGTGGGGTCCAACAGCGGCACGGTCACCAACAGTTACGCCCTGGGCACCGTGCTGGGCAGCGCCCGGGGTGACGCCGTGGGCGGCCTGGTGGGTGAGAATTTGGGCTTGGTCGCCGCCAGCCACGCCGGCGGCACCGTCTCCTCCGGCGGGCGGGATGGTGAGATCGGCGGGCTGGTCGGCACCAATGAAGGCACCATCACCGACAGCTACGCCACCGGTGACGTCTTCAACGCCCCGGAAAGCGGGGCGATCGGTGGCTTGGTGGGCAGGAACAACGGCCTGGTCAGCCACAGCTACGCCACCGGCAACGTCAACGCCCAGACCGACAATTCTGTCGGCGGCTTGGTGGGCACCAACGCCGGCACGGTCACCGACAGCCGCAGCAGCGGTACCGTCTCGGGCCTCAGCTTCGTCGGCGGCCTCATCGGCAATAACAGCGGCACGGTGGTGAACAGCGGCAGTGTCAGCGACGTCCTGACCAGCGACCCGCCGAACTATGCCGGCCTGCTGATCGGCTACGAACACACCAGCGGCACCATCGTCAACAGCGCCGGCGCCGGCACCATCACCACCGGCACCATCGTCGGTGGCTCCACCGCCCAGATCGGGGGCACCGGGTTCTGATCCTGGCGGGCCGGCGCCTGGGCAAGGGGCGCCGGCCTGGCCTTTTCCGAGAAAATAAATCATTGCTGCTACCCCACGTTACGCCTAGCCTCGTGACCAGGGAACGGTTGCGGCGGATCGGGAGGCGGCTATGGGTCATGGCCAAGGGGACAAGCGACGCAACGCGATCGCCTTCGCCGTCGCCCTGGTGCTCGGGCTGGCAGTGCCGCCACCCTTGGCCCTGGCCCAATCCGGTGGGGACTACTCACCCCTGGCCGGGGACGCCGGTGTTCCGGGGGCCGGCATGCCGGAAAGCGATGCGGACACCGCCGAGACCGTCGTGGTCACCGGTATGCGCCTGAGGACGGAGAGGCTGCAGGAAATCATCGGCGATTTCGTGCGGGACCATGGGAAGCGCGCGCCGTACAGCGACCAGATCGCCCGGTGGGACAGGGCGGTATGTCCCCAGGTGCAGAACGTCCCGGCGGATATCGGCGCCTTCATCACCACGCGCATCCGCGCCATCGCGCAAGCCGTCGGGGCGCCGACCTCCCGCGCATCCTGCAAAACCAACGTGGACATCTTCTTCACCGACCAGCCGCAGATGCTCATGGACACGGTGGCGGATAAATATCCCCGGCTGCTGGGCTATCATTTCGTGCACCAGGCCAAGGCGCTGTCCCAGGTCACCAGACCCATCCAGGCCTGGTACGTCACCTCCACCAGCAACGGCATCCTGACCGCCATGGACGATCCATACCAGATGAGCTTGGGCGGCGGTTTGGGCAGCCGGCTTTCCACCGGTGGCCTGCGCCCGGTGCTGACCCACGTCCTGATGGTGGTGAACACCGACCGGATCCTGGGCCTGAAACTGGGCGCGGTCGCGGATTACCTGGGCGTCCTGGCGCTGGCTCAGCCTAAGGTCCTGGGCCAGTGCGGCGACCTGCCCAGCATTCTGGACCTGTTCGCGGCCAATTGCGCGGACGACCAGAAGCCAGCAACCTTGAGCGCGGCGGACAAGGCCTATCTGGAGGGCCTTTATTCCATGGACCCCTGGGAGGTCGGCACACTGCAGCGCAGCAGCATCTCCCTGCACATGCGGCAGAGCTTCGGCGCGCCTTAGAAAGCGGCCCCGTCAGCCGAGCGGCGGTGGCGCGGTGAACCGGGCGATGTCGGCCAATCCCAGGGCTTGTTCGATGTCCGCGATCTGGTGGACCGCGTCGTCAAACCCGTCCTTGCCGAATTGCTGGTGCTCGATCTCCTCGAACTTGTCCCCCATTTCATCCAGCTCGTGCCCGGACAGGGCCTGTTTCCATGCCGTGAAAACCACGGTGTCCTCATGCGCGGCATGGGCCCGGTACATCCGGACCAGGGTCTCCATCGCGCGGGCCATCGGTTCCCGGTTGGCGGTCCCAATCGCCCCCTTGCCGGTCACGCCCAGGATGTAGTCCGTGATCTCCCGCCCGCGCTGGTGCTGGGCCGTCAGCACATCCGGATAGGCCGCCACCGGGCCGTGGAGCTTACGCACCGCCGGAAAGATGTGGGCTTCCTCCAACAAGCGCTCATGGTAGTCCTCGCCGAAGGTGCGGAACAAGGTCGCCGCACGCCTGATGGCCCCGGCGTCGACCGTGGCGGCCCCGCGCAGTCCCGTGGCGGCTTCCGTATAGGCGAACAGGGCCCGGCGCAGCACGCCGTGCTCGCGCATCAGGTCTTCCACCGCGCCGACGTCCTTTTCGCTTCCCGTCCCACATCCCGCCAAGGCCAGGCCCGCGGCCGTGACGACACCGGCTGAACCGGTGTGAAGGAACGAACGGCGGCGCTGATCCACGGTGTCCATCGGCTTCCTTCCCTTCACCAACGGCCCCTTCGCCAGCGGCGGCCGGCAAGCCCGCCACCCCCAGAACGCCGGTATGGCGGAGCGGTTCCGGCCGCACATCGCCCGATCGACTTTATCGCATTTTGATGCACCGCAACGCAGCCATGCGGATTTTCTGCGATGGATTCTGATAATCAGTCTCAGGCCACCGTTGACAGGTCACAAGTCGGCAAATAAGAGTTGCTCGCAATCTTAACTAAAGGTATAACCGCAAAGCTCGATAGCCGGGATCCGCGCGGGGAGCCAACCACATAGCGTGGCATCAGGTGGGGACCGTCATGTCGAGCGACCGCAATATCATCATCGCCAGCCGGGCCAAGGCGCCCCGCACGCTGGCGCGTACCGCCCTGGGCCTTGCGGGCGTGGGCCTGGCCGGCGGCGCCCTGCTTTCCCTGGGCGCGCAAGCCCAGACGGCGACGGCGCCCGCCACCCAGGGCGGCACGGGCCAGTTGCCCACCCTGTCGGTGCAGGACCAGGACGCCGCCCCGGTGCCGGACTACCGCGCCGAGCGGTCTTCCAACGTGAAGCTGACGGAAAAGCTGCTGGACACGCCGCAATCGGTCACCGTCATCTCCGGTCAGGAGATGAAGGACCAGGGCGTCACCACCCTGCGCGACGCGCTGCGCAACGTCGCCGGCATCAGCCTGGCCGCCGGTGAAGGCGGCGCCCAGGGCGACAGCCTGACCCTGCGCGGTTTCAGCGCCCGGTCGGACATCTTCCTGGACGGCCTGCGCGACTTCGGCAGCTATTACCGCGACAGCTTCAACTACCAGTCGGCCGAGGTGCTGAAGGGCCCGGACAGCGCCATGTTCGGGCGCGGCTCCACCGGCGGCACCATCAACCAGGTGAGCAAGACGCCCACGCTGGAGGCCATCACCGCCGGCACGGCCACCCTGGGCACCGACGGCATGAAGCGCCTGACGGCCGACGTGGACCGCGCCATCGACGCCACCACCGCCGTGCGCCTGAACGCCATGGGCACCAGCAGCTTCGTCGAGGGGCGCGACGGCGCCAAGAACGAGCGCTACGGCTTCGCGCCCTCCGTCGCCTTCGGCATCGGCACGCCCACCCGCGTCACCATCAGCTATCTGCACCAGTCGGAAAACGACCGGCCGGACTACGGCATCCCCTTCCTGCTGGGCCAGCCGGCGCCGGTGGACTACCGCACCTACTACGGCTTCCACAGCGACTATCTGAAGACCGACGCCAATGTCGTGACCGCCGACGTGCAGCATGACCTGACGTCCGCCATCACCCTGGAAAACCAGTTCCGCTACGGCAACTACTACCGCAACGTCCGCATCACCGAGCCGCAGCTGGTGAACGCCAACGTGACCCCGGCCACCGTCGGCCCGCTGTCGGGCGTGGCCATCAAGCGCAACGCCATCACCGTGCGCAGCGTGGAAACCACCCTGGACGACCAGGCCACGGCCTCGGCCCGGTTCAACACCGGCTTCCTGGAACACCATCTGGTGACCGGCGTGGAACTGTCGCGCGAGACCTCGGACCCGACGCGCACCGCGTGGACCGGCGTTCCCACCACCACCCTGCTGAACCCCAACGAGTACCAGGCCTTCGCCGGCGTGGGCACCATCTCGTCCCGCGTCAGCACCACGGTGGACACGGTGGCGGTGTTCGCCGTCGACACCATGAAGTTCAATGAGCAGTGGTCGCTGGTCGGCGGTTTCCGCTACGACCACCTGGACACGGACTACAAGCAGACCGTGGCCCCGGCCGCCGCCTTCTCCCGCACGGACAGCCTGCCGTCCGGCCGCGCCTCGCTGGTGTTCAAGCCCACGCCGGAAAGCAGCCTCTACGCCAGCTTCGGCACCTCGTTCAACCCGTCGGCCGAGCAGCTGTCGCTGTCCGCCGCCACGGCCAACCTGGACCCGGAAAGCAACAAGACCTATGAGGTCGGCGGCAAGATCGACCTGCTGCACGACGCGCTGAGCGTGCGCACCGCCCTGTTCCAGACGGAAAAGGACAACGCCCGCGTCACCGACCCCAACAACTCCGCCCTGAACGTGCTGGGCGGCGACCAGAAGGTGAAGGGTGTGGAGCTGGAGGTGACCGGCCGCATCACCGAGGACTGGCAGGTCAATACCAGCTACGCCTACATGGACGGCCGGGTCATCAAGTCCACCACCTTCAGCCAGGTGGGCCGCGGTCTGCCCAACGTGCCGCACCACACCTTCAACCTGTGGACCACCTATCAGGTGACGCACCAGTTGCAGATCGGCGGCGGCGCCAATGCGGTGTCACAGCGCATCGGCAGCTCCAGCCCCGTGGCGGCCACCAACCTGATCAACACCGTGCCCGGCTATGTCACCTTCAACGCCATGGCCAAGTACGACATCACGGAAAAGATCAGCATCCAGGCCAACATCATCAACCTGACCGACCGCGACTACGTCGACCAGATCCACCCGGCCCACCTGGTCCCGGGTGAGGGCCGCACGGTCCAGTTCACCGCCAACTTCGCCTTCTGATCCACCCGTCAACCCCAGACCATCCAAGGCGGCACCCATGCTTCTTCACATTCCCGGCGTCCTGACCCAGGAGCAGGTCGCCTGGTGCCGCCAGCGGATGGAGACCGCCGACTGGGTGGACGGCCGCGTGACGGCCGGCCACCAGTCGGCCATGGCCAAGAACAACGCCCAGATCCCGGCCGACCATCCGGCGGCCCGGGCCATGGGCGACATGATCCTGGCGGCGCTGGAGAAGAACGCCCTGTTCCTGTCGGCCGCCCTGCCGCTGAAGGTGTTCCCGCCGCTGTTCAACCGCTACGCCGGCGGCCAGTCGTTCGGCATCCACGTCGACAACGCCATCCGCCAGATCCCCGGCACGCCGCACCGCGTGCGCACCGACCTGTCCGCCACCCTGTTCCTGGCGGGACCGGAGGAATATGACGGCGGCGAGCTGCTGGTGGAGGACACCTACGGCGAGCATGAGGTGAAGCTGCCGGCCGGCGACATGGTGCTGTACCCGTCCACCAGCCTGCACCGCGTGGCCCCGGTGACCCGGGGCGCCCGCATCGCCTCGTTCTTCTGGATGCAGAGCATGGTGCGCGACGACGGGGAACGCACCCTGCTGTTCGACCTGGACACGACCATCCAGGACCTGAACCGGGAGGCCGCCGGCCAGCCCGCCGTGGTGCGGCTGACCGGCATCTACCATAACCTGCTGCGCCGCTGGGCGGAGGCCTGACGCCATGATGAAGACGCTGCGCTTCCTGCACCTGTGGGTGGGCCTGATCCTGGGCCTGCCCCTGTTGGCGCTGGGCCTGTCGGGCACCGTGCTGGTGATCGAGCCGGAGCTGCGCGCGGTATTCACCCCATCATTGCCGGCGTCGCCCGCCGATGCGGCACCGCATGGCGTGGCCGAGGTGGTGGCCGCCGCCGCCGCCGTGGCGCCATCGGGCGCCAAGCCCGCCAGCTACGCCGCGCCATCCGCGCCGGGCGGAACCGCCACCGTGCGCTTCCAGGCGCAGCGCCGCATGCCGCAGGGTGGGGAGCACGCCCACGGCCAGGGTGGCGCCCCCAATCGCGCCCCCGGCGGCGGCATGCCGGGCATCAGCGTGCACATCGACCCGGTAACCCTGGCGGTGGTCAGCACCCCAGGCCTGGACGCGACCATCGGCTGGATCCACCGCCTCCACGGCAACCTGCTGATCCAGGACCGCAGCGGCCGCGACCTGGTGGGATACCTGGGCGTCATCATGACGGCGCTGGGCGTCACCGGCCTGGTGCTGTGGTGGCCCCGGCCCGGGCAGTGGCGCCAATCCTTCATCGTGCGCAAGGCGGCCAAGGGCGCCCGCTTCCATCGCGAGCTGCATGGCGCCGCCGGCATCTGGGGCCTGGCCGTGTTCCTGGTGGTCAGCGTCACCGGCGTCGCCATCGCCTTCCCCCAGACCATCGCCGCCGGCATCGGCGCGGTGCTGCCCATGGCGGCGCAGACCCAGGGCTTCGCCCTACCCAAGGTGACGCCGCACGACGGCGTGGACCCCGCCGGCGTGGATGAGGCCGTGACCATCGCCCTGGCGGCAGCGCCCCGCACCGGCCTGGCCCTGCGCGGCGCCAGCCTGCCGCAGAGCCCCGACCAGGCCATCCGCGTGGTGCTGGCGCCCCTGGGCGGCGATGCCCCCAGCGCCGTCACCCTGATGGTGGACCCCTGGGCCCGCCAGGTGGTGGAGGTGCGCGATCCCTCCGCCCAGGCGGCCGGCAACAAGGTCACCGGCTGGATGCGCCCCCTGCACGAGGGCGAGGGGCTGGGCCCCATCTACCGTGTTCTGGTGGCGCTGAGCGGCCTGCTGCCCACCCTGTTCGCCATCACCGGCACGTCCATGTGGTGGATCAAGCGCCGGAACCGCAAGGCCGGTGCCGCCCGCGCCGCCGCCATCCTGCAATCCGCCGCGGAATGACCGCCATCAACCGTCACACGACGCGTCAGGCCAAGGACGCACCGATGTCAAAGAGGGGCACGACCATCATGGCTACCAAGTTGCTGAAGCAGACGGCCGCCGCCAGCCTGACGGCGGCATTGAGCTTGGGGGCGACCAACGCCTGGGCGCAGGAGGGGGCGGCCCGCACCGCCGCCGCCACCGTCCCGCACGACCTGTCGGCCATGGGCATGTTCCTGAACGCCGACGGGGTGGTGAAGGCCGTCATCCTGGGCCTGCTGGCGGCCTCCGTCGTCACCTGGACCATCCTGCTGGCCAAGGGGCTGGAGCTGCGCGCCGCGCGCGGCCGCCTGCAGGGCTCGCTGGACACGCTGGATGATGCCCCGTCCCTGGATGTCGCGGCCAGCCAGCTGACGGGTGAGGCCGATGCCCTGGCCTTCGCCCGCGCCGCGGCGGCAGAGCGCGCGCTGTCCGACGGCCTGCCGGCCGAGGGCGTGAAGGAACGCGTGGTGCTGCGGCTGGAGCGGCTGGAAGCCAAAGCCCGCCGGGCCATCGTGCGCGGTACCGGCGTGCTGGCCACCATCGGCGCCACCGCCCCCTTCGTCGGCCTGTTCGGCACCGTCTGGGGTATCATGAACAGCTTCATCGGCATCTCGAAGACGCAGACCACCAGCCTGGCCGTCGTCGCACCCGGCATCGCCGAGGCGCTGCTGGCCACCGCCACCGGCCTGGTGGCCGCCATCCCGGCGGTGGTGGTCTACAACGTCTTCGCCCGCAAGGTGGACGGCTACCGCGTGCTGCTGGCCGACGTGTCGGCCGGCGTGCTGCGCCTGGTCAGCCGCGACCTGGACCGGGAGCAGGCTGGCGTGGCCCAGGTCCGCAGCCGCGCGGCGGAGTGACCGGGATGGCTGCCCGTCTTTCCCACGGCGGCGATGAGCTGGCCGAAACCCACGAGATCAACGTCACGCCCTTCATCGACGTGATGCTGGTGCTGCTGATCATCTTCATGGTGGCGGCCCCCCTGGCCACCGTGGATGTGCCGGTGGACCTGCCCTCCTCCAACGCGCCGCCCCGGCCGCACCCGGAAAAGCCCGTGACCTTGACCATCCGCGCCGACCTGACCCTGGCGATCAACGGCGCCGACGTGACACGCGACGGCCTGGCCGCCGCCCTGGACCAGGCCGCCGCCGGCGATAAGGACCAGCGCATCACCCTCAGCGCCGATCGCGTCGTCTCCTACGGTGACCTGACGGCGGTGATGAACAGCCTGCGCACGGCGGGATACCTGAAGGTCTCGCTGGTGGGGCTGGACGGCGGCGGGGCCCCGTGACGCCATGGCGATGGCATCGATGACCAAAAACGGCGGCGACCTTCCTGGCGAGGACAGGCGCGGACGCCTGGTCTGGGGTGGCAGCCTGGCCCTGGTGCTGGCCGCCCATGCCCTGGCCCTGCCCTGGCTGATGGCGCGCTCCACCCTGGAGCCACCGCCCCCGCCGCCGCCGCTGCAGATCGACCTGCCACCGCCGCCACCGCCACCCGCACCGCCCAAGCCCGAGCCGCCGAAGCCGGAGCCGCCCCAACCCACGCCCAAGCCGCCGCCGCCCAAGCCGGTGGCGGTGAAGCCCCTCCCCCTGCCCCCGCCGCCGCCGGTGCCGCCGCAGCCCGCCCCGGTTGCGACGCCGCAACCCGAACCGCCGCCGCCCAGCACGGCGGTGCAGACGGCCACCGCTGCACCGGAGGCGCCACCCGCCCCGCCGGCACCGGCCAGCAAAGGCCCGGACAGCTATGAGGGCCGGCTGATGGCGCATCTTTACCGCTATCTGCGCTATCCCGCGCAGGCGCGGCAGCGTCACCAGATGGGCACTGCCTTGGTGCACTTCACCCTCGACCGGACGGGCCACGTGCTGAGCGTGACGCTGGAGCGCGGCTCGGGCTTCGCCCTGCTGGATGAAGAGGCGGTGGCCACGGTGCGGCGGGCCGACCCGTTGCCCCCCGCCCCGGACGACAAGCCCCTGGATTGGACCATGCCGGTGGACTTCAGCCTGCTGCGCTGATCTCCCCGGCCCGTCATTTCCGTTGCGCCCCAAGGCGCCACTGGTCAATTATTTTGACCGCACCACCGCGCCGCCGCCGCAAGCAGGCGGCCGGAGACGGTGGGGCAGAGGAAACGCTGACGGGACCCCATGAAGGACAGCATCCGGCCGGCCAAGCTGGCCGACACCATCGCCGAGCATCTGGAACAGCTGATCGTGGAAGGCAGCCTGCGCCCCGGCGAAAAGCTGGTGCCGGAGCGGGAACTGGCCGTGCGCTTCAACGTCTCCCGCCCCTCGCTGCGCGAGGCGCTGGAGAAGCTGGAGCAACGCGGCCTGCTGCGCAGCGGCCGGGGCGGCGCCACCTTCGTCGCCCCCTTGCTGGGCCCCACCTTCACCGAGCCGCTGCACGCCGTGCTGGCCGCCCGGCCCGAGACCACCCTGGATTACCTGGAGTTCAGGACGGAGGTGGAGGGGGCCGCCGCTTACTACGCCGCCCTGCGCGCCACCGACGTCGACCGCGCCCAGATCCAGGCCCGGTTCGAGGCCATGGAGGCCGCCCACGGCCATGACGAGGCGAAAGAAGAAGCGGACGCCGATGCGGAGTTCCACCTGGCGGTCTATGAGGCCACCCATAACGTCGTGATCCTGCACATCATGCGCGCCCTGGCCGAAATGCTGCGCCAGGATGTCTTCTTCAACCGCGCCAAGCTGTACCAGCGCACGGGCGTGCGCCAGCTGCTGCTGAGCCAACACCGCGCCCTCTATGAGGCGATCATGAAGGGCGATCCGGCGGCGGCGCGCGCGGCCGCCGAGGCGCACATCAACTTCATCCGCGACGCCCTGGTGGAAATCTCCCGCGCCGACGCCCGGCTGGAGGCATCCCTGCGCCGCATTGCCGGCGGCGACATCGTGGCGGCCGACAAGTGACGGGTGGCGAGAACCGCCGTTGATTGGCGGATGTGTTCATTTTTTGACGATCAACACCATCGTCTTTCCGAGCCTAGACGGTAACCAATTGATAAATAACAATTAACCAATCTGGCATGCCGTTTGAGTAAGCCCCCGCGACGGAACAAGGGGAAAACTCATGTCGTATAAACGGCTCATGATCGCGATCATCGTGCTGGTCGCCGCAGCGGTGGCGCTGTGGTTCAGGGCGGAGTGGCTGGTGGGCACTGCCCTGCGCGCCCGCTTCAGCCCATCGGTCACCCTGGCCCCCAAGCCTTCGCCCACCAGCATCGCCGACGCGCGCGGCCAGGACCTGGACGATCTGCTGGTGCTGCTGGACCTGGATCGCAGCTTCACGGCGGAGGGGCGGGCCGCCTTCACCCAGGGGGTGGCGGACCTGCGCGCCCGCGTAGGCGAGATGGACGCCCCCACCTTCGTGATGGAGGTGGCGCGGCTGGTGGCCCTGGCCGGCAACGGCCACACCGCCGTGCAGCTGTTCCCCAAATACGTGGAGTACGGCGTGGCGCCGGTGCGCCTGGCCTGGTTCGACGACGGCCTGTACGTCATCGGCGCCGCCGATGCCCAGGTGGGCCTGCTGGGCCGCCGGGTGGTGGCCATCGACGGCCACCCCGCTGACGACATCCCCGCCGCCGTGCGGCCCTATCTGACCGGCACTGACGAGCATGCGCGGGCCCAGGGCATCAACCTGCTGGTCTGCCCCGCCCTGCTGCGCGCCGTCTGGCCCGAGACGGACGGCCGCACCCTGGCGCTGACCCTGGCGGATGGGACGGGCCAGATAATGCGGGCATCGCTGGATGCCGGCCCCTTCGCCAGCGCGGACAGCCTGCGCTGGCTGCCGCAGAGTGCGGCCTTCACCCACCTCTACGGCGGCAAGACCGCCAGCGTGGAGACCCGCCCGCTGGACCATCGGGGCCTGTACCTGCGCCTGAACGCCGTGATGGACGATGACAAGGGCCCCCTGACCCGGCAGTTGGACGCCCTCGCGGCCAGCGCGCCGCCGGGCGGCTGGCGCTGGATGGTCATCGACCTGCGCTATGACGGGGGCGGCGATTACACCAAGACGGTGGACTTCACCCGCCGCCTGCCCACGCTGCTGGCCCCGGACGGGACCCTGTGGCTGCTGACCGGCAACGCCACCTTCTCCGCCGCCATCGTCACCCTGGCCCGCGCCAAGTACTACGCCGGCGCCCGCGCCCACATCATCGGCCAGCGCGTGGGCGACCGCGACACCTTCTGGGGTGAGACGGGCGCGCCCCTGGTGCTGCGCAACACCAACACCACCGTGGGCTATGCCACCGGTATGCACGACTGGGTCCACGGCTGCCACGACATCACACGGTGCTTCTGGCTGAACTACGCCTTCGGCGTCGCCGCCGGCGACCTTAGCCCCGAGCAGGAAGTGGGCTGGCGTTTCCCCGACTTCGCCGCCGGCCGCGACACCGTGATGGAGGAAATGCGCGATCTGCAGGAGGCCAAGCGCGGCGGTGGGGAGAGGGCGGCGGTGCCGTGAGGGGAGCATCACTATCCATTTGCCAAACCAGCAACCACCTCTTTACTCTTCGCACCACAACCGGAAGGCGTCACTCCTCCACCCCTCAGGATTCCCATGGGCACTGGCTACGAGGTCTCTCCCCTGCATCGGATCGCCTATTTGGATACGGCCGCCATGGAGCGCCAACAGATGGCGGCGCCCACGCCCAAGAATGATGCCGGTGAGCAATATGTTATTGATCTTCTGACGGGATTTCCGGGTGCCGGCGCCGGCGGCAAGCCCAAGGTCATCATCGGCGCGCCGGTATTTCGCTATCCGGCTACCGATGCCGTCATTCCCTGGCGCGACCGGCTGGCGGCCAAGTACCGGGGCCAGTTGGGCGAGGCGCTGACTTGGGACGAAGGCAGCGACTTCGAGGACGGGGACGATGTCGCCACCAGCGCCGATGTCATGCTGCGCTATGTGACGGCACTGGTGGATGAAGGCGGCCCGGGAGCGCTGCCGCGCCTGGTCGGCACCGGGCGGCCGCCGCAAGCGGACCTGGAGCGAACCCTCACGCGGGCGGAACAGCGGGGCTATACCGGGCATTACCCGCAGTTGCTGCTGGTGGAACAATATTGGCTGCCCTTTCGCCGCGACATGATCATTGAGGAAGCGGATTGGGAGGGGCACCCGGGCCGCTTCGGCTCCGTCAGCAACCTGCTGCGCGAGGTGACGGAGGTGCGCGCCCTGATCCGCCGGGCGGATCCCAAGATCGTGCGATGGACGGTGGACGACGACGCGCCGGAGCATGTGCTGGACGCCGCCTGGCAGGCCAGTGAGACCGTGTATCGCCTGGCCAAACTGGCGGTGGCGCATCATCTGCCGCTGTGGTGCACCACCTGAGCCCCACCTGAGCCCCACCTGAGCCCCACCTTCGGTATTGTCATTGCGCATCTTTACTCGCGTAATGAGTAAAACCTACCGGAGGGACCCTCATGAGCAAGCTGACGCTGTACTTCATCCGCCATGCCGAAAAGCCTGAGGGCAGCTGGCCGGGGCCGGGCCTGACCCTGGACGGGACCAAGGACAAGGAGTCCCTGGTCATCCGCGGCTGGCAGCGGGCGGGGGCCTGGGCGGCGTTGTTCGGGGCGGGGCTGGAGGGCGGCACCTATGCCAAGCCGGCGGCGGTGTACGCGGCGACACCAGGCACCATGGCGAACAAGGGGCCCAGCAAGCGGCCGTTCGAGACGGCCTCGCCCCTGGCGGCGCGCCTGGGGCTGGAAGTGCCCAACACCACCTATGGCAAGGGGCAGGAGGCGGCGCTGGTCAAGGAGCTGCTGACCCTGTCCGGCGTGGTGCTGGTGTGCTGGGAGCATCAGGCCATCGTGGAGAGCATCATCCCCCTGCTGCCCGTCCGCCGGGGCAAGCCGCCCACCGTCTGGCCGGAGGACCGCTTCGACGTCGTGCTGCGCTTCAAGCGCAAGGAGGGCGGCAAGGGCGACGGCTTTGCCTTCAAGGAGCTGTATCCCCGCCTGCTGGCCGGGGACTCCGATACGCCCCTGTGAAACGCCTCACCGTACAGGGCGCGCCCATCAGAGGGACGCGCCGGTGATGCCGGCCACGATGCCGGGCCACCAATAATCAGCGGTGAAGGAGCAGGTGGCGACGATCACGAAAGCCGCCGTCGCCAGGAGCACGACGGTGGCGGCGTAGGCCAGCGGCCCGTCGGCCCGTGACCCGTTATTGGATTGGGCGCGATAGGAGCGGATGGCCAATTCGGCCACCGCCAGGTTGGGCACGTAGAAGAAGAACACCATCACCGCGTCGAACCAGCCGGTGAAATGGCTGGTGTGGCCCAGCCGGCCCATGGTCAGGAACCAGAAGCCGTATTCGATGCGATACAGCCAGGAACCGACCGTCAGCGCGAACAGGCGGATGGCCCAGGCGCGGTGCTGGTCATACCGGCGGGCGCGGGCATGCGTGTAGGCCAGCACCGCCGCCAGCGACATCAGCGCGCCGTAGGTGCCGAACCCCAGGTTCATCATCGTGCCGCCGAGCGTACCGGTGGTGAGGACGTAGGCCAGGCCGCCCAGCCCGGCGAAACCGGCGCACGTCACGTACAGCCGCCCCAGCCAGCGGTGCAGCCCCGGCACCGCGCGCCGAACACTGCCCATCAGCTGGATGGGGCCCAGCAACAGCAGGATGCCGCCGGCGATGAAATGCGCGCCGATGGCGGCCGTCGCCACCGGCGCGCCAGCATCGTGCAGGGCCGGCAGCGACTCATTCCACCGGGCGGCCGTGCCGTTGACCGCGGTGCCACCGAAGAAGGCCAGGATGTAGGCGCCGAAGATGGCGCCGCTGACCCAGGTGGCCGCGACCAGCAGCCTCATGCTCCAGCGCAACG
This sequence comes from Nitrospirillum guanabarense, assembly GCF_034653355.1. Lineage (NCBI taxonomy): Bacteria > Pseudomonadati > Pseudomonadota > Alphaproteobacteria > Rhodospirillales > Azospirillaceae > Nitrospirillum > Nitrospirillum guanabarense. The sequence goes on from NZ_JAYEER010000001.1 coordinate 501,053, forward strand.
CCCGGCCCCCAAGTCCAGCGCCCGCCCCCCGAACGGCGATCGCGTCCAATGCCGCTGTCATGGTTCCCCTCCCCCAATCAATCCCCGCGCTCGCCCGAAGCGCCGAGCCAGCCGAACATTCCTCTTTTCCGTGTATGGATAGGCTGTCAAAAGTCAAGCCTGGGCCGTCATAACGACGGCGTTGGTCCATCGCCCGATGATGTCCACCCACGGATGAAGGTTTAACGCATGAGCATGGGGATTTCCTGCCTGGCCGATGTCGAGCGTATCGAGGCGGTCCCGCTGGCCGAGCGGAACCTGCCGGCGAACAGCTATGAGATGATCGCCACCGGTGCCGCCTTGAACCCCGATGCGCCCGCCTTGTCCTTTTTCCTGCGCACCCGGGACCAGGCGCGGCCGTACACCTTGACCCATCGCGCGCTGCTGGCCCGGATCACCCAGGCCGCCCACATGTTCCGACACCTGGGCATAGGCCGGGGCGACACCGTGGCCATCCTGCTGCCCAACCTGATCGAAACCCACCTGGCCATCTGGGGGGCGGAGACGGCGGGCATCGCCTTCCCCATCAACCCCCTGCTGGAGGCCGACCAGATCGCCGCCCTGCTGCGGGCGGCGGACGCCAGGCTGCTGGTCACCCTGGGCCCGGCGCCGGGCAGCGCCCTCTGGGAAAAGGCCTGCGCAGCCCTGGTGGAGGCGCCCTCAGTGCGCCAGATCCTGACCGTCGATCCCCTGCGCTATCTGCGCTCCCCCCTGGCGCCCATCGCCCGGGTGCTGGCGGCCCGGCGGCGGCGCGCCGCGCGCCTGGATGTGCCCGTCCGGGACATGACGCGCGCGCTGAAGCGCCACGAGGGCGGCCGGCTGGCCTTCGCCGCCCCCGCCGCCACGGACATCGCCTCCTACTTCGCCACCGGCGGCACCACCGGCCTTCCCAAGATCGCCCGGCGCACCCATCACAGCGAGGTGTTCGACAGCTGGGCCATGAACCAGGTGCTGGGCGGGACCGCGGCGCAGCCGGTGTTCTTCTGCGGGCTGCCCCTGTTCCACGTCAACGGACAGCTGGTGACGGGGCTGGCGCCGCTGGGGCGCGGCGGGCATGTCGTCATCGGCACGCCCCAAGGCTATCGCGGCGAGGGCGTGCTGCGCCACTTCTGGGAGATCGTGGAGCGGCACCGCATCGCCTTCTTCTCCGGTGTGCCGACCGTCTATTCGACGCTGCTGGAACAGCCGGTGAAGGGGCATGACCTGTCCAGCCTGGAACTGGGCATGTGCGGGGCCGCGCCCATGCCGGTCGAGCTGTTCCGCCGTTTCGAGCAGGCGACGGGCGTGCGCATCCTGGAAGGCTATGGCCTGACGGAGGGGGCCTGCACCTCCAGCGTCAATCCGCCGGCCGGGGAACGCCGCGTCGGCTCCATCGGCTTGCGCCTGCCCTATCAGCGGATGAAGGCGGTCATCCTGGACGACCAGGGCGGTTACGTTCGCGATGCCGCCGTGGGTGAGGTTGGGATCATCGCGCTGAACGGCCCCAATGTCTTCGAGGGCTATACCGACCCCGCCCGGGAAGGCGGCACCTGGCTGGTCATCGCCGGTGAGCGCTGGCTGAACACCGGGGATCTGGGCCGGCAGGATGCCGACGGCTATTTCTGGCTGACCGGCCGCCGCAAGGAACTGATCATCCGGGGCGGCCACAACATCGACCCCGGCGTGATCCAGGAGGCCCTGGCCGCACATCCGGCGGTGGCGATGACGGCGGCGGTGGGCCGGCCCGACGCGCACGCCGGTGAGCTGCCCGTGGCCTATGTCCAGCTGCGCACCACCGCGACCGCCACCAGCGAGGAACTGCTGGCCCACGCCTGCGCCCTCATTCCGGAACGGGCCGCCTGGCCCAAGGCGGTGCGCGTCCTGGACGCCCTGCCACTGACCAGCGTCGGCAAGGTCTTCAAGCCGACCCTGGTGGGGTACGAGATCGCCGACGTCGTCCGGCAGGAGGGCAAGACCGCGGGCCTGGACCATATCGAGGTCGACGTCGTGCTGGATCCGGATCGCGGCCTGCTGGCCCGGATCCGGGCCCAGGGTGATAGGCAGGCGCTCGGCCGGCTTCTGGGTCGTTATACCTTTGCCCATGAAATCACGGACTGATTCAAAGAAAAACCCCGGCGGTCGCCCGCCGGGGCCAGGAGGGTACGGGGATAATACGGACTTATACGCGCGGCATTTGAACGTGAACGTTCAAATGCACCCTCACGCGCCGGGCGCCGGACATCCGTCCGCCTAGGCTTGTCCTCGCTGCGCCCTGCGGTGCTCGCTCCGGCGGCCCCGGTCGGGGCCTACAGCGGGATCATGCCGGTGAAGACGTAGGCCTGCAGCAGGGTGATCACGCCCACGATGCAGACGAAGAAGAGGCTGTGCTTCAGCGTGAAGCGCAGCAGGTTGAACTCGCTGCCCACCAAGCCCACGGCGGCGCAGGCCACCGCGATGCTTTGCGGGGAGATCATCTTGCCCGTGACGCCGCCGGAACTGTTCGCGGCCACCAGCAGCAGGTCGGACACGCCCAGCTGCTGCGCCGTCGTGGCCTGTAGTGCACCGAACAGGGCGTTGCTTGATGTGTCCGACCCGGTCAGGAACACGCCCAGCCAGCCCAGAATGGGGGAGAAGAAGGGGAAGCCCTTACCCGCCTCCGCCAAGGTCAGCGCCAGGGTGGAGGACAGGCCGGAATAGTTGGCGATGTAGGCGAAGGCCAGCACGGCGCCGATGGTGTACATGGGCCATTTCAGCTCCACCAGCGTCTCCCCGAACGTGGCCAGCGCCTTGCCCGGGCCATAGCGCAGCACGATCATGCTGAGGATGGCGGAGATGAGGATGGCGGTGCCGGTGGCGGCCAGCAGGTCCAGCTTGTACTGCGCGGCGTAGGGCGTGGCGGCCTTGACGATGGGGGCCACCTTGGTCACGGCGTTGTGCAGGCTGGGCACGTCGAACAGGAACACCGTGTCCACCAGGGTGCCGCCCTTGGCGAACAGGGCCTTGAAGGGCTTCAGGCTCCAGATCGTCACGATGACGGTGAGGATGAGGAAGGGCGACCACGCCTTCAGGATCTGACCGCCGGTATAGGCGTGCGCGCCGCGCTCCTCCGCCGTCTCCTGATCCTTGAAGCGGAAGATGGTCTTGGGCTTCCAGAACTTCAGGAACACCGTCAGGCACAGCAGGCTGATGAGGGCGGAGATGATGTCCGGCAGCTCGGCCCCGATGTAGTTGGAGGTGAAGTACTGGCTGACGGCGAAGCTGAGCCCCGTCACCAGGATGGCGGGCCAGGTCTCCTTCACGCCCTTGGCCCCGTCCATGATGAACACCAGCCAGAAGGGCACGAAGACCGACAGGGCCGGCAGTTGCCGCCCGGTCATGGCCGCCACCTTGTAGACGTCCAGGCCCGACACCTGGGCGCCGACGATGACCGGCGTGCCCATGGCGCCGAAGGCCACGGGTGCCGTGTTGGCGATGAGGCAGAGGCCGGCGGCGTAAAGCGGGTTGAAGCCCAGGCCGGCCAGGATGGCGGCGGTGATGGCCACCGGCGCGCCGAAGCCGGCCGCCCCCTCCAGGAAGGCGCCGAAGGCGAAGCCCACCATCAGCATCTGCAGCCGCTGGTCCTCGGTGATGGAGATGACGCTGGCGCGGATGATGTCGAACTGCCCCGTCTTCACCGTGATCTTGTACAGGAAGACGGCCGCCACGATGATCCAGGCGATGGGCCACAGGCCGTAGAAGAAGCCGTAGACCACGGCGGCGATGGCCGAGGACGCCGGCATGCCGTAGGCGGCGATGGCGATCACCAGGGCGATCAGCACGGTCAGCGTGCCGGCGACATGGCCCTTCAGCCGCAACACCGCCAGCGCCACCAAGAAGAAAACGATGGGCAGCACCGCGACCAGCGCGGACACCACCATGTTCCCAAACGGGTCATAGACCTGGACCCAAGGCTGCATGGCCTTCCCCCTTATTTGTTGTCGTGTCGAAACCAGGCGGAACGCGTAAGGCGGCGCGGGTTGGGGATGCCGCCGGTGCCCGCCGGCGTTCTGTCGTCCTCCCCACGCGGCTGGTATCGGTCAGGCGCGCATATTCAGGCGTCCCGGGTATTGCCCGGGTTGATGTCTCCTTGGTCAAATTACTGTACCATGGACATAATGATGGATAACCCGCGCGCCGGGCGGGCGCAAACGGAAAAGATGGCCCTAATCCAAGGTCTTGGTTAACCCGGTTACGTGTCGGCCGATCCGCCTAGGGGACAAGGCCGGCCAGGGCCGCCGGGATTAAGCCGCTGAATGATTTGGCCTTCCCTTGCACCGGAGGGGTGGCCACCGCCGGCCCCTGTTTGGTAAAATGATTTGACCAAAACTGGCCGCTGGTAAAATATGGCGCCGGCAATTTCCCCAGGGCGAAGGCAAGCCGCGTCCAGGGGTAGCATCCTGGGAGGAACGGGCTTTTGACCACCACGAACCTGGCCGCCACGAATACGGCCGCCGCCGCGACCCCGGCGGCCCGGCCGGACACGGTCTATTTCTTCGGCACCTGCCTGGTGGACATGCTGTACCCCGAGGCCGGGCTGGCCGGCATGGACCTGCTGCGCCACGCCGGCGTGACCGTGGTGTTTCCGGAGGGGCAGAGCTGCTGCGGCCAGCCGGCGCGCAACTCCGGCTATGTCGAGGAAGCGCGCGAGGTGGCGCGGGCACAGCTGGACGCCTTCCCCGGCGACATCCCCATCGTGGTGCCCTCCGGCTCCTGCGCCGGCATGATGAAGACCCATTACGAACACCTGTTCGAGGGCGACCCCGACCAGCCACGCGCCATCGCCTTCGCCGCCCGCATCCATGAGCTGACGGCCTTCCTGGTCAACGTGCTGGGCGTCACACTGGCGGACAAGGGTGCGCCCGTCACCGTCACCTGGCACCCGTCCTGCCATTCCCTGCGCGAGATGGGCGTGCGCGAGGAACCCAAGGCCCTGCTGCGCCAGCTGGCCAACGTCACCCTGGTGGAGAACAGCCGCGAGCGGGAGTGCTGCGGCTTCGGCGGCACCTTCGCCGTGCGTCAGACGGCCGTGTCCACCGCCATGGTGTCGGACAAGCTGGCCAGCGTGCGGGAGACCGGCGCCGGCACCCTGCTGTCGGGCGATTGCGGCTGCCTGATGAACATCGGCGGGCATGCCGAGAAGGTGGGCGACGGCACCCGCTGCCGCCACATCGCGGAATTCCTGATGGAGCGCTGTCATGGCGCCTGATGGAGAGAACCACGGCCCCCGTTTTGCCGAGCGCGCGCCCGACGCGCTGAACAACCCGCAGCTGCGCCGCAACTTCCGCCGGGCCATGGACGGCCTGATGGCCAAGCGCGCCGCCCAGTTCCCCGACCCGGCCTATTGGGCGGAACTGCGGGAGCGGGGGGCAGCCGTGAAGGCCCGCGCCCTGGCCAAGCTGCCGGACCTGCTGGAACGGCTGGAATCCCGGCTGACCGCCAACGGCGTCCAGGTGCATTGGGCGGAGACGACGGAGGAGGCCAACGCCATCGTCCTGGGCATCCTGCAACAGGCCGGCGCCCGCACCGTCATCAAGGGCAAGTCCATGGTGTCGGAGGAGATGCACCTGAACGCCCACCTGGAGCGGCACGGTATCGAGGCGGTGGAATCCGACCTGGGCGAATACATCATCCAGCTGGCGGGGGAGACGCCGTCCCACATCGTCATGCCCTGCATCCACAAGAACAAGGACGAGATTTCGGACCTGTTCGCGGAGAAGATCCCGGGCCTGGAACGCACCGGCGACGTGGATGAGCTGACCGCCGCCGCCCGCCGCGTCCTGCGCGAGCGCTTCGCCACCGCCGACGCCGGCATCTCCGGCGTCAATTTCGCGGTGGCGGAGACGGGCACCCTGGTGCTGATCGAGAATGAGGGCAACGGCCGCCTGTCCACCACCCTGCCGCCGCTGCACATCGCGGTGACCGGCATCGAGAAGGTGGTGGAGACCCTGGACGACATCCCGCCCCTGCTGGCCCTGCTGCCCCGCTCCGCCACCGGGCAGCCCATCACCACCTACGTCAACATGATCAGCAGCCCCCGGAAAGCCGGCGAGAAGGACGGGCCCACGGCCGTGCACCTGGTGCTGCTGGACGGTGGGCGCAGCCGCGTCTATCAGGATGTGGAGCTGGCGGACACGCTGCGCTGCATCCGCTGTGCCGCTTGCATGAACCACTGCCCGGTCTACACCCGCGTGGGCGGCCACACCTACAACGCCATCTACCCCGGCCCCATCGGCAAAATCCTGACACCGCAGCTGCAGGGCCTGGACGCCGCCGGCGACCAGCCCCACGCCTCCACCCTGTGCAACGCCTGTGCGGAGGTCTGCCCGGTCAAGATCCCCATCCCCGACCTGCTGGTGCGCCTGCGGCGGGAGGCGGTGCGGCCCACCGAGACGCCGGCCACCCACCTTCCCCCCTCCATTCAACAGTGGTGAAGGACGGCGGGGCGGAGCGCTCGTGGAAGGAAAGCCTGGTCTGGGCCGGCTGGCGCCTGGTCTACACCCGGCCGCTGCTGTACCGCATGGTCACCCGCGCCCTGGCCTGGGGCGGCAATTGGGTGCCGGCCGGCGCCCCGCTGATGCGCGATTGGACCAGGGCGCGGGCCAAGCCCCGCTTCAAGCCGCGCACCCTGCATGATCTGGCGCGCGAGCGCGGTTACCTGAACGAGGTGCCGAAATGAGCGCCGCCTCAAACACGGCAAGGGCCAATATCCTGGGCCGCCTGAAGGCCGCCCCCGGCCGGCCGGGTCCCGACCTCGCGCCCTGGACGCCGCCCACCTATACCGACAAGCTGGCCCGCTTCCGCCAGATGGCGGAGGCCAACCACGCCGAGATCCATGACGTGACGGCGGAGACCTGGCCCGAGCGGCTGGCCACCCTGCTGAACAACCGGGGCGTGGACCGCCTGATGGTCGCCCCCGGCACGCCGCGCGGCGACGCCCTGCTGCGGGCGGCGGCCCAGGGCGTGCCCCTGCCCACCCTGGTGCCCTATGACCAGTCGGTGGAGGTGTTGAAGGATGCGCTGGTGCACCGGGTGGATGCCGGCCTGACCGGCACGCGCGGCGCCATCGCCGAGACGGGCACCCTGATCCTGTGGCCAACGGCGGAGGAACCGCGCCTCTTGTCGCTGCTGCCGCCCCTGCACATCGCTGTGCTGGAGGAGGACACGCTGCACGACACGCTGGCGGCGGTGGTGCGGGACCAAGGCTGGGCGGCGGGCATGCCCACCAATGCCCTGTTGATTTCCGGCCCGTCCAAGACATCCGATATCGAGCAGACCTTGGCCTATGGCGTCCATGGCCCCAAGGAACTGATCATCCTGCTGGTGCGAAAAGAAGGGGAGTGACGGGTCATGCCGGACAGCATCGTGGGTCCCGTTGCGGACCCTGCCGCCCTTCGTGATTACGACGCCCTGCGCGCCGAGCTGGCGGGCGTGGTGCCGGCGACCGGCTGATCACCGACCCGCTGCGCCGCCTGGCCTATGGCACGGACGCCAGCTTCTACCGCCTGGTGCCGAAGCTGGTAGTGCGGGTGGACAGCGAGGCGGAGGTGAGCGCCGTGCTGGCCGCCTGCCGCCGCCACAACACGCCCGTCACCTTCCGCGCCGCCGGCACGTCGCTGTCCGGCCAGGCCATCACCGACAGCCTGCTGATGGTGATGGGCGACGGCTGGCACCGCTCCGTCATCAATGACGACGGCAGCGTCATCAAGGTGCAGCCCGGCATTATCGGGGCGGAGGTCAACCGCCGCCTGGCGCCCTACGGCCGCAAGATCGGGCCGGACCCTGCCTCCATCGAGAGCTGCAAGATCGGCGGCATCGCCGCCAACAACTCGTCGGGCATGTGCTGCGGCACCCACGAGAACACCTACAAGACCATGCTGTCGCTGCGCTTCATGCTGGCGGACGGCACCCTGGTCGACACCGGCGACGCCGCCAGCGTGGCGTCCTTCCGCGTCAGCCACGCCGACCTTTTGGCCAGGCTGGACGAGATGGGCCGGCGGGTGCGGGAGGACGAGGCGCTGGCCAACCGCATCCGGCGCAAGTTCGCCATCAAGAACACCACCGGCTACAGCCTGAACGCCCTGGTGGACTATCAGGACCCGGTGGACATCCTGGCCCACCTGCTGATCGGGTCGGAGGGGACGCTGGGCTTCATCGCGGAGGTCACCTACCGCACCGTGCCGGAGCTGGCGGACAAGGCCAGCGCCCTGCTGCTGTTCCCCGACATCGTCGAGGCCGGGCGCGCCGCCTGCCTGCTGAACGGCGGGCCGGTGGCGGCGGTGGAGCTGATGGACCGCGCCAGCCTGCGCAGCGCCAAGGGCCAGCCCGGGTTGCCGCCCGAGATCGACAGCATGGGCGAGGATGTCGCCTCCCTGCTGGTGGAAACCCGCGCCGTCAGCCCGGAGGCCTTGCGTCAGAACATCGCCGCCATCGAGGGGCTGCTGGCCGGGGTCACCCTGCTGCGACCCCCGGCCTTCACCACCGACGCGGCCGAATACACCAAGCTGTGGAAGATCCGGAAGGGCCTGATCCCCACCATCGGCGCCATGCGCCAAACCGGCACCAGCGTCATCATCGAGGACGTGGCCTTCCGCATCGAGGATCTGGCCGACGCCTGCCACGACATGCGGGCGCTGTTCGACAAGCACGGCTACCCCGACGCCATCCTGATGGGCCACGCCTTGGCCGGCAACCTGCACTTCGTCTTCGCCCAGGACTTCAGCACCCAGGATGAGATCGACCGCCACGCCCGCTTCATGGACGAGATGGTCCACATCGTGGTGGAGAAGTACGACGGATCGCTGAAGGCGGAGCATGGCACCGGCCGCAACATGGCGCCCTTCGTCGAGCTGGAATGGGGCAAGGCCGCGACATCCCTGATGTGGGAGATCAAGCGCCTGCTGGACCCGGCCAACCTGCTGAACCCCGGCGTGCTGCTGAACACCAACCCGCGCCTGCACCTGGAGAACCTGAAGCCCCTGCCGCCGGCCCACGCCATCGTCGACACCTGCATGGAGTGCGGCTTCTGCGAGAAGATGTGCCCCTCGCACGGCATGACGCTGAGCCCCCGCCAGCGCATCACCGGCCTGCGCGAGATCGCACGCCTGACGGCCCTGGGGGACCCGGCGACGGAGCTGCGGGACCTCTACGACCACCACGCCATCGACACCTGTGCCGCCTGTGGCCTGTGCGCCACCGCCTGCCCCGTGGGCATCGAGACGGGGCAGCTGACCAAGGCCCTGCGCGGCAAGCGCCACGGGCCAAGGGCCCGCACCGTGGCCGGCCTGATGGCCCGCCACTACGGCACCGTGCTGGCCGCCACGCGCGGCGCCCTGAACCTGGCCGCCTTCGCCGCCCAGGCCGTGGGGCCGAAGAAGGTGGCCAGCCTGGCGGCCTATGCCCGCACACTGTCCGGCGACCGCCTGCCCCACGCCGGCCCCAACCTGCCGGAGGGGGCCAGCATGGCCTGGCTGAAGGACCTGCCGCCCCCCACCGCGACGGGCGAGCCGGTGGTGTACCTGGCCGCCTGCGCCGGGCGTACCTTCGGGCCGGCGGTGGAGGATGGGGAGAGCGATCCCCTGCCCGCCGTCACCCTGCGCGTGCTGGAGCGCGCGGGCTTCCGCGCCATCGTGCCGGAGGGCCTGCCCAACCTGTGCTGCGGCCTGGCCTTCGAGTCCGAAGGCATGAAGGAGGCTGCGGACGCCAAGGCGGCGGAGATGGAGGCGGCGCTGAAGGCCGCCAGCGACAATGGCCGCATCCCCATCGTCATGGACGCCAGCGCCTGCACCCAGCGCATGAAGACCTACCTTTCCGGCCGCCTGCCGGTGAAAGACCTGGTGGAGTTCCTGGCGCAGGACGCCCTGCCCCGCCTGACGCCGACCCCGCAGGCGGAACCGGTGCTGCTGCACCTGAACTGTGCGGCCCGCAAGATGGGCATCGATCCGCAGGCCGCCACCGTGGCCAAGGCCTGCGCCGCCACGGTGGTGGTGCCGGAGCGCGTGGGCTGCTGCGGGTTCGCCGGTGACAAGGGGTTCGTGGAGCCTGAGCTGAACGACCACGCCCTGCGCTTCCTGGCCCCCCAGGTGCCGGCGGGCTGTGAGGCGGGATACTCCAGCAACCGGACGTGCGAAATCGGCCTGGCCGACCATGCCGGCGTGCCCTATCGCCATCTGGTCTATCTGGTCGACCGGGCCACGCGCTGACGGATCGCCGATGGGCCCGCCAATGCTCCTATGCCGGCCCCGGCACTTCCGCACCGTTGACGGCGACCCCGGCGACCCCTACCCATATCGGGCGTCGAAAAACAGTGCGTCATAAACCCGCGATGGCCGGCCAAGGCCACGCATGAGCGAGAGAAATCAGGGGAGAGGACCATGACGGCACGGGTTACGGCCGGGCATCTTCAGGTGGCGCAGGAACTGTTCGACTTTGTCGAGAACGAGGTCCTGCCCGGCACCGGATTGTCGGTGGAGGCCTTCTGGCAGGGCGTGGATGTGTTGGCGCACGAGCTGACGCCGCTGAACCGCGACCTTCTGGCCAAGCGCGACGCCCTGCAGCAGCAGATCGACGACTGGCACCGCGGCCAGAAGGGACGGCCCTTCGACGGCGCCGCCTACCGCGCCTTCCTGTCGGCCATCGGCTACATCCAGCCCGAGGGGCCGGACTTCAGCGTCAGCACCGCCAATGTGGATGCGGAGATCGCCACCATCGCCGGCCCGCAGCTGGTGGTGCCGGTGATGAACGCCCGCTATGCCCTGAACGCCGCCAACGCCCGCTGGGGCAGCCTGTACGACGCCCTGTACGGCACCGACGCCCTGCCGGAGGATGACGGGGCGGAGCGGGGCCGGGGCTATAACCCCATCCGGGGCGCCAAGGTCATCGCCTTCGGTCGCACCTTCCTGGACCAGTCCTTCCCCCTGGCTGAGGGCTCGCACCGCGACGCCACCGGCTATGCCATCGTGGACGGCGCCTTGGCGGTGACGCTGGAGGGCGGGGCCACGACGGGCTTGGCCGACCCCAGCCGCCTGGGCGGCTGGCAGGGCGACGCCGCCGCCCCCACCGTGATCCTGCTGTGCCGCCACGGCCTGCATGCCGAGATCCACATCGACGCCGGTCACCGCATCGGGCGTGAGGACAAGGCCCATGTGGCCGACATCGTGCTGGAATCCGCCATCACCGCCATCATGGATTGCGAGGATTCGGTGGCAGCGGTGGATGCCGCCGACAAGGTGCTGGCCTACCGCAACTGGCTGGGCCTGATGAACGGCACCCTGACCGCCCAGTTCGAGAAGGGCGGCCAGACGGTGGACCGCCACCTGAACCCGGACCGCGTCTACACCGCCCCGGGGGGCAAGACCCTGACCCTACCGGGCCGCAGCCTGATGCTGGTGCGCAACGTCGGCCACCTGATGACCTCGGACGCCGTGCTGCTGGCCGACGGCAGCAACATCCCCGAGGGCATCCTGGATGCCATCATGACCAGCACCATCGCCCTGCACGACCTGCGGCGCGAGGGCGTGGGCGACACCCCGGCCGTGCGTAACAGCCGCGCCGGCAGCGTCTATATCGTGAAGCCCAAGATGCACGGGCCGGAGGAGGTGGCGTTCGCCAACCGCCTGTTCGGCGCGGTGGAACAGCTGCTGGGCCTGCCCGCCAACACCCTGAAGATGGGCATCATGGATGAGGAGCGGCGCACCACCGTCAACCTCAAGGAATGCATCCGCGCCGCCCAGCACCGCGTGGTGTTCATCAACACCGGCTTCCTGGACCGCACCGGCGACGAGATCCACACCTCGATGGAAGCCGGCCCCATGGTGCGCAAGAACGACATCAAGGGAACCGCCTGGATCAAGGCGTATGAGGACTGGAACGTCGACACCGGCTTGGCCTGCGGCCTGAAGGGCCGGGCGCAGATCGGCAAGGGCATGTGGGCCATGCCCGACCGGATGGCGGACATGCTGGCCACCAAGATCGCCCACCCCCAGGCCGGCGCCAACACCGCCTGGGTGCCCTCCCCCACCGCCGCCACCCTGCACGCCCTGCACTACCACACCGTGGACGTGGCCGCCCGCCAGGCCGTGCTGGCCGGCCACCGCCGCGCCAAGCTGGAGGACATCCTCACCCCCCCGCTTGCCCAGGGCACGAATTGGTCGGAGGAGGAAATCCAGCAGGAACTGGACAACAACGCCCAGGGCATCCTGGGCTATGTCGTCCGCTGGGTGGACCAGGGCGTGGGCTGTTCCAAGGTGCCGGACATCAACAACATCGGCCTGATGGAAGACCGCGCCACCCTGCGCATCAGCAGCCAGCACATCGCCAACTGGCTGCACCACGGCATCTGCACCAAGGAACAGGTGCGGGCGACCCTGGAGCGCATGGCCGCCGTGGTCGACAAGCAGAACGCCGGCGACCCCGCCTACACCCCCATGGCTCCCAACGTCAGCCACAGCATCGCCTTCCAGGCCGCCTGCGACCTGGTGTTCGACGGGGTGCGCCAGCCCAACGGCTACACCGAACCGGTGCTGCACCGCCGCCGGGCGGAGGCGAAGGCGCGGCAGGCGGGGGCGTAGGCGCGAGGGTTGGGTTTGGAGTGAGGGTTGAGAAGGGGCGGGACCGTGGGGTTCCGTCCCTTCGGAATCTATGGCCAGGGCTTTAAAAGCGCAGGTGGTTTATGTCTCTTATGCGCCCTAAAGTCAGTCGTAATGCGCTTGGGATCGGTAACCCCAAACCCGCCGCACGAAGCGCATGCTTCTGTTCCACTTCATCGCGGCGCCCGTCTGAGCGGCAAGACGCTCGTAAGCTAGACCGGGAATTTCAGGATGACGTTATCGACGAGGTCCTCGATAAAATCGATCACCTTCGACTTGTTGACAGTCACACCGGAAGGGTGCGCACACGAGTTCCGCGTGCCGAGTTTCTGATCGAGAATCTTTCGCACGTCATTTGAGACGATGCCCGCCGCTCGGCACAGCTCGATGAATTTGGTTTCCTTGATTTCGGTGAAATCATCGCGCTGCGACACCGACGTGATTTTTACGCCCTTGTCCTTGGATAGGGCCGCGTTGAAGTCCGTTAGCTTGTGCGCGAGGATGTACGCGAACAGGTGGTCCATCGCCAATATCCAGGTCATGATAATCGCTGCGCGATTTGCACCAATCTCGAAGCAGTCGATCGCCTCCTTCAAGAACTCTTTGTCAGCGCCAACGGGCAGCCTGTGTTCGAGACCCCGAAGCGTGGCACTGGTCTGAGCCGTCACAGTCTCGGCACCGAGTTTCTTCGACAATGCTTCTCGCATATGGCGTTGGAGTTTATATGTGCCATTAGTCCTAATGTACTTGGGAGGTTTGCTTCTCAGCCCCTCGGCTAGCCGTGCGCTGACGTTCGCAGGCACCGTCAGGTCACACGCCTCAAAGCAGTCGATGATTTGCTTGGGTGAGGCAGCTTCCTGTCCCAGTTCCACCGTCAAGAAATAGACGAACAGCTCGACCAAGCCGCTCTGGCTCTGGCTGGCCGCACCTTCGATGGAATTGTAGAAGCGATTGACTGCGTTGTTCATTCAGCAGCCTTCCGCTTCATGGTGTGATTAAAGTGGTTGTCGCCGGCGATGGTAATTGGGAGGTCGGTGGACGATCTAAAATCGATGTAACCGAGTTTGCTGCTGGTATCGTAGAACGCCTGTGCGAACGCCTTTGGTATCTTGTTGCCGGTGGCCCTAAAGCAGGTATAGACCTGATCCGTGTTCGGACTTTCGATATGCAGCGACTCAGTCATGAACTTCAGGAAGATGAGAATCTTCTCTGCGTTGTTCTTCGGCGCGAACTGGCCATAGAAACTGCCGAGGCCAGATGTGTCCAAATTCTTATCGAGCTTGGGTGAGTCTGCGAGCACACCGCTGCCACTCTCGTCACCGTTGGTCTTCTTCTTCGCAGTGGAGCGACGCTTCGCCCTCAACTTGGGTGCGGGCGGGGTTTGTTCATTGATGTCAGCCCCGCTAGGCGCGGCAGGCGGAGCAGGAGGCGCGGGTTGAGCGAACTTCACTCCTGACAGGAGGTGGATCTTGAAGTCAGCGTAGATTTCGCGGACCAGTTCGGGATCGCCCTCAATGTCGATAAGACCCTGGGAAACGTCGATGCGCAATTTAGTGGTCATAGGTTCTTCCCTGTTCGACAATCGCGCGGCTTGTCCTGGCCAGCGCTTCTTCAATCCAAGATACTCGGGCGGACTCTTCAAGAGAAGCGCCAAGAAAATGGTTGCGGTGGTGCAACGCCCCGGTCAGCCACCAATGTCGCGCGCCGTTACAAAAGGCGAGGCCCCGGCGCGATCAGCAAAATTCTCTCGTCGGTGATGCTCGTGCGCCATGCTTTGCAGCGGCTGGTTTCCCATTTGCCGTTCAAGGCCAGCCAGTCCGCAAAAGTCCCCAAGCTCGATATTCAAAGTGCTTGGGGCCCCCCAAACCTTGTCCCCCAGACAATCCCGCCCTTGCCCCGGCCGCCCGCCGCCCGTATCGAACCAGGAGCCCCTGTCCACGGAGAGCCCCCATGGCCGAGATCGACACCCGCCCCATGACCGTCAGCCCCGTCACCCTGACGGGGGCCGTGGTGCGGCTGGAGCCGTTGAGCCAGGACCATCTGCCGGGGCTGATCGCCGTGGGGCTGGACCCGGTGCTGTGGCGCTGGGTGCCGACGCAGGTGACGACGCCGGATGAGATGCGGGCCTATGTCCACACGGCGCTGGAGGAGCGGGACCGGCATGTCAGCCTGCCCTTCGCCATCGTGCACAAGGCCTCGGCCCAAGTCATCGGCAGCACGCGCTATGGCAACATCGACCGCGCCAACCGGCGGGTGGAGATCGGGTGGACCTGGGTGGCGCGGTCGCACCAGCGCACCGGCGCCAACACCGATGCCAAGCGCCTGCTGCTGACCCACGCCTTCGAGGTGTTGGGCGCCCACCGGGTGGAGTTGAAGACCGACGCGCTGAACCAGCAGTCCCGTGCCGCCATCGCCCGCATCGGCGCCACGCAGGAAGGCATCTTCCGGTCCCACGTCGTGGTGCCGGCCCGCGTGGGGCCGGAGGGCGAGACCATCCCCGCCCGGCTGCGCGACAGCGTCTATTTCTCCATCATCGCCGCCGAGTGGCCGGCGGTGAAGGAGCGGCTGGCCGCCCTGGCGCGGCCGGACTGAGCGGGACCGACCGTCCTATCGCAGCCGCGAACGCCCCGCCTGCAACCGATGCCATACTTGCGCGGCCCGCCCGTCCACCTTAAGGCTGTGACGGCGCTCATTGCGTGAGCAGGCGCAGCATGACAGATATGCGCTGCCTATCCTGGTAATCACCACCCGCCGGCCATTTACGCGATTGACCGGAGCGTTATTCCCCGTGCTAACTGTCGTTAGTGTGCTATTAATATTTTGCACATCCATTGAACAGTACAATTCGGCGGCCGGCGTCACCCGGTGAACGAGCCCAGCCAAGGGCCACGCCGGGGAACGATGGGGGAGTGGCTGAGGATGAAGGGACCACGCGTGTACGCGGCCGCAGGTCGGCTGTTACGGGGCCAAGCGGTATGGGGCCGGGCGCTTTCCGGTATCCTGCTGATGGGCGGCGCGCTGCTGGGCGGCGGCGCCGTGGCGCAGGAGCAGGACGGCGGCATTCCCGACATCATCGTCACCGCCCAGCGGCGCGCGCAGTCGGTGCAGGATGTGGGCCTGTCCGTCTCCGTCCTGTCGGCGGGGGATCTGGCCACGCACCATGTCACCTCGGTCAACGATCTGCAGAACATGACGCCGGGGCTGGAGGTCACCAACGCCTTCGGCGGCGGGCAGCCGCAATTCCGCATCCGGGGCGTGGGCTTCAACGACTATGCCTCCAACAACACGCCCACCGTGGGCGTGTATGTGGACGAGGTCGCCTACCCCCTGCCCATCATGACCCAGGGCCTGGTCTATGACGTGGACCGGGTGGAGGTGCTGCGCGGGCCGCAGGGCGTGCTGTACGGCCGCAACACCACCGGCGGCGCCATCAACATCCTGACCGCCAACCCCACGGACAGCGCCAGCGCCGGCATCACCGCCGACTATGGCAGCTATGACGCCGCCAAGGTCGAGGCCTATGTCTCCGGCCCCGTCAGCGACACGGTGAAGGTGCGCCTGTCGGCCATGACGCAGCAGGGCGGCGCCTGGCAGACCAACCGCCTGACCGGCCAGGATTTGGGCAACGCCAACCGCACCGCCGTGCGCGCCAAGATCGATTGGGCGGCCACGCCGGACACGGACGTGAGGCTGAACCTGCATTACGGCCGCGACCTGTCGGACGGCACCGGCGGCTATCTCTTCAACCCCGCCGTCCAGCCGGGCGTGGGCACCCTGCCGGCCGACACCGACCCATCGAAGACGGGGTGGGGCTTGTCGCCCGCCTTTGCCAAGGTCATCGGCGCCGACCCCAATGCCAAGCCCTTCCGCAACAACACCAGCGGCGGCGCCGACCTGACGGTGCTGCACCGCTTCGAGGATGTGACGCTGACCAGCATCACGGCGTGGGAGGCGCTGAACCGCAAGGAGTTCAACGACTGGGACGCCACCGCCTACCGCGACGCGGATGAGTATTTCAACAGCCGCGCCCAGGACGTGTCGCAGGAGGTGCGCCTGGCCTCCAGCGGGGCGGGGCGGCTGCAATGGGTGGGCGGCCTCTATTACTCGCACGAGACGTTGCGCGAGGCCTTCCTGTCCGACTTCACCGACATCTACGGCTTCATCGCCAACACCCGCTATGCCCAGACGGCGGAATCCATCAGCGGCTTCGGCCAGGCCGACTACGCCGTCACCGACCGGCTGAAGCTGGTCCTGGGCCTGCGGGAGGAGCATGAGGACCGCACGCTGCGCACCTTCCGCACCATCACCATCCCCGACACCGGCATCGGCGTTTCGGCGGACAAGGTGCCCACCGGCTTCACCCAGACCACGGGCAAGGCGGGGGTGGAGTTCAAGGTGACGGACGACGCGCTGCTGTACGCCAACGTCAGCCGGGGGGTGAAGTCCGGCGGCTTCACCGCCTACAACACCCTGGCGCTGGGCGGCCTGGCCCCCTTCCGGCCGGAGGTGCTGTGGGCCTATGAGGCGGGGGTGAAGTCCGACCTGGCCAACCACACCCTGCGCCTGAACGCCTCGGCCTATTACTACGACTATCATAACCAGCAGGTGCAGTCGGTCATCATCGACCCGACCTTCGGCGCCATCGGAAAGATCGTGAACGCCCCCCGGTCGGAGATTTACGGCGCGGAGCTGCAGGCCGACTGGGCGCCCCGCCCCGGCCTGCTGATCACCCAGGCGCTGGGCCTGTCGCATGGCGAGTTCAAGGAATTCAACGCCGTGGACACGGCGGCCTCGCTGGCCACCTGCTATCCCTGCCGCCCCGTCTACACCAACCAGGCGGGGGAGGATCTGGGCTTCCCCCGCATCACCTATAACGGCGGCGTCAGCTATGACTGGGCCCTGCCCGGCCACACGCTGAAGACGGAGGCCGACTACAGCTATCGCAGCAGCGAACGCTCGCTGCTGGGCAGCCGCTACAATGTCGCCGGCTATTGGCTGGTCAACGCCGCCGTCACCCTGACGCCGGACCAGGGGCCGTGGACGGCCACGGTTTACGGCCAGAACATCCTGGACAGGCGCTACGACCTGCTGCGCAACTTCTTCACCAATGCCGACATCGCCATCCCCGGCCGGCCGGCGACCTGGGGCATCCGCCTGGGGTACCAGTACTAAACGCCCGCAACAGCCTGGCCGAGAGCGTCATGGACGAAGACTTCCTGGGCAACCCCATCACCACGGACGGCGCGCACAGCGCCGGGCTGATCGACGATTTCGTCGGCGGCCTGCTGGCCTATGAGACGCGGGCCGTGAACCTGCTGGCGGTGGCGGATGAGGCGGTGGACCTGCCCCTGGTGCAGACCTACGCCGGCATGCTGTGGATGTTCCTGGAATCCACCGACGGCCCCGGCCGCGCCGCCCCCTATGTGGCGCGCGCGCTGACCGCCGCCCGCCACGGCACGCGGCGGGAACAGCTGAACGCCGCGATGCTGGAGGCCTGGTGGCGGGACGACATCCCCGCCGCCCTGGCCCTGGGCGACCGGATCGCCGAGGAATTCCCTCGCGACCTGGCGGCGGTGAAGGTCCACCAGTACCTGAACTTCAACCGGGGCCAGTCGCCGGACATGGTGCGCATCGCGCTCAAGGTGCTGCCCCGGGCCGGCGACGTCGCCTATCTGCACGGCATGCTGGCCTTCGGCTATGAGCAGTGCCACCTGCTGGATGAGGCGGAGGCGGCGGCCCGCCGCGCCATCACCCTGAAGCGCAAGGAGCCCTGGGCCCATCACGCCCTGGCCCATGTCATGCTGACCCGGGGCGAGATTGACCAGGGGGCGGCCTTCCTGCGCGGCGTGCATGACAGCTGGACCGACCTCAATTCCTTCATGTCCACGCACCTGTGGTGGCACTACGCCCTGTTCCTGTTGAGCCAGGGGCGGGCGGCGGAGGCGCTGGCCACCTACGACGCCCGGGTCTGGGGCGTGGACAAGGGCTATTCCCAGGACCAGGCCGGGGCGGTGCAGTTGCTGAGCCGCCTGGAGCTGGCCGGCGTGGAGGTGGGCGACCGCTGGGCCGACCTGGCCGGCCACCTGGCCGCCCGCGCCACCGACACGGCCCAGCCCTTCCTGGCGCTGCTGTACCTCATGGGCCTGGCCCGCGCCGGCCGGGCGGAGGCCGACACCCTGCTGGACGCCATCCGCACCCAGGCGGGCACGGCGCCGGAGCACAGCCGGGAAACGTGGACGGACGTCGCCGTGCCGGCGGCCGAGGGGCTGGTGGCCTATCACCGGGGCGACGGACGCACGGCGGTGCGCCGCCTGGGGCCGGTGCTGCCCCGCCTGGTGGAAATCGGCGGCAGCCACGCCCAGCGCGATCTGTTCGAACAGGTGGTGCTGGACGCCTATCTCAAGGACCGGCGCTGGGCCCCGGCGCAACAGATGCTGGAGCTGCGCCGGGCCCATGATCCGGGCGGCGTGCCCCTGAACCGCGCCCTGGCCCAGGTCTACGACGCGCTGGGCCTGCCCAGCCTGGCGCGCCAGGCGGCGGCGCGGGCCCAGGCCACGGCGGAGACGCACCGCCATGACACCAGCTTGCTTGTGAGCTGAGTCAATGGCTTGCATGACCCTCCTCACGCGCCTGGTTAAATCGGCGGTGGTGCTGGCGGCGGTGGCGGCGGCGCCCGCCGCCTGGGCGCGCGACACCATCACCCTGGGCCTGCAGCTGGAGCCGCCGGGCCTGGACCCGACGGCGGAGGCCTCGGCCGCCATCCCAGCCGTGGTCTTCCCCACGGTGTTCGAGGGGCTGGTGCACCTGGGCGTGGGCGGCACGGTGCAGCCCCTGCTGGCCACCGACTGGACGGTGGCGCCGGACGGCCTGACCTACACCTTCCACCTGCGGCCGGGCGTGCGTTTCCAGGACGGAACTGATTTCGATGCCGAAACGGTCAAGTTCTCGCTTGAGCGCGCCATAGCGCCGGGCAGCACCAATCCGCAAAAGGTGGCGCTGTCGCACATCGACCATGTCGACATGGTCGACCCGCTGACAGCCGCCATCCACCTGAAGGCGCCCTACGGCAGCCTGTTGCAGGTGCTGGGCTGGCCGGCAGCCGTCATGGTGTCCCCCGCCAGCGCCGCCGGCAACGTCACCCATCCGGTGGGGACCGGCCCCTACACCGTGGCCGACTGGCAGCGGGGCAACGCCGTCACCCTGGCGCGCAACCCGGCCTATTGGGGGGCCGCGCCGCACCTGGCCAGCGTCACCTATCGCTTCATCGCCGACCCGGCGGCGGCCACGGCGGCGCTGAAGGCCGGCGACATCCAGGGCTTCCCCGCCTTCCCCGCCCCCGAGGCCATCGCCGCCCTGAAGGCCGACAAGCACTTCACCGTCAACGTCGCCCCGTCGGAGGGGGAGACGCTGCTGGCGCTGAACAACCGGCGCCCGCCCTTCGACAATGTGCTGGTGCGCCGGGCCCTGTCGCACGCCGTCGACCGCCAGGCCATCATCCAGGGCGCCATGTTCGGCTACGGCGATCCCATCGGCAGCCATTACCCGCCGCAGAACGCCGGCTATGTCGACCTGACGGGCCTCTACCCCCACGACGTGGCCAAGGCCAAGGCCCTGCTGGCGCAGGCAGGCTATCCGCACGGCTTCACCGCCACGCTGCGCGTGCTGCCCCTGCCCTATGCCAAGCGCGCCGCCGAGATCATCGCCGCCCAGCTGGCAGAGGCCGGGGTGACGGTGGTGCTGCAGGACGTGGAATGGGCCACCTGGATTTCCCAGGTCTATGGCGGCCATGACTACGACATGACCATCGTCGCCCATGTCGAGCCCATGGATTACGACATCTACGGCCGCGACGATTACTACTTCGGCTACCGCAACCCGGCCTACAAGGCATTGCTGGCCAGGCTGGACGCCACGGTGGACCAGGGCCAGCGCCTGACCGTGCTGGGCGACATCCAGCGCACCCTGGCCGACGATGCCGTCAACGTCTTCCTGTTCGAATACCCCTATTTCGGCGTGTGGGATGCCGGATTGCGCGACATCTGGCTGCCCACCCCGGTGCAGCTGGTGGACCTGGCCACGGCGCGGTTCGACGAGGCGGGCGCAGGCGCCGCCGCCGCTGGTGGCCTGTCCGGCGCCGGAGTCCTGGCGTGGCTGTTGGGCCTGGCCGTGCTGGGCGCCGTGGCCCTGGCGGCCGCCAAGGTCGGCCCGCGCTATGTCGCCGGGCGCCTGGCCGTGCTGCTGCTGACCCTGCTGGCCGCCAGCCTGGCCATCTTCCTGGTGCTGCAGGTCATCCCCGGCGACCCCGCCCGGGTGATGATGGGCCTGAGCGCCGACCCGGCCGCCCTGGCCGTCCTGCGCCACCAGATGGGCCTGGATGTGCCCGCACCCCAGCGCTACCTGGCCTGGCTGGCCGGCCTGGCGCGGGGCGATTTCGGCCTCAGCTACACCTACCGCGTCGATGTCGGCCGCCTGATGGCGGAGCGGCTGGCCGTGACCCTGCCCCTGACCCTGTACGCCGTGCTGCTGTCCACCCTGCTGGCCGTCGCCCTGGGCACCCTGGCGGCGCTGGGCGCCGTGCGCGGGCGCCAGGGCAAGGTGGTGGATGCCCTGCTGAACGGTGTGGCGCAGCTGCTGATCGCCGTGCCCAACTTCTGGGCCGGCACGGTGCTGGCCCTGGTCTTCGCCGCCGGCCTGCACTGGTTCGCCGCCGGCGGCTTCCCCGGCTGGGGCGGCGGCCTCCTGCCGGCGTTGAAAGCCCTGACCCTGCCGGCCATCGCCCTGGCCGCCCCGCAGGCCGGCATCCTGGCGCGGGTGCTGCGCGGCGAACTGGTGGAGCAGATGGGCCAGGATTACATCCGCACCGCCCGTGCCAAGGGCCTGAGCCTGCGCCAGGCCCTGCTGCGCCACGCCCTGCCCAACGCCTTCGTGCCGGCGCTGACCATCCTGGGCATGCAGTTCTCCTTCCTGCTGGCGGGCGGAATCATCATCGAGAACGTGTTCTTCCTGCCCGGACTGGGGCGCCTGGTGTTTCAGGCCGTGGCCCAGCGCGACCTGATCGTGGTGCAGGGTGTGACCGTCGGCCTGGTGTTCGCCGTGGTGGTCGTCACCTTCCTGGTCGATCTGGCCAACGCCGCGGTGGATCCGCGCCTGACACGGGGGCGGCGCCCATGACCGTCATGATCACGCTGGAGGCGGCCCCCACGGGTACCGGCCGGGGCAAGGCCCTGGCCGCCGGGCTGCTCCTGACCGGCCTGGTGGTGGCCGCTGCCCTGCTATCGCTGGTGTGGACGCCCTACGACCCCACCGCCATCAACGTCGCCGGACGTCTGGCCGCGCCCTCCGCCACCCATTGGTTCGGTACCGACGCCTATGGCCGCGACGTCTTTTCCCACGTGCTGGCGGGCGCGCGCAGCGCCCTGGGCGTGGCCCTGGCCGCCGTGGGCGTGGGCGCAGGAGTCGGCGTGCCGCTGGGCTTGCTGGCGGCGGGCCGGCGCGGCTGGGTGGAGGAGGGGACGATGCGCGGCAGCGACGTGGTCTTCGCCTTCCCCGCCCTGATCACCGCCGTGCTGATCGCGGCATTGTGCGGCCCGGGTGCCGTGGACGCCATCGCCGCCATCGGCCTGTTCAACATCCCCGTCTTCGCCAAGGTGGCGCGGGCGGCGGCGCTGGGCGTCTGGGCGCGGGATTACACCCTGGCCGCCCGCCTGGGCGGCAAGAGCGGCGGCCGCATCTCGCTGGAGCATGTGCTGCCCAACATCGCCGGGCTGCTGCTGGTCCAGGCCACCATCCAGCTGTCGCTGGGCATCATCGCCGACGCCGGCCTGTCCTTCGTGGGTCTGGGCACCCAGGCGCCCCGGCCCAGTTGGGGCCGTATGCTGGCGGACAGCCAGACCCTGGCGGGCCAGGCGCCCTGGCTGGTGCTGTTCCCCGGCCTGGCCGTGGTGGCGGCCGTCCTGGGTTTCAACCTGCTGGGCGAGGGCCTGCGGGCCCGCCTGGCGCCCAAGCGGGGGGCGTGATCCCATGGCCCTGCTGGATATCCGCGACTTCAGCCTCTCGGTCGACGGCCGCGCCATCCTGAACGCCGTGTCGCTGACGGTGGAACCGGGCCAGATCGTGGCCCTGGTGGGTGCCTCCGGCTCCGGCAAGTCCATGACCGCCCTGTCGGTGCTGGGCCTGGCGCCGGCCGGCGCCCACGCCCAGGGCAGCATCCGCCTGGACGGGCGGGAGCTGACCACCCTGACCGACCGGCAGATGGACGCCGTGCGCGGCCGCGACGTGGGCCTGGTGTTCCAGGAACCGATGACGGCGCTGAACCCCGTGCTGTCCATCGGCGCCCAGGTGGCGGAGACGGTACGGGTGCACGGCACCGCCGGCCGCGCCGAGGCCGCGCGCGTCGCCGACGCCATGCTGGCCCGCGTGGGCCTGCCCGCCGACCGCTTCCCCCGCAGCCGGCGCCCGCATGAGCTGTCGGGCGGCCAGCGCCAGCGCGTGGCCATCGCGGCGGCCCTGGCGCTGAAACCCAAGCTGCTGATCGCGGATGAGCCCACCACCGCCCTGGACGTGACCACCCAGGCCCGCATCCTGGGCCTGCTGGTCGATCTCGTCCGTCAGGACGGCCTGGGCCTGCTGCTGATCAGCCACGACCTGGCCCTGGTATCGCGCGTGGCCGACCGCGTGGTGGTCCTGCATGAAGGCGCGGTGGTGGAGGCGGGCGAGCCCGCGACCGTCTTCGCCGCCCCGCAGCATCCCTATACCCGCCGCCTGCTGGCGGCCACCGAACCGGCGCGGCAGCGGCCGGACGTTCTCCCCGCCCCCGTACAGCCGCCCCTTTTGGTCGCCGAGGGCATCGTGCGCGACTATCCCCTGCCCCGCGCCGGCTGGTGGTCCAAGCCGGCGCACTTGCGCGCCGTGGACCAGGCCAGCCTGGCCGTGCACCGGGGGGAGAGCGTGGGCATCGTCGGCGAGTCAGGATCCGGCAAGTCCACCCTGCTGCGCACCCTGCTGGCGGCGGACGCGCCGCAGGCGGGCGCGGTGCGCCTGCTGGACCAGCCCTGGTCGGCGGCGCCAGAGGCCGCCCGCCGCCCCCTTCGCCGCCATGTGCAGATGGTGTTCCAGGACCCGGTGGGCAGCTTCGATCCCCGCTGGCGGGTGGAGCGCCTGGTGGCCGAGCCCCTGGCCCTGCTGGATGCACCGCTGACGCCCGCCTTGCGCCGGGCGCGGGTGGAGGAACTGCTGACCCAGGTGGGCCTGGCGCCGGCGGACGCCGACCGCCATCCGCACGAATTCTCCGGCGGCCAGCGCCAGCGCATCGCCATCGCCCGCGCCCTGGCGGTGCAACCCGACCTGATCGCCCTGGATGAGGCGACCTCCGCCCTGGACGTGCTGACCCGCGCCCAGATCCTGGACCTGCTGGGTGACCTCTCGCGGCGCCTGGGCCTGGCCTATCTGGTGGTGTCGCACGATCTGGCGGTGGTGCGGGCCCTGACCGACCGGCTGCTGGTCATGCGCCAGGGCCACATCGTCGAGGAGGGGCCGACTTTGCAGGTGCTGAGCCAGCCCCAGCATCCCTACACCGCCAGCCTGCTGGCGGCCACGCCCACCCTGGCCGCTCAGGTCGCCTGATGGCCGCCATCGTCCCGCCCATCCCCGGCATGGAACACGGCGCGGGCGATGGCGCGGGCCAGGCAATCGGCCGCGGCGGAACCAATGCGCGCCACCTGGGCCCAGCGGCTGCCGGCCTCCGCCGGCAGGGCGGGCCCCCGCGCCACGGCGAACACGGTGTCGCCGTCGAAAGGCGTGTGGGCCGGACGGGCGGCGCGGGCGATGCCGTCCTGCGCCATCATCGCCACCCGCTTGCACTCCGCCGTGCTGAGATCGGCGGAGGCGGCCACCACGGCAATGGTGGTGTTGGCGCCCGCCGTGGGCTGGCGGTGCACGCCCAGCCGCGACAGCTCGGGCACTGGGTCGCTGGTATCCACGGGGCCTTGGGGCGTCCGGCCGCCAAACTCACCATCGATCTCGAAAGGCCAGGCCCAGTAGGTGCGGCCATCGGGCATGAAGACCGATCCCACCGGGTTGGCCGCCACCAGGGCGCCCACCACCAGCCCACCGCCCAGGTCCAGCGAGGCGGTGCCGATGCCGCCGGGAATCAAACCCGCCATGGCGCCGCGCCCGGCGCCGACGGGACCTTGCGCCACCTCCGGCCCGGCGGCCTCCACCGCGCGCAGGCCCAGGTCGCGATAGGGCGGCGTCAGGCTCCAACCCTTGTCGCCGCCGTTGGCCAGGTCATAGAGCACGGCAGCCGGCACCAGGGGTACGGCCGGGGTGCCGGGACGCAGGGTCAGGCCGATGCCCCGGTGCGACAGGGCCGCGGCCACGCCGTCCGCCGCCCCCAGACCGAAGGCCGATCCGCCGGACAGCACGATGGCATGGGCCCGGCCCACCAGGTTCTCGGGCGCCAGCGCCTCCGTCTCGCGGGTGCCGGGGCCGCCGCCGCGCACATCCACGCCGCCCATCCAGCCCTCGATCCCCTCGCACAGCAGAACGGTGACGCCACTGCGCACCCCCTCGTCAGTGGCGTGGCCCACCGCCAGGCCAGGGACGTCGGTGATGGCGTTGCGCGATCCGGGGGCAGGCATGATACGGTTTTCCAGCAGCTTGATGGCCAATCCACGATATCGGCCACGACAGCGCGGATAGTCCCCCTTCGCCCTGGCACCTTCAATGGGAAACACCCAAAGGGGAAATGTGATGCCCGACGCCGCTGACCTGCCGCTCGCCGCCACCCGCCTGGTGGTCACGCCCGACACGGTGACGGTGCGCGACGGCCGGCCGCCCTTGAGTTTGCTGGTGCATGAGGGCGGGGCGCGCGCCGACACTACCGTCTTCCTCTGCCACGGCAGTGGCGGCAACAAGAACCAGTGGCGCCACCAATGGGCCGCCCTGGTGCAGGCGGGCGTACGCATCGTCGCCTGGGATTTCGTCGGTCATGGGCAAAGCCCCCAGCCACGCGACTGGGCGGCGTATCAGGGAAGCCACCTGGTGGCCGACTACCGCCAGATCCTGGATAGTTATGGGCCGCCGGACGGTCAAGGCCGCATCATCCTGGCCGGCCATTCCTACGGCTGCCGCCTGACCTTGAGCCTGCTGCAGGGCCTGGCGGCGGAGGGGCGGCTGGACCGTGTGGCGGCGGCCCTGCTGCTGGGCCCGCCCAGCCCCGCCGCCCAGCTGGGCGCCAACCCGCTGGGCTGGCTGCCGCCCTTCATCCTGGAATGGATCCGCCCCCTCATCTCCGCCAAGTTCCGCGCGCTGGCCTGGCATCCCGACACCGACGCCGCCCTGATCGCGTTCGAGGAGCAGGCGACCAAGGGCAACAGCCTGTTCATGATGAAGGCCCTGATGAGCCAGGCCGCCCGCCCCGACCCGGCGGCGCTGTCCACCCTGACCCTGCCCATCACCGTGGTCGCCGGTGCCAACGACGGCCTGACGCCCCCGGCCGGCGCGCGCGACCTGGCCACGCGCCTGCCCAACGCGACCTATGTCGAGCTGGAGCGCTGCGGCCACCAGATCATGCTGGAGAAGCCGGCCGAGACCAACGCCCTGCTGCTGGACCTGGTGAACGGTTAAGGCTTCTGGGGGCTGGAGGAATAGGTGATGGCGGCGATGCGCCAGCCATCGACCGCCTTCACCAGCTGCCACATCTCCAGCCCTCGGTTGGTCTCCACCCCATCGATGAAAAAGTGGAAGTCGAAGGTGACGGCGGCCACGGTGCCGTCGCTGACGATGCGGATGTTGCTATGGCGCGGATCCAGCGCCGACTTGGTGGTGGTGACGAAAGTGGCGAAGTCGCGGTAGCTGCCGGCACGCACCTTGGGCTTGACCCCCGCCACCGGAGCATAGGCCTCATCTGTCAGGACGTTCAGCCAGGCACCACCCTCCGGAATGAACAGCGCGGCCAGACGATCACCGGCATGGCCGACCACGGCGGCATGGAAGGCGTCCATCACCTGGCGGATGCCGGCCTCGCCGGGCACCTCGGCGTCGGCCGCCGGGGCCAGGCACAGACTGAAGATGAAGGCGGGAATGATCAGGGCGCGCATGGGGCCTCCGGTCGTTGGGGATGCCCCTACCTGACACGGCGCGTCGCCCTTTACCGACTAAAGAAACGCTAAAGCCGCATAAAGACGCGCCTCAGCCAGCCCCCCGGCCGCAGCCGAGCATCCAGCCCATCCAGCCGCGCCGCCGTGGCCTTGGCCAAATCGCCCGCCGGGCCGGCGGCGAAGGCGGCCCACACCACCCGCCCCGTCACGGCATCCGTCGCCGTCAGCGACAGTTCCGGCTTGCCGTTCCACAGGATCAGACGGGGCGTCAGCGTCAAGCCATCCGCCGGCGGCGTATCCGATGCCGTCACGGCCACGGCCGTCACCTGCGCCAGGCGATTGGTCACCACCGTGTCCAAGGCGCGCGACAGGGCATCGTAGCCAGCCTCGCCCATCTCATTGCGCACCGGCGCCACCGCCACCGTGGGCCAGGGCGTTGATCGGGGTGCCAAGCCCCAGCTAGCCAGGGCCACCAGCGCCACAGCCGAGCCCGCGACCACCCACCGGCCCCAATGGCTCTGAACCGCCCCGCCGCCGGTAACGGGTGACTCCAGGTTCAGGCGGTAGCCCCGTCGCGCCACGGTGACCAAGTGCACCGGCTCGCCCGCGTCCTCGTCCAAGGCGCGTCGCAGGTCGCCGATGACCACGGCCACGCTGTTGGCGCTGACGGCCCGGCCCCGCCAGACCTCGGCCAGCAGGGCGTCGCGGCTGACCACTTCACCGCGTCGGACGCACAGCGCCGCCAGCGTCCGCGCGGCGCGATCCTCCAGTCGCCGCTCCGTCCCGTCGGCATGACGCAGAGATACGCCGTCGAAAGTCCAATCACCGATGCGGTGCGTAGGTGTCATATCGCTGATCCCTGCCTCGTTGGCCCAGGATAGCAGGCCTCACTCGTACCGCAACGCCGCCACCGGCCGGGCGCTGGCGACGCGGATGACATGGATGGCCACGGTGGCCAGCGCCACGGCCAAGGCCACGGCGCCGGCCGCCAGGAAGGTCAGCGGCGCCTGGTCCACCCGCACGGTGAACTGTGCCAGCCAGCGGTGCAGCGCCCACCAGGCGACAGGCCACGCCACCAGGTTGGCCAGCAGCACGGGCCGGGTGAACTGCCAGGCCATGAGGCGCAGGATGTCGCCCACCCGGGCGCCCACCACCCGGCGAATTCCGATTTCCTTGGTGCGGCGGGCGGCCGTCAGGGCGCTCAGGCCGAACAAGCCCATATTGGCCAGTACGATGGCCAGCCCCCCAAAGGCGGCGAAGACCCTGGCCTGGCGCCGTTCCGACTGGTACAGCCCCTCGATCCGCTCGTCGGCGAAACCGCGATGCAGATATTCGGCGTCGGGAAAGATTTTATCGACCAGGGCATTCACGGCATCGACGGTGGCGCGCTGGTCACCGGCCGCCAGGCGCAGGGTCAGGTCACGGCCGCCGGCCTTTATGTAGAACATCAGCGGCTGGTCGGCGCGGCGCGCGGACTGGAAGCGCATATCGGCCACCACCCCCACAATCTCGGTGAAAAGCGTGTGCGCCTCATTGGCGTACAGCCGCTCGCCCACCGCGTCCTCTGGCCTGCGGTAGCCCATGCGCCGCGCCGCCGTCTCCGTCAGGATGGCATAGCGTGGCGTTTCCTGATCCACGGCGTCGGGCTTCCACCCCCTGGGCAGGCCTTCGCCCGCCACCAGGGTCGTGCCGTATGTCGCGAAAAAGTCCTCGTCCGCCGTGAACGTGGCGATGCCGCGCGCCTCCTTCTGGGTGCTGCGCGTATTTTCCGGCAGGTTGAAACTGGACAGGCTTTCCGAATGATCGGCTGGCACCAGGGTGGAGAAGCCCAGGTTTCGTACGGCCGGCAAACGCCCCAGCTCCGCCTTCAAGGCCGCCGCCCGGACAATGTCGGTGGGAAGGTTGGTGAAGACGTAAAGGCTTTCGGGGCGATAGCCCAGGCTGACCACCTGCACATGCGCCACCTGGCGCTGCACCGTGAACGTCGCCACCATGAGCGCGACCGAGATGGCGAACTGGGCCACGACGAGGACGCCGCGCACCCGGCCGGCGCCGGGCGTCCGTGTCCTGCCCTTCAGCACTTCCATCGGTCGGTATCCGGACAACACCAAGGCGGGGTAAAAACCGCCCAGCACCCCCACCAGCAGGGGCGTGGCCAGCAACAGGGGCAGCAGCCAGCCCCGCGTCAGGGGAGCCAGGGACACCTCACGGCCCACCAGGCCCTGGAACGCCGGCAACGCCAGTTCCATCAATGCCAGGGCGGCCGCCGTGCCGATGGCGGCCAGCAACACCGCCTCCCCCGTGAACAGAGCCGCCAGTTGACGGCGCCGGGCCCCAGCCAGCTTGCGGACACCGATTTCGCGGGCCCGGTTGATGGCCTGGGCGGTGGCCATGTTGGTGTAGTTGGCGATGGCGATGCCCAGGATCAGAAGGGACACCCCACCCAAAATCCGCAGCGTGCCAACGTCCCCACCGGCGGCGACATCACCGAGAGCCTTGATATGCAGGTATATATCCGGCACGGGGTCCAGCCGCAGGCTGACCATGTTGTCCATGCCGCCGCCCGCCTGATCCGGGTTGGGCGGATTGTGCCGGTTGACGAACGCGGGCAGACCGCTGGCAACCGCCGCCGCTGACACCCCCCTCGCCAGCCTTATGTAGGTCGCGACGCCGGCGATGTCGGACCAAGGGGACGCTTTTTGGCGCGCCCAGGACTTTTCCCCGCGCGCGGCATCGGCGGCGATGGCGCCGAAGACAAGGTGGCTTTGCGGCACGGGGGCCAGGATGCCGGTTACCGTCAGCACCGGTCCATGTCGCACCTGGACCGTGCGTCCGACAGGATCGGCATCGCCGAACAGGATACGGGCCAAGGCTCGCGTCACCACCACACCGTCCGGCCGGGCAAGAACAGTGGCGGCGTTCCCTTCCTCCAGCGGATAGTCCATCACCTGCAGGAAGTTGGGATCCGCCCACTCTATTTGCTGCTCGAAGAACCGCGTGCCGCTGCCCAGCATCACCTTGTCGTTTTCCGCGCGGGCGGCGGCCTCGACCTCCGGAACCTCCTGCAGCAGGGGACCGGGCAGGTCGGTGGGCGCGAACGTCAGCTTGATGGACTGGCCACCCACGTTGAGTTGGCTGCCCACGCGATACAGACGATCGGCGTGGCTGAAGCCACGGTCCACCGACAGCTCTTCCGCCACATAGAGGCTGACCAGCAGGAAGGCGGCGATCCCCACCGCCAAACCCAGCAGGTTCAGCAGCGTGAACAGCAGGTGGCGGCGCAGGAAAACGGGCAGTGCGAGCATGGGCATCAGCCGATCCCCTCACTCATACCGCAGGGCGCCGGCGGGCGGCGCCTGGATCACGCGCACGACGTGGACGGTGACGGTGGCCAGCGCCACGACCAGGGCGGCGGCGCCGGCCGCCAGGTAGGTGCCCGGCCCCTGGTCCACCCGCACGGTGAACTGCCCCAGCCAGCGGTGCAGGCCCCACCAGGCCACGGGCCAGGCCACCAGGTTGGCCAGCAGGACGGGCCGCGCGAACTGCCATGCCATCAGCCAGGCGATGTCCCACGCCCGGGCGCCCACCACGCGGCGGATGCCGATCTCCTTGGTGCGCCGCGCCGCCGCCAGGGCCGTCAGCCCGAACAGCCCCAGATTGGCCAGCACGATGGCCAGCGTGGCGAAGGTGGCAAAAACCTTGGCCTGCCGCTCTTCCGTCCGGTACTGCGCCTCCAGCCGTTCATCGGCGAAGCCACGCGGCGCGCGGTGCGCTTCGGGGTACAGCGTGTCCACCAGGGCATTGATGGCGGTCACGGCGGGGCGTGGGTCGCCGGCGGCCAGGCGGATGGTCAGGAAACCGCCGGTGGCGCCGATGGTGAACATCAACGCCTCGTCCGCGTCGCGGGCGGTGCGGAAACGGACATCGCCCAGCACGCCCGCGACCTCGACCGGATGATCCTCCTCATCGGTGTAGCGGTCGCCCACGGCGTCCGTGGGATGGGCATAGCCCAGGCGCCTGGCCGCCGCCTCGGTCAGCCAGACGTAGCGCCGCCCGCCTTCCGCCTCCGCGCGCCAGCCGGGCGGCAGGGCCACGCCAGCCTTCAGGTCCAGGCCATAGGTGGCGACGAAGTCCGGGTCCGCCGAGAACTCCGGCATGAAGGCCTTGCCCGGGGTGGCGCCATGGGTGTCGGCGGGCACCGTGAGTTGGGTCATGAACTGGCTGATGTCGGCAGGGACCAGGCTGCTGAAGGCCGCGCCCCGGACACCGGGAAGCTTGGCCAGTTCCGTCTTCAGGGTGGCCGCGCGCTGGGCGTCACGGGGCAGTTGGCTGACGATGTAGAGATTCTCCGGCAGAAAGCCCAAGGCGGCCGTGCGGGCGTGTGCCACCTGGCGCAGCACCGTCACCGTGGCGATGATGAGGGCGATGGAGATGGCGAACTGCGCCACCACCAGCACGGCGCGCAGGCGGCCGGCGGTCGGCGTCGCCCCGCCCTTCAACACCTCCGCCGGGCGATAGCCTGACAGCACCAGGGCCGGATAAAGGCCGCCCAGCACACCCACCACCAGGGGCGTGGCCAACACCAGGGCCAGGAAGCCGCCATCACGCGCCAGGGAAAAGCCCAGCGGCCGGCCCACCAGCGCCTGGAAGGGGGGCAGCAGCACCTCCACCACCGCCAGGGCGGCCAGGGTGCCAGCAATGGCCAGCGCCACGGACTCGCCGGTGAACAGGGCCACCAACTGCCAGCGCCGGGCGCCGGCCAGCTTGCGGATGCCGACCTCACGCGCCCGGTGGATGGCCTGGGCCGTGGCCAGGTTGGTGTAGTTGGCGATGGCCACGCCCAGGATCAGCAGGGCGGCGGCCGACAGGATACCCAGGGTGCCGACGTCGCCGCCCGGCTTGGACTGGTTGAAGGTCTTGATGCGCAGGTGGATGGCCGGCACCGGGTCCAGGCGCAGGGTCATGAAGCCCGTGCGCACATCGTCCGGCAATTGGGTCAGGACGGCGCGGCGACGTACGAAATCCGCCAGCCGGGCGTCCACCGCCTCGGCCGACGCGCCGGGGCGCAGCCGGGCGTAGACGGCGGTTTCCCCGATGTGACTCCACTGCTCCCCGACCATATGGGCCCAGTTCTTGTCCCCCCGCCCGCTGTCGGCGGCGATGCCGGTGAATTTCAGATGGGTTTCGGCCAGCGGCTTCAGCACGCCCGTGACGGTCAGCGTCTGGCCGTTTCCCCCTTGGCCGCCCGCCACCTGGACGGTGCGACCCATGGGATCGGCGTCGCCGAACAGGGTGCGGGCCAGCGCGGGCGTCACCACCAGCCCGTCGGGCCGGGCGAGCGCCGTGGCGGCGTCGCCCCGCGCCAAGGGATAGTCCAGCACCTGCAACAGGTTGGCATCCGCCCACAACAGCGGCGTGGTCAGCACGCGATCCCCATCCTGGAGATCCACCTCTTCCTCCGAGGCGCGGGTGACCGCCTCCACCTCTGGGAAATCCTGGGCCAGCGGCTCGACCAGCAAGGGCGTGGTGGCGCCCAGCACCACCTCGTTGCCGCCCACCGACAGCCGGGTTCCCACCCGGTACAGCCGATCAGCCCCGGTGAACCCCCGGTCCACTGTCAGTTCCCCCGCCACGTACAGGCTGACCATCAGGAAGCCGGCGATGCCCGCCGTCAGCCCGAACAGGTTCAACAGGGTGACCAGCGCGTGGCGGCGGAAGATGGACGGCAAGAGGTTCATTCAACGGTTCCCCCCGGTTGCGGAATGAAGCCTTTGCCTTAAGCAAAAGGCGTGCCCGGGGCTAAGAAGTTGTTTTTGCTTGAATCATCGAGGGAATGTCCTTGTCCGGTCCCGAACAGTGTCCGCAGGCGGACACCCTGAAGGCGGGGAATGGACGATTGTTGGACGATCCGCACCGACGCTGTCCAAATCGTCGCATGACCATTGAAGCGCGTGCCTGTCGTCCAGCGGGGCGGCCAGCTGCCGCGCGGATCCATATGCAACCTACTATATATAAAACATCTGTATTTTCTACTTATTACCTGATAAATAGCGTCTTCTGCTGGCGCGGCCCTGCCGCAAGCCTGCCGCGCGTCCCTGAATGCAAATATAGCCGCCACCACAATACCACCCACAGAGACCACCAGATCCATGCCTTTTCAAAAATTGAAGGATGGAACAGGGAATGATTCCGAGTCAGTCTGTAAGCATTGACGACATATTTACCCCCATAACAGGACAGAATTTCAGCGATGTACGATGCATACTAGAAGGCATCATGACATTGCTCGGAGATTTCATTCCTGTTTCAAGCGGGTCCCTTCATATATACATGGTCGGCAGGCTTGAACTGACAGCGACGGACGCGGGCTGCACCGTCCGTTGGATCGATGCGGGCAGCCCCTCCCGCTCCTCCGTCGATGACGCCGTCCGCGCGGCGGAGTGGACCTCCCTGCCGGCCGGCCACACCCCACCGCAGGCGTCGGGCTGCCCGTGACCTCGGCCTTTCCCATCCTGTATGCCGGCACCACCATCGGCGAGTTGCGGCTGGCCTGGCGCGCCGGCGTGACCTGGCGTGACGACACGGCGACCCTGCTGGCCGAGGTGGCGCGGCAATGCGGGTTGTTGGTCAAGCGTTACGAGGTGCGACGCTGGACGGAGCAGCACCTGGGCCGTTCCGTTCTGTTGCTGGGCATGAGCCGGGCGCTGCGCGAACTGGAAGGCTTCGTGGAGAAGGCGGCGCAGAACGACCTGCCCGTCCTGTTGGCGGGAGAGTTCGGAACGGAGAAGCCCTACCTGGCGGCGGCCATCCATTGCTGCAGCCGCTGCCGCGACGGGCCTTTCGTCCAGGTCAACTGCGCCGAACCGGTGGGCACCCCGGCGGACTGGTTCCGGCAGGCGGCGGGGGGCAGCCTGTTCCTCAGCGACATCGACCTGCTGGCCCCCCATTACCAGCACCAGGTGCCCCAGTTCATGTATTCGCGGCTG
Source organism: Nitrospirillum guanabarense (assembly GCF_034653355.1). Classification (NCBI taxonomy): domain Bacteria; kingdom Pseudomonadati; phylum Pseudomonadota; class Alphaproteobacteria; order Rhodospirillales; family Azospirillaceae; genus Nitrospirillum; species Nitrospirillum guanabarense. Next base: position 534,779 of record NZ_JAYEER010000001.1, read on the forward strand.
GGACACTGGCTGGACCTGTCCAAGGCGCCCAAGGTGCGTCTGGTGGCCTCGACCACCGACGACCTGCGCCTGCGCGTGCGTGAGGGCAGCTTCTCGCGCATTCTGCTGGCGGAATTGGATTTCCTGTCGGCCACGGTGCCGCCCTTGCGCGAACGGTCCAGCGACATCGAAACCCTGGTGGCCGCCGCCCTCGAACGCCATGGCCACCGGGCGCAGGACAAGTTGACCGACACGCTGGTGGAATTGTGCCGGGCCTACTCCTGGCCGGAAAACCTGTTTGAACTGGACCGGGTGGTGGCCCGCCTGGCGGTCATGACCGACCGCGACCCCATCCGGGGCGAGGACGTGCGCCGCCATGCGCCCTGGCTGCTGTCCCTGCCCATGCATCTCGACGACACCGACCATCCCGTTCCCCACGGTCCCGACCCCGACGGCCCCGACCCCGACGGCCCCGATGACGGCGAGGGCCGGGACGAGGATAGCGCCCCGCCGCTGGCCGACGACTGGGCGCGTCGCGTCCTGCTGCGCGACTTCCGCGACCTGGGGCACCTGCATCCCGGTTTGCGCCGGGCCTTGGCCTATCTCGCCGACAACTATGCCGAACCGTTGCTGCTGGGGGATTTGGCCCGGCGGGTGAACGTCAGCCAATCGCACCTGAGCTTCCTGTTCCGCAGCGGCCTCCAGCAATCATGCAAGGCCCTGCTGAACCGCATCCGCATCCACCGCGCCCAGGACCTGCTGGTGGAGGAGCCACGCCTGCCGGTGACGGAGGTGGCGCTGCGCGTTGGCTACACCGACCTCAGCCACTTCGAGAAAAGCTTCCGCCGCCAGGTGGGCCAGAACCCTCGCGCCTTCCGCCGGGCGGTCACGGGACAATGACGGGCAATCGCTGCATTTCTATCAGGGCGCCGATGGTTTGCAGCAGGCGATTGCGGCTGTCGAATTCCTCCGTCTGGGCGGCTTGTTCGCGAAACTCGGTTATCAGGGCCGCGAAACCCGCCACCGGACGGTTCTGGATCAGGACGGGGACATGGTACGCCGCTGGCGGCGGTTCGACCGTCACGGCCAGCAATAAGGGCTGATAGGCCTGGTCGACCAAGGTCACGGTCCGGGCGTCGAACACCAGGATCACGGTCCCCCCCATACCGTCGGGACGTTCGATGATATCGCTTATGGCGTCAGGATGGTTGTCGCCATACTCCCTCAACCGCCGCGTCACGTTGTCCGCCGTGGTTTCCCCCGCGCCAACGACATGGGCGCCGACGAAGCGCAGGTAGTCCAATTCATTGGGACCGCGATAGTTGGTCCACCGTTTCAGCCGTTCGGCGGCGGCGATGCCGGTGATCTCAGCCAGCAACCCCACACGGGGCAGCAGTTCCCCGAATATCAGATCCTCCCGTGCCCGGACATGGTCGCCCCGGGCCGCGAAATGGCCCTGCATGATCCCGGACAGGGCGCCCGCCCACTGGAACACGACGTTCATCTGGTTGACGGCCACCAGGTCGGCGGGCTGATCGACATCCGCCTCCAGCGCGATCCGCAGCGTTTCGGTCGCCAAATTGGCGAAGGGTCGCGCCATGTTTCGATCCCACAGCAGGTTATAAGCCTGGGAAAACTGGACCAACAGGATGGTGCTGAGGCGCCACGGCGCGGTGTCCAGCATGCCCCGCATAGCCTGCGACGCGTCTTGGATGGCCGGGGGCGCATCCCTGAGCATGGCGTCAATCCCCGGCTGCGGATCGACCCCTTCGCCATTCAACAAGCTGAACAGGCGGCCCAGCCGTTTTTTGTACTTGGCGGTGGCGTTCGCCTGCTCACCCAAGGGCAGCGCCTGATACTCGCGGCACATCAGTATGTATTCGTTGATGTAATAGTCGCAGTCGGGAAAGGGAATCCCCTGGGCGTTCTTCAAATGCGGCCGCACGTGGAGCCATTGGTCCAGCAACTCGACGGTCGTCCGACGGGGCAAGCCGACATCGATCAGCTCGGCCTTGCAGCTCTTATTCTTTTCATCATTCCGCCCATCCCAGATCTTATCGAACAGACGGATGATCTCCCCATCGACGTCATCGGGTTCATCCAGGGCGACAACGGCCGGATCCTGCTTTTTCGCCAAGTGGTTGGCGAAGTCGGGCTGGTGCAGCTGCAGGTATTGGGTCAGCTCCGCCTGGCTGGCCTCCAGTTCCGCATAGACCACGGCGCAGACGGTGCTGAAAACACCTTCCCACTCCGCCGCCGGCAGATAGGGATTGATCAGCACCTGTGTATCCCAATCGTTTTCGCCCCTGGCCGGATCGCCCTTCAGGAAAGCCAGGGCCCGTCCCCCCTTCAGGAAAAACGACACATTGGGGATGGACACGAGGGCGGCGGCCAGCGAAGCGATGCGCCGCAGCAACCAATCGTACAGCCACCGCTGATCCGGCCCATTGTTCAGCAGGCCGGTCAGCTCAGAGCTGACCGGCGCGGTCTCTTCCGCGAAAGCGCCCCGACGCGGACGATCCAGCAGGCGGATCTCCGCCTTGAAGTTGAGCATCAGCCGGAACAGGTAGAATTCACAGATACCGCAATTCATCTTCACCGCGGCGAAGCCGGCTGCGACGCGCGCCAGGGCGTGCGTGACGACTTCCAAGTCGGCGATGCCCTGGCTGATGCTCGCGACGGAAACCACCTGCTGCGCCGTGCCCAGGCGTTCGCAGGCCAAGGCGTAGATCCGCACGATCCACCGGTTGTCCGGCAACGCCGCGTAGCGGGCCGCGGGACTGGCCGGGTCGGCATCGGGCCCGGCCGTTACGAAATAGGCCAGCATCACCCGTTCCTGCAGGGACCGCGCCGTGAGGGTCGCGTCCCGCAAGACCTGATAGTCGACAACCACGCCGCCGGCGATGGCGGCCCGCGCCCGATCCAATTCCGCCTCGATCCGCGCCAGGATGACGCCGATCTGGCTGTAGACCGTGGCGTTGTTGTCATCATCGATACCAGCGAGGCTGTCATCGACCACCGCGCGGGCGTCATCGAGCGCCACGAGTTCAAACTCGTTGTTCAACTCGCCGGTTTGATAGTCGGAGCGCCCCCCCATGGACGGAATGAAACGGCTGGTGAAGACCAAATCCTCCATCAGCCGTCCGGGGCCTACGCCTGACGCGGGATTGCGGTTCACCCACAGGACGCTGTTTTCCACCGCCACGTACACAGGTTTGATCGCCCTGATCAGCAGGTCCGGCTTGGCGCGGTCGACGGCGATGCGGGCCTCCTGGGCCATGATGTCCAGGCACTGTTCCACGGCTTCGATGGTTCGGTCGGTGGGGGGCATGCGTCATCACTCCCGGACGCTGAGGTCCAAGGCCAGGTGGGCCAAAGATTGGAAGGGGCCGCGGGGCGCCCTCGGGTGGGTCGGCTGAAGGCGCCCCGCGGCGGCGGGCGGCGGCGCCTAGACGGGGGCTGGCGTCTCCGGCGCCGCGGCCGCAAGCTGGCCGTCGGCGTAGCGTAGCGCGGCGGCGGTGGCCCGCTGTGCCGCGGCCATCGCTTGCTCCACACTGCGCTGGGCCGCGGCCAGGGCCTGTTCCTGTTGTTCGGCGGCCCGCCGCAACAGCGGACTTTCACCGGCCGGCGTGGTCTCGGCGACGTCGGGCGCCGCCCCCAGGGCCGCCGCCGGGGCGGCTGGCCGCTGGGTCGCGAGGGCCAGTCCCGCCTGCAGGCTGCCGCTGGCGTCCAACACGGCGGCCTGGGCGGCAACCATCTGGCCGCGCAGGGCGACGTTGGCGTGGCCGACGGCGGCGGCCACCGCCGCCTCCGCCGCCGCGATGGAGCGCGCCACCCGGTCCTCGGCCATGGCCAAGGCGCCGGACGGCGCCGCGTCCGCCACCAGGGGGCCATCCGGTTCGGGGGCATCCAACTCGGTACCGTCCGGTTCAGGCCCATCGACGGCCCGCGCCGGTTCAGGAGCCGGGCGCAGGACATCGACCGGCACCGCCAACGGCACCTCATCAACCGGCGCCGGGTCGGCCGGCTGGCCGTCCCGCGCCTGGCCCTCCCGTGCCTGGATCGTTCCTGGAACGGCTCCCTTGCCGGGGCCGCCCCCCTTTCCGGAACCTTTCATGTCGCCCTCCGTTCAGCTGTCAGGATTTGGGTGGGGTGCGCCGGAATTGGCGCAAGGTGATGGTGCCGGTGGCACCCAGTTGCACCTCGGCTTGGGTGGTGCCGTCGGTCACCGGGAAGAGGCAGGTGGCGCCATCCTGGCCCATGAGGCCGCGGGTGGGCGCATGCGCCGTCAGGAAGGATTGCGCCGACGACAGGTAGGCGTCGACCAGGTGCCGCGCCGCCACCCCGGTCTCGATGGTGAGGACCGTGTCCTCGGCGATGCGGCACACCCCTTCCGAAAGCCGGGCGAACCCCAGGCGGTTGCCGCGGCGCAGCCAGTCGGTGATGGCCCGCGCCACCTCCGCCGGTGAGACCAGGCCGTCCACCTGCGGGCAGTCCAGCGCTCCGAACATCAGCGGCAGCAGGGTCGTCATGGTGGCTTCAGCCCGTTGCCGACGTTCTTCCGCCGACAGGTTCCAGGCCTTCAGGTTGGCGATCTGCGCCAGGTAGAAGCGGTAGTAGTCGGCGAATTCGGTCGGGGTGCGCGCCTGCTCCGCCGCGAAGGCGGCCGCGCCGCCCCGCAGGTCGACATGGCCGTCGCCCGCCAGCGTCGGCAAATCGATCAGCCCGTGCAGCACCCGCAGTTCCTGCAGCTCCAGGGCCTGGAACACCGGCTGGCCGCCCACCCCCAGGGACTGCAAGAAGGCCGGCACGGCGGCCAGCTGGCGCTGGGTCAGCAACGCGTGCGCCGCCATCGTCGCCTCGGCATGGCGGAGGACCAGATCATCATCCAGCCCGCTCTCGACATGGGCCAGGGTGCGCAACTCCTCCATACCCAGTGTCATCAGCTTGGCCGGCGCCACCAGCAGGCCCAGGCGCGGCAGCAGCGCGTAAGGGGCGCCGTGCAGCCCCCGCTGGACCTCCCCCACCAGATGCGTTTCATCAGGGAAGGCGTAACGGGCGACAGGGTCCCGCGCCGCCCAGTCCAGCCATTCCATTCCGCCGTCGATAAAGGCGAGGACCAGGCGGCTGGGGGCGGACAGGTCGGATACCGTGCGGAGCACGCGATCGGCGACGATTACAGTCATTTGGATACCTCTGCGTCGGAATATCAACCGGAAGGGAAATTCTTTAGCACGTTGGACGCGGCGGTACCGATGTCGCTGAAATCCTCCGACGCCGTTTTCAGCAGGCCCTTGGCCTGTTCCAGCGCCGCGGCGTACTTGGGCTCACCCGTCGCGATGAACTGGGCGATGGCCACACCGGCGGCGGTGGTGGCGATGGTGGACAGGTTGCGCAGGGTGTCGGTGGCGTCCTGCACCGCGATAGCCGCCGACTGGGCGACCGACTGGTAGGCCTTGCCGGCGCCGCTGGTCAGGACGACCTGGGGACTCATGGTCGCCGACTGGACCTGGTTGATGACGTCGATGACCTGGGGATTGACCGTTGCCGGGACGGACATGGGATCTCCTTAAACTGGCTGGGGCTGCGGGGACGCGGCACCCGGTGCTGTCAGATCGACTTCTTCGGGGTGTGCGCGGCCGGTTCCTGAACATCGTCGGCGTCCGGTGCCACGTTGACCGCCCCGATCTGCGGCCCCGGGGCGGAAACCGCCGGGACCAGGGGGGCCAGCGCGTCCTGGCTCAGCGTCTGCAGGTCCTGCTCCGCGCTGGCCGCCACGCTGCCCGCCGCGGCGGCCTGGCTGCGCAGGGCGTCGATGGCCTGCACCCCCTGGGCCATGGCGGCGGCGACGATGGCCGACGGCGGCAGATTGGGCGGCGGGCTGGGCAGCGGGGCCACGACGGGCGGCGGCGGCGGATCCTGGGGCGCGGGCGGCGGTGGCCCCGGGGGGACGGCGATGGGCATCGACAGCAGGCGGGCGCAGGCCGCGGCCACCGCCGCCGATCCGATCATGCCGGCGCCCTGTTGCCGGTTGATGGCGTTGTGCATGGCCATGCCCATCGTTTCGACCATCACGGCATCCAGCATGCCGAACGCCTGGGACGGGGCCTGCCCTGTCAGCAAAGTGACAACGTCGGCGACGCTGTCCACCACCTGGCTGTTGACCGTGCCTTGTTCACTCATTTCCCGGTTGCTCCCTTGGCGATTATGAAGGTCAGGACCTGGGCCAACGCCGCCTCCGCGAGGACTTGGCCGCGTTGCTGATTGGCCACCGCGTTTTCCATGGCGAGGCCGATGCTGTCGGCCATCGCGGTATAAGTCATGGCCATGGCCAGCGAAGGCGCGGTGCCGATCTCCAGCACCGTCGCGTTGGCGACGGCCGAAAGGGGGCCTTTGATGCCTGCCACGTTCGCCCCGGCTTCGGCTGGTCACGGAACCTCTCGGGGAAGGAGAGGCGCGCGAACGCGCCCCTCCCCGCCGGATCAGACCAAGCCGGTGGCCAGGATCTCCCGGGTGGCGACACCCGTGGAGGCCGTGTCCAGCGTCAGCAGGGTGGACACGGCCTGGGCCGTGGACGCCTGCATGGTGACGTAGGACTGGTTCTGGTTGTTCGTGGCATTATGCGCCGCGTTCGACAGCGCTTGGCCGGTGGCGACGAACAGGTTGCCCATGGCGATGGCCGGCGCGTCACCCAGGACCTTGGTGTTCACCTGGCTGACGCTGTCGGTGATCTGGCTGTTCACAGCGGTCGGAAAGGCCATTGTTCCACTCCTCTAATTGAAGCCGGCCACGGCATGCGACCGGCCGGTTGCGTTCAGGATTGCGTGCGTCCCCCGTCATTTCAGGACTTTGGCGACGGCCACGCCGGTTGAGGCGACATCCAGCGAATACAGCAGGGCCACGCCCGCCGTCGTCGCCGCCTGCGCCGTTACGTACATCTGCTGCTGCGCCATGGTCGCGTTGTGGGCGGCGTTGGCCAGGGCTTGGGCCGTCGCCTGATACAAATTGCCCATGGCGATGGCCGGGGACGACCCGACGACCATGACGTTGCTCTGGGAAACGGAGTCCGTGATCTGACTGTTGACAGCCGTTGGAAAAGCCATCGCACGATCTTCCTTGGGCGTGGGGTCATTGCCACCGGCGCCGGATCAACGCCGGGGAAGCAAAACCCCGGCGTTGATCCGGCGGGCCGTTCTTAGACGGACAAGACCTGCTTGGTGGCGACACCGGTGGTGGCGGTATCCAGCGAATAGAGCGTTGCCACGCCCATGGTGGTGGCGGCCTGGGCCGTCACGTAGGATTGCTGCTGGGCATAGGTGGCGTTATGGGCGGCGTTGGCCAGGGCCTGCGCCGTCGCCTGATACAAGTTGCCCATGGCGATGGCCGGGGCGTCGCCCAGGACCTTGGTGTTGGCCTGGGTGACGCTGTCGGTAATCTGGTCGTTGACGGAAGTGGGAAATGCCATCTCATCGCTTCCTTATCGAAAAGTGGGTCGGTCGCCCCGGCCCCGAACCGGGAGGGCCGGCTACGCCGGTGGCGGGGCGCGCGTCCCCTGACCCGGAAATCCGCGAGGGGACCGGGGCGGATCGGAACGGCGCTGGTTTCTTGGGAGGGGGCCGGATGGACCGGACGGTCAGGGCGTGCCCAGGCCTTTGACGCCGGTGCCCAGGATCTGCTTGGTGGCGACGCCGGTGGTGGCGGTGTCCAGCGAGTAGAGCGTGGCGACACCCATGGTGGTGGCCGCCTGCGTCGTCACATAGGACTGCTGCTGGGCGTTGGTGGCGTTGTGGGCGGCGTTGGCCAAGGCCTGCGCCGTCGCCTGGAACAGGTTGCCCATGGCGATGGCCGGGGCGTCGCCCAGAACCTTGGTGTTGGCCTGGGTGACGCTGTCGGTGATCTGGTCATTGACGGACGTGGGGAATGCCATATTTCCTCCTCGGATCATTACGGCCGCGGGCAACGCGGTCCGATGGTTGCGAGATCGGGTCGGCCCACGTCGAACACGCCGGCCATGTCGCCCAGTTTGCGTTTCGGGTTGTGTGTTCCGACCACGAAACCACTATAAGGACGCGCCTTCTGGGGCGATTGGTCTTTCGAATGGAATAACCGGCAGGATCGACGCGAATTCGGCGGCATCAGACCAGCGGATTTGCGCGGTTCGGCGTTTTGTCCGCATCCCTGAAAACAGGGCCGGGCCCGGATATCGGGCGGCCATCAGGCGTCACACCACTTTACGCCGGACGGACGGATCCACGCTCCACCAAGGTGAAGTCCAGCACAACGTCGCGCGGCGCGGGGGTGACACCGTCCACCATCCCCTTAGCCATGGGGCCGCCCAGCGCCTCCACCAGCAGGTCGATGGCGCGGATGGCCATATCCCTGATGGGTTGGCGCACGGTGGTCAGCGCCGGCCAGACCCGGGTGGCGACCAGCGTGTCGTCGAAGCCGGTGACGGCCAGGTCACGGGGTAGCGTCAGGCCCCGCCGGTGGGCGGCCCACAGGGCGGCGGCGGCCATGTCGTCGTTGGCGGCCATGATGGCGTCCGGCGGCGGGGCGAGGTCCAATAGGCCGCCGGCGGCGAGAAGGCCCGTTTCGAAACTGAAAAGTCCCTCCACGCACAGCTCCGGCCGGTAGGGGAGGCCGTGGGCCGCCAGCGCGGCCTGGTAGCCCTGCAGCCGGGCGACGCTGTCGGAATGGCCGCCGGGACCGGTGACGATGGCGATACGACGGTAGCCCCGGGCGATCAGCAGTTCCGTCACCGCCCGGCCCGCCGCGTGGTTGTCGATGCGCACCGTGGCCATGTCAGGCAGTGGGCCCGCCGTGGCGATGGCCGCCGCCGGCACGCCCAGGGCGCGCAGGGCCGGCACCCCGCTCAGCAGTTCGGCGAAAGGCGGGATCAGCAGCAGCGCGTCGGCGCCCGAGCGCACCAGCGACTGGGCCACGGCCACCGCCGTGTCGAAGGTGGCGTCGCCGGCGCGGCGCACCATCAGCTGCAACCCCTTCTCGGCCGCCGCGGCCGACACCTCGCCGTGCGCCAGGCTGAGGAACATGCTTTCGACGTCGAGGTAGATCAGGCCGATGCGGGCCGGCGCCGCGCCCACCAGGTAACGGGCCGCCTGGCTGGGGACGTAGCCCATTTCCTCGATGATGGCGCGAACCCGGACGCGGGTGGCGTCGCCCACCTTGCCGGTGCGGTTGACGACGTTGGACACGGTCATGGCCGACACGCCGGCGCGCTGGGCCACGTCCTGGATGGTCACCCTGTCCCGCTGTCGCCGCGACCGCCGCATCCGTCCGCCGATCCGTATCCCGATCGCCGACGGCAAGACGGCGGCGCCCCCGCCAGGCTGGCGGAGCGCCGATATTCCCTTGCCCAGGGATGGTGACGCAAGGGCCACGCCGCCGAGACGGCCGTGCCAGCACCGCCCATCCCATGGAATGTTCGCGGCGCTGGTGATCAGGCCCGGTCGATCCGCGCGGCATAGCAGCCATATTTGGCGTAATGCGCGTGGATATAAGCCACTTCCGGCCATTCCAGCAGCCGGCGGATGACGGGGATGGCCTCCGCCCCTGCCACCAGGTCCGCCGTCACGATCATGTGGCCCGAGTCAAAACACCGTAGGGATAGGACGCGACGCGCCAGCGCCAGCGGCACGGCATCCACTGTGCGACGGGCCTCATCCACACCTTCGCGCACATAGATCGCGTGGGCGGAGCGATAGGGGGTGAAGGCCGGCTGGTGCTGATGGTTCACCAGCACCACGCGCTCCCCCGGCAGGGCATCATCCAGGCTGGCACGGCAGGGGAAGGCGCCAGGGGCGTCCACGACTTGGCGGCGGGCGCCGGCGGCCAGCAAGCCGGCCTCATCCAAGGCGAACAAGGGGGCGAAGGGGGCCGGGTCCAGGCCGGTGACGGTGAAGGACAGGGTCATGATGGCAACCGATCGTCAGGTGTCGATGTCCCACCCTGCCCCGCCCCACCGCTTCAGCCATCCCGTTTCCTGCGGCCGAATGAGCCTCAGTCGCCATAAGCGTCCGGGCCGAAGGACGGCGGCCCAGGCTTGGCCACCTCCGTGGGTGGCATCTGGTCGGGATCGGGCATCACCTGCACCAGGGTGCAGGGGCTCCCCTGACTGTCGAGCGCCACCGGCGACGCCAGACGCTGCATCAGCAGGAGAATGAAGGCGAGCAGGAGCAGCCCCAGCAGCGCGCGCGACAGCGCGCCGCCGGCGCCACTAGAAAGGCGGCCGGTCATGATGGAGTCCTTCAAGGTTTCGGGGGTGCCGCCCGGGGATGCGGGCCCCGGGCGGAGGGGCGTCCGACTGCGGGATCGCTCCGTCACTGGCGAAGTATCGGTCACCAAACCCTTGGCAACAATGTGTATTGCGCGCAGTCTGCCTTCGCCGATGGCGAAGGGTTATCCGTGAAGGGGGCTTCCCATGCAATTCGACCTGATCGACCTGGCCCTGTTCCGTGACGTGGTGGAGGCGGGCAGCATCACCTGGGGGGCCGAGCGGGCGCACCTGGCCCTGGCGGCGGCCAGCACCCGCATCCGCAACATGGAGGTGTCGCTGGGCGCCACCCTGCTGGACCGGGGACGGCACGGGGTGACACCCACCCCCGCCGGCCGCGCCCTGCTGGCCCATGCCCGCGCCATCCTGGACCAGACGGAACGCCTGCGCGAAGATCTGAGCGTCTACGCCGGCGGGGCGGCCGGCAACGTCCGCATCCTGTCCAACACCAACGCCCTGACGGAATTCCTGCCCGAGTTGCTGAGCAGCTTCCTGAACGCCCATCCCCTGGTGTCGGTGGATGTGGAGGAGCGGTTGAGCGATGAGATCGTGGCCGCCATCGCCGACGGCACCGGCGACATCGGCATCGTCGCCGGCACGGTGGAGACGGGCGACCTGGAAACCTATCCCTTCCGCCAGGACCGCTTCGTCCTGGTGGCGGCCCCCACCCATCCCCTGGGCGGGCGCGAGACCGTGACCTTCGCCGAGGTGATGGACCACGACCTGGTGGGGCTGGACCGAGCGGCGGCGCTGCAACGCTTCCTGTCCGACCGGGCGTCCCGGGCCGGCCGGCGCCTGCGCCTGCGGGTGCAGCTGCGCAGCTTCGACGGCATCTGCCGCCTGGTGGAGGGCAATGTCGGCATCGGCATCGTGCCCGAAACGACGGCGCGCCGCGCCGCCCAGACCATGGACATCCGCTGCGTCACCCTGACCGACAGCTGGGCGGTGCGCGACCTGAAGGTCTGCACCCGCGGCCGCGCCCGCCTGCCCCGCTTCGCCAAGCTGCTGACCGATCATCTGCTGAACACGCCGCCCCGGGGGCCGCTTCACACCGCGGCCATGGAGCCACCGGCGGCGGCCCCGTAGCGCCCGGGTGCGCTTTTCCCTACACTTCCGCGTCCATGACGACGGGCCGGCATAACGGCCCCCAAACCCCGAGGAAAGCCCCATGCGTCTGCGGCCCTTGCTCCAGCTGGCCGTCCTGGCCGGCGCGACCGCCTTTAGCCTGCCCACCCTGGGCGCCGAAGAGGCCAAGCCCGACCCCGTCCTGGCGCAGACGGTGGCCTCGCCCGCCCGTTCGCCCCAGTTCCAGGCGCGTGACGCCGCCCGGCATCCCCTGCAGGAGCTGGCCTTCTTCGGCCTGGCGCCCAACCAGACGGTGGTCGAGATTTCGCCCAGCGGCGGCTATTGGACGGAAATCCTGGCGCCCTATCTGCACGACCGGGGCACCTACTACGCCGCCGCCAACCCCCGGGGAACGGACAACGCCTACGCCAACCGCGAAAACGCCGCCTTCGACGCCAAGCTGGCCGCCGACCCGGCGCGTTATGGCAAGGTCAAGGTGACGGAATTCGGCCGGGGCCATTTCGACATCGCCCCCGCCGGCAGCGCCGACCTGATCGTCACCTTCCGCAACCTGCACAACTGGATGGACGGCGGTTACGCGGATGAGGCCATGGCGGCCTTCTACCGGGCGCTGAAGCCCGGCGGCGTCCTGGGCATCGAGGATCACCGCGCCAGCGACGCCCAACCCCAGGATCCGAAAGCAACCAACGGTTACGTAAGGCAGGATTACGCCATCGCGCTCGCCAGAAAGGCCGGCTTCGAACTGGTGGGCAGTTCCGAGATCAACGCCAATCCCAAGGACAGCAAGGATTGGCCGGAAGGCGTATGGACCTTGCCCCCAACCCTAGCGCTTAAGGATAGAGACCGGGAGCGCTATCTGGCCGTGGGCGAGGCCGATAATTTCGTGCTGAAATTCCGGAAACCTCCGCAATAAGCTGATTAGTTTATACAATATTCAGATAACAAACGAGTCTCGCGCCGTGCCGCCTTTGGCCGCGGCGCTTTTTCGCGCCAGCGGGGCGGGAATGCGGCGATCCGCCACGGCATAAGCCTTAAGCAATAACATTTCCATTTTTGACACCTTGGCATTTCTGCCGTTATCAAAAATGTGACAAAATTCGCACACTTATCGGTTGATACCGATTGTTACAAAATCCGCCGTTTACTCGATCGCACTTCTGCAAAAGAAATTGGTCGCAATCCTGCCCCGGTATGGGCGCGGGGCTGGCTGGGCGCCGATGGGGGGCCGGCCAACGATCAAGACAGAAGAGAGATTGAGGAGAGGCATGAGGGAGATTTCCGTCGCCGCCCGCCGCAAGGTGTGGCGCCATGGCATCGCTGCGGGCGCCCTGATGGCGCTGGCCGCGACCACCGCCCAGGCCCAGCAGAAGCAGCAAGCCGCCGCCGATGATTCCCTCGAGGAAATCGTCGTCACCGGTTCGCGCATCGCGCGCCCCAACCTGACGCAGCCCACCCCCGTCCAGGTCATCAATTCCGAGGCCATCCAGGCCACCGGCCTGACCTCGACCGTCGACGTGCTGAGCCAGCTGCCGCAGACCCAGAACGACATGGGTCCGTCGACCAACGCCCGCTTCATCAACGGCGCCGGCGTGAACTTCGCCAACCTGCGCGGCCTGGGCGAATACCGCACCCTGACGCTGGTGGACGGCAAGCGCCATGTGGGTTCGCTGTCCGGCCGCAACGGTTCCGGCGGCACCTCGCTGGTCGACTTGAACAGCATCCCGCCGGCCCTGGTCGAGCGCATCGAAGTGGTGACGGGCGGTACCTCGGCCGTGTACGGCGCCGACGCCGTCGCCGGTGTGGTCAACGTCATCACCAAGAAGAACTACGAAGGCGCTGAAGCCACCATCCAGTACAACTGGTCGGACGGGGACGGCTACCAGTCCACCGACGTCAGCGCCATCGTCGGCCACAACTTCGACGGCGGCCGCGGCAACATCACCCTGGCGGTCGACTACAACCACGACCTGGGCCTGCACGGCAGCGACCGGCCCGAAGCACTGTACAACTACACCCTGGTGGCCAACCCGGCCAGCAAGAGCGCCAGCGACGGTATCCCCGACCGCATCACCATCTCCCCGACCGTGTCGTCGGTGCTGGCGGCCAGCGGCGCCCCCGTCATCCGCACCTGGCTGGACGCGGCCCACCCGCAGTACAGCTACACTTTCAAGCCCGACGGCTCGGGCATCATCCCGTTCAACCGCGGCACGCTGATCAACGGCATCCCGGCCGGCAACAAGACCAGCGCCGGTGACGCCAACTCGATCGGTGGGGATGGCTACAACCCGTCCAAGTACCTGACCCTGCGCACCCCCAACATCCGCGAAGTGGCCGACACCCTGGTCAACTATCGCCTGGCGCAGGACCTGGGCCCAATCGACACGGTGAACTTCTTCGCCGATCTGAAGTATTCCGACAGCCGCGGCACCAGCCGGTCCACGCCGTTCACCAACGGCACGGGCACCCCCGCCACCGGCACCAACGGTCAGTTGGGCTCCGGCGCGCTGACCATCCAGGCCGACAACGCCTACCTGCCGTCCGACCTGAAGGCGCTGCTGGCCACCGACAAGGTGTCCAGCTTCACCATCACCCGCGTGAACGACGATTGGTATGGCCCGCGCGAATACGCCTACGAGTACGAGGTGATGCGCGGCGTGTTCGGCCTGAACGGTGACCTCACCAACGGCTGGCATTACGAGGCCTATTACGACTACGGCCGCAACCGCACCAGCTTCGTGAACACCGACAAGGTCGTCAGCCTGTTCAACCAGCAGCTGGACGCCGTGAACGTGGGTGGCAAGATCGTCTGCCGTGACGCCACCGCCCAGGCCAACGGCTGCGTCCCCATCAACCCCTTCGTGGTCGGCCCGCTGACCGCGGCGCAGAAGAACTACGCCTACACCTACACCAAGGAAATGGCGACGCTGCAGCAGCACGACGCCGCCTTCAACCTGAACGGCGACCTGTTCAAGTTCCCGGCGCTGTTCAGCGGCACCGTGGCCCCGGTCAGCTTCGCCGCCGGCGTCGAGTACCGCAAGGAAGAGTTGGTGGACAAGACCGACTTCCTGCAGAACCAGCCCACCGGCACCATCTATGGCAACCAGAACGGTTCCGTGTCTGGCAGCTACGACACCACCGAAGTCTACGGTGAGTTGAGCGTCCCCGTCCTGCGCGACCTGCCGTTCGCCAAGGCCGTGGACCTGGACCTGGCCTATCGTTACTCCGACTACTCGCTGGCCGGCCCCGCCAGCACCTGGAACATCCAGGCCGGCTGGGCCGTCAACGACGACGTGAAGCTGCGCGGCGGCATCGCCCGCGCGGTGCGCGCGCCCAACATCGACGACCTGTTCACCCCGGCCGGCGATAACTTCCTGGGCGTCAGCGACCCCTGCTCGGTCGAAAACATCAACGCCAACGCCACCCGCGCCGCCAACTGCGCCAAGGTGGTGCCGGCCGGCTACAAGTCCAGCGACTTCGGCAACCCGTCCACCCGTACGGGCGGCAACATCAACCTGAAGCCGGAAATCGGCCGCACCCTGACGGCCGGCGCCGTGTTCACGCCGACCTTCATCCCGGGCCTGAACGTCACCGCCGACTACTGGCTGGTGAAGATCACCCAGGGCCAGGCGGCGCTGACCTCCAACTCCATCCTGACCAACTGCTATGATCTGAGCGCCGCCGCGCAGTGCGGCCTGATCAACCGCCGTGCGGACGGTTCCATCGCCACCATCTATGGCAACACCGTCAACATCGGTAAGGAAGTGGTGCGCGGTCTGGACTTCCAGGTCGACTACGCCTTCGAGCTGGACAAGGTGGGCCTGCAGAACATGGGCGGCCTGAACCTGGGCTTCACCGGCTCCTGGGTTCCGGAAAGCATCATCATCCAGGACCCGGCCCACGCCGAGAACAAGCTGTACCGCGCCGGCACCGTCGGTTACCCCCACCTGAAGGGCCGTTTCACCGGCACCTGGGATTGGAACAACCTGACGGTCACCTGGTCCAGCCGCTTCATCGGCGAGTCCGAGACCTTCCCGAACTCCACGGCCGAAATCGCGGATTTCAACAAGATCCCGACCTACTGGTACCACGACATCTCCGCCCGCTACCGCTGGAAGAACATCACGGTGTTCGGCGGTATCAACAACCTGGCGGACAAGATGCCCCCGGCCGTGCCCTTCCTGTACCAGGGCTCGTACCAAGGCGGTTCGTACGCCACGTTCCCGGTCACCACGGGTGGCGGCGGCTCGTACGACATCGTCGGCCGTACCTTCTTCGTCGGCACGACGGTGAAGTTCTGATGAGTGCGGGGGCCGGGCGGCGATGCCGGGCCCCCACCCTTCGAGAAGTCGGGGCCGCGATCGGGAAACCGGTCCGGCCCCTTTTCGCGTTCGGCCCCGCGCGGCCATCGCCGCCGGGCCTTGGGAGAAATGGATGAACCACATCCGCATTGCCGCCCCAGCCCTGGCGGCCGCCTTCCTGGCCATGGCCTTGCCGGTGGCCGTCCGGGCGGCGACCACCCCCAACGCCGCAAGCGAGGTGGTGGCCTGCAAGAAGATCGCCGACCGGGACCAACGCCTGGCCTGCTTCGACAAGAGCAGCGATGGATTGGAAGCGGAGATGAAGAAGGTGGAGGCCACCTTCGGCAGCCCGCCCAGCGTCAAGGCCGACCAGACCGAGGCCACGTTCGGCAAGCATGAGCCGCCCCCGCCGCCGGTGGCGGCGGAACTGGACAACATCCAGTCCCGCATCGTCTCCATGCGTCCCGATCCCGCCGGCCGGCCCGTCTTCACCCTGGAAAACGGCCAGGTTTGGCGCTCGCAGGAAAACGCCCGCATCCACCTGAAGGGCGGCGAGAGCGCCACCGTGTCCCATTCGATGCTGGGCATGGGCTACCAGCTGCAGGTGGGCGACATGTCCTACAGCCTGAGCGTGGTGCGGGAGCGCTGACGCCGGCAGGCCCCAATGGAAACGGGCGGGATCGTTTCCCGCCCGTTTTACTTTGCAAACATGCCGCTGTTTAGTTCTGCGCCGGGCTGCCGGCGACGATGAACTTGCGGATGTCCTGGGTCAGCTTCTCGATGGCCTGGGGCTGCACGTACATCATGTGGCCGCCGGGGTAGTAGTTGAACGATACCCGGCCGGTGGGCACGCCGCCGGCGTTGAAGCTGTTCTCGGTATGGAAGAACGGCGTCGCCAGGTCATAGTAGCCCATGGCGACGAAAGCCTTCATGCCCTTGTTCTGGCGCATGGCGTCGCCCACGAAGGGGCCGACGTCGGTGCCGCGGTAGGGCTCGCCGCCGCCGCCATCCACCTGGGCGTAGTTCCAGCGGCGGTAGAGGGAGCCCAGCACCTTGTACTCCCGCCCGCCCATGTCCAGGCCCAGGTCGTTGCGGAAATAGGTGTTCACCACGGCGCTGAACGCCCCGCTCATGCCGTTCAGCGAGGGGTCGTTGTCCGGCCGCTCGCCCGAGCTGTCGTAATCCTCGCCCAGGTAGCGGCCGTCGATGCGGCCGATGCTCTTGCCCTGGTCGCGCAGCAACTCCTTCATGAAACGGTGGTCCTGGATCTTCAGGTTCGACTGCTCGATGAAGGCCGGGGACAGGCCGGTGAAATGGGCCAGCTTGGCCACCACCGCCTTGTGCTGCTCCGGCGACAGCCGGTTGCCCTGGATGAGGGCCGAGGCGTACTCGGTCGCCGCGAACTGGCGGGCGTCGGCCAGGAACTTGTCGAAGCCCATGGAGGTGTCGGCCACCTTCTTGTGGTACCAGGCCGTGGCGGCGTAGCTGGGCAGGAAGGACCAGTAGGGCACCAGGTTGCCCCGCGTGAAGGTCAGCGAGGTGTAGTCCATGGCCGGCGAGATCAGGATGATGCCGTTCAGGGACACGGTGGAGGTGGTGCCGCTCAGTTCCGGCAGCATGGCGCCGGTCCGGATGCCGCCATAGCTTTCACCGCCCAGGAACTTGGGGCTGTTCCAGCGCTTGTTGTTGCCCAGCCAGACGCGCACGAATTGCGCGACCGACTTCGCGTCCTCCTTCACGCCGAGGAAGTCCTTCTCCTCCCCTTTGCCGACGGCGTGGCTGTAGCCGGTGGCGACCGGGTCGATGAACACCAGATCGGTCACGTCCAGGATGGAATAAGCGTTGTCCACCAGCGGGAAGGGCGGCGGGCCCGGATTCTCGGCATCCGCCGGGATCTGCACGCGCTTAGGGCCAAAGACGCCCATGTGCAGCCACAGGCTGGCGGAGCCAGGGCCGCCATTATAGAGAAAGGTCACCGGCCGCGTGGCGGGATTGGCGCCCTTCTTGGTGTAGGCGACGGAGAAGATGCTGGCGACGGGTTCACCCTTCTCATCGCGCAGATAGGTCTCTCCGGCCGAAACGGTGTAGTCGATACGCTTGCCGTTGAAGGTGCCCGAGCGGTCGACGGTGACGCGCTTGGGCGCATCCACCTTGGACGCCCCATCGGGACCGGCCTTCTGTCCACCGTCCTTGTGATCCTGCTTGTCGTCCTTCCTTTCCTGCGCGATGCCCATCACGGCAGGAGCCATGACCGCCGGCACCGTCACGGCCAGCACGGCCGCCACCAGCAGTCCCCAACGCCTATTCTTCACTGGAACCCCCATTCTTCATTATGCGGACCATAAGCCCGTGTCCCGGACCCCGCTTCCGTGACACCGCCCGCCCCGTTTCTGCCAATGGGGCGGCCCGATGGGCGGCAGCGTAACAAAAGCGGTGGTGAAATGGGGCTCTGATAAAAGTTTTAAGCGGGGGCATAGACTGCGGCTCCATGAACGACCGCCGATGGGATGCGAAGCCGCCGCCGAAGGCTCGCTGAAGGCCGCCCCGGGTTGGCGTCCTCAACCAGGCGGGATGGTCGCCCGCGGCCATTTTCCGCGCCACGGGAACCTTTGGACCATTTCCGCGTTTCAGGGTTGGCGTGGTTCCGCGCCGATCCCCCGGCCCAAAAAACCCCTCTCCCTGGAGGCAAAAACAAATCATGGACGTTCCCGGCGCCCCGTACCCGCGGCGGAGCATCCGTCGCCCCGCCCGTCGCCCCGCGCTGATCCGCCTTATGCTCGGCCTGGCGCTCTGCCTGCTCTGTCTGACGCCCGGCAAGGCGCGGGCACAGACACCCTCCCCCCTCAGTGAATGGCAATATTCGGCCGGTGTGCTGTTGCGGTCGAAGTTCGAGAATCCGCTGCCCACCTGGGATGTCAGCGTCGGGGCCGCGACTTCGTTCCAGCCGCGGTACGTCGGCTCCTCCGAATACCATGTGCAGCCGGGCATCAACCTGGATGTGCGCTACAAGGACATCGCCTTCTTCTCCATGGGGGAAGGTGTCGGCGTCAACCTGCTGCGCGGGGAGAATTTCCGCGCCGGCCTCGCCCTGGGCTTCGATGTCGGCCGCGACCAGGATGACAGTTCCCAGCTGCGCGGCCTGGGCGACATTTCGCCCGCGCCGGAGGCCAAGGTGTTCGCGGAGTACACCATCTTCCCCGTCGTGCTGCGCACCGCCGTGCGGCGCGGCTTCGGCGGCAACAACGGCTGGGTGGGGGACATCAGCGCCTATCTGCCCGTCGCCGGGTCGGAGCGTTTCTTCGTCTTCGTCGGCCCGACCGCGACCTATGCCGACTCCTCCTACATGCGGCGCTATTTCGGCATCAACCCCAACCAATCCATCCGCAGCGGGTACCGGCAATACACGCCAGGCAGCGGTTTCAGCAGCGCCGGCTTCGGCTCCAGCGCCGTATGGTTCTGGACGGAACATTGGTTCATGACGGCGGACGGCGCCTACCAGAGGCTGCTGGGCGACGCCGCCGACAGCCCCATCACCCGCGCCCATTCGCAGCTGACCCTGAACCTGAGCGTCGCCTACCGGTTCTGACCGCACGATATTCACGCCTATGCGGTTGGCGGCGCGCGCCCAACCACCCTAAGATGGTGGCGACAGAGGAAATACAGCCCTGGCGGGGTTGGCGCATGCCGAGCCCCGCCAGGGCCTTGGGGGAACCGCACCATGCCACGCGTGATCAAGGTTTTCGATGCGTCGGCGCAGGCCCTGGCGGCGCTGCCCGGCGTCCGCCTGCTGCAGGACTATCCGGCCTTCCGCATCGTGGAGGTGGACGGCGATGCCGCCGCCACGGCGGTGCTGGCCACCGGCCTGACGGAGGACATCAGCGCCCTGTACACGCTGACCATGGCAAACACGGGCGCCGCCCCCATCGACACCGGCATTCCCCGCGTGGCCGCCGACGGCAGCCATGAGGCCCACCCCGCCTATGGGGACCAGGCCGCCTTGGCCCCGGGCGCCCATCACTACATCGTGCAGTTCGTCGGCCCCATCCAGGACGCGTGGCTGGCCGCCGTGGCGGCCACCGGCGCGGAGGTGGTGGAGCCCTATCAGCACTTCGCCATCATCGTCCGCGCCACCGCCGACGAGGCGGGCCTGCTGAGCCAGTTGGGCGCCGTCCGATGGGTGGGCCATCTGCCCTATGCCGCCCGCCTGATCCACGAGGTCGACACGCTGGCGGCCCCGCCGGCGCCGGGCGCGCAACACGGCCACGCCCTGGCCGACGCCTACACGGTGGAGTTCTTCGGCGCCGCCCAGGCCCACGGCCGGCAGGGCGACGTCGCCGCCGCGGGCTTCACCGTCGTGGAGGAGGCGCCGGGCAGCGCCCTGCTGGTGGTGGAAACGGCGGCGCCGGGCGAGGGTAGCCTGCGCGACAAGCTGCTGGCCCTGGCCCAGGTGCACGGGGTGAAGCGCATCGGCCGCCATGTGCTGCCCATGCCATCCACCGACCAGGCCACCCGCATCATCGGATCGGCCAGCGTGTTGACCGACGCCGCCGGCCTGGGGCTTAGCGGCGCCGGGGAGGTGGTCGCGATGTGCGACACCGGTTTGGACTCAGGCGACCCGGCCGCCATCCATCCCGATTTCGCCGGCCGCGTCCTGGCGCTGGAAAGCTATCCCATCAGCCCCAGCTACGCCTCGCGCATCAACAATCCCGGCGCCGACGACGGCCCCGCCGACCGCAACCGCGGCCACGGCACCCATACCGCCGGGGCCCTGCTGGGGGATGGCACCGCCAGCGCCGAACTGCCCAACCTGGCCGGCCCGGTGCGGGGCCTGGCTTACAAGGCCCAGGTGATCATGCAGGCGGTGGAACAGTACCTGGACTGGAAGCCGGTCGAAGGACAGACCACCCCGCCACCCTATTCCCTGGCGGGCCTGCCCAGCGACCTGAAGGTGCTGTACAGCGCGGCCTACGGCAAAGGCGCCCGCATCCATTCCAATTCCTGGGGCGGCGGCACCAAGCAAGCCTACAACTCCTACTGCACGGACATCGACACCTTCATCTGGAACAATCCGGACTTCTGCATCGTCTTCTCCGCCGGCAACGACGGCAGCGACGGTGACGGCGACGGCCGAATTGATCCCGGCAGCGTCACCCCGCCCGGAACGGCCAAGAACTGCATCACCGTGGGCGCCTGCGCCAACAACCGGCGGGACATCAACATCACCAACGGCGCCAAGTGGGGCAGCAAGGCCGCCCCCGTCGACGCCTTGGTGGCGGGTGGCCCGGACCAGATGGCGCCCTTCAGCAGCCGGGGTCCCACCCAGGATGGGCGGATAAAGCCGGACGTGGTCGCGCCCGGCACCTTCATCCTGTCGACCCGGTCGCAGCGTCTGGCCAGCTACAATGGCCAGACGCCCTATTACGCCCCAGCCACGCCCTTTTACATGTATGAGAGCGGCACCAGCACGGCGGCCCCCCTGGTCGCCGGGGCCATCACCCTGATCCGCGAGTATCTACGCACGCAGGTGGGCCTGCCCTCGCCGTCGGCCGCCCTGCTGAAGGCGGCGCTGATCGCCGGCGCGGTCCCCTTGGGCGGCACGGCGCCGGGGGTGGAAGATGGCCCCCTGCCGGACATCAACCAGGGTTTCGGCCGTGTTCACCTGGACACCATCCTGGCGCCGGCGCCCCCCCTTCGCGCCACCTTCCTGGATGGCAACGGCGTCGCCACCGGCGACCTTTACCAATACAGCCTGCAGGTGGCGGCGGATGGCAGCCCCCTGCGGGTGGTGATGGCCTACAGCGACTATCCCGGCGCCAGCCTGGTGAACAACCTGAACCTGGTGCTGCGTGGGCCCGACGGCTCCACCCTCACCGGCAACGCCGGCCTTGGCGGGCAAGGCTCCAATGGGCAAAGCTTGGACAGCGCCAACAACGTGGAGGCCATCGCCGTGTCCTCGGCGGCGGCCGGCATCTGGACCGTGCAGGTGGTCGGCGCCAACGTGCCCCACGACCGCAGCCCTTCGCCCTGGCCCTGCTGGCCGCCGGTTGAAAAAAGGCGGCGCCCCCAAGGCCGCCGCCCTTCTCTTTCAACGTGTCCGGACAGCACCGTTCCCAACACCAGCCCGGGGTCTGATCGCCGGGGTGGCCGGTGCCGCGCGTTCTGACCGGCGGCGTTACAGCGCGTCGGTGTCGGTCTCACCCGTGCGGATACGCACGGCTTGCGCCAGTTCCAGGACGAAGATCTTGCCGTCGCCGATCTTGCCGGTGTTGGCGGCGGCCTGGATGGCCTCCACCGCCTTGTCGGCCAGGTCGTCAGGCACGGCCACTTCGATCTTCATCTTGGGCAGGAAACTGACGGCGTATTCAGCGCCCCGGTAGATCTCGGTCTGGCCCTTTTGCCGGCCATAGCCCTTGACCTCGGTGACGGTCAGGCCCTGGACCCCCAGGCCGGTCAGGGCGTCGCGCACCTCATCCAGCTTGAAGGGTTTGATCACCGCGATAATGAACTTCATCAGACCACTCCCTGATTGGATATTCGTGATCGCCGGGGGCGGGTCGGCCGGGTCAGT
Organism: Nitrospirillum guanabarense; assembly: GCF_034653355.1. Lineage (NCBI taxonomy): Bacteria > Pseudomonadati > Pseudomonadota > Alphaproteobacteria > Rhodospirillales > Azospirillaceae > Nitrospirillum > Nitrospirillum guanabarense. The sequence continues at coordinate 557,001 of NZ_JAYEER010000001.1, forward strand.
CTAACATCGCCGGCCGATTTCTGTTCCCACGGATCCGCTTGGACTTCAGTCCCTTAGGGATAGCTTGGCCATCCCCAAGGATACGCAACCAAGGCTCAGTGGATGGACTCGCCGTGCAGGGCGATGTCCAGGCCGTCGCGCTCGACGTCCTCATCCACGCGCAGGCCGATGACCAGGTCGATCACCTTCAGCAGGATGAAGGTGATGACGCCACACCACACGATGGTGAAGGCCACACCTTCCAGCTGGGTGATGACCTGGGCGGCATTGCCCTCGATCAGGCCCAGCTTCGTGTCCGGCGCGTCCTTCAGCGTGGCGGCGAAGGCCCCCTCGCTGTTGGCCACCGCCATCTTGGCGAACACGCCGGTCAGGACGGCGCCGACGATGCCGCCGATGCCGTGCACGCCGAAGGCGTCCAGGCTGTCGTCATAGCCCAGGGCCTTCTTCAGCGAGGTGGCGGAGAAGAAGCAGATGATGCCGACGGCGATGCCGATGGCGAAGGCGCCCACGGTGTCGACGAAACCGGCGGCCGGGGTGATGGCCACCAGGCCGGCGACGGCGCCGGAGATGATGCCCAGGACCGAGGGCTTGCCCTTCACGGCCCACTCAACGAACACCCAGGCCAGCGCGGCGGCGGCGGTGGCCACCTGGGTCACGGTCATGGCCATGCCGGCGCGCGGACCGGCCGTCAGGGCCGAACCGGCGTTGAAGCCGAACCAGCCCACCCACAGCAGCGAGGCGCCGATGAGGCTCAGCACCAGGTTGTGCGGGCTGAAGTCGGCATTGGGGTAGCCCTTGCGCTTGCCGATCACCAGGCAGGCCACCAGGCCGGCGATGCCGGCGTTGATGTGCACCACCGTGCCGCCGGCGAAGTCCAGCACGCCCAGCTTGGCCAGGTAGCCGTTGGGGTGCCACACCGTGTGGGCCACGGGGGCGTAGACGACCAGCGACCACAGCGTGATGAAGATCAGCATGGCCGAGAACTTCATGCGATCGGCGAAGGCGCCGGTGATCAGCGCCGGCGTGATGATCGCGAAGGTCATCTGGTACATCATGAACACCGGCTCCGGGATCGTCGGGGCCAGGGCGTGGGTGCCGGTCGGGTCCATGCCCGCCAGCAGCACGCGGCTGAAGCCGCCGATGAATTCCTTGGCGTCGGCGGCGTCGCTGGCGGCGGAAAAGGCCAGGCTGTATTCGACCAGCGCCCACAGCACGGTCACCAGGCAGGTGATGGCGAAGCTCTGCATCACCATGGCCAGCACGTTGAACTTCCGGACCATGCCGCCGTAGAACAGCGCCAGGCCGGGAATGGTCATCATCAGCACCAGCGCCGTGGACGTCAGCATCCACGCCGTGTCGCCCCCACTGATGGTGGGCGCTGCGGGCGCCGCAGCGGCGGCCGCGGCCGCGGCGGGGGCCGCGGCGTCCTGAGCGAAGGCCAGCGCCGGCGCCATGCCGGCCAGCGCCATCACCATCAATCCAAGTAAACGGTTCCCAAGCAAACGGTTCATCTGGCTCCCCATTCCCGTTCGTTTAAGCCGGTTCCGGCACCCCCAGGTCTGCCCCGGGAACCGGTCCGGCCATCAGCCAACCGTCCACTCCTTTCAAAGTTCGTGCCGCAGCGCGAATGGGGCCCGCGGGCGGCGGGAACGCTGGCCCGCATCCCCTTGTCCGCCACCCCCATTTGTTGCCGAAAGGTTAAAAAAATCGCACGCTTTTCGGGCCGACCGCCCGGCATCATCGAGCAATGCCTATATTTCAGGCATTTCACGCTTTGGCACAGCTTGTGGTTTCAGCTTATTTTTGAAGCTGTTTCAAGCGGCTGGGCCTATTGGTTGCGCCAACCGTTTCGGAGGGAAACGTAGAATTTCGTTCCACGCCTAAAAATCGTGCACATTTTTTCAAATTCCGCCACATCGGCACAACTTATGGAAACCAGTTTCACTGAATAAATGGTTTCTCACAACTTCTCAGCGTAAAAAACACGCATCGGACCCGGGGCTTGGCAAATCAACCTTTTGTGGCCGTGTCGTCCACCCTGCGGCCAAGCGACCCAGGTCAGGAACGCCGGAGCGGCGCCTTATTTTCAGGCAGCCAGTCGCGATTGGCACCGATCTTGCTGCATCGCAATACGCAGTCATCGCCTACATAAAACAATCAACAAGCCTCACGGAGAATAAACAATGGCCTCAGTTCGGGAGATTGAAGTCGACTGTCCGCTTGCCACTCGCGCGCCGGCCCCGCGCGGACGCACCACCAAGACCGTTCTTCTGGCGGCCACCGCCGCCGCCGCCATCAGCCTGATGGTGGGCCTGTCCGCCATCGCCACCCCGGCGCTGGCGCAAGAGGCGGCCCCCGCCGAACCGCCGGGCATCAAGTGGTCCGCCTATGTCGAGGCCGGCGCCACCTTCAATAGCAACGGCCCCACCGGCGGCACCAACTACGGCCACCTGTTCACGGACAAGACCAACCAGCTGGTCCTGAATCAGCTGTCGGGCACCGTTTCCAAGGATCTGGACCCCAAGGCCGAAGGCTTCGACTGGGGCTTCAAGGTGCAAGGCTTCTACGGCACCGACGCGCGCTACACCCACTTCCTGGGCATCCTGGACACGGGCATCAAGGAACGCACCCAGTTCGACCTGGTGGAAGCCAACGTCCTGCTGCACTTCCCCAGCCCCGGCGCCGGCGGCCTGGACCTGAAGGTGGGCGCGTTCTCCACGCCGCTGGGCGCGGAAGTGATCGCCGCCCCGTCCAACCTGCTCTACAGCCACAGCTACATCTTCAACTTCGGCCTGCCGCTGAAGCACACCGGCGCGCTGGCCACCCTGCACCTGACGCCGGACATCGACCTCTATGGCGGCATCGACAGCGGCGTGAACACGACGCTGAGCGACGGCGACAACAACAGCGCCGCCGCCGGCATCTTCGGCATCGGCCTGAACAACCTGGCGGACGGCAAGCTGACCGTGCTGGCCCTGACCCATGTGGGTCCGGAGAACCCCAGCCTGAAGGCGCCGCTGGGCTATGCCGACGCCAACAACGAGAACCGCTGGATCAGCGACATCACCGCCACCTTCAAGGCGACGGACGAACTGACGCTGATCACCGAGTTGAACTACATCAAGGACGACCTGTTCAACGTCGACGGTGGCGGCATCGCCCAGTACGTCAGCTACACCCTGTCGCCGGAGCTGACGGCCACCCTGCGCGCGGAATGGTGGCGGGACGGCCACGGCTTCTTCGTGGCGGCCTTCCCCGGCAACCGCGATTTCGTCTTCCTGGAGAAGGGTGAGCCGCTGGAGAAGGGCGCCATCGGTCCGGGGGTCGGCACCAGCTATGGCGAGCTGACCCTGGGCGTGACTTGGAAGCCGGCGGATCTGGGCCTGCTGGACGGCCTGACCTTGCGGCCCGAGGTACGTTACGACAAGGCCAACCACGCCGCCTACGACAACCTGACCAAGGACGACCAGTTCACGTTCGGTGTTGATTTGATCCTGCCTTTTGGCGGGTGATCCGCTAGTATGGGCGCGGGCGGGCGGTTCCCTGGGACCGCCCGCCCCTCTTGATTAAAATGAATGAGGTTGGACGTCGGCCCAGACCGGCGCCTCTGTTATTTTCGCATTTTTGATCTGGCCGCTTGTGGACGTGGGTACGCCCGTGCGCTTCTGCCGTGCATCCTGCGGGATGCCCAGGGTCACCGGATGGGCGCACCAGGTCCTTGAATGTCCTTGTGGACGTCATGAGGGGTCGCCCGCGGAGGCGTGTTTGCTGACAGGTTTGCCGGTTTCCTTGGCTATCGAGCCCCCACCCGCCATGACGGTTCCCGCCCCGGCCCCGCTGGACACGTCCACCGCCCCCGGTACCTCTGCCCCAGAGTCCCCCTTGGTTGAGGAGGCGCCCGCAGAGGCCGATGCCGCCCATCCCGAGGATCGCTATCGCCGCCTGTTCGAGCAGGCGCCCTGGGGCTTGTTCCAGACCACCGTCGACGGGCGCTATCTGGACGCCAACCCGGCGCTGGCCAGGCTGTACGGCTATGACAGCCGCGAGGACATGCTGGGCGCCCTGACCGACATCGGCGTGCAGCTCTATGTCGATGCCGGCCGGCGCGAGGCCTTCGTGGCGGAGATGCGGGCGCGCGGCGTCGTCCAGGGCTTCGAATCCCGCATCCGCCGCCGCGACGGCACCATCATCTGGATTTCCGAGACCTGCCGCGAGGTACGCGACGCCAACGGCCAGCCCCTCTACTACGAAGGCACGGTGGAGGAGATCACCACCCGCAAGGAGGCGGAGCAGGCCCTGCGCGCCGCCAATGAGAAGGCGCAACGCGCCAACGAGGCGAAGGAGCGTTTCCTGGGCCTGGTGACGCATGAGCTGCGCACGCCGCTGCACGCCATCCTGGGCTTCGGCGACCTGATCGGCCAGCTGGACCAGGACGAGGTGGCGGAGCGCGACGACTACCTGCGCGAGATCACCAGCGCCGGCAACCGGCTGCTGCGCACCATCAACCGGCTGCTGGACTACACCCGCCTGGCGTCGGGCTCCACCGCCAGCGAGCTGCAGCTGATCGAGCTGGAACCCTTCATCACCCGCCTCATCCGCCAGTTCGGCGGCGGGCGGGACAAGCGCGTGCGCATCCAGCATGACACGGAAACGACCGCCCCGTGCGTGCTGGAGATCGACGGTAATTTGCTGAACCGCGCCCTGACCGAGCTGCTGACCAACGCGCTGACCTATTCCCCGCCAGAACAGGCGGTGGTGGTGGAGATCGGCCAACGGCGGGAGGGTGTCATCCTGCGCGTCATCGACCAGGGCCGCGGCATGTCGCCGGAGGAGTTGCAGGCCGCCGCCGTTCCCTTCGGCAGCGTCATCCTGCAGGCGCGCTCGCGCCAGCAGGGCTTGGGCCTGGGCCTGCCCATCGCGCAGAGCATCGCCAGCATGCTGGGTGGCCACCTGGACCTGGCCAGTTCCCTGCTGAACGGCACCGTGGCCACTCTGTACCTGCCGACACCAGCGGGGCGTTAGGGTTTCATGCGGACCCTAAGGGCCTAAACCGATGCCCCCGCCCGGGCGGCGCACAGCGCCTCCACCTTCGCGGCCAGGCGTTCCACCACCACCGGCTTCAAGAAAAAGGCGTCGGCACCGGCCGCCAGCACCGCCTTTTCATCCGACCGCTCGCTATAGCCGGTATACAGCACGCAGGGCAGGTCGGGCCGGCGGGTCTTCAGCAGGGCGATGAGGGCCAGGCCGGTCATGCCGGGCATGGTCTGGTCGCTGACCACGGCGTCGAAGGCCAGCGGGTTCTCCTCGAACACCTCCAGCGCCTCGGCCGGGGTTTCGCAGATGGCGACCTCGTGTCCGCGGCGTGACAGGCCTTCCAGCAGCATGTCGCCCATCTCTGCCGCGTCGTCCACCACCAGGATGCGCAGGCGGCGGTGCGGCGCCGTCTTCACGGCGGCGGGCGCCAACAGGGGGGCCGCCATCGCCCCGGGTCCCCCCACCGGCAGCAGGACGCGCAGCAGCGACCCCTCGCCCTCCGCCGACATCACCGTCATGCCGCCGCCATGCGCACGGACGATACCGTAGACCACGGGCATGCCCAGGCCGGTGCCCCGGCCCTTGCCCTTGGTGGTGAAGAAGGGTTCGAACAGGCGGGTCATGACCTCCATGGTCATGCCATGGCCCTCATCCTCCACCTCCAACACCACATGCGGCCGGCTCTTGTCGAAGGGCAGGGCCTCGTGCTCCATCCAGCGCCCCTCCGCCACCCGGGCGTCCTCCGGCGCGGGGCCGGGGTAAAGGCGGATGCGGATGCGCCCGCCCTCGCCCCGGCGGGCGTCGTGGGCGTTGATCACCAGGTTCATCAGCACCTGGACCAGTTGGGTGGGGTTGGCGCGCACGTTGGGCACCGATCCCGCGATCTGGAAGCTCATCTCCGTCGTAGCCGGCACGGTGGAGCGCAGGATGCCGCGCGCGTCCTCCAGCACCGCCACAGGGGAAACGGCCTGCAGCTCCCCTTTGTCCGAACGGGCGAAGGTCAGGATCTGGCCCACCAGGTCCTTGGCGCGCTTGCCCACGGCGTTGATGCGGGCGACGTAGCTGTGGGCCTTGTCCTGCGGGTCCAGGTCGTCCAATAGGAACTCGACATAGCCCAGCATGGCGCCCAGCAGGTTGTTGAAGTCGTGCGCCACGCCGCCGGCCAGCCGCCCGATGGCCTCCATCTTGTCCTGCTGCAGGACCTGGCGCTGCAGTTCCTCCCGCTCGCGGGCCACGCGGCGGGCGGCGGAGACGTCGCGCAGAACCATGACGATGTCGCCATTGGGCCGCAGGCTCAGCGTCGTCTCGTATGTCTCCATGGTGCGGCCCCAGACGCTCTCCCACGTCTCGCTCACCATGTGGGCGTAGCCGGTGGACATGAGGTCGGCGCGGCGGCGCTGATGCTCTTCCTCCGACAGGGCCGCCGTCGCCGGGGTCAACAGGTCGCGCCAGCACTGGCCGATCACCGCCGCCTCGTCCGGCGCGCCCAGCAGCGATATGGCCGCGGGGTTGGCGTAGAGCACGGTGTCGTCCCGGTCGAACAGGACGATGGCGTCCTTGGCGGCGCCCACACCGGCCAACATGCGTTCCAGCGCCGTCGTCCGCTCCTGCACCTGGGCGCGCAGGCGATCACGCTCCGCCAGCGTGCCGCGGAAGCGATCCAGCGCCCGGGCGATGCCGCCGATCTGGTCCTCACGTCCGGTGTCGGGCACCGCCACGGCCTCGCCCTTGTCCAGCAGGTCGATGGTCCGCGCCATGCGTGTCAGCGGCACGCCGATGATGGAGCGGACGGCCGCCACCAGCACCAGGCTGATCAGCAGGCCCGCCGCCAGGGCCGCCAGCATGATGGCGGTGCCGATGCCGGCGAAGGGCGCGCTCAGGCCCTGCACCGGCACGTCCAGCAGCAGCAGCCGGCGGCTGTCGCCCTCGAAGAACACCATGGGCACGGCATAGCGGCGGATGCGCAGGCCGTTCCTGTCCAGCCGTTCCACCTCATAGGGCTCGACCTTCAACACCCGGGCCAGCTCACCCGGGCTCAGCTGGAACTGCGGCCCCTCGCCCACCGTGGCCTTGGTGGCCAGCAGGGCATGGTCCGGGTGGTAGGTCCAGTTGGCCTCGCGGTTGATCATATAGATGTTGCCGCCCAGCGGACGGCGGCTGTCCAATTCCTCCGCCCGCGCCTCCAGCGCCAGATCGGTGCCGGCCACGCCGACCAGGCGCCCGTCCACGATCACGGGAATGGTGTAGGAGACCATCCAGATAGGCCGGCCCAGCACGGTGTAGAGATAGGGCGGAATGGCCTGGCGCGCCCGGGACCGGGCCGCGCGGGCGTAATATTCATCGTGATAGAAGTCGGACCGGATGTCGCCGGCCTTCACGCTGCCCTGGCCGTCGGCCACATAGTAGGTGGCGAAGCGCCCGCTTTCCGGCAGGCCCAGGGTGGGATCGCCGTTCCTGAAATTCTGGTCCGGCCCCATGAAGTCCGGTTCCGCCAGAAACCAGAAGCCGACCATGTTGGGATGGGCCTGCGCCGTGCGCTCGATATACTTGGCGACCACCCGCCGGTCGTTGTCGCCGGTGGCGACCATGCTTTCCACCTGGCGGGCCAGGCCTTCGACGAAGGCGATCTTTTCACGGGTGATGGCGGCGATCTCGCCCGCCTGCTTGTTGGCCAGGTCCTGGCCGTAATCCACCGCGAACCGTTCCACCACCGCGCGGCTGGTGCCGACCGCCACGAAGGCCGTGCCGGCCGCCGCCAGCAGGACCAGCGGCACCAGGATCAGCAGCAGGCGGGTGGTGATGCTGCCCTGCGCGAGGGGGCCTCGCGCGGAAGGGGCGTCAGGCGGCAGGCTCACACGCCTCCTTCCCTGGCCGGGCCAGAAAATCGGCCAGCGTGGTGCCCAGGCCGCCGTCGCTCTTTTCCGAGATGGCGGCCCCGTAGATCAGCTGCGCCGCGCGCAGGCAGGGCGCCGTGATGCTCTCCGGCCCGTCGCTGAGGATCAGCAGGGGCATGCGGGGATGCTGCGACCGGATCGCCCGGGCCAATTCCAATCCATCCATCTGCGGCATCAGCAGATCCGAAATGACGGCACGCACCGGCTGGGTCGCCAGCAGGGAAAGACCCTCGCGGGCCGAGGCGGCCATGATGGGGGCGTATCCCAGGCGCCGCACCGCCTCGCACAGATAGTCGCGGAAATACGGGTTGTCGTCGACGATCAGGATGGCGCTCATTGGGATAGGCTTTCGGGCGATGAACAGGAAGTGGCGGTCCAGGTTGTGGGCCGCATATCACCGCAACCGTTCGTCCACCGCATCTGTCGCGAAGGCTATCGGTCCTGGGAATAGGGATAGCGGGGGATAGCGCCGCGCTATCCCACAACCCTGCATGGTGGCCATGCCCCGCGCCGGGCGCCATGCGTCCCTGCGTTTCCTTCATCGCCAGAGACTTAAGGCCCGCCCAACAGGCCCTGGTCGCGCGCGCGCGTCACCGCCTCCACCCGGTTCTTGGCGCCCAGCTTGCGCAGGATGCGCCGGGTGTGCAGTTTGATCGTCACCTCCTGCAAATCCAGCATCCGCCCGATCTCCTTGTTGGTGGCGCCGCCGGCCAGATGCTCCAGCACCTCGCGTTCCCGTTCCGTCAGCAGGCCGCCGCCGTCGGGGGCGGCGCCGTGCGGGCCCAGCGGCGCCGGCAGGGCGCCCGCCATGCGCAGGGCCACGTCGGCCGGCACCACGCTGCCGCCCACCGCCACCACCTTCAGCATCTGCACCAGGGCCACGCTGGACAGCGTCTTGGGCAGGAAGGCGCAGGCGCCGCGGGTCAGCGCCTCGCGCGCGATGGCGGCGTCATCATGTCCCGTGACCACCGCCACCGGCGAGTTGATGCCGGCGGCGTCCAGCCGGTCCAACCCGGCGCCGCCCTCACCCCCCGGCAACTGCCAGTCCATGACCACCAGGTCGAAGTCCCGCCCCTCCGGCCGCTGGGCCAGGGCGTCCAGTTCCTCCAGCGAGCCGACGGCGGTCAGGCTGGCCTCCGGCCAGTCGCGCATCAGGTACAGTTCCAGGGCATCGCGGTACATCGGGTGGTCGTCGGCGACCAGCACCCGCATCGGCCTATTCGCGGCACGTTCCACGGCATCCCCCTCCGCCCCGACCCATCCCCCGAAGATGGCGTCCGTTGCCCGGGCGCCGTTCTTGCGTGCCATCATCCGCCCACACCCCGCCCAAAACAACAATTTCAAAACAACGCTTTGGCACAGGGTGCCGCCCGCCGGCGGCGGCGGCGTTTACAGCCGTCGGGCGCATCAGATACGGTGCCGGGCAGCTTGGGTCTAAACCAGCGGCGCCGGCCTGCAATGGCGCGCCGCATCGGGAGGTCGATATGGGAATGGTGGGGCGCGCCGGCCGCGGCGGCGCGGGCATGGGCGCTTGGCGCCGGGTGATGGCGGGAACCGTGTTGGCCGGCGGCGTTCTGGCGGGCGCGCTGATGGCGGCGCCGGCGCAGGCGGCCGACGCGCCGACGGACGGTGGCCCCGCCCTGACGGTGGAGCGCATGCTGGGCAGCCCGGCGCTGAACGGCCCCCGGGCGCGCGGCGTGAAATTCTCCCCCGACGGCACGCTGGTGACCTACCTCAAGGCCAAGGCCGACGACGCCAACAAGACCGACCTGTGGGCCTATGACATCAAGGCGGGCACCGACCGCCTGCTGGTCGACAGCAACCAGTTCAGCGCCAAGGAAAGCGAGGAGGAACGCGGCCGCCGCGAGCGCCAGCGCATCCGCGACACCGGCATCGTCGACTATGGCTGGGATGAGGAGGGACGCACCCTGCTGTTCCCCATGGCGGGCGACGTCTTCGTCATGCCGCTGGGCGGCGCGCCCCGCCGCATCACCGACAGCGCCACCACCAAGGACGCCGCCATCGATGCCCGCTTCGCCCCCGGCGGCAAGCTGGTGACCTATGTGCGCGGCAATAACCTGTATGTCTATGACCTGGCCCAGGGCCAGGAGCGCACCCTGACCCACGACGGCGCCGGCACCCTGTCCTACGGCACGGCGGAGTTCGTGGCGCAGGAGGAGCTGAAGCGCAACACCGGCTATTGGTGGTCGCCCGGCGCCCGCTACATCGCCTATACCCGCGTGGACGAGTCCGACGTGCCGCTGGTCAGCCGCTACGACTATGGCGCCGAGGGCGTGACGGTGGTGCCGCAGCGCTATCCCTTCGCCGGCGGCCCCAACGCCAAGGTGACGCTGCGGATCATGGACGCCGGCACCGGCAAGGTCGCCAGCGTCAACCTGGGCGATCCCGCCGGCTATTACCTGGCGCGCGTGGACTGGCGCCGCGACGGCTCGGAAGCGCTGGTGCAGCGCCTGAGCCGGGACCAGAAGCGCCTGGACCTCTTGGCCGTGAACCCCGCCACTGGCGCCGTGCGCACCCTGCTGACGGAAGAGAGCAAGACCTTCCTGAACCTGCATGAGGATCTGCGGGCGCTGGCCAACGGCAAGATCCTGTGGGCGTCGGAGCGCACGGGCTTCAAGCACCTCTACCTCTGCGACCATGAGGCCGCCAACTGCCGCGCCCTGACCAAGGGCGACTGGATGGTGGACGCCGTGGCCGGGGTGGACGAGGCGGGGGGCCGCGTCTTCTTCACCGGCTTCCGCGAGGGGCCGCTGGACCACCACGTCTATTCCGTGGGCCTGGCCAAGGGCGACGTGAAGGCCCTGACCACCGCGGACGGCTGGCACGGCGCCGTCATGGCGGCCAAGGGCGGCAGCTGGCTGCACAGCTATTCCGGCCCGCACCAGCCGCCGCAGCTGTCGGTGGAGGACACCAAGGGCAACCGCGTGACCTGGCTGATCGAGAACAAGCTGGACGACAGCCATCCCTTCGCACCCTACCTGGCCGGCGAAATCCAGCCGGAATACGGCGTGCTGAAGGCCGATGACGGCAGCGACCTGCACTACATGATGCTGGTGCCGCCGGGTGCGAAAACGAGCGGCAAGAAGTATCCCGCCATCGTCAACGCCTATGGCGGCCCGGCGGCGGCCCTGGTGACCCATGCCTGGGGCGATGCCCAGACGGGCTTCACCCAGGTGCTGGCGCGCAACGGCTACGTCGTCATGGTGCTGGACAACCGGGGCACGCCGCACCGGGGCCAGGCCTTCCTGTCGGCGACATACCACCACTTCGGCTCGGTGGAGGTGGCGGACCAGGTGAAGGGCGCCACTTACCTGAAGTCCCTGCCTTTCGTGGACGGTCAGCACCTGGGCTTCTTCGGCCACAGCCACGGCGGCTTCATGACCATCATCATGCTGACCCGCGCCCCGGGCGTTTTCGCCGCCGGTGCCGCCGGCGCCCCGGTGACTGACTGGCGCCTCTACGACACCGCCTATACCGAGCGCTACCTGGGCGATCCCAAGGACGGCACGGCCTATGAGGACTCCAGCGTCTTCAAGGATTTGAAGAACATCAAGGGCCGCCTGATGGTCATCCACGGCATGGCCGACGACAACGTCTTCTTCGACAACACCACCAAGCTGCTGCGCGCCCTGCAGCAGCAGGAGACGCAATTCGACCTGATGACCTACCCAGGCCAGCGCCACGGTTTCTACGACACCTACGCCAACATCCACCGCTACAACACCATGCTGGACTTCTTCGACCGCACCCTGCGGCCGGCGGGCAGCCCCGGTGCCGTGACGGCGGGCGGCGCCCCGCAGGCCGGAACGCCGTAAGGGCGCCTGGGCGCCCAGCCCCGGAAACGACAAAGCCACCGATCCCGCCGGGTCGGTGGCTTTTCCTTTGAGGCGCCTTTGCAGGAAAGGCGGAAGCGTGAGGCCCGCTTATTCCGCCGCGCGCAGCACAGGCTCGGACATGTTGGCCGGCTGACCTTCCTGGATCATCTCACGCATGGTGTCGAAGCATTTGCCGCAGCGGGGCGAACACCCCTGGGCCTTGAACACCGCCCCCACGCTCTGCGCCCCTGCCCCGATATGGGTGCGGACGGTACGGCAGTTGATGGCGTTACAGACGCAGACGTACATGGCGCAGGCATCCACCCAGAGGCTGATCTGGGGGATAAGATAGTGAGAGGCGTTCGCAGAGGCAAGGATGATTCTGCGAGGCATTCGCGTATGGGTGGGGCGCGTTTTCACACATCTCCCACCCACAAGGGAAGTCTGCCGTCCTGATGCGGTTGAGCAACCTGTTCATGATTAAATTGACAAGAACAAAACAAGAACATACATTGCCTTTCCATCAACACGGGAGCATGGCCATGGACGGTTGGCAGCGTCGGTATCGTTTGAGCAACGGGCCGGGCGGCCTGGGTGTCAGCTGTACGGCGGAGGGGCTGACGCTGGCCGGTGTTCCCCTACTGGCTAAGGGCACCGGCGGCTTTCAGCCCCGCCCGGCGGCGGAGGTGGAAAAGTTGCTGAAGCGCGCTTACGCGGGCGCTGAATTGAATACCGCGATGCTGCAGCGCCTCGCCAAGATCGCCGACGCGCTCAACCGGGGCGATCTGGCCCAAGCCATGATCCGCGCCGTCCATTTGCGTCTGCCCGACCTGGACTGGGACGGCGCCGTCCGCTTGGCTCAAGCCAACGACAATTTGGCGAAGTACAGTCCCGACCAACCCCGCGACGAGGATGGCCGCTGGACCGACACCAATGCCAGAGATGTCAGTGCGTCCATTGAACCGAAGCCGAAGGAGCCCCAAGGGGTCGGGCCGACCATGCCGAACAAGACGCAAGTGACTCCTCCAGGAGTCCGGGCGCCTTTTCGGGCTGCCACTGCAGTCGATTTTGCCCTGCCGGCCACGCCGAAAGATGCTCCACCGGTGGTGAACTTCGCTGACGCCTTCCAGCAAAACATCGACACCTACTGGCGGGAAGGTTTGGCCCCCTTGCTGAACGCGCATGGTCGCCGACCTCCCGACGGTCAAAAGGAATGGGTCATTGAACAGGGCGCCACCGTCGTCGCGAGGAAAGATGGCGTCTTGGAACTGCAAAACAAAGGAGGATTGCCGCGCACGGCCGCTGAAAAGAGTCGGGAATTCCATCCCGATCTTACGGTGAAAGATCCCGAGAACTTCACGCTGCTCGGTACCGTCCATATTCATATTTATGATGATGGTCTGACGGACATGTCCTTCAGCGGTGGCGACGCTAAAACCCTGATGGACAACGGCATCAATTTCTCCTTAGTCCAGAGCGGTGAGAAGCAATTTCTTTTCATCAAGACCAAGGAAACACGACGCTCGGAGAGTTATGAAAGAGGCGGGTCGGGCTTTGTCGAAGGATTCCAAGATAATAGGGTTCGCCAGCTGGCCGGCCGAAACACGAAACTCTGGCCGGCAGCCAGCACACAGGCCAACATAGAAGCCGCCAAGATGTACCATCTAGCCTATTATGAGGGCCGCAATGGGACGCTGTATCGCGTTTATCCGTAAGGTGGCATTGGGAGCGGCAGTCATCACGCTGCTCCTGATTTGCGCGCCCCAAAATGGCGAGGCGGGAGTTTGCTGGACCGACATGTTCGGATATCGAAATGAAAAGGGTGCCGCCCCTACGATAGATGCGAGCCGCTTCAATCAAGCCCTTAACTTGTGGGCCTTCGCGCGGCGATTACTACATAACCACGAATATCGCGCCGCCAACCAGGATTTCCTGAGAGCTGCCGGAGCCCTCGGAACCTGTTCCTCTGGCAATAAAAATCCCGTCTTCGACAATTCTCATTTCGCCGAAGCGGATGCAGATTTCCTCGAGCTGGATGGGAAAATAGTAAAAGCCGCCCGCAAGCGGGATATACTTCTCTGGGCCGGATTCTCAGACTGCATGGGCGCTTTCCTTATGCGCAATGAGTGGTGACACGGTATCCCTGGCGAAACTCATTACCTTGGCAATGGGTCTCGGAGATGGCTATTCCGGCCGCCTGAACCCCGCCCGCACCCGCTTCACCTCCTCCCGCACCACGCATCCTTCGGCGTGGTCGTTGATCAGCCCCATGGCCTGCATGAAGGCGAAGACGGTGGTGGGGCCGACGAATTTCCAGCCCCTTTTCTTCAGGTCCTTGGATAGGGCGATGGAGGCGGGGGAGGTGGAGACGGTCTGGGGTGGGGCGCAGTCCTCCGGCCTAGGTTCGAAGCGCCAGAGGTAGGCGGCGAGCGAACCCTCCTGGCGCACCAGGTCCTGGGCGCGGGCGGCGTTGTTGATGACGGCCTCGATCTTGCCGCGGTGGCGGATGATGCCCTCGTCCCGCAGCAGGCGGGCGACGTCGGCCTCGGTGAAGGTGGCGACGCGGTTGAAGTCGAAGCCGTGGAAGGCGGCGCGGAAGTTCTCGCGCTTGGCCAGGATGGTGCGCCAGCTGAGGCCCGACTGGAAGCCTTCCAGGCACAGCTTCTCAAACAGCCGGCGGTCATCCCCCACGGGGAAGCCCCATTCGTGATCGTGGTAGTGCAGGAACTCCGGCGCCCCCGCGCACCAGCCACAGCGCGGGCGGCCGTCGGGCGCGGATGTCGTGAGGCTCATCGACGTGGGTTTCCTTTCGGCAAAGACAGGGTCGGGACGTCCTCACGCCGCGGCGCAGAGGGGGATGGGCCGGGGTGGCGGCGGGGGGTGGTCGCGGCGGTACCGGGCGATCAGCGGCGCCAGCGCGCCCTGGGGCCAGTAGGCGGGGGAGCCGATGGCCCGCAGGCAGGCGGCGTTCCAGTAGGCGCCCGCCTCGCCATGGGCCACGGCGGCAATGTCGGCGGCCTCGGGATAAAGGTACAGGGTGGTGGGCGCGTCCTTCACCGAAGCCACGAGGGCGGCGGCGTCGGTGGGCGACCAGCTGGTGCAGCCGTTGCTGCGGCCGCCGGTGTAGTCCACCAGCGTGCCCTGCAGGACATAGCCGCCGTCATCAGCGTGGGGGTCGTGCGGGTCCCGGCGCCGGCAGAGGCCCTTCAGGGTCAGGGCGGCATGGCCGCCGATGGCGCGCAGGCGGGCGTTGGCGGCATCGCCCTCCCCCTCGAACTGCACGAAGGACCGCACCAGGGGCAGGTCGCCGCCGCCGGCCGCGCGATAGAACCCCTTGAAGCTGTCCTTGATCTCGGCCGTGACATAGGCGCCGCCGGCGGTCAGTTCCGAATCCTGGGCGTTGCCGAAGTTCCGGGCGCAGTCGCGGCCATTGGCGAAGTCCGCCAGGCCTTCCAGGCGCCGGCCGGCGCCGTGGCCGGCGGGGATGGCCTGAAAGGTCCGTGCCGCCTCGCAGATCACATAGAAGCGGCGACCGGGCCCGCCGTCCTCGGCGGTGTTGGGTCGCGTCGCGTCCATGGCGAAGTAGCAGGGGTTGCGCACCGCCCCCTCCGCCACCTTGCGCCGGTAGAGCGCCCGCGCCCGGGCCAGGACCAGGGGCGCGATCTGGCCCTCGCCCTCCCCGACATGGGCGGCCAGCCAGGCGGGAACCTCCGGGGCATCGTCCGCCCGGGCCGGCGCCAGCCCCAGGACCAGGGCGCCGAGCAGCAACACCATTCCCATCCGCGCCAGGCCCACGCTTCCCACCCTCTCTTCTCCTTCGCTTCGGCCGCCGCCTTGGCGTTCGGCCCGCTGGGTAGGAGTATAGCCGCATCAGGCCGCGCGGGCCTACCGCCGGCCAGGCGGAATGGAGGGGATGATGGAGGTTCTACCGCTCAGCCGGGCATTTACCCTGATCGAGCCGGGGCCCGTGGTGCTGGTCACCACCCATGACGGCCACAAGGACAACGTGATGACCATCACCTGGACCATGGTGCTGGATTTCTCCCCGACGTTCGCCATCACCACCGGCCCCTGGAATTATTCCTATGCCGCCCTGGTCGGCACCAAGGAATGCGTACTGTCCATCCCCACGGCCGACCTGATCGACACCGCCGTCGGCATCGGCACCTGCACCGGCCGGGATACGGACAAATTCGCGAAATTCGGCCTGAGCCGGGCACCGGCCCGGCATGTCCGGCCCCCCTTGATCCGGGAATGCCTGGCCAACATCGAGTGCCGTGTCATCGACATCGTCGGCCGGCACGGCATCCTCGTGCTGGAGGGTGTCGCCGCCCATATCGACAACGCGCGGGAGGAGCGCCGCATGCTGCATGCCGTGGGCGACGGCACCTTCATCATCGATGGACCCACGCTGGACCGGAAGGAGATGATGCGGTCCAAGCTGCCCGGCGGACTATAGGGGCGGCCCCTACAGGCGCACGCTGGTGCGCAGGCCCAGCACCAAGCCGTCGGCCACCGGGGTGGTGCGGCCGGGCGCCAGGATGTTGCCGCCGGGATGCGCGACATACTGCACAGTGGGCTGCAGCGTGGCCCAGCCGGCCACCACGGCCTGGTAGCTCGCCTCCATCAGCAGCTCATGGTCCCGCACCGGATAATAGGGCCGGCCGTAGTGGCGGTAGTCCTGGTCCAGGCCGACGGCGGCGGAGCCGATCTGGGCGTAGGCCACGGCCAGGCCGGCGGTGTCGTCGGCCCGGCCGGGCAGCAGGCCCTTCCAGGTCAGGCCGCCGTCAGCGTAGAAGGCGATGAGGTTGCGGTCGGCGGGCGCGCCAGCCAGGCGCAGGAAGGCGGCCAGGCCGCCGTCGGGCTTGTCGCCCCTGTGCCACAGCGGCACGTCGGCCACGCCATAGACGCCCCAGTCGTTCCGCCGGGCCACCGGCACGCCGCCGGAGCGCGGGTCGGCCAGGGTCAGCCCGCCCGCCGCATGGTGTTCGTCGCTGAAGGGGCCGCCGTGGAACCAGGCGCCCAGCTTGAAGGCCGGGGCCAGGCCGTCCCCCTCCGTCGCCGCCGGCTGGTACTGCGCCTCCACAATGGAGAAGACGTCGCCGGAAAAGCTGAAGGTGGTGCCGCTGGGGTCCTGGGCCTGAGCCTCGCCCACCGCACTGCCGGCCGGGTCGCCAGAGAAGACGGCCCCCAGGACGGTCAGTTCCGGCGTGGCCGAGACCTGGACACGGACACCGGGGGTCGCCAGGGGATAGGCGGGGCCGCCACCAGGCAGGTCGGCGCCGGTGATGGCCTGCCAGCCGAAGGTGCCGTTGACGAACAGGGCCGCCCCCCGGCTGGTGACGAATTCATCATCCGCCGCCAGTTGCCCCAGGCGGACGGAGACCTGGCCGTCCCACAGCGACTGCTGCGCCCACAGGGTGAACAGGCGGGCGCCGGGCAGCGCCTCGATATTGCTGACGGTGGCGATGTTCTGCAGGCAGCAGCGGCTGAGCCCGTGGCCGTGGATGCCGTAGGCGGTGGCGTGGAACAGCAGGCCGTGCCAGTCGAAGGCCGTCTGGGCGTCCAGCTCCACCGTCGCCTCGAACCGCCCCTCCCCCACCGTGTCGCTTTTCACGCCGCCCTGGGTCAGGCCGAACACCTCCCCCACATACACCAGGTTCAGGGACAGACCGTCGTCCAGCAACCGGGTGCGCAGACCGCCCCAGTCGCCCGTCAGGCTGTCGCGGTCCCGGAAGCCGGGCGGGGCGCGGTCGGGCGCGGCGGTGGCGGGCGCCTCTTCCTGGGCCACGGCCGGCGGGGTCAGGGCCAAGAGCGTGAGGGCCAAGAGCGTGGCGGCGGACAGCAGCGTGGCGCGCAAGTTCATGGTCGCCCCCTACGGCGCCACGGCATCGAGTATGCGCCGGGTCATATCGCTCACGAAGGTCTGCAGGTCGGCGTCCCTGCGGCCGCCCTGCACCTCCACCTGGCCGAAAACCTGGGCCTGGTAACGACCGCCGCGATAAAGCCGCAACTCAACCGAGATCAGGCGGTGCGTGCCGAACAGCCGGGCGGAGGCCGGACGGGGCGGCCCCAGGCTGCGCGAGGCGCCGCCGGCGTAGGGGTTGGGGCGAAAGGTCCATTCCACCCGGTCAGGCGCTGGAGAACCGGCGGCGATGAAGGACTGCCCGCCCCCGGGCGTGTTCATGCCGGCGGTGTTCATGACGATGGCCAGGAAGGGCGCCACCTCTTGCGGCAGGAAGCCCGGCAAGTCGCCCACGGCCGTCACCGCCAGGACACCGCCCTGCGCCAGGACGGGAACCGCCCAGCCGGCCAGCGCCATGCCGCCCAACCCCAGCACCACCGCCCGGCGGGACGGCGACGGCGATCGGGGGAACGGCGGGCGGTGGGGCATCACGGCATCTCGAACAACACCCAGGACGGGGATGAGATAGCAGACGCCGGGGCCCCACGCCGCCGCAACCCGCCGCTGTCACAAAACAACAACGAAGCCGGCGGCCCGGCATCCAAGAAAAAGGCCGGGCGCATGACGCGTCCGGCCTTCCCCAGTTCTCCGCGCGATGTCGCGGTGTCTTACGACCCCGACCCCATCTGTTCCTGCTGGTAGTTCTGCAGGCCCACGCGCTGGATCAGATCCTGCTGGGTCTCCAGCCAGTCGATGTGTTCTTCGGTGTCTTCCAGGATTTCCCGCAGGATTTCCTTGCTCTGGAAGTCACGCACCAACTCGGCATAGGTCATGGCGTCCTGCAGGCAGGTGCGGTTGTGCCGTTCGATGGAGAGATCGCCCTCGAACATCTCCGGCACATCCTCGCCGATCTTCAGCTTCAGCAGATCCTGCAGGTTGGGCAGGCCTTCCAGGAACAGGATGCGCTCGATCAGCTTATCGGCGTGCTTCATCTCGCCGATGGATTCCTCATAGACCTTCTTGGCCAGGCGCATCAAGCCCCAGTTCTTCAGCATGCGCGCATGCAGGAAGTACTGGTTGATGGCGGTCAGCTCATTGGTGAGGATCTTGTTCAGGTGAACGATGACCTGCGGATCGCCCTTCATCACTTATTCTCCTTATAGGCGGGTCCAATCCCGGAACGGGTCCATGACACCGGCTGCCGCGCGGCGTTCCCGACTGGGGATTAAACTTCGACTTGGGTCCCCAATTCCACCACACGATTGGGCGGAATGTCGAAAAATGTCGTTGCGGACAAGGCGGTGGCCGACAGGGCGATGAAAACCTGCTCCTGCCAGCGGGTGAGGTCGGAGCGGCTGGATGGCACCAGGGTCTCACGCCCCAGGAAGAACGAGGTCTCCGCCAGGTCGATGGCCAGGCCCAGCGGACGGCATTCGGCCAGCGCGCGCGGCACGTTGGGCTGTTCCATGAAGCCGAAATGGGCGGTGACGGAGAAAAAGCCCTTGCCCAGCTTTTCCACCGACACGCGGCGCTCACGCGTCACCCACGGCACCTCTTCCGTCAGCACCCGCATCAGCACCACGCGCTCATGCAGCACCTTGTTGTGCTTCAGGTTGTGCAGCAGGGCGTGGGGCACCTTGTCGACGCTGCCGGTCATGAACACGGCGGTGCCGGCCACGCGCACCGGCGTGCGATCCGCCCGTTCCAGGAACAGCGACATGGGCAGGGCGTCGCGGTAGATGCGGTCGTACAGCACCTTGCGCCCCAGCCGCCAGGTGGAGACCAGCACGAACACGCCCAAGCCCACCGTCAGGGGAAGCCAGCCGCCCTGGGGGATCTTCAGGCAGTTGGCGGTCAGGAAGCTGAAGTCGATGAACAGGAAGAAGCCGAAGACGACGGCGGCGCGCGGCCGGCTCCACCCCCACACGTCGCGGGCGGTGAACAGCGCCATGATGGTGGTGATGGCCATGCTGCCCGTCACCGCCAGGCCGTAGGCGTCGGTCAGCTTGGCGGAACTGCCGAACATGATGACCAGCGCCACCACGGCCACCAGCAGGGCCCAGTTGATGCGCGGCACGTAGACCTGGCCGATCTCGCTTTCCGAGGTGTGGCGGATTTCCATGCGGGGCATGTAGCCCAGCTGCACCGCCTGGCGGGTCAGGGAGAACACGCCGGAAATGACGGCCTGGCTGGCGATGATGGTGGCCGCCGTGGACAGCACCACCAGGGGCAGCAGCAGGAAGTCCGGCACCAGCAGGAAGAAGGGGTTGTCGATGGCCTCGGGCCTGCTGAGCAGCAGGGCGCCCTGGCCGAAATAGTTCAGCACCAGCGCCGGGAAGACCACGGCCACCCAGGCATGGCGGATGGGCCGGCGACCAAAGTGGCCCATGTCGGCGTACAGCGCCTCGCCACCGGTGAAGGACAGGACGGCGGCGCCCAGGATGTAGAACACCGACCAGCCGTGGTTGAAGGCGAGGTCCAGGGCGTAGCGCGGATCCAGCGCCTTCAGCACATGGGGAACCTGCAGGATGTGGACGACGCCCATGGCGCCGAGGCAGGCGAACCAGAAGCACATCACCGGCCCGAACAGCCGCCCGACGGTGTTGGTGCCGCCGCTTTGGATCAGGAACAGCCCCACCAGGATGACCACGGTGATGGGCACCACCCAGTGCTGCACGTCCGGGGCGGAAATCTCCAGCCCCTCCACCGCCGACAGGACGGACACCGCAGGCGTGATCATGCCGTCGCCGTAGAACAGCGCCAGGCCCAGCATGGCCAGCACGGTCATCAGCCGGCGCTGGGACCGCGACCGGTCCTTGCCGCTGAGCGCCAGGGTGGACAGGGAAAGAATGCCGCCCTCGCCCTTGTTGTCGGCGCGCAGGATCAGGACGACGTATTTCAGCGTCACCACCAGCACCAGCGACCACACCACCATCGACAGGAAGCCGAAGATGTTGGCCTCGTTCAGCGGCATGCCCGTGATGGCCGGGTCGAACGCCGTGTGCATGGTGTAGAGGGGGCTGGTGCCGATGTCGCCGTAGACGACACCCAAAGCCCCGAGGGTCAGGGCCCAGTGGCGGCGACCGGCGTCGTGCTGGTCGCTAGAGTGGCTGGATTGCATCGGTGGGGATCGGCGTGGACTGCGTTAGGATGGCGTGTTCTGCGACTGGTCGGGGCACATGGCTAAAAGAGATAGGTATCCGATAGCAACGAAACGACAGTTGAAACACGACATCGGTGGCAAAGCGGCCGGATCGACCACGTCACCACCCTGGGACGGATTACGACCGCAGTCAACCATGACATCGCAGGTGCAGCATGGGGCGGGTCCGTCCGGCGCTTGAAAAAACGACATTTCGCGCCACTTGGGCTATGGTGGCGGAAGCCCTGCAACCCCCGCTGAACAAACGGTTTTTAGCCCGTGCCACCCCATCGCCCACTGGCCCGCCTGCACCAACGCCGCATCACCGTCGACGGCCGCCCCTTCGCCACCCTGAAGGGGGTGCCGGCCCTGCGCTGGCAGGATCCCTACCACTTCCTGCTCAGCATCTCCTGGGGTGGATTCTTTGGCCTGGCGCTGGCCATCTACCTGATTGCCAACCTGATTTTCGCCGGCCTGTACCTGATGGAGCCGGGCGGTGTCACCAACGCCCGCATCGGGTCCTTCACCGACGCCTTCTTCTTCAGCGTGCAGACGCTGGGCACCATGGGCTATGGCGTCATGGCGCCCAACACCGTCTACGCCAACAGCGTGGCGGCGGCCGAGTCCTTCACCGGCATGCTGGGCGTGGCCCAGATCACCGGGTTGATCTTCGCCCGCTTCTCCCGTCCCAAGGCGCTGATCCTGTTCAGCCGCAACATCCTGTTCACCCAGCATGACGGGCACCCGGTGCTGATGCTGCGGGCGGGCAACACGCGCGGCAACCAGATCCTGGAGGCCGAGGCCAGCGTGTCGTTCAGCACCATGCGCATCACGGAAGAGGGCACCATGATGCGCGGGTTCGAGGAGCTGAAGCTGGTGCGGGCCAAGTCGCCCCTGTTCGCCCTGTCCTGGACCATCGTCCACCGCATCGATGAGAGCAGCCCGCTATATGGCCAGACGGAATGGACCCTGCGGCAAAGCCAGGCGACTTTCATCGTCCTGCTGAGCGGCACGGACGAAAACTATTCGCAAAAGGTCTACAGCCGCAAAACCTACGAGGCCAGCGACGTCCTGTGGGGCCAGCGCTTCGTCGACATCATCAAGGTGCACGATGACGGCCACCGCCTGCTGGATTTCGGCCGCTTCCACGACACCGAGCCGCAGCGATTGCCCAAGCCGGAACCGGACGGGGAGCCAAGTCGACCGCCCGTGGGCGCGTAAACCGGCCAGCGTTTTACTGGGTGATAACCGGGCAGGTATCGCCGGTGCCGCCATCCAGGTCGAGGCAGCGGCCATCGACATCCCCGGGGGCCAGCTTGAAGCCCACCAGGGCCGCCAGCGTCGGCATGATGTCCACCGTCTCGACGGAAAGCGGCTGCTCGAAGCCCGTCATGCCCTTGCGCCAGAACAGCATGGGCACGCGCCGGTCATAGTCCCAGGGGCTGCCATGGGTGGCGATGTAGCTGGCGGGCTTGGACGGGATGGCGGTGATGCGCGGCTTCAGGAAGACGACCAGGTCGCCCGACCGGCCGGGGTCGAAGGAGGCCCGCGCGCGATCCAGCAGGCTCCAGGCGTCCGGGGCGCCGGTCGGCACCGGCGCCGCCGCCACCTCGGCCGCGGTGTAGACGGCCGCCACCTGCGGGTCGGCGCGGTACAGGGCCAGCGTCTCGTTCAGCACCTTGGTCCGCCAGGTGCCCGCGACCGTCGGCCCCACCCAGACGTCGCCGTTGGTGCCACCGAACAGCAGCTCCGCCCCGTCCACGCCCAGGGGTGCCACCTTCTTGCCCAGGTTCTCCGACACAAGGCCGTCGTCCACGCGCGCCGCCATGGGCATGCCGCGCAGGCGCTCACGCTCGGGGATATCATTGCCGCCGTGGTCGGCCGATAGGGCCAGGACGTAGTCCACGCCGGTGGCGTCCAGGGCCGCGACCAGCTTGCCCAGCGTGCGGTCCAGGTTGGCCACCTGGATACACATCTCGGACCCTTCTGTGCCGTAGCTATGGCCGATATAATCGGTCGCCGAGGCGCCGACGGTCAGCACGTCGACGGACTTGCCGTGGCCCAGCCTCATGTCCTTGATCAGGCGGACGGCCAGGTCGACGATGGCGGCGTCGAAGGCGGGCGACGCCCGCCACTGCGCTTCCGCCTTGGGGCCGGGCTGGCGCGCGAAGCGGCCGTCGCCGACCGTCAGGACGTCGTCCTTCCTCTCCACCGCCACCGGCATGTCGATGGCCTTGCACCATTCCGGCTCGGCGTATTCCTTGGCGGGCTTGGCGATCTCGGCCATGGCGGCCTCGTTCACGGCCGTGACGGCCGCCGGCGCGGTGCGGCCTTCATAGGAGATGAAGCCCTGGCCGTCCTTCCAGAACCACAGTTCGTCCACGGCGTGACCGCCCATCATGATGGCCGCCCGGTCCTTGCCGGCGACGGAGACGGTACGCACGTCGGGATCGGCCGCCTTCATCCGTTCGCCCAGCGTCGGCACCTTCAGGTGCACGTCGGAGGGGACATAAGCTTTGTAGCTGCCCTTGCTCTCGTCCTCGGCGCAGTAAATCTTGCCCGGCCGGGGGCCCTTGAAGCTGTACCAGTCGTTGGCGATGATGCCGGTGCGGGCCGGGTGGTCGCCGGTCATCAGCGTGGAATGGCCGGGGCAGGTTTCCGTGGCCGCGTGGCTCTGGTAGCCGTTGGGGAACACCGCCCCCTCCGTCAGCCGGCGCAGGCCGCCGGTGAAATGGCCGCGGTATTGCTGGAACAGGTCGGTGGAGAACTGGTCGACCGAGACCAGCACGATCAGCTTGGGCGCAGGCGCCTCGGCATCCGCCGCAACGGCGGGCACGGCCATCAGGGTGGCCACGGCGCACAGCGACCCCATCAGCGGCGCCACCATCCTGGAATACCAACGCGTCATCACATCCCCCTGCTCACCCCTTGCGACCGGCGGGCCCCGGCGACCGGTCCCCATGCGACCGGGCGACGC
Organism: Nitrospirillum guanabarense; assembly: GCF_034653355.1. Classification (NCBI taxonomy): domain Bacteria; kingdom Pseudomonadati; phylum Pseudomonadota; class Alphaproteobacteria; order Rhodospirillales; family Azospirillaceae; genus Nitrospirillum; species Nitrospirillum guanabarense. The sequence goes on from NZ_JAYEER010000001.1 coordinate 580,789, forward strand.
AGGCCCGCACCGTTGTTTTCCATTGGCGGCCCGATCGCAACAGATGTCTGGCGTTGTCGTTGAAATGTCATGTGTTTCGCCCCCGCTTGTTCCCTCGGGGCGCCTGACTTAAGGTGGAAATGCTGCGGTGGCGCCACCTTGGGGGATGCATGACGGCGTTGGAAGTGCGGGGACTGGCCAAGGCGTTCAGCCGGCCGGCGGTGCGGGGCCTGGACCTGACCATCGCGCCCGGCGAGTTCTACGGCCTGCTGGGCCCCAACGGCGCGGGCAAAACCACCACGCTGCGCATGATCGTGGGCCTGTTGCGGCCCGACGCCGGCAGCATCCGCATCTTCGGCGTCGACGCCCTGGCCGATCCCATCGCCGCCAAGCGGCAGGTCGCCTGGCTGCCGGATGAGCCGCTGATTTACGACAAGCTGACGCCGCTGGAGTTTCTGGAGTTCGTGGCCGGCCTGTGGGGCGTGGCAGCCCGCGACGCCAGCGCCCGGGCGGAGGAGCTGCTGCACCGCCTGGACCTGTGGGACCACCGGGCGGAGCGGTGCGAGGGCTTCTCGCGCGGCATGAAGCAGAAGGCGGCCCTGGCCGGCGCCCTGATCCACGACCCGCGCCTGCTGATCCTGGATGAGCCGCTGACCGGCCTGGACGCCGCCATCGCTCGCGAGGTGAAGGACATCCTGGTGGAGCGGGTACGCGCCGGCGCCACCATCATCCTGACCACCCACATCCTGGACGTGGCCGAACGGCTGGTCAGCCGTATCGGCATCATCCAGGACGGCCGGCTGCTGGCCGAGGGCACGCTGGCGGAGCTGCGCGGCCGGGTGGGCCGTGACGACAGCACCCTGGAAGACGTGTTCCTGGACCTGGTGGCCGCGCCCGCCGTCGAGCGGGAAACGGCATGACCGCCGGCACCCTGGCCTGGCTGTTGCGGCATGAACTGCGTCTGACCGCGCGGGGCATCAAGCTTTCCTCACCCGCCGCATGGCTCACCCTGTTGGGCATGGTCATCCTGTTCCACGTCCTGGGCGCCTTCTTCGCCCTGGACGCCGACCAGGGGAGCGCGGGCGCGGGTGCGGCCGACATGCAGCCGGCGATCGGCGCCATGGTGGCGGCGCTGGCCTGCTGCTTCATGATGGGCACGGCGATCTACCGCGCCATGGACACGATCTATGCCCGGGGCGACTACGACTTGCTGCTGTCATCCCCCTTGTCGCCCGCCATCATCCTGCCGGCCCGCGCCCTGGCGGTGACGGCCGGGACCCTATTGTTTCCCGCCGCCTTTATCCTGCCCATCGCCAACATGGGCGCCATCTTCGGCCACCTCAACTGGCTGGCCGCCTACCTCGTGCTGCCCGCCCTGGCCCTGGCCGTGACGGGCGTCGCCCTGCTGGTGGCCTTGCTGCTGGTGCGCTGGGTGGGGGTGCGGCGCGCCCGCGTCGTGGGCCAGGGCGTCGCCGCCTTCACCGGCATGCTCATGGGGCTGGCGGGGCAGATCCCCCGCCTACTGGGTCCGCACCTGGACTGGATGGCCCGCACCGACGGGCTGAGGCACGGGCCGTTGGCGGCCCTCGCGCTGTTGCCGGGCCACGCCCTGCTGGGTGATCCCTTGTCGCTGGCCGTCCTGGTCATCGCCTGCGTCAGCATCTTCGCCGGCGTGACCGTGCGCTGGGGCCCCACCTTCATCGCCACCGCCTCCGCCGCGGCCGGCGCCACCACCGCCGCAGCCAGGGCCCCGGCCAAGGCCCACCACTTCCAGGACCGTCTGGGCCCCCTGCTGCGCCGCAAGGAATGGCGCCTGATGCGCCGCCACCCGCAACTGCCCCTGCTGCTGTTCCAGCAGATGAGCGGTGCCATCATCCTGGTCATCTCCATGCAGGATCAATGGCGCACCGACCCACTGGCCCTGGCCGCCCTGGTGGTGCCCATGGCGGCGCTGACGGCCGGCACGCTGGCCAAGCTGGCCCTGGCCGACGGCGCCGCCGACCTGATCAACGCCGCCCCCGTCACACCCAAGCGCCTGCGCCAGGCCAAGGTGGAGGCCGCCGGCCTGCCGCCTCTGGCGGCGGTGGTGCTGGTGGCGGCGCTGGCCGGCGGCATCAGCCTGTGGGGCACGCTGACCATCCTCAGCTGCGGCATCGCCGCCATCTTCTGCGCCGTGGTGGCCAGCCTGTGGGTGCAGCCCGTCAGCGGCAGCGCGGTGGACCAGGTACTGAAGCCGCGCAAGGGCGCCACCGGCAAGCTGGTGGGCCGCACCCTGCTGGAAATGATGATGAGCTACGGCTGGATGGGCGCCACCGTCCTGATGCTGCACCACAACCCCTTCGCCCTGCTGGTGGCCGGCGGCCTGCTGGGCCTGGTGGCCATCCTGCGGGCGCCTTTATAAGTCGCTTCAGGCGCCAGCGGGGCATTCGCCCCTCGGCTGTCCTCGCTGCGCCGCCCTTTACATTAACTGGGCGGTGCTCGCTCCGGCGGCCGCAATCGCGGCCTATCGGCCTTTATCGGAGAGCGGTTCGCCCGGCGCTACTCCGCCGGGGCCAGCGTCGCGCCGCTGCGGCGGCGGTTAATGAACAACACCATGACGGCGGTCACCACGCAGGCCAGGCCCGCGACCTGGAAGGCGGGGAAGTAGCTGCCCCATTCGGTGCGGATGATGCCGGTGCCATAAGCGGCCAAGGCCGCGCCCATCTGGTGGCCCGCCCCCACCCAGCCGAAGACCACGGGCGCGTCGCGCCGGCCGAAACGGTCGGTGACCAGGCGCACCGTGGGCGGCACGGTGGCGATCCAGTCCAGGCCGTAGAACGCGGCGAAGACAGACAGGCCATACAGGCTGAAACCCGACAGGGGCAGGTAGAACAGGGAGAGGCCGCGCAGGCCATAGTACCAGAACAGCAGCTTGCGGCTGTCCACCCGGTCGGACAGCCAGCCGGACCCGGTGGTGCCCACCAGGTCGAACAGGCCCATAAGCGCCAGCAGGCTGGCGGCCATCACCTCGGGAATGCCCTGGTCGAAACAGGCGGAGATGAGGTGGGTGCCAATCAGGCCGTTGGTCGATAGGCCGCAGACGAAGAAACTGCCGAACAGCAGCCAGAAATCCACCGATTTCGACGCCCGGGCCAGGGTGGTGAAGGCGATGACGATGGGGTTGCCGCTCCCTTGCGGCAGTTCATCCTCCAGCGTGCCGCCCAGGGGCGCCAGGCCCACGGCGCGCGGGCTGTCGGGCAGCAGCAGGCCCACCAGGGGCGCCAGCACAAGAGCGGCGGCGCCCACGGTCAGGCCCACCGCCTGCCAGCCGAAATGGGTGGCCAGGGCGGCCATGCCCGGCAGGAACACCAGCTGGCCGGTGGCCGAGCTGGCGGTCAGCAGGCCCATGACCAGGCCGCGCTGCTTGATGAACCAGCGGTTCACCACCGTGGCCGCCAAGGTCATGGAGGTGAGACCGGTACCCAGGCCCACCAGCAGGCCCCACGACAGCATCATCTGCCAGGGTTGGGTCATCAGGGTGCTGGTGATGGTCGTCACGGCCAGCAGCCCCAGCCCTGTCAGGATGGTGCGCCGGACACCGACCGCCTGCATCAGGGCGGCCGCGAACGGGCCCATGAAACCGTAGAGGAAAATGTTCAGCGACACCGCGGCCGCGATGGTGGCGCGGTCCCAGCCCAGCGCCTGTTCCAACGGAACGAACAGCACGCCCGGCGCCGCCCGCACCCCCGCCCCCACAAGCAGCGTGGTGAAGGCCAAGGCCGCCGCCACCCAGCCGTAATGCATGCGCCCATCCACCTGCCGGGCCAGGCGCCGCGCCAGGGTTGGGGCGGATCCATAGGAACTTTTGGGGGCGGTCGCGTCGGTCATGGCGCACTTATCCGATCGGGGTACGAGGGCGCTCCATAATACGGGCAATTACCCATATTTCAAGAACCCTTGAAACACGGCGCCTTTCGGGTGTCATATGGCTGTCACCGACCCGTCATAGCCGGCCGGACACTGGCTTAGCGCGCACCTGCCCTTCGTCTAGCACTACCCAATTTTGTTGCAGACTTCGGCCTATGAGGAGCGTAAGCTTTTGAAACGCGGCATGACCGCTTCAAGGCGGCGATCGTCGCCCGATGACGGGTGCGTCAATAAAAGAAAATATATGCCAGCGCCAATGGTGTTGCGCTGGCGACAAGCGGGATGGAAATACTGCCAGAACCGGACCATCGTCTAAGGCACACAAGGCACCGTCGCCCTTATCCCTTGAACAGATAGCTGGAGGGAACTATGGCCACTGACAATTTCGTCGAAAGCCTGCGCCAGAAGCATGCCAGTCTGGAAGACCGCATCCACAGCGAACTGGCACGCCCCTATCATGACAGCGCCCTCGTGCAGCGCATGAAATTCGAAAAGCTCAGGCTGAAAGAGAAGATCGACGAACACACGCGGCATTAAGCCGCCTGCTGGCCACCGGTCCTGTGCACGACACAGCCGGGCACCCAAGGTAAGGATAAGCCGGATGGGCGCCGTCCCATCCGGCTTTTTTACGCGCGGCCCCCCTCACCCCTGAGCCAGGAAGGCGGCCACGGCCGCCCGAACCTGCCGCAGGTGCGTGAACAGCGCGACATGCTCCCCGCCCGTGATGTCCAGCAGGCGCGCCCGCGGTGCCCGCCGCACGACGGCAAGGCCATGACTGAAGGGCACGATCCTGTCGTCAGTGCCGTGGATGACCAGCACCGGCATGAGCAGCCGCTCGAACGGGAAGTCAGGCGGATTGGCCAGGTGGACCATGTCGTTGCCGGTGCCGGGCAGGCGGTTGCCCAGATGGTCCATCACACCGGTCAACAGCGCCACCAGCAGCGGGCCCGCCTCCGGGTCGTGCAACGTCCGCTCCAGGACGTCCGGGTCGTGGATGGACCGGGCGGCGGCCACACGCGGGTCGCGGGCGACGCGCCAGCGCAACAGCGCCGGCAAGCCGGGAAGCTTGGCCAGAACGTTCATGGCGCGCAGCCGGCCCATGATATCCCCGCCAATATCCAGGCGCCCCGTTGCGGCCGAGACCAGGATCAGGGCCCGGCAGCGATCCGGGTGGCGCAGGGCGAACTGAAGGGCGGGCGGGCCGCCTGCCGAAACCCCGGCCACCACCGCCTGCGGCACACCCAGGGCATCCAGCAGGGCCGCCATGGCGTCGGCCTGCTGTTCCGGCGCGCCACCGGCGGTGAGCGGGGTGCGGCCATAGCCGGGGCGGGACGGCGCGATGATCCGCCAGGCGCCCACATCCGGCACCAGCGCCCGCGCCAGTAGCCAGGATTGGTCATAGCCGCCCATGCCGCCGTGCAGGGCCAGAAGGGCCGGGCCCTGGCCGGCATCGATATGCTCGATGGGGCCACGGGCGGTGGGCGTGCGGATGGAGGCCGGCAGGGCGATGACACCCGCCCCTGCCGGCGTCTTCTGAAAAACCATCATCACCTCGCGCTTCAGGCGGCCGCGGGGCCGCGCAAGACGGCCAGCAGGGGGCTGAGTTCGGCCACCGGCTTGCGTTCAATGCGGCGGTATTCCCGGCCGTCGCGACTGCGATGGACCAGGCCGGCGCTGAACAGGGCCCGGCGGAGCAGGGCGGTGTCGCCGAACAGGTGCCAGCGGGTCAGCAGATCCCCGAACGCGCGTTCGGTGAACACCTCCCGCGGCGGAATACGGGCCCACAGCGCCCAGAGGCAAAGCTCTTGCTGGCTGGCCTTGGCCGGCCAGCGCACAAGCCTGCCCTCACGATCGAAATGGCGGGCCGTCTTCTCCACACGGGCCTGGTCGGCCACGGGCTCAGCCGGCCGCGCATCGGCGGCGGCCAGGACCCGGAACTGCTGGAAATTGCGGAAACCGGCCGCGCGGCACAGGATATTCAACGTCTCGACGTGCCCGGGCGGGTGATCGAGTTTGCCGTATTGTTCCCGGACGGAACGGGCGAAGGCCGCGAGGTCATTGACCGCAAGCGGAAGGGCGGATCTGGACATGTCTCATCCTCGTCTGCGCCGGATGGAACGTCGATGGTCGCCGTCTTTCGACCCGGCACGGGATAAGCGCGTGTCAGATGGGCAAATGCAGGTTTAGCTCCCCTCGCGGGGCGGCAACGCCTCGGTGAACTGCGGACCGTGGCGCGGTTATACCATGCCGCACCCGCTGGTCAAGGCGTGGCAAACCGGGGGGCCGGAGCAGCGGATGACCGCCCCGGCCCGGCCTCTCATTTCTTGTAGAGGGCCTGATATTCCTGGCGCAGCAGGTTCTTCTGCACCTTGCCCATGGTGTTGCGCGGCAGGTCGTCCACGAACAACACGCGCTTGGGCTGCTTGAACTTGGCCAGGCGACCATCCAGCGCCGCCAGAACGGTCGCCTCGTCCACCGTGGCGCCCTTCTGGCGCACCACCACGGCGGTGACGCCCTCACCGAAGTCAGGGTGCGGCACGCCGATGACGGCGCTTTCCACCACGCCGGGCAGGCCGTCGATCTCCGTCTCGATCTCCTTGGGATAGACGTTGTAGCCGCCGGAGATGACCAGGTCCTTGCCCCGGCCGACGATATGGACATAGCCCCGGGCGTCGATCTTGCCCAGGTCGCCGGTGATGAAGAAGCCGTCGGGCCGGAACTCCGCCGCCGTCTTCTCCGGCATCTGCCAATAGCCCTTGAAGACGTTGGGGCCGCGTACCTCGATCATGCCGATTTCCCCCTGGGGAACAGCGGCCCCCGTTTCCGGATCCACCACGCGCAGGGCCACGCCCGGCAGGGGGAAGCCCACGGTGCCGGCCACCCGGTCGCCGTCATAGGGGTTGGAGGTGTTCATGTTGGTCTCGGTCATGCCGTACCGTTCCAGGATGGCGAGGCCGGTGCGGGCCCGCCAGCTGTCATGGGTCTCGGCCAGCAGGGGGGCGGAACCGGAGATGAACAGCCGCATATGGGCGGTCGCCTCCTTGGTCAGGCCGGCATGCTGCAGCAGGCGGACATAGAAGGTGGGCACGCCCATCATGGTGGTGGCGCGCGGCAACTGGCGCATGACCTCGTCGGCATCGAAGCGGCCCAGGAAGATCATGGCGCCACCGGCCAGCAGCAGGGTGTTGGTGGCCACGAACAGGCCGTGGGTATGGAAGATGGGCAGGGCGTGCAGCAGCACGTCGCGGCCCGTGAACCGCCAATAGTCCACCAAGGTCAGGGCGTTGGAGGCCAGGTTGTCATGGCTGAGCATGGCGCCCTTGGACCGGCCGGTGGTGCCGGAGGTGTAGAGGATGGCGGCCAGGTCGTCCGCCCCCCGGTCCACATCCACGAAGGTGCTGGCCTGCTCCAGCGCCGCCGCCAGCAGGGTGCCGGCATCGGCCGCTCCTTGGCCACCCAGCGTTTCCACCTCCGCCACACCCTTGGCGTGGGCCAGTTCCTTCATCGGGCCGGCCTTGGCCGGATCGCACACCACCAGGTGGGGCGTGGCGTCGCCGATGAAATAGTCCAGTTCCGCCAGGGTATAGCCGGTGTTCAGCGGCAGGTAGATGGCGCCCGCCCGCACGCAGGCGAGATAGAGCATGATGGCCTCGGCGCTCTTCTCCACCTGCACCGCCACGCGGTCGCCGGGCTTCACCCCCCGGGCCACCAGCAGGTTGGCCATGCGCGCCGACAGGGTCACCATGTCACCGTAGGTCAGCGTCCGCTCGGCTTGGCCCTTGGTCTCCGGAATGATGATGAACGGCGTCTCCCGTGCCGGCATGCGGCCCTGGATCAGGGAAAAGAGATGGTTGGCCATGACAGTCACACTCCGGGATCTTCTTCTTGGGGGCGTTATTATCGTTGAGGCTTAAACGGGGGGCTGGGCGTCGGCGACGGGCTGGCGGGGGTGTTTGGACGCGACCTCCGCCTTGGGCTTGGGCGGCGGTTCGTCCTTACCGGTCTCGGGCTTGGGCTCGGCCTTCAGGTGGCGGCGGACGGCGGCGGCGGCCACCACCTCACCCTTGTCGGCGTAACGCTCGTGGTTGGTTTCGATGTCGTCCAGCTTATAAAGGTAGTTGACCATCAGGCCATGGGATTGGGCCAGACCCTTGGGCGACAGATCGCCCAGGAAGTTAAGGCGTTCCAGCCGGGCGCCGTTGCCCAGGTGGAAGCGGGCGACCGGGTCCACCGGCCTGTTGCCCCGGGCTTTGGCCTTCAGGAAATAATGCGCCGCCGCCTGCAACAGCACGGGTGACACCGTGGCGGCCGTGCCGGGATCACGCTGCCAGTCCGGCTGGTCCAGCGCCGTCAGGATGGCCTTGTCCGCCGGTCGCAGAACGATGGAACCGTCGTCTTTCCGCTCCCGCGCCAGCCATTTGGCGAAGGCCGGCACGGGCGACAGGGTGACGAAGGTCTTCAGGTTGGGCAGTTCCCCCCGCAAATCCTCCACCACCTGCTTGATCAGGAAGTTGCCGAAGGAGACGCCGCGCAACCCCTCCTGGCAGTTGGAGATGGAGTAGAACACGGCGGTGGTCGCATCCTCCTCCGCGATGGGCGCGCGCCCCTCCGCCAGCAGGGCGTCGATGCTGGCGGGGATGTCGGGCGCCAGCGCCACCTCCACGAAGATCAGCGGGTCGTCCAGCAGTTGCGGATGGAAGAAGGCGAAGCAGCGGCGGTCGGACGGCGCCAGGCGGCGGCGCAGGTCGTCCCAGTCACGGATGGTGTGCACCGCCTCATAGCGGATGATCTTTTCCAGGATGTTGGCCGGCGTCGTCCAATCGATATGACGCAGCACCAGGAAGCCACGGTTGAACCAACTGGCCAGCAGGTGGCTGAAGTCGGCGTCCACCGCCTCCAGCGCCTGCTTTTCCACGCCCTGGGCGTCGGCCATCACCCGGAACAGGGCCTCGCGCATGCGCACCACCGCCTCCGTCCCGCCGGGGGCGAGGTTCAGGCGGCGGAACAGCTCCTGCCGCCGTGCTTCGGCGGCATTGTGCAGGGTCAGGGCGGTCCCGGCGCCGGGGGCGGCGCGATAGGCGTCGATGGCCTTGTCCAGCCTGATCGGATCGGGACCGAAACGATAGGCCAAATCCAACAGGAAAGCTCGTTGGCCGGCGGCATTCAAGGTCGCCCACTGGTCCAGGATCTGCTCCGCCAGCGCCACGCCCGACGCCTCGCCCCGGCCCGACAGCAGGGTGTCGCACAAGGTGGGCAGGTCACGCTTGGGCTGGCCCTTGGCGGACAGCGGCATCAGCTTGGCCGCGTCCTCCAGCAAATCCTCCACCATGGGGCCGTGGCGGCGCAGCAGGGCGCGGCCGCGGTCGGCGATGGTCGTCAACATGGACCGGAAGAAGGTGCTGCTGCTCATGAACTGGGCCTCGCGGGTTGCGAACCAGGGGTCGAGATAGCGGCGAACCGTCACCGCACGATGGTAGGCCGGCTAAGCGCGCCCGCCAAGGCCGGCTGGGGGGATGCCGGTGCGGCTTGGGGCATCGACATGTTGGACACGAAGTCGGACAGGCTGTCACCCTGGATGCCGATATGGCGGCGCATCAAGGTTTCCGCCCGGTCCGGGTCACCTTCCAGCAGGGCCCGCACCACGTCGTCGTGCTCCTGCACCGACTTGGCGACGCGCCCCAGCTGGTGCAACTGGTTGCGGCGATAGGGCGAGAGGCGGTTGCGCACACGCCGCGTCTCCTCCTCCAGTTGGCGGTTGTGGCTGCCGGCGTAGATGACCTCGTGAAAACGGGTGTTCATGGCGTAATAGACATCGGGGTCGCCGGCGGCCGCCAGGCGCTGGCATTCGGCGTGGACGGCCAGCAGATCCGCCCGCTCCGCCGGTGTCATGCGCCGGGCGGCCAACCGGGCGCACAGGCCTTCCAGCACGGCCATGATCTCGAACAGCTCCAGCACCTGGCGCACGTCCAGTCCCACCACCACCGCCCCCTGGCGCGGGCGGATTTCCACGAAGCCCTGGGCCGCCAACATCTTCAACGCCTCCCGCACCGGGGTACGTGATGTGCCGAAGCGTTGGGCCAGCACCTGTTCGTCCAGCCGCACGCCCGGCAGGGCGCGGCCGGCGCAGATGTCGTCCTCCAGCGCGCGGGCCATCTGCTCGGAACGGGTTTCGGGAAGGGCCATGGGTCACCTCATCCGGGGCTGGGCCGGCGCAGGGGCGGCGGCGGGCACGGGCGTCTTCTCCCTCAATTTACGCATACACCAGTGATCTTCGTGCATGCAAGATGGATGGTCTTGCGTTTCAGAGATTGACGCCCCTAGGTTGCTCTGACATGCTTCGCCTGCCCAAGCATCTGCAAATAAAGACATATTTCGCAATCGCAGCATTTATTGAGCAGGTGCGTGAGCCGGGAGGATCCGGGCGCCCGACGTGGCGCCCATGTGCTTGAAGGACCCGCCACGTCCCGGTCCCACCTTTATCCGTTTCCTTGTCAGAACCGACGCTTCAGGCCCAACCCCAACGCCGGACCAGAAGAAGACCGGCGCCTGCCCATGGTGAGGAACACGCCCCATGTCGACCGACCAGACGTCCCCCCTGTCGCGCCGCGCCCTGCTGGGAGGTATGGCGGCCGGCCCCATCACCCTGACCCTGGGCGGCACGGTGCTGAGCGCCGGCGGCCTGCTGCCGGGCCTGGCCCAGGCGCAGACCACCCTGAAGATCTCCCACCAGTTCCCTGGCGGCACCCTGACCGAAGGCGATTTCCGCGACCGGCTGTGCCGCAAGTTCGCGGCGCAGGTGGAGGCGGAAACCAAGGGCGCCCTGAAGTTCGAGATTTACCCCGCCTCCTCCCTCATGAAGACGGTGGCGCAGCTGCAGGCCCTGCGGAAGGGCGCCCTGGACTTCACCCTCTATCCCATGCCCTACGGCGGCGGCGAGATTCCGGAGATGAACCTGGGCCTGATGCCCTGCCTGGTGACGACGTATGAGCAAGGGCTGGCCTGGAAGAAGAAGCCCATTGGCGAGGCGCTGACCAAGGCGCTGGAGGACAAGGGCGTCAAGATCCTGAGCTGGGTGTGGCAGGCGGGCGGTGTGGCCGCGCGCGGCGCCCCGGTGCTGCACCCCGCCGACGTGAAAGGCATCAAGATCCGCGGTGGGTCACGTGAGATGGACATGATGTTCAAGGCGGCCGGCGCCGCCGTCTCCTCCATCCCGTCCAACGAGATCTACGCCGGCATGCAGACCGGCGCCCTGGACGCGGCAGTCACCAGTTCCACCAGCCTGATCTCCTTCAAGCTGGAGGAGCAGAGCAAGAGCCTGACCGCCGCCCGGCAGAGGAGCTTCTGGTTCATGCTGGAACCGCTGATGATGTCCAAGATCGTTTTCGACGGCCTGCCGGCCGCCCAGCAGAAGGCCCTGCTGACGGTGGGTGAGTTGCTGGAGCCCTTCGGCCTGGAGGAGGCCAAGAAGGACGACCAGCGCGTGGCCGAGATTTACGCCAAGGCCGGGGTGAAGGTCGTCGACATGGACGACAAGGTGATGGACGAATGGCGCGCCATCGCCCGCGACACCGCCTGGAAGGACTTCGGCGAACGCTATCCCGAGGGCGCCAAGCTGCTGAAGTTGGCCGAGGATGCGGCATGAGGGCCGCTGAGTTCGAAACCAATACGCCCGAGGGCGGCCCCGGGGCGGCGCGCCTGCCCCGGGAACGGCGGCCCCCCTCCGCTGGGCGGGCACGCTGTTGGCCTGGGCCAACAGGGTGATCGCCACCGTGGCGGCGGTGGCGGTGGTAGCCGCCGGCGTCGTCATGACGGAAGAGGCCCTGGTGCGCTATTTCCTGCACCAGGCGGCCGACTGGCAGGATGAGACCGCCATCTTCCTGCTGGTGGGCGCCACCTTCCTGTCGGCCGCCTACGTCCAGTCCCGCCGGGGTCATGTCGCCATCGAGGCGGTGGGCGGCCTCCTGCCCGCCCCGGTGGAGCGGGCGCGGCGCTGGGTGGCGGACCTGATCTCCTTTCTTTTCTGTGGCTTCTTCTCCTGGAAATCCTGGGTGTTGTGCCATGAGGCCTGGGTGGAGGGTTACGTCACCTTCTCCTCCTGGGCGCCGCCCTTGTGGATCCCCTACCTCGCCATGTCGGTGGGCATGACCCTGCTGACCCTGCAGATCGCCCTGCAACTGCTGGCGCCCCAGCCGGCGGACGCCCCCACGGAAGGACGCGCCCATGGGCACGGTTGAGATCGGCCTGCTCTATGGCGGCGCCACCCTGGTGACCCTGTTCGCCGGCCTGCCCATCGCCTTCGCGCTGGGCAGCGTCGCGGTGGTCTTCATGTATTTCTTCATGCCGGTGGCCTCGCTGGATACCGTCACCCAGAATGTGTACGAGGAGATGGCCAGCATCACCATGCTGACCATTCCCCTGTTCATCCTGAAGGGGGCGGCCATCGGCCGCTCGCGCGCCGGTTCCGATCTCTATTCCGCGCTGCATGTGTGGATGGGCCGGGTGCCGGGCGGCCTCGGCGTGGCCAACGTCTTCGCCTGCGCCCTGTTCGCCGCCATGGCCGGCAGCAGCCCCGCCACCTGTTCCGCCATCGGCAGCGCCGGCATACCCGAGATGCGGCGGCGCGGCTATTCCCCGGGCTTCGCCGCGGGGATCATCGCGGCCGGCGGCACGCTGGGCATCCTGCTGCCCCCGTCCATCACGCTGATCCTCTACGCCGTGGCGGCGGAGCAGTCGCTGGGCCGCCTGTTCCTGGCCGGCATCGGGCCGGGCATGCTGATGGTCCTGCTGTTCGCCATCTACGCCGTGGCGCGCTATCGCCAGGAAAAGGCGGCGGCGACGGCGGCCTATACCCAGGGCGGCACCTGGTCGGAGATCCTGCGCACCGACACATTCACGGCGCGGGAGCGCTTCGCCGCCATCCCGCGCGTGCTGCCCTTCGTCATCCTGCTAATCGGCGTCATGTTCGCCCTTTACGGCGGCATCGCCACCCCATCGGAGACGGCGGGATTGGGGGCGGTGCTTGCGCTGCTGATGGTGGCCGGTATCTATCGCGTCTGGCGGCCGGCGCAGGTGGGCCCCATCCTGATGTCCACCCTGCGCGAGTCCACCATGCTGATGATGATCATCGGCATGTCGCTGCTGTATTCCTACGTGATGAGCTACCTGCACATCAGCCAGGGGGCGGCGGAGTGGATCGTGGGCATGCACCTGTCGAAATGGGTGCTGCTGGCCGCCATCCTGCTGCTGGTGGTGGTGCTGGGCTTTTTCCTGCCACCGGTCAGCATCATCCTGATGACCGCGCCCATCATCCTGCCGCCGCTGAAGGCCGCCGGCTTCGACCTGATCTGGTTCGGCATCATCATGTCCATCGTCATGGAGATGGGTCTGATCCACCCGCCGGTGGGCTTGAACATCTTCGTCATCAAGAACATCGCGCCGGACATCCCCCTGCGCGACGTGGTCATGGGGGTGCTGCCCTTCGTGGGCCTGATGCTGGTGTCCATCCTGGCGCTGTGCTTCGTGCCGGGCCTGGCCACCTGGCTGCCGGCCGCCGTCTACGCCGGCTGATCTCTGCGCCACCAAGCAGTGGCATGAGAGGTTCTCATGCCACTGTAGCCTGCGACCGCGGGCGCCGGAGATTTCCGGAGAGCATCAGCGGACTGGAAATGGAGGACAAGCCAAAGGCGCGGATGCGCCTGCCGTCGCCTGAGGAACACTCAATCAAGCGACGTCCGTACGAATCTCGGCCACCACGCCGTCCACGACGGTCTGCAACTTTTCCACCCGGCCGGACAGCAGCTTGGACAGGTCGGCGATGCCGTCGGCGGAGCCGTTGGTGTCGGTCCAGGCCGACAGCGTCTCCTCACACCCCCGGGCGGCGGCGCCGGCGCTCTGCACCGCCTCGGCGGCGCTGCGCGCGATCTCCTTGGTGGCGGCGTCCTGTTCCTCCACCGCCGCCGCGATGGCGGAGGTCGCGGCGTCCACGTCGAAGATGACGGTGGCGATGGATTCGATGGCGTCGGCCGCCTCCTGCGTGCTGTCGCGGATGGCGGCCACCTTCTGCGCCACTTCCGACGTCGCCAAGCCCGTCTGGCCGGCCAGGTTCTTGACCTCGGACGCCACGACGGCGAAGCCCTTGCCCGCAACGCCGGCGCGCGCCGCCTCAATGGTGGCGTTCAGCGCCAGCAGGTTGGTGCGTTCCGCGATCTCGCTGATGGTGGCCAGCACGCTGCCGATGCTGGACGCCGCCTCCGAGAGGCCGCTGATGATGGCCTGGGCGGAGCGCGCGCGCCCCGCCGCCTCGCGCGTCACGCCGGAGGAGCGGGCGACCTGGCTGCTGATCTCGGCGATGGCTTCCGACAGCTGCGAGGCCGCGTCCGCCACCTGCGCGGCGCTGTCCAGCGCGTCCCCGCCGGAGGCGGCGATGGCACCGGCGTTATCCGATCCACGCCGCACCAGGGCGCGCAGGTCATCGGCACAGCCGCGGGCGTCGGTGGCGGCGCCCGCCACCTCTCCCGCCAGGCCACCGACATCGCTTTCCAGGCGCCTGGCCAGGGCCAGCATCAGGCGGTTGCGCTCGTCCCGCGCCTGGGCGGCCACGGCCTCACGCGCGGCCGTCGCCTGTTCCAATTCCTCATGCGCCTGGCGGGCGTCGGCCAAGGCCTCGTCCGAGCGCTGGAAGGACCGGGCCATGGTCTGTGCCAACCAGGCCAGCAGGGCCCCCTCGAACACCACCAGCCAGACGTACATCAGGATGCGCAGGTACTCCCCGCCCCGCACCCCAGCCGATTCCGGAACCGCCAGCCCGCCGACGATGAAAAACAGCGCCACCGCCGCCGCCGAGGCCGCCAGCGTGCGACCGTCGCAGAAGCCGGCGGAGACGGCCACCAGGATGTAGACGTAGATCTGCATGCCCGTCTGCCACGGGTTGCCGGCGAAGGCCCAGATGGACAGGGCGCCCGCCAGGGGCAGGCAGGCGGCCAGCACCAGGCGGCTGGCTGGCGGCGGCAGGGTGACCCAGGCGACAGCCGCCACCAGGACCACCAGCAGGGTCGCCGCGGGCTGGCGCCAATCGAACCCGCCCAGGACCACCTGTTGGGCGGCCAGAAGAACGAAGATCTGCGCAGCCAGCAGCGTCAGCACCAGCAGGGTGGTGGTGCGGCGGACGCGATCCAGCGGCGGCAGGTGTGCAGCAGAGGCAAGCGATGCGACAGGCATGGGCCAATCTCCCGGAAAAGGTTTTCCCAGATAACCGTTCCCGATACGCCCTGCCTTGACCTGGATCACTAATATGCGATGAAGCGGGGCCCCGCTGGGGCCCCGGCGGCCGGAGACCGGCGAATGGCGCGGGCGGCGGCGATCAGAAGAACGCCTGGCTCAGATTCTGCTGCGGCGCCTGCACGGGGGTCGACAGGGTTTCCACGGACGCCAGCCACTGGAAGTAGCTGACCACCACCACGCGCACGGCGCTGGACAGGCTGGTCTCGTCATCGCGCGAGCGGTCGATGACATCCAGCAGTTCGGCGATCTGGCACCCTTCCTGGCGGGCCAGCAGGTCCAGGCCCGTCCAGAACTGCGGCTCCAGCCGCATGGAGGTGCGGCGGCTGCCCACGCGGACGCTGCGCGGCACCAGGGATCGCGGCGCCGTCGCCTGATGCACGGCGGCCAGAACCGGGAATGGAAGGCGATGGCTGGTCAATACGGTCATGTCCGTGCTCCGAGACAAGGACCCGGAAGCGCTATCAGCGCGGGTCATCCGGGGGTGTGATGGCGGTCCTTATCAAAGCGGGGGAAATGTAGTTACATAACTGTAGACTTATACAGGGTTAGGCGCCTTTGACGCGAAAGTGGTGCCCCGGCCCGTCAACGCACGCCCTGCCCGGGGCCTCTTGGATGCTTTCCCATGATCCTGGACGAAGCCCTGAACCGGTTGAGCCAGCCTGACAACCCTGAAGATTTATTCAGCACATTCAGTGAGTTGTCACGCGACCTCGGCTACGCCGCCGTCAGTTACATCGACAGCCGTCCAGGCCCCGCGCCGGGCGAACCGGACCTTTTCGTGCGGACGACGGTGCGGGAGGATTTCCTGCATACCTACCTGTCCGAAGGGTATATGAGCCATAATCCGCTGATGCTGATGGCGCGGCGGCAGGCCGCCCCCCTCACCTGGGCCGACGTGCCGGAGTTCCACGCCAGCCTGCAAGCGCCGTCCAAGCTGGATGTGCCGGGCCGCGGACGGGCCAAGCAGGACGCCCAGCGTGCCATCGCCGTCATGACCTCCGCCGCCGACCATGGCTACACCCAGGGCTATGTCATCCCCACCCACACGGTCGATCCGCAGGGCCGCTTGGCCTCGGCCGTCGTCAGCCTATTCTGGACGCAAAAGCCGGAGGGCCTGATCAGCCCCAATTCCGCGCCGGCCTGGTTGCGCCTCAGCGCCCTTTATTTCCACGAACGGGTGGTCAGCATGCGCCTGACACCCGTGGCGCCACCACCGACGCTGACCCAGCGTGAGCAGGAGGCCCTGATGTGGGCCAGCCGGGGCAAGACGGTGGAGGAGACGGGCGAGATCATCGGCGTCTCCGGCCGCACCGTGACCTTCCACCTGCAGAACGCGCTGGAGAAGCTGGGATGCTATTCCAAGATCCACGCGGTGGCGAAAGCCATCCAGATGGGCTTGATTCATCCCTAGCGTTGCCTGGGTGGCCGTCGGGCATCCGCCCCTCGGCCATCCTCGCCGCGCCCTAAGGGGCTCGCTGCGGGGTTTACAGTCGCAAGCCTGATGAAAGGCAAAGAAAAAGGCGCCGGGGATCTGCCGGCGCCTTTTTTTTTCCAAGGGTCGCGTGCCTCAGAACTGCGAAGCGCGGCGGCGGCTGACCAAACGCTGCAGGTACTGGCCGTAGGGGCTGTTCTTGTAGGCCTTGGCCTGGGACAGCACCGCCTCCTCATCCACGAAACCCAATTCCAAGGCGATTTCCTCGGGGCAGCCGATCTTCAGGCCCTGGCGATGCTCGATGGTGCGCACGAATTCCGCCGCTTCCAGCAGCGAATTGTGGGTGCCGGTGTCAAGCCAGGCCGTGCCGCGGCCCAGGCGTTCCACCAGCAGGTTGCCCTGCTGCAGGTAGACGTTGTTGACGTCGGTGATCTCCAACTCGCCACGGGGCGAGGGCTTGATCTCGCGGGCGATGTCCACCACCCGGTTGTCGTAGAAGTACAGACCGGTCACCGCCCAGTTGGACCTGGGCTCCTTGGGCTTTTCCACGATGCTGATGGCGCGGCCCCGCTCGTCGAATTCCACCACGCCATAGCGGTGCGGATCCTCAACCCAATAGGCGAAGACGGTGGCGCCATCCTTCACCGAGGCGGCCTTCTGGGCCTGGGCGCTCAGGCCCTGCCCGTAGAAGATGTTGTCGCCCAGCACCAGGGCGCAGGGGTCCTTGCCAATGAAGTCCCGGCCGATGATGAAGGCCTCGGCCAAGCCGTTGGGCGCCGCCTGCTGGGCATAGGACAGGTTGATCCCCCAAGGCGCGCCATCGCCCAGCAGATCCTGGAACAGCGGCAGGTGGTGCGGCGTGCTGATCAGCAGGATATCGCGGATGCCGGCCAGCATCAGGACCGACAGCGGATAATAGACCATCGGCTTGTCATAGATGGGCAGCAACTGCTTGCTGACGCTCTTGGTCAGCGGGTGCAACCGGGTGCCGGAACCGCCCGCGAGGATGATGCCCTTCATTGGAATAAGCCTTGTATCTTATAAGGTTAAAGGAAATCTTGAGGTGCGCCGCGAGGCTCAGGCCGGTAGAAGCACGTCCAGGCTGCGCGCCAAGCTGTCCGGCCAAGCCGGGGCCCGCCAACCGAAGACCCGCCCCAGCAGCGCGCAATCCAGCACGGAATTGGCCGGCCGCTTGGCAGGGGTCGGATAGTCCGCCGTGCCTATCGCCACCAGGCGCGGCACCTTGGCCCCCCGGGCCTGGGCCTGGGCGAAAATCTCCGCCGCGAAGCCGTGCCAGGTGGTCGCGCCGGTGCCGCACAGGTGATAGGTGCCGAAGCCATCGCGCTGCCCGTCCAGGATGCGGTTGCCCACCGCCACCAGGGCGTCGGCGATATCCGCCGCCGCCGTGGGACAGCCGTGCTGATCCGCCACCACGCGCAGCTCTTCCCGCTCCGCGCCCAGGCGCAACATGGTCCTCAGGAAATTGGCGCGGTCGGGGCCATAAACCCAGGCCGTGCGCAGGATGACATGGGCTGGCAAAGCCGCCCGCACCGCCCGCTCCCCCGCCTCTTTCGAGGCGCCGTAGACGCTGACGGGGCCGACGGGGTCGGTTTCCAGATAGGGCCCCACCTTGGTGCCGTCGAAGACATAATCGGTCGACAGATGCAGCAAGGGGGTGTTGCGCACGGCGCAGGCTCGGGCCAGCGCCGCCGGGCCGTCACGGTTGGCGGCATAGGCCGCGTCGGGCTCGCTCTCGGCCTTGTCCACGGCCGTGTAGGCGGCGCAATTCACCACCAGGTCGGCGGCCGTCACCGCCGCCAGGACGGTATCGGCATCGGCGATGTCCAGCGCGTCACGCCCCGGTGCGGTGACGCGCCAGTTGGCCGGCGCCACCCGCTGGAAGGCAAGGCCCACCTGACCGGCGCCGCCGAGCAGCAAGACCCGCACGTTCCCCGCGCTCCCCCCGCCATGACCCAGTCCCCTCAGCCGACGGCGGCGGCGGCGGGGGCGGCCACGCCCAGGCGCTGGCCGGCATACCTGGCCTCGCGGATGGGCTCCCACCACCAGCGGTTGGCCAAGTACCAGTCGACCGTGCGGCGGATGCCTTCCTCGAAGGTCACCGAGGGCTCCCACCCCAGCTCGCGCTTGATCTTGGAGGCGTCGATGGCATAGCGCTGATCGTGGCCCGGACGGTCGGTCACGAAGGTGATCAGGTCGCGGCGCTTGGTGCTGCTGGGCAGGCGTTCGTCCAGCAGATCACAGATGGTTTCCACCACATGCAGGTTGCGCTGTTCGGCGTTGCCACCGACGTTGTAACGCTCACCCGGCACACCTTTGCGCACGATCAGCACCAGGGCGCGGGCGTGGTCTTCCACGAACAGCCAGTCGCGGACGTTATCGCCCTTGCCATAAACCGGCAGCTTCTTGCCCTCCATCCCGTTCAGGATCATGAGCGGGATGAGCTTTTCCGGGAAATGGAAGGGGCCGTAGTTGTTGGAGCAGTTGCTGAGCAGCGTCGGCAAGCCGTAGGTGTGATACCAGGCGTTGACCAGATGGTCGGACGCCGCCTTGCTGGCGGAATAGGGGGAGTTGGGGGAATAGGCGGTGTCCTCGCGGAACAGCCCGTCCTCACCCAGTGAGCCATAAACCTCGTCGGTGGAGATGTGGTGGAAGCGGAAGGCGGCCTTGCGTGCCTCGGGCAGGGCCTGCCAATACTCCCGCGCCGTTTCCAGCATCACATGGGTGCCGTTGATGTTGGTGCGGATGAAGATGCCCGACCCCTCGATGGACCGGTCGACATGGCTTTCCGCCGCCAGGTGCATCACGGCGTCGGGCTGGTGGCGCTTGAAGATGTCGCGCATGGCCTCGACATCGGCGACGTCGGCCTTTTCCAGCACGGCCCGGCCGCTGGCCAGAACTTCACCAATGGATTCCAGGCTGGCCGCGTAGGTCAGCTTGTCCACGCACACCAGGTCATCCTGGCCTTCGGACACCAACAGGCGGCACACAGCGGACCCAATAAAACCGGCCGCACCCGTCACCATTATCTTCACGCGCCAAACTCCTTGAAGACCACGTCCTGCCATCCGGGGCGGCAGGTTTGAGCAATGCGCCCGAAAATACAACTCCGTCCCCGGCAAATGCAAACCCGGCGATGCCGGCAGCCGCATCCTTTCAATACGACAGGCCGGCGATCGCCCGCGAAGTGCTGCCGAAAGTGCGATGCCCGGCTGCAGGTCGTATCCCACTTCGACGATAACCTTAGGGTGACACAAGTAAATGACAGGAAAAAAGCCTACGCTATAGGTCTGGGTCGTAAAATCACGACCGGTATCAGCCATGATAATGACGTACGACCAAAGCATCCATGACGAGTTCGCCAGATACGATAATGATGAGGGCCTAGAAAATACCCGTCAATACAAAGTATGACACGACCAAAAGGACGTGAGAACGGAGAGAGAAATGGCTGGAAAGAGCGGACTATTGATCACCGGCGCCGTCATCGTGGTCCTGGGCGTGCTGGCCCTGGCCGTGCCCATGTTCACCACCAAGGACACCAAGGAACTGGCCAAGATCGGCGATCTGCAGGTGACCGCGAAGGAGGAGAACACCCATGTCGTGCCCCCCTTCGTCGGTCCCGCCGCCCTGATCCTGGGCTTGGTGCTGATGGGCGCCGCCCTGGTGCGCCGTTAAGCCGATGCGTCGTCAAGCGGACTGGCGCAACGCGTCGGCGAACTGACCCACATGGCTTTTCAGGTCGCTGGAGCGGGCGGCGATTCCGCCGGCCACGTCTCGCACGGTGTCCGCTGCCCGCCCGGTGTCGCGGGCGGTGCGCGCAAGGCCGACAACGTCGGCGGTGATGGCATCGGTGCCGTTGGCCGCCTCCTGAACGTTGCGGGTGATTTCCGCGGTGGCGGAGGCTTGCTCCTCCACCGCGGACGCGATGGATCCCACCATGGCGCTGATGGCGGTGATCATCTCCACGATGTGTCCGATGGAGGTCACGGCAGCCCCGGTCGCCCCCTGAACGGCAGCCACCTGGGCGCGGATCTCGTCCGTGGCCTTGGCCGTCTGCATCGCCAGCGCCTTGACCTCGTGCGCCACGACGGCGAAGCCCTTGCCCGCCTCTCCGGCCCGCGCCGCCTCGATGGTGGCGTTCAAGGCCAGCAGGTTGGTTTGCCCGGCGATGCCGTTGATCAAGTCCACGACATGGCCGATCTGGCCCGTCGCCTCCTGCAGGGTGGCCACTTGGTTGGCGGCGCGGCGCGCCTCGTCGGCACCGGTGCTGGAGGTGCCGGCCGTCTCCGCCGCGCGGGCGCTGATTTCCCGGATGGAGGCGGACAATTCCTCGGTCGCGGCCGCCACGGTCTGCACGTTGGCCGCCGTCCGGTTGGTGGCCGTGGAGGCCTGGTCGGTGCGCACGCTGGTTTCCTGCGCCGCCTGTGACAGGTGCTGGGAACTGGTGCGGAGGTGGCCGGCCTCTTCGTTCAAATCCCCCGACATGCCGTTCATCCGCGCGACGAAGGACTCCACCAGGGCCAGCCGTTGGGCCTGCTTGGCCTCCCGCTCCGCGCGGTCGCGCGCCTGTTGCGCTTCCAATTCATCGGCCCGCCGCATCTCATCCCGGCAGACGGTGATGGCCCGCACCATGTCCCCAACCTCATCCGCGCGGTTGGCCCCGGCGAGGTCGAAGGCATAGTCCTTGCTGGCCAGACGAGCCATGGCCTGGGTGACCCGGATTATGGGCTCGGTCACGGCGCGCCGAGCGATCAACAGCGACAGCGCGACGCCCACCACGATGCCCAGCAACGCCGTGGCGATCATGATTCCAAGGGTCGTCGACTGCGTGGCCGACAGGTCGGTCGCCTCCTCGGCGATGCGGGCGATGCCGCGCTCGATCAAGGGGTCGGTCAGCGCGGATGCCGCCCTTTCCGCCGTTCGCACCTGGGTCCGGAAGGTGGCCCGCGCCTCCTCCGCCTTGCCCGCCGCGACCTGGGCGCGTACCAGTTCCAACGCCGCCATGACATCGCGTTCCAGGGGCCCCAGGCGGCCCGCCTCCGGCGCCTTGGCCGCCATCAGCAGCGGTTCCAGCCTATCGTTCAGGTCTGCCATTTCCTTCAAGCGGCTGTTGAAGCGCTGCAGGATTTCGCCGCGGCCGGCCGCTTCCTCGGCGATGAGGTTCAAGGCGTCGCGTTGCAAGGCCCGACTGGTGGCACGAAGTTCAGCGGCGGTCAGGATTTGGGTGTTGGACCGGACCACGGCGTTGGCGCCCTGATTGACCCGGGACAATCCTACCATACCCGACAAGAAGACCAGGAAAGCAACCATGGCAAGAATGATGACCGGCGACAGAATCTTCGTGCCCAGCTTCATCGTCTTCTCCCATGAAATACGGCAGTGATGACTTGTGACCTGCTTTTCCCCGGCGCCACCGGCACGGCAGGGCCCTCAATCCTCCCGTCAACGTGCTTAACAAATAATGAATAGTCTGGTCCTAGACTTATGGACGCGTGGCCTTCCCCTTCACCTCCACACGCCGCCCAGTGAAAGGGTTCCAGCCCACCTCCGCCAGGGCGGCCCAGGCGGTCGCCCCCAGATGGGGTTGGTGGTAGTAGCGGAAGTCGTCGGTGGTGGAGGCCGGCCCCACCGCCAGGCCGGTACTGACCGTGCCGGCGGCGGTGGCGTAGAACAGCCCGCCCGGCTCCCTGGCCGCCTGGACGGTGGCCAGGGCCGCCGCCGCCTTGTCCGGCTGCCCCAGCATCTTATAGGTGAGGGCCGCCTGCGCCGTGCCTTCGATCCACACGCCGTCGCGGTCGTCATTGAAGTCGAAGCCGCCGGCGGTGGCGTGGTGCGCCTCCACCCAGGCCAACGACCGGCGCCAGTCCGCCGGCGCGTCGACGATACCCAGGTGCACCCACAACTGGATGTCCAGCGCCGCCCCGGGCGCCCAGCCGCGGCCGTCGGGCTTGGTGCCGATGCGGAAACGTCCTTCCGTCCCATCCCAAGCCGCCGCCACGAAGCCGCGCGCCAGATCGGCGTGGCGGGTCCAGGCGGCGTCGCCCGTCAAGCGCGCCAGCCAAGCGAAGGCCGCCGCCGCATCGATGTTGTGTTCCGTCGCCTTGTAATTCAGGCGCTGTTGGGCGGGATCGAAACCATCCAGCCCACCGACGAACCCGCCGGGCTGGGCCGGGTCGGCCATCAAATCCGCCACCCAGCGCATCAGGCCGGCGGCACGGTCACGATAGGTCGCCTCGCCCGTCGCCTCGTGCAGCGTCAGCAGGGCCAGCGCCGCCCAAATCACGTTTCCCGTGGCGCTACCGTCCTGATAGCCGTCCTCCGCCCACTGGCCGGCCTTGTCATCCCACCAGCCGGGCGGGAGGGGCGGGCTGGCGGCGGCACCGGCGCGGTAGGCGTTACGCACCCGCCCATCCTTGAAGGTCCGGTCCGTCGTGGCCGCCCGCGCCAGGGCGTCGCCAACAAGGCGGGCATCCTCGACATGGCCGCATGCCACCAAGGCGATGGCGGTCAGGGCGTTGTCGTAGGTGAACGCACTGTGCGCCAGGGCGGGATGGGTGTCGCCGGGGTAGCTGATCACGAAACGGGGGCCAGATCCGGGGGCCGCGTCCCGGGCGGCATGCTGCAGCGCAATACAGGTCTGCGCCGCCGCCGACCCCAGGGGGCTGGCCAGGCAAAAATAGATCGCCGCCAGAGCAATTTTCCTAAAATGCATGGTAATTTCCCAGAACAAACGGCAAGTGTATTCTCACAATTTGTCGGAATGACGGCGGCGGGGCAGTTGGTTGTCCAAATATACACCTCACCGGTTCCACCACCCCGCGTCCGACGCAGCCCAACGATGCATGCGGGACTTGTTTTCATCTTGGTAAGGTTTTGCTAATAAACCGACCGTAAACAATTGGCCGCCGTCGCAGGTGCAGCATAAGGCTTTGGGTCCAACACCCCCTTGTGCTGCGCCGCCCAGAATGGCGGACCACCGGGGCAGCAGAGAAGAGAGATCAGCGATGAACACGAAGTTCCTGGGCATTTTGGCCACCGTTTCCCTTTTTGTCGCCGGCCCCGCGCTGGCCGAGTGCAGCACGCACGCCAACCCGCCGTCCATCCCCGATGGCGCCGGCGCCACCACCGAGCAGATGACCAGCGCCAGCGCCTCGGTGAAGGGCTACATGGCCGACATGCAGGACTTCCTGAAGTGCCTGGAGAACGACAAGGCCGCCGGCTCCGCCAAGTACAACGCCGCCGTCGACCAGATGCAGAGCATCGCCAACGAGTTCAACAAGCAGCTGCGCGCCTTCAAGGCCAAGGGCTGATTGCCCGCGCCCGCAGCGTTCGATTTAAAAAAGGAAGGATGGGCCGCCGCCCGTTCTTCCTTTTTTATTGGCCGCGGCGAAGGCCGCCGTCAGGCGGCGGCCGACCAGTCCAGCCTATCGGCGCGCCGCAGGGCCGGGAACAGCACGCACCACAGGGCCACCACGGCCACGGTGCCGATGCCGCCCACCACCACCGCCAGTTCCGTTCCCAGCCAGGACGCGGTCAGACCGGACTCGAACTCGCCCAGCTGGTTGGACGCGCCGATGAACAGGCCGCTGACGGCGCTGACGCGGCCGCGCATCTCATCGGGCGTGCCCAGCTGCACCAAGGTCTGGCGCACGAAGACGCTGACCATGTCGACCGCCCCCATGACCAGCAGGCTGAGCAGGGCGATGGCCGGTGAATGGGTCAGGCCGAAGACGATGGTCGCCAGGCCGAACACGCCGACACAGGCCAGCATGATGGGCCCAACGCGCCGCTTCAGCGGTCGGGCGGCCAAGGTCAGGCCCACCAGGATCGCCCCGGCCCCCGGGGCGCCGCGCATGACGCCCAACAGCATGGGGCCCGTCAGCCCCAGGAGGCCGGCGTCGACGGAGAACTGATCGCGCGCCAGGGCCGGCAGCAAGGCGGTGGCGCCCCCCAGCAGCACGGCGAACAGGTCCAGGGAAATGGCGCCCAAGACGATGGGCTGCCGGCGGATATAGCGGATGCCACCCAGGATGCCGTCCCAGCTGACCGGGGCGCGGGCCACGGCGCGGGAGGGGGCGGAGATGCCGATGACGATCAGGCCGGCCAGCAGCAGGAAGCCGGCGCCGACGCCGAACACCCAGTCATGCAGGCCAGCATAGAGCACACCGCCCAGCGCCGGCCCCAGCACCCCCGCCACCTGCATGGCCGAAGAACTGATGGCCACCGCATTGGGGAAGTCGGCCTTGGGCACCAGGTTGGGCAGCAGGGCGGATGAGGCCGGCGCCTCGAACGCGCGGGCGGCGCCGAACAGCATGACGGCGGCATAGACCAGCCACACCGGCAGGTCGGGGGAGGCCAACACCACCCCCGTCATGGCCATGGCCGCCGCCTCCACACCCACGCAGATGGTGATGATCATGCGCCGGTCCAGCCGGTCGGCGGCATGGCCGGTGACCAGCACCAGCCCGACGGAGGGCAGGAACTGCGCCAGGCCGATCAGGCCCAGGTTCATGGTGCTGCCGGTACGGTCGTAAATGGCCCAGCCGGCCGCCACCGCCTGGATCTGCAGGGCCCCCATGGACAGGATGCGCGCCAGCCAATAGCGCAGGAAGGCCGGATGGCGCAGCGCCCCGCCCCAGCCCTTGCGGGCCGGCCCGTCCTGGGGCGCGGGGTCAGGGGCGGCGGCGTTGGAAGGGGTGCTGCTCATCACGTCTCTGCTGCTCACGGGCCGGCTGGGTCGGGCACGGCGACAAAGGATCCGGCGGGGCCCGGATAGACCACCGGGCTGGCATAGCCGTCCTTGGAAACGGCCGCGACGCCAAAGAACCAGTCGTCGATGACGACATTGGGCAGGGTCACGGTGGTGGCGTCGCCGGCCCAGCGGTCATGCTGCCAGGTGGGCGCCAGGGTGTCGCGCCACCAGGCGCGGTAGCCTGCAGCGCCCGGCACCTTGGTCCAGCTCAGCGTGGTGTCATGCTTAAGGGCACCCTCGACCTTCACGTCGGCGGGCGGGGCCGGAGCCCAGGCCAGGCTGGCCATGGTCAGCGCGTTCAGGCGGGTCACTTGGGCCAGATAGGTGAAGTCCACGCCGTCGATGGTGTCGCCATACCGCACCCCACCCTCACTGCGCAGGTCCTGGTGCTGGCGGGTGTAGTTCTCATGCGCCTCGGTCACGCGGACGGCGGGGAAGCCCGCCTCGAGGAACGGCACCTGGTCGCCACCGCGACCGAAGCGGTCGGTGCGATAGACCATGCGCACGCTGAAATTATCCAGGTAGCGGGTGGCGATGCCGTCCATGTAGCGCGCCAGGTTGCGCGAAGGGCTGTCAACCTCGCCCCCGGAATAGCGACGCTGGTTGGCCTGCTTCGCCGTCTCCACCGCCTTGGTGCCCTCGGAGAAGACGCGGACATGGGTGTTGTCCACCACGCCGTCCTCGCCCTGGGTGTTGCCGATGATATCGTTGTTGAGGTCGGCCTCCACCTGCCAGCCCTGCTCCTTGGCATAATCGGCCAGCACCTTGCCGCCCAGCAGGCCCTGTTCCTCGCCCGACAGGGCCGCGAACACCAGGGTGGCGCGGAACTTGTGGTGGGACAGCACCCGCGCCGCCTCGATGGCCGCCGCCACGCCGGAGGCGTCGTCGTTGGCCCCGGGCGCGTCGGCCGTGGCGTTCATGACGTCCGTCACGCGGCTGTCCAGGTGGCCGGCGATGACGACCACCCGCTGCGGCACCTCCGTGCCCTTCAGCACGGCCACCACATCCATGACCTCCGTCGGGGTAGGCACGCGCTTGCCCGACACCGTTTGCGCCGGCGTCACCACGGTCAGGCAACCGCCGCAGTCCTTGGAGATGGCCTCGAACCGGCTTTTGACCCAGGCACGGGCGGCGCCGATGCCCCGGTCGGGGGAGTTGGTGTCGGACAGGGTGTGGCGGGTGCCGAAGGATACCAGCTTTTCGATCGTGGCATGCAGCTGCGCCGGGTCCACCTGGGCGGCGATGTCACGCAGCACCGGATGGTCATCCACGGGGCCTACAGGCGACACCTCGGGCGCCGAGGCTTCCGGTTTGGCGGGCTTGGCCCAAGCGTTCACGCCATGGAGCGTGGCTCCGGTCAGCAGGAGGACGGACAGCGTACGCACAGACCGGTGGCGCTGAGGCATGGGGTTTCCCTGTGGTTTGGTGACTGAACTGCCGGATTATTATGGCGCCACGATGCGTTAGCGGTGACATGCAGGCAAGTGCCACCGCGCGGGGCGCATGGTCGCAATCCACAGCCCTGCCATGCCCCACGCGACACGATTGTGTTAGGATCACGAAGGGCCATTCGCGCACGAGGGGTTCCGTGGGAGCGAAAATACGCAAGACCGTCCTGTTCATCGTCATGGCTTTGATGATCGGCGGCGGCGGTTACATCATTGAGCGGCAACTTCTGTCCCACCATGCCATTTTCTGGCGCGGCCTGTTCATGGGTGGCTTCCTGCTGGCCTTCGGCATCTATTTGCTGGTCGACGACTTCATCAATCCGGCGCTACGTCGCCTGCGAGCCAACCCTTAATAGTCCCCAGCCAAATGGGCCGCCGCCGCCCGGGCGATGGCCAGCAGGCGGGCGTCGGCGCCGCGCGGGGCCAGCAACTGCAAGCCCACGGGACAACCGGCGGCGTCCGTGCCCACCGGCAGGGTGACCGCCGCCATGTCCCCCAGATTGGCGACGCAGCAGTTGCGCAGCGCCATCAGGTTGGCGCGGCCATAGGCCGACGGCACCGCCAGGTCGGCCAGCGGCGGCGGGGTGATGGCCACCGTGGGCATCGCCACCACATCGACGTCGTGGAACAGGGCCTGCACGCCATTGGCGAAGCGGTCGAGGAAGGCGACGCGCGCGTCATAGTCCAGCACATCGGCCGAGGCGCGGATACGGGGGCCGACATAGGCGTCCAAACTGGGCAGCCAGGCCGGCAGTTCCTGGCTAAGAAAGCCATAAATCTCCGCCCCCGCCAGGCCGCCCCGGCGGAATAGGGCCAGGGCCTCATCCAATTCCGGAATGGTCACGCTGTCCACCGGGCGGAACACACTGGTCAAGCGGTCCAGCGCGGTGTCCACCGCCGTCACCACGCCGGGGCTGCAGTCCTGCCACAGCGCGTCCGGCGCGCGGCCGATGCGGATGACGCCGGGGTCCGTCAGCGGATCGATGGCGGTGCCGGTCAACAGGCGATAGCCTTGGGCCAGGTCATGTGCCGTCAGCGCCAGGATGCCCACGGTGTCCAGGCGCGGCGACAGCGGCACGATACCGTCGGTCGCCAGGTGCCCCCGCGCGCTTTTGTAGCCATAAAGACCATTCCAGGCCGCCGGGATGCGGACCGACCCCGCCGTGTCGGTGCCCAGCGCCAGCAGGGCGGACCCCTCATGCAGGCTAAGCGGCGCGCCGGTGCTGGATCCTCCGGGCACGCGGTGGTGATCACGGTCCCAGGGGTTGCGCGGCGTGCCCCAATGGCCGTTGGCCCCCAGGCCGCCGAAGGCGAACTCCACCATGCGGGTCTTCCCGGTAACGACCGCGCCCTGGGCCAGCAGGCGGCTGACCACGCCGCCCGGCTGGTTCCACATGGGTGGCAGGCGACGGGGGGACCCGGCGAATACCGGCCACGTGCCGCCACAAACCGTTCCGGTTCCGTAATTGTCCTTCAGCGATACGGGGATGCCGTCGAAGTCGCTGAGCGGCTGACCCGCCGTTCGCCGAACATCGGCGGCGTCCGCCTGGGCGCGCAGCAGGCTGGCGCTGAAGGCGACATAGGGATTGTCGCGGGCGTCGGGCCGCTCCGCCCGGGCGGCGATGCAGGCCTCGGCCAAGTCACGGGCGGTCAGGGTGCCGTCCTTCAGGGCGGCGAGGGCGGTGGTGAGATCCATGGGACGGCGCCTTCGGATGGGGCGTTTTTCGGGGCCGGTGGAACCCTGGCATGGGGACCGTCCCGCCCGCAACCCGGCAAGAGGTGCGACAACCGGACGCCATATCCGGTCGCTATGGATTTCATATCCCCCCTGCATTTCACAGGGCGGGGGGATCGGGGTTAGCGTCTGCCCATCGCAACCACCCACCAAACCTGAGGGGATTTTGAAAATGCAGACCACCACCACTCGCCGCCTGGGCCTGGGCTTGATCGTCGCCACCGCCGTCGCCGGCGCCACCCTGGCCGCCGCCCCGGCCAAGGCCGCGGACATGGAGAAGTGCTACGGCGTCGTGAAGGCCGGCCACAACGACTGCAAGACCGACAGCAACTCCTGCGCCGGCCATGCCACCAAGGACCGCGACCCCGGCGCCTTCATCGCCGTGCCGGCCGGCACCTGCGCCAAGATCTCCGGCGGCAGCACCGAACCCGCCAAGAAGTAAGCCGTAACGCCGTCAAGCCAGGGAGGGAGCCGCCATGGGCATCACCGGTATAGGCCTCAAGGCCCGTCACACGGCCGAGCTGCTGGCCGGCCGCCCCTCCCTGCGCTTTCTGGAAGTGCACGCCGAGAATTACATGGGCGCCGGCGGCCCGGCCCATCGCTGGCTGACCGCCCTGCGTGACATCTACCCCCTGTCCATCCATGGCGTCGGCCTGTCCCTGGGCGGGGCGGAGCCGCTGGACGCCGGGCATCTGGCCGACCTGGCGGCCCTGGTGGAACGCTATCAGCCGGAACTGGTGTCGGAGCACCTGGCCTGGTGCCGTATCGACGGCACCTATCTCAACGACCTGCTGCCCATCCCGTATACCAATGCCAGCCTGGGCGTCGTGGCCGAGCATATCGACCAGACGCAGACGGCCCTGCGCCGCCGCATCCTGGTCGAGAACCCGTCCAGCTACCTGTCCTTCCCGGAAAGCGACTGGGACGAGGCGGCGTTCCTGGCGGAACTGGCCCGACGCACCGGCTGCGGCATCCTGCTGGACGTGAACAACATCCATGTCAGCGCCCACAATGTCGGCCTGGACGCGGGCGCTTACCTGGCCGCCCTACCGGCCAACGTCGTGGGCGAAATCCATGTGGCGGGGCACGAGCCCGTGGACCACGACGGCCGCACCGTCCTGCTGGACACCCATGGCGCCCCCGTCACCGCCGCCGTGTGGGACCTGTACCGCCAGGCCCTGACCCGCTTCGGCCCCGTTCCCACCTTGGTGGAACGGGACGCCAACGTCCCGCCCCTAGCCGACCTGCTGGCCGAGGCCGCCACGGCCGACGGCATCGCCGAGGCCCTATCCACGCGGGAAGGTGGCCATGCCCACGCTGCTTGAACGTCAACGCGAGCTTCGTGACTGGGTGCTGACCCCCAACCGCATACCGCCCTGGCCCAACGCCGGCTTGCATCGCGACAATACCCTGGGTGGCCTGGCCGCAACCCTGGCCGGCACTTTCCCCGTGGTCCAGCGCCTGGTGGGCGAGGCCTGCTTCATCGGCCTGGCCCAGGCCTATGTCCGCCACCAGCCGCCCCATGAGGCGCCGCTGCTGCGCTACGGCGCCGGCTTTCCCGCCTGGCTGGCCGGGCAGGACGTGGCGCGGCAACTGCCCTATCTGGCCGATGTCGCCCGGCTGGAGGCGGCGTGGACCCACGCCTATCACGCGGCGGAGGCCACGCCCGTGGATACGGGCGCCCTGGCCGCCCTGGGCGACGCGGTGGAGGAGACCGTCTGGCGCCTGCACCCCAGCCACCGCTTCGTCGCCAGCCCCTGGCCGGTGGACCGCATCTGGCGGGCCAACCAGCCGGGCTCGGACGACGCGGCGGTGGATTTGGACGGCGACCGCGACACCCATCTGCTGGTGGTGCGGCCGGCGGCCGACGTGCTGCTGATCCGCCTCAGCCCCAGCGCCTTCGCCCTGCTGATGGCTTTGGGCGCCGGTTTACCCCTGGGTAGCGCCTGGGACAACGCGCTGGCCCTGGACGCGGGCTTCAATCTGGAACACGAATTAACCGGCCTGCTGGCGGCGCAGGTCTTCATCGGAGTGGAATTGCCATGACCCTGCCCGTGACCACCACCGCGACGGCCAAGCCGGCACCCGTGGCCTTGGCGCTCGCCCTCATCCACCGGCTGGAACGGTTTCCCCGGGGGCTTGACGCCCTGCTGTGGCGCCTGGCCGCCGCCACCGTCTTCTGGCGTTCCGGCCAGACCAAGGTGACGGGCTTCCACATCAACGACACCACCTTCGACCTGTTCCGGGACGAGTACAAGGTGCCCCTGGTCCCGCCGGAGGTGGCGGCCGTGCTGGCCAGCATCACGGAAAACCTGTGCGCCGTGCTGCTGGTCATCGGCCTGGCGTCGCGCCTGTCCGCCGGCGCCCTGTTCGGCATGACGATGGTGATCGAGATCTTCGTCTATCCTGACAGCTGGCCGGACCACCTGCTGTGGTCGGCGGTGCTGGTCCCCATCATCCTGCGCGGCCCCGGCGCCCTGTCGCTGGACCATCTGATCCGCCGCCGGTTGGATACCGGTCACAACTTGTAAGATCATAGGGATTGGAACAAACCCGTCGAGCGGACATTCTCAGGCCGTTCCCCCTGCCTGAGGAGCACCACCATGAGCGTCCAGTACGGCACCAACATCATCACCTTCCAGCCCACCATCAACATGGCGGGCGACCTGCCCGGCCTGTTCTCCACCACCCTGTTCTTCCCCAACCAGGCCAGCCACGGCGTGAACATCGACACGGGCTCGGTCGGCATCGTGGTGCCCATCGCGGCGCTGCAGGATGGCCAGGGCAATTTCCTGCCCTGGGCCGTGCCCACGGATGAGACGCTGACCTTCACCTATGAGCCCAGCGGCAACACCCGCACCGGGCCGGTGGTGACGGTCACCGGCCTGCAGGTGGGCGACGGCACGCCGCAGGGCACCGCCGTCCTGGCCCCCGTGCGCGTCATGGCCTGCACCAATGACGACACGGTCTACATGCTGGGCGTGGGCATCGGGCTGGAAGCCAAGGCCACGCTGACGCCATCCGGCAACGCCGCCACCGCCCTGGACAATCCCTTCCTGAACCTGCGCGACATGGGCGGCGACAATCCCGGCGTGCTGCCGGCCTATGCCTTGACGGCGGCGCTGCAGGACAATGGCAAGCATGGCCTGGTCACCCTGGGGCAGAACGCCGACAGCCTGCAGGGCTACCGCTTCCTGCCCCTGGCGGCCGACGCCGGCAGCCCCAGCGGCCTGCAGCTGCCGTGGGTGCAACTGACGGTGACGCCGCAGGGCGGCACGCCCATCCAGACCCGGGCGCAGATGCTGATGGATGCCGGCATCACCAACATGTTCATCGGCGTCATCCCCCAGCCCGAGCCCCCCATCCCGTGGCTGAACGCCGCCATCACCATCCAGGCGGAGGATGAGGCCGGTTTCACTGCCCTGAATTACAGCTTCGTCAACACCCAGCCCGCCGACGGGCCGGGCCCCAACGTCAACTGCGACCCCAGCCAGCCAGCCTCGCCCAGCCGCATCCTGAACGGCGGCCCCAGCCCGCAAGGGGGCAGCTTCATCAACACCGGCGTCCACCTGTTGGCCGCCTATGACTATGTGGTCGACGCCGTCAACACCCGCCTGGGCCTGCGCCCCCGGTCCTGAACCCCGTGCGGCGACGTTTCCCCGCGACAGGCGGCGTCCGGCATGGTTCAACAAGGCCGGACGCCGCCGTTTCTAGGGAAATGTCGATCTCATGGAAATGAACCCGCGATGGAAATGAACCAGGTGCGCTACTTCGTGGCGCTGTGCGAAACCCTGAACTTCACCAAGGCGGCGGAGGCCTGCGGCGTGGCCCAGCCCTCGCTGACCAAGGCCATCCAGAAGCTGGAGGAGGAACTGGGCGGGCCGCTGTTCGTGCGCGAACGCACCCTGACCCATCTGTCCGACCTGGGTCGCCTGATGCGCCCGCACCTGGAGGCGGTGTTCCACGCCAGCGAGTTGGCGAAATTGGAGGCGCGCAGCTTTGGCAAGCTGGAACGCGGCCGCGTGCGCCTGGGCGTGATGTGCACCATCGGCCCCACCCGCCTGGTGGGCTTCCTGAAGCGCTTCCGCGCCGCCCTGCCCTCGGTGGAGGTGCTGCTGCGCGACGCGCCGGGACGCGAGGTGCTGGCCCTGCTGATGGAGGGGGAGCTGGACTGCGCCCTGCTGGGCCTGCCCGATCTGCCGGAGCGGGTGGAGGCCCGGCCGCTGTATCACGAGCGCTACACCGTCGCCTTCGCCCCCGGCCACCGCTTCGAGGCCATGGACGTGGTGCCGCTGAAGGAACTGGACCAGGAGGATTACCTGAACCGGGTGAACTGCGAATACCCGCAGCATTTCGACGCCCTGGGCATCCCCGATCCCGCCGATGTCCGCGTCTGTTACGAGAGCGAGCGGGAGGACTGGATCCAGGCCATGATCCTGGCCGGCCTGGGCTGCGCCGTGATGCCGGAATTCCTGCCCATGCTGCCCGGCATCGCCACCCGCCCCCTGATCGAGCCGGAACTGTCGCGCACCGTCAGCCTGGCCAGCGTCGCCGGCCGCCGCCATTCCCCCGCCCTGCGCGAATTCATGGCCCTGGCCCGCCGTTACGATTGGGGTGGCACAGCACAGACGGCCGCCGCTTAAGCCCCTTCCCGGCCCCGATCAATCTGTATATTGTATCCAAAATCGGCCCCGCCAAAGAGGGCTGAAGGAACGGATTGGCAAGGGGTCCTGCGATCATGAAGCGTGAGAACAAGCCGGCCGGGGGGCCGCGCCGCCGTGACGTCATGCTGGCCGCCGGTGGCGTTGCGGCCGGGGCCGTGCTGGCGAGCCGTACCCCGGCGATGGCCGGTGCGGCCAAGCCGGCCATGCACGCCTTCGCCCTCACCTTCGACGGTCCCGGCCTGACCAGCCTGCGGGCATCCGGCGACGCCTTCGACACCGATTACCTGGAGCCTGGGCAGGCGCTGGGCCACGTGGCCCTGGCCTATCGCCGTGACGGCAGCGCCCCCTGGCACGCGGTCGACACGGCCAGCCTGACGCCCGCCCGCTTGGACCAGCAAAACGCCCAAAGCCGCTTGGCCGAGTACGAGATCAATGATGAGTCCGGGCCCGCCCTGGGCCTGACCCTGCGGCTGGGCGTGGCCGACGGCGATCTCGCCTGGCAGGTGGCGCTGACCAACCGCACCAGTGCCCCACTGGAGATCGGCGACCTGGCCCTGCCCCTGCCCTTCCATACCGAGTTCAAGGCCAAGCAGCCGGCGACATCCGCGGTGCTGAAGCACAGCTTCGTCTCCGGCCATGGCTCCTTCCTGTTCTGGATGCGGTCCAACAGCGTCGGCCCCTATCTGGTCATGACGCCGGAACGGGAAACGCATTTCGAATACTGGCAGCCGCGCCAAGGCGCCCGGCAGGACAGCGACAGCCCCGTCCGGCCCTACCGTCCCTATCAGGTCTTCATCCACGCCGCCGCCACGGGCGAGACCATGAAAGCGGAGGGCGGCCGCTGGCGCCAGCCGCTGACCAGCCTGACCCTGGGGGCCGGCGAAACCCGCCGCTTCGGCGCCCGCTTCACCTGGGCCGACAGCTATGCCGGTGTGCGCGACGCGCTGGTGAGCCAGGGCGGCATCGATGTGGAGGTGGCGCAGGGCATGACCCTGCCCACCGATCTGCCCGGCCGCATCGCGCTGCGCACCCTGGACACCATTGAGGCCATCGAGGCGGAGCATCCGGACCAGACCACCATCACGCCCCTGGGCCAGCGCAACGGCCGCCACATCTATAAGCTGCGCTTCCGCCGCCTGGGCGAGAATTTGGTCACCATCCGCCACGGGAACGGGCGCGCCACGCATCTGGAGTTCTTCGCCACCGAGCCGGTGGAAACCCTGATTGCCAAGCGCGCCGCCTTCATCGCCGCCCATCAGCACCGCGACCCGACCAAGTGGTACAATGGCCTGCTGGCGGAATGGAACCAGGAGACCCAGACCCTGCTGGGCCCCGACAATTACGACCGCATCAAAGGTTGGCGCATCTATGAGGTGAGCTGCGACGACCCAGGCCTGAGCAAACCCGCCTACCTCGCCAGCAAGAACGCCGAGCACCCGGTGCAGGCGGAGGTGGCGGCGCTGGATGACTATGTGGAGCACTTCGTCTGGGGCGGGCTGCAACGCACGACGGAGGAGGAGGACAGCTACGCCCTCTACGGTATTCCCGACTGGAAGAAGAACCGGGACAGCCCCGACCCCGGCCCCAAGGGGCGCCAGCATTACTGGCGGCCCTACGACTACCCGCACATCATCGCGATGTACCTGGGCCTCTACCGGGTCGCCACCCGCCATCCCGCCATCACCACCCGGCTGGACGCCGCGACATATCTGGAGCGGGCCTACGGCACCACCCGCGCCCTGTTCACCATCCCGATGAAGATCGAGCAGTGGAGCGCCTACGAGACCGGCTTTTATAACGAGGTGGTGATCCCCGAGCTGATCGACGCCCTGGACGCGGCGGGGAAGACGGCCCAGGCGGCGGAGCTGCGCGGCCATTGGGTGCGCAAGGTCGACTTCTTCGTGAACGGCAAGCCCGACCTCTTCGGTTCGGAATATCCCTTCGATTCCACCGGCTTCGAGTCCACCCAGGCCCTGGCCCGCTACGCCCTCGACCATGCCGGCCAGCCGGGCTTCCCCGTCACCCGCGCCGCCGCCCGGCGCTTCGCTGACGCCCAGATCGCCGCCAACCTGTTCTGCCGCGGCACCATAGAGCCCGCCTATTACTACCTGGGCAGCGACTAC
Source organism: Nitrospirillum guanabarense (assembly GCF_034653355.1). NCBI lineage: Bacteria > Pseudomonadati > Pseudomonadota > Alphaproteobacteria > Rhodospirillales > Azospirillaceae > Nitrospirillum > Nitrospirillum guanabarense. The sequence goes on from NZ_JAYEER010000001.1 coordinate 616,129, forward strand.
CGCGCCGCCGGCGGCGACGCCTTCACCCTCACCTACATGGCGCAGATGGGCGGCTGGGCCTTGGCGGACCATGCCCTGAATGACGCCGAAGACGGGCGGCCCCATCTGCGCCTGGCCTGGACCTCGTTCATGAGCGCCTGGGCCCTGGTGAACAGCGGCACGGCGGAAAGCGGTTACGGCTACTGGTATCCGGGCCAGGCCAACGACGGCGCCTCCGGCGGAGGGTTCGAGCCCGCGTCCCACGGCACCACTTGGCTGGGCCAGCCCCACCACCGGGGCAGCTGGTACTATTCCAGCGAAAGCGACCTGGGCTTCTGCGGCGCCCTGCGCATGGCCGCGACCTTGGTCAGCGACGACCCCGTGTTCGGCCGCTTCTGCTTCGGCGGCACCCTGGTGGAGGCCGACGGCTGGCTGAAGATCACCCCGCGCGATGGCGTCCGCCGCCGCCTGCACGCCCGCCTGCAACACGCCCGCCTGGCCCGCCAGCACCTGGACCTGGAGGTGCAGGGCGCCCGCTTCGCCCCCAGCGAGAGCATCGCCTGGCACCCCGCCGACGCCCGCCTGCGCCTGACCCTGGACGGCGAGGCCCAGCGCCAACCGCCCACCCTGCGCCTGCGCGGCCTGCCCAAGGGGCGCTATCAGGTGACGGGGGGCGGTGCGGTCGAGATGGTCGCTGAAACCGCCTGGGTGACGGTGACGCTGCCGACGGGGGTGCGGAAGGTGTCGGTGGAGCGGGTGTAAGGCGCCGCCCCTTCCCCAACGGGGCCATTCGATGCCATAGAGGACGGGTCTTGCCCCACCACCCCGGCTCACCCCATGACCCGTCTCGACCGAATCTGCAAAGTCGCCCTGTGGGTGCTGGGTTTCCTGCTGATCGTGGGCGGATGCATGGCCATCTTCCCCGCCCTGTTCCTGACGGTGGTGGCGGCCAATGATGGCGCCCAGGGCGGGGCGGCGCCGGGGATGGTGTGGCTGCTGATGCCGCTGGTGGTGGCGGGCGTGCCGGTGCTGATCCTGCTGTCGGCGCGCAAGTTCCCGGCCCACGTCAAGCACCATGCCCTGGCCATGGCGCTGGCCTGGGCGGCGGCGCTGTACCTGTTCGGCCGCTTCTGGCTGCGCCGTTGAAGCGGGCGCCTGGATACGATTACTCTTGCCTTCCCATGGAGGGCAAAAATAGTCTTTCCTGCAATGAAACGGCCATGGAACGGTGACGCAGGGGTGCGACAACCGATCGATGGGAGTGGGGGATGACTTGGGGTCCACGCCAGTAGCGCCGGGCACACATGATGGCCTGATCGATTTTTCCCAATATACAGACGCCCAACTGCGTGACTTGCAGCATATCGTCGACCCCGGCACTTCCCCCCTGAACCATGCGAACTTGACGTCCGAAATCGCACGGCGTGCGGTTGGCGAACAGGCTTTGGCCGTGGATGCAGCCAACCAGAGCTTGCCCCGTTGGGCCGTGCGCTTAAGCCCTCATAATGGCCTACTGGGCTGGTTGGAATTTATCCGCGACCGCCAATCCCTGTACGGCGCAGGATCGGTGGAAATTGATGACACGTGCATCACTTTCCACGGTCGGCGGCGCACATGGTTGGGCGTGCCATTGAGGGCGACCTGTGCCATTTCACGCTCCACCATCCGTAACGTCGGCATTGACGGCACACTGGTGCAGTTCGACCAGCGTGGCCTTTCGGGCTGGCTAGCGACTATCGGCCTGGGTAAGGGGAGATTTTCCTTTCAAGCGGAATCAGCGACGGATGCTCAGGCCATCGTCCGCGCGCTGCCCGCCGCCCGTACGGATGGCTTCGACGACAACTGGGCGGCACTCCGACGGTTCGATCGGTTGATGGCGGCAGGCGGTGGGGCCTGGATCACAGCCGCCTTGGTTCTGGTGAATATCCTTGTCTTCGCGGTGATGGCCTGGGGCGGCCAACGCTTCACCGCTTTCGACCTCCAGTCCTTGCTGAGCTGGGGCGGCAACTTCGGCGTTCTGACCATCAACGGTCAATGGTGGCGTCTGTTCACCGCCATGTTCCTGCACCTGGACCCCGCGCATCTGCTCATCAACATGTGGGCGCTGTGGAACGTGGGGCGGCTTACCGAACGCTTGTACGGCCGCTGGTTGTTCTTAGGCCTTTATATGGCCACGGGCATGCTGAGCGGCTTGGCCAGCGTCATCTGGGATCCCGCGCGCGTGAGCGCCGGCGCGTCGGGCGCCATTTTCGGGCTGTTCGGTTTGTTCCTGGCCTATCTCTCCCTGCGCCGTACCCACGTCCCCAGGACGGTTTTCCGCGCCCACTGGCTGAGCACCGGTGTGTTCGTCGTCTTCAGCCTGACCAACGGCATGCTGCAAACCGGCATCGACAACGCTGCTCATGTAGGCGGCCTGCTTGCCGGGCTGATTTTGGGCCGCATCCTGGCCCAACCCTTGGTCGATACAGGCAGCGCACGGCCACGCCCGCTGGCGATGGGTGGCGCCGTGGCGGTGGTTGCCATCGTCTCAATCGCTGGCGTCATCCAGGCACGCAATGAAGGGATGCAACTCAGTCCGTGGGAGCAATATTGGCAATCACACCAGGATCTGGCCCGGGATAACAGCACGGCGGAGCGCCGCTGGAATCAACTGGGCACGCAGGTCAGCGGCGGGTCGATGAGTGTGGCTGACGCGGCGGCGGCCTTTGAAACGGAAATGGTCCCCGCTTGGCAAAAAATGTACGACCGGCTGCGGCGGGAAAAGCCCCTCCTGCCCGCAAACCAAGCCCGCGCGGGGTCCGACGCCCTGGACTATACGGAAAACCGCCTCAACTGGGCCAAGGAGCTGGTTGCCGTACTGAAGAAGAATGATCAATCCAAAGCTGAGGACCTGCTAGGGTTCAGCAAGAAAAACGACCGCCTGTCCGCATATATGCAATGGCAGAACCTACGCGCGGCCTCGGCCCACCGCCCCACTGCACTGTCGAACAGCACCATTGTAACCTATGCCCGTACACTGCTGCGGCACGGTGGCGTCGATTGTGTCCACGGGCCGGCTGCTTTCGGCCGAATCCCCACCGCTAGCGACGCCAAAGGTGACGGCCCCGCCTTGCGGGAAGCCGCTGGATGCGCCGCACAGCAGGCCCTGCGCAAGGGAGACTATGCCACCTTGGAAGCCGCGTTCGCCGAGGGACTACGAACCATCGGTGAAATGCCCGATGGTGGATCGCGGCTGCAGGGAACCGTTGGCGGCCTGAACGACCTGTTCGACTATGAAGGCCTAGGTGTGGACGACCAGTTCGCCCGTATTGCCAACTGGCGCCGCGCCTACCCGCAGTCCGTCTATCCTGATTTGATGGAAGTGGAGGTTCTTTACACCTGGGCTTGGTGGGCACGCGGGCACGGAGGAGCCGATACCGTCAGCGGCCAGGCGCAGGCCTTTTACAGCTTCCGTCTCGCCATGGCGGCGGCGGCACTTAAGGAAATCAAGGAACGGGCGAATGGCACACCGCTTTGGTACATCATGTCCATGGCCATCGGCATCAGTGAGGGCTCGGAGTTGAAGGAACTGCGGGCGACCTTCGATGAAGGGCACGCCAAGTTCCCTCGCTACTATGCCCTGCATAGACAAATGCTGCGCGCCCTTATGCCCCGCTGGTACGGATCAGCTAAAGACCTCACCGAATTTTTTTCCGATATGCGCAACCAAGCCCCAGAGGCCGAGCGTGAGGAAGTATTCGCGCGCTTGGCGTGGGACTATTCGTCGATGGAAGGCGAAGATTACGACATCACGGTGGAGAACCGTTTCGGCTGGCCTTGGCTTATGACCGGGTATCAGGGCCTGATGAAACGCTATCCGGCCAGCGACTACTGGCTCAATGTCTACGCCAATATGGCTTGTCGGGTGGAGAGCGATCTTGAGTACATCAAGCTACGGCCCGACCTTGACACGAGACTGTCGTCCGTCGTGTGGTCAGACAAGATTTCGGTGGCTACCTGCGACAAGAAATTCGAACGACCCATGAAGCGCTATCGTCAGGATCATCCCGACTGGCGCGGTCCGGCCCTCTGAACCGCCAATACGCTCAGTCGCCGCCCCCCTGGTAGTCGCCGCGCTTAACCAGCATCTGGCACAGCTGCTTCCCGAATGTGCTCATGAACTCGTTGATCAGCGCCTCGTCGCGCCGATAGAAGGTCCATTGCCCCACGCGGTGGGAGGTCAGCAGGCCGGCGCGCTGCAGCATGGCCAGGTAGGTCGAGACGGTGGACTGCGACAGGTCCGTCTTTTCCAGGATACGGGTGACGCACACGCCCTTTTCAACGGGATAGCCGTCGGGCTGGGGGCCGAAGTGGGTGGCGGGGTCCTTCAGCCACAGCAGGATGTCGCGCCGGACCGGGTTGGCCAGGGCCTTCAGGATCGCTTCCACATCCATCGCGTCGACATCCACACCCGTGAAACCGGGGAGGGCTCACCACCCTCCCCGGTCCGAAAATCAAACCACCAGCCGGTCCAGCGCGGCGCGGTCGAAGGGGATCACCTCGCCCACGCGGCCATCGCGGACCTTGATGGCCCAATCGGGATCGCTGAGCAAGACCCGGCCCACGCCCAGCAGGTCGAAATCACCCCGCGCCAGGGCCTGGGCCGCCTGGTCCACGTCGGTGGGCTTGACCTCGAAGGCGTCGCGGTTGGCAAACATGCCGACCTTGAAGGCGCCGTCCAGCCCCACACTGCCCACGGCGATGACGGGCTTGCCCGTCAGGCGCTTGGTCCAGGCGGCCAGCGTGTCGGGTGACCCATCAAAGGCGGGTTCCCAATAGCGCCGGGTGCTGACGTGGAAGACGTCCACGCCGGCCTCGGCCAGGGGCTTCAAAATGCGGCCCAGCTCTTCCGGAGTTTGGGCGATCCGGGCGTTGTAGTCGACGCCCTTCCACTGCGAGAAGCGGAAGACGATGGGGAAGTCGGGGCTGACGGCGGCGCGCACGGCCCGCACGATCTCCACCGCGAAGCGCGCGCGGTTCTCCAGGCTGCCGCCATAGGCATCGGTGCGCTGGTTGGTCTGTTCCCAGAAGAAGTCATCGATGATGTAGCCGTGGGCGCCATGCAGCTCCGCCCCGTCGAAGCCCAGGCGCTCCGCATCGGCGGCAGCCTGGGCGAAGGCGGCGACCACGGCGTCGATGTCGGCCTGGGTCATGGCGCGCACCACCTCGACCCCATCCGTGACGATGGCGGAGGGGCCGTAGCCCGGAACGCTGGGGTCCGGCTCCACCCCCGGGCGGCGGGCAATGCCCACGTGCCACAGCTGGGGAATGATGCGCCCGCCCTCGGCATGCACGGCGTCCACCACCCGCTTCCAGCCGGCCAAGGCCGCCTCGCCATGGAAGGCCGGAACCTGGGGATAGCCGTTGGCGGCCGGGTGGTTGATGGTCGTGCCCTCGGTGATCAGCAGGCCCACACCGCCCTGCACACGGCGGCGGTAATAGGCCACCACATCATCCGTAGGCACCCCACCCGGTGACTTGTTCCGGGTCATAGGCGCCATCACCAGACGGTTGGCCAGGGTGTGCCGGCCAAAGGCAAAGGGCTGGAACAAGGGCGCCACCGCCGCGTTGACGGAATGGGTGCCGATGCCGGCACCAGAGGCGGCCGGAGTTGCGCCGGGATTGGCGGTCGGGGCGGGGGTCGCGGTGTCCATGGAGGGCCTTTGGCTGGTTGGCGGAGAAGAGAGGTTTCGGTATATCGCGTTTTCTCGATATATCAAGTCCCTGGTTTGGCGACATTTTCGCGCGGATGAAATGTTGCGCCGCAAACCAACCAATCATTAAGATTTGATCGGCTATGGTAAGCGCTGGGAAATGCGCTACGCTTTGATGACAGGCTTTGAAGAGGCCAGCAAAACAGCAGACGCAGATTGGGTTTATGCGCGCCAGACGGCGCCGTGACAGCAGGAGGACAGCAGGATGGCGGCACCCGTGTCAGCCCGTGCGAGCCTATTGGAAACCGGGCGTAATGATGCGCTGCAGCGGAGCCTGATCCCCTGTTTCGATGCCTTCTACGGCGCGGCGCTGACCCTGATCGACGACTGGGGCGCCCCGACCCGGCCTCGGGTGCTGGACCTGGGTGCCAATGGCGGCCTGTTCGCCTCGCTGGTGCGCGCCCGCCTGCCCCACGCCCACCTGCACTTGGTGGAAGAGACGCCCCAGGCCATGGAGCAGAGCCGCCGCCGCTTCGCCGGCGACGCCCGCGTCAGCTTCGCCCTGGCGGAGCTGGAGGAGGCGGACCTTGGCGGGCCCTGGGATCTCGTCATCTCCTCCCTCGCCATCCACCACCTGGACCACAGCGCCAAGCGCGACCTGTACGGCCGCGTCAACCAGGTACTGGCCCCCGGCGGCCTGTTCATCAGCGCCGAACAAGTGCTGGGCCCCACCGCCGAGGTGGAAAGCCAATATGACCGGCTGTGGCAATCGGAAGCCAGCGACCTGGGCGTGCCGGCGGTGGAGCTGTCGCGCGCCCGCGACCGCCTGCGCCAGGACCATTGCGCCACCCTGGGCGAACAGCTGATGTGGATGGCGGAGGCCGGTCTGCGCGACGTGGACTGCGCCTTCAAATCCTGGCGCTTCGCCGTGATGAGCGCGCGCCACCACTGACCTTTATTGCCCGGCCAGTCTTTCTGGCCGACCAGCGCGGCTTTGGGTGGCAATTGGCGGCCCCGTCCGTAAAGTGGGACGGGTACCCGCCCTTGAGCCGCAGGCCTGCCCCCATGATCCAGTCCCTGGTCCGCCACATCCATTACCGTGTGGAGCGCTTCCTGGCGCTGGATAACTGGGGCGAGATCCTGCTGCTGGCCTTGTCGTTGGCGGGATTGGCCGTGGCCAACTCCAGCTTGGCGCCAAGCTATTTCCATGCGCTGCATGCGCCGCTGGGCGTCGGCCCCGCCACCCTGTCGGTGGAGCAATGGGTCAACGACCTGTTGATGGCGCTGTTCTTCCTGCTGGTGGGGCTGGAGATCAAACGGGAGATGGTGGGCGGCGACCTGTCATCCCCCTCGCAGATCGCCCTGCCCGGCATCGCGGCGCTGGGCGGCGTGCTGTTCCCGGTGCTGATCTACATCGCCCTGAACCGGGGACACGCCGACGCGCTGGCCGGCTGGGCCACGCCCGCCGCCACCGATATCGCCTTCGCGCTGGCCGCCCTGTCGGCCTTCGGGCGCGGCCTGCCCCGTTCCGCCTTCCTGTTCCTGTCGTCGCTGGCCATCTTCGACGACTTGGCGGCCATTCTGATCATCGCCCTGTTCTACAGCGGCGGCCTGTCCTGGCCGGACCTGGGCCTGGCCGCCCTGGCCCTGGCGGTGCTGGCCGGCATGAACCGCCTGGGCGTGCGCCGGCTGGCGCCGTACCTGGTGGTGGGCCTGGTTCTGTGGGTGGCGGTGTTGCGCTCCGGCATCCACGCCACCATGGCCGGGGTGCTGCTGGCCCTGACCATCCCCCTGGGCAGCGAGGAGGACGAGGCCGCCGGCCGGTCCCCCCTGCACCGGTTGGAGTCGGCCCTGCACTCCATCGTCTATTTCGGTGTGCTGCCCCTGTTCGGCTTCGCCAACGCCGGCGTCAGCTTCCAGGGCCTGGACTGGTCCAGCCTGCTGGACCCCGTGCCGCTGGGCATCGCCCTGGGCCTGTTCCTGGGCAAGCAGTTGGGCATCTTCGCGTTCACCCTGGCCGCCGTGCGCCTGGGCCTGGCCAAGCTGCCGGCGCAGGTGGGATGGGGCGCCCTCTACGGCATCGCCATGCTGTGCGGCATCGGCTTCACCATGAGCCTGTTCATCGCCGGCCTGGCCTTTCCCGAGGCGGGGCTGGCGGGGGAGGCCAAGCTGGGCGTGTTCGGCGGATCGCTGCTCTCCGCCCTGGGCGGCGGGCTGTGGCTGGCCGTGGCCCGCCGCAAAGCTCATACCAGCGGCACGACGAGATAGCGCCTCGTGCCGCTGTAGCCCGCGACCGCGGGCGCCGGAGCGAGTACCGCAGGACGCAGCGAGGAAGCCAAGCCAGCGGATGCTGGCGCCCGGCGACTGAGGGGGCGTTTGAGCGACACGATCAAACGCCACGCGTATTAGAGACTGGCGCCGGCCAGCGCGCCCTGGGCCAGCAGCATGTGCAGCATCGCCTGCAAATCCAGTTCCGGCTCCACCAGCAGGCCGGCCTCGGCGGCTTGCGTCAGCATGTCGCCATTCAGCAGGGATTGGATGGCGGCGGCGGCCCCGGGTGGCAACGAGACGCAGACGATGCCGTCGGCCGGGCGCAGTACCAGCACCTCGCCATCCACGGCGTCCGGCACCGGCAGCGGCAGGGCCTCATCCTCCTGCGCCTGGCGCCAGAGGGGCAGCACGTCGTGGCCCAGCCACAGCACCCGGGCGGCGGGGTGGGCGGTGAAGCGCAGCCGGGCGTAGTCGCCCGGAGGGAAAGCCGCCAGTCGCTCCGCCGTCAGGGCGGGGGCGTCGGCGGCGAAGTAGGCCTCCATCACCGCCCATTCCAGGCGCGCCATGTCCGCCGCCCCGGTGTCCAGCGGCGCCAATGCCGCGGGAAAGCCACCGCCATAGGCCGCCAACTGCGGCCGCGTGGGCGGATGGGCGCGCACGAAATCCAGCGCCGCAGCACGGAAGGCCGGCAGGCCCAGCAGCCGCAGGGTGACGGGAAAGGCGGCGGCCAGCGCCTCCGCCAGCGATTGCTGGACATTGGCGCGGTAAATCTTCAGCCGCGCCTCGGCCACCGCGCCGGGCGCCAGGTCCACCCCGCCCCCGCTGGCGGCCAGCAGGGCCCGCTGCATCTGCCGCTGAAAGGCCTCAAGCATGCGGGGCCACCCCATCCAGCAACGACTGGGCGTGAGCCGCCTCCCCCAGCAGCACCTCCAGCGGCGGCACGTCCATGTCCCATTCCACCAGCACCGGCAGCGGCCCGGTGCGGGCCAGCACGCCGGCCAATAAATCCCAGACGGTGTCCGACACCCGGCTGCCATGGTCGTCGATCAGCACCACGCCGCCGGCCCCCGCATCCGGGCCCACCCAGGGGGCGAAGGCCTCGCGCCGATGGCCGGCCACATGGATCTCACCCACCGCCTCCAGCGGGAAGTCCGCCAGGTAGGCGGCGGCGTCGAAGCCCAGGTTGTGGGCGCAGACCACCACGTTGTTCACATCCAGCAGCAGGCCGCAGCCGGTGCGCGCCACCAGGTCCGCCAGGAACTGCGGCTCGGGAATCGCCTCGACCCCTGGCGGCAGGGTCAGCGGCATGTAGAGGGAGGGGTTTTCCACCAGCAGGCGGCGGCCCAGGACATCCTGGGCATGGGCGATGTTGGCCGCCACCACGTCCCGCGTCTCCGCCGTCAGCGGCAAGGGCAGCAGGTCGTTGAGGTAGGTGCCGCCGGCGCCGGTCCAGGCCAGGTGGTCGGAGATCTGTTCCGGCCGCAGCCGGTCATAGAGGCGGCGCAGATTGGCCAGATGGGTGGTGTCCAGGCCGCCGGCGCCGCCCAGCGACAGGCCGACGCCGTGGCAGGACAGGGCATAGTCGCGGCGGATGGCTTCCAGCGCCGACAGACGCGGCCCGCCCGCCACCAGATAGGTCTCGCTGTGCACCTCCACCCAGGCCACGTCCGGCCGGTCTTCAGCCAAAAAGGCCGGAACGTGGGGATGGCGCAGGCCGATGCCGGCGCGGCGCGGCAGCGCGACGGGGCATGCGGTGCCCGGGACCGGGGCGGCGGTGTCCATGGGCGCCCTTCTGTCCACGGGGGGCCGGCCGTTCAGTCTTGCGCCGGCTTCGGCGTGGCCGCCTTTGGCGCCTTGCCGACGCCTTTGAACGGCTTCAGCTTGCCGCCCAGGGTCTTGCACTCGCCCTTGGCCACGTCGATGTATTCCTGGCCGTCATAGTCGATCTTGGACATGGCGCCGCAATCGTGGGTGCCGGCGGCCGACGCGCAGGAATTCTCACCCGCCTTGGCGACGCCATAGCACTTCTCCCGGCCCGGGGGCGTGGGGGCGTCGTGCGCCGCGGCGCTGAGCGCCGTCAGGGCGCCGGCCAGGGCCAAGGCGGCGGTCAGGGTGGTGGTTCTATCGGTCATCAGGCCATCCTTCGGCAAAGACGGGCGCCATCGCGCGCCCCGAAGCCGCCCCGCTGGGCGGGCCCGCCGACCCTACGCCCTTTGGCGCCGTGACAAAACCCCCGGATTGCGTGTGAAATCGCCGCAAGGAAGGGCCGATTGGTGCGACGAATGGAACAATGAATTCCAGGTGACCTTGATTGTGGGCAAGCGCGGCGCGACTTAGATTAAGCCCGTACCGCCGCCCACCACCCGTCCCGCGGGTGGTGGCGGCGTTCCTTCCCCTCCGGCCGCCCGGCCTGCTTCCACAAGGACCATCTCATGAAGCGCATTCCCGCCCTGTTGCTGGCAGCGAGCCTGCTGGCCGCCGCCCCCGCCACGGCCCTGGCCCAGGCGACCACCGACCTGAGCAAGGTCGAGGGTGGCCACTTCACCCTGGACAAGAGCCACGCCAAGGTGGTGTTCGCCATCACCCACTTCGGCTTCTCCACCTATTACGGCGCCTTCCCTGACCTGGAAGGCACGCTGGACTTCGACCCCAAGGCCCCGGCCAAGAGCAAGCTGGACGTGACCATCAACGTGAAGGGCCTGGCCACCGCCAACCCGAAGCTGGATGAGCACCTGAACAGCCCGGACTTCTTCGACACCGCCAAGTTCCCGACCGCCACCTTCAAGACCACCAAGATCGAGGTGACCGGCGCCACCACCGGCAAGATCACCGGCGACCTGACCCTGCACGGCGTGACCAAGCCGGTGACCCTGGACGCCAGCTTCCACGGCGGCGGCAGCAACCCCATGACCAAGGCCTATGTCGTCGGCTTCGACGCCAAGGCGCAGGTGAAGCGGTCCGAATTCGGCGTCGACAAGTACGTGCCGTACGTCGGTGACGAGGTAGAGCTGCTGATCAGCGGTGAATTCGACCGCGCTCAATAACCGCGTTAGTATAATCGCGTGGTTTAACTGAAGGGGGAGCCGGACCATGACCGTCGCGGCACGCTATAACAGTGTGGCCATCCTGGTCCATTGGCTGACCGTCATCGCCATCCTGTCCCTGTTGATCATGGGCTGGACGATGACGTCGCTGCCGCCCGGCTCCCCCGACCAGTTCAAGCTGTTCCAGTTGCACAAGTCGGTGGGCATCACCGTGCTGGCCCTGACCCTGTTCCGGGCGGCTTGGCGGCTGGCCCACCGGCCTCCGCCCCTGCCGGCCCACATGCCGGCGTGGGAGAAATGGGCCGCCCACCTGGGCCACGCAGGCCTGTACGCCCTGTTGCTGGGCATGCCGCTGACCGGCTGGGCGGTCGTCTCCACCTCGAAATTCAACATCCCGACCGTGCTGTACGGCATCATCCCCTTCCCCCACATGCCGGTCCTGGCCGACCTGGAGAACAAGGCGCCGGTCAACGACGTGGTGTCCGAGGCGCACGAGCTGGCCGCCTGGATCCTGGTGGCCCTGGTGGTGGTCCACGCCCTGGCGGCGCTGCGTCACCATTTCCTGGTCAAGGATGACGTGCTGCTGCGCATGGTTCCCCGTTTCGGCCGCCGGGCGCCCGCCCCGGCCGCCCTGCAAGACTGAGGATGCCTATCATGAAGTTCCTCACCCCCTTTGCCGCCGCCGCTACCCTGGGCGCCCTGCTGCTGGCCGGCCCGGCGTCGGCCGCCGACTGGACCGTGGACACCGCCCACAGCAAGCTGGGCTTCACCGGTAGCCAGAGCGGCACCGCCTTCAGCGGCCAGTTCACCCGCTGGGACGCCACCATCGATTTCGACCCGGCCAACCCGGCCACCGGCCACGCCACCGTCACCATCGACATGACCAGCGCCAAGACCGGCGATGTGCAGAAGGACCAGTCCCTGCCCGAGGCCGACTGGTTCAGCACCAAGGCCTTCCCCAAGGCGGTGTTCGAGGCCACCAGTTTCAAGGCCAAGGGCGGCAACCAGTACGACGCGGTGGGCACCCTGACCATCCGCGGCATCAAAAAGGACGTGACCCTGCCCTTCACCCTGGACGTGGCCGGCGGCAAGGCCCACGCGGTGGGCAAGCTGGACCTGGTGCGCACCGATTACGGCGTGGGCCAGGGCGCCTGGTCCGACGGCAAGATGGTGGCCCTGGCCGTCAGCGTCACTGTCGACCTGAACGCGACGTCCAAGTAAGCCGTAACGCCGTAGACACCAAGACGAGAGTCCTGGGCGCCACCCGCGCCCGGGGCTTTTTTCTTACGCTGTATGCTACGCAAGGTCGCAGACTCCGGCGCTGGCGCGTCCATTATTGTGGGGAACCGTCATCGCCATCCGAGGCCATTACCCCGTGATCCCGCGCCCCGCCCTCCTGATTCCCGCCCTGGCTGTCCTGTCGCTGTCCACCCCTGCTGGCGCCGCGGCCTGGACGGTGGACAAGACCCACAGCCAGTTGGGCTTCGTGGGCAAGCAGAGCGGCAAGGAATTCACCGGCCGCTTCGCCACCTGGGACGCCGCCATCGACTTCGACCCGGCCGACCCGGCCGCCGGCCACGCCAAGGTCATCATCGCCATGGGCAGCGCCGCCATCGGCGACGCGGAGAAGGACGAGGCCCTGCCGGGCGCGGACTGGTTCAATGTCCAGGCCTTCCCCGATGCGGTGTTCGAGGCGACGACCTTCCGCGCCAAGGCCCCCAACCAGTACGAGGCGGTGGGCACCCTGACCATCCGCGGCATCAAGAAAGATGTCGTCCTGCCGTTCATCCTGGACATCACCGACGGCCAGGCCCACGCCGTGGGCCGGCTGGATCTGGTGCGCACCGACTATGACGTCGGCGGCCATGGCCTGTTCAGCAAGGGCCGATCGGTGGACCTGGAGGTGGCGGTGACGGTGGATCTGACGGCCACGGCCCAGCCTTGATGACGAACGGCGCGGAAGCCTTCACCAAAGGGTAGGCCCGCGCGACGCATTCGGGGAAGACCGTCGCTGCCATGATGCAGCGCAAAGACTTCCACCATTTCATCGGGTTATCTTTTCCCATGCGAACCCATTGAAAAAGAGAACCCGGCCCCCATGCGCGCCCATGACGTGATGACCGAGAACGTGCTGACCCTGGCGCCCGACACGCCGGTCAGCCGCATCGCCGCCTTGCTGCTGGAACGGGGTGTCAGCGCCGCCCCGGTGGTGGATGGCCACGGGGGCGTCATCGGCATGGTCAGCGAAGGCGACCTGATCGACCGCGAAGGGGCGGGCGCCGCCCATGAAGCGCGGCGCGACTGGTGGCTGGCGCTGGTGGCGGAGGGCGAGCAACTGCCCGCCTATTGGGCGGAGGTGCAGAAGCGGGAACGCACCGCCCGCGACGTCATGGCCGCCCCGGTCATCACCGTCGACATCAACACCGACACGGCCGAGATCGCCCGCCTGCTGATGACCCACGGCATCAAGCGCGTGCCCGTGGTGCTGGACGGGTCGCTGGTGGGCATCGTGTCGCGGGCCGACCTGCTGAAGGTCCTGGCGGCCGAGCCTGCCGAGAAGACGGAGCCGGCGCACCGGTTCGGTCTGTTCCAGCGGTGGGAGCGGAAGGCGCCGCCACCCGCTCAGGCGCCCGCACGGGAGCCGGCGCATGAACCCTTGTTCCGCGCCGCCGACTTCCGCCACCTGGTGGGCAATTTCCACGACGAGAACGCCCGCCTGCTGGCCAACCAGCGCAAGGAGGCGCTGGCCCGCCGGCAGGAGAAGGTGCAGGAACTGATCGACCACCATGTGGCCGACCACGGCTGGCACAAGCTGCTGGAGGGGGCGCACGACGCCGCCGCGCGGGGCGAGAAGGAATTCCTGCTGCTGCGTTTCCCGGCGGAGCTGTGCAGCGACGGCGCCCGCGCCATCAACGCCCCGGAACCGGATTGGCCCCGCACCCTGCGCGGTGAGGCGGCCGAAATCTACCAGCGCTGGCACCATGAACTGCAGCCGGCGGGCTTCAGCCTGACCGCCCGCGTCCTGGACTTCCCCAATGGCTTCCCCGGCGACGTCGGCCTGTTCCTGGTCTGGGGCGACGCGGAGAGCTGAAGGCCGCTCCATCCATATCGGCCTTGCCTTGGCACAACCTCGCCGGATCAGCTAAAGAGCCTGTGTTCCCATAAGACAGGGTGAGGCTGGATTGACGACAGGACGGCGGCGCAACGCCAGGGGCGAAGGCGGGCAACTGCGCGAGGACATCCTGCGCGCGGCCATTGCGCTGATCGAGCATTGCGGCTCCGCTGAGGCCCTGTCCTTGCGTGCCGTCGCCAAGGAGGTTGGCATCGCCGCCCCCTCCGTCTATCCGCATTTCGAGGACCGCGACCAGCTGCTGATCGCGATTCTGCAGCATTTATTCGATGAGCTGATCGCAATTCGCACCCAGGCGGAAGATGCGGCGGCGGCGGCCGGCGGCGGTGCGTGGGAGCGGTTGCGAGCGGCGATCTTCGCCACCGTGCGCTTCGGCCTGGACCGGCCGGGCCATTACAGGATGCTGTATGAGGGTCGGGTCGTCTCCAGCCTCAGCGACCCAAAGGCCGCCACGTTCGGCCGGGCGATACAGGTCCGCGTCATCGCCCTTATCCAGCAGATCCTGTCGTTGACACCTGGCCGCGAGGTGGAGGATGCCGAGCGGCTGTCGCTGCTGCTATGGGCGTCGGTCCATGGCGTCATTTCCCTTCAGATCAACAAGCCAACCTTGGCATGGCCAGACGCCACGGCACTGGTTGAAGACCTGATGCACGCCCTTCTCCGCCCCTCCTGACACCTGAGCGGATCGCGTAGAAGCGGAATCTTCCCTTCTAAACAAAGGCCTGGACCATGGTGCGCTTCAGATTAACGCACCATGGTCTAAAATCGCAACCCGATGCCCTTCAAGATCCGTCGCACCCGGGGCCATTGACCTCAATAAGGTAACACATGTAAACTTACATATGTTACCTTATGGCCGATCGGAGTTCACATGCCCCTGACCGCCGCTAGCCCCATTCTGGGCGGCACTTACACACCCACCGGCACCAATCTGTCTTTCAATCGCCTGGGCTACGGCGCCATCCAATTGACCGGTCCGGTCGCTTGGGGACCGCCCAAGGACCATGCGGCGGCGTTGGCCATCGTCCGCGAGGCGGTGCGCTGCGGAGTGAACCACATCGACACCAGCGACTATTACGGCCCGCATATCGCCAACCACATCATCAAGGAAGCCATCCATCCCTATCCGGATGGCCTAATCATCGTGACCAAGGTAGGCGCCCGCCGGGGACCGGACAGGTCCTGGCCGACGGCGTTGACCCGCCAGGAATTGACCAGTGCCGTCCATGACAATCTGCGCCATCTGGGCCTGGAGGTGCTGGACGTCGTCAATCTGCGGCTGGGTGGCCAATTCGGGCCGGACACCAATTCGGTCGAGGCGCCACTGTCCGTGCTGGCCGAGTTGAAGGAACAGGGCCTGATCCGCCACATCGGGCTCAGCAACGTCTCACCCACCCAGATCGAGGAAGGTCGGCGGATGGCCGACATCATCTGCGTGCAGAACCACTACAATTTGGCCCATCGCACTGACGACGTCCTGATCGACAACCTCGCCATTCAGGGGATCGCCTATGTGCCGTTCTTCCCCCTGGGTGGGTTCCGGCCGCTGACCTCCCCCATCCTGGATGAGGTGGCGGGAAGCCTGGGGGCGACGACACGCCAGGTGGCGTTGGCTTGGCTGCTGCGGCGGTCGCCCAACATCCTGCTCATCGCCGGGACATCGTCGGTCGAGCATCTGCACCAGAACTTCAAGGCGGCCATCCTGGACCTGCCACCCGAAGCCGTTGAGCGACTTGACGGCATCGCGGCGACGGCAAAGCCGGAACGCTGAGGCGCAGCCCCATGCCCCACCCCTCACGATGCCCAACCGTCTTCACCCTGATCCTGGGCGCGTTGTCAACGCTGGGGTCCTTGTCGATCGATATGGGGCTGCCCGCACTCCCAGCCATAGAACTGGCCTTCCCGGAAGCGATGGGCCATGGCGCCCTCACCCTTAGTCTTTTCCTCGTCGGCTTCTGCCTGTCCCCGCTTTTCGCTGGACTGATCTCGGATCGCGTGGGCCGCAAACCTGTCCTGGTCAAGGGGCTTGCACTGTTCGCAGTGGCGGCTACCACCTGCGCCTCTGCCCAAAGTTTTCCAGGCCTGTTGGCCGCACGGCTTATTCAAGGCCTGGCGGCCGGCGCTTGCGTTCTGCTGCCCATTTCCATGGTGCGCGACACCGCTGAAGGGCCAGCGGCACGGGCCCAGCTTGCCCTCATCACCGCCATTCTCGGGTTGGCGCCCCTGGCAGCCCCCCTGCCCGGCGGCTGGCTCATGACCATCGCGACGTGGCGCGCGGTCTTTGGCGCGCAGGCCATCGCTGGGGCCTTGCTGCTTCTGGCGGCGCTGACGATCCTTCCGGAAACCGTTCCCGAGGCCCGGCGACGCGCCCCGCTGCCCATCAGAGCCGCCTATGGCGCCGTCCTTTCCAACCGGACGTTCTGGCGCTTCTGCATTGTGTTCAGCAGTGCGTTCGCGGCTATGTTCGCCTTCATTTCCGCCGCGCCCGCTATCTTCATGGGCCAATACCACCTCAGCGGCGAGCGGTTCTCATGGGCGTTCTCGGTGACAGCATTGGGCGTTCTTCTTGGGACCACCGCCGGTGGCATCCTGAGCCGGGTGGGGCGGTCTGCCCCCGGCATCATCGGGCTGGGGTTGATCGCCCTACTGGCAGCGGTCGGCCTGTTTCCCGTCATCACCCTGACCGGCAAAGCCGCCTTGACCTCCCTGGCCGTGAATGCGGGCGCCGTATTCTTCGCCTTCGGCCTGATCGGCCCCAACGCCACGCATGAGGCCATGCGCCCCTTCGCGCGGGAGGCTGGGGTTGCCGCAGGCGTCTCCCGGTTTGTCCAGATGATGCTGGCGGCCGTGGCCAGTGGCCTGGTGGCAGCCCTCACCCCGCGCCTGGGCGGGTTGGGCACCGCCGCCATCCTGATGGGCGGCTTTGCGGCGGCGGCGGCACTGGCGTTCCTGCTGATTCCATCGGCGCCGCGCCCAAGGGAGGGCTAAGCGCCCCTCCCCACGCCGCCGGATCAGATGTCCGACGTGTCCCGCACCGCCCCGCGCGAGGCGGAGGTGGCGAAGTAGGCGTAGGCCTTGAGCGCGCCGGAGACCTGGCGGTTGCGGGTGGCGGGCTTCCAGGCTTTCGCCCCCTTGGCCTTCATGGCGTCGCGGCGGCGCTCCAGTTCCGCATCATCCACATCCAGGTGGATGCTGCGGTTGGGGATGTCGATGACGATGCGGTCGCCCTCCTCCACCAGCCCGATGGTGCCGCCCTCGGCCGCCTCGGGTGAGACGTGGCCGATGGACAGGCCAGAGCTGCCGCCGGAGAAGCGGCCATCGGTCACCAGGGCGCAGACCTTACCCAGACCCTTGGACTTAAGGTAGCTCGTGGGATACAGCATTTCCTGCATGCCGGGGCCGCCGCGCGGGCCCTCATAGCGGATCAGCACCACGTCGCCCGCCTGCACCCGGTTGCCCAGGATGGCGGAGACCGCGTCGTCCTGGCTTTCGAACACGCGGGCCTTGCCGGTGAAGGTCAGGGCCGCCGGGTCCACGCCCGCCGTCTTCACGATGCAGCCGTCGACCGCCAGGTTGCCGTACAGCACGGCCAAGCCGCCGTCCTGGCTGAAGGCGTTTTCCTTGCCGCGGATGACGCCGTTCACCCGGTCACGGTCCAGGCTGGTATAGCGTGACGCCTGGCTGAAGGCCTGGGTGGTGCGCACGCCGCCGGGGGCGGCCGCGTAGAACTCGGCGATGTCGGCGTCGTTGGCGCGGGTGATGTCCCAACGGTCCACGGCGGCGCCGATGGTGGGGGCGTGCACCGTGGGCACGTCGCGGTGCAGCAGGCCGGCGCGGTCCAGTTCCCCCAGGATGCCCATGATGCCGCCGGCGCGGTGCACGTCCTCGATATGGACGGTGGCGGAGGACGGCGCCACCTTGCACAGATGGGGCACGCGGCGCGACATGCGGTCGATGTCGGCCATGGTGAAGTCCACCCCGCCCTCATACGCCGCCGCCAGCAGGTGCAGCACCGTGTTGGTGGAGCCGCCCATGGCGATGTCCAGCGCGATGGCGTTCTCGAACCCCTCGAACGTGGCGATGGAACGCGGCAGGACGCTGGCGTCGTCCTGTTCATACCAGCGCTTGGCGATTTCCACCGCCGTGCGGCCGGCCCGCAGGAACAGGGCCTTGCGGTCGGCGTGGGTGGCCAGCACCGTGCCGTTGCCGGGCAGGCCCAGGCCCAGCGCCTCCACCAGGCAGTTCATGGAATTGGCGGTGAACATGCCGGAGCAGGAGCCGCAGGTGGGGCAGGCGTTCTGTTCCAGCGCCTGGACCTCGGCATCGCTGACGCTGTCGTCCGCCGCCGCCACCATGGCGTCGATCAGGTCGACGGAGCGGATCTCGCCATGCACGGGGGCCTTGCCGGCCTCCATCGGGCCGCCGGAGACGAACACGGTGGGGATGTTGAGGCGCAGGGCGGCCATCAGCATGCCGGGCGTGATCTTGTCGCAGTTGGAGATGCAGACCAGGGCGTCGGCGCAATGCGCGTTGACCATGTATTCCACGGCGTCGGCGATGACCTCGCGCGAGGGCAGGCTGTACAGCATGCCGGCATGGCCCATGGCGATGCCGTCATCCACCGCGATGGTGTTGAATTCCTTGGCCACGCCACCGGCCGCCGCCACCTCGCCCGCCACCAGCTGGCCCAGGTCCTTCAGATGCACGTGGCCGGGCACGAACTGGGTGAAGGAATTGGCGATGGCCACGATGGGCTTGCCGAAGTCGGCATCCGTCATACCGGTGGCGCGCCACAGGCCGCGGGCGCCGGCCATGTTGCGGCCATGGGTGGTGGTGCGGGAGCGAAGCTGGGGCACGGAACCAGATCCTGAAAGATTGTTACCTGACTGGGGCCAATTTCTAAAACTATCTGGCCGCAGAGGCAACCTTTCCGGCGTTGGCCTGGGCGATCCCCCGGCATGCCCGGCGCGCGGGTCAGCCCCGGGGCAGCCCCGCCGACTTCAGTGCGCCCCGCCGGCGTCCGCCCCGGCGGCAGCCTTTTTTAGGAACAAGATGGCGACGGCCGACAGGGCCATGGCGCTACCCAGGAAGAAGAAGGCGTCGCTGTAGGCCATCAGCCAGGCCTGGGTGCGGACCCCGGCATCCACCTCCGCCACCGCCTGGCGCCAGGCGGTGATGGCGTCAGGCACACCATGCTCCATGAACTTGCCCTGCAGCGTGGCCAGGTGCTGGCGCGTGCTTTCGCCGAACAGGCTGACCTGCCCTGTCATGACGTTGGAATGGAACTGCTCGCGCTTGGTCAGCCAGGTCTGGGTCAGCGCGATGCCGACGGCGCCGCCCAGGTTGCGCATCATATTGAACAACCCGGAGGCGGAGCCCGCGTTCTCCTTCTCGATGCCGCCGGTGGCCAGCACCGACAAGGGCGTCATGACCAGGGCCTGGCCGAAGGCGCGCACGATGTTGGGCCAGAACAGCTGGTCCGACGCGCTGCCCAGCCACAAATGGATGTTCATGAAGTTGCTGCCGGCGAAGACCGCCGCCCCCACCAGGGCCAGCCAACGGGCGTCGAAGCGTTTCATCAGCAGGGGCACCAGGGGGATCAGCACCAGTTGCGGCAGGCCCACCCAGGCCATGACCGACCCGATCTGCTGCGCGTTGTAGCCCTGGATTTGGCCCAGATAGCGCGGCAGCAGGTAGGAGGAGGCGTAGAGCACCACCCCCAGCAGGACATTGGCCACGATGCCCAGGCCGAAATTACGCCGCGCCAGCAGGCGCAGGTTCAGCAGCGGCTTTTCCACCTTAAGCTCGATGACCAGGAACGCGCCCAGCGCCACGGCGGCGATGACCGCCAGCCGCACGATGTAGGCCGAGCCGAACCAGTCATCCTTGTTGCCCTCCTCCAGCACCGTCTGCAGGCAGGCCAGGCCCATCGCCATGGTGGCGATGCCCCACCAGTCGCCCTGGCGCAGCAGGTTCAGGCGCAGGGGCGCCCGTTCCAGCGAGGCCCACAGGGCGGCCACCATGAACACGCCCGGCACCAGGTTGATGTAGAAGATGTACTTCCAGCCGTAGGTCTCGGTCAGGTAGCCGCCGATGGTGGGGCCGATGGCCGGGGCGAAGGTGGCGGTCAGCGCGAACAGGGCCAGCCCCAGCGGATGCCGCGACTTGGGCAGCAGGGTGATGATCAGCGTGAAGGCCATGGGAATCAGCACGCCGCCGCAGAAGCCCTGGATGGCGCGCAGCACGATCATCTGCTGCAGGTTCTGGGCGAAGGCGCAGGCCACGGAGAACAGCAGGAACAGCACCGTGTTGCTGATCAGGTAACGGCGCACGCTGAAAACCTGGCTCATGAAGCCGGACAGCGGAATGACGATGATCTCGCCAATCAGGTAGGCGGTGGCGATCCAGCCGCCGTCATCCACGCCGGCGCCGATGCCGCCCTGGATGTCGGCCAGCGAGGCGTTGACGATCTGGATGTTCAACACGGCCATGAAGGCGCCCAGCACCGAACCCAGCACGGCCAGCCAGGTCTTGAACGGCACATGGTCGGCCGCGGGCGCCAGAGGGGGCGCCAGAAGGGGCGCGGCCTGGCTTCCCCCATGGGAGGAGGCCAGGCCGCTGGCCGGCGGCAGGGTGCGGGGGAGGGTGCCGCCGGCGGTCAGGGTAGGGGTGCTGTCGAGGGGAGCCATGGCGTGTGCGCCTTGAGCGATCCGTAGGGGCCCTCAGCGGGCCATGGGATAGAGACCGGAGGTGGACGTGGCCAGCTGCGGCGCCTGGGGCGCATGCGCCGGCTGCACCCGGGTGTCGATCACCGGCTCGGCCGACATGCCGGGACGCAGCAGTCCGGCCAGGGGCTGGCCCTGGTCCAGCACGATCTTGATGGGGATGCGCTGCACGATCTTGGTGAAGTTGCCGGTGGCGTTGTCCGGCGGCAGCAGGGCGAAGCTGGTGCCGCTGGCGGGCGAGAGGCTATCCACGCGGCCCTTCAGCGTCGTGCCCGGGAAGCTGTCCACCGTCACCTGCACCGGCTGGCCGGGCCGCACCTCGGTCAGCTGCGTTTCCTTGAAGTTGGCCAGCACATAGACCTGGGACAGGGGCACCACGGCCATCAATTGCGTGCCGGCCTGCACCAGCTGGCCAACCCGCAGGCTCCGGGCGCCCACCGTGCCGTCAATGGGGGCGGCGATGGTGGTATAGGACAGGTTCAGCTCCGCCTGGCGGGCCACCGCCTGCGCGCGGTCCAGCACGGTCGCGGCCTTGGCCTCGGCCGTGGCCAGCACATCCACCTGCTTCTGCGCCGCCACCAGGGCCGCCTGGTCGCGCTGCAGGCCGGCGGCCTTGTCGGTCACCGCCGCCTCGGTCTGCTGGGCGCGCTGCACGGTGCCGAATCCGGTCTTCATCAGGTCGCGATAGCGGTCGCGGTCCTGACGGGCGAAGGTCAGGTTGGCCTGGTCGGCGGCCAGCGCCGCCTGGGCCTGGGCCACCACCGCCTGCTGCTGCGCGCGCTGGGCCTGGATGTTGCGGATGTCGGCCTCGGCCGTGGCCACATCGGCCTTGGCCTGGTCCAACGCCGTGCGGAAATCACGGTCATCGATGCGGGCCAGCACCTGGCCGGCCTTGACCGCCTGGTTATCCTCAACCAGCACTTCCGCGATATAGCCCGACACCTTGGGCGCCACCGTCGTGTAATCGGCCTGGACGTAAGCGTCGTCGGTCGATTCGAGGAAGCGCCCCGTTTTCCAATAGTAATTCCCGCCGACGGCGGCCCCACCCAAAAGCGCTATGGCCGCGACGGCGCCGGCCAATACTTTAACGGAAGACTTCTTTACAGCCCCGCTCACCGCTACTCTCCTTACATCCGGGTCCCGCAAGGACGGCCGGCGACGTTCCGGCCCACGAAGGTGGGTCGGGAAGTGAACCGGCGGTCGGCGGGAAGGACCATTTCGCTATGGTCCGTTTCGTAACGGTAAGGTAGTGTGAAACCGGTGTGAGGAGCACTGCGACAAACGAAACGCTGTGTAGCGTTTCATATCCGTGACGGTGCGACGCGCATCACAGACCGGCCCCGGCCAAACAGGGGCCGGCTTAATAACCGGGGCTTCATTATGAGCGAGGAGAGAGGGTGACGGACAAAGCCATGCGGGGGCCTGGGCGGCCCCGGTCAGACCAGGCCCGGGACGCGATCCTGGACGCCGCCTTCCAACTGCTGGAGGAAAACGGCCTGGAACGGTTCACCATCGAGGGAGTGGCCGCCCGTTCGGGCACGGCGAAGACGACCATCTACCGCTGGTGGCCAGGCAAGGGGGCCCTGGCCATGGAGGCGCTGCTGGCGCACGCGGAACTGACGGTGCCGATTCCGCACACGGCGTCGGCCGTGTCCGACCTGCGCACCGTGCTGGACGGCATCGCCCGCAGTTTCGCCGGCGCCACCGGCCGGGTGGTGGCCAGCATCGTGCTGGCGGGCCAGAACGACCCGCCCACGCTGAAGGTCTATCATGAGAAGGTGGTGGAACCCCGGCGCCAGCGCCTGCGCGATATCATCGAGCGGGGCAAGCGCAATGGGGAGTTCCGCCCCGACCTGCATGTGGAAACGCTGGTGGAGGCGATGTACGGCGCCCTCTACACCCGCCTGCTGATCCGCTTCAGCCCGCTGGACGAGCCGGGCTGGATGGACCGCCACATCACCCAGTTGCTGGAAGGCGCCCTGCCCCGGCCGTTATGCGGCCAGGGGATCAAATAGAAAAGGGCCCGGGAACCGTGTGATTTCCGGGCCCTTTCTTTTGGAACCCAGCCCGGCTCTTGTGACCGGGCCGGGCGTCAGGCGGCCAGCGCCGCGGTACCGGTCTTGGCCTGGGCGCCACGGGCCGGGCGCCGGCCCCGCTCCTTCGCCTGGTCGCGCAGGGCCACCAAGGCGCGGGCCCAGTCGCCCAGTTCGTCGCCCCGGGCGGCGGCGGCCATGACGGCGCGCAGATCGTCGTTGCCGGCCCCGGACCACCGGGCCAGCGGGCGGCGCAACAGCATCAGCAGAAACAGGGCGCCCGCCATCATGGCGGCGACCGTGCCCAGCACGCCGCCCCAGGCCGACAGCCCACCGGTCTGGGACCGCAGTCGGCCAGCGTCGGACGCCAGGCTGTCCATGGCCTGGTCCTGGCTGTCGATGAAGGCCTGGGCCAGGCCGGCCGCCTGGGCGTCCAGGGGTCCAACACTGGTGCGTAGGCGGGTCAGGGCCCCGGCCTCGTCACCCGCGCGCACCGCCGTCACCATGGCCGTCATTTCCGTCAGCACCTGGACCTGCGGCGTCAGGAAGGCCGCGTCGGCGGCCCGGTCATGCAAGCCGGCGACCAGCACCCCCATTTCCGTCAGCCGCGCGGACGCGCGGTCGACGAAGGCGCCGCGCTCGCCGCCGGTTCCATCAGGGTATTCAGCGTGTCGCGCTGCACGGCCCGGCTGAGCGCCCGCACGTCGGCGGCCTGCACCAGCACGGTGCGCGCCTGGTCCAGCGACTGGGCCACCCGCGCCGCCCGGTCCTGGCCCATCTGGCCAGCGGCCACCAGCACCCCACCCAGCGCGGCAACACCAATGACAGGCAACAACAACTGGACCTTCACGCGCATCTCTCAAATCCCCCGGATCGTTTCAAAGTCCCGCAGGCGGAACGCCTCAGGACAACCCACCTCGCTTGCTGGAAATACGACCGATGGCATCCCCTTGATCCCATCAGCCCCTCCTACATTCATGATGCTGAATGCATCCTGACCGCCTGGTCAACCAGTATTGGCCACACATAACCGAATGGTCAGATGATGTTGTGGATAGGGTGTCGCGCTGAGTACGGGTGGCTACCCGTGTGCGATGCGACATTTACAGGAAATGGCGCACGATCAGCATGCGCGCGGATAGTTAACATACCGTTAAATACTTGCCGGTCTGATGGTGGCCGCGCCGTCCGGCGGCAGCCCCGCACCTGTGGCATCGGCGCCGCAGCAGGCCTGCCATCCGCCAAGCGCCGGTGCCCAACCCTTTCCCCTCCGCACCACGGAAGTGATATGGTCCGCGCCGATTGACGAGCGATGGGGACCGGAAGGCCGATGGCCGAGACGCAGCGACTGTTCATCACCGGGGCGACGGGGTTCGTCGGCGCGGCCGTGGCTCGCGTGGCCCTGGCGCGTGGCCATGACGTCACCGTGCTGAAGCGCCCGGCCACGCCGCCGACCAACCTGGCCGGCCTGGATGTGCGGGTGGTGGAAGGCGACCTGAACGACCCCGACAGCCTGGCGCGGGGCATGGACGGGGCGGACGCCCTGTTGCATGTGGCGGCCGACTACCGCCTATGGGCGCCCAACCCGGAAGAGATCGTCCAGAACAACCTGCGGGGCACCCGCGCCATCCTGGAACTGGCGCTACGGCACCGGCTGAAGCGCGTCGTCTACACCAGCAGCGTCGCCGTGCTGGCCCCCCGCACCGACGGCGTGGCCGTGGACGAACGCGCGGTGATGGCCCCGGACGCCGCCATCGGCGCCTATAAGCGCAGCAAGATCCTGGCGGAACAGGCCGTGCTGGACATGGTGGCGCGCGACGGCCTGCCGGCCGTCATCGTCAACCCGTCCACCCCCATCGGCCCCCGCGACCTGCGCCCCACCCCCACCGGCCGCATCATCGTGGAGGCCGCCACCGGCAAGATGCCGGCCTTCGTCGACACCGGCCTGAACCTGGTGCACGTCGATGACGTGGCCGAGGGCCACCTGCTGGCCTTCGAGAAGGGCCGGGTGGGTGAACGCTATATCCTGGGCGGACAGGATGTGTCGCTGCAGCGGATGCTGGCCGACATCGCCCACCTGGTGGGCCGCAAGCCACCCACGGTGGCGGTGCCGCGCGGCCTGATCCTGCCCATCGCCGTGGTGGCGGAAGCGGTGGCCAAGGTGACGAAGCGGGAGCCCTTCGTGACCGTGGACGGCCTGCGCATGTCCAAATACCGCATGTTCTTCTCCTCGGCCAAGGCCGAGGCCGAGTTGGGCTATACCGCCCGGCCCTACGGCCAGGCCCTGGCCGACGCCCTCACCTGGTTCAAGACCGCGGGGTATCTTGCATGAGCCTGATCTTCCTCATTGGCCTCATCAGCCTGGCGATCTGGGTGGTCCTGGTCTTCGCCCGCGGCCAGTTCTGGCTGGGGCTGGAACGGGACGACATGGCGGTGGTGCCGGCCAACAGGCCGGGGGACCTGCCCAGCGGCCCAGCTCATGGCCATGGCGGGCTGGAGGGCGGCTGGCCCTCCGTCACCGCGATCATCCCCGCCCGCAACGAGGCTGACGGCATCGCGCAGGTGATCGCGTCCCTGGGCGCGCAAGACTATCCGGGCCACCTCAACATCGTTCTGGTGGATGACGGCAGCGACGACGGCACCGCCGACCTGGCCCGCCATGCGGCGGAGTCCTCCGGCTCCACCGCCGCCCTGACCGTGCTGAGCGGCGCGGAGCTGCCACCGGGCTGGACGGGCAAGCTGTGGGCCGTGCGCCAGGGCATCAATCATGTGCAGGAAGGCGACTTCCCGCCCGATTACCTGTGGCTGACCGACGCCGACATCGCCTACGCCCCCGACACGCTGACCCGCCTGGTCACCCGCGCCCAGACGGAGAACCGCGTGCTGGTCAGCCTGATGGCCAAGCTGCGTTGCCAGAGCTGGGCGGAAAGGGCCTTCATCCCCGCCTTCATCTATTTCTTCCAGATGCTGTACCCCTTCGGCCGGGTGAACGACAGCGGTTCAACCGTCGCGGCCGCCGCCGGCGGCTGCATGCTGGTGGACCGCCAGGCCCTGGCGCGGGCCGGCGGCATCGACAGCATCCGCGACGCCCTGATCGACGATTGCGCCCTGGGCCGCCGCCTGAAGACGCAGGGCTCCATCTGGCTGGGTCTCAGCGACCGCGCCGTCAGCCTGCGCGCTTATGACAAGGTGGATGACATCCGCCGCATGGTCATCCGCAGCGCCTACGCGCAGCTGAACTATTCCCCGGCACTGCTGGCGGGCACGGTGCTGGGCATGCTGCTGACCTATGTGGCGCCCGTGCTGCTGGCCTTGTTCAACCGTGAGGCGGCCGGCATCTTCGGCGCGCTCGCCGTCGGCCTCATGCTGGCCAGCTTCGCCCCCATCCAGGCGTTCTATCGCCTGTCGCCTATGCGGGCCGTCACCTTGCCGCTGATCGGTATCGTCTATACCGTGTGGACCGTGGACAGCGCGGTCCAGCATTGGATGGGCCGTGGCGGCATGTGGAAAGGGCGCGCCCAGGCCCAGCACGTGCATCCGGTGCAACCATCGGGTCAGAACGGAACCACCGCGCCATGACGGCAGCCAACCACCGCACCGGCAAGGGTCACACCGATGAGAATTTCCCCGTCGCCTCGCTGATCATCCGCAAGGACGCCCGGGCCCCGGTCATGGCCTATTACGCCTTCGCCCGCGTGGCCGACGACGTGTCGGACAGTCCCGTGCTGGCGCCGGACATGAAGCTGAAGCTGCTGGACGCCATGGGCGCCAGCCTGCGCGGTGAGCGGGAGAACGAGCCCGAGGCCGTGGCCCTGCGCGAGGTCTTGCGGGAGCGCGGCCTGTCCGACCAGCACGGCCACGACCTGCTGACCGCCTTCCGCCGCGACGTCACCCAGCTGCGCTACACCGACTGGGACGATTTGATGGACTATTGCCGGTATTCCGCCATGCCGGTGGGCCGCTACGTCCTGGACGTGCATGGCGAGAGCCGCGACACCTGGCCCGCGTCCGACGCCTTGTGCGCCGCCCTGCAGGTCATCAACCACCTGCAGGACTGCGGCAAGGACAAGCGGTCGCTGGACCGCGTCTACATCCCCCTGCCCCTGCTGATCGCGGGTGACCTGACGCCCGACGTGCTGCTGGAGCCGGCGGCGCCGCCAGCCCTGCTGGACATCATCCACCATCTGGCCAAGCGCACCGACGCCCTGCTGGACCAGGCGGAGCCGCTGGCCGCCCAGGTGAAGGATTTGCGGCTGGCCATCGAGGTCGCCATCATCCAGCGCCTGGCCCGTCGCCTGGTGCGCCTGCTGCTGATCCGCGACCCGCTGTCCGATCGCGTGCACCTGACCAAGATGGAAACGCTGTGCACCGCCGCCGGGGCCGCCCTGTCCACCCTGTGGCAGCGCCTGACCGGCGGCAGCGCCCGCGCCGTGCCGGCGGGGAAAAAGCCATGAGCCTGGCCGCCGAGATGACCGAGACCAATCCCAATATCCCGGGCCAGAACGAGACCGCCGCCAAGTCGGCCAGCGGCAGCTCGTTCTACACCGCCATGCGCGTCCTGCCCCCGGCGGAACGCGACGCCATGTTCCACATCTACGCCTTCTGCCGGGCGGTGGACGACATCGCCGACGGCGACGACCCGACCGTGGCATCCACCAAGGCGGCGCGGCGCGAGGCGTTGGACAAATGGCGGCGCGATATCGCCGCCGTATGTGAAGGCAAGGGGCCCGCCAAGCTGGCCGGGCTGCAGGCCGCCACCCTGCGCTTCGCCCTGCGGTACGACGACTTCATCGCCGTCATCGACGGCATGCAGATGGACCTGGACGCCGACATCCAGGCGCCGGATATGGCGACCCTGGACCTGTACTGCGACCGGGTGGCCAGCGCCGTGGGCCGCCTGTCCGTCCGCGTCTTCGGCATGCCGGAGGACAGTGGCATCGCCCTGTCCCACCACCTGGGCCGCGCCCTGCAGTTGACCAACGTGCTGCGCGACGTGGATGAGGATGCGGCGATCAACCGGCTGTACCTGCCGGCCGAGCTGCTGCGCAAGCACGGTATCACCGCCACCGACCCCAATGCCGTGGTGGCCGACCCGCGCATCGACGGCGTGGCGCGCGACCTGGCGGTGCGCGCGGCGGAGCATTTCGTTGCGGCTGACCGCCTGTTGGCGGCCGCCCCCCGCCGCGCCGCCCGGGCCCCCCGCCTGATGCGGGACGTCTATAAGGTGTACCTGGACCGCCTGTTGGTGCGCGGCTGGGCCGGGCCCCGCCCCAAGGTTCGCATCGCCAAGCCGCACCTGCTGTGGATCGTGCTGAAGGCCTTCCTGTTCTGATGACCACCCCTGTTCATTTCCCCGGGGCCGCTTCCCCCGGGCCGACCGTGCACGTCGTCGGCGCCGGCCTGGCCGGCCTGGCCGCCGCCGTGCGCCTGACCCAGGCCGGGCGCCGCGTGCGCCTGTATGAGGCCGCGGCCCAGGCCGGCGGCCGCTGCCGCTCGTATGATGAGCCCAACCTGGGCATCCGCATCGACAATGGCAGCCACCTGATGGTCAGCGGCAATCACGCCGCCATGACCTATTTGCGCGCCACGCATGGCCCCGGCCGGGAACCGGCGCTGGAAAAGGTGGAATACCGGTTCTGGGACGGCGCCACCGGCCGGCGCTGGCAGGTGCGGCCCAACGACGGCAAGCTGCCGTGGTGGGCCCTCGTGCCCTCGCGCCGCGTGCCGGGCACCAAGGCCAGCGACTACCTGGCCGGGTGGAAGCTGATGCGGGCCGACCCGCTGGCCCCCATCGGTGAGGTGCTGGCCTGTTCCGGCCCCGCCTGGGACACCTTCTTCCGCCCGGTCCTGCTGGCGGCGCTCAATACCGAGCCGGAGCAGTCGGCCGCGGGCCTGGCCGGCGCCATCATCCGCGAGACCCTGGCCCAGGGCGGTGCGGCCTATCAGCCCTTGCTGGCCAGCGGCGGCCTGTCGCCCGTTTTCGTCGACCCGGCACTGGAGTGGCTGGCGGCGCAGGGGGCAGAGATCGTGTGGCGCCGCCGCCTGCGCGCCCTCACCCGTGTGGACCAGCTGGTCACGGCTCTTGATTTCGGTACCGAAACGATTGAGCTGAAGCCGGAGGACCGGGTAGTGCTGGCGGTGCCGGCCTGGGTGGCGGCCTACTTGTTGCCCGGCCTGACGACGCCGACGGAACACCGCTCCATCCTGAACGTTCATTTCCGCCTGGACCGGCCGGCGGGCATGCCCCGGATGACGGGCATGATCAACACCGTTGGCGAATGGGCCTTCGCTTATGACGACCATGTGTCCGTCACCGTCAGCGGCGCCGACCGCCTGATGGAGTCGGACCGGGAAGAGACCGCACGCGCCATTTGGGGTGAGATCGCGGCCCTCGCCAACCTCGATCCCACCACGCCGCTGCCCCCGTGGCAGGTGGTGAAGGAGAAACGGGCCACCTTTGCCGCACTGCCAGAACAGGCAAAGCGTCGCCCGAATGCAACGGCCGCCGGAAAAAACCTTGTATTGGCAGGGGATTGGACCGCTACCGGATTGCCATCCACCATCGAAGGCGCCATACGTTCAGGATTCACTGCTGCGGATGCGATCCTGACCGCACCGTGAGTTGCCTGAGCATTTCAGGCATGAGCTTGAGGTGTGCGCTGGCGCACAGCCCGGCTTGGCGTTTGTTGAATCATCCCGCTTCAGGTTAAGTCGCGTTTGTAGAGGTCGCTTGGTCATGGATGTTCGTATGGAAGCCGATTTCGTCGGCACCGGCGCCGCTTCGGCCCGCGTCAACGAAGGGGTGCTGCAGCGGTCGATCGACCGCGCGGCCCGCGTCCTGATGGACCGCCAGGCGGCCGACGGCCATTGGGTTTTCGACCTGGAGGCCGACGCCACCATTCCCGCCGAATACATCCTGCTGAAGCACCATCTGGGTGAGGAACCGGATCCCGAGATCGCGCGCCGCATCGGCAACTACCTGCGCCGCATCCAGGGCGACCACGGCGGCTGGCCGTTGTTCCACAACGGCGCCTTCAACATCAGTGCCAGCGTGAAGGCCTACTTCGCGCTGAAGGCCATCGGCGACGACATCGACGCGCCGCACATGGCCCGCGCCCGCCAGGCCATCCGCGACAATGGCGGGGCGGCCGCCAGCAACGTCTTCACCCGCATCATGCTGGCCCAGTTCGGCGCCGTGCCGTGGACCGCCGTGCCGGTGATGCCGGTGGAAATCATGCTGCTGCCCAGGTGGTTCCCCTTCCATCTGACCAAGATCAGCTATTGGGCGCGTACCGTCATCGTGCCCCTGCTGGTCCTGATGGCGCTGAAATCCAAGGCCAAGAACCCGCGCAACCTGCGCATCGATGAGCTGTTCCTGGTTCCGGCCGACCAGGTGAAGTCCTGGCCCAAGGCGCCCCACGTGAAGAAGCCGTGGGGCGAAATCTTCGGCGTCATCGATCGCGTGCTGCGCCTGATCCAGCCCTACTTCCCCAAGAAGAGCCGTGACAGGGCCGTCGAGAAGGCGGTGGCCTTCGTGCGGGAGCGCCTGAATGGCGAGGATGGCCTGGGCGCCATCTACCCCGCCATGGCCAACACCGTCATGATGTTCGACCTGCTGGGCTGGTCGCCCAAGCATCCCGAGGTCGCGACAGCCCGCCATGCCATCGAAAAGCTGCTGATCATCGACGAGGCGCGGGACGAGGCCTTCTGCCAGCCCTGCGTCAGCCCCGTCTGGGACACCAGCCTGCTGTGCCACGCCATGCTGGAGGTGGGCACGGACGAGGCGCTGGCCCGCACCGGCCAGGCCCTGGAATGGCTGAAGGGTGAGCAGGTGCTGGACGTGAAGGGCGACTGGGCCGACCAGCGCCCCAACGTCCGCCCCGGCGGCTGGGCCTTTCAGTACGGCAACGACCATTACCCCGACCTGGACGACACCGCCGTGGTGGTTATGGCCTTCAACCGTGCCCAGCTGCGGCTGGCCGCCGCCGGCCTGCCCGCCGACTACGACATGACGGTGGCCCGCGGCGCGGAATGGGTGGAAGGCCTGCAGAGCCGCAACGGCGGCTGGGGGGCGTTCGACGCCGACAACACCCATTACTACCTGAACTACATCCCCTTCTCCGACCATGGCGCCCTGCTGGACCCGCCGACCTCCGACGTTACCGGCCGCTGTCTGGGCATGATGGCCCAGCTGGGCGCCGACAAGGACGGCAAGGCCATGCGGGAAGGTGTCGACTACCTGCTGAAGGAGCAGGAGAAGGACGGCAGCTGGTTCGGCCGCTGGGGCGTGAATTATATCTACGGCACCTGGTCGGCCCTGAACGGCCTGAACGCCGCCGGTTTGACCCCGGACCATCCCGCCATGAAGCGGGCCGTGGAGTGGCTGGTGCAGATCCAGAACCCCGACGGCGGCTGGGGCGAAGATTGTGAAAGCTACGCCCTGGACTACAAGGGCTACCAGCCCTTCCCCTCCACCGCCTCGCAGACCGCTTGGGCGCTGCTGGGCCTGATGGCCGCCGGCGCGGTGGAGCATCCGGCCGTGGCGCGCGGCATCGACTGGCTGACGCGCAACCAGGGCGAGGATGGCCTGTGGAAGGAAGAGTATTACAGCGGCGGCGGCTTCCCCCGCATCTTCTACCTGCGCTACCACGGCTATTCCAAGTACTTCCCCCTGTGGGCCATGGCGCGCTACCGCAACCTGTCCAACAGCAACAGCAAGCTGGTCCACTACGGTCTGTAGTGGCCAGCTTCCTGCACCGTAATTTTGGTTTATTGCGGCAGGACGATCACCCCGATAATTTGCGGCCGCTGTAAATAACAACCGTTCAAGATCAGTTGCACCTGGCGTCCTGCGAGGTATGCGGATAGCAGCGTACTCTGGTAAAGGGTGGAGCCTGGATCATTGGGATTGGTCAGATAGCCGTCCGGAAGGCCACAGCCCAGATCCACAAGTGGCGCCGTCGTGACTACGCGTGCCACATTCAGGCCATAGCCCGCCGCATATAGAGTGATGCGTCCCGCATCCGTCTGCCCTGTCTGAGCCTGGGCTGTATGGGCGGACAACACAACCGCAGCACCAATTGCCAATATTCTCTTTAAATGTTTCACAACTTCCCCCATCACGCATGCCCACTTGAACATGGTAATCCTGGCAGAACCGCAGTGGCGACGCTAATTTTAAGGGAACCCCTCTCTTGCCGGGGACGTCCGTACGGCGCAAAACCAGACAAGCAGCGCTTCAATAAAACGCGCGCTGTAAATTCCGGCAAAACCGATTAATAAGAGCATCCATCATGAACCGTCTAGAACATGGTTCATTTGAGCGCTTAGTAGTTCACCGGAAAAGATATGGTCCAGGCTCAGCGGCGTGTCATGGCGCGCCCCATCATCGTCGTCACCGGGTTGAAGCGGGAAGCCGCCATCGCCCAGGGGCGCGGCTGGTTGCCACTGATCAGCGCGGGTGACTTGGAACGGACGGAGCGGGAGCTGACGGCCCATGCCCCGGGCGCCAGCGGTTTCCTGAGCTTCGGTCTGGCCGGCGGCCTGCAGCCGGGCCTGGAGCCGGGGACCCTGGTCATCGCCAACCGCATCGTCACAGAGGGTGGCGACTTCCTGCCCGATGCCGAGTGGACGGCCGGCCTGGCCGACGCCCTGCCCCGGGCCATGGTGGCGCCGGTGGCGGGGCAGGGGCGCATCATCGACACGGTGGCGGACAAACAGGCCCTGTTTGCCGCCACGGGGGCGGCGGTGGTCGACACCGAATCCCAGATCGCGGCCCGTGTGGGCGCCCGCTTCGGCGTGCCGGTGGCGGTGCTGCGGGCCGTGTGCGACCCGGCGCACATGACCCTGCCGCCGGCGGCCACATCCCCCCTGAAACGCAACGGGACGCCGGACCTGTTGCGGATCCTGGCGTCCCTGTGGCGTCAGCCGGGCCAGATTCCGCAACTGATGCGGCTGGCCCGGGATTCCGAGGCGGCGTTTAAGGCCTTACTCGGCGGCTTTGCTGGCGTCGCGCGCGCGGATGTCAGCCAGCGCCTTCTCGACATGGCGTGAGAACACGAACTCCGCCGGGCGCTGGTTGGCCAGGCTGATCTCCGGCGCCATGTCACCGCTGGTCTTCACGCCGCGCAGGCCGACCCAGGCGGCCTTCAGCGGGTTGGCCAGGGTGTCGGTGACGGCGGTGGCCTCATACCCGCAATGGACCATGCAGTCGGCGCACTTCTCATAGTTGCCGGTGCCGTACTTGTCCCACTCCGTCTCCTCCATCAGTTCCTTGAAGGTCTTGGCGTAACCTTCGCCCAGGAGGTAGCAGGGACGCTGCCAGCCGAAGTAGGTGCGGCAGGGGTTGCCCCACGGGGTGCAGTGGTATTCCTGGTTGCCGGCCAGGAAGTCCAGGAACATGGTCGACTGGTTGAACCGCCAGTTCTTGCCGCCGTTGCCGCGCTTGAAGACCTCGCGGAACAGGTTCTTGGTGGCCGTGCGGTTCAGGAAGTGCTGCTGATCGGGCGCGCGCTCATAGGCGTAGCCCGGCGAGACGGTGATGCCTTCCACGCCCATCTCCATGACGCTGTCGAAGAAGCGGGCTACGCGCTCCGGATCGGCGTCGTTGAAGAAGGTGCAGTTGATGCTGACACGGAAGCCCCGGTCCTTCGCCGCCTTGATGGCGGCCACGGCGCGGTCGTAGGTGCCCTTCTGGCAGACCGACTTGTCGTGCGCCTCGCGGTCGCCGTCCAGGTGCACCGACCAGGTGAAATACGGGCTGGGCTTGAACAGGTCCAGCTTCTTTTCCATCAGCAGCGCGTTGGTGCAGAGGATGGCGTACTTCTTCTTGGCGATGATGCCTTCGACCATCTGGTCGATTTCTTTGTGCAGCAGCGGCTCACCGCCGGCGATCACCACCACGGGCGCGCCGCACTCGTCCACCGCCGACAAGCAATCCTCCAGCGGCAGCCGCTGGTTCAGGATCTCATCCGGGTAGTCGATCTTGCCGCAGCCGGCACAGGCCAGGTTGCACCGGAACAGCGGTTCCAGCATGAGGACCAAGGGATAGCGCTTCACGCCCGTCAGCCGCTTCTTGAGAAGATACGAGCCGATACGGACGACCTGATGCAGCGGAATACCCATGCCTTCAATCTCCTTGAACCCCAGCGCCATTAACCACGGCGGCGCTGGTTGAAACATTTTCTCTACCGAATTGGCGGCCAAAAGACCACCAACCGGCGTGCGCGTCAGGCCAGCGTTTCCGGCAAGCGGAACTGAACGTCTTCCACGATGCCCGGCAATGTCGACAATTCGATGGGACCCAGGCGCCGCAGCGCCGCGATCACACCGTCCACCAGTACTTCCGGCGCCGAGGCGCCGGCTGTGACGCCCACCACACCGCGCCCCGCCAGCCAGGCCGGGTCGATGGCGTGCTCGTCAGGGACAAGGTAACTGGGCACGCCCAATTCCTCACCAATTTCCCGCAGGCGGTTGGAATTGGAACTGTTTGCCGACCCAACCACCAGGATAAGATCCGCCACCTTGGCCAGTTCCCGCACCGCCGCCTGCCGATTTTGCGTGGCGTAGCAGATATCCTTGGTGTCGGGACCCAAAATATCCACGAATTGATACTTCAGCGCCGCGATGACGGATCGGGTGTCATCGACGCTGAGCGTCGTCTGCGTCACATAGGCAAGCGGCGTCTCCGCCGCCAGGGGCAAGGCCTCCACGTCATCGACACTGGACACCAGGTACGTGCGGCCCGGTATCTGGCCAAGGGTGCCTTCCACCTCGGCATGGCCGGCATGGCCGATGAGGATGACCGTCCGGCCCTGCGCCACGTAGCGCTTGCCCTCCGTATGTACCTTGGACACCAGCGGGCAAGTGGCGTCGATGATGCGCAACTCACGCGTCTCCGCCTCCACCTCCACGGCGCGCGACACGCCGTGGGCGCTGAAAATGGTCAGGGCGCCGGCCGGCACCTCCGCCAGATCCTCGACGAACCGGGCACCCTTGGCCCGCAACTCCTCAACGACGTGCTGGTTATGGACGATCTCATGCCGCACATAAACGGGTGCGCCGTAGCGCTCCAGCGCCCGCTCGACGATGTCGATGGCGCGGATCACTCCGGCGCAGAAGCCCCGCGGCTGGGCGAGAACTACCTGCATTGCGGAAACCCCTGGAGGGATACCCCAAGTCCATCATCGGCAACGGACCCGCCAGGGCACCCCACTTGAACATGTTAGCGATACCAACAGTCCCCCGCCGGACAGGGTCCGCCAGGTCCATATTGGCTACGGATGGTAAAACCGACCCCCCGCCCCGATCGAACACCGGCGATAGATACCCGTGCCAATCGAATCCGCCACCGCCCTATGGTCAGGCCAGACTTGCACAAAATTTAAGGCGTGCCAATGCGCGGCGATTGCTTGAACGATCTACGCTTCATGTGTGGCATCGCGGCAACGGGGGGCCTAGACCTTGGCTAACGGCATCTTTAGTGGACAGGAAACCCGAACATCTTCCGGCGGGAGGGCTATAGGGGAAGAACCTCTCCCTGCCCAGTGATAGCGGATACGCCGATGACGCATATGCAACAAAACGTCACGCGCGGCGCAACCGCCACGCCCCCAAATGCGACCCAGATGCGCTATGCATGATGCTTGATCTCCGTCGCCGCAGCCGGAACGATGACGGAAAGAATTGACATAGACCCTGTCGCGCCCGACACCGACCCCGTAAAACGTCGCCTGACGCACGCGGATCGGTCCCGGCAGCGGCCCATCCGACCAGGCCCAATCGCCCCCACCCCGTCACGAGGGCGGCGCCGGGCCTTATACCTGTTTCGTGGTACCCAGAGGAGAACACCCCCCGTGTCGACCGTACGGCCCCCCGTTTCCCGCCCCACCCGCCCCTTCCTGGGTCTGGTGGCCCTGGCGGGCGCCGCGCTGGCGCCCCTGCTGGTCCCCGCGGCCGCCCAGGCCCACGCCATCGTCATCGACAGCAGCCCCAAGGTGAACGACACGCTGGGCGCGGGCGGCAACGTCCTGAAGGTCCATTTCAACAGCCGAATTGACCGCGCGCGGTCCAAGCTGACCGTCATCGCCGCCGACAAGACGGAAGTGCCGGTGACCATGTCCCAAAGCCCGGACGACGAGACGCTGACCGGCCAGGTCACCCTGCCCTTCGCCGGCAGCTATAAGCTGCGCTGGCAGGTCCTGGCCGTGGACGGGCACACCACCCGCGGCGACATTCCCTTCACCGTGACCCAGCCGTAACCGGGGCCTGCCGCACGTGGATACCCTTGTCGATATTTTCGGTTACCTGACCGTCGTCCTGAACGGCATCAACCTGGTGGCCATGACCATGGCCTTCGGCAGCGTGCTGTTCCTGACCTGCCTGGCCCTGCCGCTGGCGCCCCAGTTGAAGCTGTCCGCCGACGCGGTGGCCGACGCCGGCGCGCGATACGCCCGCTGGGGCGGCATCGCCACCGCCATCGCCACCCTGTCGTCGCTGACGCTGAACGCCCTGGTGCTATCCGGCACGCTGGAGATGCCGGTGCTGCAGGTGGCGGGCGCCTTCTTCATCGAGGCCGGCATCGTCCAGGTGCTGGCGGCCGTCGCCATCGTGGTGGTGGCGCGCGGCCACATGACCCGCCCCCGCGTCGCCATCCTGACGGCCCTGGCCCTGCTGATGCTGGTGGCGTCGCTGGCCACCAGCCACGCCGCCGCCCGCCCGGGTGAGCGCCTGTGGATGCTGCTGGCCACCTTCTCGCATATCCTGGGCGCCGGCTTGTGGCTGGGTGGCCTGCCCGCCTTCCTGTCGTCGCTGGGCCAGGCCCAGTCGCGTGACGAGGGGGCGGCCATCGGCCAACGCTACAGCCTGATGTCCATCACCGGCGTCATCCTGATCGTGCTGGGCGCCATCGGCATCAGCATCGGCTTCATCGGCGGCCTGCAGGGCTTCTACGGCACGGCCTACGGCGCCATGGCGGCGACCAAGGGTGTCATGCTGGGCATCCTGCTGCTGTTGGGCCTGGGCAACTTCCGCACCATCCGCCGCTTCGCCGCTGGACAGGGGGAAAGCCTGACCCGGGTGCGCCGCTTCGTGGAAGTGGAGATCGCCTTCGCCATCGCCATCCTGCTGGCGGCCGGCTCCATCACCTCGCAGCCACCGGCCAGCGACCTGACGGACGACCGCGCCACCTGGGCCGAGGTGGTGGAGCGCATGACCCCCGTCATCCCGCCGCGATTGGAAAGCCCCAGCCACGACAGCCTGGCCATTCCCGCCCTGCAGGAGAAGCTGGACAAGGAATGGCGCGACCAGCAGGCCAGCAACCGGCCCCAGGCCTTCGTGCCCGGCGCCGGCGAGCTGCCGCCCCGCAACGCCGACGACATCGCCTGGTCGGAGTACAACCACCACTGGGCGGGCCTGGTCGTGCTGCTGGTCGGCGTCTTCGCCCTGCTGGAACGGGCGGGTCTGCGCTGGGCCAAGCATTGGCCCCTGCTGTTCCTGATCCTGGCGGGCTTCCTGTTCCTGCGGTCGGACCCCGAGACCTGGCCCATGGGCGACGTCGGCTTCTGGGACAGCTTCCGCGATCCGGAGGTGGTGCAGCACCGGTCCTTCGTGGTGCTGATCATCGCCTTCACCGTCTTCGAATGGGGCGTGCGCACCGGGCGGTGGAAGAACCAGGCCCTGGCCCTGGTCTTCCCCGTGCTGACCACCGTGGGCGGCGACCTGCTGCTGACCCACAACCACGCCATCAGCAACATCAAGGAACAACTGCTGATCGAACTCAGCCACCTGTTCCTGGCCGTGCTGGGCGTGGCCGCCGGTGCCGCCCGCTGGCTGCAGATACGGGGCACGGGGCGCGACGCCCGCTGGGCCGGCTGGATCTGGCCCACCTGCTTCGTCCTGGTCGGCCTGTTGTTGCTGGCCTATCGCGAGGCCTGATATTTAAGTGGGGAAAGTGGGAAGAAGGGGCGCCGGGAAACCGGCGCCCTTTTGGCGTGTTCAAGAAGGGAATCCAGGAATGGCGCGCGCCGGAGGAAAAATGGGTCTGAACGACCGCGTGGCCCTGCTGGTGGCCGCCTGCTGCCGCCTCTGGCGGCTGACGCTGCTGGCCGGCCTGATACTGGGGGCGGCCGCGGCCTTCCACGTCGGGACCCATTTCACCATCGATACCGACGCGGTGAAGCTGCTGTCGCCCCAGTTGCCCTGGCGCCAGCGCGAGATCGCCTTCGACAAGTTGTATCCGCAAAAGGTGCAGCAGACCGCCATCGTCGTGGACGGCGTCACGCCGGAACTGGCGGAACGCGCCACCCGCATGCTGGCCAACGCCTTGGCCAAGCGCACCGACATCGTGCGCAACGTCTTCCGCCCCGACGGCGGCCCCTACTTCGACCGCGAAGGCCTGATGCTGCTGCCCACCGAGGAAGTGCAGTCCACCATGCAGTCGCTGATCCAGGCGCAACCGCTGCTGGGGCCGTTGGCCGCCGACCCGTCGGCGCGCGGCCTGCTGGACACGCTGGGCACCTACCTGCAGGGCGTCAGCTACGGGCAGGCCAAGCTGGAGGATCTGCAGCGCCCCTTCGACGCCCTGTCCGGCACGCTGGAGGCGGCGACCCAGGGCAAGATGGTGCCGCTGAACTGGCGCGGCCTGGTGTCGGGCCAGCCGCCCAACCCCATGGAACTGCGCCGCTTCATCCTGGTGCAGCCGGTGCTGGACTTCAACGACCTGCAGCCGGGCGCCATGGCGTCCGACGCCATCCGCACCACCGCCAGGGACTTGGGCCTGACACCGGAAAACGGCATCCGTGTCCGCCTGACGGGCGAGGTGCCCATGGCCGACGAGGAATTCGGCACCCTGGGCGAGGGGGCGGCCTTCAACGGCAGCCTGACCGGCATCGCCGTGCTGGTGCTGCTGTGGCTGGCCGTGAAGTCCTTCCGCATGGTGGGCGCCATCCTCCTGACCGTGGTCATCGGCTTGGCCGCCACCGCCGCCTTCGGCCTGATCGCCACCGGCCCCTTCAACCTGCTGTCCATCGCCTTCACTGTGCTGTTCGTGGGCCTGGGCGTGGACTTCGGCATCCAGTTCTCCGTCCGCTATCGCGCCGACCGGCTGGCCCATGACGACCTGGCCGAGGCCCTGACCGCCGCGGGCCGCGGCGTCGGCCGTGGCCTGACCATCGCGGCGGCGGCCACCGCCGCCGGCTTCCTGGCCTTCCTGCCCACCGATTACCGTGGCGTGTCGCAGCTGGGCATCATCGCCGGCGTGGGCATGGGTGTCGCCTTCCTGCTGTCCGTCACCTTCCTGCCGGCCCTGCTGATGCTGCTGCGCCCGAAGGGAGAGCAGGTGGAGGTGGGGTACAAGGCGTTGGCACCTCTGGACCGCCTGGTACTGAACCGCCGCGGCTGGGTGCTGGGCGCC
The DNA here is from genome assembly GCF_034653355.1 of Nitrospirillum guanabarense. Taxonomy (NCBI): domain Bacteria; kingdom Pseudomonadati; phylum Pseudomonadota; class Alphaproteobacteria; order Rhodospirillales; family Azospirillaceae; genus Nitrospirillum; species Nitrospirillum guanabarense. The sequence goes on from NZ_JAYEER010000001.1 coordinate 655,415, forward strand.
GGCGCCGTGCTGGCCGTGGCCTGCGCCGCCCTGCTGCCGCGCCTGTCCTTCGACTTCAACCCGCTGAACCTGCGCAGCCCCAAGACGGAGGCGGTGTCGGTGGTGCTGGAGCTGATGAAGGACCCCCTGTTCACGCCCAACACCATCGACGTGCTGGCCAATTCGGAGGATGAGGCGCGGGCCCTGGCCGACAAGCTGTCCAAGCTGCCGGAGGTGGCGCAAGCCATCACGCTGGACGACTACATCCCCACCGACCAGGACGCCAAGATGGCGGCCATCTCTGACGCCGCGTCGCTGATCGGCCCCAGCCTGGCACCCACCGACGTGCGCCCGGCCCCCAGCATCGAGGATGTGCGCCAATCCATGACCGGCATCGTCGCCGCCCTGGACAAGCTGGCCCCCGACGCCGCCAGCCCGGCCGGCACCTCCGCCCTGCGCTTCAAGAAGGCGCTGGAGGGGGCCCTGGCCGGCCCGGCGGAGAGGCTCGTGCCCATTTTCCAGAAGGCGGTGGAGCCCGGCCTGCAGACCATGCTGGCCCAGGTGAACGACAGCCTGCAGGCCACGCCGGTGACCTTCAAGGACCTTCCGGAGGATCTGAAGCGCGATTGGGTGGCGGCGGACGGGCATGCCCGCATCTCCGTCTTCCCCAAGGGCGACAGCAACGACAACCGGGTGCTGAAGCGCTTCGTGAAGGCCGTCCGCACCATCGCCCCCGACGCCACCGGCACGCCCATCAGCATCCAGGAAAGCAGCGCCACCATCATCCACGCCTTCCTTCAGGCGGGCATACTGGCGGTGATCCTGGTGACCATCCTGCTGGCCGTCACCCTGCGCGACGTGGGCGACGTGCTGAAGACCTTGGCGCCCCTGGCCCTGGCGTCCCTGCTGACCCTGGCCGCCGCCATCCTGGCAGGCAAGCCCATCAACTTCGCCAACATCATCGCCCTGCCCCTGCTGTTCGGCATCGGCACGGCCTTCAACATCTATTACGTCATGGCCTGGCGGCAGGGTCAGACCAACCCGCTGACCTCCAGCCTCACCCGCGCCACCATCCTGTCGGCCCTGACGACCGGCACCGCCTTCGGCAGCCTGTGGACCAGCCACCACCCCGGCACCGCCAGCATGGGCGAGCTGCTGGTGTTCTCGTTGGCGAGCATCCTGGTCACGGCGCTGCTGTTCCTGCCGGCCCTGCTGGGCCCGCCCAAGACGCCGGCGGAATAATTTTTCAGGGGTGTTGTCGACCGTAGGGGGCGCTGGTCGTCCTTGGGGGGAAGGCGCATAGTCTGCCCGCGCCTTTCTCCAGAAAAAGGACGAGGACATGCCCAACATCAACCCCTTCCTGTGGTTCGACACCCAGGCGGAAGACGCGGCCCGCTTCTACGTCAGCGTCTTCCCCAATTCACACATCACCACCATCAGCCATTACGGCGAGTCGGGCCCCCGTCCCGCCGGCATGGTCATGACCGTGGCGTTCGAGCTGGACGGCAAGCCCTTCATCGCCCTGAACGGCGGCCCCCACTGGAAGATCAACGAAGCCATCTCTTTCGTCATCGACTGCGCCGATCAGGGGGAGGTCGATCGCTATTGGGAGACGCTGACCGCCGATGGCGGCAAAACCCACGCCTGCGGCTGGCTGACGGACAAGTTCGGCGTCACCTGGCAAGTCGTGCCAACCGGATTCATCGAGCTGGTCACCAGCCCGGACCCGGTGACGGCGGCCCGCGCCATGGACGCCATGCGGCAGATGATCAAACTGGACATCGGCGCCCTACGCCGGGCCGTCGAGGGCTGAGCCCAAAAAGCGGAGGGGCGGCCCTGATGGACCGCCCCGGCGGCTGTTGGCTGGGTCGTCTCTATACCAGCGGCATGAAAGTGCGTTTCGTGCCGCTTAGCCCGCGACCGCGGGCGCCGGAGATTTCCGGGAAGCCGAAGGCGAACTGGAAATCGAGGACGAGGACGCGGATGCGTGCTCCCTCAGAACAGGTGGCGGAACAGCCAGAACAGGCCGCCGGCCAGGGCGATGGAGGCCGGCAGGGTCAGTACCCAGGCCATGGCCATGTTGCGCACGGTGGACCACTGCAGGCCCGAGCCATTGGCCGCCATGGTGCCGGCCACGCCGGACGACAGCACGTGCGTGGTGCTGACTGGCAAGCCGAAGGCGTCGGCGGCGCCGATGGTGGCCATGGCCACCAGTTCGGCCGAGGCGCCCTGGCCGTAGGTCAGGTGTTCCTTGCCGATCTTCTCCCCCACCGTCACCACGATGCGCTTCCAGCCCACCATGGTGCCCAGGCCCAAGGCGATGGCCACACCCACCTTGACCCAGGTGGGGATGAAGCGGGTGGCGTGGTCATAGCGGCCCAGCAGTTCCTTCAGCACCGGCTGGTCGGCGGCGGCGATGGCGGGATCGCCCTTCTTCTGGATGATGCGCAGGGCCTCGGCCGACAGGTAGATGTCGTTGCGGACGTTGCGCACCTTTTCCTGCGGCACCTGGTCGACCGAGCCATAGGCGCGGATCTGGTCGGCGATGCTGGCCGTCAGGTCGTGGATGGCGCCCATGGTGCCGTCGGTCACCTGGCGGGTGCGGACGAAGTCCTCAACCGTGGCGCGGGGATCGGCCGGGGTTTCCTTGACATAGTGGCTCAGCACCTCGCTGGCGCGGTCGAAGGTGGCGATGTAGGCCGGCGTGTCATGGATGGTGACGGCGCGGTTCAGGGCGTAGGCGGTGGGCACCGTGCCGATCAGGATCAGCATGATCAGGCCCATGCCTTTCTGCCCGTCGTTGGAGCCATGGGCGAAGCTGACGCCGGAGCAGGTCAGCACCAGTAGGCCGCGGATCCAGGACGGCGGGGCCTTGTTGCCCTCGGGCGCTGTGAACAGCTTCTTGTCCTTGATCAGCGTGCGCATGATGACCAGCAAGGCGGCGGAGCAGAGGAAACCCACCAGCGGCGACAGGATCAGCGACCAGCCGATCTTGGTGGCTTGGCCCCAGTCGACGCCGCTGGTGGCGGTGCCGGAGGTGGCCATCAGCTGGTTCATCAGGCCGACGCCGATGATGGACCCGATCAGGGTGTGGGAGCTGGAGGACGGCAGGCCCAGGTACCAGGTGCCCAGGTTCCAGATGATGGCCGCGATCAGCAGCGAGAACACCATGGCGAAGCCGGCGTCGCTGCCCACCTGCAGAATTAGTTCGACCGGCAGCAGCGAGACGATGCCGAAGGCGACGGCGCCGGTGGAGAACAGAACGCCGGCGAAGTTGCACAGGCCGGACCAGACCACCGCCACGTTGGCGGGCAGGGAGTGGGTGTAGATCACCGTGGCCACGGCGTTGGCCGTGTCGTGGAAGCCGTTCACGAATTCGAAGCCCAGCGCGATCAGCAACGCCACGCCCAGCAGCACGAAGGGCAGGACGGAGCGGGTGTCGACCCCGCTGAGGTCACTGATCAGGTTGACCGCCATGTAGCCCAGGCCCACGGCCATCAGGGCCAGGAACAGCAGGGTTCCATAGCGCGCGGCCGGGCCGCCGGAGGTTGCGACGGGGGAATGCACGGCTTCCGTATGCGCCATGGCGCCAGTCCTTCTTGAAAAAGCAGGTCCGGCACCCTAAGGCGCGAGTCATGACAACTTTATGTCGCAGGCCCCACCATTTGGTTAATAAATGGCCGATTTGCCTTAACCATAAAGGTGTGGGTCTGCTGGCCGGACATCCCAAACCCGCACTGGATCAAGGCCTTAGCAGCCCACAGCCATAAAGATCCTTTAATCGTTTTGCGCGTCCAAAAGGCGGCGGAGATCCCGCAGATCGCGAATATGAAAGCGCGCCCGGCCATCCCAAACGACGCCGGAACGGAGACTCTGGACCGTGGGCATGCCCAGGCTGTTACCGGCGGCGATTTCCGACTCCGGATTGTCGCCCACCACCAGTGCCTGGGCCGCCGGCACGCCGGACTGGTCCAGCAGCATCCGGAACAGCGCGGCCTTGCCCGGGTGCCCCGCCTCATCGATGGCGTCGATGTGGACGCTCTTCATATGAGGGGCAAGACCCAGCGCCCGCACCTTGCTCTCCTGCAAGCGGCGAAAGCCGGAAGTGACGAGGTAAAGCGGCAGGCCCAACTCGGCCAACAGGGGCAGGTCGCCATAGTCGGCCATGGCGCCCGTCACCTCCAGCCCCGCCGTCGCCGCCCAGGCGGCCTGGTGCATGGCGGGGCTGAAGCCGTGTGTCCGGCTGACCCAATCCAGAGGATGGCGCCAGATGTCGGCGAAGGCGGCATCCAGGGCGTCCGGGGCCAGGGTGCCGCCGTTGGCCGCCGTGATGGCGTCGAATACCGGCCGCATGAACGCCACGCCCATGCCGTCGGCCGGGGCCAGGCAGTTATCCAGGTCGAAGATGATGATCCGGATCATACGGCGACGCTCCCCTGCCGGCGCGGCGGCGAACCGGGTCAGAACAGATGGCGGAACAGCCAGAACAGGCCGCCGGCCAGGACGATGGAGGCCGGCAGCGTCAGCACCCAGGCCGTGGCCATGTTGCGCACCGTGGACCATTGCAGGCCGGAGCCATTGGCCGCCATGGTGCCGGCCACGCCGGACGACAGCACGTGCGTGGTGCTGACCGGTAGGCCGAAGACGTCGGCGGCGCCGATGGTCCCCATGGCCACCAGCTGGGCGGATGCGCCTTGGCCGTAGGTCAGATGCTCCTTGCCGATCTTCTCACCCACCGTCACCACGGTGCGTTTCCAGCCCACCATGGTGCCCAGGCCCAGGGCGATGGCGACGCCCACCTTCACCCAGGCGGGAATGTAGCGGGTGGCGTGGTCGTAGCGGCCCAGCAGATCCTTCATCACCGCGCGGTCGTCATCGTCAAGCAGCGGGAAGCCCTGCTTCTGCAGGCGGCGCAGCGCTTCGGCCGACAGGTACATGTCGTTGCGCATCTGGCCCTGCGCCACGCCGGACAGGGCACCGGAGAAGCGCAGCTGGTCGGCGATGCTGGCCGTCAGTTCGTGCAGGCCGCCCAGGGTGGCGCTGGTCAAGGTGCCGGTGCGGACATAATCCTCCACCACCGCGCGGGGGTCGGCCGGCATACGCTCGGAATGACGGCCCAGCACATCGCCAGCCCGGTCGAAAGTGGCGATGTAGGCCGGCGTGTCGGCGGCGGTGATGGCCCGGTTCAGGCCATAGGCGGCCGGCATGGTGCCGATCAGGATGAGCATGATCAGGCCCATGCCCTTCTGACCGTCATTGGACCCATGGGCGAAGCTGACGCCGGAGCACGTGAGGACCAGCAGGGCGCGAATCCAGGCGGGCGGCGGCCTCCTGCCCTTGGGCGCCTGGAACAGCGCCTTGTCCTTGACCAGGACCCGCATCAGCGTCAAGAGCCCCGCCGCGCAGACGAAGCCCACCATGGGCGAGATCAGCAGCGTCTGGATGATCTTGAGGGCCTGGCCCCAGTCCACGCCGCTGGCCGAGGCGCCGGGGGCGGCCATCAGCTGGTTCATCAGGCCGACGCCGATGATGGACCCGATCAAGGTGTGGGAGCTGGAAGATGGCAGGCCGAGGGCCCAGGTGCCCAGGTTCCACAGCACCGCCGCGATCAGCAGGGCGAAGACCATGGCGAACCCAGCCTCGCTGCCGACCCGCAAGATCAGTTCCACGGGCAGCAAGGACACGATGCCGTAGGCGACGGCTCCGGTGGACAGCAGCACACCGGCGAAGTTGCACAGGCCCGACAGCACCACCGCGGCATGCGCCGGCAGGGAATGGGTGTAGATCACCGTGGCCACGGCGTTGGCCGTGTCGTGGAAGCCGTTCACGAATTCGAAGCCCAGCGCGATCAGCAGCGCCACACCCAGCAGCACGAACGGCAGCACGGATCCTGTGCCCATCCCGCGCAGGTCGCCCGACACGTTGACCGCGACATAGCTCAGGCCAAGGGCCAACACGGCCAACAGCGCCACCGTGCCCAGGCGGGCGGCCAAGCCACCGGACACGGCGGGCAAGGGAGTGAGGGGGGACTCATCCAAGGACGGCTGGAGGGCCTCAAGGTGCGCCATGGGTTCAGGCTCCGGTGCGTTAGCCGTTGGCAGCGCGCAACGGCGCCGGAAGATGGCGTGAGACGGGGCGCGGGGCCTTGATCATGATCATCACGCCGCCTTGACTTTGCGTATGGTGGTCCAGGCGACCAGGCCTGGCAGGAAGACCACCAGGTCGCGCAGGCGGCGGGCGGCCGCCAGGGCCAAGGCGGTGGGCGCGTCCAGGCCAAGCGCGCCGCCCAGCAGCAGGAAGGCGCCTTCCTGCACACCCAGCGCGCCGGGCACGACGAAGGCCGCACTGCTGACGGCCTGGATCAGGCCCTCGATCACCAGGGCCTCGACCAGGCCCATCGGATGGCCCAGCGCCCACAGCGCCAGCCAGATCTCCCCCGCCCCCAGGGCCCAGCCCAGCAGCTGCCACAGGAAGCAGCCGGTGATGGCGCCGGTGCGGCGGTACATGGCCTTGGACGCGCGATCGATGCGGGCGCTGTGGGCCATGATGCCGGCCAGGCGGCCGGACGCCGCCCTGTCCAGCACGCCGGTGACCCTGGCGAACAAGCCGGCGCGCTGCACCAGGATGAACAGCGCCACCAGCGGCACCATGGCCAAAAGTCCCAGGGTCACCTGTCCGGCGATGCCCACGGGGCCCTTCAGCGCCACCAGCAGGCCCACCGCCAACAGGGAAAAGCCCAGCTGACTGAGGATGGAGATGGCCATGTCCACCACCAGGCTGGCGGCGGCCGGGGCCACCCGCACCCCATCCAGGCGCAGGATGCGGAAGGACACGATCTCCCCCCCGATGCGGGCCACGGGCAACAAACCGTTGACCGACTCGCGGATCCAGACATTGCGCGCCATGGCGCCCAGCGAGGGCCGCGTGGCCCCGGGCAGCAGCACCTGCCAGGCCCGGGCGTTGGCCACCATGGGCACGGCATGGAACAGGCCCGCCGCCACCAAGCCCACGCCGGCGGTCTTCAGCAGGGCCCACAGGGCGCTGGTGTCCTCGCGGGCGACCAGCACCACGGCCAGGACCAGCCCCAGCAGGGCGAACAGGCGGGCTGCCTTTTCCATGGGTGCGGGCCTATTCCAGGGTCACGGGCAGGTCGCGGAAACCACCCCGGGGAAAGGTGGCGGCCAAGGCGTTGACCTCGGGATCCAGCAAGGCGGCCAGCTCATCGCGGTAGCGATAGCCCGGCGCGCCGCCGGGCACGTCGTCGCTGGTGGCGGGGTGCAGGTAGATTTCCGTGACGCCGGCCGGCAGGCGGGCCAAGGCGCCGCGCAGCTTCTCCGCCGTGACGGCGCCGGTCCAGGCCAGGCCCAGCACCTGGTCGGGGGCGGCCAGGCCGGCGCGGCGCACCTTGGCGCGCAGCAGCTTGGCCCAGGGACCGGTCACGCGGTGCAAGCCCAGATCGGCCTGCGGTGTCACGGCGCGAATGACATCGGCCGGTTCCACCGGCACGCGCATGGCACGGGCCCCATGGCGGCGCGCCGCGTCCAGCAGGATGCGGCCCACGGTGGGGTGCAGGTGATAGTGCTTGTGGGCGTTGACGTGGTCCAGCTTCAGCCCGGTGGCGCGGAAGGCCTGGAACTGCGCCTCCACCTCGGCCGCGACCTGGGCCGCCACCTTGGGGCGGAAGAAGATGGAGGCCCCGACCTTGGCCAGATCGTTGCGGAACAGGCCGTCGGGCCCCACCAGGTCGGGAAGGCGGTCGGGAGGAAGGAAGGGCTTGCCGTCGACCAGCACGACATGCAGGCCCACCGCCAGGCTGGGCTGGGCATGGGCCAGCGCCACCGCCGCGTTGGCGGCGGCCCCCGCCACCATCAGGCTGGCGGCGGTCAGGATGCCATTGAGGTGGGCATCGATGACGGCGGCGTTGACGGCGGCCGACAGGCCGAAGTCATCCGCCGTAACGATCAGGCGCCGCCCCGATCCCCCATTGCTGGGGGTCGCGGCGGCGCCTGGCGTGGATACGGACATGAGAAGGTGTGTCCTGAACCCGAGATAGCAGGCGCTTAAGGGCCGGCGTCAGGCGGCGTTGCGGCGTTCGCGCAGGAACTGCCAGAACTCCACGCCCTCGCGCAGGCGGCGCTTCATCATGTCCCGGTCACGGACCATCTCGCCGACGATGGAGGCGATCTTGCCACTGCGGAAGTAGAACTTCTTGTAGAAGGTCTCGACCGAGCCGAAGATCTCGGAGTGGCTCAGGTGGTCGTAATGCAGCGGGGCGATCTGCACGCCGTGCTCGTCCACCAGCTCGGCGTTCGCGTCGTCCAGCCAGCCATTCTCGATGGCCTGCTGGTACAGGAAGGTGCCGGGGTACGGGGCGGCCAGCGAAACCTGGATGGTGTGCGGGTTGATCTTCGCCGCCCACTTGATGGTTTCCTGGATGGTTTCCTTCGTCTCGCCGGGCAGGCCCAGGATGAAGGTGCCGTGGATCTGGATCCCCAGCTCATGACAGTCCTTGGTGAACTTCTCAGCCACCTCGACGCGCATGCCCTTCTTGATGTTGTGCAGGATCTGCTGGTTGCCGGACTCGTAGCCGACCAGCAGCAGGCGCAGGCCATTGTCGCGCAGGACCTTCAGCGTCTCGCGCGGCACGTTGGCCTTGGCGTTGCACGACCAGGTGATGCCCAGCTTGCCCAGTTCCTTGGCGATGGCCTCGGCGCGCGGCAGGTTGTCGGTGAAGGTGTCGTCGTCGAAGAAGAATTCCTTCACCTGGGGGAAGTTCTTCTGCGCCCACGCGATCTCCTCCACCACGTGGCCGACGCTGCGGGTGCGGTAGCGGTGACCGCCCACGGTCTGGGGCCACAGGCAGAAGGTGCAGCGCGACTTGCAGCCGCGGCCGGTGTAGATGCTGAGGTACGGCGCCTTCAGGTAACCGATGAAGTAGTTCTCGATCACCAGGTCGCGCTTGTAGACGGGCGACACCCACGGCAGCGCGTCCATGTTCTCGAGGATCTCGCGGTCCTCGTTATGGACGATCACGCCCTCGGAATTGCGGAAGGACAGGCCCTTGATGTCCGACCACTTCTTGCCGTCGGCCACGTCCTTGATGGTGAAGTCGAATTCGTTGCGGGCGACGAAGTCGACGACGGGGGCCTGGGCCAGGCTCTTGTCCGCCTCGACCGCCACCTTGGCGCCGATCAGGCCGGCCTTCAGGTTGGGATTGACGGCCTTCAGCGCCTCGATCGTCGCCACGTCCGACTTGAACGACGGGGTGGAGGTGTGCAGCACCACCATGTCGAAGTCTTTGATCTGGGACGTGATTTCCGACAGCTTGGTCTTATGCGGCGGGGCGTCGATCAGCTTGCTGTTCTCGATCAGCGCGGCCGGCTGGGCCAGCCATGTCGGATACCAGAAAGACTTGATCTCGCGGCGCGCCTGGTAGCGCGAGCCGGCGCCGCCGTCAAAACCGTCGAAGGAAGGCGCCTGAAGAAATAGCGTCCGCATCATGACCCACCATTTTCGCCGACCGGCACCATTGTGCCGTCGGATTTGACCGAAAAGCGCTGTCCGCGCCAACTCACACGTCGAATGCCAAAGCTGGCAACGAACACCACAAATGACAAGACGTCTCTGATCAATCCAGGCCATCGCGGCCGGGACCGTGTGATCCGTGCATCAATCGTCACCTGAAGCACGAGACGGGCGGCCACCGCAAGCCCCAGCAGCAGCAGGGACCACGCATGCCAGCCCGCGAAAATTGCGCCGATGAAGGCCAAGGGCACCGGATGGGTGACGATGGAGCCGGCGTAGCCACCCGGATCCAGGCCCCGGATGGTGCGGGCCCAGCGCAGCTCGTGATTCAACAGGGCACCCAGGCTGGACTCGGGCGCCAGATGGCCAACGACGAACGGCGGGACCGCCACCGTCAGCCCCAGGACACGTACCGCCATGCCCATGGCGTGGTCGTCCGCCAGGATGTCGCGGAAAGCCATGAAGCCGCCGATGCGGTCCAGTGTCTCCGCCGTCAGGGCGATGGTGGAACCGAAGCAGGGCTTCGCCAGCCCCAGGCGCAGGCCCACCAGCACATTGGGCAGGAAGTGATGGTCCACAGCCCGGGCCGCCTGGTCCTGCCAGAAGGAGCCGGCGGCCACCGGATCGCCCCGGTAGAGGCAGGTGACCAAGCCAACGCCGGGCCGCGACAAGGCCCCCACCACCTGGGCCAGATAATCGGGCGCCACGGCGATGTCACTGTCGGCCAGTACCAGCACATCATGCCGGGCGACGGTCATCATGTTGATGACATTGGAAATCTTGGCATTGGCCCCGTGGCCTGTCCCGTCGACCACCAGATCGACGCGCACGGCGCCGCCGGACGCGTCAAACTCCCGCGCGACGGCGTTGACGATGGCGATGGCCGGATCGTCGACGGCCTGGACGCCGCACACCACCTGCACCGGGCCGCCATAGTCCTGGGTGGCCAGCTGCCGCAAGCGATCGGCCAGCCCCGGTTCCGCGCCGTGCAATGGCTTCAGCACCGTCACCGCCGGCGCGGGCCCGACCGTCGTCCCCGCGCCGCCCCCCGCACCGTCCAATGCCGGCGCGAAGAAGCGCCGCGCGCTGTCCGCCGCCGCCAGGGTGTAGAGCGTGCCCGTGGCGGACAGCGCCCCGAACCCCCAGCCCAGGGCGTCGGTCAACAGGGTGATCGAGAACGGCATGCCGTGCGGGACTCTCAAATAGAAACCGCCCGGCGGGCGGGCGCGATACTGTCATTCAAGGGGTGGTCTTAACGTAAGCGCGGCGCACATGCCAGCGAAGGCCGCCGCAACGCCGTCACCGCGACAATGCGATACACCGACGACAAAAGCACGTCCTGTGATGGCCGACATAGCTCCGCCAGCCGTGCGCGCTAATGGCTTTGAACGTCACCCGTCGACCGGCATATTGCGTTGCACGCTCCGACATTACACTTCGGGAGTGCATTTCCAATTGTGGTGGTCGACACCATCCTTTGTTATCCAAAATGCCGCACCCCAGCGTCGCGCCCCGGCCCCTCTCCTCGGGCGCGCGACCATTCCCGAAGCAGCGCAGCCCGATAGGCATCCCGCAGGAAAGTATGGCGAGCATGATCAGACAGTCCCGCGCGGCCCTGGCCGCCTGCCTCCTGATGGGCCTTATGCTGGCCGGCTGCGCCACCCCCCCCAACGGGGGCCGCGATGAACTGGGCGTGGTCGAGCCTTGGGATCCGATGGAAAACGTCAACCGCGTCACGTTTGACGCCAATATGTGGCTGAACGACAACGCCATCGGCCCCGCCTCCCACGCCTACCGCGACGTGGTGCCCGATTATGTGCAGGTGCGTCTGCGCCAGGGCATCGCCAACCTGGGCGAACCGCTGATCTTCGGCAACGATTTGGCCCAAGCGCGGATAAAGTCCGCCTTCACCACCTTCTGGCGCTTCGTCTTCAACAGCACCATCGGCCTGGCCGGCATGTACGATGTCGCCACCGACATGGGGCTGACGCGCCAGACCGGTGACTTCGGCCAGACGCTGTACGCCTGGGGCGTGCGCCAGAGCCCCTATTTCGTCCTACCCCTGTTCGGACCCTCCACCGTGCGCGACGGCGTGGGCCTGGGCGTGGAACTGTGGGCGGACCCCATGGGCCGGGTGTTCGACAAGGCGAACGGCGGTGATGCGAATTACGCCATCGGCGCGGTCGGGGGCCTGGACAAGGCCCGCAACCTGGACACCCTGGATGAGTTGCGCAAGGGCACCATCGACTTCTATGCCCTGCTGCGCAGCGTGTGGCTGCAGAACCGCCAGGCCGCGCTGGACGAAGCCATCGGCGTCACCTCCAACAATATGCCGACGATTCCTTAAACGATATCCTCAGGCGGCGGGCGGAGCCCATCCGGGTCCTTGCCTTCCCCGCTCCGCCCTGCGGTGTTCGCTCCGGCGGATACGCAAGAAAAAGGCCCGGCCTCCCGCATGGGGAAGCCGAGCCCGATTCCGGATTGGTGGCCTGGGCGGCTTAGGCGCCGGCCAGCAGCTTCTCCGCCTGCTGCTGCAAGCCCTCGATCAGGGCGTCGGCGCCGCCCTGCTGGACGGCGGCGGAGAATTCCGAACGCCGGGTGGCGAGCTGGCTGATGGTGCCGTTGAGGTAGACGTCGACGATACGGATCTGGTCGCCCTGGCCGCGCATCAGGTAATTCAACGGAACCGGCGGCTGGCCGCTGGGGGTCAGCTTGGTTTCAACCACCTTGTCGGCCCCGCGCGCCTTGGGCGTGGGATCGACGTCGAAGACCTCGCCGTTGAAGCCGTCGAACTGGTTGGCATAGGTGGCCACCGTCACCTTGGTAAAGGCGTCGATGGCGCCCTGCTGCTGCGCCGGCGTGAACTTCTCCCACGCCGGGCCCACGGCGAGGCGGGTCATGGTCGCCAGGTCGAAGGTGGCCTTGATCACCGGGTCCAACTTCTCCGCACGGCCCTTCACGCCCAGCTGCTTGGCCTGCTTCATGCCGCTCAGCAGCGCGTCGTAGAAGCCCTTGACCTTGGCGACCGCCGGGTCGGCGGCCTCCGCCACGGCCGGGGCCTGCTGGGCCAGGGCCGGCAGCGAAACGCCGGTGAGGGACAAGGCCAGGAAGGCCGCCGCGACGGCCTTCCCTTTGAGAGTGGTAGCGGTGACCTTGGTCGTCATGCCGTCCTCACCTGAGCGTTGGCCCCCAGCGCCTTGAGCACGGTGTCGACGATGCCGTTGGCGTTGAGGCCGGCCTCGTCATACTGCTTGGCCGGGTTGTCGTGTTCCTGATAGCGGTCGGGCAGCACCATGGGGCGGAACTTCAGGCCGTTGTCGAACAGCCCCTCCTCCGCCAGGAACTGCATGACCTGGGCGCCGAAACCGCCCACCGAGCCTTCCTCGATGGTCACCAGCACATCATGCTCAACCGCCAGCCGGCGCACCAGTTCCCGGTCGATCGGCTTGGCGAAGCGCGCGTCCGCCACCGTCGTCGACAGACCCCGCGCCGCCAGATCCTCTGCCGCCTTCACGGCCTCGCCCAGGCGCGTGCCCAGGCTCAGGATGGCCACCGCGTTGCCCTCACGGACGATCCGGCCCTTGCCGATGGGCAGCACCTCGCCCTTCTCCGGCATCTCCACGCCCACGCCCTCGCCGCGCGGGTAGCGCAACGCGATGGGGCCGGCGTCATAGGCCACCGCGGTCGCCACCATGTGCACCAGCTCCGCCTCGTCCGCCGCCGCCATCACCACCATGTTGGGCAAGCAGCACAGGTAGGCCAGGTCGAAGGCGCCGGCGTGCGTCGCCCCGTCCGCCCCCACCAGGCCCGCCCGGTCCATGGCGAAGCGCACGGGCAGGTTCTGGATCGACACGTCGTGCACCAGCTGGTCATAGCCACGCTGCAGGAAGGTCGAGTAGATCGCCACGAAGGGCTTGTACCCCTCCGTCGCCATGCCCGCCGCGAAAGTCACCGCGTGCTGCTCCGCGATGCCCACGTCGAAGGTGCGCGTGGGGAAGGCCTGGCCGAACAGGTCCAGTCCCGTGCCCGACGGCATCGCCGCCGTGATCGCCACCACCTTGTCGTCCGCCTTCGCCTCCTTCATCAGCGCGTCGGCGAAGACACGGGTGTAGGTCGGCGCGTTCGCCTTGGCCTTGGCCTGGGCGCCCGTCACCACGTCGAAGCGGCCCACCGCGTGCAGCTTGTCGGCCGACGCCTCGGCCGGCGCGTAGCCCTTGCCCTTCTGCGTCACCGCGTGGATCAGCACCGGGCGGCCGTTCGGCTCGTCCCGGATGTTCTCCAGGATGGGCACCAGCTGGTCCAGGTCATGACCGTCGATGGGGCCCACGTAGTAGAAGCCCAGCTCCTCGAACAGCGTCCCGCCCATGACCATGCCGCGGGCGTATTCCTCAACCCGCCGCGCCGCGTTCTGCAGCGGCCGGGGCAGGTGTTCCGCCACCTGGCGGCCGATGTCCCGCAGGTTGCGGTACTGGCTGCTGCTGACCAGCTTCGCCAGGTAGCCCGACACCGCACCCACCGGCGGGGCGATCGACATGTCGTTGTCGTTCAGGATCACCACCAGGCGCGAGCCCAGCGCGCCGGCGTTGTTCATCGCCTCATACGCCATGCCGGCGGAGATCGACCCGTCGCCGATCACGGCGATGACGTGGTTGTTCCCGCCGCCCAAGTCCCGCGCCACCGCCATGCCCAGCCCGGCCGAGATGGAGGTGGAGCTGTGCGCGGCACCGAACGGGTCGTACTCGCTCTCCGACCGCCGGGTGAAGCCCGACAGCCCGCCGCCCTGCCGCAGCGTGCGGATGCGGTCGCGCCGGCCCGTCAGGATCTTGTGCGGGTAGGCCTGGTGGCCCACGTCCCAGATGATGCGGTCCGCCGGCGTGTCGAACACGTAGTGCAGCGCCACCGTCAGTTCCACCACACCCAGGCCGGCACCCAGGTGCCCGCCCGTCACCGACACCGCGTCGATGGTCTCGGACCGCAGCTCGTCCGCAACCTGACGCAGCTGCTCAGGGCGCAGCGCGCGCAGGCGCTCAGGCGTCGGACACTGGTCCAACAACGGGGTCTTCGTCGCCATTCATCGGCTCCCAAATAATTCTAACCGACCTCTTACGGGCCGGTGACAGACAAACACTTTTGCATAGATCGTGATAAATCACGACTCTCGGTCGATAAGCATGAAGGGCAGGCCGCGCAACGAATCCGCCGCCGGACCGAAACCATCCAGACGGGCCGCCGCTTGCTCGGCCAGTTCCACCACCTTGGCACGGGCGGCGTCCAGGCCCAGCAAGGAGATCAGGGTCGCCTTGCCCTGCGCCTCATCCTTGCCGACGGTCTTGCCCGCCTTGCCGGCGTCGCCGGTGGCGTCAATAAGATCGTCGGAGATTTGGAAGACAAGGCCGAAATCCGCGGCGTAGTCGCGCAGCAGGGCGCGTTCCGCTTCGCTGGCGCCGCCCAGGATGGGGCCGGCCTCGCAGCAGAATTCGAACAGCGCGCCCGTCTTCAGCTTTTGCAGGGTCAGGATTTCGTCGTAGCCGAAGTCGGAATTCGGCGCTTCCATATCCATCATCTGGCCGCCGATCATGCCCAGCGTGCCGCCGGCTTGGGCCAGCTTGGCGATCAGGGCGCAGCGCACGCCCGCGTCGGCGTGGGCCGCCGGCTGGGACAGCACCTCGAACGCCAGGGTCAACAGGGCGTCCCCGGCCAGCAGGGCCGTCGCCTCGTCGAACTGGACATGGGTCGTGGGCTTGCCCCGGCGCAAGGTATCGTCATCCATGCACGGCAGGTCGTCGTGCACCAGGCTGTAGGTGTGCACCATCTCCACCGCCGCCGCGGCCTGCAGCCAATTGTCGTCGGACACGCCGAACAAGGCGGAGGACGACTTCACCAAGAAGGGGCGCAGGCGCTTGCCACCGGCGAACACGGCGTAGCGGGCGGCTTCCTGAACCCGGCCGATATAACGGGCGGGGGTGGGCAGCAGCGCCTCCATGCGCTGTTCGGTCTGGCGCGATGCGAGGCCCATGGCCTCCAGCAATTCACGACCCGAGGGGTAACGGCCCGAGGAAGAGGGTGCGGCGGAAGAAACTAGGCCGGTCACTTGAAGAAACCTCGAAGATGATGACGCGTCGTATACGCTGGGCACACTCCGCCAGCCATGTGCCAGTGTCAATTACCGGCGACCGCAGGGCGCCGTTGCGTCGCACGTAACAAGAGGTTCGGCAGAAATGAACGCGCGGGCGGCCGTTCCGCGAAATTATTCGATCAAGCCGGGCTTGGCGGTGTCGGCCGACACAGACGAAACCGCCAGAGACTCGGCGGCCTCGTCATGCGGCAGGTCGTCCGGCAAGGTTTGACCCGGCCAGCGCTCGGGCCAGGGGCCGGTCAGCAGGGCGGCCACGCTGTCCGCCTCCAACATGCCGCCCCGGCGGATCCACAGGTCACGCTCAGGACCGGAGGGCACGCTGGCGGCAACACGATAGCATTGCTCGGCAGCGCGCAGCAGCGTCCATTGCTTCGGCTGACCCATCTATGACACCCCGATGATCCAGCCTTGGCAACCGGCGGGACCGATACCGGCCGGCGGACTGGTTCTTTTGGCACCGGCCCGCCCCGGGCCGGTCGCCTTATTTCGTGAAGCCAAGAGGGTAAACAACCGCGCCGTCTGCGGCAACGCCCTTCATGCCACCGGGAGCTGAAATCCGCCCGCGCCGTGGACAAATCAGCCAGGAATTGAGGCGGCACGCATCGTATTGCTATAAAATTAATGAAAAATTAGAATGCGCCTCAGAATAGTTCCAGTGGCCGCGCCGATCGGAGGACACGGCCAGAAAATTTTGCAGCCGAGCCGTCGCTAAAACCTTTTAATAGAAAAGATTTTCTATGGCAGACCTGGATTCGAACGTTGGAGCCGCCGCCCCGCGGGTGGTTCTGGTGGAAGACGATGTGGACCTTCGGGAATTACTGGCCCACTGCCTGGGCAGCCAAGGCCTGGCGGTCACGACGGCGGGGTCGGGCCTCGAGTTGTACCAGCAGATCGCCAAGGAGCCGGCGGACATCGTCATCCTGGACTTAGGCCTGCCCGACCAGGACGGCTACGCCATCGCCAGCTTCCTGCGCGCCAACACCAACATGGGCCTGATCATTCTGACGGCCCGGTCGCGGGTGGACGACAGGCTGAAGGGCTTCACCAGCGGCGCCGACCTGTATTTCGTGAAGCCGGTGGACTGCCGGGAGCTGGCCATCGCCGCCACCAACCTGGCGCGCCGCCTGGCCGCCGGACCGGACATCAACGATCTTCCCGCCCCGCAGACAACATCGTCCAGCGAGCCCTGGGTACTGGACAATTCGCGCTGGTCCATCCTGTCGCCCCGCGGCCTGCCCGTGCGCCTGACCGCCAAGGAATTCGACCTGGTGGTGGCCCTGACGCAGGAGCCGGGCCGGGCGGTGGACCGCACCGCCCTGCTGGAAATGCTGGACTACGCCAACACGGTGCAGGGCAGCCGGGGCCTGGACGCGCTGGTCAGCCGCCTGCGCCGGAAAATCGAGGCCGCGGTGGGTGAGGCCTTCCCTATCCAGACCGTCCATGCCAAGGGTTACCTGTTCTCCGCCCCCATCAAGCAGCTGTAATCCCCCACCCCACCATGACGGCCCCCGCCCTGCCCCCAGTAGCGCCTCCCTGGCGGCGCCCCAGCGGATGGCCACGGGGTGGTTGGTTGTGGATCATCATGGTGGCGCTGCTGTGCGCCTTGCCCGCGCGGGCGGAGACAGGCCCCGCCGGCTGGACGGCGCCGCCCCTGTGGCTGGGGCCTGGGGCGGGGACGTTGTCCATCAGCGGCCATCTGGAATTCCTGGTCGACCCTGACGGGTCGCTGACCCTGGCCGACGTGACGGCGGGGGAAGCCAGTCACCGCTTCCAGCCCTTGGCCGGCAACCTCAACCGCGGCTTCACCCTGACCGACACCTGGGTCAGGATGCGCGTGGCGCGCGCGCCTGAAAGCGACGACACCTGGTACCTGGAGCTGCTGCCCAGTTTCCTTGACACGGTGGAGACCAATGTCGCCTACACAGGCTTGGACGCCCCGCCCCCGCCGGCCGAGGCCTATGCCAGGACGGTGCAGGGCGATAGCGAGCCCACGGCCAACCGCATGCTGCGTTTCCGCAGTTTCACCCAGCCGCTGGTGTTCGATGGCGCCGGCCAAGCCTGGATCTACATCCATATCCACACCACCAGCGCCACCATCCTCAGCGGCCAAGTCCATCGGCTGATACCGCTGATGAACCATGTCAGCGTGCAGTCCATCTGGCTGGGCTTCGTGCTGGGCATGGCGGTCGCGGTGCTGATCTCCAACCTCATCTACAGCTACTGGCTGCAGGAGCGGGTCTATTTCTATTACGCGCTCTATCTGACCTCCCTGATCGGCCTGGCCTTCGGATCTTTCGGCGCGCTGGCGCAAATCCTGCCTGGGCCGGCGCCCAAGCTGGCCAACCTGATCACCGGCAGCAGTGTCAGCGGCGGCATCCTGGCCGGCGCCCTGCTGACGGAGAAGTTCCTGAACCTGCGGCGCACGCTGCCGCTGATCAGCCTGCTGAACCGCATTCCCATCATTCTGGGCGCCCTGGGCATCGTCGCCACCTTCGCCGACTATTACACGATGGCCGGCGCCACGCTGGCCACGGTCACGTCGGCCTACATGTTCATCTATATCGGCAGCGCCATCTGGCTCGCGCGGCGGGGGCATCCGGGCGCCTTGATGTACAGCCTGGCCTTCGGCTCCGCCTGCATGGCCGCCCTGATGGGCTTCATGCGCACCCTGGGCGTGATCCCCGAGATCAGCCTGACCGAGGCGGTGTCGCAGGCGGCGGCGCTGGTGCACATGATCCTGATGAACATCGCCATCGCGTCACGCGTGCGCCGGTCGGAAAGGGAGCGCAAGGAAGCGCAGGCCGCCGCCCTGTCGGCCTCCGTCCATGCCGAGCAGCGGGCCCTGGACATGGTGGCGCTGCGCACCCGCGAGCTGTCGGCCGCCAAGGAAAGCCTGGAGGAGGCCCTAGCCGCCGAGCGCCAGGCGGTGCGCGAGCAGATCCAGTTCATCGACATGGTGTCACATGAATACCGCACGCCGGTGTCCATCATCCGCACCGGGATCGACATTTTGCAGATCAAGGGCGCCACCGCGTTGGCGGAGAGCACCAAGGGCCATGACCTGCTGAAGCGCATGGGCCGCGCCGTGGACCGGCTGGTGGAAATCATCGAGGTCGGCCTGCGCCGTGAGACCGACCGCTCCCCCGGCCTGCACCTGGAAACCCAGTCCCTGACCCTGGAAGGGGTGGTGGCGGAGGCCATCCGGTCCTTGCGCGCCTCGCATCCCGAACAGGAGGTGAGCCTGGAGGGTGAGGTGCCCGAGGAGATCCAGGGCGACCCGGCCCTGCTGAAGACCTCCATCCTCAACCTGCTGGAAAACGCCGCCAAATACGGCCCCGCCGGCAAGGCCATCCGGGTCGAACTGGCGCAGACCGCCACGCGCAGCACCGTGCGCGTGATCGACGCCGGCGCCGGCGTGCCGCCGGCCGACCGGGAGCGCATCTTCGGCAAGTTCGTGCGCCTATCCTCGGCCGAGCGCATCCCCGGCATCGGCGTGGGCCTCTACCTCGTGCGCCGCATCGCGGAGCTGCACGATGGGCGGGCCTATTACGACCACACCCGCCTGGACGGCTGCTGCCTGGTGCTGGAACTGGCGAACGCCCCGCTGCCCAAGGGGTGAGCCTGGCGGCTGAGGATCAACCCCGGCCGGGGCCGGCGCCCACCACCACCTCGCTGACCTGGATGGTCGGCGACAGGGTGGTGTAGTTGGCGATGTCGGCCACGATCTCCTCGGCCACCGGTCCAAAGGCGGACCAGAAGCTGTCGGCGGACTCGGCGAAGATGTGACACATGGCGACATAGGTCGGCGGCTCGTCGGGCGGGGCGCCGGACAGGCCCTTGTCCACGGTATAGAACAGGCAGGCGGCGCCCAGCTTTTCCTGGACCAGCGGCATGTGGCGGTCCCGGTAGTAATCGTGGTCGAAGCGGGCGCCGGGTTCACTGGCGTACAGCACGCTGACTTTGATCATGGCGTCGTCCTGGCTCAGGGTTCAAGCTTGTGGGATCGCGCCACGGTACGCCGCCGCCGAGCCCCGGCGTATTGTCCTATGGTTGTATGGCCCCCCTCATATTTCCTGGGGGGAATCTTCAGCCCTTCAGGAAGTCGCGTTCCACCAGATCCACCGGCATGGGCCGGGCGAACAGGAAGCCCTGCACCTCGGCGCAGCCCTGCTGGGCCAGCCAATGCCATTGCTCTTCCGTCTCCACCCCCTCGGCCACGGTCTTGAGGCCGAAGCTGCGCGACAAGTCCAGAACCGCCGTGGCGATGGCGGTTTCGGCGGGAATGTCGTTCACGAAGGACCGATCCAGCTTCAGCGCCGTCACCGGCAGGCGGCGCAGGTAGGCCAGCGACGAATAGCCGGTGCCGAAATCGTCGACGCTGATGCCCACACCCAGGTCGCGCAGCCGGGCCAGCAGCGCCTCGCTATGGTCCAGGTCGCGCATCATGCTGGTCTCGGTGATCTCGATGTTCAGCAGTTCGGGCGGCAGGTAGGACTTGGCCAGGCAATCCGCCACCAGGTCGACCAGCCCCGCCTCCTGCAGCTGCCGGGCGGAGACGTTGACGGAGACGGGCACGGAATGCCCCGCCGCCAGCCAACGCGCCGCCTGTTCACAGGCCGTGCGCAACACCCAGGCGCCGATGGGCACGATCAGCCCGGTTTCTTCCGCCAGCGGAATGAAATCGCCGGGCATGACCAGACGGTCCGGCTTCTGCCAGCGCAACAGCGCCTCCACCCCGCTGAGCTTGCGGGTCAGCGTCTCCAGCTTGGGCTGGTAATAGAGGACGAACTGGTTTTCCTCGATGGCGCGGCGCAGCGCCGTCTCGTTATGCAGGCGGGCGACGGCCCGATCCATCATCTCACGCGCGAAGAAGCGGTAGCGCCCGCCGCCGGCGGCCTTGGCCGTGCACATGGCGACGTCGGCGGCGCGCAGCAGCGGTTCTGGATCGCGCCCGTCGCCGGGAAACAGCGCCATGCCCACGCTGGCGGTCAGCGTCAGGGAATGGCCATCGATGGCGTAAGGGGTGGCCAGGGTGTCCAGGATGCGCTCGGCCAGGCGGGCCGCCATCTCGGGCTGGGCGATGTCCTCGGCCACCACGGCGAATTCGTCGGCGCCCAGGCGCGCCACGCTGTCGCCCGCGCGCAACACGCTGGTCAGGCGGGCGCCCACCTCGCGCAGCACCCGGTCGCCGACGTCCAGGCCGTAGCTTTCATTGACGGTCTTGAAGCGGTCCAGATCCAGGTGGAAGACGGCGACGTGATAGCCCGCCCGCTCCGCCTTGGGCAGGGAACGGCCCAGTTCTTCCGTCAGCAGCACGCGGTTCGGCAGGCCGGTCAGCAGGTCGCGCGTGGCCATGCGGCGCTGCGCCTCCTGGCTGGAGGCCAGGCGGGACAATAGCTCGTTGGTTCGGGCGGCGATATAGCCCAGCTCATCCCGCTCATGCCCCGCCGGCAGCGGCAGGGCCGTTTCCATGGGACGGTCGGGATTGATGCGGGAAATGGACCGGCCCAGGCTGAACAGCGGCCGGGTCACGTAGCGGTGCAGCACCGCCACCAGGGCCAGGCCCAGCAGCAGATTGCGCAGCACGCCGCTGACCAGGCCGGTGCCGGCCAGGATCAACAGGTCACGGGCCAGCACCACCGGGTCCAGGTCCAGGCGCAGTTCGCCGATGACCTCGCCATTGGGGCTGTTGGGTTGGCGCAAGGGGCGACGGATGGTGGACAGGTCGCCGAACACCAGGCGCGACAGCGGCCCCGTCAGCCAGCCGTCCTGCGCCGGCTTGCGCCGCACGCCAGCCAGCCGCTCATTATCCTTCAGCAGAATTTCCACGCCGGACACGGCGTGGAGCTTCAGGTTGTCCATGATAACCTGGTTGGCCAGCTGGGCATCCAGGTTCCACGCGGCGATGGCGGCGCTGCCCTCGACCTGGGCGGCGATGTCATCGATGATGGTCAGGACCTTCTCACGCTCACGGCTGGCGGCCCAGCCGATCTCCACCGCGGAAAAGGCGAAGCCGATGAGCAGGGCGGCCAGGGCGCCGCGCACGCCTTCCTTGAACGACAGGGAGGACCAGAACGACCAGTGGAAGCGGGAGCCGGCCACGCGGGGGTCGTCATCGCCCTTGCCGCCGCCCGGCGTTCCACCCACCAGCGAATTGTCATGGGTGTCGGCGCCGTCCGTCGGAGCGCCGCCCATGCCCGCCGCGGCCGCGCCAGAACCGGCCGGATCACCCGCCGAGTGGTGGAAAGAGTACCTGACCAACGAGAGTAGCGCCCCAAATGTCTTATGTTCGGGCCCGTGCCCCGTGACACCCGGGGCCGGCCGGCTGACGGCCGCATCCGTCATCCTGCCACCAGGAACAGGTTGTCGGGCGCCGCCTTCGCCGCAGTTTTATGGACGGCGATCAGTTCCACAAGTGTTTCCAGGCCCGGGCGGGTGGCGCCGGCCAGAAGTTGCACCATGACGGCGCTGACCCGCAGCAGGGGATACCGCCGGACACGGCCCTCGCGGTCCTTGGCCTCAAACCACCCGCGCTCCCGTGTTTCCACGTCGTAGAGGCTTTCGGCGTCGGAGCGGAAGCGACCCAGGAAGCCCACCAGCCGTTCCCGCACCCGGTCGGCCGTCAGGCCGCTGCAGGACAGGAAGAAATCGTCGCCGCCGATGTGGCCGGCGAACCCCCCCAGGGCGGAGGCCTGGACCTTCAGCTGCTCACTGAACATCAGGATGGCCCGATCACCCTGGCGGAAGCCGAAATAATCGTTGAACGGCTTGAAGTTATCGAAATCCAAATAGACCAGGACATGGTCGCGCTCGCCATCCGCCACCAGCGTTTCCACCTGGGCGGTGATGGCGTTGTTGCCCGGCAGGCGGGTCAAGGGGTTCTGGTCCACCGCCGTGGCCAGGCGGTGTTCGTGCAGCAGGCGCACCATCGACTGGCTGCTGAGAAAGCCGACATACTCGCCGCCCTCGACGATGATGACACCGTCGCTGTCCGCCGCCTCGGCGAACAGCTCGATCACACGTTCCAGGGGTGTCCCGATGTCGCAGACCGGGCAGGGGATGACGAAATCCTTCAGCGTGTTGCCGAAGGCGCGGTTGCGGAGGATTTCCGTGCCGTAACGCGAATAGACGAAAGGCTTCAGGTGGCGTTCGCGAATCAGGCCGCGCGGCACACCCGCCCGGTCCACCACCGGCACCACCGGCGGGGCGGCCAGATTCCCGAAATACTCCAGCAGCTTGGCCTTGGGCGCCTCCAGCGGCAGGGGCGCGATGCGCTCGATCAGTTCGAACAGGCGCTGACGGGCGTCGGACGGGCGGCGGCGGTCGCTGCGGGTCAGGGACTCGGCGATCTCGCTGACGTCGGCCAGCAAGCCGGTGCCGGGACGCCCCAGCAGGAAGCCTTGGGCATGGTCGCAGCCCAGATCACGGCAGACATAGAACTCACGCGAGGTTTCCACACCCACGGCGATGGTGGCCAAGCCCAAGGCGTGGGCGCTGCCGATCAGTTGGCCCAGCAAGGCGCGTTTGGCCTGGTCGCCGTCCACGCCGCTGATGAAGGCGCGGTCGATCTTCACATAACTGGGCGGGCTGGCCAGCAGGCGCTGGAAATCCGCCATGCCCACGCCGAAGCGGTCAAAGGCGACGTCGACCCGGCCCCGCCGGTCACCACCGTCACGGCCGGCGCGGGTTGGGACGGGGGCTGTTCCCGACGTCTCGTAGACCAGGTGCAGTTGTTCCCCGCGGCGGCGGGCGGCACCTGGCCCTGGGCCAGGGGATGGATGTTCAGGAACAGGCGCACCTCGGCCGTGCCGCCCGCCGCCAGGAAGGCGGCCACGGCGGCGGCCTGGATGTGCGCTTCCAAGGCCAGCAGCGCGCCCTCATCCTCCGCCGCCTGGAACAATGCCACCAAGCTGGCGAAGCCCGCCGCCTCCCACCCGCGCAGCAGGGCCTCGTGCCCGTGCACGCGCGCGGTACGCATCTGAACGATGGGTTGGAAGACGGGATGCAGGTGCGCCACAACGTCGCGCCAGCGGGGCGGCAGGGCAACGGACGCCCCCTCCCCCGCCGGCGGGGCGGCAGGGGGTGGCGCTGACGATCCGGCGGCCGGACGCCCCTGGGTTCCCTGCCGGGGGATGCCGGTCTCTCTCTCTTCAGGCATCAAGATCAAGGAGGGATCGGACCTTCAGGCCGCAATAAAGAGTGTGTCCTTCAGTAATATCCGTTGACGGTGACAGTTATGTGATGACCCGGCAACCGTTGATGCGCGGGCGCCGCATGCCAGGACGCCGGTGCACCAGAACCGGATGCCGTGATTTGTAGATTTCGGCGGCAATCGGCCTATGACAACGGCTTAGGCCGTGGGCGGGGCTTTCGGCGGCGCACACATGGCCTTATATCAGGGGCGGCACACCAGGCTCACGGGGCGGCCGCCATGGTCGGCCGCGCGATGCCAACGGAATCGAGATTCACCGAACATCCTCAACTTATAGGGGTAGTCATGCTGAAGGGTAAATCCGCCGTCGTCACCGGTTCCACCAGCGGGATCGGCCTGGGCATCGCCCGCGTCCTGGCCTCCAAGGGCGCCAACATCATGCTGAACGGCTTCGGCGACGCGACGGAGATCGAGAAGATCCGCAGCGGCCTGGAAAGCGAGTTTGGCGTGCGCGCCGCCTACAACGCCGCCGACATCTCCAAGCCGTCCTCCATCAAGGAGATGATCGACACCACGGTGGAAACCTTCGGGTCCATCGACGTGCTGGTCAGCAACGCCGGCATCCAGTACACGGCGGCCATCGAGGATTTTCCCGAAGACAAGTGGAACGCCATCATCGCCATCAACCTGTCCGGCGTGTTCTGGGGCATGCACTACGCCCTGCCCTACATGAAGAAGCAGGGTTGGGGCCGGCTGATCAACATCGCCTCAGCCCACGGCTTGGTGGCCAGCCCGCACAAGGCGGCCTACGTCGCGGCCAAGCACGGCGTGGTCGGCCTGACCAAGGTGGCGGCCTTGGAAACGGCCGAGATCGACATCACCGCCAACGCCATCTGCCCCGGCTGGGTGCTGACGCCGCTGGTGGAAAAGCAGATCAAGGACATGGCGGCCAAGGAGGGCATCAGCGAGAAGGACGCCGAGTTGAAGCTGCTGTCGGAAAAGCAGCCGTCCAAGAAGTTCACCACGCCGGAAGAGCTGGGCGAACTGGCCGCCTTCCTCTGCACCGACGCCGCCGCCCAGATGACCGGCGTGCCCCTGCCCATGGATGGCGGCTGGACGGCACAGTAATTTTTGGGATGCCCTGCGGGCGGGCCCATCCGGCCCCTTGCCATCCTCGCTTTCCAGTCCGCTCCGCTCCCCGGAAAGCTCCGGCGCCCGCAGTCGCGGGCTAGGGACAAAAGGGGCGGGTAAAGAAAAGGGGCGGTGCCTAACGGTGCCGCCCCTGCACTTTTCAGCGCATCAGTTGAACAGCGGCGCCGCTTTCTGCAGGGTGGTCCACACGCCCCACAGGATGGGCAGGCCCACCGCCAGCCAGGCCAGCAGGGCCGGGCCGTTCAGACCGCCCCGGCCGATGCCGAAGGAACCGCCAGCGGCGTTGGCGTGCGCGGTCTTGGCCTGCAGGGCCGCGACCTGGGCGTCGCTCATGAACCACTTGGCCGCCAACTGCTTGATGGCCAGGTTGCAGAGCAGGCCGATGATCAGGAACACCGCCAGGACATAGAAGGTGACGTCGTAGACATGATCCTTCGGCACCTTCAGCGCCAGTTCCGCCTCGCGGATGTAGCCGACCAGGATGGGGCCGACGATGCCCGCCACCGACCAGGCGGTCAGCAGCCGTCCGTGGATGGCGCCCACGAACTGGGTTCCGAAGATGTCGGCGAGATAGGCCGGCACGGTGGCGAAACCACCGCCGTACATGGAGAGGATGACGCCCACGGCCAGCACGAACAGCGCCACGCTGCCGGCGCGGGCCAGGCTGGGCGCCGCCGCGTACAGCACCAGCCCGAGGACGAAGAAGACGCAGTAGGTCATCTTGCGGCCCAGCTTGTCCGACATGGAGGCCCAGAAGAAGCGGCCACCGATGTTGAACAGCGAGATCAGGCCGGCGAAGGCGGCGCCGATGGTGGCGATGGCCGTCTTCTGCCCCGGGTCCAGCTGATCGAAACCCAGTTCGGGATGGCCGATCAGCTTGCCGGCGAAGATTTCCTGCAGCATGGGCGAGGCCATGCCGATGACGCCGATGCCGGCGCTGACGTTCAGGCACAGCACCGCCCAGATCAGCCAGAACTGCGGCGTCTTGTGCGCGTTGTCCAGGTGGACATGACCGTGGGTGATCATGGCCCGCCGCGCCGCCGCCGGCGGCGTCCAGCCATCCGGCCGCCAGCCGGCGGGCGGGATACGGTAGCCGAAGGAACCGGCCAGCATGAAGACGAAGTAGATCGCGGCCATGACCAGGAAGGTCTGCCACACGCCTGGGCCGTCCGGCCCCTTGAACTGGTTGATCAGGATGTTGGCCAGGGGGGAGCCGATCATGGCGCCGCCGCCGAAGCCCATGATGGCCATGCCGGTGGCCATGCCGCGCCGGTCGGGGAACCATTTGATGAGGGTGGAGACGGGCGAGATGTAGCCCAGCCCCAAACCCACGCCACCGACGATGCCGCCCAACCACACCAGCCAGAGCTGATGGACCATGATGCCCACCGCCGACACCACCATGCCGCCGCACCAGCAGAAGGTGGCGACAACCCCGGCGCGCCGGGGCCCCACCCGTTCCAGCCAGCCGCCCCACAGGGCCGCCGCCGAGCCCAGGAGGACGAAGAACAGGGTGTACATGATCTGGATGTCGGCCACCCGCCAGTTGCAGGTGGTGGTGGTGAGGGCCGCCAGCAGGGAAATCTCCTTGCAGGCCGCCTCATCCGTGCCCGCCAGGGCCTTGGACAGCGGCAACCAAAAGACGCTGAAGCCGTAGGCCATGCCAATGCAGAGATGAACAGCGAGCGCCGCTGGCGGCACCAGCCACCGATTAAAACCCGCCTTCGCGACTATTCGGTCCCGATCCAGGATCGAGCCGGACGAGTTTCCACCCGTGGGGCCCGAAGTTGCCACACTCATTGACGTCTCCCGCTTTATTTATGGCCAGTAAAAAGCAGATGACCGCCCTTTCAGGAGCGCCACCGATCCCCCCGGTGTACTATTTTTATTCTACACAGTTAGTCTAATTTACTTTTGGCAAACTTTCCACTGCCTTGAGAACCTCCGGGTCCAATCCAGAGCCGCCTTGGGCCACATACGCCTGGATCGCCTGGCGCATCCGGGGTTCCCAGAACCTGGCGATATGGTTGGCGATGCCGGCCGCCGCCTTGTCGCCCGGCTGGGTGGTGAAGAACTTGCCGATTTGATTGGCCATGTAGACCAGCTTGTCAGGCGACATGCCGTGTATTCCCTTGCTTCGCTTCCGTCCCATCGCCCGGCACGATCCGGCCGGCATGGGTGAAAACCTCGAACCCGTCGCGGCGGGCCACCGCCACCAGCGTGATGCCGGCGGCCTCGGCCGTGCGGATGGCCAAGGCGGAGGGGGCGGAGACCGCCACCAGCACCGGCACGCCCATGGCCGCCGCCTTCTGCACCAGCTCCACCGACACCCGGCTGCTCATCACCACCAGGCCGGCCGCGGCGTCGACGCCGCCTCGGATCAGGGCGCCGGCCAGCTTGTCCAGCGCGTTGTGGCGGCCCACATCCTCGCGCACCGCCACCATGCCTGTGCCCGGGCGCCAGAAGCCGGCGGCGTGGACGGCGCGCGTGTCCTCGAACAGCGGCTGGTGGTTGGCGAGGTCGTCGCGCGCGGCCGCCACCTGGTCGGCATCCACGGTGAAGCCCGGCGGCACCACCGGCAGGGCCCGCGTCGCCTCCGCCAGGCTTTCCAGGCCGCACAGGCCGCAGCCCATGGGCCCGGCCAGGCGCCGGCGACGGCGTTCCAGCGCCTCCCCCGGGGTCTTGGCCAGCCACAGGCGGACATTCACCCCTTCCGGCACCACCACCAGGTCCAGGTCGGCGATGTCCGCACGGCCGGTGATGATGCCCTCGGTCACGCTGAAGCCCAGGGCGAAGTCTTCCAGGTCGCGCGGGGTCGCCATCAGCACGGCGTAGGCGGCGCTGTCGTAGCTGATGGCCACCGCCGTCTCCTCCGCCACCACGCGCGTCCCCTCCATCGGGACGCCGTCGCGCCAGGCGACCCGGGTCGCGGGGCGTCTGGCGTCTGGCAGGGACAGGGACGGCGGGGCCTGGGCCTGGGGAACCGGCGTCACGCGGTCCGTCATTCAGCGGCATCCGTGCCGACGATGCGGCGGCTGAGGTCGCTGTGGGTCTTGTACTTCTCCTGCCAGTCGGACGGGCCGTTGCTGGGGCTGACCTGCACCGCCGTCACCTTGTATTCGGGGCAGTTGGTGGCCCAGTCGGAATAATCGGTGGTGATCACGTTGGCCTGGGTCATGGGGTGGTGGAAGGTGGTGTAGACCACGCCAGGCGACACCCGGTCGGTGATCAGGGCGCGCAGCGTGGTCTCGCCGGCGCGGCTTTGCAGCTTTACCCAGTCGCCGTCGCGCACGCCACGATTCTCCGCGTCGTGCGGGTGGATCTCCAGCCTGTCCTCCTTGTGCCATTCGCTGTTGGCGGTGCGCCGGGTCTGGGCGCCGACATTGTACTGGCTGAGGATGCGGCCGGTGGTCAGCAGCAGGGGGAAGCGGGCGCCCGTGCGCTCATCCGTGGGGATGTATTCCGTCAGCACGAACTTGCCCTTGCCCCGGGCGAAGCCGTTGATGTGCATGATGGGCGTGCCCTCGGGCGCGTCGTCGTTGCACGGCCACTGGACGGAGCCACGTTCGTCCAGCATCTCGTAGGT
Source organism: Nitrospirillum guanabarense (assembly GCF_034653355.1). NCBI lineage: Bacteria > Pseudomonadati > Pseudomonadota > Alphaproteobacteria > Rhodospirillales > Azospirillaceae > Nitrospirillum > Nitrospirillum guanabarense. The sequence goes on from NZ_JAYEER010000001.1 coordinate 683,945, forward strand.
CACGTTGCGGAAGCCCGGCGTGGTGGCCGCGATCTCGGCCATGATCTCCGCCGGGTGGCCGTAGCTCATGGGATAGCCCAGGGCATTGGACAGCAGCTGGGTGATTTCCCAGTCGGCATAGCCGTTGCGCGGCGGCATGACCCGGCGCACACGGTTGATGCGCCGTTCCGCGTTGGTGAAGGTGCCCTCCTTCTCCAGGAAGGTGGAACCGGGCAGGAAGACGTGGGCGTAGTCCGCCGTCTCATTCAGGAACAGATCCTGCACCACCACGCATTCCATGGCCTTCAGGCCGGCGATGACGTGGTGGGTGTCGGGGTCGGACTGCACGATGTCCTCGCCCTGCACGTACAGGCCTTTGAAGGTGCCATCGACCGCCGCGTCCAGCATATTGGGAATGCGCAGGCCCGGTTCCTTCTCCAGGGTCACGTTCCACATGTCCTCGAAGATGGCGCGGGTGGCGTCGTCGTGGACATGGCGGTAGCCCGGCAGCTCATGGGGGAAGGAGCCCATGTCGCAGCTGCCCTGCACGTTGTTCTGGCCACGCAGCGGGTTCACGCCCACGCCGCGCCGGCCCAGATTGCCCGTGGCCATGGCCAGGTTGGCGATGGCCATGACGGTGGTGGAACCCTGGCTGTGTTCCGTCACGCCCAGGCCGTAATAGATGGCGGCGTTGCCGCCGGTGGCGTAGAGGCGGGCGGCGGCACGCAGCTCGGCCGCCGGCACGCCGGTGTAGTCCGCGATGGCCTCAGGGCTGTGCCGATCCTCGGCGACGAAGGCCGCCCAGTCCTGGAACTCGTCCCAGTCGCAGCGCTCCCGCACGAAGGCCTCGTTCACCAGGCCCTCCGTCACGATGACGTGGGCCATGGCCGTGACCACGGCGACGTTGGTGCCGGGCAGCAATGGCAGATGGTGGGCCGCCTCGATGTGCGGGGTCTTCACCAGGTCGATGCGGCGCGGATCGACGACGATCAGCTTGGCGCCCTGGCGCAGCCGCTTCTTCAGGCGGGAGCCGAACACCGGATGGCCGTCGGTGGGGTTGGCACCGATGATCATGACGACGTCGGTATCCTCGACACTGTCGAAGTCCTGCGTGCCGGCGGAGGTGCCATAGGCCGTGCCCAGGCCGTAGCCGGTGGGGGAATGGCAGACGCGGGCGCAGGTGTCGACGTTGTTGTTGCCGAAACCGGCCCGCACCAGCTTCTGCACCAGATACGTCTCCTCATTGGTGCAGCGGGAAGAGGTGATGCCGCCGACGGAGGCACGGCCATACTTCTCCTGGATGCGCTTGAATTCCGATGCCGTGTGGCTGATGGCCTCTTCCCACGACACCTCGCGCCACGGGTCGGTGATCTTGGACCGGATCATGGGCTTCAGGATGCGCTCGCGGTGCGTGGCGTAGCCCCAGGCGAAGCGGCCCTTCACGCAGGAGTGGCCGCGGTTGGCGGCGCCGTCCTTGTAGGGGACCATGCGCACCAGCTCGGTCCCGCGCATCTCCGCCTTGAAGCTGCAGCCCACGCCGCAATAGGCGCAGGTGGTGACGACGGAATGCTCCGGCTGGCCGATCTCGATGACCGACTTTTCCATCAGGGTGGCGGTGGGGCAGGCCTGGACGCAGGCGCCGCAGCTGACGCACTCGCTGTCCATGAAGTCCTCGTCCATGCCGGCCGAGACCTTGCTGGCGAAGCCCCGGTCCTGGATGGTCAGCGCGAAGGTGCCCTGCACCTCCTGGCAGGCCCGCACGCAGCGGGAGCAGACGATGCACTTCGACGGGTCGAAGGTGAAATAGGGGTTGGAGGTGTCCTTGGCCTGGCCCAGGTGGTTGGCCCCCTCCATGCCGTAGCGCACCTCGCGCAGGCCCACGGCACCCGCCATGTCCTGCAGCTCGCAATCGCCATTGGCGGCGCAGGTCAGGCAGTCCAGCGGATGGTCGGAGATGTACAGCTCCATCACACCCTTGCGCAGGCGCTTCAGCCGTTCCGTCTGCGTCGACACCACCATGCCCGGGGCCACCGGCGTGGTGCAGGAAGCGGGGGTGCCCGCCCGGCCCTGGATTTCCACCAGGCACAGCCGGCAAGAGCCGAAGGCGTCCAGCGTGTCGGTGGCGCACAGCTTGGGGATGGTGACGCCGCCGTCCATGGCGGCGCGCATGATGGAGGTGCCCTCCGCCACCGTCACCGTCTCGCCGTCGATGGTCAGGGTGACCATCTTGGCGTCGATGTCGCCCTTCAGGCCGCGGGGATGCGGGGTGCCGTAGTCGATCTCAGGAACCAAGCCCATGGCCGGACCCTCCTTCACTCAGCCGCGACCGGCAGGGGCCGGCCGTAGAAATCCTCGGGGAAATGGCGGATGGCGCTCAACACCGGATAGGGCGTGAAGCCCCCCAGCGCGCACAGCGACCCGAACTTCATGGTGTTGCAGAGGTCTTCCAGCAGCGCGATGTTGGCCGCCACGTCCCGGCCCGCCAGGATACGGTCCACCACCTCCGCCCCCCGGGTGGAGCCGATGCGGCAGGGCGTGCACTTGCCGCAGGACTCCTCGGCGCAGAATTCCATGGCGAAGCGGGCCATGTGGGCCATGTCCACCGTGTCGTCGAACACCACCAGGCCGCCGTGGCCGATCAGGGCGTCGCGCGCGGCGAAGGCCTCGTAATCATAGGGGGTGTCGAACTGGCTGGGCGGCAGGTAGGCGCCCAGGGGACCACCGGCCTGCACCGCGCGCACCGGCCGGCGGCTATTGGTGCCGCCGCCCACCTCCATCACGATCTCCCCCAGGGTCAGGCCGAAGGCCGTCTCGAACAGGCCGCCGTGCAGGACGTTGCCGGCCAGCTGGATGGGCATGGTGCCGCGCGACCGTCCCATGCCGAAGTCGGCGTAATGCTGGGCGCCCAGGTCCAGGATCACGGGGATGGTGGCCAGGGACAGCAGGTTGTTGACCACGGTGGGACGGCCGAACAGGCCCTTCAGCGCCGGCAGCGGCGGCTTGGCCCGCACCACGCCGCGCTTGCCCTCCAGGCTTTCCAGCAGCGCCGTCTCCTCACCACAGACGTAGGCGCCGGCGCCCACCCGCAGTTCCAGGTGGAACTCCACCTCGCTGCCCAGGATGTCCCGGCCCAGCAGGCCGGCGGCGCGCGCGATGTCCAGCGCCGCCCGCATGGTGGCGTTGGCGTGCGGATATTCGGAGCGGGAGTAGATGTAGCCTCGGGTGGCCCCCACCGCGAGGCCGGCGATGGTCATGCCCTCGATCAGGCAGAAGGGGTCGCCCTCCAGGATCATGCGGTCGGCGAAGGTGCCGCTGTCGCCCTCGTCGGCGTTGCAGACAATGTACTTCTGGTCCGCCGCCGCGTCGCGCACCGTCTTCCACTTGATGCCGGTGGGGAAACCGGCGCCGCCACGGCCGCGCAGGCCGGACTTGGTCACCGCCTCCACCGTCGCGGCACCGCCCACCTCGATGGCCTTGGCCAGGCCGCGATAACCGCCGGCGGCCTTGTAATCCTCCACCGATAGCGGATCGACGATGCCGCAGCGGGCGAAGGTCAGCCGCGTCTGACGGGCCAGGAAGGGATGGTCCTCCGGCCGGCCGACACGCAAGGGGTGCGTGGCGCCCGTCAGCCAGCCGGCGGTGAACAGGCCCGCCACGTCGCCGGCCTGCACCGGGCCATAAGCGATGCGGCCCAGGGGGGTTTCCACCTCCACCATCGGTTCCAGCCAGAACAGGCCGCGCGAACCGGTGCGCACAATGGTGACGGCGGTGCCGAGGGCGGCGGCCTGGGTCTCCACGGCGCGCGCCACCTCTTCCGCGCCCACCGCCAGGGCCGCGACGTCGCGGGGAATGAAGATGCGGGTGCTCATGGCGTCGACCAATCGTTGCGGGCCTCGTTCACGGCGGCGTCCAGCCGTTCGCGGTTCAGGCGCCCCAGGGGACGGCCGTCGATCAGGGCCGCCGGGGCGCAGGCGCACAGGCCCAGGCAATAGACAGGCTCAATCGTTACCTGCCCGTCGCCGGTGGTGCCGCCCCATTCCAGACCCAGGCGGCGCAGCAAGCCTTCCGCCAAGGCATGGCCGCCCATGGACTGGCAGGCCTCGGCCCGGCACAGCTTCACGACGTGGCGGCCGGCCTGGGCCTCCCTAAAGTCGTGGTAAAAACTTACGATTCCATGAACATCCGCACGGGAAAGGTTCAGCGCGTCCGCCAGCATGGGCACCGCATCCTGGGGCACATGGCCGAAGGTCTCCTGCAAGGCATGCAGTATCGGCAATGCAGGCCCTTCAAGATTTTGGTGCGCCGCAATGACTTCGGCGGCCTTTTCACGGTCCCAGGCGGTACTTGTTGTGGCAGACGTCACAGCAGCGGCCTCACTTCTCAGGCAATCTCCCTGTCATTAGAAGTTGGCTATCGCCGGACCATAATCAACGCAGCCGTTCCATGTTGCGATAGAAAACTTCTATCACGCCGCCCGGCCCGCATCCGCCCGGCCCCCGCGGCACATCGAAACCACATAGGACGCCCAAACAGGACGCCCGTCACTGGGACGTGGATCATGCGTGCGCGTATTTTAGTTGCGACATCAACCTTGCTGAGCCTGATGCTGACGGCTCCGATCGCGGTGCAGGCCGCCTCGGTCGACAGCCCGGCCGCGATGACGGCGACGGTCCCGGCCGTGCAGCCCACCGATCCGGCGATGGCGCAGGACGTGACGCAACTGCTGCGCGACTGGTCGGTCATCAAGTACCAGATGCACGACGACAAGGCCCAGGCCCTGAAGATGCGAGACCTGCTGGTCCGCGCCACCGACCTACGGAGCCGCTATCCCGGTCGGGCGGAGCCCCTGATCGGCACCGCCCTGATCCTGGGCAGCATCGCCGGCTATGAGCAGAACGCCGGCTCGCTGGAGCTGGTGCGCCAAGCCCGCGACCTGTTCGAACAGGCCGACAAGATAGACCCGACCGCCCTGGATGGCGCCTCGGCCGTGAACCTGGGTTCGCTCTACTACCTGATGCCGGGCTTCCCCATTGGTTTCGGCAGCGACAGCAAGGCCCGCAAGTATCTGGAGCGCGGCATCGCGCTAAGCCCCAACGGGCTGGAATCCAACTACTTCTACGGCGAGTTCCTGTCGCAGCAGGGCGAGTACGAGCGGCTCGCCAAGGTGCTGGCCCACGCCCTGGAAGCGCCGGTGTCGGTGACCCAGCCCGTGTGGGACGCCGGCCGCCGGGCCGAGGCCCGCGCGCTGTTGGCCGACGTCCGTCAGAAGCTGGTGGCGTCGAACTGATAGCTCCGCCTGACGCGCCGGGGGACAGCCCATCTGGCCACCACATCCGAAACCAGAACCCCCGGGATGGCCGCCGCCTCCCGGGGTTTTTTATCGGCCGGCCGGATGTCGTTACGACAGATCGACCGGGGCGCGACCGTCAGGGCGCCATGGGCTCGCCAAAGGTGCGGGCCACCTTCTTGGCCTCCGCCACCAGGGCGGCGGTCAGGGGGGTCATGGGGTCGCGGTAGGGCACCACCAGGCCGATATCGTGCACCGCCGCCGGGTCGACGATGGGGATGGCCCGGATCTCCTCCGGGAAATTGAAGGCCGTGGTCAGCACCTCGGGCATGATGCTGGCCCACTTGCCCGTGCGCACATGGGAGAACAGCACGATCATGGAATTGGATTCCAGGGTCGGGGCCGAGGTGGCGCCGGCGATGGCCAGCAGCCGGTCGATGATGCGGCGGTTCTGCATGTCGGGCGTCAGCAGGCACAGCGGTATCTCCCCCACCTCCGCCCAGCTGACCTGGGTGCGGGCGCCCAGCGGGCTGTCGCGGGAGATCAGCAGGCGGTACTGCTCGCGGTACAGGGGCACGGTGCGCACGCGGCCCAGGGGCTCGTTATCCAAATAGGTCAGGCCGGCGTCGATCTCCAACCCTTCCAGCAAGTGCAGGATCTCGATGGAGGTGCGCGACAGCACGGTGAAGCGCACGCCCGGATGCCGCTCGCGGTAGGGCGTGGTCAGGATGGGCACCATGGCCAGGGCCGTGGGGATGACGGCGATGCGCAGGTGGCCGCTGAGGCCGTGACGCAGGGCGCGTACCTCCTGGCGCATGGCGCGGGCGTCGCCCACGATGCGGCGGGCCCAGTCCAGCACCCGCTCCCCCTCCTGCGTCAGACCCATGTAACGGGCGCCGCGGTTGACCAGCAGCACGCCCAACTGGTCCTCCAACTGCTTCAGGCCGGCCGACAAGGTGGGCTGGGTGACGCCACAGGCCTCCGCCGCGCGGCCGAAATGCTGTTCCCTGGCCAGCGCGATGAAGAATTCCAGCTTGTCGATCATGCCGTCCGCGCCCCCCTTGGCCCGGGCCTCGTTCCCGGGCGCCCGCGTCCCGCGCATGATCGGTGAACAGGGTCCGTTGATACAAGACCGCGCGTGGGAGAGGGCGCAAATTGGAGCCAAGCGGCTCCGAACCGCCGTCTCATGGAACAGGGACCATACCATGTTCGATCCAACCAGTTACGTGGGCTTCCATACCGACCTCAGCCTGCTGGCCCTGGCCGCCGGGCTGGTTCTGATCGCCGGCCTGTTCATCGGCCGGGTGCCGCCGGCGCTGACGGCGTGCTACCTGGCGGCGGCCGTCCTGACCGACATCACCGGCTTCGGCTTTCCCTTCACCGGTTTCCTTCCCTCGCACGGCGTGGGGGCGCTGTCTCTGCTGATCCTGGTCGTGACGGGCGCCGCCCTCTACGCCTTCGGTTTGCGTGGGGCGTGGCGCTGGATCTACGCCGCCGGCCTCACCGCCAGCGTCTTCCTGCTGGCCTTCGTCGCCGTCGCCCAGTCCTTCCTGAAGGTGCCGGCCCTGCACGCGCTGGCGCCCACAGGCAGCGAGCCGCCCTTCGGCGCCGCGGAGGGTATCCTGCTGCTGCTGTTCCTGGGCACCGGCATCCTGGCCACCCGCCGGTTCCAACCCCAGGTCCGGCCGGCGGTGGTCCAGGCCTGAACACACGGGCGGCGCATCCCCTCTTACCCTCTGGACAGCACCGCCAACCGACCCCACGCTAATGGGGCTGGTTGACGGGCGAAGGACGGCGAGCCTGGGTGCGGATGATGGCGCGGTGGCGGGCATGGATGTGGATGACGGTGCTGTTGTGGGCCGCCTTCACCGGCGGCCCGCTGTCCGGCGTCGTACCCGCGCAGGCCGGCGTGGTGGAGCCGGCGCCCGCCGCCACCCTGACCGGTGACTGGCGGGGCACCCTGGACACCGGGCTGACGCGCCTGCGCCTGGAGTTCCATGTCACCGCCGCCCCCGGCCCCGCCGGCGGCGCCCCCGCCCTGGCCGGCACGCTGGACAGCGTCGACCAGCAGGTGATGGGCCTTCCCATCCCCAGCATCAGCCGGGAGGGCGACACCGTCACCTTCGACATCCCGGCCGTGCTGGGCGGCTACACCGGCACGCTGTCGGCCGACGGGCAGACCCTGACCGGTACCTGGCGGCAGGCCCGGCAGGCCCGCCCGCTGGCCCTGACCCGCCTGACCACGGCGCAGATTCAGGCGGAACAGGCGCGGCCCCAGGTGCCCCGCCCACCCTTCCCCTACCGCGCGGTCAGCGTGGCCTACGGCAACCCGGCGGCGCCCGACGTGAGGCTGGCCGGCACCCTGACCCTGCCGCCGGGCAAGGGCCCTTTCCCCGCCGCGCTGCTGATCACCGGATCGGGCCCCCAGGACCGCGATGAGACCATCGAGGGCCACAAGCCTTTCCTGGTCCTGGCCGACGCGCTGACCCGGCGCGGCATCGCCGTGCTGCGGGTGGACGACCGCGGCGTGGGCCAGTCCACCGGTGATTTCGATGCCGCCACCACGCCCGACTTCGCCACCGACGCCGCCGCCGGTGTCGCCTATCTGCGCGGCCGCGCCGACATCGACCCGCGCCGCATCGGCCTGATCGGCCACAGCGAGGGCGGGCTCATCGCCCCCATGGTGGCCAGCCGCGACCCCACCATCGCCTGGCTGGTGCTGATGGCCGGCCCGGGCGTGGATGGGGAAACCATCCTGCTGAACCAGAAGCGCCTGATCGCCGGGGCCACCGGCGTGGGGGCGTCCGGGGCCGAGCGCCTGGTGGACATGGACCGCCGCGAGTACGCCATCGTGAAGGACGAGCCGGATCCGGAACGCGCCCGCGCCCGCCTGCGCATCCTGCTGCAGGGCGGCATGATGGGCGGCGACAACCGCATCGCCACGTCCGAAGCGGTGATCGAGGCGGTGACCAAGCCCTGGTACCGCTGGTTTTTGACCTACGATCCCGCCCCCGCGCTGCGTACCCTGCGCCTGCCCGTTCTGGCCCTGGTGGGGTCCAGGGACCTGCAGGTCTCGGCCCCTGAGAACCTGCCGGCCCTGCGCGCGGCCCTGGCCGACGACCCCAAGGCCGAGGTGCGCGAGGTGCCGGGCCTGAACCACATGTTCCAGACCGCCGACACCGGCGCCCCCACCGAATACGCCCGCATCCCCGAGACGATCGCGCCCGTGGCCCTGGACCTGATCACCGATTGGGTGGCGGCGCATAGTGGGCGCCCCAAGCCGTGAGCGTGACGCTGCGCGCGCCCGCAGCCGACGAGTTGCCCGCCCTGCAAACGCTGGAGGCCGCCGCCCGCCGCCGCTACGCCGCCTGGCCGGACTTGGCCTTCGTCGCCGGCCGCCCACCGATCGCGCTTGAACGCCTGGCGGCCGGCACGGTGTGGGTGGCCGAGCACGCGGGACGACCCGCCGGCTTCATCCTGCTGCAGCCGCAGGACGGCCAGCTATACATCGCCAATATTTCGGTGGCGCCCGAGGCCGGTGGGCGGGGCATCGGGGCCGCCCTGCTGGCCCAAGCCCTCACCGGCGCCCGGACTTTGGGCGCCGAGGCCCTGACACTGACCACCTTCCGGGCACCGCCCTGGAATGGCCCCTGGTTCCGCCGCCATGGTTATACGCTCATGCCGGCGGAACATATAAGGCCGACCTTACGCGCGACACTGGAGCGCCAGGCCATCACCGTGGTTCCGGCAACACGGGAAGTGTTGTGGCGCCCGGCCGAATAGAATATTTTGATATTAGATAAATATTATGTTCACTCGCTATTAACATAGGTGCGCTTTTGCTTTTATTTAAAAATGGCGACCTGCATCGCTTGACAATTTTCGTAGCCTTGGCCTTGTGCCTGCTCGCCGCACCCTCTGCCGCCTTGGCCGGCAATGAATACGCGGAGATCGACACACAGCCGACCATCGCCGTCATGCAGAAGCTGGGTGCCACCCAGGGCCATGAAAATGATGCCCTGCTGGCAACCATCCAGCAGAAGTCGCAGGACTATCCGCCGGCCGTCTTTTTCCCGCTGGCCCGCATCCTGTTCCAGCAGGGCGACGTCGATGGCGCCATTTTCTGGATGAACGCGGGCCGGCTGCGGACCACCTTCGACGCCAGGCTGTGCACCGATGCCTCCGCCGGGGCCGGTGTGGGCGCCCTCGTGGCGACCCTTCCCAACGAGTTGCGCAAGGCCCAGTTCGACGATACGGCGAAACTGACCGCCATCATTGAGCGGGTGATTAAATGGGACGAGACCACCCCCTACAACTACGACCACCGTTGGATCGCCCTGCACGGGCTGGGGGCCATGCGCCGCTCCATGGGCATGGATAACAATGCCCCTGCCCAACCCCTGACCATCCCCCGGGATCAGTGGGACGATGTGGCCCGAAAGGGGCGCAGTGAATTGCGGGAAGGTATCGCCCAGGCCATCGCCACCGTGGAGAAGAACCGGCAAGCACAGCAGTCGAGCGCACCGCAGCAGGGTAAGTCGGCTCAATAAGGTAGGGGAGAACTGGGGCCCGGCCTGCACAGATCCTGCACAGTAAGTGCTTGGCCTTTCGGAGAAAATGCGCACCGGCCCCAGGTAGAACACGGTTAGCGTGGCGGTTGTCCATCAACCGTCCGAGCCGCCTCATGAGTACCGTCGCCCTCACACCCGACCGTCCCGCCATCTGGCCCATCCTGGCCGCCGCCGTCCTCTTCGCCGGCCTGGTGCTGGTCGACACCGCGCTGGAGTGGGAACCACCGTTCGACGCCCTGGCGCTGCTGGCGCTCCTCGCGCTCTGGTGTGGTGCTGCGATGGGGGCGGCAAGTCAGGCGGTGCGGGCGTGCCGTGACGGGCGGCCCGGGCGCGCCGTATCCCTGGCGATACTGCCCCTGGCCTTCCTGGTGACGGTGGTTCAACCCCGCCTGGTCATGGGTGGCGCACAGTCACTGGGGGACCGCTTGCACTTCGCCAAGGGACGCCCCTCGTACCTGGCCCAGGTCCGCGCCCTGCCGGATACCGGCGAGCCCAAGCTGTTGGTCTGGGGCTGGGGCGGCTTCATCGTCGCCTCGACCAGCCTGGTCTATGACGAGAGCGATGAGGTCACCCTGCCGCCCGAGCGGCAATCCGCCTCCTGGAAGACGCGGATCGAGCACACCGACCTCGCTTGCCCCTATGGCTATCGCGTGCGCACTGCGCTGGGCGGGCATTTCTATGCCGTGGGCGTGGGGTGCTAAGACACCGCGCAGCCGGCTACCAGCGCACTCATCGCCCCAGCCAGGCCCTCGGTGGTGATTGCCGGGCTCACTGCCGATCCTATGCGAAATTGAAGGCGGCGGGCGCGGCCCAGGCGGTCCAGCGCTGCGGTCGGGAAGGGCACCAGAACGCCGCTCATCCCATCGGCGACATACCGTCCGACGCCCAGGGGCAAGGGCCGGCCATCCAGGACCAGGGCCACGGGACAGGTGTCGTCCCCACCGCAGTCGGTTTCCAGCCACAGGGTAAGGGGGCCGGCCTCACAGCTCAGCGCCATGCCGGAAAACTCCCCCGCCCCGTCATGGGCGAGGCCGGCCTTGTCGCCATTGGCCACCCAACGCGGCGTATCGGCCGCCATCGCCGGGGCGGCGGCCAGCGCACCGAGGAGAACCAGACGCCTCATCACACCGCCAGCAACAGCGGCGCCATGGCGGCCATGCCCAGGCCGGCCAGGCGCGGGGCCAGGGACAGGCCGTTGCGTTCCGCCAGGCGGGACAGAGCGACGCCGGTGAGGTGCAGGACGGCGGAGGCGGTGACGAAGCCGAGGCCGTAGGCCAGGCCATCGGCGTCCGCCGGCATCTCCACCCCGTGAGCGGCGCCGTGGCAGAGGGCGAAAGCGCCGATCAGGACGGCGCCGGCGGCCAAGGGCAATCGCGCGCCGAAGGCCGTCAGCCAGCCCAGGGCCGCCACCGACAGGACGATGCCCCACTCGACACCCGGCAGCGCCAGGCCGTTGGCGCCGGCGGCGGCACCGGCGACCAGCAGGGCCAGGAAAGCCAGGGGCCACAGCCACACCGCTCGGCTGCCTTGCCCCCCTTTGGCCTGCTGCCCAGCCCAAAGGCCCACGGCGGTCATGGCGGCCAGATGGTCCAGCCCGCCGAAGGGATGGGCGAAGCCATCGGTGAAGCCATGGGTGTGGCCGGGCATGCCAGGGTGGGCGAAGGCCACGGCGGGGGCAAATGCGGCGGCGGCGGCCAGGGCGGACAGCAGGCGGCGGTGCATCATGGTCGGGTTCCCCTGTTCGATGTCTATAAAGCTCAGGCGGCCAGGCCGCCCTTTTCCCCTAGGCGGCCAGACCGCCGGCGCGTTCGATGAAGCGGGTGACGACGTCCAGGCCCTGCGCGGTCTTCAGGTTGGTGAAGACGTAGGGGCGTTCGCCCCGCATGCGCTTGGTGTCGCTGTCCATCACCTCCAGGCTGGCGCCCACCAGGGGGGCCAGGTCGATCTTGTTGATGACCAGCAGGTCGGATCGGGTGATGCCGGGGCCGCCCTTGCGCGGGATCTTCTCCCCCGCCGCCACGTCGATGACGTAGATGGTGATGTCGGCCAGTTCCGGGCTGAAGGTGGCGGCCAGATTGTCGCCGCCGGATTCGATCAGGATGATGTCCAGGCCGGGGAACTTGGCGTTCATCTGGTCCACCGCCGCCAGGTTGATGGACGCATCCTCGCGGATGGCGGTGTGGGGGCAGCCGCCCGTCTCCACCCCCAGGATGCGGTCGGGATCCAGCGCGCCGACGCGCGTCAGGATCAGGGCGTCTTCCTTGGTATAGATGTCGTTGGTGATGGCGACGATGTTGTAGATGTCGCGGAACCGCTTGCACAGCGCCTCCATCAACGCGGTCTTGCCGGAACCGACGGGGCCGCCGATGCCCACCCGCAGGGGCCCATGGGGGGAAGCGTTGGGGGAAGACGTGCTCATGAGCGGAACAACCTCGTGTATTGCGTCTCGTGGTTCATGGAGGCGATGTCGGCCACCCAGGCCGCCCCGCCCAGATCATCCAGGGTGCTGAGGGCCGCGCGGGCCGCGGAGGCCAGCACCAGCGGTTCCAGCCGCGCCAGCGCGCGCTGGCCGTCCGTCTGGCCCAGGGGCACCAGGCGCAGGGCCGCCGACACCAGATTGCCGACGAAGCCGTGCAGATAGCCCAGCAGGGTCGCCGGCAGGCTGAGGCCATGGCCGGCCGCCACCGCGCCCACCGCCACGGGGTAGGCCAGATCGCCCCCCATCGCCTTCAGCCGGTCGACAGCCTCACACGGCCAGGCCGAGGCGATGGCGGCGGCGAAGGCGCGGCCCTGGGACAGGCTTTCCAGCCGCCGTTCCGCCGTGGGCGTCAGGGCCGCCGCCAACTCGGCCACCTCGGCCAAGCCCGGCCAGTCGCCCGCCGCCGAAGCCCGCCAGGCCGCCGCCGCCAGCACGGCGTCGTTCCAGCCGGAGCCCAGGGCCAGCAGGTCATCCACCCAGGCCACCAGGGCATCCACCGTGCGGATGGTGCCGTCCTCCACCCCCCATTCCAGGCCGTGGCTGTAGGAGAAGGCGCCCACGGGGAAGGAGGCCGTCAGCCAAGTCATGAGGCGGTAGACGCCGGCGGCGTCGGTGATGGCCTCAGCCATGGCCGTGCCCGTGGTGATGATGGTGGTGCCCATGGTCATGGTCGTGATCATGCCCGTGACCATGGGAGTGGCCATGCCCGCCGCCGGCCGGGCTGTCGCCATAGGCGCCGCCCTCGGGGTCGAAGGGGGCGGAGACGGGCGTGACGATGGCGCCCAGGCCGGTCAGCATGTCGGCCAGCACATGGTCGGCGCGGATGCGCAGGCGGTCGCCGCGCAGTTCGGCCGGGATGTGGCGGTTGCCGATATGCCAGGCCATGCGCAGCAGGTCGCCGATGGCCTCGCACCGCACCTCCATCAGGTCCTCCGGCGCCGCCTTGACCGTCACGATACCGACGCCGGTCAGCACCAGCCCGTCGCCATGGCGAATATGCCGGGGGCTGGGCAGATCCAGCAGGAAGGCGCCGCCGTTCCCGTCCCGCTCCAGCCGCAGGCGCCGGCGGCAGCGGTGGTCGAAGTCCAGCGTCACGGCGCCCACCGCCTTGGCGGCATCCCAATAGCCGGCGGGCAGGACGGTGTGGACTTTGGGTAAATCAGTCACGGGGAGCCCTCAGAACAGGAAATAGCGCTGCGCCATTGGCAGCACGTCGGCGGGCTCGCAGGTGACGATCTGGCCGTCCACCCGCACCTCATAGGTTTCCGGGTCCACCTCGACATGCGGCGTGGCGTTGTTGTGGACCATGGCGGCCTTGCCGATGCCGCCGCGGGTGTTGGCCACGGCCAGCAGGGTCTTCTCCAGACCCAGGCGCTGCCCCAGCCCATCGTCCAGGGCCGCCTGCGAGACGAAGGTGACGGCGCTGCGCCGCACCGCCCGGCCATAGGCGCCGAACATGGGGCGGTAGTGCACGGGCTGCGGCGTGGGGATGCTGGCGTTGGGATCGCCCATGGGCGCGGCGACGATGGTGCCCATCTTCAAGACCAGGTCCGGCTTCACCCCGAAGAAGGCGGGCGACCACAGCACCAGGTCGGCCAGCTTGCCGGCGGCGACGGAGCCGACATGCGCGCTCATGCCGTGGGCGATGGCGGGGTTGATGGTGACCTTGGCGATGTAGCGCTTCACCCGGGCGTTGTCGTTCTCGCCCGTCTCTTCGCTCAGGCGGCCGCGCTGCACCTTCATCTTGTGCGCCGTCTGCCAGGTGCGGATCAGCACCTCCCCCACCCTGCCCATGGCCTGGCTGTCGGAGGAGATGATGGAGAGGGCGCCCAGGTCGTGCAGCACATCCTCCGCCGCGATGGTCTCGCGCCGGATGCGGCTTTCGGCGAAGGCCACGTCCTCGGGAATGTTGGGGTCCAGGTGGTGGCAGACCATGAGCATGTCCAGATGCTCATCCACCGTGTTGCGGGTGTAGGGCCGCGTGGGGTTGGTGGATGACGGGATGACGTTGGCCAGGCCGCAGACCTTGATGATGTCCGGCGCGTGGCCGCCGCCCGCCCCCTCGGTATGGTAGGCGTGGATGGTGCGGCCCTTGAAGGCGGCGATGGTGTCCTCGACAAAGCCGAACTCGTTCAGCGTGTCGGAATGGATCATCACCTGCACGTCGAAGCGATCGCCCACATCCAGGCAGGTGTCGATGGCGGCCGGGGTGGTGCCCCAGTCCTCATGCAGCTTCAGGGCCGCCGCCCCGGCGCGCACCTGTTCCTCCAGCGCCGCCGGCAGCGCCGCGTTGCCCTTGCCGGCGAAGGCCAGGTTCATGGGGAAGGCCTCCGCCGCCTCCAGCATGCGGGCCAGGTGCCAAGGGCCCGGCGTGCAGGTGGTGGCGTTGGTGCCGGTGGCGGGGCCGGTGCCGCCGCCCAGCATGGTGGTGACGCCGGACATCAACGCCTCTTCGATCTGCTGGGGGCAGATGAAGTGGATGTGGGTGTCGATGCCGCCGGCCGTCAGGATCTTGCCCTCGCCCGCGATGACCTCGGTGCCGGGGCCGACGATGATGTCCACGCCCGGCTGGACGTCGGGGTTACCGGCTTTGCCGATATGGTGGATGCGGCCGTCACGCAGGCCCACGTCGGCCTTGACGATGCCCCAGTGGTCGATGATCAGGGCGTTGGTGATGACGGTGTCGACGGCACCCCCCATTGGCCCCTGGGCGCGCGTCGCCTGCGACTGCCCCATGCCGTCGCGGATGACCTTGCCGCCGCCGAACTTCACCTCCTCGCCATAGGTGGTGAAGTCCTTCTCCACCTCCACGATCAGGTCGGTGTCGGCCAGGCGCACCCGGTCGCCCACGGTGGGGCCGAACATGTCCGCATAGGCGGCGCGGCTGATCCTCACGGCCATCAATTGCCTCCCTTAAGGGGACCGGAAACCTGGGCGTTGAAGCCGTGGACCGTCCGGGCGCCGCGATAGGGCACCAGGGTGACGGTGCGGGTCTGCCCCGGCTCGAACCGCACCGCCGTGCCGGCGGCGATGTCCAGCCGGTGGCCATAGGCCTGGGCGCGGTCGAAGTTGAGGCCCGCGTTGGTCTCGAAGAAATGGAAGTGGGAACCGACCTGGATGGGCCGGTCACCGGTGTTGGCCACGTCCAGCGTCACCGTCGGCAGGCCGGCGTTCAGCTCGATCTCGCCCTCGGCCGTGAAGATTTGTCCCGGGATCAGGGTCATGGATGGGCCCTCAACGAATAGGATTATGGACGGTGACCAGCTTCACCCCGTCGGGGAAGGTCGCCTCCACCTGCACGTCCGGGATCATCTCGGCGATGCCCTCCATCACCTGGTGGCGGCCCACCACGTGGGCGCCCTGGTCCATCAGCTCCGCCACCGGGCGGCCGTCGCGGGCGCCCTCGACCACGAAATCGGTGATCAGGGCGATGGCCTCGGGGTGGTTCAGCTTCACGCCCCGTTCCAGGCGGCGGCGCGCCACCATGGCCGCCATGGCGATCAGCAGCTTGTCCTTCTCACGCGGGGTTAGGTTCACCGCATATCCTCCCTCAGCAACGCCAGACGCGCGGGACCGGCATCCCGCGCAGGAATTCGATCAGGGGCGCCCAGGCCCGCAACAGGGTCTGGCCGTCGGCGGCCACCAGGCGCAGGGCCAGCAGGCCGTTCCAGGCGCTGGCCCCGGCCCTCACGCCATCGACGCGCAACAGGTCGCGCGCCGCGTCCACCCGCCCCTCCGCATCCGGCGCCACGTAGAGGCAGGACGCCACCGCCCGGCCGCCCCCCGCCACCGCCGCGCGGGCCAGCTGGGCATCGATGTCGCCGCCCAGGCGCACGGCATCGGCGTAGACCAGGCGCCCGCCCCGGCGGACGCGCCATTCGTCCCGGAACAGGCCGTGGGTCACCCGCTCCCCCCGGGCGGTGCGGCCGAACACCGTGGCCTCCGCCGCCAGCAGGGTGGCGTCCGGCTCCATCTCCACGTCCAGCCGGCGGCAGAGGCGGGCGCCATCGAACAGAATGGTCTCCTGCGGCAGCCAGTCCAGCCGGCCGGCCACGGTCAAACGGTTCAGCACCCGCGCCTCGCCGGCGCTGGCGCGGTAAATCTTCTCGGCGGCCTGGGTGGTGACGGCGGCGCAGGCGCCCGCCGCCACCATGACCTCGGTCTCTAGCACGTCACCGCCGGTCAGGCCGCCGCCGGTGTTGATCAGCACCCCCTCCAGGCCCGGCCCCTTGGGCAGCCGCAGGCGGGCGGATCCGGATTGGTAGAGACGGTCCAGGCGGGTGACCCCCTCGGCATCCACCTTCACACCCAGAACGACGCGGCCCTCCAGGCGCTGCAATCGGGTAGCCTGCGGCAGGGCGGCGTCAGGCATGACACCCACCATTCCCCCATGGCATGTCCCCACGCCGCGTCATCCCAGGCCACCCCACTGTTCCCAGGCCGGTGGTTCGCAACCACCGTGCCACGATTTGACCACGCGGTCAGCGCGGCATGGCGAACCGTGCGGGCCGAAACCATCGCCCAGAAATTGGGCGTCTGCCCATGTGCGCCTAAAAGATGGGCAGGCCCCATACGTCATTTGACGTACGGCCTCACAGCAAGGCCTCGGGGTGGCTGGCTGCCAGCAGGCTGCGCACGCGCGGCACCAGGAAGTCTGACAGCGACTGCACCTTGGCCGGCAGCAGGGCCCGGTGCGGATAGACGATGGCCAGTTGCACCGGCTCCGGCGGATGCTCGGGCATCACGATCTCCAGCGCGCCGGACTTCACCTCGTCCGCCACCTCCCACAGGGGTTTCAGCGCGATGCCGTGGCCATCCACCGCCCAGCGGGTCAGCACGTCGCCGTCATCGGCGTCCATGGGGCCGGCGATCGACAGCTTGGTGCTCTTGCTCTCGTCCTTGTCCCCATCGCCTTTGCGGGGGCTGGTCAGCGTCCAACGGTACTGCTGCGTGCCGGGGAAGCGCAGCAGCAGGCAGTCATGTTCCAGCAGATCGGACGGCGCCTTGGGCCGGCCGCGCGCCTCCAGATACCGGGGTGCCGCCACCAGCACGCGCCGCAGGTCGGCGATCTTGCGCACCACGAAGCTGCTGTCCTTCAGCGTGGCCATGCGGATGGCCATGTCCACGGACTCGCGCAGCAGATCCAGCAGATGGTCGGACAGGCGCAGGCGCACGTCCACCATGGGGTTGGCGGCGCGGAATTCCGGCACCAGGGGGCCCAGCACGCGCCGGCCGAAGCCCAGGGGTGCGGTCACCCGCACGCTGCCCGACGGCGCCCCCCCTTCCGCCGCGATGCTGCTGTGCGCCCGCTCCACCGCCTCCAACACCTCCAGGCAGTGCTGGTAGAAGACCAGGCCGGTTTCGGTGGCCTGCAGCTGGCGGGTGGTGCGGTTCAGCAGGCGGGCGCCCAGGTGCGCCTCCAGCTGCTGGATGCGATGGCTGACCAGGGCCGGCGACATGCGTAGGTTACGCCCGGCCGCCGACAGGCTGCCCAGGTCCACCACGCGCACGAAGACCTGCATGTTCTCCAGCAGGGCCATCACCCCATCCCCCGACTAAGCGACCGCTTCCAGGCGACAATCTCACCCCTAGGGCAGTTTCTATGCAAGGGCGGGGCCGCCATCCCGATCATGCACCCGCTGGCCTTGGATATAGGTCGCGCGCACGGCGCGGTCGTCGCCCAGGGTCATCAGCAGGAACAGCTCTTCCTCCAGGTCGCCCTGGATGACGTCGCGCCTGTGGGCCATGGCGGGGGTGGCGGACGGGTCCAGCACCACCAGGTCGGCGTAACGGCCGGGGGCGATCTGGCCGATCTCTTCCGTCAGGCCCAACGCGGCGGCGTTGCCCCGGGTCATGAGGTCGAAGGCGGCCAGCGCCGGCCAGCTTTGACCGCGCAGCTGCAGCACCTTGTACCCCTCCCCCGCCGTCCGCAGCAGGGAATAACTGGTGCCGCCGCCCACGTCGGTGGCCAGGCCCAGGCGCACCGGGCGCGCCGGGCTTTCCAGGGCGGCACGATCGAACAGGCCGCTGCCGATGAACAGGTTGCTGGTGGGGCAGAAGACGGCGATGGACGCCGTCTCGTGCATCCGGGCCATTTCCCGCTCGCCCAAATGGATGCAATGGCCGAACAGCGAGCGGTCGCCCAGCAGGCCGTAGCGGTCGTAGACGTCCAGGTAGTCCGCCGCCTCGGGATACAGGCGCGCCACCTGGCGGATTTCCTCATGGTTCTCCGACAGGTGGGTCTGCATGTAGACGCCGGGGTGCTCGCGCAGCAGCGCGCCCGCCGCCGCCAGCTGTTCGGGCGTGGAGGTGATGGCGAAGCGCGGCGTGACGGCGTAGCGCTGACGGCCCACGCCGTGCCAAGCGCCGATCAGCGCCTTGGAATGGTCATAGGCGGTCTGGGCGGTGTCGGTCAGGGCGATGGGGGCGTGGCGGTCCATCATGACCTTGCCCGCCACCAGGCCCACGCCGCGCGCCTCCGCCTCCGTGAACAGGGCCTTGACCGAGCCGGGATGGACGCTGCCGTAGACCACGGCCGACGTCGTGCCATTGCGCGCCAGCTCATCCAGGAAGAAGCGGGCGTTGCGGCTGGCGTGCGCGTGGTCGGCGTACCGCTGTTCCTCAATGAAGGTGTACTTCTCCAGCCACTCCATCAACTGCGCCCCGTAGGAGGCGATGACCTGGGTCTGGGGGAAGTGGATGTGGGTGTCGATCAAGCCCGGCAGGATCAGGCTGTTGGGGTAATGGTCCACCGCCATCCCGGCCGGCAGGGTGGGCAGCAGATCCGAGGCATTCCCCACCGCCGTGATGCGACCGGCCGTGACCACCACCAGCCCGTCGGCGATGTACCGATAGCTGTCGCGGTCGCCCGGGCCCTGGGGCGCGCGCAGGAAGGTCAAAAGCCGGCCGCGCAGGGCGGTGGTTCCGGGGGTGAACGCCATGACGAATATCCAGGTTACGGGACGCTTGCGGATGCCATATGGGGCGATGCCGCACCGGCGGACCAGGCGGCCAGGATGGCCCGTTCCTCCGGCGTGATCAGGGTGACATTGCCGGGCGGCATGGCGCTGCTGAGCGCGGCCTGGCGCCGGATGTCGTCGGCATGGCGCAGGATATCGCCCGGATTGTCAAGGATGACGCCATGCGGCGGGGCGTTGATGCCGTCCCAAGCCGGGGACGCCGTATGGCACATGCTGCACCGGTTCATCACCACCTCCTGCGCCTGGGCGAAGGTGGCGGTGGGTATTGCGGCGCTGGCGGCCGGGCCGCCGTCGGCCGACCCCTGGGCGCTGAGCCAGGCGGTCAGGACAATGCCCGCCGCCGCCACGGCCCAGGTCCACCAGGGCACCGGCTTGCCGGCGTGCTTGGTGTTGAAGAAATGGCGGATGGCGGCGCCCACCACCAGGATGACGGCGAAGATCACCCAGTTGTGGCGGGTCGCGTAGGTCAGCGGGTAATGATTGCCGATCATCAGGAAGACGACCGGCAGGGTCAGGTAGTTGTTGTGCATGGACCGCTGCTTCGCGGCCTTGCCCAGCGACGGGTCCGGCGTGCCGCCGGCCAGCAGCGTCGCCACCACCTTGCGCTGGTTGGGGATGATCAGCAGGAAGACGTTGGCCACCATCATGGTGCCGATCAGGGCGCCCATCTGCAGCATGGCGCCGCGCGGGCTGAAAACGTGGGTCGTGCCCCAGCAGGCCGCCACCAGGAAGACGAAGCCCACCGCCGCCAGGGCGCCGTTGTGCCGGCCCAGGGGGAGCGGCACATCAGGTCATAGACGATCCAGCCCGCGGCCAGCAGGCCGACGCTGAGGCCGATGGCCTGCCATTGCGTGAACGCCATGACCGACTGGTCGATCAGCAGCAGGTCCGCCCCCCGGTAATAGAGGACGCACAGCAGGAAAAAGCCGCTAAGCCAGGTGGTGTACGCCTCCCACTTGAACCAGGTGAGTTCGGCCGGCATCTGGCTGGGCGCCACCAGGTACTTCACCATGTTGTAGAAACCGCCGCCGTGGACCTGCCAGGCCTCCCCCTGCACACCCTGCGGCAGGTGCGGCCGCTTGCGCAGGCTGGCGTCCAAGGCCATGAAGTAGAAGGAGGATCCGATCCACGCCACCGCCGCCACGATATGCAGCCAGCGCGCCAGCGTATTGACCCATTCCCAGAAAATGAACTCCATGGCCCCGCCGCCCCGCCTTTTTGTGCAACCGCACAACGCTACGGGGACGGGCGCCGTCGCGCCAGGGTTCGCGTATCGGCAACAGCTTCAAAAATCATGGAAAGCCGACGGGCGTCATGCCCGATCAGGCCGCGTTGCCGTCCCACCATCTCAGCACCCGCAGCGCCCGCAGGGTGACCCAGGGCGACGGCTTGCCCGGCCCGTCGTTGACCTTGAACCACACCCGCCCGCGCAGATCCCAGTCCAATGGCCAGGTGCCGTCAGCCTGGCGACGGGAGCGGAGGTGGGTAACGGCCTCCGCCAGCCTTGGGTCAGGCGGCGCAACGGTCAACTGGCCGGCGGCGCGGAAATAGTCCAGGGCGCGCAGGATGTCATAGCGCCAGCGGTTGGGATGCAGCAGGTCCAGGAACTGCGGGTCGGCCGGTTCGCCCGTCGTCAGGCGGCGGAACAGGTGGCGGGCCAGCAGGTAGTCCTCCCCCGTGCGCCGCGCGTCCCACGAGCGGTCGGTGCCGCCGGTGGCGCGCTCATACTCCAGCAGGCCTTCCAGCACGTTGAGGGTGCTGGCGAAGGAGGAACAGGTGGAGCCGGCGGCGCGCTCGCAATTCCAGCCGCCGTCCGGCTGGCGGTCATCCACCAGGCGTTCGACCAGGGCGGCGACGTCGGCGCCAAAATAGGCGCCGTTGGCCACCGTGCGGCCGTTGATGCATTCCTCCACCTCGCCCTGCCAGTAGGGCTGGCCACCCTCATCCCAGCGGGAGTGGGCACCGATCAGGGCGACAGTGCGGCGGGCCCGCTCCGTCGTGGGGTCCAGGCCGAATTCCCGCAGCTGGTCCAACGCGAAAGCGGTGGCCGTCCACGGCTGGCCGCTACGGTGCCACTCATCCGGGGTGAAATCGGCGGGGAAGAAGGCGCCGCCGGCCCATTGCCCGTCCGCATCCTGGCAGGCCAGCAGGCGGGCGCCCCAGCCTTCCGTTTCCACCTTGGCGCGTTCCGCCGCCCAATCCGCTTCCGGCAAGTCCAGCAGGTCACGCATCACTTGCCAGCGGATGGCCGGGTCGGCGCGCGTCAGCCAAAGGATCACCGCGTCTTGCTCAGGCATGGGCCATTCCCCCGTTTGCGCATCCGGGATATTAGCGCGTCCGCAGCACCGCCGCGATACGGGCCACCGCCTGGTCAACATCCACCGGGGTGGTCCCCCGTCCCAGGCCAAAACGCAGGCTGCCGAAGGCCGCCGCCGCGTCCAGGCCCATCGCCGTCAGCACATGCGAGGGCTGGCCGGTGGTGGAGCGGCAGGCGGAACCGGTGGACAAGGCGAGGTCGGGCAGGTCCAGCAGAAGGTCGGCGGCGTCCACGCCCGGCAGCGTGACATTGAGGCAGCCGGGCAGGCCATCGGCCGGGCCGTTGCGCGTGACGCCGGGAACGGCGGCGCTCAGGCCCGCCCACAGCCGCGCCGTCAGCGCCACCAGACGATCGCGATCCGCGTCGCGCCGCCGCAAAACCAGCCGCGCCGCCTCGGCGAAGCCCATGATCAAGGCGGTGGGCGGCGTACCCCAGGACCACGGTGCCGCCGGCGCCAACCCCGCCCGCGCCACCAGCGCGCCCACGCCCTGCGGCCCATAGAGTTTATGCGCCGACAGGGTGATCATATCGGGTCCGGAACGATCCTCGCCCCCCAGGGCCAGCGGCCCGGTGGCCACGCGCTGCACCCCGTCGCAGTGCCACAGGGCGCCGTGGCGGCGGCACAGGTCGGCCACGGCCGCCAGCGGCTGCGGGCTGCCGACCTCATTGTTGGCGGCCATGAGCGACAGCACGGGCCGGGGACCGGCCCGACTCAAGGCGGTCTCAAGCGCATCCAGGCGGATGACGCCCTTGCCATCCACCGGCAGCAGGGTCACGGCATGGCCGGCGGCGCGCAGGCCGTCCAGCTGGCGCAGCACGCTGTCATGCTCGACCGCCGAGACCAGCAGCGGGGCGCCGGCCGGCGCCAGCCCCTGAAGCGCCAGGCGGTTGGCCTCGCTGGCGCTGGGGGTGAAGGTGACTGTCGCATCCGCCGGCGCATCCACCAGCGCCGCCACGGCGCGGCCGGCCTGGGCGACGGCCCGTGCGGCCTGGCGGCCGGGATTGTGATGGGCGGACTGGGCATTGCCGGCGTGGTCCGGGTGGAACCAGGGCAGCATGGCGGCCAGCACGGCGGGGTCCAGGGGCGTGCTGGCCAGATGATCCAGATAGATCACGCCGGTGTCGGCGCCGGCCAACGGACCGCCCTCCCCTGGATGGCCGCCCACTAGATGGCCCCGTAGATGTCGCCCATCATCACCGTGGTCTGCGGCGGCCGGCGCAACAGGGCCGTCAGCACCTCCGCCGCCGTCAGGGCGGCGATGACCTCCGGCCGCTTGTCGCCCGACAGGCCCGCGCCGATGGGGCAGATCAGGCGCCGCAAATGGTTGGGATTATACCCCTGCGCCTGGTACCAGCGGGAGAAGCGCTGGCGCTTGGTGTGCGACCCGATGAGGCCGACATAGGCCGTATCGGTGCGCTGCACCGCCTCCGCCGTGATGGCGAAGTCCAGGTCGTGGTTGTGGGTCATGATCAGGTAGCCGGCGCCGGGTGGGGCCAGGGCCACCTGGCTGGGCAGTTCCGTCGCCACGCGGATGTCGGCATCCACCGGCGGGTCGGGCGGGAATTCCGAGGCGCGGCTGTCCACCCATACCAGGCGCAGCGGCAGGGGCGCCATGGCGCGGGCCACCGCCTTGCCGACATGGCCGGCACCGAACAGCATCAGCCAGGGCTGACCGGCCAGGGCCGTCGCCTCCGCCGCGCGCAGGCGGTACAGCACCGCCTCGTCCACCCGCTCCACCGTCAGCACGACATGGCCGCCGCAGCATTGGCCCACCGCCGGGCCCAGGGGCACGTCCAGGCGCACCGGCTCGCCGCCCTCCGCCAACAGGCGGCGGGCGGTTTCCAGGCCCAGATGTTCCAGCCGGCCGCCACCCACCGTGCCTGTCTGCCAGTCGGCGCCCACCGCCATGGAGGCGCCGACCTCACGCGGGGTTGAGCCGCGCGCCTCCGTCACCGTGACCAGCACCACGGCCTCACCCCGGGCCAGGCAGGCGGCCAGGCCGGCGGATTGCGGACCGGGGGCGGAGAGCGGAACCTTGGGTGCCGTCATGCCGTCCGCTCCCGCAGGCGTTCGATGCAGGCCAGCACCCGTTCCGGCGTGGCCGGCGCGTCCAACTGCGGGCAGATCTTATGATCCGCCACGCTGGCCACGGCGTCGGACAGGGCATGCAACACGCTGATGCCCAGCATCAGCGGCGGCTCGCCCACCGCCTTGGACCGGTGGATGGTGTCCTCCACATTCGGGCTGTTTCGTACCAGGCGGACGTTGAACTGGCGCGGGCGATCGCCGCAGGCCGGGATCTTGTAGGTACTGGGGGCGTGGGTGCGCAGGCGGCCCTGGGCATCCCACCACAGCTCCTCCGTCGTCAGCCAGCCCATGCCCTGGATGAAGCCGCCCTCGACCTGGCCCTTGTCCAGGGCCGGGTTCAGGCTGTCGCCGCAGTCGTGCAGGATGTCCACGCGGTCCACCACATACTCGCCCGTCAATGTGTCCACCGTCACCTCCGCCACCGACGCACCATAGGCGTAGTAAAGGAAGGGGCGGCCCTGGCCCTCGGCCCGGTCCCAGTGGATCTTGGGCGTCTTGTAATAGCCGGTGGCCGACAAGGAAATGCGGCCCATGTACGCGGCCTTCGCCACCTCCCTGAAGGTCAGCAGCTGGTCGCCCACCCGCACCCCGTCGGCGGTGAAAACCACGGCGTCTTCGGAAACGTTCCAATGGCCGGCAGCGAATTCCACCAGGCGGGCCTTCAGCACGCGGGCGGCGTTCTGCGCCGCCTTGCCGTTGATGTCGGCACCGGAGGAGGCGGCGGTGGCCGAGGTGTTGGGCACCTTGCCCGTGGTGGTGGCGGTGATGCGGATGCGGCCGATATCCACCTGGAACTCATCGGCCACCACCTGGGCCACCTTGGTGTTCAGGCCCTGCCCCATCTCCGTCCCGCCATGGTTCAGGTGGATGGAACCGTCGGTATAGATATGGATCAGCGCCCCGCCCTGGTTGTAGGGCGTGAAGGTGAAGGAGATACCGAACTTCACCGGTGTCAGGGCCAAGCCCTTTTTCAGGTAAGGGTTGGCGGCGTTGAAGGCGCGGATGCCCTGACGGCGGGCGCGATAGTCCGACCATGCCTCCAATTCATCGACCAGGGGGCCGATGATGTTGTCCTCGATGGTCTGGTGATAGGGCGTCACGTTGCGGTCGGTGGTGCCGTAGAAGTTCACCTTCCGCACGTCCAGCGGGTCCAGGCCGGTGGCGAAGGCCACCTCCTCCACCATCCGCTCGGCGGCCACCATGCCCTGGGGGCCGCCGAAACCGCGGAAGGCGGTGTTGGACACCGTGTTGGTCTTCAGCGGCAGGGAGGACATGCGGGCGTTGCCGTAGAAATAGCAATTGTCGGCATGGAACAGGGCGCGGTCCGTCACCGGGCCCGACAAATCCGCCGCGAAGCCGCAGCGCGCGGCGAACAGCATGTCGGTGGCCAGGATGCGGCCCTGGTCGTCAAAACCGACCTGATAGTCCACCTCGAAATCGTGGCGCTTGCCGGTGATGCGGAAGTCGTCGTCGCGATCGGGACGCAACTTGGCGGCGCGACCCGTCTTCTTGGCCACCAGGGCGACACAGGCGGCGAACAGGTTGGCCTGGGTCTCCTTGCCGCCGAAGCCGCCGCCCATGCGCCGCACCTCCACCGTCACCGCCGCGTCGGGAATGTCCAGGACGTGGGCGACGATATGCTGCACCTCGCTGGGGTGCTGGGTGGAGACGTGGACCAGCACGTCCTCATCCTCCCCCGGGATGGCCATGGCGATCTGGCTTTCCAGATAGAAATGCTCCTGCCCGCCGATCTTGATGCGGCCGGACAGCGTACGGGGGGCCGTCTTCAGCGCCGCCTCGGCATCGCCCAGGCGCAGGGTCATGGGCGGGGTGACCAGCGTGCCCGGATCGCGCGCCGCCGCAATGTCCAGCACCGCCGGCAGATCCTGGTATTCCACCTTGGCCAGTTGCGCCGCGCGGCGGGCCTGGTCGCGCGTCTCGGCCGCCACGGCGAACAGGGGGTGGCCGTGGTACTGCACCACATCCTCGGCGAACAGCGGCTCGTCATGACGCAGGCCGGCACCGATGTCATTGTCGCCCGGGATGTCGGCGGTGGTGAACACCGCCACCACGCCCTGGGCCTGGCGTACGGCCGACAGGTCCATGGACAAGATGCGGGCGTGGGCGCGGGCGGCCAGGCCCAACTGCACATGCAGCAGGCCGGCGGGCTCGGCGATGTCGTCGACGTACAGCGCCTCCCCGCTCACATGCTTGTGCGCGCTTTCGTGGTGGCGGCTGTCGTGCACGGCGCCGTCGACGCGGCGAGCGACCGCCGGGATGTCGATGGGGGTCTTGTCAGGCATGGGGCACCGCCTTTGCGATGTCGCAACCCTGTGATCGCTGAGCGAGGACACGGGTGGCGGGGGCATCGACCACACTTTCCGCCTGGAACTTCAGCAACAGGTTGCCGGCCACGGTCAAGCGATAGACGGCGCTGGCGCGCCAGTCGCTGAGGGGGGTGAAATCCTGGGCCAGGGCCGCCTTGGCGTCCCGCGCGGCCGCCGCGTCCCAAGGCCGCCCCAGCAGCGCCGCCTCCGCCGCGTCCGCCCGCTTGGGCGTGCCCGCCATGCCGCCATAGGCCAGGCGGGCGCGGGTGACGTGGCCATCATCGCCCAGCGTCACCAGGAAACAGGCGCAGAGGGCGGAGATGTCCTGGTCAAAGCGCTTGGAGATCTTGTAGGCGGCGAACAGGTCGCCCTTGCCCGGCTTGGGCACGGTCACGCTTTCCACGAACTCACCCGGCTGGCGGTCCTGTTTGCCGTAGGCCAGGAAGTAGTCCTGCAGCGGCAGCGTGCGGCGCTGCGCACCCCGTCGCAGGGTCAGGCTGGCGCCCAGGGCGATCAGGGCCGGTGGAGTGTCGCCAATGGGGGAACCGTTGGCGATGTTGCCGCCGATGGTGCCGGCGTTGCGCACCTGCTCCGCCCCCACCCGGCGCAGCAGTTCGTCCAGGTCGGGGTGCAGCCTGCCCAGGGCCGCCTTGGCGGCGGTGAAGGTGACGCCGGCCCCCAGTTCCAGGGCATCACCCCGGTCCGTGATGCGTGCCAGGCCGGCCACGCGGCCGGTGTAGATCACGGTGGACAGCACCTTCTGGTGCTTGGTCACCCACAGACCCACGTCGGTGGCACCGGAGACGATGGTGGCGTCGGGGTTGGCCAGCACCAGGTCGGCCAGTTGGTCCACCGTGGCCGGCGCCAGGAAGCGGCGGCCGTCGCGCCCCGTCTCCACCACCGCGTCATCGGCCAGGGCCGCCAGCGCCCGGGTCACGGTGGGCAAGGCGTCGTCTATGTGGTCCGGCGTCCGGTCGCGCAGCTGTTGGGCCGCCGCCACGATGGGGGCGTAGCCGGTGCAGCGGCAGAGGTTGCCGGCCAGGGCGTCATCGATGCGCTGCTCATCCAGCATGCCCCCTGAGAGCGCCGCCTCCGCCCGGTTCAGGGCGTACAGCGACATGACGAAGCCGGGGGTGCAGAACCCACATTGCGAGCCGTGGCAGTCCACCATGGCCTGCTGCACCGGGTGCAGGCCACCGTCCGGCCGCTTCAGATGCTCCACCGTCAGCAGCTGGCAGCCGTCCAGGGTGGCCAGGAAGCGGATGCAGGCGTTGATGGCCTCATACTTCACGGCACCGTCGACCAGGCGACCCACCACCACGGTGCAGGCGCCGCAGTCGCCCTCGGCGCAGCCCTCCTTGGTGCCCATGCGGCGTTCCGTGCCGCGCAGCCAGTCCAGCACGGTCAGCGTCGGATCCACGTCGGTCAGCGTGCGCGATTCATTCCCCAGCAGGAAGCGGATGGTGGTGCGATGGGCCATCTCAGCTGCCCCGGTATGTCGAGTAGGCGTAGGGGCTGATCAGCAAGGGCACATGGTAGTGCTGGCCGGCATCGGGTATCGCGAAGCGAATGGGCACCTCATCCAGGAAAGGCGGGGCGGTCAGGGCCACGCCGCGCGCCTGGAAATAGGCGCCGACCGCGAAAGTCAGCTCATAGCGGCCGACGGTCAAATCGGCACCCGCCAGCAACGGCCCGTCGCAGCGGCCGTCGGCGTTGGTGCGGGCCTCCGCCACGCGGGTGCGGGCGCCGTCGTCGCCCAGCCGGTCCAGCACGATGGTGATGCCGGCCCCCGGCCTGCCCGCCATGGTGTCCAGCACGTGGGTGGTCAGGCGCCCTTCGCCCCGGCCCGCACTCATATGGCCTGCACTCATGATGATCGCCCGTTCTTCGCCCTGATCTCGCTTATGCACAAAAGGTACATGGGGTCTGACCGCCCCGTCAGCCAGCCACCCCAGGGAAAGTCTTTCAAAACAATCAGGAAAGCGCCCGTGCCCGCGCGCACGATATGCTGACCTCGCCATGCTGGACCTTTAAGGGTCGCGGCGGCAACCCTATCGGGCGATGATGCGCCTTAAGGGGCTGGCGGAAAACGGGGACGGGCACGGGCATGATGACGGCGGACTATCCACGCGACCTGATCGGCTATGGCGCCAACCCGCCCCAGGCGGACTGGCCGAACGCCGCCCGCATCGCGGTTCAGCTGGTGCTGAACTATGAGGAGGGCGGGGAGAACTGCATCCTGCATGGCGACGCGGCGTCCGAGGCCTTCCTATCGGAAATGGTGGCGGCCCAGGCCCTGCCCGGCGTGCGCCACATGTCCATGGAATCGCTGTATGAATACGGCTCCCGCGTCGGCGTCTGGCGCCTTTTGCGCCTGTTCGAGAAGAAGCGCATTCCCCTGACCATCTTCGCCGTGGCCATGGCGGCGGAACGCCACCCGGACGTCATCCGCGCCATGGTGGACCAGGGCCATGAAATCGCCAGCCATGGCTATCGCTGGATCAATTACCAGTATATGGACCCGACCGAAGAGGCGGCGCACATGGCCAAGGCCATGACCATCCTGGAACAGGTCAGCGGCACGCGGCCGGTCGGCTGGTACACCGGCCGCACCAGCCCCAACACCCGCCGCCTGGTGGCCGAGCATGGCGGCTTCCTCTACGACGCCGACGCCTATGACGACGACCTGCCCTATTGGCAATTGGTAGGCGACAGGCCGCAGCTGATCGTGCCCTATACCCTGGACTGCAACGACATGCGCTTCGTCCAGGTCCAGGGCTTCCATTCCGGCGACCAGTTCTTCACCTACCTCAAGGACAGCTTCGACGCCCTGTACGCGGAGGGGGCGGAGACGCCGCGCATGATGTCGGTCGGCCTGCACTGCCGCCTGGTGGGCAAGCCCGGCCGTATCCAGGCGCTGGAACGCTTCCTGGATTACGCTGCGGCCCATGAGGGCGTTTGGTTCGCCCGGCGCGCCGACATCGCCCGCCACTGGCACGCCCGCCATCCTTATAAGGGGTCCGGCGCATGACCGGCTTCTTTGAGACGCGCGACGCCTTCGTTGCCCGCTTCGGCGGCGTGTTCGAGCATTCCCCGTGGATCGCGGAAGCCGCGTGGGATGCCGGCCTGCCCGCCGACGCGCGCACGGCCGACGGCCTGCACGCCGCGCTGGTGACGCAGTTCCGGGCAGCCAGCCGGGAGCGGCGCCTGGGTGTGCTGCTGGCCCACCCCGACCTGGCCGGCCGCCTGGCTGTGCGGGGGGAACTGACGGCGGATTCCACCGCCGAACAGGCCTCCGCCGGCCTGGACAAGTGCACACCCGAGGAATACGCGCGCTTCCAGGAACTGAACGACGCCTATAAGGCGCGCTTCGGCTTCCCCTTCATCCTGGCGGTGCGCGGCCTGACCCGCGCCGCCATCCTGGAAAATTTCGAAAGCCGCGTGGCCAATGATGCGGAGACGGAATTCGCCACGGCGACAAACCAGGTGGAGCGCATCGCGCTGCTGCGTCTGAAGGAAATGCTACCGTGATCTTCGGCCCCGCCCTAATGGCGCGCCTGGACGACTTCGCCCGGCACAGCGCCGACCGGCCGGCCCTGACCCGCCTGTACCTGACGCCGGAGCACCGTGCCGCCGCCGACCAGCTGCTGACCTGGATGCGTGAGGCGGGGATGGCGGCGCATTTGGACGCCGCCGGCACCGTCGTCGGCCGCTATGAGGGAGACACGACCGGTCTGCCCGCCCTGCTGCTGGGCTCACACATCGACACGGTGCGCAACGCCGGCAAATACGACGGCAATTTGGGTGTGCTGGCGGCCGTCGCCGCCGTCGCCGAACTGAACCGCCGGGGGGAACGCCTGCCCTACGCCATCGAGGTGCTGGGCTTCGGCGATGAGGAGGGCGTGCGCTTCCCCGTCACCCTGACAGGCAGCCGCGCCGTGGCAGACACCATCGCCCCCGACGCCATGGCCGCGCGCGACCGCGACGGCATCGCCCTGGGCGCCGCGCTGAAGGATTTCGGCGGCGACCCCGACGGCCTGGGGGCCGTGGCGCGCGACCCGTCCCAGGTGCTCGGCTTTGTCGAGGTGCATATCGAGCAGGGCCCGGTGCTGGAATCCCGGGGCCTGCCCCTGGGCATCGTCACCGCTATCAACGGCGCCAGCCGCTACGCCGTCACCGTCACCGGCCAGGCGGGCCACGCCGGCACCGTGCCCATGGCCCTGCGCCACGACCCCCTGGCGGCGGCGGCGGAAATGGTGCTGGCGGTGGAGACGGCCGGCGGGGCCGAACCGGATTTGGTTGCCACCGTGGGCCGCATGGAGGCCAAGCCGGGTGCGGTCAACGTCATCCCCGGCCAGGCCACCTTCACCATCGATCTGCGCAGCCCGCGTGACGACAGCCGCAAGAAGGCCGCCGCCGGTCTGCTGGGCACCCTGGCCGCCATCGCCAAGCGCCGGGGCGTGGCGCTGGACATCCAGCCCACGCACGACGCCCCCGCCGCCCACTGCCACCCCGGCCTGATGCGCCAGCTGGGCCAGGCGGTGGCGCGGGCCGGCATCATCCCCCACCACTTGCCCAGCGGCGCTGGCCACGACGCCATGGCCCTGGCGGCGTTGTGCCCCATGGCCATGCTGTTCGTCCGCTGCAAGGGCGGCATCAGCCACAACCCCGCCGAAAGTATCACGGTGGAGGACGCCGACCTGGCCGTCACCGTGCTGCTGGACTTCCTGCGCCGTTTCGACCCTGTTTCCCCTCCTTGAAGGACCCCTGTCATGACCGCCGACACCGCCGCCACCATCCAGGGGGCCGTCCACACCTTCCTGACGGCCAAGCGGGAGGAGCAGGTGCGCTTCCTGGCGGAGCTGATCAAGGTGCCCTCCGACAACCCGCCGGGTGACTGCGCCCCCCACGCCGCCCGCGCCGCCGAACTGCTGGAGGGCCTGGGTTACGCCGTGGAACGCCATGTCGTGCCCGACGCGTTGGTCAAGGCCAACGGCATGATCAGCGCCACCAACCTGATCGTGCGCCGCACGTTTGGTGCCGGCGGCCCCACCATCGCCCTGAACGCCCATGGCGACGTGGTGGCGCCGGGCGAGGGCTGGACCGTCGATCCCTATGCCGCCACCGTCAAGGACGGCTGGATGTACGGGCGCGGCGTCGCCGTCTCCAAATCCGACTTCGCCAGCTACACCTACGCCCTGATGGCGCTGGATGAGCTGGCGCGCCACGGCGTGGCGCTGAACGGCACGGTGGAACTGCACCTGACCTACGATGAGGAGGCGGGCGGGGAAATTGGGCCGCGCTGGCTGTTGGACCAGGGCCTGTCCAAGCCCGACTATGCCGTGTCCGCCGGCTTCAGCTATGGCATCGTCACCGCCCATAACGGCTGCCTGCATCTGGAGGTGGAGGTGCGGGGCAAGTCCGCCCACGCCGCCCTGCCCGCCACCGGCATCGACGCGCTGGAGGCCGCAACCGTCATCCTCAGCTGGCTGTACCAGCACCGCGCCGGCTATGTCGCCACCGTTTCCGCCGTGCCCGGCATCGGCAGCCCGCAGCTGACCGTCGGCCTGATTTCCGGCGGCATCAACACCAATGTCGTGCCCGACCGCATCACCTTCCGCCTGGACCGCCGCATGATCCCGGAGGAACAGGGCGCCACGGTGGAGGCCACCCTGCGCCAGGTCATCGCCGCGGCGGCCGCCGAACGGCCGGAGGCGACCGTGGCCGTGCGCCGCATCCTGCTGGCCGAGCCCCTGAAGCCCATCGCCGGCACCGACCGCCTGACGGACGCGATCAGCCGCCACGCCACCCGCATCCTGGGTGAGCCTGTCGCCGCCAAGGGCGTGCCCATCTACACCGACGCCCGCCACTACGCGGCGGCCGGCATTCCCACCGTGCTCTACGGCGCCGGCCCACACACCATCGAGGAAGCCAACGCCCACCGCGCGGATGAGCGCCTGCCGCTGAGCGACCTGTACAAGGCGACCGAGGTCATGGCCCTGACGCTGGTGGACTTTCTGACGGCCTGACGCCCCAGCCCCCGCCTCACCGCCCAGGCCGGCGGGGGTTCCACGGCTTGCCGCGGACGATCTGCGCCAGGACCAGGGCGCCGTTGATCAGACCCATCACGCCCAGGATCACGGCGCCGAAGCGCGCGCCATGCACCAGGCCGATGGCCACGACATTGTCCGCCACCAGCACACCGATGGCCACCAGGGTCACCACGGCCATGAGCAGGAAGCCCGCACGCTTCTGCGGCGTGCGCATGCCGTGGACGCAGATGGCGAGGATGGCCAGCAGGCCCAGTGCGGCGATGATGTCGAGAATCATGACGGCTGATCACGCTTAAGCAGGACTACCGCTGTCTTACGGGATGGCTTGCCGCCTTGGCTATCGGTTTTCACCGTGTCCCATTGACCTTGCTGGCGAGCACGCGGATGACTATGATGACCAATATAGTCATCAAAAGGGGAACGGTATGAAAACCTGGACCATCGCGGAAGCGAAAGCCAAGTTCAGTGAGGTGATCGATCGCGCCGCCGCCGGAACCCCACAGGTCATCTCTCGTAATGGCCGCACCACCGCCGTGATCGTCTCGGCCGAGGAGTGGGAACGCAAGACAAGGCGTGTGGGCAATCTGGCCGAATTCTTCGCCGCGTCCCCTTTGCGTGATTCCGGCTTGATAGTGGAACGGGCGGTAGATAGCGCCCGCGAGATTGATCTGTGAACTATCTGCTGGATACCAACGTGGTGTCGGAATGGGTGAAACCTCACCCTGACGCCGGCGTCATCGAATGGCTGGCCACGGCTGATGAGGATCGCCTCTACCTCAGCGTCGCCACCCTGGCGGAACTGCGTCAAGGCGTGCAGCGATTGGCGCCGGGGCAGCGCCGAGCCCGACTGGATACATGGTTGCGGGATGACCTGCCCTTGCGTTTCGATCGCCGTGTCCTGGCCATCGACACGGCGGTGGCCGATGCCTGGGGTGCCATCGTGGCGCGCGGCCAGGCAACCGGCCGATCCATTAGCGTTATGGACGCCTTCATCGCCGCCACGGCGGAAATTCACGACCTTACATTGGTGACGCGCAACGTCGCCGATTTTGGCCTGTTGCAGCAGCCGATTTTAAATCCTTGGCGGACTGACTGACAACACCTGCTGTGGCCCCCGACGAGGCCCTTGACTCATCGGTTCGCCATGACTTACCGTAAGTCATGTCTTACGAACAAGCGCTGACCGCCCTGGCCGATCCTACCCGGCGGGCGGTGTTTGAGCGGTTGCGGGCGGGGCCGCAGCCGGTGGGGGAGTTGGCGCGGCATCTGCCTATCAGCCGACCGGCGGTGTCACAGCACCTGAAGGTGCTGAAGGACGCCGGGCTGGTGACTGATCGGGCGGAAGGGACCCGCCGCATCTATCACGTCGACCCGCACGGCTTGGGCGCGTTGCGCCGCTGGCTGGACCAATTCTGGGAGACCGCGCTCGACGCCTTCGCGGCCGAAGCGGAGAGGACCGCCGACAAACCATAAGAGGGAGGCACCGCCGTGACGCTAGCCGAACGCACCATCGCCATCGCCCCCGTGGTCAAGACCGTGACGGTGAAGGCCGGCCAAGCCCACGCCTTCACCGTCTTCACCACCCGTTTCGCCAGCTGGTGGCCGGCCACCCACCATATCGGCAAGGCGCCCCTGGCCAACGCCATCATCGAGCCCAAGGTCGACGGCCGCTGGTACGAAGTGGGTGACGATGGGTCGGAATGCGATTGGGGCCGCGTGCTGGCGTGGGAGCCGCCGGCCCGCCTGGTGCTGAGCTGGCACCTGGACGGGGATTTCCAATTCCGTACCGACACCTATTCGGAGGTGGAGGTGACCTTCACCGCCCTGGATGAGACCCTGACCCGGGTGACGCTGGAACACCGCGACCTGGAGCGCTTCGGCGCGGAGAATGGCGAGCGCCTGCGGGCCAAGGTGGGCAGCGACGGTGGCTGGGGCGGCATCCTGGACCTGTACGCGACCGCCGCCAACGGGTGAAAACGGAACGGGGGCCAAGGGGAGGAGACTCGATGGGGAAGATGGTCGACCGCGCGCTGGCGGTGCTGCTGATCCTGGGCGCCGGCGGGCACACCGCCGGGTCTTTCAATGCTTATGGCAGCCAGCCCATGGTGCTGCTGTGGGCCTTGAGCGCCAGCATCCTGGTCATCCTGATCGGCGCCCTGAACCTGCTGCGCAGCACCCGGGCGGGGGACCGGCCGCTGGCCTGGATCTGCGCCGCCGGGCTGCTGGCGTGGATGGGCTGCTGCATCGCGTTCGCCGCCATCGCCGGCACCTGGCTGGAGCCGCACGCCGCCCTCTTCCTGCTGCTGTCGGCCGGCCTGCTGGGTTTCAGCCTGCGGACCGCGCTGCGCCCCGAAGGATGGCCGCCAGCCGGCTGACGGCCGGCGCGATGGCCTCCGCCTTCACCCCGCCATAGCCGAAAGCCAGGCCGGCGACCCCAGGCCGCAGGGCGTAGTTGGCCAAGCTTTCCACCCCGATACCAGCGGCCAGCGCCTGGGTGGTGACGGTGTCGGCATCCACCGGCCGGCGGAAACGCGTGGCCAGGTGCAGGCCGGCCACCGCCGGCACCGGTTCCAGCAGGTCGGCGCAATGGGTGGCCAGCGCCCCCAGCAGGGCCGTGCGCCGTTCGTCATACAGGGTGCGCATGCGCCGGACGTGGCGGGCCAGGTGCCCCTCGGCCATGAAAGCGGCCAGCGCGTCCTGCTCCACCACCGGGGCGTGCCAATCGGCCACCTGCTTGGCCTTCAGCACAGGGTCCCGCGCCCAGGCGGGCACGGCGATGAACCCGAGACGCAGGCCCGGGAACAGGCTTTTGGAGAAGGTGCCGACGTAGAACACGCGGCCTTCGCCATCCAGGGTCTGCAAGGCGTCCAGCGGCCGGCCGCCGTAGCGGAACTCTCCATCGTAGTCATCCTCCACGATCACGGCGCCCGAGGCCGCGGCGTAGGCCAGCAACGCCTGGCGCCGCCGGGGCGACAGCGGCACACCCAGGGGGAACTGGTGCGACGGCGTGACATAGACCACGGCCGCGTCCGGCGGCAGGGCGTCGACCACCAGGCCCTCCTCATCCACGGGGGTGGGATGCAGACGGGCCCCGGCCGCCAGGAAGGCGCCGCGGGCGGAGGCATAGCCCGGATCCTCCATCGCCACCACCGGCCGACCCGGCGTCACCAGCGCGCGGGCCAGCAGATCGAAGGCCTGCTGCGCCCCGGCGGTGATAACGATGTCCTCCGCCCGGCAGGCCACGGCGCGGGTGAAGGAAACATGGCCCGCCACCGCCGCCCGCAGCGACGGCCGGCCCGCCGGTTCGCGATAGCCCGGCTGGGCGCGGGCGAAAGCGCGCAAGGCCCGGATGTACAGCCGCCCCCAGATGTCGAAGGGGAAGGCGCTGGTGTCCGGCAGGCCCAAGCGGAAATTGACCGCCACCTCGGGCGGGACGGTGGGCGCGCGGGCCCCGCCAGGCGTCAGCAGGGCCGGGTTCAGGCGCACGCCCGGGGGCGGACCGGGCGGCGGCGCGCCCGCCTGGGCCTTGGGGCGCGTGTCGGCGACGAAGGTGCCGGCGCCGGTGCGGGCGACGACGTAGCCCTCACTCAACAGCAGATCATAGACCATGACCACCGTGGTGCGGGACAGGCCCAGTTCCTGCGCCAGGGCCCGGCTGGGCGGCAGGGCCAGACCCGGCGCCAGCCGCCCGTCCAGGATGGCGGCGCGCAACTGGTCATGCAGGGCGCGGCGGACATGGCGGGAACCGGGCGGTGGCAGCGTCAGGCCCAGTTCCAGGGCGATGGTCATGGGGTGTTCATGGTTCCAAATTGGACCACCAACAATACCATGGATCGGTTCTCGTTCATGGTCCAATTCCAGGCCATGCTGGGGGACATCGGATTGTGAAGGAACGCCCCTGATGCGCACCCTGTTCTATGCCGGCCTCCTGGCCGCCGCCCTGGCCACCACAGCCGCCGCCGACACGGCGACCGTGAGCGATGAAAGCGGCCAGGGCCGGGCGGAGGCGGCGGGCAGTGGCCTGTTGGGCCTGCCCGGCCCCGCCGCCACGCTGACCACCCTGGAAGGGAAGCGCATCGACCTGTCCGCCTACTACGGCAAGAAGCCTGTGTACCTGAAGTTCTGGGCCACCTGGTGCGTGCCCTGCCGGGAGCAGATGCCGGGCTTCGAAGCGGACTACGAGGCGTTGGGCGACAAGATGGCCATCATCGCCGTCAACACCGGCTTCAACGACAAGCCGGCGACGGTACGCGACTTCCGCCAGAAGATGGGCCTACGCATGCCGGTGGTGGTGGACGACGGTAGCCTGGCCGCCGCCCTGAACCTGCGGGTGACGCCGCAACACGTGGTCATCGGCCGCGACGGCCGCATCCTGTACGTCGGCCATCTGGCGGACGACAAATTGCACCAGGCGCTGCAGGCGGCCCTGGCGGAGGGCGGGAGTGCCGCCGGCATCGCCACCGCCCCTGGCCATCCGCAGGAAGCGACCTATAAACCAGGCGACATCCTGCCAGGACTGACCACCAGCATCACCACCGGCCAGGCCTTCCCCGTGGGTGGCCCCAGCCGCGACGGCAAGCCGCGCGCCGTCCTGTTCTTCTCCCCCTGGTGCGAGTCCTATCTGGCCGCCAGCCGGCCGGCCATGGCGGCCGCCTGCCGCCAGGCGCGGGAGGTGGCGTCCAGCCTGGCCGACCAGGGTCAGGCCCATTGGCTGGGCGTGGCCTCGGGCCTGTGGGCTTCGGCCAAGGACCTGGCCGACTACCAGGCCAACCCCAAGACGGCGGTACCAAGCGGCCTGCCCCTGACCCTGGACGCCGATGGCCACCTGTTCCGCGCCTTCGGCGTGCGCGAGGTGCCCAGCCTGGCCATCATCGACGCCAAGGGCCGCATCACCCGCATCATGGGGCCGGGGGAAATCACCCTGGCCACCGCCCGGCGCACCGTCGCCCAGGCCCGTTGACGCGCAAACCGGAGGAAACCTCATGACCAGTCTCACCGCCCATCCCATCGACGCCCTGGCCCAGGCCTGGGTTCCGCTGCGCCCCGGCCTGTCGTTCCGTCCCCTGCACTTCGCCGACGACGGCTATGACCTGCAGCTGCGGGTGGAGCCTGGCACCGTCATCCCCCGCCACCGCCACAGCGGGGAGGTTCACGCCTACACCCTGTCCGGATCGCGGGAGATCATCGAGACGGGGGAGGTCATCGGCCCCGGCGTCTTCGTCCACGAACCGGCGGGCAATGTCGACAGCTGGCGCACGGTGGGGGATGAGCCGTGCGTCATCCACATCAGCCTGACGGGGGATATCGATTATCTGGATGAGCGGGGCCACGTGATAGGGACCACCAACAGCGCCAGCGCGCGGGCCGCCTATCTGGCCTGGTGCGCCGCCCAGAGGGTCGAGCCCCACCCCGCCCTGGCCTGATGAAAGCATCGCCATGCACGCCATCTGCGAGACCTGCGGCACCCAGTTCGCCGTCACGACGCCACCCGAGCGCTGCCCCATCTGCGAGGATGAGCGCCAATATGTCGGCTGGCGGGGCCAACGCTGGACCACCATGGACGGGCTGGCCGCCCGCCACCGCAACCGGCTGGAGCAGGATGCGGGCCTGTTGGCGCTGGGCATGACGCCGCCCTTCGCCATCGACCAGCGCGCCCTGCTGCTGCCCACCGATGCCGGCACCATCCTGTGGGAATGCGTGCCACTGGTGACGGAGGAAGGGGTGGCGGCGCTGAAGGCGCGGGGTGGCGTGGACAGGATCGTCATCTCCCATCCCCATTTCTACGCGTCCATGGTGTCGTGGAGCGAGGCGCTGGGGAATATCCCGATCCTGCTGCATGCCGCCGACCGCGACTGGGTCATGCGCCCGGCGCCGCAGGTGGAGTTCTGGGAGGGCGACCACCTGGTCCTGTCGGACGCCGTCACCCTCATCCGCTGTGGCGGGCATTTCCCCGGCAGCACCGCCCTGCACTGGCGCGACGGTCCCCGCCCCGGCGGCGCCCTGTTCCCCGGCGACGCGCTGCAGGTGGTGATGGACCGCCGGCACGTCACCTTCATGTACAGCTACCCCAACTATCTGCCCATGACGGCGGCGGACGTGCGGGGTATCCGCGAGCGGCTGGCCGGGTGCACGTTTGAGGACGTCTACGGCTACACCTGGGGCCGCAACATCATCGGGGGCGGCCGCCAGGCGGTGGATGCCTCGTTCGACCGCTTCCTGAAACGGGTGGAGGCCTGATCAGGCCTCCACCGCCACCTTGGCATGGCGGTCGACGTAGGCGCCGATATGCTGGGCCAGCGTGGCGGCCTGCATGCGGATGTCCGGCACGGCCGTCATTTCCCAGAAGGTGCCGCGCGTGACCGGACCGATGGCGTAAAGCCCGGGGACCGGCCGACCGCCGACGTCCAGCACCCGCGCCTCGGCATCCACGTCCAGACCCAGGTGCAGGGGATCGGGGCGGATGGTGCCCTGGGCCAGCAGGTCGCGCACCAGCGGGTCGGTCACCCGCAGGATGTCACAGGCCGGGCCGGAACAGTTGATGACCTGGTCGACCGGGAAGGTGATGTCGCCGTCCTCGTTCCGGGGGCGGTAGGTCACGCGCACCCGGCCCTGCAGGGCGTCGGGCACCTCCTCGATGGACTGCAGCCGGCCGGCGGTGACGATCAGCGCGCCCGTGGCCTGCAAGGCCGTCAGCTGGGTGGCGACGGCCGGCGCCAAGCGGTGACGGTGCACGTCCCACCAGGGACGCAGGTGGCGCAGGAAGCGCTTCTTCTCCCCCAGCGGCAGGGCCTGCCAATAGGCCACCGTGCGCGGGCGCAGGCTGTCGATCACCGGCTGCCAGGCGCGCCCGGCCGCCTGTTCCTGCCGCACCAGCCGGCGCACATGGGCCAGCGCGCGGGAGAGGGAGGTGGGCATGTCCGGTGGCGGCGGCACGACATGGGGCACGGCATCGGTGTGCCGGCGGGGCAGCAGGCCACGGCGCGACAGCGCCACGATCTGCCCCTGGTGGCCGCGCGCCCGCAGGGACAGCACCGTGTCGACCATGGTCAGCCCGGTGCCCACCACCAGCACGCTGTCGCGCACGCCGATATCCCGCGCCACGCTGGGCGCCCAGGGGTCGGGGTGGAAACGGCTGGACCGGAAAAAGGCGCCGTCGAACAGGAGCGGCGGCTGCGGCGGGAAATTGCCGATCGCCAGCACGGCCGCATCCAGCTTGTATTCCCGGCCCACGTCCAGGCGCACCACCATGCGCCCGCCCTCCTGCCGCAGGGCCACCGCCGTGTCCGGCACCAGGATGAGGCGACCGGCGGAGCGTGACTGCTTGGCGGCGTCCGAGATCAGCTTTTGCAGGTAATGGCCGTAGGTCTGGCGCGCGACGAAGCTGGCGGGGCCGGCCCCGGCCGCCCCCGGCACCGCATCGCCCTGCTGGCGCAACCAGGCCAGGAAATGCTCCGGCTGGTCGGGAAACGCGCTCATGTTCCCGGCCCGGACGTTCAGCAGGTGGGCGGGATTGCCGGTGGCGTAGGCCAGCCCCCGGCCGAAGTCGGAGGCGCGTTCGATCAACAGGATGCGGGGACAGTCGGCCCCGCGGGAAAGGAGGTGCAAGGCCAGCAAAGAACCGCTGAAGCCCGCGCCGATGATGGCGATGGTCGGCCGTGTCGTCATGGGTGTTCCTACCCGGCGCCGGTGGGGTGAGCCCAAGGGGCCGCAAATTGATCCCCATGCTCAATGGCGTCCACCCCCGCTGTCAAGCGACGTTTGGCTTACATACCACATTGGTGGTAGCGTGAAATAGAATGGGCGATAGACCAGTCAAACGGCAAGCGATCTATACAATTCTGGCATGGCTCCCCCGCCGCGCCCCGTTCCAGGCCGACGCTTGCGAGACTGCGACGATCTGCGTCATGCTCTCGTCGTATGTTGAATAAAAATATGAACACAAAAAAAACGTTGTTCCTGTCCGTCCTCCTGATGGCGGGCGGGACAACCCATTGGGAGCCTTTCATCCATGACCGTTTCCTCAAGGTCCCTGTCCCTGGGCAAGCACCGCCGGGCCGCCACCGCACTAGCGTTGATCCTGGCCGCCCCCCTATTCGTTCCGGCCGCCCAGGCGGCCGATCCGGCACCGCAAAGCAATGCCACCTTGAGCGACCTGGACGAGGTGGTGGTGACCGGCACGCGGCGCAGCGACCGCACCGTCGCCTCCTCCCCCGTGCCCATCGACGTGCTGCCGGTGGATGAGCTGGAGAAGACCGGCCTGGTCCAGACCACCCAGATGCTGCGCGCCCTGGTGCCCAGCTTCAACTTCCCCCAGCCGGCCAACACCGACGGCACCGACCACGTGCGCCCCGCCACCCTGCGGGGCCTGAGCCCCGACCAGACCCTGGTGCTGGTCAACGGCAAGCGCCGGCACGTCAGCGCCGTCCTGAACCTGAACGGCAGCGTGGGCCGCGGGTCCGACGCCGTGGACCTGAACACCATCCCGTCCATCGCCATCGAGAAGATCGAGGTGCTGCGCGACGGGGCCGCCGCCCAATACGGTTCGGACGCCATCGCCGGCGTCATCAACATCCGGCTGAAGGGCCAGGACAGCGGCGGCAGCGCCGCCGTGGAGTATGGCGAGTACGGCGCCGGCGACGGCCAGACCGGCAGGGTGGAGGCCAATGTCGGCCTGCCGCTGCCCCGCAACGGCTACGTCACCCTGTCGGCGGAGGCGCACCGGTCGCGTCCCACCGACCGCTCCGGCGACGACCCCCGCCAGCAGTATCTGACGGCCGGCGACCCGCGCGAGGCCACGTTCAACCGGCACGACAGCCGCTTCGGCGACCCGCTGGACAAGGAATACAACCTGTTCCTGAACGCCAGCCTGCCGGTGAACGACAAGGCGGAGATTTACGCCTTCGCCAGCCTGGGCCAACGCGACGGTCAGAGCGCCGGCTTCTTCCGCCGGGCCCAGGACGTGCGCACAGTGCGGGCCCTGACGCCCGACGGCTACCTGCCCTTCATCACGTCCAAGCAGCTGGACCTGTCGACGACGGTGGGCGCGCGCGGCGACCTGCCCGACGACTGGACCTATGACCTGAGCGTCGATTACGGCCGCAACCGCTTCGACTATGGGGTGGAGAATTCGGTCAACGTCTCGCTGGGCACGGCCAGCCCGCGCAGCTTTTACGCCGGCGAACTGGTGTCGGACGAACTGGTGGGCAACCTGGATGTCCGCAAGCTGGCCCATGTCGGCTTCCTGCCCGACACGCTGTCCATCGCGGTGGGCACCGAGGTGCGGCGCGAGGACTACACCATCAAGGCGGGCGAACCCGCCAGCTACATCAACGGCGGCGTACGGGTGCTGGACGGGCCGTCCAAGGGCACGCCGGCCGCCCCCGGCGCCCAGGTCTTTCCCGGATTCGAGCCGGCCGACGCCGGCACCAACAGCCGGGGCAGCGTCGGCACCTATGCCGAGCTGGAAACCAAGCTGACGCCCGACTTCCTGGTGAACTTGGCCGGCCGGTATGAGCATTACAGCGATTTCGGCGACACCACGAACGGGGAGCTGTCGGCCAAGTACGACCTGATCTCCTTCCTCTCCGTCCGCGGTGCCATCAGCACCGGCTTCCGCGCGCCGTCGCTGGCCCAGTCGCACTATTCCGCCACCAGCACCGTGTTCATCAACAGCGTGCCCTATGACGTCCGCACCTTCCCGGTGACGGATCCGGCGGCCAAGGCGCTGGGTGCCGAGCCGCTGAAACCGGAGAAGTCCACCAACTACAGCGCCGGCCTGGTGTTCCGCCCGGCGGACAACTTCTACGCCACTGTGGATTTCTACCAGATCGACATCGACGACCGCATCGTGCTGTCGGAGAACCTGACCGGGGCGGCGGTGGTGCGGCTGCTGGCGGCCAACGGCGTGACCGGCGTCGGCGGCGGCCGTTTCTTCACCAACGCCATCGATACCCGCACCCGGGGTGTGGATATCGTCGGCCGCTATGCCATCGACCTGGGCGACGCGGGCAGCCTGTCGCTGACCGCCGGCCTGAACCTGAACGACACGGAAGTGACGCGGGTGGAGGGCAATCCGTCGCAGCTGGCCAGCCTGGGCACCGCCGTCTTCCGCTTCGGCCGGTCGGAAAAGGGCCGCATCGAGAAGGGCCAGCCCAAGAACAAGCTGAACCTGGCGGCCACCTATGACTGGGACAAGCTGTCGACCACGGTGCGCACCACGCGCTACGGCAGCACCACCTCGCTGGACAGCAGCAACCCGGCGCTGGACCAGACCTATGGCGCCAAGTGGATCACCGACATCGCCATCAGCTATCAGGTGACGGACGCCATCGGCGTGACCGTCGGGGCGGACAACGTGTTCGACGTCTATCCCGACAAGGTCATCGCCGCCAACAGCACCAGCGGCATCTATCCCTACAGCAACTACTCGCCCTTCGGGTTCAACGGCGCGTTCTATTACGGCCGCGTCAGCTACAAGTTCTGAGCGGTCGGCATGGAAACGGTCACCCTGAGCATTCCCGGGGTGGCCGTTTCCTTCTTGTCAGGCCTTGGGCGCGGGCTTGGGCTTATGCGCGTCGAGAAAGGCGCGGAACTGCTCCTGGTCCAGGAAGTACAGTTCCAGGCACTTCTCGTAATCGGCCTTTTCCTTGATGACGCGGCAGAGGCTTTCCGCGTCCTCGTTCTCTTTCTGCTGCTGGATCACCGCCTTCTTGTCGGCGTCGGCCGGCGGGGCGCTCTGGGCCGCCGCCGGCAAGGACAGCAGCAGCGAGGCGGCAAGGGGGGCGCAAAGGATGAGGGCGGAAAGGGCGCGCACCTGGGATCTCCTGACGGCTGGAAGGACGGCCCCGGGACGGAGCGCCCTGAACAGCCGGAAG
This sequence comes from Nitrospirillum guanabarense, assembly GCF_034653355.1. Lineage (NCBI taxonomy): Bacteria > Pseudomonadati > Pseudomonadota > Alphaproteobacteria > Rhodospirillales > Azospirillaceae > Nitrospirillum > Nitrospirillum guanabarense. The sequence continues at coordinate 726,901 of NZ_JAYEER010000001.1, forward strand.
TTTAGCCGCCAACGGTTAAGGTTCAACATCGCGTTTTCATAGCCGGCGGCTATGGCGGACACCCGTGCCCGGCTTGAAAGTGTTCCAGGATTTGGGCGGTGGCAGCGCTGGCCCCCAGCCCTCATAATGCCCTGGACTGGCAACGGCATACCCACCCGGAGGCGGGTCCCGCCGTGAAATGAAAAAGGATAAGGGGCGAGGGGAATGAGCATGGGGGCACTGCGCACCCAGATGGGGCGCACCCGGTTGGGGCGCACCCGCACGACACTGGCCGCGGGCGCCTTGACGCTGCTGGCCGCCTGCGCCACCGATGGCGGCCGTGACGCGGCGCCGCCGTTCCCACCCCTCCCGATGGCCGAAGCGCCCCAGGGGCCGGAATCCCAGACGGCGGAATCCCGGACGGCCGCCCTGTTCGGCCGCCTGCGCGCCGACCCCGTGCGCCTGGCCATGTTCCTGCGCCGGTTTCCCAAGGGGGCGGACCTGCACAACCACATGAGCGGCGGCATCTATGCCGAGAACATGGTGGGTTGGGCGGCGGCGGAATCGGCGTGCGTCGACCCCAAGGCGCTGGTGCTGAAGCCCGCCCCCTGCACCGGCGGCCTGGTGCCGGCGGCGGACGCGCGGCGCGACGTCGGCCTGTACAACCGGCTGATCAATTCCCTGTCCATGCGCAACTTCGTGGCGGGGCCGGAGTCCGGTCACGATCACTTCTTCGACAGCTTCGCCAAGTTCGAGCCGGCGCTGACGGCCCGAGTGCCCGAAATGCTGGCGGAGGCGGCCAACCGCGCCGCCGCCAGCCACGTGCTGTACCTGGAACTGATGTGGTCCAACGGCATGTCCAAGGCGGCGGCCCTGGCCGCCCCGCTGGGCGCGCCGGCACCCGGCAGCGTCCCCGGCGACACCGCCACGTTCGACGCCTGGCGCGCCAAGGTGGAGCCCGGCCTGCCGGCCATCATCCGTGCCGCCAAGGCCGATACCGACGCGGCGGAGGCGCGCATGCGCCAGATCCTGCGTTGCGGCACCGCCGACGCCCAGCCGGGCTGCGCCGTCACCATCCGCTATCTGGCCCAGGTCATCCGCGTGCTGCCCGCCCCACAGGTGTTCGCGCAGAGCCTCTATGGCTATGCCCTGACCGCCGCCGACCCGCGCTTCGTCGGCGTCAACCTGGTGGCGCCGGAGGACAACCCGGTGACGCTGAAGGACTATGGCCTGCAGATGCGCCTGCTGGGCTATCTGGGGAAAATCCACCCAGCGGCCAACCTGTCGCTGCACGCCGGTGAACTGGCCCTGGGCCTGGTGCCGCCGGAGGATCTGCGCGACCACATCCGCCTGGCGGTGGAGGTGGCGGGCGCCAAGCGCATCGGCCATGGCGTCGATATCGGGCAGGAGACGGACGCGCAGCATGTGCTGAAAACCATGGCCGACCGGGGCGTGCTGGTGGAGATCAACCTGACCAGCAACGACGTCATCCTGGGCGTGAAGGGCCGCGACCACCCCATCACCACCTACCGCGCGTTCGGTGTGCCCCTGGCCCTGTCCACGGATGACGAGGGCGTGTCGCGCATCGACCTGACGCATGAGTATGTGCGGGCGGCGGAGACCTACGGCCTGGATTATTCCACGCTGAAGACCTTTTCCCGCGACGGGCTGGAGCACGCCTTCCTGCCGGGCGCCAGCCTATGGGCCGCGCCGGGCCAGCTGGCCACACCCTGCGCCGCCGATCATGCGGGCACGGTCCCGTCCGCCGCCTGCCAAGCCTTCCTGGAGCAGAGTCCCAAGGCCGCCCTGCAATGGCGCCTGGAAGCGGACTTCCGTGATTTCGAGGCGGCCGTGGCCGCCGAGGCTGAAACCGGCTTGTGGGGCCAGGGCCACGGCCCTAAAACCACGGCCGAATCCCTTGGCAAATCCCCCAATTGAGTTTGAAGCGAGAGACCGCGCCCATGCGCCTCCTGATCGACACCGACACCGCCGGCGATGACGCCTTTTCCCTGCTGCTGGCCCTGCGCAACCCGAAGGTGACGTTGGAGGCCATCACCATCTGCCACGGCAACGTGACCTTCGACCAGTGCGTGGAGAACGCGCTGTACACGGTGGAGGCCGCCGGCCGTGGCGGCGAGGTGCCGGTCTATCCCGGCGCCCGCCTGCCGATGATGCGCAAGCCGCTGGACGCGGCCTACGTCTTCGGCAAGGACGGCATGAGCGACGCCAACTACCCGCCAGCCAAGCAGCGGCCGGAGGTGAAGCACGCCGTCGACGCCATCATCGACACCGTCCTGGCCCACCCGGGTGAGGTCACCATCATCGCCCAGGCGCCCCTGACCAACCTGGCCCTGGCGGTGATGAAGGAGCCGGCCATCGCCCAGGCCACCAAGCATTTGTGGATCATGGGCGGCACCGACAACGCCGTGGGCAACGTCACCAGTGCGGCCGAATTCAACTTCTACGTCGATCCCGAGGCCGCCAAGATCGTGGTCAACGCCGGCTTCAAGGCCAGCCTGCTGACCTGGACCCGCTCCATGGTCGAGGGCGTCATCACCAGCGCCGAGTTGGACGCCATCGCGGCCCTGGGCACGCCGGTGTCCCAGTTCTTCACCCGCGTGAACCGCGACAGCCTGGCCTTCTCGCGTGAGCGCCAGCGCATCGACGGCAGCATCCATCCCGACGCCCTGACCTGCGCCTGCGCCTTGGACGAAAGCCTGGTGCTGGAGGCGGAGGAGTGCGTGGTGGACGTTGAGACGGCGGGCGTCCTGACGCGCGGCTATTCCAGCGTCTCCTCCGCCATCCTGCCGGACGCGGCGGACGCCGACCCGGACCTGGCGCCCCAGGTGCCCAACATGCGCGTCATCAAGCGTGCCGACCGCGAGGGCTTCGTCCGCCTGATGACGGACGCCGTGCGCTGATCCGGATGGCGTCACCACCACCGATGGTGGCGCTTTCTCCCCCTGCCCCTTTGGTGTAGCCTGTCCGGATAGACTACCGAACCGAGCTGTTTCCAAAGCGTCTTATGACGCACGTCCCGGCACCTTCGATCATTCAGGACCGAATACGCGGGGGGCTAGATGAGTGGCACTATCGTGGACCGCCGCGCCCTGTTGCTGGGTATGGGCGCCGTCGGCCTGGACTTGGCCTTGGGTCGCCGCGCCGCCCGCGCGGCGGTGCCACCCCCGCGTTTCGCCCCCTTGCGTTTCGTCTACGCCGACAACGTGGTGCCCTTCAGCTATGCCGACGCGGACGGCAACGCCACCGGCCTGCTGAAGGACGACGTGGATGTGGTGACGGCCACCGCCGGCTACAGCCAGACCACCAGCCTGATGCCCTGGGGCCGCGCCCAGGCCACCGTGCGGGCGGGCCAAGCCGACGGCTTCTGCACCGTGCCCTCCGCCGACCGCGCCGTTTATGTCCAGTTCTGCCTGCAGCCGGTGATGACCAGCGACATCGGCATCTGGCACCGCCGCGACGACGACCGTTTCAAGGCGATTGGTAGCCTGGAAGAACTGGCGGCTTTCCGTCTGGGCAGCTACGTCGGCAACGGCTGGGCGACGGAGCACATGGACGCCATCCCCACGCTGGCGGTGGTTCCGGATCCCGTCAGCGTCCTGAAGATGGTGGCCGCCGGCCGCATCGACGCGTTCGTCCATGATGAGCTGCAGATGGGCTATCTGGCCCGCGCCGCCGGCTTGACCGGCGCCCTGACCTACGCCCCCCGCCCCTTCCTGGGCACGGTGGTGCGGACCCTGGCCATCCGGCGCAGCCTGCCCGACTGCGCCGCCGTGGTGGCGGCCCTGGACGCCGCCATCCTGGCCCGCCGCACCGACCTGGACGCCCTGACCCACCGCGTGCGCCTGGGCATGGCCTGACCGAAGGCGCGCTTAGAGCGGGGTGCGGCAGGGTGTAGATTGCGTCCCGTGGGGAAACGGGGGCCCGCGTGGGACGGAAACGCCGATATCGAAAAGGCCTGGGACAACGGGCGCGCCGTGCCGCCCTGCTGGTCGCCGCCGTCCTTGGCGCGTGGACCGGGGCGGGTGCCTCTCCCGCGCCTGGCGGCTTGCCGACACCGGTTCAGGAACTGCGCATTCCGCGTCACGGGCCGTCGGACGCCAAAGCCCCCGCCATGTGCGAGGAAATCCTGCTGGCTTTGAGCCGGCAGGTGGATGGCGTGCGGCTGGTGTGGTCCACGGACTGGCTGACCCACGATCGGGCGGCCCAGGAATTGGCGGCGGGGCGGCTGGACGCGGATTGCGGCTATTACCGCACGCCGGAACGGGAGGCCCGGATACTCTATTCCCGCCGGGCCGTCATCCGCATGGAAACGGTGCTGGCCGTCCGCACCGGTGATCCGGCCACCGTCGCCACCTTCGATGAATTGCGGATCGCGTTGGCGGACGGACACGACACCGTCCTGGTCAATGCCGGCTCCGCCTTCCTGGACCGGCTGCACCGCGCCGGCATCGAGGACCGCAATATCGACGCCTGGGCCGCCCACAGCGACACCAATCTGCGCAAGCTCATGAGCGGCCGGGGCCGCTTCTTCATTTTCCGCAACCCCGGTCTGACGGAAGTCATCCAGAACAACGGGTGGGACACGCGGATCCGCGTCCTGCCCCACCCGCTGGCGGTGGACGACCAGTACATGGTCTTCTCACCCCACCTCGACCCGGGGGTGCGCGAACGCCTGGAAGCCGGCCTGGAACATCTGGCGGCGGACGGCACGCTGGCGCGCATCATCCAAGGCCATTCCGGCCGGGCGGCCCAACCCTGACTCAGCCCGCGTCCTTCACGCAGCGGAAGCCCACCAGGGCGGAGCGGTCGCGCGAGGGCGCCATCAGCAGCAGCTTGCCGTGCTGGTCGTTGCGGTAGGCCTGTGGGAAATACCAGATGGAACCCTGGGGCTGGTACAGGCTGCCCCCCCGCAGGATGGCGGCACGGGTGTGGTCGTCCTGGTATTCATCCGTCCACTGCCAGACGTTGCCGACCAGATCCTGGACGCCGAAAGGGCTGATCCCCGCCGGATGGGCGCCCACGGCGTCGGGTGGGCGCACGGCACGGCCCCGTTCGGGCGCGGGCACGGCGTCATCCCGCCAGGTGTCGCCCCAGGGATAACGGCGGCCGTCCGCGCCTTGCGCGGCGTACTGCCATTCCCATTCGTGCGGCAGTCGCTTGCCCGCCCAGGCGGCGTAGGCGCGCGCGTCCTCCTGCGACACCCAGGTGACCGGGCGGTCATCCCAGCCGGCCGGATAGGTGCCGCCCCTCCAATCCCTCAGGAAGTTGCGGTCGTCCTTGGGATGGTAGCCGCTGGCGTCGAGGAAGCGCTTGAACTGCGCGTTGGTCACGGGGAAGCGGTCCATGAAGAAGCGCGGCAGCGACAGGCGGTGCTCATGGTAACGCCGCGCCTCCCCCTCCCACGGGTAGGCGACATCGACGCCGGCGTTGGTGCCACCCTCGATCTCCAGCCCTTGGACGCGGAAGGTGAAGTCGCCGGCCGGAATCTCCACCATGCCTTCAGGTGCGCCGGCGGCGGGGGCCGTGGTCGGGATGTCGACCAGGCGCTGGGGCAGCGGCGACCAGGCGCGCGGCAGGCTGGCCAGATCGGTGGCCGTCATCGCCTTCATGGCCCGCATCAGGTCCCCGGTGGCGGCGTCCGGGCGGCCGGGCAGGGCCAGCACGGTGCCGAAGCCCTGGGCCTCCAGCGGGAAGGACAGCAGCAGCTGGCCGCCTTCACGGCGCGGCGTCAGTTCCACGCCGTGATAGAGGTCGAAATAGCGCAGGGCCGCCCCGTCCGCCGGCACGGCCAGCACCGTCTGATCCAGCGGGTGGTCGTTGCGGTTCACGATGGTCCAGGCCACCCGGCCGTCGGCGCCAGGCCAGCGGCTGGCGTACACCCCGGCGGCACGGGTGGGATAAAAGGGCTGCCAGTCCGGGCTGGACAAAAGGGGTCCCAAGCCCCGTTCCAAGGTCGCCACCCGGCGCATCGCCTCGCCATCGCGGGCGCTGATGCCGTTCCAGATACCCCAGACGTTCTCCCACGCCTCCCAGCCGACGCCGTTGAAGAAGGCGTAGTGCAGGTCGTCGGTCTTGTCCCGGGCCCAGCGGTCCGAGATGTTGACCATGTGCCGGGGCTCCAGCCATTTGTAGCGGTCGACCTTGGGCACGGGCGCGAAGGTGTATTGGCCCCAGGACATCAGGTCCCAGGCCACCGCCTCGTCCGCCAGGACGCCTTCCGGCTGGAAGGCCAAGGGATGGCCCGCCTTGTCCGCCGCGAGGGAAAAAGCCAGCGGCACGCCGTCCTGGGTGTCGCCGTTGATGCCATCGATGCCGATCTGCCTGGCGAGATCGGCGATGGCCTGCGGCCAGGGCCGATCCGGCGCCCGCGTCCCCTGGTCCCACATCATCATGGGCAGCAGCACGCGCACGCCCCGCCGGTGAAAGTCCGCCACCATGGCCTTCACCCCCGGCAGCCCGCCCGGCAGGTTGGTCACCTGATCCAGCTGGTTGCGGTCGTCGATGCCCATGTTGGGGTAATCGGGCCACAGCAGCACGGCGTCGATGCCGCCGAAGCGGGCCGTCAGATCATCCAGATACCGGTCGACGGTGTAGCGGCCCGCCACCGGGTCATAGAAATAGCGATCCTCCACCATCATCTGGGTTTGGACGAAGCTGGTGCGCGTCCAGGCCAGCCGGGGGTCGTCATAGCGGGCGGGGTCATAGCCGACGCGGATGCGGCGTTCCTGGCGCCAATGGCGGACATCGGCCAGCCAGGCCTCATAATCGGCGCCGGTGCAATCCCGGGTCCCGCCCTCCCACGCCTCCCGCCAGGTGAGGCAGGCCGGGCCGTTGATCATCGGCTGTTTCCAGCTGCCGTAGGGCACCGTCTGGGTGTCCTGCGCACCGGCCGGGACGCTGAGGAGGAAGGTGCCCAAGAAAGCGGCGGCGATCCGGCGGCGCATGCACCGTCCCCCTCAATGCTGGGCCAACAGGCCGGTCATCAGCAGGTCCAGGATGCCTTCCTTGTCTTCCTTCAGGCAGACCTGGGCATTGGCGGGGCCCGCCGCGGGCGTCGTCTCGCCCCTGTCGCCCACCATCAGGCGCAGCGGCGTGGTGGGGCACAGCTTCGGGTCCAGCACATAGGCCACCGGCACCAGGTCGAACAGGGTGGGCGTGATCTGGCCCCAGCCGTTCAGGTGGCGCCACTGGTGGTACATCAGGGCCAGGGCATCGGTCATGGGTGTGCCGTTGGCGAACAGGAGGTCGCGCTTCACCTCGTCCAGCTTCAGCTGGGTGCTGTCGAGCGGCATCACCACCAGGGGCACGCCGCTGGTGAACAGCTTCTTGGCCGAGGGGATGTCGGAATAGATGTTGTACTCCGGCGTCGGGCCCTTCAGCGGGCCGTAGCCCGTGTCGTCATAGCCGGCATGGACGGAGCCGCCCATCATCACCACCCGCTTCAGCTTGGCGAAGCCGGTGGGGTCGCGATCGACCAGGGCACCCAGGGTGCTGGGCGGCGCCAGGGAAATGAGCGTGACCTGCCCTGGGTAGCGGCGCGCCTGGTCCAGGATGAAGTCCACCGAGGACGGCACGGGCGTGGCCGGCGCCGGCTGCCCCTCCGCCCAGCGCTTTTGCGTGTAGGGCGTGGCGTTGGGCGTGGCGGGCCCTTGCGCCACGGGAATGTCCGCACGACCGGCGATGGTCAGCAGGCGTTGCAGCTGGCGCACCCGCAAGCCGGTGTCGCCCCAGGCCGCCGTGACGCCCAGGATGTCCAGGCGCGGATCATTCAGGGCCGCCGCCAGCGCGAAGGCGTCGTCGATGTCATCGCCGATGTCGGTGTCGATGATGACCTTTTCCTTGAGGGGCGCGCCCTCTTTGGCGATGGCCGGAGTGGTCAGAAGAACGGCGCCCAGCGCGCCCGCGCGCAGGCAACGGAACAGGAAAGCGATCCGGGTCATGGGAAATGCCTTTGCGGCCGGCCGGGTAGAAACAGGGGCCCGCCGCTGCCACGGCCGGGCCCCTGGAACAGACCCTGTCACACCTTCCCGGCAACGGCCAGCGCCGCCGGGAGGATGCCAGGGGTATTAGAACGAGTACTTGGCCTGAACGCCGATGATACGGGGTTCGTTGACCATACCCGTCAGGTTGTTGAAGTCGATGGCGCCGATGACGCGCACCTGGTCCAGCACGTTGCGGACGAAGGCCGCGACCTCATAGCCGGCGTCGTTCTTGTAGCCCAGGCGCAGGCCGCCATCCAGCAGCCACTTGCCGGTGAACTCCGTCGACTTGTACAGGAAGAAGTTCACGTCGCTGCGGTAGGCCCAGTCGGTGTAGAAGAACACCTCGCCCTTGTCGCCCACCGGCACGCCGTAGCGGAAGGTGGCGTTCAGCACCCATTCCGGCGCCTCGGGCAACGGGTTGCCGTCCAGCAGGGCGTTGCCCTGGGCGTTCAGCGCGTTGGTCACGGTGCAGCCGCCGCCGCAAGTGGCGACCGACACGTTCGGATCCTGGATTTCGGTGTGGTTGTAGCTGCCGCCGAAGGTGACCAGCATGTGCTCCACCGGCTTGGCTTCCAGTTCCGCTTCCACGCCGTAGCCGATGGCATGGTCGGCGTTCAGCAGGCGGGCGGTGTTGCTGGCGCCGCCCACGGCGGTCAGCTGCATGTCGCTGGTGTCGTAGTAGTAGCCGGTCAGGTTGAAGCTGGCGCGCTTGTCGAACAGCGACGACTTCACGCCCGCTTCATACGAGATGGTGGTCTCGGCCTTGGCGGACGAGGTGGTGTTGGCGAAGGCGATGCGGTCCTGGATGGACGGGGCCAAGTAGCCGGTGGCCACGCGGGCGAAGACATTCACGTCGCTGTTGACGGCGTAGTCGGCCGAGATGTCCCAGGAGGCATTGCCGCCGTTGACGCTGGTGCGCAGGTAGATCGGGCCGGTGAAGCCGAAGTCGCGGATGGATTCAACCGACTTGTTGTCGTGCGAATAGCGCACGCCGCCGCCCAGGGTCAGGTCGTCGGTGATCTTGTACTTCACCGAACCGAAGACGCCGTCGGTCTCGCTGCGGTCCTTGTGGCGAACCTGGTTGTCGATCGACCCGTCGGCGGTGACGTAGTCGTAGTCCTTACCGGTCAGGTAGGAGTTGAAGTAGTACAGGCCACCCTGCAGCAGCCACGGGCCCAGGTCGTTGGAAGCGAAGCGCAGTTCCTGGCTCAGCTCACGCGGGGAGTTGTAGCCGCCGGTCTCCACCGAGAACGGCACGTCGGAAGGGACGCCGCCGTCGATGTCGCCGCGGCTGAACACGTTGGCGCGCTCAAAGCCGCTGACCGAGGTGACGGTCACGGGGCCGGCGTCATAGACGACGTGCAGGTTGGAGCCGAAGGAATTCAGCTTCTGCGGGTTGGCGCCGTCCTGGTTGGCCTTCTCGATGTCGAAGCCCGGGACCAGGTCGTTGGTGCCCTTCTGGATAATGTTGGCACGGAACAGACGGGCGGACCCGTCCAGCTGGCGGCCGTGGACGTTCAGCAGGATGTCCAGGTTCTCGTTCGGCGTGTATTCCAGCTGGAAACGGCCGGCCAGGTCGCGATAGCCCTCGAAGTCGGTGTCGTTCTTCGTCGAGATGTCTTCGTTCTGGACCCAGTCGTTGCGGCGCTGCAGGCTGACCGAGGCGCGGTACTTCAGCACGTCCTTGACGATGGGGCCGCCCACGGCGCCGGTGAAGTTCACCGTGTCATAGCTGCCGTAGGTCAGGTCGGCGAAGCCGCCGAAGGTGTCACTGGGCTTGGCGCTGTCGATCTTGACCACGCCGGCCGGGGTGTTCTTGCCGAATAGCGTGCCCTGCGGGCCGCGCAACACTTCCACGGCACCCACGTCGAAGACCGGGAAGGCCTTCAGCATGGGGTTTTCCATGGCGACGTCGTCGAACACCACCGACACCGGCTGGGAGGCGTTAGGGTCGAAGTCGGCGTTGCCCAGGCCGCGGATGTAGAAGCGCGGATAGGTGCGGCCGAAAGACGACTCCGCCTGCAGGCTGGGGGCGCGCCCCGCCAGGAAGCGGATGTCCTGGCCACCGGAGTTCAGCACGTCCAGCTTTTCGCCGCTGATGGACGTGACGGCGATCGGCACCTCACGCTCCAGCGCCGGCCGGCGTTCGGCCGACACGATGATCTCATCCAGCTTGTCGGAATTGTCATCGGCGGCGCGCGCCACGCTGGCCAGACCCAGCAGGCTCAAAGCCGACATACCCAGCAGCGCGGACTTCAGCCCGCGGCCCTTCTCAACCCTCATCATGCTCGATCCCTTCACTTTTTCCAGGCCCTTGCCGGACCTGCTTTTGCGTTGCCCGTCGCACCGATCCCCCGCCCAAAGGCTAGGCTGGGAACAGCCGGGGGAGGGTACACGGCAGATTTCGTTTGCGGCAGCCCCACTACTACCGAAGGTCTTTCAAATCCAACAAGAAAGCGAGGATCCGACCGAAATTTTGCCGCAACGCACATATTTGATGCGCGGGTGTTGCCGCAATGCGGCACCGAACCTGGGTCTTAGCAAGAATGGCGCCAATTCGGGACGGTCCCAGACATTCGTGAGACGCGCGAAGGGAACGCTCTGCCTTTGAAGGCCATTTGCCCGCAATCTAGGCAAGACGCCTGCGGAACCGGCCCAATCCTTAGGCACGACATTGAGGCTTTACCCCGGAGGGAAGGTTTGGGGTGGAAGTGGCTGGAAGGCGTATGTTACCCCCTCCTGCGGTTAAGGACGATGATGCCGGGCCGATCCATCGCCCTGATCTTCACCATGGCCATCCCCCCGCCAGTAAGGCGAAGCCGCCAAAGACCGAGGCCTTCATGTCGTCTTCCGCCGCCTTTGTCCGATACGCTCTCGATCGTCTGCTGCCGCTGTGCCGCGACCGGTTCGCCGATGGGCCGCATGGCGGTTTCCATGAACGCCTGGACGCGGCGGAACAGCCCCTGCCCTTGGGCTATAAGCGGTCCATGGTGCAGGCCCGCCAACTTTACGTGCTGGCCCATGCGGCGCTACAGGGCGACCGCAGCGGCCAAGCCGCCGCCGAACGCGGCTACGATTTCCTGGTCCGCCATTTCTGGGATGACGGTAACGGGGGCTGGTTCTTCAAGGCGCAGCCGGATGGCCAACCTCTTGACAGATCCAAGGACTTCTATGGCCACGCCTTTGTCCTATTTGGCCTCGCCTATGCGCATGCCGCCTTCGGCGCCCCCCGCGCACTGACGCTGGCGCAGGAGACCTGGTCGCTGATGCGCGATCGCCTGGCCATGCCGACACTGGCGGACGGCGGTTGGGGCGGCTTGGCGGAAGGGGCCAGTGCCGAGTGGGTGCCCAATGGCGCGACACGACGCCAGAATCCACACATGCATCTGTTGGAAGCGCTGCTGGCGCTGCACGAATTCACCGGCGACGGCGCCTGGCTGTCGGAAGCCACCACCGTCGTCCGGCTGTTCCAAGCCCGCTTCTTCGACGCCGCGACCGGCACCCTGGGGGAATTCTTCACCCAGGACTGGCGGCCTGATCCCGCCACCGGCCACATCGTGGAGCCCGGCCATCATTTTGAATGGGCGTGGCTGCTGGATCGTTACGTCAGCCAGGGCGGCGACGCCGCCCTGCTGCCCCTGGCCGACACCTTGTTCAACAAGGCGGTCGCGCATGGCTTCCTGCCCGACGGCGGCATCATGGACCAGATGGATGCCCAAGGTGCGCCCATTCTGCGCACACGGCGCATCTGGCCCGTGGCCGAAGCCATCAAGGCCACCCTGTCCCACACCCGCCGCCATCGCGGCACGCCCGCCGGCGACGCCGCCGAAGCCCTGGCCCAACGCCTGATGGCCCATCTGCAGGCCGCCTTCCTGGATCCGACCAGCGGCCGGTGGATCGAAACCCAGGATGAAGTGGGCGCCCCCAGCATGCGCGACCTGCCAGGCAGCACGCCTTACCACCTGTTCCTGGCGGCGATGGAGGCCGCGCGCGCCGCGGCCTGAACCAGGCGCTCAGGCGCGCCGGTTCAGGCTGGCCGTCCAGGGGTCGAAATTGGCCAGCGTCCGGAAGGCGTCGGAAAGCGGAGCCGGCCGGTCGAGCAACTCTACCAGAGACCAAGCCATCTCCAGGGGGGGGAGTGCCGGACGGGAATTGCCCCCTCGGCCCACCACATGCTCGTGAGCGAAAGCCACGGCCCCCTCCACGATGGCGGACACGGCCAGAGGCCGCGCGCCATCCCCAGCCCAGCGCATGTCCTCGATACCGCGTACGCCACCGGTCATCGATTCCATGCCGATGATGGGGTTGTGGGGAGCGCTGAACAGCAGCCCCACGGACGTGCGGTTCATATGTAGGCGCCGCAGGATGGATGGAGCCACGCTGTTGACACTGAACAGCGCCGCCATCTGGCGCGCGCGCTGCCGGCGCCGGCTTTCCTCCGTGTCCGCCAGGCAAAAGGAATAGCCGTGGATGTCGAGATTCACGATACCGCGCAGCGCCACCTCCAGCGCTTCCTGCGTGGCGCCCTCCCATCCCAGGTCAACCAATGCCACGGGCGCGTCTTGTTCCAAACCCAAGCGTCGCATCTGGTCGAACAGGGCTCGGCGGTTGCGTCGGCAAATCTTCAAAATCTCGAAGCGATATTCGAAGAGGAACCCACGGAGACGCGCTTGCGTCGCCGGCGAAAGTTCGACTTCGTCCCCGAGATCATATCGCTCCATGACTTCCGGCGCGGGCGCGGGAACACCGATACGCTCCAGCACCTCGAACGGCGCCAAGCCGTCGGACCCCGCGGTCAGGAACGGCAGATGTTGTGGAAAGTTCTGGTCATCGATCGTCGCCAGGGCGAAGGCCGTCCCTGAGCCTGGAAGGAGGCTGCAAGGCGGCAAAGTCCACGCGCCGGGGTTTTCACGGACGATCCGATCCAGCAAATGACCGTCGTGAGAATGAAACAGCACATGTTGAACATCATTCAGCTTGGCCTGGCCTTCCATCCAGTTCAAGAAGCCGACAGCGGCGGGGCCAGCCACATGGTAACCCAGATCATGGGCCGATAGCGTGCCTGCGGGCAGGGTGGCGGAAGCGGAAATCGCCGAACCGACGGATCTGCCATCGCCCTGGTCGTGGCCCTGGTAATAGATGGTGGCCAATCCCCTGGAGCGGGCCTGGGCGATGTCGCCACCGATATGCAAGATGCGATCCCGAGGCACTTCCAGATAATCGATGGCCAGGTCGAACAGGTCGCCATCCCGGCCCGCCGTGAGGTTACAGTCGCCGGAAATGAACAGGGCGACGGATTCCAGCCCGTGACGGCCGAGCGCCTCACGGACGAAAGCGCGGCCCAGATGGCTGTCGGCGATAATCAGTACACGCCGCCCCTGCGCCAGGGCGTGCCGGAATGCGTCAAACGCCACGATGTCCGGACAGAGCAGATCCAGTTCCAAAGCGATCTCCGCCGCCTGCATCGCCTGCGCCAGCGCCGAATCCAGCACCATGCAGTCGTAGATGCCGGCCAGCGTGACCTCTCGCCGGCCCGCCTTGCGCGCGCGGTCGAAAGCTTCCGCTTGGGCCGCTTTGCGCTGGGCGGCGAATCCCGGTTGGGCGAAGCGCCGCGCCAGCGTGTTGAAGACGGCCTCAGGCGTCGTCGCACGCTGGAACAGCGTACCATGAAAACCGAACGATACCGCCTGGGCGGCCGCGATGGCGTCGCGCAGGGCCGAAGCCAAAGGCATGGCCGCCTCTGGAGATGAGGTGGGAGGGGCCATGATCTCTAAGGCGGTGGTATTGGTTTCGGCCATCATCACACGATTTCGAAATTAGCGCCGTTGGGATGCAGATTGGGATTGCTGAAGGGATCGTGCAGAAACAGGCCGGGATGCCGCTCATACAGCCGCAACCGTTCCCGTTCCAGCCGCGCCATTTTTTCCGGCGACACGAAGTCCAGGCCCCGGCTGATGGATTCGTGATGGATCAGTTCCGCGGCCTGGCACATGACGTTGTAATAGCCGGCCTCATGCAGGCGCATGCAGAGGTCCACGTCGTTGTAGGCCACGGGCAGGGTCTCATCGAAGCCACCCACCGCTTCGAACTTGCGCCGTTCCACCATCAGGCAGGCGCCGGTCACGGCCAGCCAGTTGTATTCCAACAGATTACGCAGGAAGTAGCCGTAGTGGTTCCGGTCCTGCCGCAGGAAGGCGTGGCTTGGACCGTTGTAGAGGTTCAACACGCCCGCATGCTGCGTCTTCTCGGCCCCCGGGTAAAGCAGCTTCGCCCCCACCGCGCCCACGTGATTCAACTGCGCGTAGCCGGCCATGCGCTCCAGCCAGTCGGTCGTCAGCACCTCGGTATCGTCATTCAGGAACAGGAGGATATCGCCCGTGGACGCGGCGACGCCCAGGTTGTTCAATTCCGAATAATTGAAGGGCGCGTCATGGCGGATGACTTTGGCCCCCGGCCAGGATCGGATGCGCTTCAGGTAGCCCAGTGTGGCGGGTTCCCGGCTGCCGTTGTCCAACACCACGATCTCGTACCGATCATAGCTGGACAGGGCGCGGATGCTGTCGAGGCAGGCCGACAGCACCGGCTGGTTGTCGCGTGATGGTATGATGATGGAAATGGTGGGCGTGCCCTGGATGTCGTAGCGCACGCGGTGATAGGCGGGCAGCTGGGGCAGCGGCTCAAGGGTGCCTTTCAAGCCCCGGCGGGCCAGGGTGTCAGCGCGCAGCCGTTCGGATACGGACACCACATAGGGCTTGGCGTTCAGGTCGGCCGCGGTGGATTGCGGGATGATGCGCCAATGATAGAGCACCTTGGCCACATGCTGGATGCGCGTGGTCCTTTCCATCAATCGCAACACCAGGTCCCAGTCCTGGCAGCCGTCGTAATCCGAGCGGAGACCGCCCAGTTCGTCCAAGAGGCCGCGCCGGATGCAGCTGACATGGCACGTGTACATCGTGCTCATGATCGTGTCGGGTGACCAGTCCGGCTTGAAGAAGGGCTGCGTGAACCGCCCCTCTTGGGTGATCTTGTCCTCGTCGCTGTAGACGAAGTCCGGATCATGCGTGGCGATGCATAGCGCCAGCTCATACAAGCAGTCGACCGTCAGCTCGTCGTCATGGTCGAGGAAAACGACGAAATCGCCCGTGGCGGCGGCCAAGCCGGCGTTGGTGGCGCCGGAGATGCCTTGGTTGGCCGGCTGCCGCAGGATGGTGACGCGTGGATCGCGCGGCTGCGCCAACGCCGCCCGCGTCGCCGGGTTGGGGCTCGCGTCATCCACCAGCACCAGCTGCCAATGCGGATACCACTGCGCCTCCACCGAGCGGATGGCGGCTTCCAACAAGGCCGGCGGCGTGTTGTAGACAGGCACCACGACGGAGAAAGTGGTGGAGAGATCGTTGAGCCGCGCCTGTAGGTCCGCAGGCCGGCGGGGGGTGCGATAGACATAGCCGTCGGGCCCGCGCAAATCCGCCAGGGCACCCTTGGTCGATGACAGATCGGTGCCCGGTTCGCCCTGTTGCGCGCCACCCGGCGCCACGCCGTTCAGCAGCCAGAACTTGACTCCGCTGATGCCATGGTCATGCCGAATCCGGCGAACGTCGGCGAGGGTCATCGACAGTCCCCGGCGCCGGACGGCCCACAACAACGTGGCCAGTGTGGCGCGACCTTGGAAAGTACGACGCAACAACCAACGAATGGGCGCGGTCAACCGCCAACTGCGCGACTGATAAATCCGTGTCAGTTCCGCCCGCAACGCGACGTTCACCGCCTCGGTATCCTGCAAGGCGAGCCCGCGCGCGCCGGCCAGCTGATTGAGGCGCGCAATGGTGCGATCGCGATCCGCCAGGGTCCGCGTCAGGCTTGCGATGTCGCTATCCCGTTCCGCCAGAACACGCACCGCGCTGCCCTCATCAGCCGGGGCCGGTGTACTAGAGAGTGTCATCGTCAATACCAAGTCATTATTTCGAACCACGGCGCGAATCAAGAAAATGGCCGCAGCCATTACTTCGGTTTTCTCAAGAGGAAAACCTGCGGAACGCTATATGGATCAGGTAGCGCTGTCAACAAACGGCCCCTGCCGCCCCGGTACAGGGAGGTCAGGCACGCCTTTCACTCCCGCCCGGCCGCCACGGCGGCGGTCGGGCTCGGTTCACCGAACCGCCGCGCAACGACGGACCAGCCTTCCCGGCCGGCCGCGACCGCGGCATCCGCCAGCGACAGCACCCGGTCGCGCCGCCGGTCCGGGGCGGCGCAGGCGGCGTGCAGGGCTTCGCCCAGCGCCTGCAGCTGCTTGAGGCCGGCGTTGCCGGCGGTGGAGATCAGGTCGTGCGCCTCGGCCCGCAGCCCGTCCAGGTCGCCCCGGGCGCGCAGCGTCGCCACCCGGTCCAGCCGCTCCCCCCATGGGTCACCAGGCTGGCGATGAGGCTCTGGAACTGCTCACGGCCGGCGATGACCTCCAGCCGCTGCAGCACGCTGTCGTCCAGCACCGGGGCGGCCGGCAAAGGATCGGCCGGGGCCGCCGCCGGCGCCCGCGCATGGGGCGAGGCATTGGTCCAATGTGCCACGGCGCCCAGGAACTTGCGCTGGTCGAAAGGTTTGGCCACCACGTCGTCCATGCCGGCGCCCAGGTATTCCTCGCGCATCCCGGCCATGGTGTTGGCCGTCAGGGCGATGATGGGCACGCGCACGCCGTCCTGGCGCGCGCGAATGAGCCGCGTGGCCTCCAGCCCGTCCATGCGTGGCATCTGCACGTCCATCAGGATCAGGTCGAAGACGGCGCCCGGCGCGGTCGCCGCCCGCACGCCATCCTCGCCATCCTCGGCCAGGGTCACCTCGTACCCTTCCTTGCGCAGCATCAGGAGGGCCACCTGCTGGTTGATCTGGTTGTCCTCCACCAGCAGCACGCGGCGGCCGGCGCCCACCTTGGCCGGGTCGGCTTTGGCCGGGGACGCCGCCAGCTGGCTCAGGAACAGGCGGCTCAGCACGTCCAGCAGGGTCTGCCGGCGCACCGGCTTGGCCAGAACGGCGGCGAAGACGTCGACATCGGCACTGCCCCGGTCCATGACCCCGAAGGAAGAGATCAGCACCAGCTTGGACTCGGCGAAGCGGCTGTCTTGCCGGATGCGCTGGCCCAGCTTATCGCCGCGGGTGCCGGCCATGGAAAAGTCCACCAGGACCAGGTCGGGCGGCCGACCCGCTTCCCAGCTTCTTTCCAGTGCCGCCAGGGCCGACGCCGCGCCATCCGCCAGACTGACCACGAGGCCCAGGTCGCTGAGCGCCCGGCTCAGGATCTTCTGGTGCAGGGGGATGTCATCCACCACCAGCACCCGCAGGCCCCTGATACCGTCCACCAGGGCGTTCTGGTCCACCAGGGTGGCGGCGACCGGCCGCAAGGGCACGGTGAACCAGAAGGTGCTGCCCTGTCCGGCGGCACTGTCCACGCCGATCTCGCCGCCCATCAGTTCCATCAGCTGGCGGCAGATGGACAGGCCCAGGCCGGTGCCGCCGAAGCGACGGGTGATGGAGCTGTCGGCCTGGCTGAACTTCTGAAACAGACGGGCGCGCTGTTCCTCGGGTATGCCGATGCCGGTGTCGCTGACGGCGATGCGCACCCAGCGGCGGCCGTCCGCCACGGTGGCCGCGCCCGGTTCCTGTCCGATCTCGATGGCGACTGTGCCGGAGGTGGTGAACTTGATGGCGTTGGACACCAGGTTGGCCAGGATTTGCCGCAGGCGGGTGGGGTCGCCGCGATAGGCGCCGCGCGCCGCGTCCTCCACATAGCAGACCAGGTCCAGATCCTTTTCCGCCGCCTTGGGCGACAGCAGCATGGCGACGCTGTCCGCCAGCTCGTCCATGGAGAAATCGATCTCCTCCAGCTCGACTTTGCCGGCCTCGAGCTTGGAGACGTCCAGGATGTCGTTGATGATGGACAGCAGCATCTCCCCACTGTCGTGGATGGCGGCCGCCAGCACCCGCTGCTCCGCGTCCAGCGGGGTGTCCAGGATCAGTTGCGCCATGCCCAGCACGCCATTCATGGGCGTGCGGATCTCGTGGCTCATATTGGCCAGGAATTCAGACTTGGCGTGGCTGGCCGCCTCCGCCGCCAGGCGGGCCTGGTCGCGCTGTTCCGCCAGGGTGGCCATCTCCAGCGCCTGGGCCTGCAGGGCCGCCTCGGCCCGGCGCCGCTCCGCCACCTCGACCTCCAGCCGGGCGACGGTGGCCGTCCGTTCCTCTAGCAGCATCTGCTTCTCGTGGAAGCTGAGTTGCTTGCCTAGGGCGCCGCCCAGGGCCTTGGCCATCATCCGCAACAGGGCCACGTCCTCGGCCGTGAAGGCGCTGGGTTCCGTGCCCATGACCTTCAGCACGCCGACCACACGGCCCGCCTCGAACAGCGGCGCGCAGATCATGGAGCGCACGCCCACCATGCGGCAGGCGTTGCGGTCCACACGGTCGTCAGTCTCGCTGTCCTCGCACATCAGGACCTTTTCGGTCTCGACGCAAAAGCCGGACAGGCTGCCGTTGCGCTTCAGCCGCACGCCCACGAACTGCGACACGGCCCCGCTGGCGGCGCGGTAGACCATGTCGTCGCCTTCCGCCAATTCGACGACGGCGCCCTTGGCGCGCGACAGACGTTGCAGGCGGTCGACCACCGTCTGCATGAACGCGTCCAGGTCCAGTTCGGAATCGGCCAGCAAGGACTGGGTGAGCACCACTTCGCTCAGGCGTTCCACCTGATGCTCCAGTGCGCGGATGCGATCCGCCTCGGACTCCGACCGGGTCACGCCTGCCTCTTCCACGCTCAAGCCATCGTACCTAGTCATACCCAGGTACTCACTATACGTGTGTCCCGCCCCGCGGACATCGTCCAAGTGGGGCGCAAGGATTATCTTTGGCAGTAAATGATGTGCCACACCAGCCACAGCGCACCCGTAGCAGGGCGCGGCCTGGACGACCCATCGTGGTTCACGCAACCTTAACGTGGACGCTATATCGCTATATTTGGTGGAAAGCGCCTCGGTCCACGTCAGGCTAGCCAGGAGATGCCCCATGAACATCAGCAAGACCGTCTTGTCGGGTATCGGCGGCATCGCCGCCCTGGCCGTCGCCCTGTCGGGAATCATCGCCTTCGTCGCCGCCCGGGACCTGGCGGCGCAGGCTGCCGCCGGGCGCAGCCTGGCGGCCTATGGCGACGCCTTGCGGCTGGGCGCCCTGCTGGCCTCGGAACGCGCCGCGTGGAACGGCGCCTTCAGCGCCGACGGCCCTGTGGACACCGGGGCCGCCGGCGCGCCGGGCAAGGCCATGGCGGCCACGGACGCGGCCCTGGCCGCCGCCCGGGCCAGCGCCGCCGACGCCGGCCTGGACCCCGCCGGCCTGGGCCAGGCGGAAAAGCTGCTGGCCGACATGCGCGCGGGCGCAAAGTCCGAAACGTCCAGGGGCAAGGCCGACCGGGCGGCGGACGGCGCGGGACGCATGCAGGAGGGCATCGCCGCCGCCGCGGGCGCCGTGGACCGTACCGCCGACCTGGCCTTCCGCCGCACCGCCGCCTCGGCCGCCGACCTGACGGTGCCCCTGCAGATCGCCGCCATGGCGCAAGACCTTCGCGCCACCGCCGGCACCCGTTCCGCCATCCTCAGCCTGTTCCAGGCGGGCCAGACCTTGGACGCCAAGCGCCTGCAGACCGCCACCCAGCTGACCGGCCAGGTGGCCACGCTGTGGCGCCTGCAGACGCAGGCCGTGGCCAACCTGGGCAGCCCGGCCAAGCTGGCGGACGCGCTGGCGACCGAGGAAAGCACCCTGATGAAGGAGGGGGAGCCGCGCTATCAGGCCATCCTGGAGGCGGCGCGCACCGGCGCGCCCAGCCCCATGGACAACGCCGCCTGGCGCGCCTGGACCAGCCCCATGCTGGACAAAGCCTTGATTTTGCGCGACCGCGCCCTGGAAACGGCACGCGACATGGACCGCGACGCCTTGGCGGAGGCGCGCTGGCGTCTGCTGCTGGGTGGCCTGACCCTGGCCTTCGTCGCCGGCATCACCGCCCTGGTGGCCTGGGTGCTGCGCCGCCGCGTGACCCTGCCCATCAAGGATCTGACCCAGGCCATCACCCGCCTGGCGGAGGGCGACCTGGATGTGGCCATCGCCACACCCCGCGTGCAGGACGAGGTGGGCGCCATGGCGACCGCCCTGATCGTGCTGCGCGACAACGCCGCCCAAGCCCGCGCGGCGGAGCGTGACGCCGCGTTCGCCCGCCAGGCGGCGCTTAACCGCGCCCAGGTGGTGGATGGCCTGTGCCGCGATTTCGACAGCCGCGCCACCACGGGCCTGAACGCCATGGAAGAGGCGGCGGACCATCTGGCGGCCACCTCCGCCGCCATGACGGAAACGGCGCAGCACTCCAGCCGCCAAGCCTCCACCGTGGCCAGCGCCGCCCAGACCGCATCCAGCGGCATCAACACCGTGGCCGCCGCGGCGGAGGAACTGTCAGCCTCGATCTCCGAGATCAGCCGCCAGATGGCCCAGTCCACCACTATCGCCAACGACGCCATGGCCAAGGCGGAGGAGACGGACCAGGCCATCGCCGTTCTGGCCGCGGCCAGCGCCAAGATCGGGGAGATCGTGGGCCTGATCACCGCCATCGCCAGCCAGACCAACCTGCTGGCCCTGAACGCCACCATCGAGGCCGCCCGCGCCGGGGAGGCCGGCAAGGGCTTCGCCGTCGTGGCGTCGGAGGTGAAGAATCTGGCCAACCAGACGGCCCAGGCAACCGACGAGATCACCCGCCAGATCGGAGAGATCCAGTTGGTGACGCGCAGCGCCGTGGCCGGGGTGCGCGCCATTTCCGACGTCATCCACACCATGGGTGGTATCACCGCCGGCATCGCGGCGGCGGTGGAGGAACAGGGGGCGGCGACGCAGGAGATCGCCCGCAATGTGCAGGAGGTGGCCATGTCCACCCACCAGATCACCGCCAGCATCGACGACGTGCGCACCGCCGTGGAGCAGTCCACCACCGTGGCCGGCGACCTGCGCCAGGCCGCCACCTCCATGACCGACCGGGCGGAACGGCTGAAGGGCGACGTGGCGGGCTTCCTGGGCGGCGTGCGGACGGCGTGATCTGGTAAGCTCGCGCGCTTGGCCCTACAAGGATCCCCAGTGCAAATGGGGGATCACATGCATCTGATGGACCGCCCGCTGACACCCAATGACCTGGACCTGGTGTGCCGGCACCGTGCCGCCATGTTCCGCGAGTTCAGCCGGCCGGAAGAGGCCATCGCGGCCATGGCGACGCCCTTCCGCGACTGGCTGGCGCCCCGCCTGGCCGATGGGCGCTATTTCGGCTTCGTCCTGGATGACACGGACGGCGCGGCCATGGCCGGCATCGGCCTGATGGAGATCGACTGGCCGCCCCATCCCGCCCATCCCGGGGAAGACCGGCGCGGCTATATCCTGAACGTCTATGTCGAACCCACCCACCGCCGCCGGGGCCTGGCCCGCCGGCTGATGGATCTGGCGGAGGCGGAGTTCCGCCGGCGCGGCGTCGCCTATGCCATCCTGCACGCCACGGCGGCCGGCCGGCCCCTGTACGAACAGGCGGGCTGGGGCCCGACCACCGAGATGGCCAAGGCCCTTTAGGCTTAGGCGCGCGCCAGGCCCAGGCCCTCGTCGATCCAGCCTGTCAAGCCGCCGATCATCTCCTTCACCGGGCGGCCCATGCGCGCCAGCTTCAGCGCCGCCTTGGTGGAGCCGTTGCAGTGTGGTCCGGCGCAATAGACGACGAACAGGGTACCGGCCGGATACTCGGCCAGGCGCGTCTCACTCAGTTGCCGGGTGGGGATGTTGACGGCGCCCGGCACATGGCCGGCGGCGTACAGGGCCGGGGTGCGCACGTCGATCAGCACGAAGTCCTTCACCTCATGCTGGGTGGCGTACCAGACGTCGGCGCAGTCGGTCTCGAACGCCAGCTTGGCTTCGAAGTGCGCGGCGGCGGCGTGGGAGGCGGCGGCTGGCGTCTTGGCGACGACGGAGGGGCCGGCGGATGTTGAGGCGGCGGCGGTCATGGTCGGTATTCCCTGTCAGGCGGTGGTGATGCCCCTTTCTCGCCCGGCGTCCGAATTCCCGCCAGTGGCGCGTCCGCCAATAGGCGGGCATTTCCAGCCAAACAACGCCTAAACGGAAGAGGGCTGGCGCGAACGCCCCTGTTGCCCCATATTATGACCATGGATAGGGATAATTGATGAGGCGCCCATGGGCCCGCACGCGGCCTTCCTGGCGGAAGTGATGGCGTCCGACGGCTTGGTCGCCACCGACCGCCTGGCAACCCAATTGCACATCACCAAGACCGAACTGGCAGGGGCGATGGGCCTGTCCCGCGACGCCGTCTCCAAATCCAGCCGGTTGCGCGCGCCCAGCACCCAGGCCCGGCTGCGCGACGGGGTGGAGATCATCAATCGCATCCTGGCCTGGTCGGGTTCCCTGCCGCAGGCCTTCGCCTGGTACCGGGCGCAGCCCATCCCATCCTTTGGCGATCAGACGGCCGAGGACCTGGTGAAGGAAGGCCGGGCCGAGGCGGTGAAGCGATACCTGAGCCGCATCGCCGTCGGCGGCTACGCGTGAGGCTGACGGGCCTGGTCTACCGGGCACACAACCCGCGTTGGGCATTCCTGCCGGACTCTGGCGACGGGGCCGCCCGGTTCGGCGGACGCTTCAACCCGCCGGGACTGCCAGCCCTCTATACCGCGCGCCGCCTTGAGACGGCTTGGCTGGAGGCGCAGCAAGCCTTCCCCTTCAAGGCGCAGCCCATGACGATGGTGGCCTATGAAGTGGACTGTGCGGGCGTCGTGGATTTGACCGACCCCGCCGAACGGGCTGCCCATGGCATCGATGGGGCCGACTTGGCCTGCGCCTGGGAGGATCTGGCCGACCGGGGCCAGATACCAGCCAGTTGGCGAATTGCGCAGCGGCTGCATCAGGCGGGGCATGTCGGCATCGTGGTGCCCAGCTTCGCCCCCGGCGCCGGCGCCATCGACATCAATGCCGTCTTCTGGACCTGGGGACCGATGCCGCCCCATCAGGTGCGGGTGATCGACGACGCAGGGCGCCTACCCCGCAACGACCTGTCGTGGCGCTGATGCCCGGGGCCCGATCCTGCTGACAGCTTCTGTCACCCGGCGCGGCTAGGAAGGTCCCACCAGACAAACGCAGGACGAAGGCACGCGATCCTATGGCCCGCCCCAACTACATCGAGCTGCCCACCCGCGACATCGCGGCGTCGCAGCGCTTTTACGAACAGGCCTTCGGCTGGTCGCTGACCGGCTTCGGCCCCACCTACGCCTGCACCATGACCGGTGATGTGGACATCGGCCTGCAGGCCGACGCGGCGGAGGCGACCAAGGCTCCCCTTACCGTCATCCAGGTGGATGATCTGGAGGCGGCGCTGGCCGCCGTGACCGCCGCCGGCGGCACCGTCGTCCGCCCGACCTTCAGCTTTCCCGGGGGCCGCCGTTTCCAGTTCACCGACCCCTCGGGCAATGAGCTGGCGGTGATGCAGCCGGACGCCGACCACGGCTGACAACGCGTACCGCTGGAGGAGTGCCCCCTAGCCTGAACGGTTAGGGCAAATCCTCCGGCCAAAGCTGCGCCGTGTGCAGGACACGCAGAATGAGGATAACGCCCTTTTCCACATGATACGCGGCAGTGCACGGCGTATCGGGGATCACCAGTTCTCGTGTCGGCGGCACACACCCGGGCCGACCTTCTCGGGAAAGGCCTTCAAGCCTTGGACGGCGGCATGGATACGATCATCCATGACCAAGGCGGCTTGGGGATTCCGCTCGGCCAGATAGTCGAAGATGCGCTCGCGATCCGTAACGGCCCAGGGGGACCAGCGCAGTTTCACGTATCACCCTCGTCCGCGTTGCCCGCGACCCGGCGCAGGGCGGCGCGCCGCTGCGCGAAGCGGGCCTCCACCTCCTCTTCCTCCAGGCTGGGGCGGGCATCTTCCAGCGCTTGGCGCACCTTGGCGCGAAACCAGGCATCGTGGGCGGGACCATCCGCTAGCAGGAAGGGCAGCGCCCCCTCATTGGCGGTCCGGGTCAGCAGGATACGCACGGCATCCGATACCGTCAGCCCCATGCTTTCCAGCACGGCGGCAGCCCGCTCCTTCACATCGGCGTCAATGCGCGTCTGCACCAAGGCATTGCTGACCATCGCATCCTCCTTCATAGTTTGCATGACAATGTAATGCATTTGATGGCTAAAGACCATATCCACCAGGCAAGGCCTTGGCGCCCACGCCAATAAACGGGCATTTCCGGCCACGCCGGCGATGTGCCCTTGGCGTCCCTTTCGCGTCGGTGTTTCATGACCCCCATGACCCT
Organism: Nitrospirillum guanabarense; assembly: GCF_034653355.1. Lineage (NCBI taxonomy): Bacteria > Pseudomonadati > Pseudomonadota > Alphaproteobacteria > Rhodospirillales > Azospirillaceae > Nitrospirillum > Nitrospirillum guanabarense. The sequence continues at coordinate 751,253 of NZ_JAYEER010000001.1, forward strand.
GCGCCGCCCCGCCCCCGCCGCTCCGCCGCCCCCGCGCAACCGCACCGTGGCCGTCCTGGCCTATGACGGGCTGTGCACGTTCGAGTTCGGCGTGGCGGTGGAGGTGTTCGGCCTGCCCCGGCCGGAGATGGCGGATTGGTACGAGTTCCGCGTCTGCGCCGCCGACGCCGGCCCCCTGCGGGCCGTGGGCGGCATCCAGGTGCTGGCCGACGGCGGGCTGGAGGATCTGGCCGGCGCCGGCACCATCATCATCCCCGGCTGGCGCGGCAAGGACGCCCCGGTGCCGCCGGCCCTGCTGGAGGCCCTGCGCCGGGCGCACGCCGCCGGGGCGCGGCTGGTGTCCATCTGTTCCGGCGTCTTCGTCCTGGCGGCGGCCGGCGTGCTGGCGGGCAAGCGCGCCACCACCCACTGGCGTTATGCCCAGGCCCTGGCGGAACGCTTCCCCGACATCCGGGTGGAGCCCGATGTGCTCTATGTGGACGAGGGGTCCGTGCTGACCTCAGCCGGCAGCGCCGCCGGCCTGGACTTGTGCCTGCACATCGTGCGCCGCGACCATGGCGCCCGCATCGCCAACCAGGTGGCCCGCCGCCTGGTCATCCCGCCCCATCGCGACGGCGGCCAGGCCCAGTTCGTGGAGGCGCCGCTGGCCGATGAGGCCGCCCCCCTGTCGGCCCTGTTCGACTGGATCCGCCGCAACCTGGACCAGGACTTGCCCTTGGCCCGCCTGGCCGTGCAGGCGCGCATCAGCGAGCGTACCCTGGTGCGCCGCTTCCGCGAGGCCACTGGCACATCGCCGAAGGATTGGATTCTGACGGAACGCCTGAACCGCGCCCGCACCCTGCTGGAGGCGACGTCCCTGCCGCTGGAACAGGTGGCGGCCGACTGCGGCTTCGGCAGCGCCGACACCCTGCGCCACCATTTCCGCGCCCGCCTGCGCACCAGCCCCGCCGCCTACCGCGCCCGTTTTGCCGACGCGGCCGAGTAACCCCTTATAATTTTCCCCCGCAGGCGTTCACGGCGGCCAGGACATTGGCGACGTCCTCGGCCACTGTCTGATGGCTCCCACCGACCAGCAGCGTCGCCTTGGCCGTGCCGCCCGGCACAATCTCGGTGGGCAAAGGCGGGCGCAGCAGCGACACGGCCACCCCCCGTACCCACAGCGCCGATCCGTCCGGCCGCGTCAGGCGGGCGAAGTCCTGGGCCAGGCCCAGGCGGGCCAGCAGGGCGTCCGGCGCCTCCGCCGTCGTCACCCCTTCCGCCAAGCCGCCCAGCGCCGTCCCGGATGGACCCCCAACCAGGGTGCTGATGCCGCCGGCATCGATATGGATGGTGGTGCCGGCGGATGTCTTGATCTCGGCCATCGTCTTCCTCCTCACAGCAATTTTGCTCCAGCCAAACCCAGGGCCGCATCGGCGGCCTAGACGCGCATTCGGCCATCAGCCATCCGGCCTTGCCGCCAGGGCCGCACAAAACCGGTTGCGCCAGTCCGGGCCAAACCCTAGAGTGCCCGCCATATGACAAGGTTGTCATATGCCCCGTCGGGCCCCTTCCGGCGGCAATAAAACTAGGGAGTAGACGTTCGTGCCCCATGCGCCGTTTGGGTCCTGCCTGCCTTCCATTCCCCGTGCCTTCACCCGCCGCCTTGCCGCTGGTGCCGCCCTCAGTGCGCTGATGATTGGGGGCGTGCTGACCTCGCCGGCCCACGCCCAGATCGCGCTGGAGGCCGAGATGTCGGCGCGGGCGACCGCCGCTGCCGTGCCGCCCACCCCGTCGGTGCCGGGGCCGTGGATGAACACCAAGCTGTCGCCGGATGAACGGGCGCGCCTGCTGGAAAGCCAGCTGACCCTGGATGAGCGCATCGGCATGCTGCACGGCATCATGGCCCTGCCCTACAAGATCGAGGGCCTGCCGGACGGCGTCGTCTGGTCCGCCGGCTACATCCCCGGCGTGCCGCGCCTGGGCATCCCGGCACTGCGCGAGACGGACGCCAGCTTGGGTGTGGCCACCCCCCACCGCCTGCGCCCCGACGGCGCCACCGGCCTGCCCGCCGGCCTGGCCATCGCCGCGACGTGGAGCCCGGAACTGGCCTACCAGGGTGGCGCCATGGTGGGTGACGAGGCGACGCGCAAGGGCTTCAACGTCCTGCTGGGCGGCGGGGTGAACCTGACGCGCGAGGCGCGGAACGGCCGCAACTTCGAATATCTGGGCGAGGACCCCCTGCTGGCCGGAACGCTGGCGGGCCAGGCCATCCGCGGCACCCAGGACCAGCACATCGTGGCGACGGTGAAGCACTTCGCCATCAACAGCCAGGAATCGAGCCGCCGCGCCGTGAGTGCCGTGATCGATGAGGCGCCGCTGCGCGAAAGCGACCTGCTGGCCTTTCAGTTCGCCATCGAGGCGGGCAAGCCCGGCTCGGTCATGTGTTCATACAACCGCGTCAATGGCCCCTGGGCCTGCGACAGCGACTTCCTGCTGAACAAGGTGCTGAAGGGTGACTGGGCCTATCCCGGCTGGGTCATGTCCGACTGGGGCGCCACCCCGGCCTTGAGCGCCGTCACCAACGGCCTGGACCAGCAATCGGGCGAGCAGATCGACAAGGAGGTGTTCTTCGATAAGCCGCTGAAGGCGGCGGTCGAGGGCGGCCAGATCCCGGCGGCCCGCGTGTCGGACATGGTGCGGCGCATCCTGCGTTCCCTCTTCGCCACCGGCGTGTTCGACGTGAAAGCGCCCACCGGCCCCATCGACTTCCAGGCCCACGCCGACATCACCCGCACGGTCGCCGAACAGGGCATCGTGCTGCTGAAGAACAAGGGTGACGTGCTGCCCTTCGCCAAGGGCAAGCGCATCGCCGTCATCGGCGGCCTGGCGGATGTTGGCGTGCTGTCGGGCGGCGGCTCATCCCAGGTGCTGGCGGCCGACGGGCCCAACCATGACTACAAGAACGGCGCCTTTGTCCACATCGGCGGCACCGGTGAACTGGTCCACATCTCCGATGCCGTCTACCAGCCCGATGCGCCGCTGAAGGCCATCGAGGACAAGGCCGGCAAGGACAACGTGTTCTTCGCCGATGGCCGCTACGTCAGCGAAAGCGTGGCCGCCGCCAAGGACGCGGACATCGCCATCGTCTTCGCCACGCAATGGAACATCGAAGGCCAGGACGTGCCGGATCTCAGCCTGCCCCAGGGCCAGGACGCCGTCATCGCCGCCGTGGCCGCCGCCAATCCCAACACCATCGTGGTGCTGGAGACGGGCGGCCCCGTCGCCATGCCCTGGCTGGACAAGGTCGCGGGCGTGGTGGAGGCTTGGTACCCCGGCACACGCGGCGGCCAGGCCATCGCCAACGTGCTGTTCGGCGACGTGAACCCCTCGGGCCACCTGCCCATCACCTTCCCCAAGGACGAGAGCCAGCTGCCCAGCCCGGTGCTGGCCGGCTTCTATGAGCGCGACCGCACCAAGCTGATCGACGCCCATTATCCGGAGAAGTCGGACGTGGGCTACCGCTGGTACGCGGCCAAGGGCCTCACGCCCCTGTTCCCCTTCGGCTACGGCCTCAGCTACACCACCTTCGCGCAAGGCGGGCTGAAGGCATCGGCCGGCACCAAGGCCGGTGAGGCGATGAAGATCAGCTTCACCGTCACCAACACCGGCAAGCGCGGCGGCCAGGACGTGGGGCAGGTCTATCTGGTGTCGGGCCCGCAGGGCAGCCGCACCCGCCTGCTGGGCTTTGGCCGGGTGGACCTGAAGCCGGGCGAGAAGAAGACGGTCAGTGTCAGCGTCGACCCGCGCCTGCTGGCCGATTTCGACGCCCAGGCCCATGAATGGAAGGTGGCGGCCGGCAGTTACACCGTGGCCCTGGGCAGCGACGCCCTGAGCCTGGGGGAGAAACAGACCGTGACGCTGAAGGCCCAGACCCTGAAGCCGTGACGGGATCGCCTGGCAAGTCGCCCCGGCGCTTGCCAGGCCCCACCCCTGGGGCCGACACTGGCGGCAAAACAGCCGCCTGGGAGAACGCCTCATGTCCGCCGCCGCACAAGCCGACATCTTCGACTACGTCGTCGTGGGCGCGGGTTCGGCCGGGTGCGTGCTGGCCAACCGGCTGTCGGCCGACCCGGCCGTGCGCGTGGCCCTGGTGGAGGCCGGCGGCAAGGACGACTGGATCTGGTTCCACATCCCCGTCGGCTATCTGTTCGCCATCGGCAATCCCCGCGCCGACTGGATGTTCAGGACCGAGGCGGTGCCAGGATTGAACGGCCGCAGCCTGGCCTATCCGCGCGGCAAGGTGCTGGGCGGCTGTTCCGCCATCAACGCCATGATCTACATGCGCGGCCAGGCCGCCGACTATGACAGTTGGCGCCAGATGGGGTTGCAGGGCTGGGGGTGGGAGGACGTGCTGCCCATCTTCCTGGCGCAGGAGGACCATGTGGCAGGCGGCAGCCTGTTCCACGGGGCCGGCGGCGAATGGCATGTCGACCATCCCCGCGTCCGCTGGGCCCTGCTGGACGCCGTCATCGACGCCGCCGAGCAATGCGGCATCCCCCGCACCGAGGATTTCAACCGGGGCGACAATGAGGGCTGCGGCTATTTTCAGGTGAACCAGAAGGGCGGCCGGCGCTGGAGCGCGGCCCGCGCCTTCCTCGACCCCGTCCGCCACCGCCCCAACCTGACCGTCATCACCGGCGCCCTGGCCGACCGCCTGGTGTTCGAGGGCACGCACGCCACCGGCGTGCGTCTGCGCACCCCGGATGGCATCCGCACCCTGGCGGCGCGGCGGGAGGTGGTGGTGGCCACCGGCGCCGTGGCCACGCCCGCCTTGCTGGAACGTTCCGGCATCGGCGCCGGCCAACGGCTGCGCGATCTGGGGGTGGCGGTCGTGGCCGACCGGCCAGGGGTGGGCGAGAACCTGCAGGATCACCTGCAACTGCGCCCCATCTTCAAGGTGACGGGCGTGCCCACCATGAACCTGCTGTACAAATCCCTGCCCCGCCGGGCGTGGATGGGCTTGGACTATGCCCTGCGCCGGCGGGGGCCACTGACCATGGCGCCGTCGCAACTGGGCGCCTTCACCCGCAGCGGGCCGGAATACGCCACCCCCAACCTGCAATTCCACATCCAGCCCCTGTCGCTGGACAAGTTCGGCGACGCCCTGCACTCCTTCGGCGCCTTCACCGCCAGCGTCTGCAACCTGCGCCCCACCAGTCGGGGCGGCATCCACGCCCGCAGCCCCGACGCCGGCGACGCCCCCGTCATCCAGCCCAACTACCTGGCCACGGAAGAGGACAGGCGGGTGGCGGTGGACAGCCTGCGCCTGGCCCGCCGCATCGCCCAGGCCCCGGCGCTGGCGGCCTTTCACCCTGAGGAATACAAGCCCGGCACCCACTTGCGGAGCGACGCGGACATCGCGCGCGCCGCCGGCGACGTGGGCACGACCATCTTCCACCCCGTGGGCACCGCCCGCATGGGAACGCCCGACGACGCCCTGGCCGTCACCGACGCCCGACTGCGGGTCATCGGGGTGCAAGGCCTGCGCGTGGCCGACGCCTCGGTCATGCCGCGCATCACCTCGGGCAACACGGCCTCGCCCACCATGATGATCGCGGAGCGGGCGGCGCGGATGATCGTCGAGGACTGGCACACCTAAGCCGCCCCGGATGCGGGTCACCCAGGCCAAGGTGCGCCGCATAGATATTCACACACATGAGAGTGAATATTGACTTTGCCCCGAGCCTGCCCCATGGTGCCGACACACGCCGGCATGTGATCGGCGATCTTGGGGAGGGAGAGCGTCCATGAGGGCCAGGCTACTCGCGTCCGCTTGCGCGGTTACGCTGTTCACCATTTCCGCGCCGACGCTGGCGCAACAGGCCGCTCCGGCGGCCAGCGCGGCACCGGCTGGCAGGGCCGACCAGCCGGCCGTCGACAGCCTTCAGGAAATCGTCGTCACCGCCACCCGCCGGCCGGAGCGCCTGCAGGACGTGCCGCTGAGCGTCACCGCCTTTTCGCAGGAGGAAATGACCAAGCAGGGCATCGTCGGTTACGAGGGGTTGGCGCGGGAGACGCCGGGCGTGGTGCTGAACAAGCCCACCGCCAACTTCAACAACTTCACGGCGCGGGGCATCGCCACCAACGGCTATGGCGCCAACCTGCAGAGCACCGTCGCCATCTATATCGACGAGTTGCCCATCTCCACCATCGGCAACACCACGGTCATCGACCCCAACCTGTTCGATGTGGAACGGGTGGAGTTCCTGCGCGGGCCTCAGGGCACGCTGTTCGGTTCCGGCTCCCTGTCCGGTGCGCTGCGCATCCTGCTGAAAAGCCCGGACCTGCAGAAATACGACACCAGCGCCCTGGTCGACATCGGCCTGACGGGGTCGGACTCCTGGCGCCAGCGCTATAACGCCATGGTCAACGTGCCCCTGGTGGAGGATAAGCTGGCCCTGCGCGTCGTGGGCTTCCACCGGCATGAGGAAGGCTACGTCGACAACATCGGCACGGGCGTCCACAACTCCAACACCCTGATCGACGATGGCGGGCGCATGAGCCTGCTGTGGAAGGCGACGGACCGGCTGCAGGTCAAGCTGCTGGCGTCGTATGAGGACAGCAATCCCCACGACAGCGCGCTGGTCGACACCAGGCTGGGCCGGGACAAACGCAACTCAAATGAGCCCGACCTGTTCACCGGCAAGCTGGCCACCGGCAACGGCACCATCGACTACCAGTTCGATTTCGGCCATTTCACCAGTTCGACCACCTGGTCGGAATTCGACCAGAAGTTCTTCGTCGACCTGGCCGGCACTTTCGCCGGCACCATCCCCTTCGGCCTGGACGCCTCCGCCTTCCAGAACACCTTCGTGGAGGAGGCGCGGCTGTCGTCCGACCCGGGCGGCAAGTGGGACTGGACCATCGGCACCTTCTACCTGGACCGCCGCCTGGACGTGGACTACCTCTACCGCTCGTCCCTGGCCTACCTGAAGGCCCACGGCATGACCGGGGTGCCGGACCAATACTACCAACGCAACTACACCTACGCGAATTCACACGAACTGGCCGGCTTCGGCGAGATCAGCTACCATTTCACGGACCAGTTCTGGCTGACCGGCGGCCTACGCTACGGCAGCACCGACGCCCAGGCCTTCACCCAGGGCGGCTACAACTCCAACTACCTGGTGAACGCGCTCTCCGGCATACCGGGGCCGTTGACCATCACCTCCGTGGCGCCGGCCACCGGCGTGAAGGCGGAAGGCAGCCAGCCATCCTACAAGGTCAGCGCCTCATTCAAGCCCATCCCCGAGCTGACGACCTACGCCACCATCGCCACCGGCTTCCGCGCCCCCGTGGTCAACGCCTATGGCGGCCGGGCCAGCGTGGTCAACGCCAAGGACCTGATCATCCCCAACGGGGCGGATTCCGACGACCTCACCAACTATGAGATTGGCGCCAAGAGCCGCTGGTTCGGCGGGGAGCTGACGGCCAACCTGGCCATGTACCTGATCGACTGGAGCAACATCCAGGTGCAGGCCAATCGCGTGTCGGACAGCGTGCAGTTCGCCACCAACATCGGCGCGGCGCAAAGCAAGGGCGTGGAGGTGGAGATCGCCGCCATGCCGGTGACCGGCCTGACCCTGGGCTTCAACGCCTCCTACAACGATAGCCGCGTGACCAAGCTGAGCGCCGCGGAGGCCGCCATTTCGGGCGCGGTGTTGGGTGCGCGCCTATCCTTCCCCAAGTGGCAGGGATCGGTGTTCGCCCAATACACCTTCGACCTGACGCCGGACATGCTGGGCAACTTCGCCGTCAACCTGCAGCACGTGGGATCCTTCCCCAGCGAGTTCCCGCACGTGCCGGGGCAGCCAACCACCATGAACCCCACCTACGGCTACACCGACAGCTACCAGAACGTGAACATGACATTCAGCGTGGCGCGGGACGAATGGACGGCCACGGCCTATGTCGAAAACCTGTTGGACGACCATTCCATCACCTACATCCACCCCGAAGCCTTCCTGGCCAACCGCTACGGCACCATGCGCCCGCGCACCGCAGGCATCCGCCTGACCTATGGGCTGTGAGCGATGGCCGTGTCCGAACCGCTTCCCGCGCCCGACGCGCCACCTTCAACCACGTTTTCCCCGGCGGCGCTCCCCGCGCCGCCGGCGGGGCGGGCGTGGTTTGTGCTGGGCATGCTGTGTTTCGTCTACGTCCTCAACTTCCTGGACCGGCAGCTGCTGTCCATCCTGGCCAAGCCCATCCAGGATGACCTGGGCATCACCGATGGCCAGCTGGGCCTGATCAGCGGCCTGTATTTCGCGGTCTTCTATTGCTTCATCTCCATCCCCGTGGCCTGGCTGGCGGATCGCACCAACCGGGTGCGGGTGCTGTCGATCGCCTGCGCCTTGTGGAGCGCCGCCACCATTGCCTGCGGCATGGCCTCGGCCTACCCCCAGCTGGTGGCGGCGCGCATGGCGGTGGGGGTCGGGGAAGCCGGGGGCGTGCCGCCCTCCTACGCCATCATCACCGACTATTTCCCGCCTGGACGGCGCGGCACGGCGCTGGGCCTCTATAATTTCGGGCCGCCCCTGGGCCAGGCCCTGGGCGTGGCCTTCGGCGCCGCCATCGCCGCCGCGTACAGCTGGCGCAGCGCCTTCCAGCTGCTGGGTGCCGTGGGTGTCCTCGCCGCCCTGGCGGTCATCCTGCTGGTGCGGGAGCCGCGGCGCGGCGGGCTGGACATCGCACCCGCCGACCCGCCGGTGGCGGCACCCCTGCCCAAGGCGGGATTCCGGGAGACGGTGGTGATGTTCTTCACCCGCCCCGCGCTGCTGCTGACGGCGCTGGCCACCGGCGCCACCCAGTTCGTCACCTACGCCCTGCTGAACTTCACCACCCTGTTCCTGATGCGGGAAAAGGGCATGGCGCTGACCCAGGTGGCGGTCTACTACGCCCCGCTGATCGGTATCGGCGTCAGCGCCGGCATGTACGTTTCCGGCCGGTTGATCGACCGGTTCGGGACGCGGGCCAAGCAGAGCTACGCCCTGATACCCGCGCTGGCCCTGTGCGCGGCGGTGCCCTTCTTCATCGGCTTCGTCTGGGCGCCCAGCTGGCCCCTGGCCCTGCTGTTCCTGATCGGCCCCACCTTCCTCAACTACTTTTACCTGTCCCCGGCCGTGACCCTGGTGCAACAGGAGGTGCGGCCGGACCAGCGCGTGCTGTCCGGCGCCCTGCTGCTGCTGGTCATGAACCTGATCGGCCTGGGCCTGGGGCCGACATACCTGGGCGCCGTCAGCGACCTGCTGCGCGCCAGCGACCCCCGGAACTTCCTGCAACTCGCTTTCTACACGCTGGTGCCGTTCTACGGCTTGGCGGTCCTGCTGTTCCTGGCCTTGGCGCGGGCGCTGCGGACCGAAGCGACCCGGACTGGAGACTTGTGATGCCTATCTTTTTACGCCAGGCCCTTTTACGCCAGGGCGTCTGCGCCGCCGCCCTGCTGCTGGCCGGCGGCGCCTTGGCCGCCGTCGATCCGGTGGTGCGGGCGCCGGCCGGCGCCGTGGAGGGGCGGACGGTCGGCGACCTGGACGTCTTCAAGGGTATCCCCTATGCCCAGCCACCGGTGGGGCCGCTGCGCTGGAGGCCCCCGGCGGAGCTGCCGGCCTGGGCCGGCGTGCGCCCGGCGCGGGAGTATGGCGCCGCCTGCGTGCAGCCCGCTCCCCGCCCCGGCAGCCTTTACGCCGACCCGCCAGCCAAGATGGCGGAGGACTGCCTGACCCTGAACGTTTGGGCGCCCAGGGGTGCCAAGAAGGTGCCCGTGCTGGTGTGGATCCACGGCGGCGCCCTGGTCGGCGGCGCCAGCAGCAAATCCCTGTACGACGGTGCCAAGCTGGCGGCGCAGGGCGTGGTCGTCGTCTCCATCAACTATCGCCTGGGCGTGCTGGGCTATCTGGCCCATCCCGCCTTGAGCGCGGAATTGCCGGACGGCGTCTCCGGCAACTATGGCCTGCTGGATCAGATCGCGTCTCTGCGCTGGGTCCGGCGCAACATCGGCGCCTTCGGCGGCGACGCCGGCAACGTCACCATCGCCGGGGAGTCGGCCGGCGGCCTCAGCGTCATGTACCTGATGGCGGCTCCGCCGGCGCGTGGCCTGTTCCACAAGGCCATCGCCCAGAGCGCCTACATGATCTCCACGCCCGAGCTGAAGGCCCCCCGCCATGGCGAGCAGGCGGCGGAGGCCATCGGCGCCCATGTCGCCACGGCGCTGGGCGCGGCCGACATCGCGGCGCTGCGGGCCATGGAGGCGGAGGCCCTGACCACCGCCGCCGCCAAGGCCGGCTACGCCCCTTTCGGCACCATCGACGGCCGCACCCTGCCCCGCCAGCTGGTGGAGGTGTTCGACCGCCAGGAGCAGGCGCCCGTGCCGCTGATGGCCGGCTTCAACAGCGGCGAGATCCGTTCCCTGCGTTTCCTGGCCCCGCCGCCGCCGGCTGATGCCGCGACCTATGAGGCGACCATCCGCGCCCGCTATGGCGACATGGCGGACGATTACCTGAAGCTGTACCCCAGCAGTGACCTGGGCGAGAGCATCCTGGCCAACACCCGTGACGCCATGTACGCCTGGACGGCGGAACGGCTGGCGGTGAAGCAGACGGCGCTGGGCCAACCGGCCTTCCTCTATTATTTCGACCACGGCTATCCCGCCGCGGACGACAAGGGCCTGCACGGCTTCCACGCCTCGGAAATCCCCTATGTCTTCGGCACGGTGGATGCCACGCCGCCCTTCTGGCCCAAGGTGCCGGACACGGCGGAGGAACGGCGCCTCTCCGCCGCCATGGCGGGCTACTGGTCGTCGTTCGCCAAGACGGGCACGCCCGCCGCCGCTGGCCAGCCGGCTTGGCCGCGCTATGACGCCGACGCCGCCTACATGCACTTCGCGGCCACGCCCGAGCCGGCCACCCATCCGCCGCCCGGTAGCTACGATTTGCAGGAGGCGGCGATGTGCCGGCGCTGGGCCGCCGGCGACCAGCCCTGGAACTGGAACACCGGCATCATCTCCCCCGTCCTGGCGAAGGTGGCGGGATGCCGATGATCGACCTGCCTATGATGGACGGTGCCATGCAGGACTACGCCCTGACGCTGGACAAGTTCCTGCACCATGCCGCCAAGTGGCACCCCCACGCCGAGGTGGTCACAGCGCGCGAGCACGGCCGCGACCGCATCGGTTACGCCGACCTCAGAACGCGCAGCCTGGCCGTTTCCGGTCTGCTGGCCGGCTTCGGCGTGCGCCAGGGCGACCGCGTCGCCACCCTGGCCTGGAACACGCAGGCGCACGTGGAGGCCTGGTACGCCATCATGGGCTTGGGCGCCGTCTGCCATACCCTGAACCCGCGCCTGACGGGCGCTCAATTGGCCGCCATGGTCGTGCCGGTCCGACGCCCGCGTGCTGGTGGCCAGCGCCGACCTGCTGCCCCTGGCCCGGCGCATCGCGGACCAAGCGCCGAGGCTGGAACACGTGCTGGTCATCGACGGTGGGGTGGATGACGCCGCCTGGCCGGAAGAGGCGCCCCCCGCCGCCGCGCTGGAACCCCTGATCGCCGGGGCGCCAGCCAACGTCGCCTGGGGCGAGTTCCCCGAGGACGCGCCGTCCGGCCTGTGCTTCACCTCCGGCACCACCGGCGCGCCCAAGGGCGTCACCTACACCCACCGGTCCAGCTTCCTGCACACCCTGCGCATCCTGCAGGCCGACGTCATGGCCTTTTCCGGCACCGACAGCGTGCTGGCCGTGGTACCCATGTTCCACGCCAACGCCTGGGGCCTGCCCTTCGCGGCGCCGGCGGTGGGGGCCAAGCTGGTGCTGCCCGGCCGGCATGCCGATGGCGCCAGCCTGGCACGGCTGATCGCGGCGGAAGGGGTGACCGTGGCGGTCGGCGTGCCCACCGTCTGGCTGGGCTTGGTGGAGCATGTGGAGACCACCGGCATCGAACTGCCCACCCTGACGCGTATCCTGGTGGGCGGGGCGCCACTGGCCCCGGCCCTGATGCAGCGCATCGAAAGCCGCCTGGGCGTCACCGTCCAGACCAGCTGGGGCATGACGGAGATGTCGCCCTCCGGCACGGTGACGCCGCCGGGCGACCCGTCGCGGGCCGCCGCCATCGCCGGCCGGCCGGCGGTGGGCGTGGATCTGCTGCTGACCGACGCGGACGGCAACCCCTTGCCGGAACAGCGGGAAGTCGAGGGCCATCTGCGGGTGCGGGGCGCCTCCGTCATCCAGCGCTATTTCGGGCAGGAGGAGTCCGCCACCGACGCCGCCGGCTGGTTCGTCACCGGCGACCTGGCGCGCATCGACGCGAACGGCAACCTGTTCATCACCGGCCGGGCCAAGGATCTGATCAAATCCGGCGGCGAATGGATCAATCCGGCGGAGATCGAGGCGGTGGTGGGCGCCCTGCCCCAAGTGTCGCTGGCCGCCGTCATCGGCCGGACGGACGTCAAATGGGGGGAACGTCCTGTGCTGCTGGTGGAGCTGTGCGGCGACCAGGGGATCAGCGACGAGGACCTGCTGGCCCCCCTGCGCGGCAAGGTGGCACCCTGGTGGATCCCCGACGCGGTGGTGCGCCTGGCGCATATGCCCCTGGCATCGACCGGCAAGATCGATAAAATCCGCCTGAGGGCCGATTATGGAGACGGTTGAGGCGGCCGGCGGCCCGGCCGACGAAAGGCCGCCGCCGGACAGCCAGGACGGAAAGACTGCGTGGCATCTGAACAAGCGAAACCCCGCCGCCGCACGACCAAGGCCGAGCAGCGGGCCGAGATGACGGAACAGATCCTCGATGAAGCCGAGTATCTCTTCTCCAAGCATGGGCTGTACGGCGTCACGCTGAAGGACGTGGCCAAGCGCGTGGGCGTGCACCACACGCTGCTGAACTACTACTTCGAGGACAAGAAGAAGCTGTTCGACGCCGTGTTCGCCCGGCGCGCCGCCGTCACCAGCACCCGGCGCATCCAGGCGCTGGACGACTATGACGCCTCCACCGGCGGCAAGCCGACGGTGGAGGGCGCCCTGCACGCCTTCCTCGACACCGATCTCGACCTCTATATCGAGGGCGGGGAAGGTTGGAAGAACTACGCGGCGCTGAGCGCGCAGGTGGCCAACACCCCCGAATGGGGGGCGGAGCTGATGGACCAGCACTTCGATCCCGTGGTGCTGCGCCTGATCGGCCTGCTGAAGAAGGCCCTGCCCGGCTGTGCCGAGGAGGACATCTTCTGGGGCTATCACTTCGTCACCGGCGCCCTGCTGCTGACGCTGGCGCGCACGGGCCGCATCGACAAGCTGTCGGGCGGCTTATGCAAGTCCGACGACTTCGCGGCGGTCAAGGCGCGCATGGCCGCGTTCATGGCCGCCGGCCTGCGGGAGGTGTGCAAGCCCAAGGAGGGTTGAGGCGTCCGGCCTCATGGCTCGACCCACCCATGATATTCACTAACTTGTTAGCTAATTTTTTAACGAGAGGAAAAAACGATGCGAGAGGGGAAGATGCGAGAGGGAAAAATGCGGCCGCTGGAGGATCATGTCGCCATCGTCACCGGGGCCGGCAGCGGCCTGGGGCGGGCGCATGCGCTGTACCTGGCCAGCCAGGGGGCCAAGATGGTGGTGAACGACCTGGGCGCCGCCGCGGCGGAGACGGTGGCGGGCGAAATCCGGACGCGCGGCGGCCACGCCCTGGCCATCGCCGCCTCGGTGACCGACGAGGCGGCGGTGGCGGCGATGGTGCGGCAGGTGATGGACGCCTGGGGCCGCGTCGACATCCTGGTGAACAACGCCGGCATCCTGCGGGACAAGAGCTTCGCCAAGATGACACTGGACGATTTCCGCCTGGTGGTGGACGTCCACCTGATGGGGGCGGCCATCTGCAGCAAGGCGGTGTGGGACATCATGCGGGCGCAGCGCCACGGCCGCATCGTCATGACCACGTCGTCCTCCGGCCTCTACGGCAACTTCGGCCAGGCCAACTACGGCGCCGCCAAGATGGCCCTGGTCGGCCTGATGCAGACCCTGGCCATCGAGGGCGAGAAGTACGGCATCCGGGTTAACTGCCTGGCCCCCACCGCCGCCACCCAGATGACCCACGGCGTGCTGCCCGGCACCAGCCTGGACCTGCTGGATCCGGCCCTGGTCAGCCCCGGCCTGCTGGCCCTGACCGGCGACGACGCCCCCACCCGCGCCATCCTGTGCGCCGGCGCCGGCCACTTCGCCCGCGCCAGCGTCACCCTGTCCACCGGCCGCTACATTGGCGCCGGCGAGGGCGCGGGGAAACAGGTTGTGGCCAACTGGGACGCCATCTCCGACCGCACGGACGAGATCGTGCCCACCTACGGCTTCCTGCAGGCCGAACGCGAGGTGGCCAGCGCCGGCCTGGCGGACACGGCCGCGGTGGCGGAGTGAGGTGACTTGTCCGGCACCAAGGCCGGCGAGGCGATGAAGATCAGCTTCATTGTCAGCAACACCGGGAAGCGCGCCCCATCGGCCGGGGAGGCATCCAGGCGCGTGGCGGTGGACAGCCCGCGCCTGGCCGACGCCGCCGTCATGCCGCGCATGACCCCGGGGCAACACCACCTCACCCACCATGATGGTCGCGGAGCGGGTGGCGGCGATGATGTTGGAGGATGCGCGCCAGCGGTGGCGGCGATCTTCATGCCCCCGCCAGCGCGTAGGCGCCCAAGATCGCCGACAGAAGGCCCGGGAAGCGCTGATCCACCTCGGAACAGCGCGAATGGTTGCGCATCTCCACGCCGTGCCGCTCGCACCGGATCAGGCCGGCCTCGCGCAGCACCTTGATGTGGTGGGATAGGGATGATTTGGGGATGACCCGGTCACCCACCACCGCGAACGCGGAGCATGCCTGGACGCAGCCCATTCCCGAAATCTGGGTGAAGATCGCCGCCCGTATCGGATCGGACAGGGCATGGAGGATCGCTTCCGGTCGTACGTCTTCAAGCGCGGGGTGAAAGAGGGGCCTCATGATTTTTTTAATATGTGGGGGGTTGATGGCCAGTTCAATAGTTCCGATATTCCGAACTATGGGACAAGCCGCCATTTCGCGGCTGCCTTGATCGAAGGGAATGGAAAAAATGGGAAAGCTTACCGGTAAGGTCGCCGTGGTGACGGGCGCGTCCAAGGGTATCGGCGCCGGCATCGCCAAGGCGCTGGCGGCGGAAGGGGCTGCCGTGGTGGTCAACTACGCATCGAGCAAGGCCGGCGCGGACGCGGTGGTCCAAGCGGTCACGGCGGCTGGCGGCAAGGCCATCGCCGTGCAGGGCGATGTCGCCAAGGCGGACCAGGCGCAGGGTTTGATCGACGCCGCGGTCAAGGAATTCGGCCGCCTGGACATCCTGGTCAACAACTCCGGCGTTTACGAATTCGCCTCCATCGAGGAGGTGACCGAGGCGCATTACCGCCGCATATTCGACGTCAACGTGCTGGGCCTGCTGCTGACCACGCAGGCGGCCGCGAAGCACCTGGGCGAGGGTGGCAGCGTCATCAACATCTCGTCCGCCGTCACCAGCGTGCTCATGCCGAACTCGGCCGTCTATACCGGGACCAAGGGCGCGGTGGACGTCATCACCGGCGTTCTGGCCAATGAGCTGGGCCCGCGTAAGATCCGGGTCAACGCCATCAATCCGGGCGTCGTCGAGACCGAGGGCACCCATGCCGCCGGGGTCATCGGTTCCGAGCTTGAACAGGGCTTCGTGGCGCAGACCCCGCTGGGCCGCATCGGCCGGCCGGACGACATCGGGGCCGTGGCCGTCTTCCTCGCCTCCGACGACGCCCGCTGGCTGACCGGCGAACGGTTGACCGCCAGCGGCGGCCTGCGCTGAGCGTCATGCCTTATTCGTGTGCTCCCCCTTCACGGGGGAGCACACATTCATGCTGGCGTGCCGGAAGCGTCCGGCCGGGCGCTTGAAGGCCAGGCGCAGCCAGGCCAGGGCGGCGATGGCGATCACCACCAGCGAGACCAGCGAGCCCTCGACCCCGAAGGCGCCGCCGGTCAGCCACGGCGCGCCGGCCAGATCCCCCCGCACCAGGCCGGACGTGACGGCATGGCCTGACACAGGGATCGAGGACACCTGGCCCACGCTGTAATTCCAGGCGACGTGGCCGCCGATGCACAGCCACAGGCGGCGCGTCCTCATGTAAATGGCCGCCTGCAGCAGGCCGAAGGCGCAGGCGGCCGCCACCGCCAGCACGGAGATGCCCTCGTTGGGCAGATGCGCCAAGGCGAACAGCAGGGCGGAAATGGCGAGGACGGCGCGGCTGCCCCAGGCCCGCTCGGTCACACCGAACACGATGCCGCGGAACACCGCCTCTTCCGCCAGCGCGACCAGCACCAGTTCGGCCAAGGGCAGGAAAAGCGCCAGGCCGACGCCATTCACCCCGTCGATGCGGTAGACGCCCAGCCCGGCCAGACGAAGGCCGCCGCCAGCGGTTGCGGCCACACGACGCGGTACGGCTTATCCACCAGCTTGGCGGCGAGGATCATCACCAGCGGCACCGGCGCGAAGGTGAGCAGCGCCGATGCGGCGTTGACGCTGTTGACCGCCGCCCCCGGTATACAAACCTCCCTCATCCAAGCCCCTTCCCAAATCCCCGTCCGACCGCTATAAGCGATTGCGAGTTATTTGCAACACGGGCGATGGGACGCCGCCCGGGGGATATGACAGTGACCAGTGTGACCAGAGACCAGGCCGGCGGCGACGCCGTGGCCAGCCAGAGCATTCGTGCGCCCGGTGAAGCGCGCCGCTTGTCGGTGAGGGGCCCGGCGGGCGGCATCACGGGGCGGTGGGTGATCTACCAGGTCCACTGGCTGCTGGGCATCACGCTGGGCTTCGTCCTGGCCCTGATGGGCATCACCGGCGCCACCATGAGTTTCGAGGACCAGATCATGCGGGCGTTGAGCCCCGGCGTGATCACGGTGGCGCCGCGCGAGGCGCCGGTGCTGGCGCCCGACGCGCTGCTGGCCCGGGTGCGCGAGCAGCGGCCCGACACGCGGGTGGAGGGGGTATTCCTGTCCGCCCGCAAGGATGAGGCGGCGCGCGTGCTGTTCGCCGGCGGCACGGGCGGCAACCGGGGGGAACGCGCTTATGTCGACCCCTACGACGGCACCGTGCTGGGCCGCGCCACGGGGGAGGAATTCTTCGCCTTCGTCCGCCGGCTGCACCGCTGGCTGGCCCTGCCCGGCAACGGCGACGGACTGGGCCGGCAGATCACGGGGGCAGCCGTCATGGCCCTGCTGTTCTTCTGCCTCTCCGGCCTGTATCTGCGCTGGCCCCGCCGGCCGCTGGACTGGCGCGCTTGGCTGGCGCTGGACACGGGGGCCAAGGGCCGCGCCTTCCTGTGGTCCTTGCACGCCGTCATCGGCACCTGGGTGCTGCTGGTCTATCTGGTCATCGGCCTGACCGGGCTGTGGTGGTCCTACGACTGGTACCGCGACGGGGCCGTCCAGTTGCTGACCGGGCAGCCGCTGCCGGCACGCGAGGAAGGCCCGAAAGGCGAGAAAGGCGGCCGGGAGCGGGGCAAGGGGGGCCCCGAAGCCGCGCCGGTGTCCGTCGACACCGCCTGGGCCGGCTTCCTGGCGCGCGAGGACGGGCATTACGCCATGGCGCTGCTGACGCCGCCGGGCAGGCCGGACGGCCCCACCCGCGTGCGTTATCGCCCCCTGGGCGCGCCGGCGGACCAGGCCTATGACGAGATGGTGCTGGATACCGCCACGGGCCAGGTGAAGTCGGAAAGCCATTACGCGGACAAGAAGCTGGGCGCCCAGTTGCTGGCCGGCGTGCTGACCGTGCACCGGGGCACCTATTTCGGTACCGGCGGCGCCGTGGTCTTCATGGTGGCCGCGGGAGCCATGCCCCTGTTCACCATCACCGGCCTGTTGATGTACCTGGACCGCCGGCGCAAGAAGAAGGCGGTGCGCCTGGCCCGGGGCGGTGCCCAGAATGCGGCCATCGCCGCCCTGCCGCCCACCGCCGCCAGCACCACCCTGACCATCGCTTACGCCAGCCAGACGGGCACGGCGGAACAGCTGGCCTGGCGCACGGCCGGCGCGCTGCGCGACGGCGGCCTGGCGCCCGAGGTGCTGCCGCTGGCCAAGCTGGATCCGAAGACCCTGCGCGGCCGCCTGCTGGTGGTGGCCAGCACCTATGGCGAGGGGGAGCCGCCGGACGACGCCCGCGCCTTCGCCAGGAAGCGCATGGGCAGCCCCGCCGACCTGGCCGGCGTGGAATTCGCCGTGCTGGCCCTGGGCGACCGGCAGTATGAGACCTTCTGCGGCTTCGGCCGCGCGCTTGACCGCTGGCTGGGCGCCAGCGGCGCCACCCGCCTGTTCGAGCCTGTGCTGGTGGACGACAACAACGCCGAGGCCCTGCACCAGTGGCAGGAGCAGCTGCGGAGCATCGGGGCCGGCACCGCGCCCGACTGGGCGCCGGACGCATACGGCCGCTGGCGCCTGGTGGAGCGCCGCCTGCTGAACCTGGGCAGCCCGGGCGGTCCCGCCTACCACCTGTCGCTGGAGCCCCTGGACCAGCCCCTGCCCCTTTGGGCGGCCGGCGACATCGCCCAGATCCTACCCGGCAACGACGCCAGCGCCCATCACCGCGACTATTCCATCGCTTGCCTGCCCTCCTCCGGCCGCCTGGACCTCCTGGTGCGCCAGCAGACGCGGCCCGACGGCACGTTGGGCCTGGGCTCCGGCTGGCTGACCGCCGGTGTCGCGGTGGGGGATGAGGTGCGGCTGCGCCTGCGGCCCAACCCCGGCTTCCACGCCCCGGCGACGGCGGTGCCCATGATCCTGATCGGTGCCGGCACCGGCCTGGCCGGCCTGCGCGGCCACCTCAAGCACCGCCAGACGCAGCGCCAGGGCGACGCCTGGCTGCTGTTCGGGGAACGGCATGCCGCCACCGACGCCTGGCATGCTGAGGAGATCGCTGCCTGGCAGGCGGACGGCACGCTGGCGCGCGCGGACCTGGTCTATTCCCGCGACGGCCAGGGCTATGTCCAAGATCGCCTGGCAGCCCAAGCGGACGAGGTGCGGGCCTGGGTGGACCGGGGCGCCGTGCTGTACGTCTGCGGCAGCCTGGAGGGCATGGCCCCGGGCGTGGACGGCGCGCTGGAGGCCATCCTGGGCCGCGACCGCCTGGACGCGCTGACAGCCGAGGGGCGTTATCGCCGGGATGTTTACTGATCCCTGCGCGCGATTTAAGTCGCCCGCACGACTAGCCTAGTCGGCAGGATCAGCGACTCCGGGTGCTCGCCATTGATGAGCGCCAGCACGGCCTGCGCCAGGCGCACGCCGCCCTCCGTCCAGTTCTGGTGGACGGAGGTCAGGGCCGGCGTGTGGAAGGCGGCCATGGGGGTGTCGTCGTAGCCGATGACGGACACGTCGTCCGGCACGGTGAGCTTCGCCTCCGTCAAGGCGCGCATGGCGCCCAGCGCGATGGCGTCGCTGCAGGCGAAGATGCCATCGAAACCGCCTCCCAGGGAACCCCCGGGCGTGTCGGCCAGAAGGCCCCGCACCGCCGCCACGCCGGCGTTGAAGGTGAAGTCGCAGGGCGCCAGCGCCACCAGCACCGCCCCGGCCGAGGCCAGCGTCTCGGCGAAGCCGTGCAGGCGTTCGGCGTTCTCGCGGTGGCGGGTGTCGCCCAGGAAGACCAGGCGGCGGCGGCCGGTTTCGATCAGGCGGGCGGCGGCCAGCGCCCCGCCCTGGTGGTTGTCGCTGCCCACGAAGACGGGATCCACGCCCGGCTGGGGGGCGCCCCACACCACCAGCGGCACACCCATGGGCAGCAGCTGGCGCACGGCCGTGTCGTCGGCCCCCTGGCCCAGCAGGATGGCGCCGTCGGCCGCTTGCACCGCCGCGGCCGGCTGCGACTGCCCCGTGGTCAGCAGCACGTTGTAGCCAGCGGTGGTCAGTTCCTGGCAGATGCCGCCCAGCAGGTCCAAGGGAAAGGGCCCGGACATGGGGCGTTCCGGCGTGGGTTTCATGTCCACCACCACGGCGATGGTGTGGCTGCGCTGCAGGCGCAGGTTCCGCGCCGTGGCGTTGAAGCGATAGCCCATCTCGCGCGCCAGTTCCTGGATGCGGCGGCGCGTGTCCTCACGCACGGACGGGCTGTCGCGCAGGGCCCGCGACACGGTGATGATGGACACCTGCGCCCGTTCCGCCAGATCGGCCATGGTCAGGCGCCCGGCGTCACCGGGGACGGCGTCCGCCATCACGGACGAGGCCGCCGGGCGGCTGGACTTGGCGGGGCGCGGGCTCATCAGCGGGTCCGAAACGAGAAAGGAAGCCGGGAAAGAGGAACATCCCCATAAACGGACATTCCAGGTGATGACTGTTTCATAAACCCACTGTGCTTGCCAGACGAGGCCTTGCCAAGCGCAGGCTGGCCCTGCCCGGCGGCGTCACCGAGTCGCCCTCCAGTCCCATATGCGGATAGACGTTCCACCCGGCCCAATCCCCTATTCCCCTCTTTCCCGCAGGGTAGACCGGCGCCCATTCCCAGCCGGCGTCCACGCCTGTTCCGCAGCCCAGCCCTAGCATTGAATGACATCGATAACAATAGTGGCGGCATGCCTTACCCCCACACGGGGGAAGGCGCCGATACTGATACGCCAAGGGTTTGAAGGAACCACCGCATATCCAGGAATTATGCTGCATCCGCGAAGTGCAGGCGCAGCAATGTTTGTCCCGTTTATGCCCCTGGTGTTGCGCCATTGCATCGCCCCCCGGCTTCGTGACTCTCAAATGACATCGATGTCTTGTTATCGATGTCATTCGATGTTATCGATGCCCCCATTCAAGCAGGGGTGGTAGGCGACCCAATCAGGGCGTGCCATCCCGATAAGAAGCCTTGGGTCAGGGCGCGACGGGGCGAGCCAGTCCAAGTCACGATCACCACCAAGACATAAGGGGAGGGAAGAATGTCACATCCTCACAGGATAGGTGCGTTGTTGGGCGGCGTCGCGCTGGCGGCCCTGCTGATGCCGGCCGTTGGCCTGGCCCAGACCACGACGGCCCAGACGACGGCCACGAACCCGGCGCCGCAGGCCGCCGGTGCCGTGGACGAGTTGCAGGAAATCATCGTCACCGGCGTGGCCCGGAGTGACGGCATGAAGAAGCTGGACGCCAGCTTCGCCATCAGCACCATCAAGGCCGAGGACATCGTCGCCCAGCAGCCCAACGGCACCGCCGACCTGCTGAAGCTGACACCCGGCCTGTGGGTGGAATCCACCAGCGGCACGGCCGGCCCCAACATCGACGTGCGCGGTTTCCCGGGCGGCGGCGACGCGCCCTTCATCACCATGCAGATCGATGGCTCGCCCATCTACCCCGCACCCACCCTGTCCTTCATGGACAATTCCACCCTCATCCGCCTGGACGACACGGTGGAGCGGGTGGAGGTGCTGCGCGGCGGTCCGGCCACCGTCTTCTCCAACGCCCAGCCGGGCGCCACGGTGAACTTCATCCAGCGCAAGGGCACGGACACGCCGGAAGGCAGCATCCGCCTGACCGTGGGTGACGAAGGCCTGTACCGCGTCGACACCTATTACGGCGGCCCCATCACCAAGGACCTGAACTTCATGGTCGGCGGCTTCTACCGCTACAATGAGGGCATCCGCAGCACCCAGTTCCCCGCCGACGATGGCGGCCAGGTGGTGGCCAACATCACCAAGAAGTTCGAGAATGGCGAGTTCACGTTCTACGGCCGCCGCACGGACGACAAGAACGCCTTCTACACCGCCATCCCGCTGGTCAGCAGCAACGGCGGCAAGAACATCTCGGCCTTCCCCGGCACCGATCCGGGCACCTTCAGCCTGTACAGCAACGACGTCCGCAACGTCACCATCGAGACGGGCCCCGGCCAGTCCAAGAACGTGGACATCGGCGACGGCCGCGGTATCCAGCTGACCACCCTGGGCAACACCCTGGATTTGGACCTGAAGGGCTGGCAGCTCAGCAACAAGATGAACTTCGTCACCGGCCGGGCCTTCACCCAGTCGGAATTCACGGGCTCAAACCCCGAGACGCTGGGCCAGTTCATCAGCGACACCGTGACCTCGGCCAACGCCAACGCCGCCGTGGTGGCGGCGGCCGGCGGCATCGCCACCGGCGGCTCGGCCAAGATCGTCGGCTCGGGCGCCGCCCTGACCAACATGAACCAGCAGGTCATCGCCGTGGGCATGTGGTCGGTGGACAAGCGCATCCAGTCCTTCACCGACGACGCCCGCCTCAGCCATGAGCTGTTCCCCGGCAACACCCTGACGGTGGGCGCCTACTTCGCCCAGTATTCGTCCAAAGACCAGTGGTACCTGGGCAACAACTACCTGCTGACCATGCAGAACCACCCGCAGGCGGTGGACGTGGTGCTGAACAACGGCGCCAAGGCCTCGCGCGGCGGCCTGACCTCCGGTTCCTTCTACGCGCTGGACGCCAGCTACGACGGCACCGCCGTGGCGGGCTTCATCTCCGACGAATGGAAGATCACGCCGGACCTGCGCCTGGACGCCGGTTTCCGCATGGAACACCAGAGCATCAACGGCACCATCAGCAACGACAGCACCGGCGACCTGGATAACAACCCGCTGACGCTGTACGACAACGCCGCCAGCTACACCAACGGCACCTACTACGGCGTCAGTTCCCACCGGACGGAGCCGTCGTGGACCGTCGGCGCCAACTACTACCTGACCGACGACCTCAGCGTGTACGCCCGCGTCAACAGCGGCCACGAGTTCCCTCAGTTCGACGCCCTGCGCGGCGGCGACTACCAGATGGTCAACATCCGGCAGCAGGAAGTGGGCCTGAAGACGTCGTCGCACTACTACAGCGCCTATGTCACCGGCTTCCACAACACCTTCTCCGGCCTCTTGTACCAGGCCGAGGTGGTGAACCCCGACGGCAGCGGCAGCCTGATCAACGAGATCTATGGATCGGAAGCCTGGGGTGCGGAGTTTGAACTGGCGGTGCGGCCCGTCACCAACCTGACGGTCAGCTTCCGCGGCACCTATCTGGATGCCAAGTACCAGGACAACCCCACCTTCAACGGCGACCAGGTGCTGCGCCAGCCCAAGTTCCAGTTCTCCATCGCGCCGTCGTACGAGATCCCGCTGGACTGGGCCAGCCTGCGCCTGTTCGGCACCTACACCCATGTGGGCGACCGCTACGGCGACCCGAACAACCAGCAGCCGCTGCCGGCCTACGACACCCTGGACCTGGGCGTCTCGGCCGAGTTCGACCGCTACACCGTCCAGCTGACCGGCACCAATCTGACGGACGAGCTGGGCATCACCGAGGGCAACGCCCGCGTGGTCGGGTCCGGCACCAGCAGCAGCGGCGTCTTCCTGGGCCGCCCGCTGTTCGGCCGGTCCATCCACCTGAGTGCCGCGGCCAAGTTCTGACCGCCGGCTGATTAGGGGTCGCCGTCCGTGGGGCGGCGCCCCCGGTATGGGGCCGTCGCCCCGAAGACGGCCTCTGGGGATGGGCGGGCATTGCCCCGATCTTTGCCCGCCCATCCTCCTTTTCCATTCGGCTCCTTTTCCTTCGGCCTACAGTGAAGGTGACCATCCCGTGTCCAGCGCCGCCTCCCTCACCTCCGCCCCCCCGGCCCGCCCGCGTTGACGGAAACCGACATCCCGGCCCGGCTGGACCGCCTGCCCTGGGGCCGATTCCACAGCCTGGTGGTGGCCGCGCTGGGCATCACCTGGGTGCTGGACGGGTTGGAGGTCACGTTGGCCGGCGCCGTCGCCGGCGCCATGAAGGAAAGCCCGTCGCTGGCGCTGAACAACGCCCAGGTTTCGGCCGCCAGTAGCGCCTATCTCATCGGCTGCGTGCTGGGCGGCCTGTTCTTCGGCTGGCTGACCGACAGGCTGGGCCGCAAGAAGCTGTTCAGCATCACCCTGCTGGTCTACCTGACCGCCACCGCCGCCACCGCCTTCAGCTGGGATTTCACCAGCCTGCTGCTGTTCCGCTTCATCACCGGGGCCGGCATCGGCGGCGAATACGTGGCCATCAATTCCACCATCCAGGAACTGATCCCCGCCCGGGCGCGCGGCTGGGTCACCCTGGTCATCAACGGCAGCTACTGGCTGGGTGCCGCGCTGGGCGCCATCGGCGCCGTCGTCCTGCTGGATCCGGGCCTGCTGGGGCCGGACATGGGCTGGCGCGCCAGCTTCTTCACCGGCGCCGTGCTGGGCCTGTTCATCCTGCTGCTGCGCCGGGCCATCCCGGAAAGTCCCCGCTGGCTGATGACCCATGGCCGCGTGCCGGAGGGCGAGGCCATCGTCGCCCGCATCGAGGCCGGCATCCAGGCCCAGGGCCTGACCCTGCCCCCCGCCGGCCCGCCCGTGCGCCTGCGTGAGCTGCGGACGGTGTCGACCGCCGCCGTGGCCCGGTCGCTGCTGCGCGATTACGGCCGGCGCACGGTGCTGGGCCTGTCGCTGATGACGGCCCAGGCCTTTTTCTACAACGCCATCTTCTTCACCGAGGCCCTGGTCCTGACCTCGTTCTTCGACGTGCCGTCCAGCAACGTCGGCTGGTACATCCTGCCCTTCGCGGCCGGCAACTTCCTGGGCCCCCTGATCATCGGCCGCTTCTTCGACACCATCGGCCGCGTGCCCATGATCGCCGGCACCTACGCCCTGTCGGGCGTGCTGCTGATCGGCACCGGCATCCTGTTCCAGCAGGGCCTGCTGACCGCCACCACCATCACGCTGGCGTGGAGTGTCATCTTCTTCTTCGCCTCGGCCGCCGCCAGTTCCGCCTACCTGACGGTCAGCGAGTGCTTCCCGTTGGAAATCCGCGCCGTCGCCATCTCGCTGTTCTTCGCTTTCGGCACCGGCCTGGGCGGCGTCTGCGGCCCGCTGGTGTTCGGCGCCCTGATCGACACCGGCTCGCGCACCAACGTGCTGTGGGGCTACGTCCTGGGCGCCGGCCTGATGATCGCCGCCGCCGTCGCCGAAGTGATCCTGGGCGTGAAGGCGGAGGGCCGGTCGCTGGAAGACGTGGCCGCCCCGCTGTCCTCCACCCCGCACAGCTGAACCAACCCGCCCCAGGGAACCCGGGCCCCCATGCCCTGGTTATCCCCTAGGCCACCCGTAGATCAAAACCACGTGGATCTCCCGTGACAGCCTCCCTTTCCCCCTTCCCCGCCATCCCGTCCGCTACCGATCCCTGGGTGGTCATCGCCCGGGGCGACAGCCCGGCGGCGCTGAAATGCACCGAATCCCTGTTCACGCTGGGCAACGGCTTCATCGGCGTGCGCGGCGGCGTCGAGGAGGATGCCCGCTCCACCGCGCCCGTCGTCCATCTGAACGGCGTCTATGAGATCACGCCCATCACCTATCACGAGAAGGCGCCGGGCTTCGCCGAGGCCAGCGACACCCGCATACCGGTGCCGGATGGCACCCTGATCGGGCTGACCGTGGAAGGCGAACCGCTGGACCTCTCCACCGGCACCGTGCTGGAGCATCACCGCTGGCTGGACCTGCGCACCGGGGTGCTGCACCGGGCCCTGCGCTGGCGCTCGCCGGCCGGGCGCACCCTGCGGCTGGCGACCGAGCGTCTGGTGGTGGAGGACCATCCCGGCCCCGTCGTCATCCAGTACCAGGTGACGGCGGAGGACTTCACCGCCGAGGTGGTGGTGGATTCCTGCCTGGCCCCGCACCAGCCCCCCTCGATGGATGAAGGTGGCGTGCACGATCCCCGCGTGGGCCCGCAGCTGGCGGCCCTGGCCTTCCGCCGCTGGATCGAGGAGGACGGCAACGACGGCATGGTGCTGCGCACCAGCCGCAGTCGCCAGGGCGTGGCCGTGGCCATGAGCCACGGCGCGACCGTCACCAGCGACGCCCCCATCCTGACGGCCAGCATCCGCGACCAGGGCATCGTCAGCCACACCGTGCGCACCACCCTGACGCCCGGGTCCGTGCTGACCCTGGTGAAATGCGTCGCCTATGCCGCCGACAAGGGCGTGGACGGCACCCCTGCCGATGACGAGGTGCTGGCCCGCTCCGCCGTGGCCGCCCTGGCCCAAGCCAACGCGATCGGTCTGCCCGCGCTGCGCCAGGCGCGCACCCAGGCGCTGCAGGACTTCTGGCTGTCGTCGGATATCGCCGTCGAGGGCGCGCCGGATCTGGAGCGCGCCGTGCGCTTCAACCTGTTCCAGCTGCTGCAGGGGGCGGGGCGCGACGGCCTGACCTCCGTGGGCGCCAAGGGGCAGAGCGGCGAGGGCTACGAGGGCCATTACTTCTGGGACGCCGAGATCTTCGCCCTGCCGATTCTGGTCTACACCCGCCCGGCCGTGGCCCGCGCCATCCTGGAATACCGGCATCGCACCCTGGACGGCGCCCGTGCCCACGCGCGCGCCATGGGCCACCGCAAGGGCGCCCTGTACCCCTGGCGCACCATTGGCGGCGGCGAATGCTCCGCCTATTTCCCGGCGGGTTCGGCGCAGTACCACATCAACGCCGACATCGCCCACGCCGTGCGCCAATACATGGACGCCAGCGGCGACGATGATTTCCTGGTGCGCCACGGCGCCGAAATCCTGTTCGAGACGGCGCGCCTGTGGCTGGACATGGGGCATTACAACCCCCGCCGCGGCGGCCGCTTCTGCATCCACGAGGTGACCGGGCCGGACGAATACACGGCCATGGTGGACAACAACCTCTACACCAACGCCATGGCCCAGGCGCACCTGGAGTACGCGGCCGAGGTGGCGGCCCGCCTGGGCCGGGAGAAGCCGGAGGCCCTGGCGCGCATCGCCGCCGCCATCGGCCTGGGCGCGGAGGAACCGGAAGGCTGGCGCCAGGCGGCGCAGGCCATGTACCTGCCCTATGACGAGGCCAGCGGCATATACCCACAGGACGACAGCTTCCTGGACAAGAAGCCCTGGGATTTCGCCGGCACCCCCGCCGACCACCATCCGCTGCTGCTGCACTATCACCCGCTGGTGCTGTACCGCCATCAAGTGTGCAAACAGGCCGACGCCGTGCTGGCCTTCTGCCTGTTGCCTCATCGCTTCGAGCCGGAGGCCGTGCGCCGGTCCTTCGCCTTTTATGAGTCGGTGACGGTGCATGACAGCACCCTCTCGGCCGGTGTGTTCGCCCTGCTGGCGGCCCGCCTGGGGCAGTTGGACAAAGCTCTGGCCTATTTCAACGACACCGCCCTGGTGGACCTGGACGACCTGCACCGCAACACCGGCCACGGCCTGCACATGGCCGCCATGGCCGGCAGCTGGATGGCGTTGGCCCAGGGTTTCGCCGGGCTGCACGCCCTGGGCGGCACCCTGCGCTTCACCCCCACCCTACCCCCGGGGTGGACCGGCTACCGCTTCCGCCTGGATTTCCAGGGCAACCGCATCGAGGTCGCCGTCGGTTGCGACGCCGCAACCACGTACCGCCTGCTGACCGGGCCGGGCCTGGCGCTGAACCATCACGGCCAGGTCGCCCACCTGACGCCATCGGCCCCGGAACAGACCTTGCGGACGGAGGGGACCCGCCATGCCGCGCTTTGACGCCGTGCTGTTCGACCTGGACGGCGTCCTGGCCGACACCGCCCACATCCACTTCGCCGCCTGGCGCCGCCTGGGGGAGGAGCTGGGCATACACCTGGAGCCCGCGTTCGAGGAGAAGCTGAAGGGCGTCGACCGCATGACCTCGCTGGAGCTGATCCTGGCCCACGGCAGGCCAGAGGGGAGCGTGACGCGCACGGCGGAGGAAAAGCGCGTGCTGGCCGATCGCAAGAACGGCTACTACACCGCCGCCATCGCCGAGCAAACGCCCGACGATCTGCTGCCCGGCGCCCGCCGCGTGCTGGAGGAGGTGCGGGACGCCGGCCTGAAAATCGCGCTGGCGTCCGCCAGCCGCAACGCCCCGCCCCTGCTGGAACAGCTGGGCATCGCGCCCCTGTTCGACGCCATCGCCGATCCCGCCGCGGTCAAGGCGCCCAAGCCGGCGCCGGACCTGTTCCTGGAAGCGGCGCGCCTGGTGGGTGTCGTGCCGGAGCGCTGCCTGGGCATTGAGGATTCCGTGGCCGGCATCATCAGCATCAAGGACGCCGGCATGGTGGCGGTGGGCATCGGCGACGCCACCGTGCTGACACGGGCCGACTATGTCGTCCCCAGCACGGCCTTGCTGCATATCCGCGATTTCCTGGGCTGAAACGCCGCCACCCTTACCGCTTGGGGGCGGGCTCTTCCTATGCCACAAGCTCCGGCGCCCCGCAGGCGGCCTGGGCATGGTGGAAATAGGACCGCCCCCAGGAGGTGCGGATTTCCTCATGCCGGGGGGCGCGCGCGAAGCCCGGCTGGCGCAGGGGCAGGGCCAGCAGCTCCTCCCCCTCGCGCAATAGCAGATCCAGCGCCTCCAGTTCCGCCACCGCCGCCGAAACGGCCGCCTCGCCAAAGCGGGGCGCCAGGGCCTTCCGCAGCGGGCCGGCTCCTTGGATTTCGGCGCAGGCGTCCAGCACCGCCGCGGCAGCGGCGTCCAGCGCCCGCCGGCGGGGTTGGCTTCCCCGGCCATCCTCCACCACCGCCGTCCCATCGGCCGCAGGCGTCAGGGTCAGCGTCGCCTCGGCCGTGCGCCAAAGGTTCAGCTGGGCGGCCAGCGCGGCGTGGGCGGCGGCCAGTTCCCCATCCGGCCGGTCCGGCACCATGTCGAAGTGATAGGCCAGGCGCGCCAGGCTGTCGGCGTCGTGCGGATAGATGTGGGCGTAGCCCGGCACCGGCTGGATGGTGACGCCGAAGGCGGCGGGCGTGTTGAAATAAGGGCTGAAACGATCGGCGCGCACCCGGTGGAAGCCGCCGGGCGGATGCAGGTGCGTGACCTTGGGCACCACCGCGGCGGCGGCCAGGTAATGGGCCGCCGTCTCACCCGGGAAACCGTACAGGTGGGACCAGTCCACCAGCACCCCGGCCTCCGCCGCCAGGCGCAGGGTCTGGACGTTGCGCAGCAGGGTGGTGCCCTTGCGCATCAGGGCCAGCACGGGCGTGCTGAGCGATTCCACGCCGGGCTGGATCTTGCGCACCCCGGCCCGGCCCAGCAGGGCTAGCTGCTCCGCCCGCAGGTTGGCCTTGACCTCGTAATGCAGCAGCAGGGGCCGGTCCAGCGCCGCCAGGCGGGGCAGGAAGTCGCCGAAGTAACGGCTGTCCAGGATGTTGTCGACCACCATGATCTCGCGCCCGAAGCGGTCGGCCAGGTCGGTCAGCTCGGCATAGGCGCGTTCTTGGCTTTTGCTGCGGTAGGCCATGCCCAGGCCGTTCAGGCCGCAGAAGGTGCAGTGGTGCTTCTGCCCCCACCAGCAGCCGCGCGCGCTTTCGAACAGGGCAAAGGCAGGAAAGCGGCTCGCCACCGCCGGCAGGCGGGCGCGGTCGGCGTAGAAATCGGCGTAGTCCAGCGGCGGCAGGCTGTCCATGTCGGTGATCATGCCCGCCGGCACGGTGGCGGGCAGGGTCGTCCCGTCGGCCGCCCGGACGGTCGCGCCAGGCAGGCCCGAGAGATCCAGGCCCGCCGCGTGGCGGCGGACCAGTTCGGGCAGCACCTCCTCCGCCTCGCCCCCCACGACCACGTCGATGAAGGCATAGCGGCGGTGCAACTCCACCCCCATCTCGTCGCTGCAGTTGGCGCCGCCGAAGACGATCAGGATTTGGGGATGCGCCGCCTTGATGCGCCGCGCCAGCGCCAGCGAGGCCATGGTCTGCTGGAAGGAGGTGGAGAAGCCCACGACGGCATAGCGCGACCAGTCGACCAGGCTGAAGCAATGCTCGATGAAGCCCGGCGCCTTGGTGCGGGCCGCCAGGATGCCCATCAGCCGCTGCGGCCCGAAGTACCGGCCGTAATCCCCCACCATCAATCCGTTCAGGAATGTGAACGGCTCTTCCTCCGGGGTGCCATGAGCGGCACCGGCGAACACCCAGTCCCCCACCATGGCCAGGAAATAGCGGCTGTCCTCCACCGCGGCATAGGCGTCGAAGCCGATGTAATCCGCGAAATCCAGGTAGAAATGGCGGATATCCGCCGCCAAACCCCGGCGGGCCAGCGCCCCTTTCAGCAGGGACAGGCCGATCACGGGATAATGCAAGGCGGCGACGGGCATGGCCACCAGCAGGGCGCGGCCGTCACCGGCCTCCATCATTCCCGATCCATCGGCCATGATCGCGCCCTGAAATCCCTTAAAACAAGCGACGCGTCCCACTGAGTTCCCTCACTGGGGCGCATCGCCCATGATTAAATCAGTACCGGACGCTGGGAATCGGAAGGTTCGCAGCGGCGGCATTTCCTCATCTTGAATGTCACGCATTGAGAGTACGGAGGAAAGCGTCGCTCGCCCCGGAAGCGGAAAAACCCAAGGCCATCAAACTTGGCTCGATATGATCAGCAACGATTTCCGGCATGAAAATCACCTGATTTAGGAATCATCTAGATAATAATAAAACATTAGCCCGCGTAGAGTGATCTAAAGACAATA
Source organism: Nitrospirillum guanabarense (assembly GCF_034653355.1). Classification (NCBI taxonomy): domain Bacteria; kingdom Pseudomonadati; phylum Pseudomonadota; class Alphaproteobacteria; order Rhodospirillales; family Azospirillaceae; genus Nitrospirillum; species Nitrospirillum guanabarense. The sequence continues at coordinate 781,753 of NZ_JAYEER010000001.1, forward strand.
CAATCACTCTATCGCGCAGAAGGCTGCATCCACCGATTGGATGCAGGCCCTCAGCCTTATCACTATTAGAACCAGGTGTTCGGCAGCGGGTTCGCCGAAATGAAGCTTTCGATATCGTCAGCCGCATCGCCGAATGGCTGGTCGCCCAGTTTGGCGAAGAACGCCAGCGCGGCGGGAGAGGCCTTGAAACCCAGGACGGCGAGCGTTCCCGGTACGTCGGCCAGCAACTGCTTGCGGAAGCCCGGTTCAAGCAGTGCGCGGCCCAGGATCTTCTGGACATCCTCGGGAGACATTTCACGTAGGAATTGCGTCATTTTCCCCTCTAAATGCGTCTACGGTCAAAGAAAGAAGAAATATAAGGCCGGACACATCGGATAAATTGTGGTGATCGGCATTTTCATTCCGATATCACCGGCTCTTCATGGAAGTTTCTACTTAAATAGCGCCTGCTGTGCAAGGCGCAAGGTCACGCGCGAGCCCACGCCCACCGTACTTTCCACTGTGAGCATGCCTTTCAGCCGTTGCGTGGCTTGGTTGTAGGCCACATGCAGGCCCAATCCGGGGTGACCGCTTCCCCGGGCCGTGGTGAAGAAGGGGTCGCAAACGTGCGACAGAACCTCGGGCGCGATGCCACAGCCATTGTCGACGACAATGATCGTCGCATTCGCCCCCTCGTCATCCATCGTCGCGGTGACGGTCACGTGACCACCCTGACCCTCGGGGAAGGCATGATCGATCGTGTTCGCCAGGATGCGTGTCAGGGCGTCTGTCAGCGATTCCGGAACCGTCCGGATCACCAGTCCGTCCGCCACCGCCAAATCCAGGCTAATGGCACCGCGATCCAGGGCCGGCCGGAACAGCGCGATTACGTCATGCAGCAAGATGGACAGATCCGTCTCCAGAATCCTGCCTTCGGTTTCATCCACAGCCACGGCGGAGAAACTTTTCACGAGTGTGGCGGTGCGCAAGGCATTCCGTTCCACAACGGTGGCTAAATCGGCCCATTCGGCAATGCCCTGTTCCAGGGCCGAGCGGGTGAGCCGCCCTTGGGCGATGGCGTCACGCAAATCGGTCACACCGCCATGGAGGCTCCCCGCCGCGGTCAGCACCACGCCCAGCGGCGTGTTGATCTCATGGGCGACGCCCGCGACAAGACGCCCCAGTGACGCCATCTTCTCCTGCTGCACCAGTTTATCCTGGGTGGTGCGCAATTCAGCCAGCGTCGCCTCAAGGTCCCGATAGGAACAGGCGTTGGCGATGGCGATGGCGGCGTAAGCGCAGGCGGAACGCAAAATCTCCAACGCTTGCGACCCATAGGCCCGTGGGTCGTGGTTTTGCACAGTGACCACGGCCAAAACCCGGCCCGACACCACCAATGGCCACCAGATGGCCGCCTGCATGGACGCCTGTAACCGATCTCCTGCCACGCCCCGCGCCCAGGAAGCGGCCTCGTCCGCCGTCAGCACCAGCCCACCGCCCTGCCGCAACGCGCGGACAGCCGGCTCCGTCCCCTGAAGAATGGGTCGGGAGAACGCCGGCCAGGGCTGGCCCTCGAAAACGAAACGCTCGAACAGCAGGTCGCGTCCATCCGCCGAAATCCGGACCATGCCGAAAACATCCACGGGGATGAGTTCGGACAAGTGGCGCCATAGCGCGGCGTGCACCTCGCCCAAGTCCAAAGTGGCGGTTAACGCCAAACCGGCGTCACCCAGTTGGCGCAGAGTCTCCGCCGATGCCGCTAAGTCGCCGTTCGCTTGGCGCAATTCCGCCGTCCGGGCTTCCACCTCCTGGCGCAGTATTTCCGAATTGATGCGCAAACGCTGTTGGTAACGGCCAATCAGCCAAGCCAGGAGAGCGATTCCGACCATGACAGCCACGGCCGAGTAGAGGAACGCGCGCACCGTCACTTCCGCCTGACGGGTGGCCTCGGCCGCACGGGATTGGGCGTCCTGGCCCGTCTCGGCGACGATGCGGGTCAATTCTGCCTGCACCCGGTCGAAAACAGCACCAAAGGGTTCGATGAAACTGACCGTGCTGGCGAAATCGATACCCAGCATTGAGCCCACCCAGGCGACAGAGCTTTTATAATCCGCCAGGTTCCGGAGGATCTCATCTAGGCGGGCGCGCTGGTCGGGTGTTGCCTGGACATCGCGATAGGCCTGCAGATCGATGACAATTGCATCGACCTGCGCCGTGATGGCCGCCAGTTCCGCCGTGACGTCCATTGGCTGTCGCCCGGCGGACTTGACCGCGAGCAAACGATTGAAACGGGCGTTGACGTTCTGAACCCGGGTATTGATATCGGACAGCTTGATGCTACCGGCCAAGTTATGGGTGACGATCTGGTCAATCGCGCCGGTCAAGCGGTTTAAGGTCCGCTCGCCCGTTCCGAAAAGGCCGATCATCAACAGGCCCGCCGCGCACACCGGAACCATGATGCGCAGCATCACCCGCATCCGCTCGATCAAGCGTCGTGATGACGCCGCAACCAGGCCGGGGCCCCAACTGCGGTTTTGTTGCCCCTGCACCAATTCTTCCAACTCGTCACCGTCGCCACTTGTCGAGCCGTCGCGGGTGGGGCTGCCAGCCCATATCCTCAAGGGTCATATTACCCGTAGGGGTTGAGATCCAAAAGGTTTAATCGTGCCGACCAGTCAAATGTAGTGCCGGCAATGCCGTCAAGGGTGGAGGCGCCAGAATTCCGGTGATGCCATCGCCGACGTTCGTCTATCGACGGTTCCGCTCAGCCGCTTGTCGGAGAGGGTGATAACCGTTCCGAACCACAGGGGCAACGTCGGTAAATTCTCCGCATAGACCTGCTGCAATTCGGATAAGGCGGCCGCACGGGCGTCCACATTGCATCCGACCGCGACCAGCCTGTCCAGCGCTTCGTCCATCGTCGGTACATGGATACCGAAGTGGTTGTTGCCTTGCCAGTTGTTGGCAGCGGCTGGAATCATGCTCGAGTGGTACCAAGTCCGTGTCGCCTCCCAGCCTTCTTCAAAGCCTTGCGCAAAACCGACCAGGCCAAGATAGCGCTGGCGCGTGTCCAAAGCATCCCCGGATAACTGGGGATCCTCAATAAGATCGACCTGAACCCCGATAGTGCGCCACGCCGCCGCCAACTGGGGCGCAAGATCGATCCAGGGATAATTGCGACGGTAGCGCAATTCAAAGCGCAGCAGAGCGCCGGCACGATTGCGACGCAGACCGTCCGCGCTTTTCGTCCAGCCGGCGCTCTCCAAAAGCGTCGCTGATTTTTGGGGATTGAAGGGGTAGCGGGTCACAACCGCGTACCCGGCCATGAAAGGACTAAGCAGCCCCTGTGCCACAACCCCTTTATTCTCCAACAAGGTGGCGACCAGTTCCTCACGGTTCAGGCCGTAAAGCAGAGCTTTCCTTACCCTGACGTCGGAAAGGATGGGATTATCAAAGTTCACCTTGAGATGAACCATATGGGCGCTCGGCGAATAGAATGCGTCATATCGCGCGCCCAGCTCGTGGGCCAGACGCTGCCCCATATCGAAGGTAAGTGTTGAGAAGATGTCTACGCCGCCGGCCCGTACCTTCTGTTCCAGGCCTGCTTGATTGGCCGCCACGAGAATATTGACGCGGCTGAAGAAGGCCGTCTGGCCGGACCAGTGCCCATTCTTCACGACCTGAAGGCTATCGGTGCTGATCTTTTCCACGCGGAACGGCCCGTTATACAAACCTGAATGCCCCGGCTGCGTCCGATAAAGAGAGTGCTCGAAATAATGGGTTGGGTCCGCCAGCCAAATCGGCCGTTCCAGGCGGGCAGGCAATGGCGCCGGCACATCGAGCTGCTCACCGCAAACCGCGCCATCGTAAGTGATGCTGAACCTGTATTTATCGATAACGTGAAGGTCCCTGATGTTCAGGCGCCGAGAATCTCCGGCAACCAGGTCGCGGCCCCCTTCCCTCAATACCTCCCAGGAAAAAGCAAGGTCCTGGGTGGTGATCTCGGTACCATCATCCCAGAAGATGCCTGGGTTCAGCGTATAGGTTGCAGTCGTCGTCTGTTCGCCATCAGGGCGGCGAGAGATGATGAGTGTCCCATCCGCCTCGGATGGAATTTTAGTGCAGAAGACGCAGCGCTGGTCGCCATCAAACCGGTCAATAACGGGGCGCGTCACAAATCTTTTAATGGCAAACTGTCCCAATTCATTGCCCGTAAGCGGATGGAAGTCCATTGGCCACGAGGCAATGACCGCCGTGGTCACAGCCTGTCCATTCTCAACGATGCCACCACCGGCGGCCCATGTATGCCCTGCAGCCCCGCCCCAGATGGCAACGGCCCACAAGACGCCCATGGAGCGACGTAGCCACCCCCGCAAAAAGCCCATGTCAGACAACGAAGCGCCCCTGGTCCACGAATAAACACCCATCCCGGAAGCACTATCATCCAACTCTCCGCCGGATTGCAAAGGTCCATTAACGCACCATTGACATGGGCGCGGCGGCACCACCTCTGCTGGTGCCATACAGCCGCACGGCATATTGGATCTACCCCACCGGACTACAGACTGGTAGCTTATCAGCCCAACTACAAACTCAACCGATGGGGGTAGTGATGCCGGACACCAGAATTGCCGACACGCAAGCGATCCTGACTGAAACCAAAGCGAAACAATCCAGCGGAAGCCTGGCCATTGTGGGCACCGGCATGCAGGCGTTGGGTCATCTGACCCGTGAGGCCGAGGGTCACATCCGCCACGCCGACGTCGTGTTCCACTGCATCCGCGATCCGCTGATGCTGGCCGATCTGCACGCCCTCAACCCCAACGTCGTCGACCTGACCAGCCTGTACGGCGCGGACAAGCGCCGCAGCCTGACCTACGTGCAGATGGCCGAGGTGATGGTGGCCGAGGTGCGGTCCGGCCGTCGCGTCACCGGCGTGTTCTACGGCCACCCCGGCTTCTATGTCGCCCCCGCCCGCCTGGCCCTGACCACGGCCAAGGGCGAGGGCTATGACACCTGCCTGCTGCCGGGCGTGTCGTCGCTGGACTACCTGTTCGCCGACCTGCGCGTGGACCCCAGCCAGTCCGGCTATCAGGCCATGGAGGCCACCGACTTCCTGCTGCGCAACCGGCCGCTGGTGACCAGCGGGCACGTCGTGCTGATGCAGGTGGGCCCGGTGGGCGACCTGTTCCGCCCGGTGACCGACAATCTGGAGCGCCGCGCCATCCTGTTCGAGCGCCTGATCGAGATCTATGGTGAGAACCATCCGTGCGTGGACTATGTCGGCGCCACCCGCCCGGGCCAGAAGCCCGTGCTGCGCCGCCTGAAGCTGGGCGCCTACCGGGACCCGGCCAACCTGAAGCGGTTGAGCAAGGCCAGCACCCTGTACATCCCGCCCAAGGACAGCCTGGACAATGACATGGCCATGGCGGAACGGCTGGGCATCGGCGCCCTGGTGGGCAAGCCCGTGCCTACGCCCGTCGAACCGTCGGCCCCCGTTACCCTGGTCCCGTCCGCGCCGCCCGCAATGTCCCAGGCCTATTTCAAGGCCATGCAGCAGATCGCTCTGGACCCTAATGCAGCCCAAGCCTTCCGCGCCGACCCGGTGCGCTACGTCACCAGCTTCGGCGCGCTGAGCGCGGATGAACAGCGCTGGCTGGCGGCCTTCGCCAAGCCGGCCACGCCGGTGAAAATTGTCGCCGCCGTCGAAGACGTTCAGGAGCAGAACGTCTCCGTCGAGGATGTCCAGGAGCAGAACGTCTCCGTCGAGGACGTCCAGGAGCAGAACGTCTCCGTCGAGGACGTCCAGGAGCAGAACGTCTCCGTCGAGGACGTCCAGGAGCAGAACGTCTCCGTTGAGGACGTCCAGGAGCAGAACGTCTCCGTCGAGGATGTCCAGGAGCAGAACGTCTCCGTCGAGGACGTCCAGGAGCAGAACGTCTCCGTTGAGGACGTCCAGGAGCAGAACGTCTCCGTCGAGGATGTCCAGGAGCAGAACGTCTCCGTCGAGGACGTCCAGGAGCAGAACGTCTCCGTTGAGGACGTCCAGGAGCAGAACGTCTCCGTCGAGGACGTCCAGGAGCAGAACGTCTCCGCTGAATAAAAGCGGGTGAAATCACTGTGGGGTCTTGGCAAACAGTCTGGGTACGGCATCCTAGTGGCTGACCCCGCCAAGACCCCGTCTTTACCGGAAGGCGCACATCGCGATAGATGGATCGATGATCACGCTGACGCCGTGGTTCGACGTATAAGTGAGCCTCATGCCGGATTTCCTTTGGAAAATTAGCCAATCACTCCGCCGGGGCAGGCTCATGGGCGTCCTGGCTGCCGCCTGCTTGTCAGTTTTCATGGCATATCCGGCCCATGCCGCGGAGATGTGGCATAATTCGGTCATCGATCTATTTACCCGATTCAACGAAAACAAAGGCAACAGCATCGAATACATCACCGCCATCCAGCAGGACCGCGACGGTTTCTTGTGGATCGGCACAGCCAATGATCTGGCAAGGTTCGACGGCTATCGCTTCAAGTCGTATGGTGGCGGGGCGACAGGCCCCTACGGCCTTCCCGACAGCAACATCCGCACCCTGCACACCGACGTCCAGGGACGGTTGTGGGTGGGCACCAGCGCGGCCGGCCTGGTGCGCTATGACGCCGCCACCGACAGGTTCGTGCGCGTCCCGTTGGACATGATGAGCCACATCGACGTCCGCAGCATCGAGGATGACGGCGCCGGCGGGCTGTGGGTGGGAACCGAGGGTGGACTGGACCATCTGACGGCCAACCGGGAACCGGCCGTCCACCTGCATGGCGCCGACAACCCGGCCGGCGGTATCGTGGGCGATAAGATCCAGGCGCTGAAGCGCGACCATCTGGGATATCTCTGGGTGGGAACGGCCAATGGCCTGGCCTATCTGCCGCCCGGGCAGACGGAGTTCCGCAGCGCCACCTTGCCGCGATCAGCGGCCATGGACGGCGTCACCACCTTGTACGAGGACGGCCGCGGCCGCCTGTGGCTGGGAACCAGCCGCCACGGCGTCCTGTTGCTGCAGGTGGACGAGGCGGGCCTCCCGCAGTTCCAGACCGTGCCAGCTCCCTTCGCCGCTGTGGCCGGCGATTGGGTCAAGGCCATCCTGGAGGTGCAGCCCGACATCTTCTGGGTCGGAACCATGGGCGACGGCCTGCTGGAGGTGGACCTGGCCAGCGGCACCGCCAAACCCATCAAGCGCAACCGCACCGTTCCCGACAGCCTGCTGAATGACAACATCCTGTCGCTGTACAAGGACAAGGCGGGCCTGGTCTGGGTGGGAACCTACCCCGGGCTGTGCCGTTTCGACCCATCGGCACAAGCCTTTCGTTTCCTGACGCCCATCTCCGCCAATCCGCAGACGGAAGACCGTAGCGCCCATTCGCTGATGGTTACCCCGGATGGCCGGCTTTGGCTGGGCCGCGGACGCGGTGGGGTTGATGTACTGGATGCCGCGGGCCAGCTTGTCGCCCATCTGGCATCCGATCCGGACAACCCGAACCATGCCTTGCCACCGAAGTCGGTCCGATCCTTCGCGGTTCAGCAGGACGGTACCGTGTGGATCGGCACCCGCGACGGGCTGTACCGCACCGACCTCACCGCCAGCGCCGTGCATCTGGCTCGGGTGCCGGGCCTGGACGCCGCCTTGAACATTTCCAGCCTGCAGTGGGATGGCGGCCAGTTGTGGATCGGTGACGCCAACATCGGCGTCTGGTCCTACAACCCCGCCACCGGCGCCACCCGCCCGCTGGCCCAGGGCACGGGCGGCCTGCAGGACCAGCGCGTCACCGTGCTGCAGCTGGCGGACGACCACGGCCTGTGGATTGGCACCTATAGCGGCCTGTACCTGGCCAACACCGACAACGGCACGGTCCAGAAGATCGACCTGGACAGCGGCAACCCCACCACGCTGACCAGCCACAACATCGCGTCGCTGGCCACGGACCGCCAGGGCCGGTTGTGGGCGACCATCTACGGCCAGGGGGTGGCCATGGTCGGCCAGCCGGACGCCAACGGCCGGCGGCTGGTGACGTTCCTGGCCAGCGATCGGGAACCCCTGCTGGCCACCGCGAACGCCGTGGCCCAGGATGAGGACGGCTTCATCTGGGTATCCACCGACACCGGTGTGGTCCGCATCGATCCCATCACCATGGCCATCCGCCCCTTCCAGCGATCGGACGGCGTGTGGCTGACCACCCACTGGTCGACCTCCGTCGCCACCGGGCCCAACGGCGAAATCCTGTTCGGGGCGGAGGACGGCGTCACCCTGATCCACCCCCGCCTGCTGGCGGACTGGACCTATGTGCCGCCGGTCGTGGTGACCCAGGCCTATATCGGCCGGCGCCAGATTCCCGGGTCCCAGGTGGCCCACACCACGACACCCCTGACGATCCACCCGGACGACCAGGGCTTCCGCCTGGAGGTCGCCTCGCTGGACTTTTCCGCCCCGGAGCGCAACCGCTACGCCTACAAGCTGGAAGGGCTGGATCGCGACTGGCTGGAGATCGACGGCAACTGGCGGCAGATCGCCTACACCAACCTGCCGCCCGGCAATTATACCCTGCGGGTGCGGGGCAGCAACCGCAGTGGCCAATGGTCCTCGGCGGAACTGACGGTGCCGCTGGCCATCCTGCCCGCCTGGTACCAGACCTGGTGGGCGCAGATGCTGGGTATCGTCGCCCTGGCCGGGGCCGTCGGGCTGCTGGTGCGGGGCCGCACCGCCATCCTGCGCCGCCGCCAGCAGGAGCTGGAAGCCGTGGTCGCGCAGCGCACGGTGGAACTAACGGAGGCCAATGCCGCCCTGACCCAGTCCGCCGCCATTCTGCGCCGCCTGGGCGACGCCGGGCAGGACATCACCGCCACCCTGATCCTGGACGCGGTGCTGAGCACGCTGAAGCGCTATGTGGGTGAGCTGCTGACCGGCCACCGCCTGGTGCTGTACCGCCTGCAGGGTTCGTATCTGGAACCGGCGACCGCCGACGGCAGCGCGGTCGAGCCCGTCTATCTTGACGATCCCCTGTCCCTGCCCGCCCGCGCGGCGCAAAGCCGGCAGGAGCTGACGGAGACGGTGGAGGACGGCGTGGCGCTGGCCTATCCGCTAGTGGTGGAAAACCGCGTGCTGGGCGTGCTGGTCGTCGTCGCCGACCATGCCTATGGCGACCGGGAACAGATGATCTTCCGCACGCTGTGCGCCTACAGCGCCATCGCCCTGGAAAACGCGGAGTCCTACCGCCGCGCGGAAACAGCCTGGATGGAAACGGCCCAGGCCTTGGCCGATCTGCGCACCACCCAGTCCAAGCTGATCCAGCAGGAAAAGATGGCCTCGCTGGGTCGTCTGGTGGCTGGCGTGGCGCATGAGGTCAACACCCCCCTGGGCGTGGTGCTGACCGCCGCCGGCAGCCTGCGCGGCAGCCTGGAGGATGTGCGCGACAACATCGCCCAGGGCAAGCTGACCCGCAACGCGCTTGAAACCGGGCTGGAGGAATGGTCCGACCTGGCCGACCTGGTGGAGCGCAACACCAAACGCACGGCCGCCCTGGTGAAAAGCTTCACCGCCATCGCGGCGGAGGACGGCGAAAGCAAGGTGACGGAGGTCGACCTGTCCACCCTGCTCCCCGACGTGGCCAACGTGGCGCGCACCGCCCTGGCCCAGGGTGCCATCGAACTGACGGTGGACGTGCCCTATGGCCTGATGGTCCCCACCGTGCCGGAATCACTGGTCAACGCTCTGACGCACATCCTGGCCAACACCGCCGACCATGCTTTCGATCCCGGAGCCCATGGCCATGTCACGGTCACGGCCTTGGCCGAGGGGGGCGTGGTGCTGATTTCCGTCACCGACAACGGCCGGGGCATCCCCGCCGATGTGCTGCCCCACATCCTGGACCCCTTCTTCACCACCGCCCGGGGCCGTGGCCATCCCGGCCTGGGCCTGCACGTGGCCTATAACCACGTCACCCAGCGACTGAAAGGCAACCTGACGGTGGATAGCGTGCTGGGTCAGGGCACCACCGTCACCCTGGTCATCCCCTCGATGATCGGCGCCAGCCTCAACGCCACCACGGCCGACCGCCTGCGCGCCTTTCGTGCCTGATCCCTGACGCCCGGATTCCGCGCCCGCCCCGCCTTCCCGGCCGACCCCGGTGTTTGCGACGTCGCAAACGCGGCGGCTGCCTTCGCGCGGTCTATTGCACCCATAATAGTTATTCTATATAAGTTAATCGCCGGCCATGACCTGGCCCATGAAGGAATATGCAGTCGAGGAGGCCCTGAGGCCCATGTCCCAGTCCAAATACGCGGATCGCTGGAAGACCGTGCTGGTCGATGTCGTGGACGGTGTCGCCTGGGTCACCCTCAACCGCCCGGACAAGCGTAACGCCATGAGCCCCACCCTGAACCGGGACATGGTCGACGTGCTGGAAACGCTGGAATTGGACGCGGACGCCCAGGTGGTGGTGCTGACCGGCGCCGGCGACGCCTGGACGGCCGGCATGGACCTGAAGGAATATTTCCGCGAGACCGACGCCGGCCCCGAAATACTGCAGGAAAAGGTGCGCCGCGACGCTTCCACCTGGCAATGGCGGCTGCTGCGCCTCTATGCCAAGCCCACCATCGCCATGGTCAACGGCTGGTGCTTCGGCGGCGCTTTTTCCCCGTTGGTGGCCTGTGACTTGGCCATCTGCGCCGATGAGGCGGTGTTCGGCCTGTCGGAGATCAACTGGGGCATCCCGCCGGGCAATCTGGTCAGCAAGGCCCTGGCCGACACCATCGGCCACCGCGCCGCCCTGCACCTGATCATGACGGGTGAAACCTTCACCGGCCAGGAAGCCGCCCGGCTGGGCCTGGTGAACAAGAGCGTGCCGCGCGATCAACTGCGGGACGAGGTGGCCAGGCTGGCCCAGGTCCTGCTGGCCAAGAACCCGGTGGTGCTGCGCGCCGCCAAGAACGGCTTCAAGCGCTGCCGCGAACTGACGTGGGAGCAGAATGAGGACTACCTGTACGCCAAGCTGGACCAGGCCCAGTTGCGCGACCCGGAAAAGGGCAGGGAACAGGGCCTGAAGCAATTCCTGGACGACAAGGCCATCAAGCCCGGCCTGCAGACCTATAAGCGTGGCGGCTGATAGGCGGGGGCCACAACGCCCCCAGGCGGTAAGGATAAGCGCCGTCGCCTTACCTCTCGGGGGAAGTATCCTTACCTCCTGGGGTGTGACGACGGTGGCAACGATAAACCCGAGGGAGGGTTCCCATGACGATCACCACCATTGGCCTGCTGATCGGCGGCCGCGACACACCCGCCAGCGGCGGTGCCACCTTCACCCGCGCCAACCCGGTCAGCGGCAAGGTCGTGACCACGGCGGCGGCGGCCACCCTGGCCGATGCCGATGCCGCCGTGGCCGCGGCCCAGGCCGCCTTCCCCGCCTGGGCCGCGCTCAGCCCTGGGGAACGGCGTCAGCGCTTGCTGAAGGCCGCCGACCTCATGGACGCCCGCACCCCGGAGTTCATCGCCATCGGCGCGGCCGAGATTGGCGGCATGCCCAACTGGTACGGCTTCAACGCCATGCTGGCCGCCAACATGCTGCGCGAGGCGGCGGCCATGACCACCCAGATCAATGGCGAGGTCATCCCCAGCGACGTGCCCGGCAGCCTGGCCATGGCCCTGCGCCAGCCCTGCGGCGTGGTGCTGGGCATCGCCCCCTGGAATGCCCCCGTCATCCTGGGCACGCGCGCGATCGCCACGCCGCTGGCCTGCGGCAACACCGTGGTGCTGAAGGCCAGCGAGCAGTGCCCCGCCACCCATCGCCTGATCGGCCAAATCCTGACGGAGGCCGGCCTGGGCGACGGCGTCGTGAACGTCATCACCAACGCCCCGGCCGACGCGCCCGCGATCGTGGAGCGGTTGATCGCCAACCCCGCCGTGCGCCGGGTGAACTTCACCGGATCCACCGGCGTGGGCCGCATCGTCGCCCAGCTGTCGGCCAAGCACCTGAAGCCGGCCTTGCTGGAGCTGGGCGGCAAGGCGCCGCTGCTGGTGCTGCACGACGCCGACCTGGACGCGGCGGTCGCCGCTGCCGCCTTCGGCGGCTTCTTCAACCAGGGCCAGATTTGCATGTCCACGGAGCGGCTGGTGGTGGACGCCCGCGTCGCCGACGCCTTTGTGGACAAGCTGGCGGCCAAGGCCCGCACGCTGACCGCCGGTGACCCGGCCGCGCCGGGTTCCATTCTCGGCGCCCTGGTGAACGCCCAGGCCGGCCAGCGCATCAAGGCCCTGCTGGACGACGCGGTGGCCAAGGGTGCCCGCATCGCCGCCGGCGGCACGGTCGACGGCGCCATCATGCAGCCCACCGTGGTGGATGGCGTGACGCGGGAAATGAAGCTCTATGCCGAGGAATCCTTCGGGCCGGTGGTCGCGGTCATGCGCGTGGATGGCGATGAGGAGGCCATCCGCGTGGCCAACGACAGCGACTACGGCCTGTCTGCGGCCGTGTTCAGCCGCGACGTCGCCCGTGCCCTGACAGTGGCCCAGCGCATCGAATCCGGCATCTGCCACATCAACGGGCCCACCGTGCACGATGAGGCGCAGATGCCCTTCGGCGGCGTGAAAAGCAGTGGCTACGGCCGCTTCGGGGGCAAGTGGGGCGTGGCCGAGTTCACGGAACTGCGCTGGGTCACCATCCAGACCGGCCCCCGCCATTATCCCATCTGACAGGCCTCCAGCCGGCCATCCTTACCGCCTGGGGGATGGCCGGCGCCGTTAAAATAGCCCCTGGGAGGCAAGGCTGCCGGCGGCGGAGGTGGTTCCCCTGGACGATCAGGACAATTACCGGGATACTTCCACCAACGCTATTGGCCCCGCCGCCCCGGCTGATATAAGGGCCCTGAACCGATCGTTTCAAAATCCGCACCGCTTTTTTGAGACCGCTCCCATGCCGGCCCTGAAGAACACCACGCCCGCCACCGATATCCTGACCGCTGACGAGGATGGCCTGGACGACGCCCTGCCGGCCACGGTCAAGGCGGAGACGGCGCTGGACTGCTCCAAGCTGGAGCGGTTCGTGGGCTTCAACCTGTCGCGGGCGGAAACCCTGGTGCGGCGCCTGGTGCTGGAGCATCTGGCCCCCTGCCAGCTGACCCTGGCCGAGTTCTCGCTGCTGAGCCTGGTCAGCGTGAACAAGGGTGTGAACCAGCGCCAGGCAGGTGAAGTGCTTGAAATCGCGCCGCCCAACATGGCCCATCTGGTGGACCGCCTCGCCAACCGCGGCCTGCTGAAGCGTGTGCGCGGCCGCCAGGATCGCCGCGTGCAGATGTTGAGCCTGTCCGACGCCGGCCTGGAGCTGCTGGTCCGCGCCGAAGGCCTGGTGGAAGAGCAGGAAGCCAGGGTCTCCGCCGTGCTGACGGCGGAGGAGCAGACCCAGTTGCTGGCCCTGCTGAACAAAATCCGCACCCTGTGAACGTCCCACCAACTCGAGTCCATAACGCAAGCTAAGCGCCATTTAGTTTTCTTTTCATGCCTCGCGGCTCAGCGAATCGGGCGTCAACGACCGATTCGATAGTGCTGGCGAATCGGTGCCGGGCGGCACTGGCGCGGCAGGATGTTGACAGGCGGCGCCAAGCTCCGTAATAGCTGTGCCCGGCAATGGATTCCTGCCTGGCCACCCCAAGGCCGAACCGCCCCGCTCCGGGGCTGATGATTCCTACCTTCGGTGTTTCACCACCTGACGGTTGGAGTCTGTCCGCGATGTCCTTGCCCTATCCTTACTTCATTAGCTCCAGGTCCCAAGCAATGATCCCCCGTCGCCTGTTGGCCTCGTGGGCCGCGCAGACGCGTGCCCTGTCGAAATGGCTCTGCCTCACCGCCCCCGTCGCCGCCGTCATCGGCAGCGCCTGCGCCCTGTTCCTGTGGAGTCTGGACCGGGCCACGCAGGCCCGTTTCGACCATCCCAAGCTGCTGTATGCCCTGCCCCTGGCCGGCGTCGCCATCGTCTGGGTCTACGGCCAATTCGGCGGACGGGCCGACGGTGGCAACAACCTGATCGTGGACCAAATCCATGCGCCCGGGGCTGGCGTGCCTTTGCGGATGGCGCCGCTGATCCTGGTCAGCACCGTCGCCACCCATCTGTTCGGCGGTTCCGCCGGCCGTGAGGGGACGGCGGTGCAGCTGGGCGGCAGTCTCGCCAGCGGTTTCACCCGCCTGGTCAGACTGTCCCCCGCCGACACGCGGCTGATGTTGATGGCCGGGGTGGCCGCCGGCTTCGGCGCCGTGTTCGGCACGCCCGTCGCCGGCGCCGTCTTCGCGCTCGAGGTTCTGAGCCTGGGCCAAGTGCGCTATGAGGCGCTGCTGCCCTGCCTGATCGCCGCCCTGGTGGGCGACTGGACCTGCCACGCCTGGGGCATCGAGCATACGGCCTATACCATCGCCCCCGGCGACGGCGGCTTTCACCTGCAAGGCTGGCTGCTGGTCAAGGTGACGTTGGCGGCGGTGGTCTTCGGCCTGGGCGGCCTCGTCTTTTCCGAGGCCTCGCACAGCGCGGCCGCCCTGGTGCGGCGGCTCTGCCCACACCCTCTGCTGCGACCGGTGCTGGGTGGCCTGCTGCTGGTCGCCTTGGTCTTCATCCTGGGCACACGCGACTATCTGGGCCTGGGTGTTTGGTCGGCCGATCCCGGAGCGGTCACCCTGCCCGGCCTGTTCCAAGCCGTCCCCTATCGTCCCCTCAGCTGGCTGTGGAAGGCGCTGTTCACCATCATCACGCTGGCCACCGGCTTCAAAGGTGGCGAGGTCACGCCCCTGTTCTTCATCGGCGCCGCCTTGGGCCACGCCTTGTCCAGCGTGCTGGACGCCCCCACCGACCTGCTGGCCGGCCTGGGCTTCGTGGGATTGTTCGCCGCCGCCGCCAACACGCCGCTGGCCTGCACCCTGATGGGCATTGAACTGTTCGGCGCCGCGCACACGCCCTATATCGCCGTCGCCTGCTTTGTCGCCTACGCCTTCAGCGGCCATTCCGGCATCTATCTGTCGCAGCGCATCGGCGTGCCGAAGGTGGATCTGGCGCCATCCTTACCGCTTGGGGGCACGCTGCGGCAGGCCCGCGATCTGCCGCCGGCCCCCCTCACCCTTCATCGCCAAATTCGCGTTCTGCTGACGCGCCGATTGCGACGTCGCAATTAGCGGAGGAGTTCATCCAACCGTTGGCGCAGCTTTTCCAGCCGCTCCCGATCCTTGGCCGCCAAGCCGTTGGGGCCGACCGACACCTGCGCCAGATCCCGTTCCATGCGCGTGATCAGGCGCCCGGCCGCCGGCGCCGCCTTGGGCGCCGGCGCCAACGGCTCGGCCGGCTTGTTGGCGGCGCGCAGGGCCTTGATGGTCGCGCCCCCCTTGATCAGAGCCCACAGGCGATGGCGGGCGGCATCATCCTCGGCATCAGCCAGGATGAACAGATGGCTCTTGCTCACCTGGTCACGGTATTCGGGATATTCGGCCAAGATGCCCTCCGGCAGGCGCACCAGGGCCAACAGGCGCGACACCTCGGACTTGCTGAGCCCGACGGCACCGGCCAGCTGGTCCTGCGTGTAGCGGTGGGTTTCACCCAGGCGACTCAGGCTCCAGGCCACCTCCAGCGTATCCAGGTCCTGGCGCTGCAGGTTCTCGATCAGGGCGATCTCATCCACCCCGCCCTGGGTCACGATGGCGAAGATGGTGGCCTTGCCCAGCAACCGGTGGGCACGCCAGCGGCGCTCACCGGCGGCGATCAGATAGCCTCCCTCAACCCGCTTGCGCACGACGATAGGCTGGATCAGGCCCTGGGCACCGATGCTGTCGGCCAGTTCCTTCAGCGCGGCCTCATCGAAATGACGGCGCGGCTGGTCCGGGTTTGGATGCACCTGGTCCAGATCCAGTTCCACCAGCTCCGGAAAATCCTCCGACGTGCCGTACAGCTTGTTCAGCGGCTTGGCCGTGGCGGGCAACAGGCTGGCCGCCGTCGCCGCCAGGGCGGGATTGCTGCGGGCCAGTTTACGCGACATCGGCAACGTCCTCTCCATCCGCCTCAAGCAGGGCTTGGGCAACCTCGCGGAAAGGTGCCACGGTTGCCGGGTCTGACGCCACATCGATGGTGGGCTGCCCGGCGGCCACGGATTGCGGGAAGATGGTGGCGCGCGGCACAGGCGTGAAGATGCGGATGGCGCCGCCGAAGCGCGTCTCCAGATCGGCCAGGGTGGCGCGGTCCTGGGTGTGCCGGGCGGTGAACATGGTGGGTAGGATCCCGATCACGCTGAGGTCCGGGTTACCACGCCGTCGCACCTTGCTGATGGTGTCCAGCAGCAGCGGCACGCCCATCAGGGCCAGCATCTCCGTCTGCACGGGGATCAGCACGCCATCGGCCGCCGCGAGCGCGTTCAGGGTCAGCATGCCCAGGTGCGGCGGACAGTCGATCAGGATGTAGTCATAGGCCCGGCGCACCATGGCCAGCCGCTCGCGCAACACCAGGGTGCCCATGGGTTCGGCGATCAGCTCCGTCTCCGCCGCCGAGAGCAGGATGGTGCTGGGCAGCAGGTGGAAGCGACCGTCGCACACCGGAACGGCCGCCTGACCCGTCGCCTGGTCCTTCAGCATGACGTGATAGGTGGTCTTGCCCGCCTCCGACATGTCGGCCTGGCTGATGCCCAAGTGCACCGTGGCGCTGGCCTGCGGGTCGGCATCCACCAGCAGAACGCGCTGGCCCATGGCGGCCAGCGCGGCGCAGATGTTGACCGAGGCGCTGGTCTTACCCACACCGCCCTTCTGGTTCGACAGGGCGATGATGGTGGCGGTCTGGCGGGCGCGGCGGCGGGGGGTCAACAGGTCCACGACCGCCTGTGGAATCTTCTCCCCACCGGTTTCCCAACGGCTGACACGGCCCTTGTCATACTTACGGCCCAGGCTGGCGTTCAGCCAGTCCGCGAAAGTCTGTTGGGTTTCGCCCCGCGCTTCCCGCGCGATCCGCAGTGCGGCGCCATCCATGGCGTGTCCCTTCCGTGTTGAACCCCAAGATGTTGGCGCGCAGCATAAAGATCTTGGGCGATCGGCGTCAACATGTCCCGTTGTGTTACGTCAACATCACGAACCTGGTTGCGACGTCGCAACCGGGGACGGAACGGCCCATCCTTACACCGTGGGGGCGGGGTCCGGGGCTCTATCCTTACGGCGCGGGGGCGCGACGATTTCCACCCCCGTGATGGAGCCCGAGGTCAGCGAGACTAGGACGCCGCGGATGCTGGGTTCATGGTTCATGCGCGCCGTCTGCGCCGTGGCGGGATGGCCCGCCACCAGGACCAGACGGCGCTCACCCCGCGTCGTCTCCTCGATGCGCTCCACCTCCAGATCGCGCAGCAGGGGGGCGGGCACGTTCTTGGCCAGCAGAGCGTGGCGGGCGGCGGCCCATAGGGCGTTGGCGTCGTCGGCATCGGGCAGGGGGGCCGCCTCGATCGCCGTCGGCTCCAGCTTCTCCACCTTGCCGATGCGGCGTGCCCGGCGGCCGACGCTGTGCCGCTCCCGCTCCAGGAAGGTGTCGGCCACCTCGTCCTCATCCTTGGCGAAGAAATCCAGCGTGACCTCTTCCACCTTGCGGCCCCGGCGCACCATCTTGGCCTCCGGCATTTCCACACGGAAGGGTGCCAGCTGGTTCACCTCGGCGATGGCGCGGTCGATGGTGCGGGTACGCAGGATGCCGAAATCCTTGTACGCCCCCTCCGGCACGTTCAGCAGGCGGCGTAACGTGTCGATGTCCAGCGCCAGCGAGGGGAAGTCCATCTGGTAGCGCTGCATGCCGATCTCATAGAGCTTCAGCGCGTAGGTGCTGGTGACCTTCACCATGGCCGGGCCCGACAGCCGCGCCCATAGCTTCGACGCGCGCTGCAGTTCCAGGAAGGCGTCGGTGAACTGGAAGTGGATGTCGGCGCTGTCGCTCTCGATCTCCTCCTCCGGCCGGACATAGCTGCTGAGGATGCGCAGCTCGGCGCGCGACCGGCGCCCACGAAAGGGGCCGATGACCACCAGGCTGGACTCGTAAATCTCCTTCACCGCGTCGAAGATGCGCTCGTTGCCCTTGTGGTTGCCGCGCACGACCTTCTTGGGCAGGCGGTAGAGCTTGTTGGCGAAGTTCTGGCTGCCGGCCAGATGGATCATGAAGTTCAGCATCTTCTGCGCCGGCAGGGACAGGCGGGAGCCATTGGCGGGGTAGGAATAGACCGCCTCCGCCGCCTTGATCAGGTGCTTGTAGCCGTCCCGCTCGAACGTCGCTGCCGCCACCTTGGCCGTCAGGCCCAGCGCGTTCTCCTCCGCCAGCGCCGGGACCGAGGTGTCCATGCCGCCGTCCATGTCGATGACGATGCCCGGCCCGGCCACGTCCTGCGGCCGGTAGGGCATAAGGGCATCCCTGGTCGCGGCCGCCGCGGGCGACACCAAGCGGTCGGCCGTCGGTGCTGACGGCCTCAAGACCGGTTTATCGCTTTTGCGCGCCATGCCATCATCCCGTGAACGAATGGCGGCACTTTAGGAGCTTCCTTACATGGGCCGCAAGTAAGGAAAGGGTCGAAGCCCTTGATTCACCAGTTCCTTACTGCCTGGGGGCGAAACATGGCCGTGCCCTTACGCCCTGGGGCGGCAGGCGACTCGCCCCCGCCGGTAGGGATATTGCCCCCGGCTGGTAAGCATAATGTCGCAAAACCCCAGGGTTTGTCAGGGTTTGCACACGCTAGAATCCTTTTTGAAAGGGAACACCTTAAAAAGACCGGCAAATTCGGGGGTAAAAAGGGCACGCAAGGCCCAGTTGGATGGGGTGAGCCATCGTCACCGCGACTCGCGATGTAAGGAAACGCCGTTACCCTTCACCCGAATCACGCTGGAGGGGGCGACAGCCTGGGGCGGGAGCAGACTGTGAACTCCATCCGTCCTTACCCCTGGGGGGAATCCTTACCGCCTGGGGGAACGGATCGTCCGTCATCCTTACCGTTTGGGGGTTCCGGGAAAAGCATCCTTACCCCTCGGGGGCGGAAATAGGCCCAGGATTGACGGCGTGTCGTCCTCTAACCGACTGGAATTGCTCATAATGGGCATGACGCAGGCTTTCCCTTGGGTGACAGGCGCCCCCGATGTGGGGAATGGCCCCCAAACGGTAAGGACACGTCCACCGATTCCCGCAAACCCAAGGAGTTGCACGCCCCCAGGCGGTAAGGTCGCGCGCCGGGCGCGCCTCGGCGTCACCTGAAGCCGCGCCGTGCCGCAACTCGCCCCCAAACGGTAAGGATACGCGCGGGTGCCCGAGTCCCACGCCCCCAGCCGGTAAGGACGCGGCCCCCAGAACGTAAGGAAAGGGCGGCTTCATCGTGGCCGGTCGACAGCCTTATCCGTACCCGACGTGTCGGAAGCGTTCCGGCGTGTCATGAGGGGCGCTTCGGCACATGGATGTCCGCAGCAGCACCGCGCCTTGAACTTTAGGGCGGCGTGTTGGATAACTTGGCCGCGTTAACCGATTTTAGGACCCGGGCGGGATTAAATATGGCAGTTGCGATGGGCGGCCTGCGCAAAAGATATTCCTCTGGAATGACGAATATCGGGTCAATTGTTCGGCTTTTTATTACCGTATCCCTTCTGATTTTTTGTGCGGTAATCGTTTTGACGACGATTCTCGCACAGATTCGTTTCGGCGGCGCTGTGCCCTTGTCGGACCAGTGGACCGACTTTGATTATACGCGCCGGCTGGCCGAGGGCCGTTTACGGTTCAGCGAACTGTTCGATCAACACAACGAGCATCGCATATTTTTTCCGCGCCTGATTTTCTTCTTGGACTATCTGATCGCGAATAACACCAACACGGTTGATTTGACATTCAACCTGCTGATCGTGGCGGGCACATTATTCTCGATTTTGGCATTGTACCGAAAGCTGGAGAAAGACCGAAGCGTCTATCTGGGCCTTGCGGCAATCGCCACCGTCATTTTGTTCTCGCTGTCGCAGCGCGAAAACTTCCTGTGGGGGTTCCAGGTTCAGTTTTTCGGCGCGGTCGCCGCCGCCGCCGCCGCCTTCCTGGCGTTCAGCGTTTCCATTGAGCGGGCGCAGCGGGGCGGAGGCGCCATGGCGCCCCGCTGCTTGGCCTACTTCCTGGTCCTGGTGGACACCTACACCCTATCCAACGGCATTCTGGCCGCCTTCCTTCTCATTCCCATGGCTTTGGCGCTGCGGGCGGGACGCGCCGTCGTGTTTTCAACAGCGGGATGGGCCCTGCTGCTGGCGGCCAGCTATTTCTTCAACTTCCATCCGGTGCAGGGGCATTCACCCTATCTTTATTCCATAACGCATCCGCTCGATTATCTGGCCTACCTCAGCGGATACCTGGGTAATCTGGTGACATGCCTGGGATTGGCGGAACCGCTGCGCAGTCGAGGGGCCATTTTGCTGGGCGCGATCGGGCTGCTGCTGACGCTGGCCGCCCTGGCCCGTTCCTTACGTACCTGGGACGAGGCACCGGCGCGTGTCGCCCTGCTGGCCCTGATCCTGTTCGTCCTGGGCACGGCCATGCTGACCGCCCTGGGGCGCATCACCTTCGGGTTGGAGCAAGCCTTCTCCGGCCGCTATGTGACCCCCGTGTCCGTCTTCTGGATGGCGCACATCTGTTATTGGGGCCCCTTGCGACGGCTGCGGGACGGTTTGGGCGCGGGCTTGGCCTTGGCTGGCGTCGCGATGGTGGCTGGCCTCATGTTCTGCGCCGTCAAAGGTCATGTGCGGGGCTGGCGGGAAGGGGCAAACCAGGCGCTGACCACCGCGCAGGCACGCGACGCCTTTCTTAGCGACGTTCGCGACGATGCCACATATCGCAACGTGTTCCCGGTGGCGGAAGTCATCGTTCAACACCTGCCGTTCATGCGGGACCACCATCTGTCGATGTTCGCCGATGCGGACAACCGCCTGCTGGGACAGAAGCCGGCGTGGCTGGCGGCGCCACCGGCGGACCAATGTCTGGGCGCCATCGATGTCATGGAACCGCTGTCGACGAACGATGGAAAGATTAGCCTGTCGGTGACCGGCTGGGCTTGGGATCTGAGCGCGCGGGGTGCGGTGAAGCGCGTTCTTTTCACCGACGCCACGGGTACGGTCATCGGTTACGCCGGCGGCGGCTGGCCACGGCCGGACGTCCGCGCGGCCGTGCCGGTGGTGAGTCACGACAAGGTCGGATGGACCGGCTTCCTGAAGGCCGACCCCGCCGCGCCGATAAGGGCTTATGGCTTGACCGGGGGCCGTCATGTCTGCTTGATCGGTGAGAAGGCGGCACCGCAGAATCATTCCCGCTTCGTGCCCCTCTCATCGTTAGGCGATGACGTTCCCGTCGCGACGGGGCCGATCTTGTCAGGTGGCTGGTCCAAGAATGGACAGAACGCCGCCGCTGGCCCACTTCCTGGCGGCGGCGACGTCTACGGCTCCTGGGGTGGCGCCGACAGCAACGTCGGCGACATGCGGATCGGCCCGTTCACCGTATCCAAGGCGCGGATCGCCTTCCCGGTCGTCACCGGCCCGCACGCGGAAAACCAGGTCGCCATGCTTCTGGATGCGGAGACCGGAGCTGAGTTGCGCAGCTACCCGCTGATCCTCTCCACCGTCTGGACGGCCCTGGAAATCGAACTGCCGGAGGCGGCGATGGGCAAGGCGGTGATCCTGGTGTTCCGCGATCACGGGACGGGTTGGGGTGAATGGTCCGCCGTGGGTGCGCTGCATGAGGTGGCGCCCGGCACGCCTTGAGCGCATGGCGGCTGACGATAGGCCGGCCTTGTTACTTGCGGAACGAGAAGTAACGGTGGCCAAAATAGCTGGTCACGACGGGTGACAGTACGCCGATGACGTGGGCGATGTCCTCCGCGTGCCAGGTGAGGCCCAAGGCGGGGAACGCCAACCGCGCCAGGCCCTCGCTGACCAGCCACACCTGGGCCGCAGCCACGGCGTTGACCAGGCAGAAGCGGATGAACTCCTCGTGCGCCTTGCGGCCTGAGGCCTCGAACACGAAGCGGCGGGACAGCAGGTAGGCCGTCACCATGCCGAACAAATAGGCCACCAGCACCGCGACCTCAAAGGGCATGACGCGGTTCAACAGATAACGTGCCACCACGTTGACGCCGGCGGAGAATCCACCCACCAGCAGGAAGCGGGCGAACTCGCTGGCCAGCAGGCGGTCCAGGGGCGACCGGGGCTTGGTCATGGCCTTGTCCATCACAACGCGTCGACCATACGCTTGGCGAAGCGGATGCTTTCGGCGATGCCACGGTCCTCGGGATAGTAGTAACAGGTGTCGGCCACCTGCAGGCCGGCGATTTCCGTCTTCACCGGCGGCAGTTTGTCCAGGAAGTCAGGCTCGCACACCGGCTGGGCGTAGCGCAGGCGCCCGACGTGGGTGTCGATCAGGTCGGCATCGGTGAGGGCCGGATTCAGGCGGCGCACGCAGGCCATCGTTTCCGCCACGAAATCCGCATCCGTCCAGCCCCATTTGGGATGGCTGTGCGGCATGTAATAGGGAATGTAAACCACCGTGTCGGGCAGGGGCCGCAGGTTGGAGAACTCGATGATGCCGGGGATCTCCATCGTCGGGTCATTCACGTTCAACCAGAAGTGCCGGGTGACCGGCCGCTTCAGCTTCAGCATGACGCAGACCACGCCGATGTTCTTGATGGCGTCGTACTTGTCCTTGGTGGCTTTCGTGAAGGCCGGCACCAAGCCTGCCACGTATGGCGTGGGAACCGTGGAGATGACGGCGTCGGCCGGGAAGAAGCCTTCCGCCGTGCGCACGCCCGTCACCCGGCCACCTTCGGCCACGATCTCCTCCACCTTGGCGCCCAGATGCAGGCCGCCGCCGTGTTGCTTGATGGCCGCGGCCAGGGCCTGGACCAGGGTTTCCGACCCGCCCTCCAGGTAACCCAGCTGCTCCTTCATCAGGGATTGGCGGGAATTGCCGATGCGGCGGATGCGGGTGGCGATCCAGCTGGCGGAGACGTTGTCGGCGTATTCGAAGAACTTCAGGTCCAGCAGCCGTTTCCACAGCACGTTGAACGGCTTCTCACCGGCGCCGCGCTTGAACCAGGTGGCCGCGTCCAGATGCTCGATGGACTGGAAGTCGCGGGCCTTGGTGGTCAGGAACATCTGCAGGCCCAGGCGCAGCTTGTCGATGGGGCCCAGCAGGGGGAAGGACAGCAGGGCCAGCGGGTCGCCCCAGCGGTAATGCTTGCCGTCGATGAAATAGCCCATGGAGGTGGTGCGCCACTTCAGCGTGTCGGCGATGCCCAGTTCCGCCAGCAGGTCGAAGGTCGGCTGGTCCGACTTGCAGATGAAGTGGTAGTAGCGCTCGATGCTGAGGCCGCCGAAATCGAAATGCGCCGCCATGCCGCCGGGCTGGGTGTCGACCTCGTGGACCTCCACCTCATGGCCGGCCTTCAGGGCATAGTATGCTGCGGCCAGGCCCATGGCGCCGGCGCCGATGACGGCAAGTTTAGCCATTGCGGGAACCCTTCGGGAAATCAGAAGTCGAGAACGACGCTGGCGTAGCGTGGATCGTTGAAGGTGACGTCCAGCGCCTGGTCCAGCGGCGTGGGCGGAACGCCGAAGATGCCCGGCCAGTCGATGACGATGAACTCGTCCGGTGTCACCAGGGCCTTCAGCTGCTTGGTGGTGAAGGGCGGGTTGCGGTCGACCAGGGCATAGACCGTCAGCAGCGCATGGAACAGGCCGTAGGGAATGCGCACCAGCGGCGTCTTGGCTTTCACCGCTTTGCGGAGGGCGCGGATCAACTCGATATAGTGAATCTTCTGCTGACCGGAGATGTCGTAGGTGCCGGTGCGGCGGCCTTCCAAACAGGCGATGATGATGGCGCTGAAATCCCCCACGTACAGCGGCTGGCGGATATAGCGGCCGGATCCGGGAATGGGGAAGACCGGCACCTTCCGCATGAAGCGGGCGAGCCAGCCCAGGTGCTTGCGGTCGAACCAGCCGAACATCAGCGTGGGGCGCAGGGTGACGTGGGGGATGGGGCAGGCCTCCACCAGCTTTTCCTGGGCCTTCTTGCTCTCGGTATAGAAGTCCACCGCCATCGAATTCACGACGGAGGAACTGGCGTGGATCAGATAGGGCACACCAGCCGCCTGCATGGCCGCCAGCACCCGTTCCGTCGCCTTGATGTTGTTGTCCTCGAATTCCGACCAATCCAGGCCGCCGATTTGGGCGTGCATCTGGATCAGGGCGGCGGCACCGGCCAAGCTGCCCTGCCAGCCGTCGTCCCGCGCCAGGTCGGCCTGGATGACGGTCAGGTCCGGGTGCATGCGCGCCAGGGCCGGGGTGTTGGCCGGGTGCTTGTCGATGCAGACGATGTTGGTATAGCCGGCGTCCTTCAAGCGAACCACCAGGTTCTGGCCCACCAGGCCGGCGGCCCCGGTGATGACGATCTTGTCAGTGCGGCTGACCATCAAATTCCTATCCGTCATCAGATTTTCATACGCCATCAGATTTTCATACGATTGAAGACGACGCCCGGCAGGTTGCGGATGATCATCATGATGCCCATCCAGAACCAGGGGGTGTAGAGGGTGGTGACGCCCCTTTGGGCGGCCTTGTCGATGTCGGCCGCCACCTTGTCCGGCGTGGCCCACAGCGGCCCGCCCTTCGCCAGGCCGTCGGTCATGGGCGTGTCGATGAAACCGGGCTTCACCGTCAGCACCTTGATGTTCGTGCCGGCGAAGCGGTGGGCCATGCCCTGCGCGAACAGGGCCAGGCCGCCCTTGGCGGCGCCGTAGACATAATTGGACTGGCGGCCCCGATCGCCCGCCACCGAAGATATCGCGATCAGCGTGCCCTGGCCCTGGCGCTCCAGGTGGTTGGCGGCGACGGTCAGCCAAGCGCAGGCACTGGTCATGTTGGTGGTCAACTGGCGGGCCATCTCGCCCGTGTCGGCCTCGGCCGCCTTCTGGTCACCCAGGATGCCATACGCCAGCAGCACGGTGTCCACTCGGCCGTCCAGCGTGGCTGCCATCCCGGCCCAGGCGGCATCGAAGCCGGCCGCGGGCGTCGCCAGGTCCAGCACCGCGACCTGGGCGTCCGCGGCCCCTCGGGCCTTCAAATCGGCGGCGATGGCGTCCAGTCGGCGGGCGTCGCGGCCGGCCAGCACCAGCCGGGCGCCCCGGCCGGCATGCAGACGGGCATAACGTTCCGCCACGGCGGAGGTCGCACCCAGGATCACCACGGTCTGCCCGGTCATCGCGTTCACGCCTGTTTGCTGATTTGAGGGGCCTGTTCCATCCGCCGCCAGAAGTCGGACATGAAGGCGGGGTCCATGTGGCGCTTGAATTCCGCCACGGCGGGATAACCGGCGGCGAACAAGTCCGCCGGCATGCGTGCGTCCTTGGCGGGGTAGAGCCGGCCGCCGGCGGCCGCCACCGTGCGGTCCAGATCCGCCATCAGGGCCAGGGTGCGCGGCCCCTGGTTGGGAAAGTCCAGTGCCAGGGTGGTCCCCGCCATGGGGAAGGACAGCAACCCGGCGGGGGCGATGTCCCCGAAGTTCTTCAGCACCACCAGGCACGACCCCGTGCCTGACGCCGCGATGCGGGTCAGAAGCTCCGTCACCGCCGCGCGCGCCACGGCCGGCGGCACCACGCACTGGTACTGGTAAAAGCCCCGGGGTCCGTAGACGCGGTTCCAGTGGTGCACGCCGTCCAGGGGATAGAAGAAGCTGTCGAAATGGTGGCGGCCGCTGAAGCTCGCGCCCGGCCTGTTGTAATAGGCGGCATTGAAGGCGCGCAGGCTGAGGCCGTTGATCAGGCTGACGGGCGGGGTCAGGGGCACCGCCAGCTTGGCACCCGCCGGCTGGGCGACGCGGGGACCATCCGGCGCGTGGCGCCCCCGGGAAAAGATGCCCCGGCCCAAGGTGGCGCCCTGGCTCAGGCAGTCCACCCAGGCCACGCTGTAGGTCCAGTCCGCGCTTTCCGCCGCCAGGTCAAAAAAGCGGTCGACATGGTCGAAGCGGATGTTCTCCACCTCCATGTCGGAAGAGGCGATGGCCTGCAGCCGGATTTCCACCCATTCGATCAGCCCGGTCAGGCCCAGGCCGCCGACGGTGGCGCGGAACAGGTCGGCGTTCCTGTCGGGTGCGCACTCCAGCAGGGTGCCGTCGGACCGGCGCAGGCCCAAAGCGCGCACATGGTGGCCGAAGCTGCCGGCGGTGTGGTGGTTCTTGCCGTGCACGTCGTTGGCCACGGCGCCGCCCAGGGTCACGAATTTGGTGCCGGGAGTCACGGCCACGAACCAGCCGCGTGGCACGGTGATGGTGTGGAGATCCGCCAAGCTCAGGCCCGCGTCCGCCCGCAGCACGCCGGTGGCCGTGTCGAAGGCGTGGCAGCGGTCCATGCGCCGGGTGACCAGCAGGCCGCCGCCGGCGTTCAGCGGACTGTCGCCGTAGGATCGGCCCAGGCCGTACCCCAGCACACTGCCGGCCTTGTCGACCAGCGCGGATAACAAGGGGGCCGCTTCTTCGCGGAAGGTGGGCGTCGACACCTCGTGCTCTATCGTCCCCAGATTTCCCCAGGATGTGATCGTCTGGCGCATGGATCAGATGGCCGCCAGGACGATGGCCACCATGATGGCGCCGGTGATCAGGCTCGTGCGATCGGTGGCGGCGAACACGACGGGGTCGTCATGCAGCTCACCGCGATGGGCCAGCAGCAGCAGCCGGCTGATCCAATACAGGAGGGGCGCGCAGGCCAGCCATAGCAGCGATGGATTGCGATAGAGGACGTGGACTTCCGGGCTGTTGAAATACAGCGCCAGCACCAGGACGGAACAATAACCACTGGCGCTGGCCAGGCCGGACAGGATGCTGAGATCCTCGAGCCGATAGCCGCGACCCTTGGGATTGCCTTTGTTCGCCTTCAAGCTGCCGACCAGCTCGATATAGCGCTTGATCAAGGCCAGGCAGAGAAAGACGAACACCGAGAAACCCAGCAGCCAGGCAGATGACGGGCGGTCGATAGCGGCGCTGCCCGCCAGGATGCGCATGGTATAGAGTCCGGCCAGTGTCAGCACATCGATCAGCATGTGACGCTTGAGATGCAGGGAGTAGGCCAGGGTGATGACGTAATAGGCGCCCAGGACGGCAAGGAAATTGGTGGACACCCCCAGGCCGCACAAGGCGGAAACACCCAGCAGCAGGGGGGCCAGGACGGCACCCTGGATCAAGGGTAAACGCCCGCTGGCCAGGGGCCGGTTGCGTTTGGTGGAATGAGCACGGTCGTTGGGCAGATCAAGCAGGTCGTTCAACAGGTAGGCGCTGGAGGCGGCCAGGCTGAAGGCCAAGGCCGCCAGCAGGCTGGCCGCGATGGTGTGGGCGTTCAGCTCGTGGCTGGCCAGCAGCGGCACGAACACCAGTAGGTTCTTCAGCCACTGATGCACGCGGGCGGCTTTTAGATATATCTTGATCCCAGTCTTGGGCACCGCCAGTTCTAGGGTGTCCTGATGTTCGGCCTTCAACCGCTGGATCAGGCGGGTGGATGCGTTGGTGACGATCGCCCTGCGGCTGCAGCGCCAGACCGCGAAATCCACCCAATCGTTGCCGATATAATCGAAACCGTGCCGACCGAATTCGCGGCAAAGGGCTTCGGCCTTGGCTTTGCCTGACAGGTTGAGGGCCTCATTCGAACCGAAGACGCCATCGGTGAAACCCAGATGCCGCGCCAGCGCCCGCACCAGCCGATGGTTGGACGCGGAGGCCAAGTAAATACGGCGGCCCTTTGCTTTTTCTTCAAGAAGAAAGTCAACCACAGGCTGATTTAAAGGCAGCGTCGTGATGTCGAGGTCAGCGTTGTTGGCCAGATAATCCTTCAGCCATGCCTTGCTGCGCAGCGGCAAACGCCAGACGCCCAGGGCAGCTAACGGCTTGGTGACCAGAAGGGTTAAGAAACTTTCAATAAGAAGATCAGACCTGATGAGGGTGCCGTCGATGTCAACCACCAACGGTACTTCGGCATCATGCGGTAAGGACTTGCTTTCAGCACCACTCATCGACTGGGGGGTTCCCGTGATATGATGGCCAGCGCGTTGATTATCTGCGAGAAAGTATATTCGACCATGATCTGGGCCATGAAACCATCTGGGCGGACAAGAGCCATAGGCGCCGTCCAGGCGTCAATCTTTTAATATCCGGCTTTATACCGCGGTGGCATTGGTTCGGATATGGTTGACCGAGTGGCCGGGGCACGGGGCTTTGGAAACCGAATCGCTGCACCTGCGAATGCCCGTTGGCCCACTTCCGCTCTCGAATGCCCCTCCAGCCCTGCGGATTTGCCGAAGGTTATAAGCCTAATGGCCTAAAAGCCCTCTCCGCTTGTCGGTCGCTTTTCTTTGGCAGATATGCCTTGCCGGCTTACATCTAAAATTAAGGCGATAATCTTCTTGAATCCGACTTGTGCACCGGAACCCACGTGAATTATATCTAACTCCACGCGGGACTGGCGGAACGCGTTAATAAATTCGCCAAGGGGTTTTAACTGACGCGTCAGTGCCGCAGCGGGCTGCGGCTCTATAGCCATAAGCGACGTTTTAGCGGGGGTATTAAAATATGCCGACTCTCTCCGGTGGTAACGGTACGGTTACCTTCTCGACGGCTCCGACCATTTCGCAGGCAGACCAGAACAAAATCACGACGGCTCTGTCCAACGTTCTCGCGAACACCTCCGGCACGCTGAGCCTCACCACCGCCGCGCCGACGTCGTCCAACACCCCGACGCAGACCCTGTCTTCTACCATCACCTTTGGCACGTCGACCGTGACCTCGGTCAGCAGCGTTGTCGTCAGCGGGGGCTCCACGTCCAACCCGACCCTGGCCTCTGTCGATCTGTCCCAGGTGGCCGCCGGTACCAGCACCGGCAGTACCGTCGTGACCAACGTCGTGGCTGACAGCAGTCTCACCTCCGTCGTGCTGACCGGCACCGCTGCCGGCAACACCACCGCCCTGTTCCTGGACGCCAGCTCTGGCGGCAAGGTCGTCGTCGGCGACTCCGGCAACGACTTCCTGGTGCTGAGCGGTGGGTCGGGCACTGGCTCGGGTGGCGTGAACACCGTCGTCGCCGGTACCGGTAATGACAGCGTCATCGGCTCCTCCACTAACGATATCATCAGCTCCAGCGCGGGCAACGACATCATCAACGGCGGTGCCGGCAACGACGTCATCGACGGTCGGTCCAGCTCCGGCTTCGACACCCTGGGGGGTGGCGCCGGGGACGACACCATTTATGCCAGCACTGGCGGCAGCTACATCATCGGCGAGTCGGGCAACGACAGCCTGGTTGGCGGCGCCGGCAAGGACACCTTCATTTTCAGCCCGGGCAGCGGCAGCGACACGGTCGCCGGCTTCGACGCGACGAAGGATGTGCTGGGCTTCACCAGCACCAATTACGGTGGCAAGTCGCTGGACCTCGGTTCGCTGATCAGCAACGCCACGGTCAGCAACGGCAACACCATCCTGACCCTGCCGGACGGCAGCACCATTACCGTTCAGGGTGCCACGGGCGTGAACATCAACTGGTTCATCAGCAAGGGCTGATCCAGTCGCCTATACATGAGTTACACTATGGCGGGCCACGTGCCCGCCATAGTCGTTTCTACGCCATGGTCCTTCTTGCATTCGAGTTTATTCCAGGGCAGGGTGCGGGTGCTTCCTGCTCCTTTCTGTGTTGGTAGACCCATGCAGCCTAATATCTTGGCGCCAGCCGGCACGACGGCGGTGACGACTCCTGCCCCGAGTGGCGATCCGGTGCGCGCGACGCCCAAGGTCATGGCCCTGCCGGCGGGGACCTATTACATTACCGCCCGTTTCGGCATCGAAGGACGGCAGCAGGTCAAGGGCGTGAATTTTCCTTGTGTCCAGCTTTCCTCACTGCCGGAACCTGGGCGCAAGGCCTTGCAATTCCTGACTCCCGACGGTCTCAGCACGTCGACATGGATCGGTGGGTCGGACGGTGTCGCCGTCCTGGTCACGGCGGATTCGGCACCATTGCTGCTCACCACGTTGACGCTGAACGGCCAGCTCTCGTCTTCGGTCGCCATCGGTGTGCAGCGGCTGGGCGATGAGACGGTTCCCGCCAATATTGAGGTGCGCCTGGTCGCCCATATCCAACGCCTGGGAGATCAGGCTTTTGCCGGGGGCGAGTGGGCTTCGGCGGGGGATCACCTTTTGTGGCTCGAAGGGTTCACGGTTGTCGGTTCCCCCGAGCTGGCCGATGGCCTGGAATACTGCGCCGCCAACCCGATCGACCAAGCGGGCACCTGGGTGAAGGCCGGCACGCTGGCAGGAACCCGAGGCCGCGGCCTGCCCCTGCTGGGCGCCAGCTTCCGCTTGGTGGGGCCGTTGGCCGCTACCCACCGCGTGGACTATACGTTGCGTTTTCTTCGCCAAGGCGACGTCAACGGCCAGGAGGGAGTGCTGTGCCGCTCCAACCAGCCCCAGGATCCCCTGATGGCGATGAAGGTCGCGGTTCTGCCGCGCTGAAGCGATCCGCGTGATGTCCGACTCATCTCCTCCCGTCCGGGATCAGACGCTGGCGGACATGGACGCGGCTTTGGCCCGAAATGACTATGATGCGGCCATGGCCTTGGGCTGGGCTGCCCTGGCCGCGCCCCAGACGCGGCTTGCCGCGCTACGGGGGCTGGTACACGCCGCCCTGGGGGCCGGGCGGTTGGAGGAGGCCGCTCACTACGCCGGCCGTTTGGTCCAGGGCGGCCGAATCGCGGTCGATGTCGTCCTCGAAGGCGTCGTCGCCCTGAGCCAGGGACGGCCAAGTCAAGCCGCGGCCTGCTTCACCCGCGCCTTGGAAATGGACAGCACCCATCCCTTGGCGGCGGTTGGCCTGTTCCAGGTGCTGTCGGCGTCCCCTGATGACCTGGCGGCCGCCCTGGGTCAGCTTGTTCCCGCCCTCTGCTGGAACGCCGAAACCAACGACACCTGTCTCGCCGCGTTAAGGGCTCTGGTGGCGGCGGGTACCGTGCCCGCCGTGATCCACTCCCGCGCCGGCCGGATCGAGGGCATCGCCGCGGCTTCCGGGACACAAGCGGCCCTGATATGGAATGGCCTGACGGTGGAACAGACCACCCTGTCCCCTGAGCCGCAAGATCCCCGCGTTTGCTTGTTCAGTTTCACCGCCCCGCCCGACTTGGCCGGGCGGGCCTTGTTCCAGGTCACCGTGAATGGCGTGCCGGCCTGTGGCGCGCCCCTATCGGGTGCCGCGACCCGGCCGCCCCGCCTGATGGCGCGGTTCACCCGGACACCCGGTGCCGGGATGCCGGATTCCGCTCTTCCAGATGGTGCCGAATGGTCGGTGCGGGCCTGGGACGCGGCCTATCCGGCGCGACCCGTCGCCCTTGACCTGGTGGATGGGGACGGCCAGGCACAGCGACTGGTCTTCCGGCCGGAGCAGGGGGGCGCGCGGCCGGCCGAGCCCCAGACGGTGCGGATGGCGCAGGGCCTACGGCCGCTCTTTCCCGCCACCGGCGAACCCGCCTATTGGCAGGGCGGCGTGCTGCCTGGCGAGGAGACGGTCCGGCACCGCGTGGCTGTCGCCTGCGGAGCGCGGCCGGTGGACATCATCGTCCCCATCTATGGCGATGCCGTTGCGACGCGGGCCTGCTTGGCGGCGCTGCGTGGTACCGTGGCGCGGGAGCGGTGCGGTTTGGCCGTTGAAGTCATCCTGATCGCCGATGGTCCCGCGGACGCGGCCGTGACGGCCCTTGTGGATGAGGTGGCGACCCAAGGCTGGGTGACGGTGCTGCGCAATCCCGGCAACCTTGGGTTCGTGCGGACGGCCAACCGGGGGATGGCCCTGCACCCCGATCGCGACGTGGTCCTTCTGAACGCCGACGCCGTGGTGCATGGTGACTGGCTGCGCCGCCTGGCCGCGGCGGCCTACGGCGATGCCGTCATCGGGACGGTGACCCCGCTGTCCAACGATGCCACCATTCTCAGCTATCCCGATGTCGCGGGGACCCCCCTGGCCGACATATCGGTGCCTTTCCTGGACGGTCTGGCCGCCGCCGCGCTGCCGGGCCGGGTGGCGGATGTGCCGACGGGCGTGGGGTTTTGCCTCTATATCCGGCGCGACTGTCTGGATGACGTGGGCTATTTCGATGCCGGAACATTCGGCCAGGGCTATGGTGAGGAGAATGATTTCTGCTGGCGGGCGCGGACGCGGGGCTGGCGCAACGTGGTGGCGCTGGACACGCTGGTCGGCCATGTCGGCGGTTCCTCCTTCGGCGGGGAGAAGGAGGAACGCATCGCGGCGGCCCTGACGGCCCTGGACCAACGGCATCCTGACTATCAGCCCGCCGTCCACGCCTTCATCGCGGCCAATCCGCTGCTGCCGGCCCGGCGCGCCCTGGATGTGGCCTGGGCGCGCGCGCTGGGGCCGCAGACCTGCCTGGTCCTCTGTCCCGTCCTGGGTGGCGGCACGGATCGTTTCGTCGATGGCCAAGTTGCCGCGTTGAGGGCGCAGGGCATCGGTGTGGTGGTGTTGCGGCCGGAGGGTTGGGGAGGCGAGGCCGGGAAGGCGCCCCGCGTCCGGCTGGAAATCGCCGGCGCCCCGCAATTGCGATCCCTGGTGTATGAAGGCTTGGCGGCCTTGCCGGATCTGCGGCGCGATTTGCTGGCCTTGGGCGTGGCCCGAGTGGCCGTGCACCATGTCATGGGCGTGCCGGCCGCGCTGCTGGCGCTGCTGACCGGCCAGTGGCCATACGAGGCGCATGTTCACGATTACGTCTGGTACTGCCCGCGCATCAATCTGGTGGATGGCGGCGGCCGTTATTGCGGTGAACCGGCGGTGGCCGTGTGCGAAGCATGCGTGCGTGACAACGGCCATTCCCTGCTGTCCGAGGACCTGTCGGGGGATCTGCCGGTCGCGGCTTGGCGCCGGTCCATGGTGGCCTTTCTGGCGGGGGCCCGTTGGGTGATTTGCCCCACCCAGGACACGGCGCGTCGCCTGGCGGCCCAGTTCCCCACCGCCGGGCTCCGCCTGGTGGTGCAGGCGCATCCGGACCACGATGTCCCGCCCCTGGAACCCGCGCCGGCCCGGCCGCAGATGGTCCGGGTGGCTGTCGTCGGCGCCATTGGTGAGGCCAAAGGATACGACGTCCTGCTGGCGTGCGCCCATGATGCCCGGGCCCGGAACTTGCCGCTGGAATTCCTGCTGGTGGGCTATGGGCAGGACAACGACCTGCTGCTGCAAACGGGGCGCGTCCGTGTGACCGGATTCTACGCGAAGGATGAGGGGATTGGGCTGATACGCGCGAACCACGCCCATTTGGGGTTCCTTCCTTCCGTCTGGCCTGAAACCTGGTCCTATACGCTCACGGAAATGCTGGCCGCCGGCCTTATGGTCGCCGCCTTTGACCTGGGCGCCCAGGCCGAACGCCTGCGGACGCTCGGCCGTGGCATGCTGCTGCCCCTGGGGATGCCGGCGCCGCGGATCAATGATGCCCTGTTGGAATTGGCGCGCCGCCAGGGGATAGTACCGTCCGCCAACGCCGAACCGAGTTGGCGTGAGCTTGGGACTAAGTAAGCATGACCTTGGATATCCCGGTTTCCCGCACGGTCCTGCATGTCGGATGCGGCGTCCATAAACCGGAGAAACTGCACAGCCTGTTCCGCAGCGGCGAATGGCGTGAGGTCCGCCTGGATATCGATCCGGCCGTACAACCCGATATCGTCGCCTCCATCACCGACCTGTCCATGGTGGCCGACGGCAGCGTGGACGCCGTTTGGTCCTCGCACAATGTCGAGCATCTTCACGCCCACGAGGTGCCCGTGGCGCTGGCGGAGTTCCGCCGTGTGCTGAAGCCCGATGGCTTCGCCCTGGTGACCTTGCCGGATCTGCAGGCCATCGCCGCCCTGGTGGTGGAGGGCAAGTTGGATGAGACGGCCTATATGTCACCTGCCGGCCCCATCACACCCCTGGACATGCTGTTCGGGCTGCGCAGCGCCATCGCGCGCGGCAACGGATATATGGCGCATCGCACCGGCTTCACCGCCGAAACCTTGGGCAAGGCGCTGCTGGCCGCCGGCTTTCCCGTGGCGAAGGTGACGAAGGACAAGGCTGGCTTCAACCTATGGGCCATCGCCTACGTGACGCCCCCGGCCGGTGCCGGCACGCCATCATGAAGCTGCTGTTCGTCCACCAGAATTTCCCCGGCCAATATCGTCATCTGGCACCGGCCATGGCGGCGGCGGGCCACGAAGTGGTTTGCATAGGCGATGATGCGAACGTCCAGGTGCAGACCCCGCCGCCGGGCATGTCCCTGGTTCGCTATCCCACGCCGGCCGGTTCCAGCCCGGGCATCCATCACTACGTGGCCGGGTTCGAGGCGTCGGTCGTCGGGGCCAGGCCGTGTTGCGGGCCTGCATGGAACTGGGTCGTCAAGGCTTCATCCCGGACGTCATCTGCGCCCATCCCGGCTGGGGTGAGGCGCTGTTCCTCAAGGATGTCTATCCCGAAGCCAAGCTGCTGGCGTATCTGGAGTTTTTCTATAACGCGCGGGGGGCGGACGTCGGCTTCGACCCTGAATTCCCGGGCACGCTGGACGATACCTTCCGCATCCGCATCAAGAACAGCGTCCTGCTGCATGGGCTTCAGGCCATGGACTGGGGTGTCACGCCCACCCGCTGGCAGGCCCAACGCTTCCCGGCGGACGTCCAGCACCGCATCACGACCCTGCACGACGGGGTCGACACCGATCTGGTGCGCCCGGACCCGACGGCGACGCTGACGGTCATGCCCGAGGGCGCTTCCACGCCGCTGACCTTACGTCCGGGGGACGAGGTGGTGACCTTCGTCAACCGCAACCTGGAGCCCTATCGCGGCTTTCACACCTTCATGCGGGCCTTGCCGGAATTGCTGCGCCGCCGTCCCAACGCCCAGGTGGTGATCCTGGGCGGGGATCAGGTCAGCTATGGCTCACACCCGGTGGGCCATCCGCACTATCGCGCCCAATACCTGGCGGAGGTGGGCGCGCACCTCGACATGTCGCGGATCCATTTCCTGGGCAAGGTGCCCTACACCACCTTCCTCTCGGCGCTGCACGTCTCGGCCGTGCACGTCTACCTCACCTACCCCTTCGTGCTGTCCTGGTCACTGATGGAAGCGATGGCCGTCGGGTGCCTGGTGGTCGCGTCGGACACGGCGCCGGTCCGCGAGGTCGTCCGTGGCGGACGCAATGGCCTGCTGGTGGACTTCTTCTCGGCGGGGCAGCTGGCGGACACCGTGGCGGGGGCCCTGGACAATCCCGGACGAGTGGAGCGCCTGCGCCGCCGGGCGCGTGAAACCATCCTGGCGCGCTATGATCTGGAGGCGGTCTGCCTGCCGGCCCAGATGCGCCTGATCGAGGATCTGGCGGCTGGCCGCACGCGATCGCGCCGAGCGTCGGTGCCGTCCTCCGCCCCCAGGGCGTAAGGTTCCCCAAGAGGTAAGGAAACACCCTTCGGCGCCCTGGCCGACAGGTTCCTGTCAGGAAACGCGTGGAAACTGGGGTTGCGTGCCCCATATTGGAAACCGGCCCCCCGCCCTCCGCGATGGTCGGAAGAGCGCGGTTCCCGCGCCGGTCCTGGAGTTGAGAGCCATGCCTGTCGTCCAATCGTCCAAGTCCAAGGGCAAGTCCATTGGCAAACCCCTGGCGTGCGCCCTGTTGCTGACGGTCGCCAGTCTCATCGCCTTGGGCGGCGGCGCCAGGGCGCAGACCACGCCAGCCGATGCGCCGGCGAACGCCATCGACGAGGGTCCGGCACGGCCGCCGGTGCTGGACGGTCCTGGCGTCGCCACGGCCGATGGCCGGGATGATGGCGTGGTCGCGGCCCGCCCGCCGGAGGATGACGGCTGGAAGTCCAAGGATACCAGTTGCCGGGCCGGCGGCAGCGTCACCATGGGGATCGGCTTTGGTGGTGGCATGATCGAACGCGGCGCCGGCGCCACCCTGAATTACGGCCAGGACGGCAATCCGCTGCGCCCTTGCGAGGATACCGGCATCGGCTTCTCCCTGTCGGTGTCCCAAGGCAATGTCAGCGGCCATCCCCGCAATGGCGCCTGGGTTGGGGGCGGCCCCTGGGGGACCCCCGGCGCCTTCCTTGATGGACCCTATGACACGCCGTACGCCTACGGCGGCGCCTATTCCACCCCCTACGCCTTCGGGACGCCCGGCTACAGCCGCTGGGTCGATCACGGCAGCATGGATGGCTGGTTCGCCAGCCGCATCCGCCCCTGAGGGCGCGTTTCAATCCCGGGTGCCGTACAGCGCGTCCAGCCGGTCCATCAGGGTCTTCACCGACAGGGGCTTGATGAAGAACGCGTCGGCGCCGCCGGCGCGGGCGGTCGCCTCGTCCACATTGGCGCTGTAGCCGGTGCACAGCACGCAGATCAGGCCGGGGTTTCCGCCCTTGGCGGCGTGGATCAGGCTCAGCCCCGTCATGCCTGGCATGGTCTGGTCGGTGATCAGGGCGTTGTAGCCCCAGGCTTTGTCGGCCAGCAGGCGCAGTGCCGCCTGCGGCTCGCCGCAGACGGTGACGTCATGGCCCCGTCGGGTCAGCCCCTCGCGCAGCAGTTCGCCCATGGCCTCGGTATCGTCCACCACCAGTACCCGCAGGCGCGCCGGGCTTCGATGGGGTGGTGGGGGCACGGCCGTGAGATCCGAGGGGATCGCCACCGCCGTGGGCCCGGATATGCTGGGCCCGGACAGGCTGGGAAGCGTGATGCGGATGACGGTGCCGGTGCCCAGCTTGCTGGCCACGGCCAGCCCGCCGCCATGCGCCTTCACAATGCTGTGCACGTTGGCCAGGCCCAGGCCGGTGCCCTTGTCCTGGCCCTTGGTGGTGAAGAAGGGCTCGAACATGCGGGCCAAGTGGTCGGGTGCCAGGCCGGTGCCCTGGTCGGCCACCTCCAGCACCACATGCGGGGCGTCCACCGGCGCCGGCAGGGTGGTCACCACCGTCCAGTCGGGCGGAAAGGTGAAGGGCAAGGGGCCCCGATTCAGGCGGATGGTGATGTCACCGGCTTCGTTGCGGCGCGCGTCATGGGCGTTGATGACCAGGTTCATCAGCACCTGCATCATCTGCGTCTGGTTGGCGCGCAGGGGCGGCAGGCCCTCTTCCGTCGTGCAGGTCAGGCGGGTGGTGGCCGGCACGGTGGAGCGCAGCACCACCTGCGCGTCCTCCACGATGGCGCGGGCGGGCAGCACCTCCTGCACGCCGGCATCGGTGCGGGCGAAGCCCAGGATCTGGCGCACCAGTTCCTTGGCGCTGGCGCCCACGGCCAGGATGCGATCGGCATAGCCGCGCGCGGGGCTGCCCACCGGCAGGTCGGCCACCAGGAAGCCGGCATAGCCCAGGATCGCGCCCAGCAGGTTGTTGAAGTCGTGGGCCACGCCGCCCGCCAGCCGCCCCACCGTCTCCAGCTTGTCCTGTTGCAGGATGTGGCGCTGCAGCACCTGGCGCTCCCGTTCCACGCGGTCGCGTTCGGAAACGTCACGGGCCACCACCAGGATGTCGCCCCCGGGATCATTGCTGGCGGTGAACTCCACCGCCTCGATCCGATGGCCGGTCAGGGTGGTCCAATTGTCCAATCGCCCGGTCCACATCCCCCTGTGGGCCAGGCTGGTGGTGATCTGCTGGCGCAGGCCCGCCAGCTTGGCCGCCGTCTCCGGCGTGACGAACTGGCCGATGCGCTTGCCCAGCAGGCTCTCGGCGTTGGCGATACCGATCAGGGCCAACGCCTGGTCGTTGGCATACAACACCCTGTAGTCGCGGCTCATCATGTAGATGGCGTCGTGCGCCACGGCGATGCAGGCGGCCACCCGCTGCAGGTCGCGGCGCAGATGGTCGCGTTCCACCAGGGTTTGGCGGAAGTCTTCCAGGCCCCGTGCCAGATCGCCGATGACGTCTGGACAGCTCTGGTCGGGCAGGGTGCGCTCGTAATCGCCCCGTTTCAGGCAGTCCACCCCCGCCTGCAGGCGCTTCAGGGGCTTGGCCACGATCAGGCGCACGGCCAGGATCATCAGGCCGGTCAGCAACAGGGCGCACAGCAGGCCCGCCATCAGGATGGCGCTGCGGATGCCGGCGAAGGGTCGCGCCAGCCGGTCCAGCGGCACGTCCATGACCAGCAGGCGCTTGCCCTCGCCCGGGAATAGATCCACCGGCCAAGTGAAGCGGCGCAGCCGTGACCCGTCGGCAAGGCGGCGTTCCAGGCTGTAAGGCTGGGCCTGGTCGACGAACACCCGCTCCCCCGGCGAGAACTGATAGTCCGGGCCGTCGCCGAAGGTGGCGGTGCTGCCCAGCCGGGCGGGGTCGGGGTGGTAGTCCCAGACTTCCGCCGTGTCGATGATGGCGATGGGCGCGCCGAAGGGGTGGTGCCCCTCATAGACATGGGCGCGCTCGCGCTGGTCCAGATCGACGCCGGCCACGCCGATGAGGCGGTCGCCCACCATGGCCGGAAAGGCGTGGGAAACCAGGGCGGTGGGCACGCCCTGGATGGGGAAGATATGGACCGGCAGGATGGCCAGGCGGTGGCTGCGCTGGGCGCGGGTGTAATAGTCCTGCGTGTCGAAATCCGCCGGTGGGGATTGCAGGCGCACCGTGCCTTCCTGGCTGGTGGCATACAGGGCGTAGCGGCCCGTGCCGGCCATGCCCAGTTGCGGATCTTCCGTGGCCAGCGCCGCCGCATCGGGACCCAGGGCGTCGGGTTCGGCATAGAACCAGACGCCCACCGCTTCCGGATGCAGGGCCGCCGCCTGGCGCAGGTATTCGGTGATATGCCGCCGGTCGGCCAGGGTGGGGGCGGCCCCCTCCCGTTCCCGCGTGGCGGCCAGGGCGGAAACCAGACGGGCGGCGCCCTCGGCCAGGGTCATTTCCTTCTGGATGCCGGCGCTGATGGCCAAGGCCTCGCGCTGGGCGGTGTCGCGGCCGTAATCGTTGATGAAACGCTCCACCACCTGTTGGCTCAGGTGCACGGTCACCAGGATCATCCCCCCCAGCATGACGCCGGCCGCCGGCAGGATCACCAGCAGCAGCCGCACGGGGAGGGAGGAGCGGATCATCCGCGGTTCCATGATGGGTGCCTGGGCCGGTCCATGGGCCGGCGGTCGCGGGTTTGGTGGCGTGGTTGGCACAAAGGCGAAAAAGCGTAGCGCAATCAACGCGGATTTACGCCTTACCAAGAAGGTCAGGGTTGGGACGCCGTTGTCCGTTCGCCGACGGTCCCGGCGGGCACATCCCCGCCCGCCATTTCCGCCGCCATGCCCTTGGGCAAGACCAAACCGGCAATCGGCAGGCCGGCGACCGATGCCCCGGCGGGCTGTCGCGCCAGGCGTCGGCGCAACAGGGTCGCGGGCAGGGACACGGCGTTGGGCACCCGCACCGCCGGCGCCACCTCATCCGCCGTGCCGTCGGCTTGGCGCAGACGGGCGTGCAGGACCAGGGCGAACACCGGCACCAGCCACACCAATCGGTTCTGGTAACGGTCGTGCGGATTGGACAAGGCGCCGCAGATCAGCGCGTTTCCAGCCAGCGCCGCCCACAGGAACAGCAGGGCGCCCAGGGCGACGCCATCGCGACGCCTTACCGCTTGGGGGACCAGGGCCGCCAGCGCGGCCAGGGCCAGATAGGCCAGGGGGACGGTCAGATAGTTGGACAAGTCCGCCATGCCGGGGGTTGGCCCCTCGCTCTGCTGGTCGGCCTTCAGGTAGGCTGGCTCCAGCGCCGCCAGCCATTGATGCACCGCCTCGCGCGTGCTGCGATGGAACTCATCCAGTCCGTCGCCCGTCTGCACGCGGAAGAACTGCTCGACCCCCGCCTGCAGCGAGGACAGGGCCAGGGCCAGCGGGTAGGACCGCAACACCGCCATGTTGATGCGCGCCGCCTCGGGCTCCATGCCTTCCCAGCCGCCCAGGGCGGTCAGGGGGAATCCTCCGCCCACAGGAATTCATCCGCCGTGGTGGGCAGGCGGTGGCGGTAGGAACACAGGGCATAGGCGCGCGGGTCG
This sequence comes from Nitrospirillum guanabarense, assembly GCF_034653355.1. Classification (NCBI taxonomy): domain Bacteria; kingdom Pseudomonadati; phylum Pseudomonadota; class Alphaproteobacteria; order Rhodospirillales; family Azospirillaceae; genus Nitrospirillum; species Nitrospirillum guanabarense. The sequence goes on from NZ_JAYEER010000001.1 coordinate 821,813, forward strand.
TCGGCGCAACGGTCATCCAGCAGGCGGCGCACCTGGCCCTGCTGAAGCAGACTGCCGAACAGGAACAAAGGACCGCCGGGCGTCAGCCTGGTTTCTCCGGTGACGGCGCCGTTCAACAGGGGCAGCGCCATCACGCTGCCCGCCACCAGGGCCGCCGCCGGCAGCAGGCGCAGGGCCCGCCAGGACCGGGGAAGCCCCAGGGCGCCGATGGCTTTCATCAGGGCCAGCACGGCCACCAGACCGGCGCCCAGGGCCATGCCGGACATGTGCGACAGCAGGCAGACCAGGCCCACGGCGACGACGCCCAGCCGCGCGCCCCAGGACAGCCGATCCCAGCGGAACGCCAGCAGCCACAGGGTCGCCACCACCAGGGGGATGGCGATATCCGGCATCAGCTGGGCCGTGTACCAGGCCATGCCGGTGCCCAGCGACAGCAGGCCCACCAGGCCCAAGGTGCCGGACCAGTCGCGGTCGCCGTCCGGCGTCAGTCCGGCGCGCAGCAGGCGTAGCAGCCAGAGGGTCAGCAGGCTCTGCGCCACCACCGGCCCCCACGGGGTGCGCCAGTTCAGCGAGGCCGCCTCCAGGAACAGACCGTAGGCCAGCGACCGGCCTTCCACCAGTTCACGCCCGGCCGCCGCCTCGATGTAGCCGCCAGTGTCAAAGAAGACGATGGGGAAGCCGTTCAGCAGGGCCGGCCACAGCATCAGGACCAGGGCGCCAATGGTCGTCAGCAGCGGCAGCATGACGCGCTGGGCGAAGCCGGCGCGCGCAAATCCCCTCAGCCGCGCACCAAGGTGGCGGGCACCAGACGACCCAGGCATGGCGGATGGGTCCCCCAAAACCAAAACTTCCCCAAAATTCTTATGCTTAGCGTGTCAGTAGCGCTGGCGGCGGCCCCTGCTGTCAAGGGCAAAGGGGGAGATGGTTGCAGATATGCGGCCAAGGTGGTTTTCCTGCCACGGCAAAGCGCTCGCCTGGCGCCCGCCCGGCGTGCCCTAAAGCCCCAGGGCCGGTTCGCCGCCGATCCAGGCGGGGTTGGCGGGGCAGGGGGCCGTGGGCCGCTCGGCGAATTCCGCCGCCAGCGCGTCGATGAAGCCGCGCACCGCGGGCACAAGGCCCCGGCGCGAGGGGAAGACGGCGTGCACCACGCCCGCCGGCAGGGTCCAGCCGGGCATCAGCGCCTCCAGCGCGCCCTGGGCCAGATAGGCGTCGATGACGAAGTGGGGCAGCTGGGCCACAGCCACCCCCGTCACCGCCGCGTCGCGCAGCAGGGCCATGTCCTCGGTGATCAGGCGGGGCTGGTGCGGAACCGTGCGCAGGATGCCGTCCGGGCCGTACAGCCGCCAGACATGGTCGCCGCCGGTGCGCGGCATATCCGCGGCGGGCAGGGCCGACAACTCCTCCGGTGTCGTGGGGCGGCCGTGGCGGTCCAGGAAGGCGGGGCTGGCAACCAGGGCGGAACCGTGGCTTTCCAGCACCTTGACGATCAGGTCGCTGTCCTCCAGCGGTGGCATGCGCACGCGGATGGCCAGGTCATATCCCTCTTCGATGACGTCGACGCGGCGGTTGCTGGCTTCCAGCCGGATGGTCACGCGCGGGTGCTCCGCCATGTAGCGGGTGACGACGGGGCCGACACGCGGGGAGACCAGCGCCGTTGGGCAACTGACGCGCACGGTGCCTTGCGGCTCCGCCCGGGTACGGTCCACCGCCTCCTGCGCCGCTTCGGCCTCCGCGATCATGGCCAGGCAGTGGGCGTGGTAGGTCCGGCCCACGTCGGTAACGGCGAAGCGGCGGGTGGACCGCTGCAGCAGCCGCACGCCCAGCTGGTCCTCCAGCAGGGAGACGCGGCGGCTGAGGGTCGATTTGGGCACGCCCAGCGCCCGCTCCGCCGCGGCGAAGCCGCCATGCTCCACCACCTGGGCGAAGTAATAGAGGTCGTTCAGGTCGCGCATGCTCGGGTCCCGATCGCCCCTGGGTTGCCAGGGGTGGCTATTGTTCCAGTACTGGAACATAGAGTGTGAAATCTGCCCTCTGATGGCAAGAGCGTTCCAGTGGCAATCTCAAGGGGTCTCCGGCGGCCGGACCCCACCGGCGCCCACCCCAGAATTGAGAGTATGGATCATGAAGCTCCTGCACATCAACTCCAGCCCCCTGGCCCAAGCCTCCGTTTCCCGCCAGCTGACCGCCGCCGTGGTCCAGGCCTGGCAGCAGGCCAACCCGTCGGGTGAGGTGGTGTATCGCGACGTGGCGGCCGTGGCTCCCGCCCACCTGGACGCCGAGTTGCTGGCCGTCGCCAAGTTCGGCGCCGACCAGAACCTGACCCCGGCCCAGCAGGCCGAGCGCGTTTTAGTCGACACCCTGGTGGATGAGCTGCTGTCCGCCGACGTCGTGGTCATCGGCGCGCCCATGTACAACTTCTCCATCCCCAGCCAGCTGAAGTCCTACCTGGACCGCTTGGCCCAGGCCGGCCGTACCTTCCGCTACACCGAGGCGGGTCCCCAGGGCCTGGCCGGCGGCCGCAAGGTCATCGTCGTCTCGTCCCGCGGCGGCAAGTATGCCGGCACCCCGTACGAGGCGGCGCTGGACCATCAGGAAGCTTATCTGAAAGCCTTCCTGGGCTTCCTGGGCATGACCGACGTCACCATCGTCCGCGCCGAGGGCGTGGCCATGGGCGCCGACGCCAAGGCCGGCGCGCTGACCGCCGCCAACACCCAGATCGGTGATCTGTTCCTGGCCGCGGTCGCCTAAAGCAACGGGACGGCCCGAACAAAATCCCCCGTTGGCGGTTGGAAGCCGGCGCCCCTTCACCTCGGGGCGCCGGTTTTATTTTGCGCCGGGTGTATGCTTTCAGCCGGCCGTCACGAAAATATGGGAAGGAAGCCATGGACCGCCTTGCCGAACCGCCCGCCGCCATCCCCCGCTGGGACCTGCAACGCTTCGTCGATGCCCAGAACCCGCAATTGGACACGGTGATCCAGGAACTGACCACCGGGCGTAAGCGCAGCCACTGGATGTGGTATTTCTTTCCCCAGATCGCCGGCTTGGGGCGAAGTGCGACGTCGCAACTGTACGCCCTGGCCTCGCTGGACGAGGCGCGGGCCTACCTGGAACACACCATCCTGGGCGGGCGCCTGCGCCAGCTGACCGGGCTCGTCAACGAGCTGCCCGGCCATGATGCCGAGGCGGTGTTCGGCCCGGTGGACGCGTTGAAGTTCCGCTCCAGCATGACCCTGTTCCATTTGGCGGCGGGCGACTGCGACAGCCTGTTCCAGGACGCGCTGGACAAGTATTTTGACGGCCAGCCGGATCTGCGAACGCTGGAGCTGGCGGGGGTGGAGCGGGTCGTGCCGGCCTGAGGAACACGTTTATTGATCGTCACGGACTGTGGATCCCGATCCGAAGGCGGTCGTTCGGATGGCGCGCGGCCTGTGTGAATACAAATGTATTCTGTCAACAGAATACCGGCATAGTATATCTGCCAGGGTTCGGAAATATTGACGCAGATCTTCAGTATATTCATCTATCGTTAACAGTAATATCCATCATGCATATGTCGCCGGATCGGGTTTTCTCAAAATATTATTTTTATTCTTCCTGACACCTCGATCATCCTCGGGCGCCGTGGGCCATGTGGCGAAAATCAGCCCAGCCTATAGGCGCAACCACTTGGATATTGGGGGTTCTATGGCAATCGATACCATAGTGAACATCGCGGCGCTGCGCGCGAACACCGTCGCGTTCACGAGCGTCCAGACCTTGGGCTATCACACTGTCGGCGACGGTGGCGAGGGCATCTACGTCCTCAACAGCGGCGACACCAGCAGCGGCGACAACGGTGGTTCCATCATCGTCGACGCGGCCGGCCATCGTTGGTACCTGTCCAATCTGCGAACGCCGACGGCGCGGCAGTTCGGCGCGTATGGCGACAACAGCCACGACGACACCTCGGCCTTCATCAACGCCTCCAACTGGCTCGCGGCTCTGGGCGGCGGTACCCTGGTGGTGGAGCAGGGTACCTATCTGATCGCCAACAGCCTGACGCTGGCCTGCGCGATGGCGCCGACCCAAGGCGCCAAGCTGGCCATCGCTGGTGGCAAGACCCTGGCCCTCAACGGCAGTATCGACGCCGGGCTGTATCAGATCATCACCGGGGCGGGTGCCTCGACCTTCGGCCCGGCCGTGGGTGTGGCCTATCCCGAGTGGTTCGGTGCGGCCACCGGTGGTGACGACGCGGCGCCAACGCAGGCCTGTCTTGCCGCCTGCGTGGCCAACAAGGTCGGGCTGCATTTCTCCCAGACCATGCGCTTCGCCAATACGGTCACAATAACAGCGGCGGTGCCGATCACCTCCAATTCCGGTGTGAATGTGCTGCCGACCGGCGGCTTCACCGGTGACGCGTTCCGTATCACGGCCTTCGAAGGGGCTTGTGAGATGCGGCTGCCGGCCATCTTGAACTTCACCGTCGGCACCGGCCTGCGCCTGCAGGGCACGACCTTGACCCGGGTATACGTTCCCCTGATCCAGAATTGCCTTGAGGGTGTGGTGCTTGAGACGAAAGCAGCGGCTGGTTATACAAGCTGCTTGGACAACACCATCATATTCGAGGTGATAACGGGGTGTCAGAACGCAATATCGTTCGCGGCGGACAATAATGGCAACGTGATGCAGGGTAACCTGCTTCAGGGAAACTTCATAACCGGCGTACGTAATGCTGTTATCTTCAATGCGCCGGGTTTGGTGCCGAATTGGGACAGCAATTCCTTCATCTTCCAGGCGGTCGACGGCAATCAGGCCTCTTTCACCGGGTTGCAGAACAATAGCAGCGGGCAGGTTCCTCGTGTGACGTTCGAGGTGCGGGACTGGTATGGTGGCTTCTGGGCCGATGGCTCCGGTGGCGCCATCAACGGCTCATTCAACGGCCTGAAGTTCTACGCGAATTTCGCCCAGGAGCCTTGGCTTTACAGTCAGTTCAACGTCTTCAACAGCGTGAACTGCCGCTATGACGTGAACTACCGGCAGTCGAACCTCGTTGCGGCCGCGACCAGCCCTAATTCACGGGGTTCGTTCAACGGCGGTGCGCCGCTGATGCAGAACCGGTTCCTGCTGAACATGACCTTGCCCGGGGATCTGGGTGTGGGGGCGTACCAGTCCTTCTATTGCTACAGCCCGTTCATTGACGGTGGGTCCTTCAACTATTCGGCTGTGCCCTTTAACATGCAGGGCGCCATCATCAATGCCATCGTGACCACCGGCGGACAGTCGGAACTGCAGATCACAGTGCGCAATGTCGGACCCAATACCCTGAGCGCCGGTCTCTCGGTGCAGGTGGCGGTCACGGTGGGAACGGCGTGACCTGAGGCAAGACGGCCGCCGGGGCAGCCTGGCGGCCTACCTTTTTAGGTAGTGTATTATGGATAGATGGGCGCGTTTAAGATAGTGTCACCCCCGCGACTGCTACCGGGGGGATCTGCATGTCCATCATCAAGAGAATACGCGCGGCGGCCATCCTGGGAATGGCCGGGACGGGCATGGGTCTGTCGGCCGCCAGCTCGGCGGGCGAGCTGGTCCAGCCGGAGCCCGTGCCGGTGGTCGGCGGCGTCTCGCAGCTGATGGCCTTCCCGCAGATCTTCACCCTGCCCAACGGCGACGGCGCGCCCCTGAAGGTGCAGGCCAACGCCTTCGTAAGCTTCGGCGACCGGAAGGGGACTGAGGTGAAGGCGGCGGTGACGGCGCGCAAGCAGGTCATGGGGGCGGCGTTGCCCACGAACGAGCTGCTGGCCGGCCCCACCATCCGCGCCCACCCCGGCGACACGCTGGACATCCTGTTCACCAACGGCCTGCCCTTCGAGGCGGACGAAGGCGACGGCACCATGTTCAACGCCACGCCGCATGGCTTCGACGTCCTGAACCTGCACACCCATGGCCTGCACGTCAGCCCGCAGAAGGACGGCGACAATGTGCTGCTGAACATCTACCCGGCCGACACGCCGGCCGACGTCATGGCGATGTGCGCCCGCGACGCGAACGGGGACGCCAGCCTGTGCCAGAAAGGTGATTTCCACTACCGCATCAGGATTCCGGACCAGCATCCGGCCGGCACCTACTGGTACCACCCGCATAAGCACGGGGCCGTGGCCCTGCAACTGGCCAGCGGGATGAGTGGCGCGCTGATCATCCAGGACGAGAAGAACGGCATCGACAGCCTGCCCGCGGTGCGTGACGCGGCGGAAAAGGTGATGCTGCTGCAAGGCATCGAATCCGTCCCCAACCTGACCAGCCCGCAGCGGGTGACGTGCAAGAGCGTCTATCCCTTCGCCCGCTGCACCTATGCCGACCGCCAGCCGGCGCCGGAACCGGCGCAGAAGACGAACCAGAAGCTGTCGGTCAACGGCCAGCTGAACCCCACCGTCACCATGGCGCCGGGGGAGGTGCAGCTGTGGCGGGTGGTGAACACGACGGTGGGCACCGTGGTACCCATGTGCCTGGTGCCGGAAAAGGCCGGGCCGGCCTCGCCCGCCGCCTATGTGCTGGCCGCCGATGGCGTGCCGGTGCAGCGCCCCCTGGACCAGGGGGAGGAGGATTTGCCCCTGCGCCTGACGGCCCCGGTGGTCAAGCCGGACGGAAAGGGGGTCGTGAACAATGAACTGCTGTTCCTGGCGCCCGGCCAGCGGCTGGACATGATGGTGAAGGCCCCGGCCACGCCCGGCCGCTATTACCTGCTGCAGCCCGCCGCGTCGCAGGCGCCCAAGCTGGTTCCGACCATGGCCGACCTGTGCCAGCCGGGCAAGGGACCGGACGTGCAGCTGGTGCTGACGGTGAACGTGACCCAGCCGGCCAGCCTGGGGGCCGCCGCCCCGGCCGTGTCCACCGCCCTGCCCAAGCAGTCCGACCTCAACAAGCTGTACGCCCCGGCCTCGCTGGTCGGGCGGGCGGATCTGCCCACCTCTCCCACTCAAGGGGTGGTGTTCGGCTTCACCAACGGAACCTACGCGCCCACAGCGGGCGGCGCCTCGGTGGTCAATGGCCGCCCCTTCAATGGCGAGGGCGGGCCGCAACGCATCCTGACCCTGGGCCAGACGAACCTGTGGGGCGTGATGAGCGCCGCCGACACCCACATGTTCCACATCCACACCAACCCCTTCCAGGTGGTGCAGCGGGGCCAGGTGCAATACGACTTCCCCATCTGGCGCGACACGGTGCTGATCAACTGCGCCCCCATCGTGGGTGGCGGCAACTGCACCTTCCCCGGCGGCCTCAGCAACCTGAACAGCCAGACGGCCTCCAATTACGGCGAGGTGGTGCAGTTCCTCAGCCAGGCGCTGGACTACACCGGCGCCATCGTCATGCACTGCCACAACACCAGCCACGAGGATAACGGCATGATGGAATTGGTGGAGATGGTGGAACCGGGCAAGGCGCCCACCATCACGCCGCACGCCCACCATCACGAGCCAGTGGGACACCAGTGACGGCTGGCCGGTGATATGAGGAAGGGGCCGCCGGTGTTGACCCGGCGGCCCCTACGCTTTCGCCCCTACTTCATCTCCCACACGTCGTTGGCCCGGTTGGTGTCGGGCAGCGCGTGGGTGGGGTCGATGGTGACGCGGGTGATGGCGGGGCCGCCGTCCAGGCGCACGGTGGCCTCGGCCCGGCCGCGCCAGGTCTCCACGGGAACGCGGACGCTGCGCTGGCTGCCGTCGGTGTAGTCCACCCGCAGGGTGGCGGGCAGGACCAGGCGGTCCAGGGCCGCCAGGGTGACCAGGGCGCCCTTGTCCGGCCCGCCCTCGGCATAGGCGACCTTGCGCACGGCGAAGTCCACCGCCCAGTTGTTGAAATACCAGCCGCGCCAGAACCAGGTCAGATCCTCGCCCGCGCCGGACTCCATGGCGCGGAAGAAATCGGACGGCGCCGGGTGCTTGTAGGCCCAGGCGCGGATGTAGCGGCGCAGGGCGGCATCGAAGCGCTCCGGCCCCAGGATCTGTTCGCGCAGCAGCACCAGGCCCAGGGCCGGTTTGAAATAGCTGACGGGGTGGCGGTACTTCTCCGACATGCCGTCGGGGGCGTTGATGATGTTGGGCGCGGCCCCATCGGCCAGCAGGGGCAGGATCTCGTCCACCGGGTTGCCGCCGCCGGGCGCGTATTCCCCGTCGCGCTTGGGCGCGTATTCGCCGTGGTTGAAGGCGTCCTGGGCGTAGATGTCGATGAATGTGTTCGACCCCTCGTCCATCCAGGCGTCGCGCCGCTCATTGGACCCGACGATCATGGGGAACCATGTGTGGCCGATCTCATGCGCGGTGATCCAGTAAAGTTTGCGACCTTGGTCTTCGTACCCGTCGAACACCATGCCCGGATATTCCATGCCGGCGCCGTGGCCGCCCAGGTTCACGGCGACGGGCCAGGGATAAGGGAACCATTGGCTGGAAAAGTGCTCGATGGAGGCCTTCAGGTACTCGGTCGACCGGTTCCACTTGTCCGGCCCCACCCCCTCCACCGGGTAGACGGACATGGCCAGGGCGTGTTTGCCTTCCGGCAAATTCACGCGCGCGGCGTCCCAGACGAAGGCGTTGGAGGCGGCGAACACCACGTCGCGGGTGTTCCTCATGCGGAAGTGCCAGGTCATCTCGCCATTGGTGCGCGGCCGGCTCTTGGGATCCGTCACTTCTTCCGGCGTGCGGATCATGACCGTGGCGTCGCTGGCGCGGGCCTGGTCCAGGCGCTTCACCTGGCCTGGCGTCAGCACCTCCGCCCCGTTCAGCAGCTCGCCCGAGCCTGCCACCAGCATGCTGGCCGGCACGGTGACGGTGTAGTCGAAGTCGCCGTACTCCAGGTAAAATTCCGACCCCAGGTAGGGCAGGGTGTCCCAGCCGCGCAGGTCGTCATAGACCGCCATGCGCGGGTACCACTGCGCGATCTCATAGATCTCGCCGTTCTGGGTGGGCGTGTGCGCCGTGCGCCCGCCCCAGGTGCCGGGGATGGTGTAGGCGTAGTCGATGTGCAGCGCCAGCTTGCCGCCCTTGGCCGCCAGCGGCTTGGGCAGATCGATCCACATGCGGGTGTCGTCCACGTGGAAGGGCACCGCCACCACCTTGCCGTCGCCCATATCGATGGCCACCGCCTTGATGGCCATGCCGTCGGTGTTGCCCCGGCTGGGCCGCCCGCCACCGGCGACGGCCGCGCGCGCGTCCTTGCGATAAATGTTCTGGTCCAGCTGCAGCCACACCCGATCCAGCGCGTCCGGGCTGTTGTTGGTGTAGCGGATGACGCTGCTGCCACTCAGCGCGGGGGCATCGGGGTTGCTCAGGTCCAGGCGGGCGTGCAGCTCATAATCCGCACGGTTCTGCCAATAGGCGGGGCCGGGCAGGCCGCTGCCGGAGCGGTATTGGTTCACCGCTTGCGGCAGGGTCAGGGGCGCGAACGCCTCGAACGGACGGTAGGTGGTGGCCAGCGGCGGTTCCGGGTCTGCGGGTTTTTCCAGCTGCTGGGTGATTCGCGGTGGCGCCTGCTGCGCATCGGTGGGTTGAACGCTCTGGTCGCGGCTTGCGCCCGCCGTCGTCAAGGCCAGTGCGAACGCGGTGGACACGGCGGGGCGGAACCAGGACATGGCCATGGAGACGGAAACCTTCGGCTGTGTTTCGGCGTGGGGGGAAGATTGGGGCGGCCGCGCGCCGCCATCCCCTGCCCAAGGCGCGGCGCCGGTCGTTAAGTCACTGCCATCATGGGGTATTCGGCGGAAGAGGGGAAGCCCGGCGTCAAGGACGGCGTGGACTACCGCCAATTCTGGGAATGCCTGCGCCGGGGCGGGGCAACTGGCCGCGTCCACCCGCGAGCTGGCGGCCAACATGACCCGGTCGCGCCAGGCGGTGGGCGGCGTCGCGGCGGAGGCCGGGACCGCCGGTTCCGCGACGCGGCGCCTCAACGCCGTCGCCCAGTCCATGGAACGGGTGGTGGACGTCCTCCGCGAGATCGCCGGCCAGACGCGGAAAGCGGCCCGCGTGCTGGCCCAGTAAGCACAAGCGGTCACATCGCTGGTGACCGGGCGGCGGTTCCCCGGCTCTTTGCCCCTACCGCCAACTGGCGCGCATGGATGCCGCCGCCTGGAAACGCCGTGACCTCAGGTGGGGAAGTCGGTGCCCAGGGTGACCTCCCGCCAGTCGGTCAGGTTGGCGGTGAACGCTTCCTGCCGGGCCTGCACCCGGTTCCAGGCGTCCGTGCCCAGCACCAGGTGCAGCGGCGGATGGGGTGACCGCACGGCGGCGGCGATGGCGCGGGCGGCCAGCGCCGGGTCGCCCGGCTGCCCACCGTTCAGCGCCTGCAGACGGGCCACCGCGGCACCCGCCGTGGCGGCGTAGTCGTCGATGCCGGCACCCGTCACGCGCAAGGAATGGTCGGTCAGGAAGTCGGTGCGGAAGGCGCCCGGTTCCACCAGCGTGACGCGGATGCCCAGGGGCGCCACCTCCTGCGCCAGGCTGAGCGACACGCCCTCCAGCGCGCACTTGGACGCGGCGTAAAGGCCGGACCCCACCCCCGGGGCCAGCCCGGCGATGGAGGTGATGTTGACGATGTGCCCGGACCGCCGCGCCCGCATCAGGGGCAGGGCCGCCTGCATCACCGCCAGCGCGCCGAAGAAGTTGACCTCGAACATCTGGCGGGTGGCGGCGGTGTCGGCCCCCTCCACCGCGCCCAGCAGGCCATAGCCGGCATTGTTCACCACCACGTCCAGGCGGCCACGCAAGGCATGGGCGGTGGCCACCGTCTCCTTGACCTGGGCCGCATCCGTCACGTCCAGCGGCAGGACGTGCAGACGCGCGTCTTCCGGCAGATCGCTGCGACCGTCACGGGTGGTGCCGATGACCACCTGGCCCTGGTCCAGCAGCGTGCGCGCCAATTCCCTGCCGAAGCCGCGCGAAACGCCGGTGATGAACCAAATCTTTTGGCCGCCTGTCACGCCATCAGTCGTCATGATCCGCATCCTTTCTGAAAGCCGGTCGCTTGACCGGGGATGCGCTGAAGATGGGGGGCGGCCGCTCTGTGCGGTATGCGCCATAATCGAAACGGTTAATGAAGGAAGGCGCGCATAATCAGCCGTAGGTCGCGCGCATGAAATCGGTGAAGACGCGCAGGGGCAGGGGCGTGTGCCGCTGCTTGGGATAACACAGGAAAAATCCGGGGAAGGCGCCCGACCATTCCTCCAGGATGGGCACCAACCGGCCGTCCTTGACGTAGGGCAGGATACGGTCCTCCAGCCACAAGGCGATGCCCACGCCCTGCAGGGCGGCGGCCAGCACCATGCTGCGGTCGGTGACGATGATGGGGCCCTTCACCGCGACGGAGAACCAATCGCCCCCCGGTTCCTGGAATTCCCAATGGTAGATGCGGCCCGTCTCCGTCCAGCGCCAGTTGATGCAGGCGTGGTCCAGCAGGTCGCGCGGATGCTGGGGCACGCCGTGGCGGGCCAGGTACTCGGGGGTGGCGACGGCCACTTGGCGCAAACTGCCGCCCAACTTGATGGCCACCATGTCGTCGGAGATCATCTCGCCCAGGCGGATGCCCGCGTCGTACCCTTCCGCCACGATGTCGCGCACCACGTCATCCACCGTGGTGTCCAGCACGATGTCGGGATAGGCCCGGTGGAATTCACCTAGGATGGGCGCCAGGAACCGCTCCGCCCCGACGCGGGAGGAGGTCAGGCGCAGGGTGCCGGCCGGCCGTTCGCGCAGGTCGTTCACGTCGGCGACGGCGGCCTCCAGTTCCTCCAGCACCGGTTTCAGCCGGGCGTAGAGGCGCGAACCGGCATCGGTGACGGAAACGCTGCGCGTGGTGCGGTTCAGCAGGCGCACGCCCAGCCGTGCCTCCAAACCCCGAATGGTCTGGCTGAGCGCCGAGGGGGAGACGCTCAACTGCACCGCCGCCCGCGCGAAGGTGCCGTACGCCACGATGGTGGCGAACGCGCGTAGGTCGGCGAACTCACTGCCCCGCATTCCGTCCCTTCCCCGACAGGATCATCGTCGGTTTTTTAGCATGGGCGCCGGCGTTGGCGCTGTGTCGACCGACACTAGGCGATGGGAATCATGGCATAAGGCGATTGCATGGCTTCATATACGGATTGTCCGCATACATGATGTCCATGCAATTGACGATGGGGAGGCGCCATGCCCGACGATGACCTGTGGAAACCCCGTCTGGACGGCCGGGGCGGGCCTGTTTACCTGGCCATCGCCGACGCCATGGCCGCCGACATTGGTGCCGGCCGGCTGGTGCCCGGTGAGCGGCTACCCACCCAAAGGGCCTTGGCGGAGGCCCTGGGCATTGACCTCACCACCGTCACCCGCGCCTATGCGGAAGCGCGGCATCGCGGGCTGCTGTCGGGCGTGGTGGGGCGGGGCACCTTCATTTCCGATCGGGCGGCGGCGGACATGGCGCCCCTGACCCGGGGCGACATCGACATGTCCATGAACGTGCCGCCGCAGCCGCTGGCCCTGCTGCGCACCCATCTGGCCCAGGGGCTGGAGCGGCTGGTGCGGGCACCTGACCTGGGACGGCGCCTGGGCTACCGCGCCGCCGGCGGCGGCGCGACGGAACGCACCGCCGGAGCCGCCTGGTTGCGCCGCCGCTACACCGCCGCCGGGGTCGCCGCCGTCGCCAGCCCCCATGCCGACCGGGTGCTGGTGGCGCCGGGGGCGCAGGCGGCGCTGCATGCGCTCCTGTCCCTGCTGGCGCAGCGGGCCGACGTGGTGCTGGCGGAAACGCTCAGCTATCCCGGTTTCACCGCCATCGCGGCGCGCCTGGGGCTCAGGGTGGTGGCGGTTGCGTGCGACGGCGAAGGGCTGTTGCCCGACGCGGTGGAGGCCGCCTGCCGCAGCGGCGGCGCCCGCCTGCTGTATTGCACCCCCACCCACCACAATCCGACGACGGCGACGATGTCGGAAAGCCGGCGCCAGGCCCTGGCGGCCGTCATCCAGGCCCAGGGCCTGACGGTGGTGGAGGATGACGCCTACGGCGCGCTGGCGGCCGCCCCCGGCACGCCGCTGGCGGCACTGGTCCCCGCCCAGGTCTGGCATGTGGCCACCCTGTCCAAATGCCTGACGCCGGCGCTGCGCACGGCGTACGTCGCCGCCCCCGACGCCATCCAGGCGGAGCGGTTCGAGGGCGTGCTGCGCACCCAGATGCAGATGCCCTCGCCCCTGGCCGCCGGCCTGGCGGCGGACTGGATCCTGGACGGCACCGCCGCCACCCTGGCCGAGGCCATCCGGACGGAGGCCGCGGCGCGCCAGCGGCTGGCGGCGGAGCTGCTGCCCCCGGGCGGCTACCAGGCCCAGCCCGACAGCCTGCACCTGTGGCTCAGCCTGCCGCCCGACTGGACGCCCCACGCCTTCGTCCAGCGCGCCGCCCGCACCGGCCTGACCCTGGTGGCGGGCGACGCTTTCCTCTCCACCGACACCCCGGTGCCCGCCGCCGTGCGCCTGGCCCTGGGCGCCGCCCCCGACACGGCGTCGCTGAAGGGCGCGCTCATCCGCGTGGCTGGCCTGCTGGCGGGCCCCAAGGGGGGCGGCGCGCCGGGGGTCATCTAGCGGCGCCCGGCCGACCGTGGGCTTAACTAAAACTGCGGCCCCCATCCACCACCAGCGACTGCCCGGTCATCATGGACGAGGCGCGCGAGGCCAGGAACAGCACGGCGCTGGCGATGTCCTCGCCTGACAGGGGGCGCTTCAGGCATTGGGCGGCCAGGGTTTCGGCCAGGGCCTCCGGCGTCACCCACAGGCGCTGCTGCCGTTCCGTCATGACCCAGCCGGGGACCACCGTGTTGACGCGGATGCCCTCGGGCCCGAACTCGCGGGCCAGCGCCCGGGTCAGGCCGGTGACGCCAGCCTTGGCCGCGACATAGGCCGGATAGCCCGCCAGTCCCAGATTGTGCGCGGTGGAGCCCAGGTTGACGATGGCGCCGCCGCCGGCGGCCTTCATGCCCGGCGCCACGGCCTGGGCCAGGAAGAACTGTGGCCGCAGGTTGATGGCCATGTTGTCGTCCCACTCCGCCACCGTGAAGTCGGCGGTGGCGTGGCGGTCGTCGCGGGCGGCGTTGTTGACCAACACCTCGAAGGCGCCCATCTGCGCCTCCGCCTCACGCACCTTGGCCTGCAGCGCCTCCACGTCGCGCAGGTCGCAGCGCAGGAAGACGGGGCGCTGGCCCGTCGCGACCTCCACCGCCTGCACCAAGGTCATGGCGGACTGTTCGCGCAGCGCGATGAAGGCGACGCGGCAACCCTGGGCCGCGAAGGCGTAGGTGAGATAGGCGCCGATGCCCGACCCGCCGCCGCTGATCAGCACGGCTTTGCCCGCCAGGTCGCCATACACGGGATAAAGGTGCTGGGTGACGCCTTCCGGGGCGCCGGGCGGCGGCTCTTCCGGCGTATCGATGGGGCCGGTGGCGGGCTGGTTGCTGTCGGGCATGGGATGCCTTCCTTGAGCGTTGGCCCCATGAGCGTCAGGTCATGGGCGGCCGGGTCAGGAAGGATAGTTAGAACGGCGCCACCGGGGCCGCAATTCCCTATGGCACCAAATCCCCTTTACAGGGCGTATTTTTGTCCGATAAATCATATCAAGAACCGGAGGCTGGACGCCGGGTCGCGGGCTCGTGCCATGACGGTCACGATACCGCGAACCATGCGCCGCGACCTCCTATCATAACGACATTGGGTGGGGAAATGGCGGGTGCGGGCACTTTCGGCGCCACACCATCCGCCGCCGCGGGGCGACCGGGTGACTTGGGCGCCCAGGCCACGACCAGGCCTGGGCCCGCAAGGGTCCGGCCATCCATCACCCCCATCCGGTGCCAAGGACCCGGGGCCGCTCCAGGCCCCGAGGTGGACGGTGGGATGATGACCGACGACGGCAAGCGGACGTTACGCAGCGCGCACAGCTATGGGAAACTGGACCGCGACGGGTTCATCCACCGCAGCTGGATGAAGAACCAGGGCCTGCCCGGCGACGTGTTCGACGGCCGCCCGGTCATCGGCATCTGCAACACCTGGTCGGAACTGACCCCCTGCAATTCCCACCTGCGCGAGGTGGCGGAGCATGTGAAGCGCGGCGTGTGGGAGGCCGGCGGCCTGCCGGTGGAATTCCCCGCCATGTCGCTGGGCGAGACGCAGATGCGCCCCACCGCCATGCTGTTCCGCAACCTGCTGGCCATGGAGGTCGAGGAATTGATCCGCGGCAACCCCATCGACGGCGTGGTGCTGCTGGGCGGCTGCGACAAGACCACCCCGGGCCAGATCATGGGGGCGGCCAGCGTCGACCTGCCCACCATGGTCATCTCCTCCGGCCCGATGCTGAACGGCAAGTACCGCGGCAAGGACATCGGCTCCGGCACCGACGTGTGGAAGTTCAGCGAGGCGGTGCGCGCCGGCGAGATGACGCTGAAGGACTTCATGGGGGCGGAGGCCGGCATGTCCCGCTCGCCCGGCACCTGCATGACCATGGGCACCGCCTCCACCATGGCTTGCCTGATCGAGGCCATGGGCCTGTCGCTGCCCTTCAACGGCACGCTGCCGGCCATGGACGCCCGCCGCCGCGCCATGGCGCATGAGACGGGCCGCCGCATCGTCGCCATGGTCAAGGACGACGTGAAGCCGTCGCACATCCTGACCCGCGCCGCGTTCGAGAACGCCATCCGTGTGCACGCCGCCATCGGCGGGTCCACCAACGCCGTGGTGCACCTGCTGGCCCTGGCCGGCCGCGTGGGCGTGGAACTGTCGCTGGAGGATTTCGACGCCTTGAGCGCCGATATCCCCCTGCTGGTGGACCTGCAGCCGTCGGGCCGGTACCTGATGGAGGATTTCCACTACGCCGGCGCGCTGCCGGGTCTGATGACCAAGATCAAGGACAAGCTGAACCTGGACGCCGTCACCGTCGGCGGCATGACCATCGGCGACATCGTGGCCGAGGGCGAGGTCTACAACGACGAGGTCATCCGCCCCATGGCCAACCCGGTGAAGCCCGTCTCGGGTATCTGGGTGCTGCGCGGCAACCTGGCGCCCGATGGGGCGGTGATGAAGCCCAACGCCGCCTCGCCCGAGCTGCTGACCCATCGCGGCCGCGCCGTGGTGTTCGACACCATCGAGGACTTCAAGGCCCGCATCGACGATCCGGCGCTGGAGGTGGACGAAACCTCCATGCTGGTGTTGCGCGGCTGTGGCCCGAAAGGGTATCCCGGCATGCCGGAAGTGGGCAACATGCCCCTGCCGCCCAAGCTGCTGGCCAAGGGGGTCAAGGATATGGTGCGCATCTCCGACGCCCGCATGAGCGGCACGGCCTTCGGCACCGTGGTGCTGCACGTCGCCCCTGAATCCACCGCCGGCGGGCCGCTGGCCCTGGTGCGCACGGGCGATGAGATCGAGCTGAACGGCCCCAACCGCAGCCTGAGCCTGCTGGTGGATGAGGCCGAGCTGGCCCGCCGCCGGGCCGAGCTGGCGGCCCGGCCCGCCGCCCCCATCCCGGCGCGCGGCTACTACCGCCTGCATGTCGAGCATGTGATGCAGGCCGATAAGGGCTGCGATCTGGATTTCCTGGTGGGCGCCAGCGGCGACCGCGTCACGCGGGAGTCCCACTGACATGGCGGCACCCGTCTTCATCGCCGGCGACTGGGGCACCAGCAACCTGCGCCTGTCGCTGGTTGACGCGGACGGCGCCGTGCTGGGCACCCGCACCGGTCCCGGGGCCGCCGCCGTGCCGGCGGGCGGCTTCCCCGACACGGTGCGCGGCCTGCTGGCCGATTGGGATGCCGCCCACGGCCGCCTGCCCCTGCTGCTGTGCGGCATGGTGGGGTCCACCCTGGGCTGGGTGGAGGTGCCCTACGCCGCCGCCCCGGCGGGGGCTGGGGAGATCGCCGGGCATCTGCAGCGCATCGATCTTGACGGACGGCCCGTCTATATCGCGCCGGGCGTGAAGGGCACCAACCTGCAGGGCGCCCCCGACGTCATGCGGGGGGAGGAAACCCAAGTGCTGGGTGCCCTCATCACCCGTCCGGCTCTCGCCACCGGCGACCACCTGCTGTGCCTGCCCGGCACCCATTCCAAGTGGGTGGATTTGTCGGACGGCCGCATCACCGGCTTCACCACCGCCATGTCGGGCGAGATCTACGCCTTGTTGTCCAAGCACAGCACCCTGGCGCGCGGGGCGGCCGAATGGGACGGCACGCCGGACGCCGGTTTCCGCCAGGGCCTGGCCCGGGTGGCCGAGGCGGGCGCCGACGTCCTGCATCTGCTGTTCGAGACGCGCGCCCGCCAGATGGCGGGTGTCCTGACCCCTGAGGATGCCTTGGGCTTCCTGTCCGGCCTGGTCATCGGCGGCGACGTGGCCGCCACCCTGGCCCGGCACCGGGCGCTGGGCCGGCCGGCGCCCGCGCGGGTCGTCCTGGTGGGCGCGCCGGCGCTGAACACCCTATATACCCTGGCATTGGCCAGCCACGGCGTGGCCGCCCTGGCGCTGAACGGCGCCGAGCAATCCACCGCCGGCCTGCTGGCCTATTTCCGCCGTTTGTGAAGGGCCGCCTGTGAAGGGCCCCCCTGTGAAGGAACGCGTCATGACCGAAGCCTGGTTGAAGCACATGCCCGTGGTGGCCATCCTGCGTGGAGTGACGCCCGATGAGGTGGTGGCCGTGGCCTGCACCCTGCACGACGCGGGCATCCGCGCCATCGAGGTGCCGCTGAACTCGCCGGAGCCGCTGCGGAGCATCGAGCGGCTGGTGCAGACCTTCGGCGACGACTGCCTGGTGGGCGCGGGCACCGTGCTGTCGCCGGACAAGGTGGACGCGGTGCGCGCGGTGGGTGGTCAGCTGATCGTCTCGCCCAATGTCGACGTTTCCGTCATCGCCCGCACCGTGGCGCTGGACATGGTGTCCATGCCCGGCTTCTCGACGGGGACCGAAGCCTTCGCCGCCATCGGCGCCGGCGCCCGCCACCTGAAGCTGTTCCCGGCCAGCAGCCACGCCCCGGGGCATGTGAAGGCGCTGAAGGCCGTGCTGCCGGCCGACGTCGCCGTCTACGCCGTGGGTGGCGTGACGGCCGCCAACCTGCAGCCGTGGGTCGATGCCGGCGTCACCGGCTTCGGCTCCGGCGGCGACCTGTACAAGCCGGGCGTGGATTTGGGTGAGATGGCGAACCGCGCCGCCAGCTTGGTGGCCGCCGTGCGCGCCGCGCTGAAGCTCTCGTAAAGTCTGGTACAAGAACCCGCCACCGATCTTCGGCGGCGATAGGACGCGACCGCGTCCGCCGGAAGTTTCCGGGGAACGCGGTGGACTGGAAACTGAGGAAGCCCTTAAGGCCGCTTCGCGGCCGTGGAAAACCTGGGCCGGCCGGATGGCCGCGCCCGGCGACTGAGGGGGCCTTGAAAAGGCCAAATAACATAAGGGGGGTACGCCGATGGGTTTGGCGACGCTTGATATTGCGGTGCTGGGGTTCTACGCCGTGTTCATTTTCCTGCTGGCCCAGTGGGTGTCGCGGGAAAAGGTCGGCCATGAGAAGAACGCCAAGGATTATTTCCTGGCCGGCCGGTCGCTGCCCTGGTGGGCCATCGGCGCCTCCCTCATCGCCGCCAACATCTCGGCGGAGCAGATCATCGGCATGGCGGGCTCCGGTTACGCCATCGGCCTCGCCATCTCCTGCTATGAATGGATGGCGGCGCTGACCCTGATCATCGTGGGCAAGTACTTCCTGCCCATCTTCCTGGAAAACCAGATCTACACCATGCCCCAGTTCCTGGAGCAGCGGTACGGGTCCAGCGTGCGCCTGACGCTGGCCGTGTTCTGGCTGGGCGTCTACGTCTTCGTCAACCTGGCCTCCATCCTGTGGCTGGGCTCCATCGCCGTGCACGCCGTGGCGGGGGTGGACCAGATGTACGCCCTGATCGCCCTGGGCCTGTTCGCCTGCGCCTACTCCCTGTTCGGTGGGCTGAAGGCGGTGGCGCTGACCGACATCGTGCAGGTGGGCCTGCTGGTCATGGGCGGGCTGATCATCAGCTACCTGGCCCTGAACCAGATCGCCGACGGCCAGGGCGTGGTGGCCGGCTTCCACCAACTGGCGGCCAACGTGCCGGAGAAGTTCAAGCTGATCCTCACCAAGGACAGCCCCTTCTACAAGGACCTGCCCGGCATCTCCGTCTTGGTGGGCGGTCTATGGGTCATGAACGTGTCCTATTGGGGCTTCAATCAGTACATCATCCAGCGCGCCCTGGCTGCCAAGTCGGTGCGCGAGGCGCAGCGCGGCGTGGTCTTCGCCGCCTTCCTGAAGCTGCTGATGCCGGTCATCATCGTGCTGCCGGGCCTGGCCGCCGTGATGCTGATCCCGGGCCTGCCGGTGCCTGACCAGGCCTATCCGGAACTGATGAAGATGCTGCCCACGGGCCTGAAGGGCCTGGTGTTCGCGGCCCTGGTCGCGGCCATCGTCGCGTCGTTGGCGTCCAAGATCAACAGCGTGGCCACCATCTTCACCCTGGACCTCTACGCCCACATCAAGACGAACGCGTCCCAGCATCATCTGGTGGCCGTGGGCCGCGTCGTCAGCGTGGTGGCGGTGCTGATCGGCATCGTGGTGGCGAAGCCCCTGCTGGGTAACTTCGATCAGGCTTTCCAGTACATCCAGGAATTCACCGGCTTCTTCACGCCGGGCATCTGCGTCATCTTCCTGCTGGGTATGTTCTGGGCCCGCGCCAGCGCCGCCGGCGCCCTGACCGCCGCCATCGGGTCCGCCGTGCTGTCGCTGGCCTTCAAGATCTGGTTGCCGGCGCTGCCCTTCATGGACCGCGTGGGCGTCGTGTTCCTGTTGTGCCTGGCCGGCGCGGTGCTGGTGTCGCTGGCGGCCCCGGCCGCCATCCCGGGTCAGATCAAAGTCAAGCTGAAGGGCATCGATTATTCCACCACCACCGGCTTCAACATCGCGGCCCTGGTGGTACTGGTCGTCCTGTCCGCCCTCTACATCACCTGGTGGTAAAATGACGAATGCCCATCCCCTGCTCGACGCCCCGCTGATCGCCACCTTCGCCCTGGGCAATGCCCTGGGCGAAGGGGTCACCTGGGATGAACGCGACCAGTCGCTGTGGTGGACGGACATCCATGCGCGCCGCCTGCACCGTCTGGACTGGGCCAGCCGCGCGGTGGAGACCTTCGCGGCACCGGAACGCGTCTGCTCCTTCGGCCTGATCGAGGGCGACGCCGACCGCCTGGTGGTGGCCTTCGAAAGCGGTTTCGCCCTGTTCACGCCGCGCACGGGCCTTGTCGAATGGTTGGCGCGGCAGGATCTGCCCGCCGGCGTCCGCTTCAACGACGGCCGGGTGGACCGCCAGGGCCGCTTCTGGGCCGGCACCATGGTGGAGGATGAGGCGGCGCGGGCGGCCAGGTCGCTGGCTGGCGCGCTCTACCGCCTGGACGGGCGGGACCGGGCCACGCCCCTGGTGCACGGCGCCCTCATCTCCAACAGCCTGTGCTGGAGCCCCGACGGCACCCGCATGTACTACGCCGACAGCGTCACCCGCCGGATTAGCGCCTTCGACTACGATCCCGCCACCGGCACGCCGTCGAATGAAAGCGTTTTCGTGACGACGGAGGAGGGGGCCTACCCCGACGGCGCCAACATCGACGCCACCGGCCACCTGTGGAGCGCGCAGTGGGGCGCGGCCCAGGTGGTGCGCTACGCTCCCGACGGCAGCGTCGCCGGCGTCATCCCCCTGCCCACGGCCCGGGTCAGCTGTATCGCCTTCGGCGGCCCGGACCTGACCCTGCTGTTCGTCACCACGGCGCGCGAAGGCATGACGGAGGCCGAGATCGCGGCCGATCCCAACGCCGGCAACCTATTCGTGTATGATATCGGTACCATCGGCGTGCGCGGCTTGGTGGATAGTGCGTTCAAATTGGCCTCGGCAGGGATATAAGTGGTTGTGAGGAATAATGTGGGGGAAGGGATGATTGCCAAGTTTCGCGGCCAAAACCTGACGTTCGCCATCGTCCAGGATCTGGGGGCCGCGATCGTTACCGGGACCTACAGCGCCGACAAGCCCTTCCCCATCGAGGCCGACCTCTGCAAGCATTACGGCGCCAGCCGCAGCGTGCTGCGCGAGGCGGTGAAGATGTTGACGGCCAAAGGCCTGCTGCGCGCCCGCCCCCGCCAGGGCACCTGGGTCGAGCCCGAGGAAAGCTGGAGCCTGCTGGACCCCGACGTCCTGCGCTGGATTCTGGAGCGCAAGTTTTCCCTGCCCCTGCTGGCGGAATTCACAGAGATCCGCCTGGCCGTGGAACCGCTTGCGGCCCAGCTGGCCGCCGCCCGCGCCACGCCGGATGAGAAGGCCGCCATCAAGGTGGCCATCGACCGCATGTACGCGGCAGAGCGGGGGGAGGATGATCCCCTGACCACCGACATCAACTTCCACGTCGCCATCCTGAAGGCCAGCGGCAACCGCTTTTACCTGCAGCTGCGGGAACTGATCGACACCGCCTTGCGTTTCAGCATCCGGCGCACCAACCAGTACAAGGGCGTGCGCCTGGCCAGCGTGGCCGACCACAATGCCGTGGCCGAGGCCATCCTGGCGGGCGATCCCCCCCGGGCGGAGGCCGCCATGCGCTACCTGATGCAGGAAGCGCTGGACCTGCTGTCGCAGGGCGAGGAGGCCGAGGGCAAGGCCGCGGCTTCGTGAGATCCCGCCTGAAAATCCGGAGTTTGCAGGATGCGTGAAGACGCCAGTCGTGAAAATGGCAGGCTGGCCATCGGGCTGATCGCCCATGACGGCAAAAAGCAGGCGATGGTCGATTGGGCCCTGGCCCACGCCGACTTCCTGCGGGCGGGAAAGATATACGCCACCTCCTCCACCGGCACCCGGGTGGCGGAGGTCATCGACGGCCTGGACATGACCCGCCTGCGCAGCGGCCCCTTGGGCGGCGACCAGCAGATCGGCGCCATGATCGTCGAGGGTGGGCTGGACATCATGATCTTCTTCGTCGACCCACTGGGTACCCTGCCGCACGACGTGGACGTGAAGGCCCTGCTGCGCCTGGCGACGCTGGCCGACCTGCCCTTCGCCTGCAACCCCGCCACCGCCAGCCTTCTGGTGGCGGCGATGGCGCAGAGCTGAGGGCGTTATTTCGTCGGGCAGCGCGTCATCCAGGGCGCCACCATTCCCGTTCCCCGATTCATTAGAGCCGTCGCTTCGTTGACATAGGTGGCGCCATCGTCTCCAGTCAGCGACCAAAGCCGCAACTTGCCCCCATCCTGGGCCAACACGACCTGTGTGCGCTGGTCCAGGGCCATTTTGTTAAGCAATACCAGGGACAGGCCGCCATCCGGTGTCGCCGACAGATCCGCCAGCGTGTACTGGTTGATCGTGTCTATGTCGGCAAAGGCGGTCCAATTGGGGAAGGTTTCAACGGCGATGGTTCCGTCCTTAGCCTTCGACAGCGTGAGAACGAAGGCCCTGGGATCACGCTCACCACATGTGTCCGACCAGGTTCCCAGCAGAGCGGTGACGGCCGGCGCGCTGGCCAAATGCTTGGCCATGAGCTTGCTCAATTCCGTCGTGTAGTCGTCGTAAAGCTCGGCCAAGCAGCCCAACGCCTTCCCCATGGGGATGTCAGGTGACAGGGCGCCATGGTCGGGGATACCGCAGGCGGAGGCCCGGGATTTCAGCCAGGCCCGATGATTGGTCATGAAAGTTGACCGTTCAGCGTCTGTCACACCTGGTACCAGTCCCGTCTGTCGGGTCATCTGGCGGAACACTTCCGCCATGCGTTGATCGTACTCCGGCAGCCAGGGGTCGCGACAGATCAGCAAATCCAGCGGGGCGGAGGCCTTGGCGCAGTCGAAGCTGGGCGCGGCCTTGGCTGGGGTTCCTGGGGCTTGAGGTCCAGGCGCGGTCAAATCCAGGGTCTCGCAGGGGGTGGTGTTGACGCAAATCTTGGCCGCTTTCGGGCTGGTGAAGACCACCATCATGTCCGTATCGTTGTGCGGACGATCATCAGCGGTGGTGTAGAACAAGGCGCTGGCCGCCTCCACATCGCCGACATAGATGGTCGCGTTGGTGGAATCCAGATGATACGGGTTTATCCCCACCGTGATGGAAATCGTCTTATGTCCGCCGAAGTCGCAAACGATGCGCGGCCGGCGATGGTCGTCATAGCGGGGAAAGGATTCGGCGTCGTGGAGCTCCCCCGGCGGGGTCGGCTCTGACGCTGGGTCGTAGGTGAAGAATCTCAAGGTCGCGGTAATGGCCTTCTGGTCGCAGTTGACCGCCACCGTCATATTTGCCTCATCGGCACGGGCGGGGTGGCTGATGGAAAAAGCCAGGGGAATCAGGAAGGTCAGCAGGATGAAGAGCCACAGGCGTGGCTTTTTCCAAGGTGCAATGGGCACAGGCGTCGTCCCCCGAAGATGATCCCCATAAACCTATAGGTACACCAACGGGGACGGGGAATGGCCGAAATCAAGAGGGCGGCCGCGAAGGACCGCCCTTTCCGATACCATTGCCCGCCTGCTTATTTGACCTTGTCCAGGGTCTTGGCCATTTCCAGATGCGAGGCGATGGTGGGTTCGGTCTTGGCGGCCCAGTCCTTCAGGGCCGCGTTGTCGCCGCCCTTGGCATAGCGCTGGAAGGCGCTGTCGGCGTCTTTGTGCACGCTCACCTGATCCTCGCGGTACTGCTTCACGAAGTCGGCGCCGCTCAGGCTGTTCAGCTTGTCCAGCTTCTTCTGATGGGCGCTGTCCAGGGCGGTGGGGATGGTCGCCTGCACGGTGCCGCCGGTGACGATGGTCTTCAGCTCCGTCGATGTCTTCTGGTGCGCCTGGATCATCTGGTTGGCGAAGGACTTGGTGGCCGCGTCGCCCTTCTGCTGCGCCAGCTCGCTGGACTGGATTTCGAACATGTCGCCGATGGCGACCTCCTTCACGAAATCCTCCGTCCGCGGGGTGACGCCCAGGACGGAATTGGCGCCGGTCTTCTCGCCCATGGACTTGGCCTTGTCGCCCACGGAGTCTTGCGCCGACGCCGGGGTGGCGAGGGCGGGGGCGAACAGCATCAGGCACAGGGCGGAGGCGGCGGCCGCCTTGCCGGTCAGGGTCCTCATGATGGCAACTCCTCATGACGGGGATGGATCGGGCGGTCCGGGTGGGCCGCCCACAACCCCAGCAGAAGTGCCAAGGGGGGCATCCGGTTCCGCCCGCCACCTCGGCCAACGACTTGGCGGCATCGGGGGGCGGGACAGTATCGGCGCTAAGGCTGGTCGGATGACCGCATCGAGTTGACCTATGAGGACCGCCTGTGGGATGAGCGGCCCATCGTCCTTGCCAGCAAAGGTTACGCCGACCCGGAAACCAGCCTGGACGGCCTTCTGGATTGACGCCACGGACATGGACGCGCGCCGTATCAAAAATTTCGCCGTTCAAATTATTAAAGAAACAATGCAAGATTTTTACATATGAATTGAAGGGCTAAGCTAAGATTTGGCCCATGCCAACATGCCTGCGCGGGGCGGGCCAACAAGATGGGGTTTGATGTCCGTGAAGTCTTCCGTCCTGTCCCTGGCCGCCGTGCTGGCGGCCGGTACCGCCCTGGTGAGTTCGCTGTCGGCCATGCCGGTCCGGTGCCGATGAGGCCCTGCCGCAGCCCTATCCCGCCGCGGCCCCCATCCCCGACCCGCAGGACGTGACCTATCCCGGCACCATCCGGCTGCAGGTCGACGCCACCGATACCGAGCGCCGGATCTTCTGGGTGAAGGAATCGGTACCGGTGAAGGGCCCCGGCCCGATGACCCTGCTGTATCCGAAGTGGCTGCCGGGCAACCACTCCCCCACCGGGGCCATCGACAAGCTGGCCGGTCTGATCATCCATGCCAAGGGCGGGGCCACCGACGGCCAGCGGGTGGAATGGGAACGCGACCCGGTCGAGGTCTACGGCTTCCATGTCGACGTGCCCAAGGGCGCCACGGCGCTGGAGATGGAATTCCAATTCGTTTCCCCCACCGCCGACAACCAGGGCCGCATCGTCATGACGCCCGACATGACGAACGTGCAGTGGAACGCGGTGGCCCTCTATCCCGCCGGCTACTTCACCCGGCGCATCCCGGTGGAGGCCAGCGTGAAGCTGCCGGAAGGCTGGGGCTTCGGCACGGCGCTGGATGTGGCCAAGGAGGCCGGCAAAGACGGCGTCACCACCTTCAAGACCGTGCCCTTCGAAACCCTGGTGGACAGCCCCATGTTCGCCGGCCGGTACTACCGCCGGCTGGACCTGGACCCGGGCGGGCGCTCCCCCATGCACCTGAACATCGTCGCCGACCGGCCGGAACTGCTGGAGGCGACGCCCGACCAGATCGCCTTCCACCGCAATCTGGTGGTCCAGGCGGACAAGCTGTTCGGCGCCCGCCATTACGATCATTACGAGATGCTGCTGGCACTCAGCGACAAGCTGGGCCACATCGGCCTGGAGCATCACCGCTCCAGCGAGAACGGCACCACGCCCACCTATTTCACCGACTGGAACAAGTCGGCGGGGCATGAGCTGCTGTCGCACGAATACACCCATTCCTGGAACGGCAAGTACCGCCGCCCGGCGGACCTATGGACGCCCAACTTCAACGTGCCCATGCGCGACAGCGGTCTGTGGGTGTATGAGGGCCAGACGCAGTTCTGGGGCTGGGTGCTGGCCGCGCGCGCCGGTTTGACCACCCGGCAGCAGGCGCTGGACAACTTGGCCGGCGTGGCCGCCACCCTGGAAACCCGGGCGGGCCGCGCCTGGCGCGACCTGGCCGACACCACCAACGGCCCCACCGTCGCCATGCGCCGCCCGGCGCCGTGGATCAGCTGGCAGCGCGCCGAGGATTACTACATCGAAGGCCAGATGATCTGGCTGGACGCCGATAGCCTGATCCGCGAGCGGTCGGGCGGCAAGCGCAGCCTTGACGATTTCGCCAAGGCCTTCTTCGGCATCAACGACGGCAGTTACGTCCCGGCGACATACACCTTCGACGACGTGGTCAAGACGCTGAACCAGGTGGAACCCTATGACTGGGCGACCTTCCTGCGCACCCGTCTGGACACGCACCAGGCCGCGCCGCTGGATGGCCTGGCCCGTGGCGGGTACAAGCTGGTCTACACCGACCAGCCGCTGTCCGAGGCCAGCCGCGCCAACGAGGTGCCGGGTTCGCTGAACCTGACCTATTCCCTGGGCCTGGCCCTGGACAAGGCCGGCATGCTGACCAGCGTCCAGTGGAACGGCCCGGCCTTCAAGACGGGCCTGACCGTGGGGACCAGCGTGGTGGCGGTCAACGGTGTCGCCTATGACGCCGACCGCATGAAGGCGGCGGTGACGGCGGCCAAGGGCCAGGGTCCGGCGGTGGAGCTGATCGTGAAGAACGGCGACCGCTACCGCATCGTGCGCATCGACTACCACGACGGCCTGCGCTACCCGCACCTGGAACGGGTGGAAGGCACGCCGGCACGCCTGGATGATTTGCTGACCCCGCGCGACTGATGGGACTGGCACCCCCGGCCCGCGCGGGCCGGGGGCATGCGAAATAAAATGTCCGGAATGGCGGATTTTTGCGCAATGCAGGCCCCAGGTTCCAGGGGTGGACACGGAACAAAATTATCCTATGGTGGCAACGCAAAATTTTCTGACTTAAATTTTTTGACCTACCCTCGCGTGCATCATCCAGGGTGCGCAAGGGGGCCCGGGCAGACGGTGCAAGTACCAAACAGGGCCGGAACCGACCCAACGGTTCCGGAATGGGGCCTAGCGTTTCAGGAGGAGGTGGGGGCGGCCGGGATATCCCCTGGTGTCGGCCCGTTGAGGAAGGTCGAGGAATTCCAATGCAGATTTTGAGTACCCGGGCCAAAAAGCCGTCCATGCCCATCGGGGAGCAAATCCGCAAGCGTCGCAAGGACATGGGCCTGACGCTGCAGCAGCTGGCCGATCGCTCCGGCCTGTCGGCGCCGTTCATCAGCCAGGCGGAGCGCAACCTCAGCGTCCCCTCGCTGGTGTCCTTGCTGGCGCTGGCCGAGGCGCTGGAGGTCGACATCTCCTTTTTTATGCAGGTGCCCAACACCGGCACCATCGTGCACCGCGCCGCCAAGCCCAACATCATCGAGGTGGACAGCCCCGTCCAGTACATCGACCTGGCGTCGGACCTGGATGACCGCAAGCTGGACATCATCCTGATGAAGATTCCGCCGGGCCACGCCTTCCCAGTGGATACCCGCAATGGGGAGCATTTCCGCTACGTCCTGTCGGGTGAGCTTTACGCCACGGCCGGCAACACCCGCACCACCCTGAAGGCAGGCGACAGCATGCATTTCGATGCCCGCATGAAGCACACGGTGGAAAACCGCACGGACCAGGAAGCGGTGTTGCTGTACGTCGGCACGCCCAGCGTCTTCAAGAAGGCCCAGCGCGCCAAGTAAGGGGCGGGCCAGCAAGTACATAATTCCGTTTCAGGCGCCGTCGGCAGTATTTTCGGAACAGCGGCGGCGGTCTTTCGGTCACTTTCACTAACGATCCGACCTTGGTCCCGAACGGGGCACCAGGGTAGGGTAGGGCCCGTCGGCATCAGGCGGCCCGTGGGGGACAACTCCCCCGCGGGCACTCAAGAAGAAAGACGGGACATGGCGGCAGTGCGTCCGGAGGCAGGCGGATCCGGCTGGGAATTCTGGGTCGATCGCGGCGGCACCTTCACCGATGTCGTCGCCCGCCGGCCCGACGGCCGGCTGCTGACCGCCAAGCTGCTGTCGGAAAATCCCGAGCAATACCAGGACGCGGCGGTCGCCGGCATCCGCGCCCTGCTGGCGGACCATCCCGCCTTCCCCGCCGACATCGACGCCGTGAAGATCGGCACCACCGTCGCCACCAACGCCCTGCTGGAGCGCAAGGGTGAGCCGCTGGTGCTGGCCATCACCCGGGGCCATGCCGACGCCTTGCGCATCGGCTACCAGGCGCGCCCGCGCCTGTTCGACCGCCACATCAGCCTGCCCGACGCCCTCTATACCCGTGTGATCGAGGTGGCGGAACGGGTGGATGCCGACGGCGCCATCCCGATGCCGCTGGATGAGGACGCGACCCGCCGCGACCTGCGGGCCGCCTATGACGCCGGCTACCGCGCTGTGGCCATCGTGCTAATGCACGGCTACCGCTTCGACGATCATGAGAGGCGCGTGGCCACCATCGCCCGCGCCATCGGCTACACCCAGGTGTCGGTCAGCCATGAGACCAGCCGGCTGATCAAGCTGGTGCGCCGGGGCGACACCACGGTGGTGGACGCCTACCTGTCGCCGGTGCTGCGCCGCTATGTCGACCAGGTGTCGGGCGCGCTGAAGGACAATGAAGGTGCAAAGGGTGGCAAGCCCCGGCTGCTGTTCATGCAGTCGAACGGCGGCCTGGTGGATGCCCGATCCTTCCAGGGCAAGGACGCCGTGCTGTCCGGTCCCGCCGGCGGCATCGTCGGCATGGTCAGCACGGCGGTCGAGGCCGGGTTCGACCGGGTCATCGGCTTCGACATGGGGGGCACCTCCACCGACGTGTCGCACTACGCCGGCACCTATGAACGCACCTACGAGACCACCGTGGCCGGCGTGCGCCTGTGCGCGCCCATGATGAACATCCACACCGTGGCGGCGGGCGGCGGCAGCGTCTGTACCTTCGACGGGTCGCGCTTCCGCGTCGGCCCGGAATTGGCGGGGGCGGTGCCCGGTCCCGTCTGCTATCGCCGGGGCGGCCCCCTGGCCGTCACCGACTGCAACCTGATGCTGGGCAAGATCCGGCCGGCCTTCTTCCCCCACGTCTTCGGGCCCGGCGCCGACCAGCCGCTGGACCTGGCCGCCGTCGAGGCCCGCTTCCACGCCCTGGCCGCCGAGGTCAAGACGGCGACGGGGGAGGAGCGCACACCGCATCAACTGGCCGAAGGGTTCATCACCATCGCGGTGGAGAAGATGGCCAAGGCCATCAAGGAAATCTCCGTGCAGCGCGGCTACGACGTGGCCCAATACACGCTGGCCTGCTTTGGCGGCGCCGGCGGCCAACACGCTTGCCTGGTGGCCGACGCCCTGGGCATGAAGCGGGTGATGATCCATCCCTTCGCCGGCGTGCTGTCGGCCTATGGCATGGGCCTGGCCGACCTTCGCGTCATCCGCGACCGCACGGTGGAACAGCCGCTGTCGGCGGACCTGGATCTCACTACACCGGCCGACGCCCTGGCGCGGGAGGCCAAGGCCGCCCTTGCCGCCCAGGATGTGCCGGTGGCGGATGTGGCGATCGAACTGACCGCCCGGCTGAAGTACGCCGGCACCGACACCAGCCTGGCCGTGCCCTTCGGTGACGCCACGGCACTGGCCGACGCCTTCGCCGACGCTCACCAGCGCCGCTTCGGCTTCATCGCCCCGGGCAAGGCCGTGGTGGTGGAGGCGCTGGCGGCCGAGGCCATCGGCCATCCCGGCCGCGGCAGCATCACGGCCGCGGCCGGGGACGCGGCCACCGGCGCACCACGGCCCTTGGCCGAGGTCCGCACCTATATGGCGGGTGCCGAGGCCGGCACCCCCGTCTATGATCGCGTCCACCTGGCGCCCGGTCATGAGGTGAATGGTCCCGCCCTGATCCGCGAGGCCACGGCCACCACGGTGATTGAGCCCGGTTGGCGCGCCCGGGTGGACGGCCATGCCAACCTGATCCTGGAACGGGTGGTGGCCCTGGCGCCCCGCACCGCCATCGGCACCACCGTGGATCCGGTGATGCTGGAGGTGTTCAACAACCTGTTCATGGCGGTGGCGGAACAGATGGGCTACGCCCTGCAGAACACCGCCTATTCGGTCAACATCAAGGAACGGCTGGACTTTTCCTGTGCCCTGTTCGACCGCAACGGTGGGCTGATCGCCAACGCCCCGCATATGCCGGTGCATCTGGGCTCCATGGGCGACAGCGTGCGCGCCATCGTCGAGGCGCGGTCCAAGGATGGTCGGGGCATGCGGCCCGGCGACGTCTACATGCTGAACGCGCCCTATAACGGCGGCACCCACCTGCCCGACGTCACCGTGGTCATGCCGGTGTTCGACGGCGACGGCAGCCTGCTGGTGTTCGTGGCGGCGCGCGGCCACCAGGGCGACATAGGCGGCATCACCCCAGGCTCCATGCCGCCCGACAGCCGCACCGTGGAGGACGAGGGCGTGCTGATCGACAACTTCCTGCTGGTGGAGGGCGGACGGTTTTTGGAGGAGGAGACGCGGGCCCTGCTGGCCGGCGGCCGCTATCCCGCCCGCAATCCCGACCAGAACATCGGCGACCTGCGCGCCCAGGTGGCCGCCTGCGCCAAGGGGGCGGAGGAGATGGCGGCCATGGTGGGGCAGTTCGGCCGCGACGTGGTCGAGGCCTACATGGCCCACATGCAGGACAACGCCGAGGAGGCGGTGCGCCGCGTCATCGACGTGCTGAGGGACGGTGCCTTCCGCTATGAGATGGATAACGGCGCCGTCATCCAGGTGGCCGTCACCGTGGACCGGCGGGCGCGCCAGGCGCTGGTGGACTTCACCGACACCAGCCCGCAGTTGGAGACCAACTTCAACGCGCCGCTCAGCGTCTGCCGCGCCGCCGTGCTCTACGTCTTCCGTACCCTGGTGGATGACGAGATCCCGATGAACGAGGGATGCCTGAAGCCCATCGTGCTGAAGGTGCCGGCCGGCTGCCTGCTGAACCCCACCTATCCGGCGGCGGTGGTGGCCGGGAATGTGGAGACCAGCCAGGTGGTGGTGGACGCGCTCTACGGGGCGCTGGGCGTCATGGCCGGTGCCCAGGGCACCATGAACAACTTCACCTTCGGCGACGACGCCCGCCAGTATTACGAAACCATCTGTGGCGGCTCCGGCGCGGGGGCCGATTTCGACGGCACCAGTGCGGTGCAGACGCACATGACCAACAGCCGCCTGACCGATCCCGAGGTGATGGAGGTGCGCTACCCCGTGCTGGTGGAGCGCTTCGGCGTCCGTCGCGGCTCCGGCGGGGTGGGGCGCCATCGCGGCGGTGATGGGGTGGAGCGGCTGATCCGCTTCCGCGCGCCCATGACCGCCGCCATCCTGTCCAACCGCCGCCGCGTGCCGCCCTTCGGTCTGGACGGCGGTGGGCCGGGCGCGCCGGGGGTGACGGAGGTGCACCGGGCCGACGGCACGGTCCAGGTGCTGGCCGCCACCGATACCGTGGCCATGAACCCGGGCGACGCCATCCTGGTCAAGACACCGGGCGGTGGCGGCTATGGCAAGGCGGGCGAGGGCGACGCCTGATGCTCAGCCTGGTCGGCATCGCCATCGTCGCCGCCGGCTTCGCCGCCCGCCTGAACCCGCTGCTGGTGGCGGTGGCGGCGGCTTTCGGCACCGGCCTTGCCGCGGGCATGGGCGTGCTTGAGATCGTCGCCGCCTTCGGCCGCCTGTTCAACACCAACCGCTACATCTGCCTGGTCTACCTGTTCCTGCCCCTGATCGGCCTGCTGGAACGCCTGGGCATCCAGGTGCAGGCGCAGCGCCTGATCGGGGGGCTGAAGGCCGCCACGGTCGGCCGCACCTACCTGGTGTTCTTCGTTCTGCGCCAGGTGCTGGCGGCCCTGGGGGCCAAGGACCTCAGCGGCCATGCCCAGATGGTGCGCCCCGTGCTGGCCCCCATGGGCGAGGCGGTGGCGGAGGAGACGCTGGGCCGGCCCCTGGCGCCGGCGGAGCGCACGCTGGTGCGGGCCCACGCCGCTGCGGCGGAGAACATCGCCCTGTTCTTCAGCGAGGACATCTTTGTCGCCATCGGCTCCGTCATCCTGATCAAGGGCTACTTGGCCGCCAATGGCATCGAAGTCAGTCCCCTGGACGTTTCGGTCTGGGCCATCCCCACCGCCCTCGTGGCGGTGGTGATCCACGGCGCCCGCCTGCTGCTGCTGGACCGCCGGCTGAAGGCCGCAAAAGGGGTGGTGGCGTCATGATCGGCATCAGCGTCGCCTATGACCTGGCCGGCCTGATGTTCGCCGCCATCGCCTGGCGCTCGGCGCGGGACGCCGGCAATCCCCGGCGCCTCGGCGCCGGCCTGTTCTGGGCCTTGCTGGCGCTCAGCTTCCTGGCGGGCGATTACCTGGGGGATCTCGCCAACGGCATCCTGGTGCTGGCCTTGGCCGTCCTGGGTGGCTTCGGCCTCATGGGACGGGGGACGGAGGCCTGCGCCCCGCGCGAGGCGCGCGAGGAACAGGCCCGGCGTTGGGGCTATTGGCTGTTCCCCATCCTGTTCCTGCCGCCTGTCATCGCCCTGGCGGGCACGATCTGGGGGCCGGCCCTGACCTGGAACGGCCGGCCGCTGGTGGACCCCAAGCAGGGCACGCTGATCTGGCTGGCGCTGGGCATCGTGGCGGCGCTGGCGGCGACGGTCCTGTACACCCGGCAGCGCTTGGGCACCCCCCTGCGTGACGCCCGGCGCCTCGTGGAACTGGTGGGCTGGGCCGCCATACTGCCGCAGGTGCTGGCGGCCCTGGGCGGCATCTTCGCGCTGGCCAAGGTGGGTGACGCCGTCGCCGCGCTGGTGGGTCAGTACCTGACCCTGGACCACCGCTTCCCCCTGGTGTGCGCCTACACCGGCGGCATGGCGCTGCTGACCATCCTGATGGGCAACGCCTTCGCCGCCTTTCCGGTCATGACCTCGGGCATCGCCCTGCCGCTGCTGGTGGGCCGCTTCGGCGGCGACCCGGCCGTCATCTCCGCCATCGGCATGCTGTCGGGCTTCTGCGGCACGCTGATGACGCCCATGGCCGCCAATTTCAACATCGTCCCGGCCGCCCTGCTGGAGCTGCCGGACCGCAACGCGGTCATCCGGGCGCAGGTGCCGACGGCCCTGCTGGTCCTGGTGGCCAACACCCTGCTGATCCAAATCCTGGGTTTCCCCAAATGACCAATTCCGCTTTTCCCGGCCTCAGCGAGGCCCACGCCGTCCGGTTCGCCGAGATCGCGCTGGGCCACGTCACCCGTGAATACCCCAACGTCATCACCCATTTCCTGAACGGGCCGGAGGACGCGCGGACGCCGCGCGCCATGCACCCCATCTTCTTTGGCAGCCTGGACTGGCATTCCTGCGTCCATGGCCACTGGCTGTTGGCCCGCACCCTGCGGCTGTTTCCCGGCAGCCCGGTGGCCGACCGCATCCGCGCCCTGTTCGCCGACAGCTACACACCGGAAAAGGTCGCGGGCGAACTGGCCTATTTCCAGCGGCCCAACACCGGCACCTTCGAACGGCCCTACGGCTGGGCCTGGTACCTGCTGCTGGCCGCCGAACTGCGCCGCACCGGCATGGGCGCTGTCGGCGCCGCCTGGGCCACGGCGCTGGCGCCCCTGACGGCGGAGATCGTGGGCCGGCTGAAGGCCTATCTGCCCAAGGCGACGTACCCGGTGCGCACCGGCCTGCACATCAACACCGCCTTCGCCCTGACCCTGTCCATGGCCTATGCCCGACGCCGGGGCGACGACGGCCTGGCCGACCTCATCACCCAAACCGCCCAGGCCTGGTACGGCGGTGATGCCGATGCCCAGGTGTGGGAACCGTCGGGCACCGATTTCCTGTCGCCGGTGCTGACCTCCGCCGTCGCCATGGCCGCCGTGCTGCCGCGTGCGGAGTTCCGCGCCTGGTTCGCCCGCCTGCTGCCCGGCGTGGCGGATGGCCAACCACGAACCCTGTTCACCCCGGCCACGGTCAGCGACCGCAGCGACGGCACCATCGCCCACCTGGACGGTCTGAACCTCAGCCGCGCCTGGTGCTGGCGCGCCATCGCCGCCCAGCTGGACCCGGCGGACCCCGTTGCCATCCAGGCGCGGGCGGCGGCTGACCTGCACCTGGCGGACGCCCTGCCGCACCTGGAATCCGACTACATGGGCGAACATTGGCTGGCCAGCTTCGCCGTGCTGGCGCTGGACGGGGTGTGACGGCGACAGGTTGAATGAGGGAGGGGTTGGATGGGACGGCGCACGATCCTGCTGGACGGTGGCATGGGACGCGAATTGCAGCGCATGGGCGCGCCCTTCCGCCAGCCGGAATGGTCGGCCCTGGCGCTGATCGAGGCGCCGGATTATGTGCGCCGGGCCCACGACGCCTTCCTGGATGCCGGTGCCGACATCATCACCAGCAACAGCTACGCCCTGGTGCCCTTCCATATCGGGGAGGAGAGGTTTGTTGCGCAAGGCGGGGCCCTGGCCTCCCTTGCCGGACGGCTGGCCCGGCAGGCGGCGGACGCCAAGGGCGGGGCCCGCGTCGCCGGATCCTTGCCGCCGCTGTTCGGCTCCTACCGCGCCGACCTGTTCGATGCGGCGCGTGCGGCGGATCTGCTGGCCCCATTGGTAGATGGCCTGGCGCCGCACGTCGACCTTTGGCTGGCGGAAACCCAAAGCGCGGTGGCGGAGGTGCGGGCCGTGCGCGCGGCTTTGGGGGGCGCCTCGGGGAAGGATGATGCCAAGCCGCTATGGCTATCCTTCACACTGGAGGATGAGGCGGCCGACGCGGCCATCGATCCCCGCCTGCGCGGGGGCGAGGCAGTGGCCCAGGCCACCGAGGCGGCGCTGGCCCTGGGGGCCGCCGCCCTGCTGTTCAATTGCAGCCAGCCCGAGGTCATGGGGCCGGCGCTGGTCGCGGCCCAGGCCGCCGCCGCCGGCGCACCGCTGCCTTTGGGCGTGTACGCCAACGCCTTCCCCCCGCAGCCCAAGGATGCCACCGCCAACGACGGCCTGGATGAGCTGCGCGCCGACCTGACGCCCGCCACCTATCTGGACTGGGCACGGCGCTGGGTGGATGCCGGCGCGGCCATCGTCGGGGGCTGTTGCGGCATCGGGCCCGACCATATCCGCGCCCTGGCGGCGGCTTTGCCGTGAGGAGTGCCGGGTCCGCCGCCCTCCGGGCCCGCCTGCTGGGGTGGGGCGCCCCCTGGCTGTTCATCCTCATCTGGTCCACCGGCTTTCTGGTGGGACGGGCGGTGCTGCCCTATGCCGACGTGCAGCTGTTTCTGGTGGCGCGCTTTGGCCTGACGGCGCTGCTCTTTACCGGCGCCACGCTGACGGCCGGCGTTTCCTGGCCCCGTGGCCGGGCGGCGGGTCTGCACCTGCTGGCCGGTGGCCTGATGCAGGGCGTCTATATCGGCTTCTCCTACTGGGCCATCGCCCAGGGGCTGGCCGCCGGCATCATGGCGCTGATGGGTGCCTTGCAGCCCCTGTTCACCGCCCTCATTAGCACCCTCGTGTTCCGCCAGCGGCTCAGCCGCCTGGCCTGGCTGGGCCTGGCCATCGGTTTCGCCGGCGTCGCCTGCGTGCTGGCGCCAAAGCTGGCCCTGCACGCGGCGGCCGGGGCGGGGTCGGGTGGCTTGCCGCCGCTGGGGGCAGCCCTGGCCGTGCTCAGCGTCCTATCCATCACCATCGGCACCCTGCTGCAGAAATCCTCCGTGGCCGGGGATGACTTGCGCCCGGCCGGCGCGCTGCAGAACCTGGGCGCCCTTTGTGTGGTCTGCCTGCTATTCCTGACCGTGGGCACGCCGCATTGGGATCCGCACCCGGTGTTGTGGACGGCGCTGGCCTGGGCCGTCCTGGGCCCTTCGGTCATCGGCATCTCACTGCTGGTGTGGATGGTGCGCCATGGCGAGGCCACGCGCGCCACGGCGCTGCTGCTGCTGGTCCCGCCGCTGGCGGCGCTGGAGGCCTTCTTCCTGTTCCATGAAACACTGACACCGCTGCAGCTGGCCGGCTTCGCCCTGGCCCTGGGCGGCGTCGGCCTGACGCGCCGGGGGTGAGGGCGCGGCCGGTTGCCCTCCGCCACGGGCGGTGTGCTAAGCTGCGCGAATAATGTGTGGCCTATTGTTTGATCTGGGGATGGGGAAGCCATGAGCCGCTTCGTCGGTTTGAGTTCCACGGTGGAAGGCCTGGCGGGGGGCCGGGTCATGGTCATCGGCGACGTCATGCTGGACCGTTTCGTGCGCGGCAAGGTGGGACGCATTTCGCCGGAGGCGCCGGTGCCCGTGCTGCGCAACGCGCATGAGGACGTCATGCTGGGTGGTGCGGGCAACGTGGTGCGCAACATCACGGCGCTGGGCGGCCACGTGGTGTTCGGCGGCGTCATCGGCGGCGATGCCGCCGGTGTGCGCGTCAGCCAGCTGGTAGCGGCCGATGCCCAGGTCACCCCCATCCTGCAGGTGGATACCCGGCGCCGCACCTCGGAAAAGACGCGCTTCGTGGCCGATGGCCACCACCTGCTGCGCTCCGACTGGGACAGTGAGGAGACGGTGGCGGAGGATACGCACCGCGGCCTGGTGACGGCCATGGCCGCGCACTTGTCCGGCGTCGACGTCGTCATCCTGTCCGACTACGGCAAGGGCGTGTTCACGCCGCCGGTCCTGAAGGAGCTGATCGCCCTGGCGCGCGAGGCCGGCAAGCCGGTGATCGTCGATCCCAAGAGCGCCGACTATTCGATCTATCGCGGCGCCACCCTGGTCACGCCCAACCGGGCGGAGCTGGCGCTGGCCGTGGGGCATAATCCCAGGACCACGGAAGAGATCGTGGCCGCCGCCGCCACCCTGATGCGCGACCATGGCATCGAGGGCATGCTGGTCACCCGCAGTGAGGAGGGCATGACCCTGGTTCGGGGCGACGGCACGTCCCTGAACGTGCAGGCGGAGGCTAAGGAGGTCTTTGACGTTTCCGGCGCCGGCGACACCGTGGTGTCCGTCATCGCCGCCGCGCTGGCAACAGGGGCGGACATCGCCGAGGCGGTGGAACTGGCCAACGTCGCCGCCGGCCTGGTGGTGGCCAAGGTGGGCACGGCCGTGGTCAGCCCGGCGGAACTGCTGCACGCCCTGGCCGAACAGGACGACCGCCAGAACCTGTCCAAGGTGCTGGGCGGGGCGGAACTGCGGGAACAGATCGCCCGCTGGCGCCGCCGGGGCCTGAAGGTGGGCTTTACCAACGGCTGCTTCGACCTGATCCATCCCGGCCATGTCCAGCTGCTGGCCGCCGCCCGCGCCACCTGCGACCGCCTGATCGTCGGTCTCAACTCCGACGCGTCGGTGCGCCGCCTGAAGGGGCCGGAACGGCCCATCCAGGACGAGCGGTCGCGGGCCATCGTGCTGGCCGCCTTCGGCTCGGTCGACGCCGTGGCCCTGTTCGAGGACGACACGCCCCTGGCGCTGATCACCGAGGTGATGCCCGACGTGCTGATCAAGGGGGCCGATTACACCATCGACCAGGTGGTGGGTGCCGACGTGGTCCAGGCCAACGGCGGCCGCGTGGCCCTGGTGGAGCTGGTGCCCAACCAAAGCACCACCGGCATCGCCAAGCGCATCCGCGTGACGGGCTGACCCGGCCGCCCCTCTGGCGTGCGTTGGGGGCGGCTTGCCCCGGGGGACGTGGTCCCCTATCAAGGCCGTGTCGGTCTCGACACCAGGGGCCGCCGCGGATTTTACGGGAAACAGCAGTCCATGATCATCGTGACCGGCGGCGCCGGCTTCATCGGGTCCAATCTGGTGGCCGGCCTGGAACAGCGAGGCCTGGGTCCCCTCGTCGTGGTCGATCGGCTGCGCCAGGGGGACAAGTGGCGCAACATCGCCAAGCGCAACCTGCATGACCTGGTGACGCCGGAACAGCTGCCGGAGTTCCTGGAGCGCCACGGCGACGCGGTGAAGGTCATCTTCCACATGGGCGCCATCTCGGCCACCACCGAGACGGATGCCGACCTGGTGGTGGAGAATAACTTCCGGCTGACGCTGGACCTGTGGTCGTGGTGCGCCGTCACGGGCGTACGGCTTATCTACGCCTCCTCCGCCGCGACATACGGCGATGGCGCCCAGGGCTTCGACGACAATTCCTCGGCCGGGGCGCTGGCCCGCTTGCGCCCGCTGAATCCCTATGGCTGGTCCAAGCACCTGCTGGACCGCCGCGTGCGCGCCGCCCTGGACCAGGGGTCGCCCACGCCGCCGCAGCATGTGGGCCTGAAGTTCTTCAACGTCTATGGCCCCAACGAGTACCATAAGGGCGGCATGCGCTCCGTCCCCGCCAAGCTTTATCCCCAGATCATGGGTGGGGAGCCGGCGCGGCTGTTCGCCTCCGATCGGCCGGACTATGTCAACGGCGGCCAGCTCCGCGACTTCGTCTGGGTGGGCGATACGGTCGATGTCATGCTGTGGCTCTATGACAACCCCGGCGTCAACGGCCTGTTCAACCTCGGCACCGGCAAGGCGCGCAGCTGGAACGACCTGACCCATGCCCTGTTCGCCGCCGCGGGCCTGCCGCCGCGCATCGACTACATCCCCATGCCCGACCACCTGAAGGGCAAGTACCAGTATTACACCCAGGCGGACATGGCCCGCCTGCGCGCCGCCGGCTACGATCGCCCCTTCACCGAACTGGAGGAAGGCATCCGCCGCTACGTCCAGGACCACATGGGGACGGCGGATCCTTATGTGTGAGGGTTCCGGCTTGCGCTGGTTCAGTTCCCCAACTTCTGCAGCCAGTTGATCACCGCCGCCTCCAGCGCGATGCGGTGATCGGACCAGCCATGGTCGGTGGCGGCGTGGGCGGTGCTGATCTGGATGCCGCCGTGGGCGCGGATGCCGGCTACCAGGGCGTCGGTATGGCTGGCCAGCCCGTCGTCGGATGTCAAGGCCAGCAGGGGGGTGCCCGTCAGGCGCGCGGTCAGCGGGGCGGTGGCGAAGGCGTCGGCATGGCTCTCGATGTCCTTGGCCATGCTTTCCGGCGTGACGCCCGCCAGCAATTCACGGTTGTCGGCGGCCAGCGCCACCAGCCTGTCATGGGGCAGATGGGCGATGATGCCGATGTCACCCATGGAAATCAGGATCAGGCCGGCCAGCTTGCCATCCTTGGCCGCGGCATGGGCCGCCGTCCAGGCGCCCATGCTGTGCCCGGCGATGACCAGGCGGGCGGTGTCGATGCCCAGCTCCTGCGCGTGGGCCGGGTCGCGCAGATAGGCCAGGGCCGCCGCCGCGTCCTCCGGATTGTTGGCGAAGCGGAAGCTGCCGGGGCTGCCCCAGGACCCGCGATAGTTCATGGTCACCACGTTCCAGCCGGCCCGGCGCACCGCCTGGGCCAGGTCCAGGTTCTTCTCATTGCCGGGCAGGCCATGCAGCAACAGCAAGGTGGGGTGGGGGCCGGCGCCCGATGCCAGATAGGCGACGCTGTTGATCTCCACCGGATGGCCCGTGCGGCCGCCGGTGGGGATGTGCAGCACCGCCATGCGGGCGGGGTGCTGGGAATCCGGGACGGGATCGGTGCCGATGGCGGCGGGGATGGTCTGCGCCGCCAGGTTGATGTCGCCGGCCGGCGCCTTGGCGCTCGCGACGGTTCCCGTCGCGACGGACAGCACGCAAAAGGACACGGCCAGGGCGGCGGTGGCAAGCGGATGCCTACGCATGATTGTCGAAGTCTCCCAGGTTTTCCCGGCCCGCATCCTGGCGCAGTAAAAGCGTCCAGGGAATCAGGAACTTCGCGCCGATCTGAGCGGGGGGATAAAAAAAGAAGCCGGGGCGACGCGCGCCCCGGCTTGGGGAGATAAGACCCTGGGAACGGGAGGGTTCTCTCAGGGCCATCGGGTAACCCCTGCCGGACCATGAGCGGGCCTCTGCAGGACTTGCCAGATGCGATGTGCCGACAGGGCCGGCGAAACTCGGGCGATGGAAGGAAACGGAAGCGTCGGCCGTCTGGCCAACCAGCGCACGCCCAGGGGCGGCGCCGTGTCTTCGGGTGTTTTCGTCCCCATCTTGGTCGACCGGTCCCGCAGGACCGTTCGCTTGGGATAAATAATATTTATATCCGACTGTGTCGTCAAGCGACTTTTGTTAGCGGTAACAAATTTTAATGGCGTTACATGAATGCGCCCTCGCCGCTACCTCCGTAGGGCCCCGGCCTCGCTGACAACCCCAGCCGCGGCGGCGTCAGCCTGGTGATAGACTGCGGGCTATGGGCCTTTTCCCTAGGCTGGGGGTATCGTATCTACGGATTTATGCACAGCCGTTTCGCGAACTTGGTACCTATGCCGCCAGGCCCCCCGCCCGGATACTGGCGGCCTTCACGGTGCCGCGCCATGTTTCCGACAGGGCGCGCCGTCCCGAGGCCAATCCGGGACCGTGACGCAGAATAAACAGGAGCGACCCACCCATGAGCACCCCCGCCCCCCTCGCCCCGCAGCTGGATCCCTATGCCCTGGCCGCCGAGCTGTCGGGCAAGCACCTGATCGGCGGGCGCCTGGTGGCTTCGGTCTCGGGCAGGACCTTCGATGTCATCAATCCCGCGAAGGGTGAGGTCATGGGCCATGCCGGCCATGGCGAGGCCGCCGACGTGGATGCCGCCGTGGCCGCCGCGGTCGAGGCCGGCGTGGCGTGGAAGGCGCTGCCAGCGCGGGAGCGTGGCCGCCTGGTGGCGGAATGCGGCCGCCTGCTGACCCATCACACCGAGGAACTGGCCCGTCTGGTGGCGCTGGAGACGGGCAAGGCCTTGCGCACCGAAAGCCGGGTCGAGGCGGGAGTCTTGGCCGACGCCTTCACCTTCTACGGCGGCCTGGGCGGTGAGTTGAAGGGCGAGACGGTGCCCTTCAATCCCAAGATGCTGACGCTGACGGTGCGCGAGCCCTTGGGCGTGGTGGGCGCCATCATCCCCTGGAACGTGCCCATGATGCTGATGGCCTTGAAGATCGCGCCGGCGCTGGTGGCGGGCAACACCGTGGTGGTGAAGTCGGCGGAGGAGGCGCCCTTCGCCGTGCTGCGCGCCTGCCAGATCATGGCGCGGGTGCTGCCCCCCGGCGTGCTGAACATCCTGTCCGGTTTCGGTCCCGAATGCGGTGCGCCGTTGGTGGCGCATCCGAAGGTGGCCAAGGTCACCTTCACCGGCTCGGTCGAGACCGGCCGCATCGTCAGCCGCACGGCGGCCGACAAGCTGATTCCCGTGACGCTGGAGCTGGGCGGCAAGAGCCCCATGATCGTCATGGGCGACGCCGACTTGGGAGCGGCGGTGGCGGGCGCCATCACCGGCATGCGCTTCACCCGCCAGGGGCAGAGCTGCACCGCCGCCAGCCGCATCTTCGTGCACGACAGCCTGCACGACGCCTTCGTCACGGCGCTGAAGGCCAAGGTGGACGCCATGGTCATGGGCGACCCGCTGGATGAAAGGACGGACATTGGCACCATCGTCTCGCCGCAGCAGTTCGACCGCGTCCAGGGCTACATCGCCGACGGCAAGCGCACCCCCGGCGCCACCGCGCACGAATGCTCCGCCCTCCCCACGGACGCCACCCTGGCCAAGGGCCTGTACGTCCGCCCCGTCATCTTCACCGGCATGACCAACGACAGCCGGCTGGCGCGGGAGGAGATCTTCGGGCCGGTCACCTGCGTCATCCGCTTCACGGATTATGAGGATGTGATCGCCCAGGCCAACGACAGCGAATTCGGCCTGGCCGCCACCATCTGGACCCGTGACCTGAAGACGGCGCTGGACGCCACCCAGCGCCTCCAGGCCGGCTTGGTGCAGGTGAACCAGAACCTGGTGGTGCAGCCCAACCTGTCCTACGGCGGCGTGAAGTCCTCCGGCCTGGGCAAGGAGGCGACGCTGGAGGCCATGCTGGAACACTTCACCCACAAGAAGACCATCATGCTGAACATGGCCTGATCAGGAACAAGAACAGGGAGGGTAGGGCCATGGACTTCGGTTTGACGGAGGAGCAGTCGGCGTTCCGCGACATGGCGCGGGACTTCGCCGCCGAGCATCTGGCGCCGCATGCCGCCGAGTGGGACGAGAAGGAGATCTTCCCGCTCGACGCCTTGCGCGCCGCGGCCGCGCTGGGCATGGGCGGGCTGTACTGCGGGGAAGAGCATGGCGGTTCCGGCCTCACCCGCCTGGACGCGGCCTTGTTGTTCGAGGAGCTGTCGGCCGGCTGCGTCGCCACCTCGGCCTTTCTCTCCATCCACAACATGGCGGCGTGGATGATTGATCGTTTCGGGAACGATACGATCAGGAAGAGGTATTTGCCCGGCCTCATGACCATGGAGCGGGTGGCCAGCTATTGCCTGACGGAACCGGGCTCCGGCTCCGATGCCGCCGCCTTGCGCACCAAGGCGGTGCGCGACGGCGGCCATTACGTGTTGAACGGGTCCAAGGCCTTCATCTCCGGCGCCGGCGTCTCCGACCTCTACGTCGTCATGGTGCGCACCGGCGGGCCGGGCCCCAAGGGCATCTCGGCCCTGGTGGTGGAAAAGGGCACGCCGGGCCTCAGCTTCGGCAAGAAGGAGAGGAAGATGGGCTGGAACTGCCAGCCCACCGCCCAGGTGATCTTCGAGGATTGCCGCGTGCCGGTGGAAAACCGGCTGGGGGAGGACGGGGCGGGCTTCGGCATCGCCATGAAGGGGCTGGATGGCGGCCGCATCAACATCGCGTCCTGCTCCCTGGGCGGGGCCCGCGCCTGCCTGGACCTCGCCACCCGCTACATGGGCGAGCGCGAGGCCTTCGGCCGCAAGCTGGCGGATTTCCAGGCCCTGCAGTTCCGCTTGGCCGACATGGCGACGGAGCTGGAGGCCGCGCGCCTGATGGTGCACCGCGCGGCGGCGGCCCTGGACGCCGGTGACGCGGAGGCCACTACCTGGTGCGCCATGGCCAAGCGCTTCGCCACCGATGTCGGCTTCCAGGTGTGCAACGAGGCGCTACAGCTGCATGGTGGCTACGGCTACATCCGCGAATACCCGCTGGAACGCTATGTCCGCGACGTCCGGGTGCACCAGATCCTGGAGGGCACCAATGAGATCATGCGCTTGATCATCGCCCGTCGCCTGCTGGCGAGGGGTTGAAGAACAATCATTACGGGAGGGAAACGATCATGAGCCGCATCGCGTTCATCGGCCTGGGCAACATGGGCCTGCCCATGGCCCGTAACCTGCTGAAGGCCGGCCACACCGTCGTGGGCTTCGATTTGGCGCCGCAATCGCTGGCCGCCCTGGCCGAGGCCGGTGGCGTCATCGCCGGTTCCGTCGGCGACGCCGCCTCGGGTGCCGAGGTGGTGGTGACCATGCTGCCCGCCGGCCGCCATGTGCGTGGTGTCTATGAGGATGCCGGCAATGTCTTCGACACGGCGGCCCCGGGCGCCCTGCTAATCGACAGCTCCACCATCGATGTCGACAGCGCCCGCGCCGTTGCCGCCGCCGCCGCCGCGCGCGGCTTCGCCATGGTGGACGCTCCCGTCTCTGGCGGCACGGGCGGGGCCGCCGCCGGCACGCTGACC
Source organism: Nitrospirillum guanabarense (assembly GCF_034653355.1). NCBI lineage: Bacteria > Pseudomonadati > Pseudomonadota > Alphaproteobacteria > Rhodospirillales > Azospirillaceae > Nitrospirillum > Nitrospirillum guanabarense. Next base: position 865,079 of record NZ_JAYEER010000001.1, read on the forward strand.
TTCATGGTGGGCGGCAGTGACGAGGCGATGGAGCGGGCGCGGCCCTACCTGGCGCGGATGGGCAAGACGGTGGTGCACACCGGCGGCCCCGGAACCGGCCAGGCGGCCAAGATCTGCAACAACATGATCCTGGGTATTTCCATGATCGCCGTGTCGGAAGCCTTCGCCCTGGCCGACAAGCTGGGCCTGGACCGGCAGAAGCTGTTCGACGTCAGTTCCACCTCCTCCGGCCAGTGCTGGTCCTTGACCACCTATTGCCCGGTCCCCGGTCCGGTTCCGACCTCCCCTGCCAACCGCGACTACGCCCCCGGCTTCGCCGTCGACATGATGCTGAAGGATCTGAAGTTGGCCCAGGCGGCGGCGGCCTCCAGCGGCGCCGCCACGCCCCTGGGCGCCAACGCGGCGGCGCTGTACGCCCTGTTCTCCGCCGCTGGGAACGGGCATCTGGATTTCTCGGCCATCGTGAAGATGCTGAGGGGGAGTTGAGGGATCGGCGCCTCCGAATACTCGGAATTCCAGGCGCGCGGTCTACATTATAGTGGATACAGTAGATGGACTATGCGGCCGCCACGGCGACGTGGAGTTTTCTGTCAAATATCTGCTGCGCCCAGCTGTATAGCTCCATGTCCAAATAGTTGCTGTCAATGAAGTCTGCGATGATGTCGGCACCCGCGAGGTCTCGAGCCCGTTCGACCTCCATCTCGTCAGAGACAAAGGCGGCGTTAGTTATATTCTCGTGGCAAGAGCCTTCGAATAGACCCGGGAAAAGACTACCATAGGCGGCATTGAAAAGAGCCATGGATTTGTCGAAGCGGCGCACGATGCCGAATGTGGACCAGTTCTCCAGTAATGCCTTCAGATCATTCAGATCCTGAATATTTGGTGCGTAATAACCATCCGTCCGATACCGGAAAGCAGCTCCAGTCAGGTGGATGACATGGTAGTTCTTGATGATAGAGCCGACATCATTGGATTTTATTGACCAATCGATGAAGTCCCTGAATGTGCGATTCACCACGAACTGATGTCCTGGTAGGTGCGGATTTGCCTGCCAGAAGCGGTAGACGGACAAGGCTCGATCAACTGGATGTCGCAAGAAAACAATAGGAATGGTGTCGGCATAGGGAATGGGCGGCCTGGCCAAATGGCTTGACAGAGCAATTACATATTCATGACATTCAAAATACTCCCGGATCTGCTGGTCATCTATCAAGCCATAAGGATCATCTCCGTCGAATGAAGCCCACTGATCTTCAAAATACTTCCGCAGTATCTTATCAATACTACTTCCCGCATTCTTGAACAAATGGTAGTGAATAAGGGTCTTGCCCATGATTTCCTGCGCATATTTGCAATTTTATTTATATAATAACACTTCGGATGGACGTTTATACATAGACCATGGGGCTATGCCTTTTTGGTGGCGGCGCGCTTGCCGGATGATTTCCAATTATCCGTATGGCTTTCCTGAAAGGATGCCGCGCCATGAGTTGGTGCCGGTGGCGGCTGCCTCTCGTGGGCAAGAGAGGTGCGTGTTTAAAAACTGGCACTGACGCCAAAAGTATATTATCTGTCAGCGACCATTCCTGGATCGCCCGGGAATGGTTGTCTATGTTATTCCGGGTGTAAGCGGTGACTGACGTTTCTTTTTATTTTCCCCGTCCTGATAATCAGTTGGAATTCACGGGAGAGCGTTATGTTTCAGGTGTGCTCGGCGGAATACAGCATGAGCATTACCACCGCTATTTATTCGCGGCATCCCTGTGCCGGGGCAAGGACGTAATCGACGTAGCGAGTGGCGAGGGCTACGGCAGCTTTCTGTTGGGCCAGGTCGCGCGATCCGTAACTGGTATCGATATCGATCAGCCGGCGGTGGATTTCGCCAACGCCCACTATGGTTCGGACAACGTGCGTTATCGCCACGGCGATGCTGCGCATCTGGATCTGCCCGATGCGTCCATTGATGTTGTTGTCAGCTTCGAGACGCTTGAGCATTTTCAAGAACAAGAGCGATTTATTGAGAATGTCGCCCGTATACTGCGGCATGATGGATTACTGATTATCTCTTCTCCGAACCGTGACGTTTATACTGAGGCGGCAGACTACCATAATCCCTTTCATTGTCGTGAACTGAACCGGCAGGAATTTGAAGACCTGTTGGCTACTCACTTCCCGAATGTTCGTATCTTCGAGCAGCGCGCCTTGACGGGCTCGGTTATTTTGGGGGCGGACGGCGTCGCGGAACCTGCAATCGAAGGATACGAAACGGAGGACGGCACCCATTTCAAAAAGTCGTCCGGCGTCCCCAACCCGCCTTATTATATCGCCATAGCCACGCGCCACGCGCTGCCCACCGTCTTGAACAGTGTGATGCAGTCGCCGGTGCACGAAATGGCGCTGGAGACGGCGCTGGCATCCGCACAAGGTAAGATGGGGGAGCTGTATGATGAGATTTCGCGCGTTAATGGCGAATTCGCTCTGCGCGAGGCGGAGGTCGAACGCCTGAACGGCGAGATCAACCGCATCAATGGCGAGTTCGCGCTGCGTGAGGCGGAGATCGCGCGGCTGAACGGCGAGATCAGCCGCATCAATGGCGAATTCGCTCTGCGTGAGGCGGAGATCGCGCGGCTGAACGGCGAGATCAGCCGCATCAATGGCGAATTCGCTCTGCGTGAGACGGAGATCGCGCGGCTGAACGGCGAGATCAGCCGCATCAATGGCGAGTTCGCGCTGCGTGAGGCGGAGATCGCGCGGCTGAACGGCGAGATCAGCCGCGTCAATGACGAGTTCGCGTTGCGTGAGGCGGAGATCGCGCGGCTGAACGGCGAGATCAGTCGCATCAATGGCGAGTTCGCGCTGCGTGAGGCTGAGATCGCGCGGCTGAATGGCGAGATCAGTCGCATCAATGGCGAGGTCACGGCGCGCGAGACGGAAATCACACGGCTGAATGGCGAGATTTCCCATCGCGATGGTGAGATCAGCCGCATCAACGGTGAGCTCGCGCTGCGTAAGGCGGAAGTCGCGGGGCTGAACGATGATCTTTCCAGCCGGGATGTTGAGCTCGCCCGCTTGAAGGCCAATGCCTTTGAACGGGATAAGCGCCAAGTGTTTATGAGCCGTGAAATCAACCGCCATTTGGCGACCATTAATGCCCGTGACGGCGAGTTGCTGAACCGGGACCATGAAATGAGCCGGCTGGCGCAGGAAGCCGCCGACATTGGCGCCCAGCTTGTCGCCCGGGACGCAGTTCTCGCGGCCCTATACGGGTCGGCGTCTTGGCGGTTCACGGCGCCTTTGCGCCTGGCGGGGAAAGTCAGCCGCCGGGTCCTGCGGTCCGGTGCTTCTGTCCGGTTGAGGCTGTTCATGGGCTGGCTGGTCACCGGCCAGTTGCAGGCCCGCCTGAAGGAACGCCGGCTGGTCAGATTTATCAACGCGAGCGGCGTGTTCGATACCGACTTCTATCTGTCCCAATATCCAGACGTGGCGGCCTCGGGGGTAGTGCCGGTTCTGCACTATGTCGCCTGGGGGGCGGCGGAGGGCCGTCAGCCCAATGCGTGGTTCCATAGGACAGGCTACGTGGCGAAGGGCGACAATCCCCTCGTGCGATGGATCGGCGATCGCCGGCGGCAAGGGCTGCCGATCGTGGACGCTGGTTCGGCGCCGGCTGACGGGACCGTCATTGAGGACGGGCCGGCCACGTCCCTCGTGTCCAACGCGTCCTGGCCGCGCTTCGCGCCTGCGGACCATCCGGAGGTTACCGTTCTGCTTTTAGGCGGCGACCCCGAAGGCGCCCGTGCTTCGCTGGTTTCGCTGGGTGACGAGTTAATCAAGGTCGTTGCCGTGGCCGAATGGGCTGCAGATCCGGCGTGGAAGCAGCAGTGCAATTCGGCGGGCATTGAAGTCGCCGACACCGGGGAGCAATCCTTACCCGCAGTGATCAACCGTTCCATTCTGGCGTCGGGCAGCCCGCAACTCTTGTTGCTGACAGCCGGTACCCAGTTGGCGCCGGGCTGGCGGGACGCCTTGACGCAGGCTCAGGCGCTTTTTCCGCAGGCTGGCCTCGTGACCGCCTGTCACCTGACGGAGGATGGTCGCGTGGCCGCCGCGGGCCTATGCATCCATGCGGATGGCACCATATCGCCCAACGCGGCCGGCCTCCCTGCTGACCACTACGCCGTCGCTTCGGTGCAGGATGTCGATGGGGCTGGTTCCGGCGCCCTGTTCATCGCCCGGTCGCTGTGGCAGGAGGTCGGAGGGCTGTCGGAAGACTATCTGGGCTTGGGTTATGCGCTGGCCGATTTCTCGATGCGGTTGCGCGATGTCAACCGCGCGACCGTGTGCCAACCCTTCGCGCCCGTAGTTGGGGCGCCGCCTCTGGGGGCGCCAGAGCCCTGGACCTTGTCCCACGACCGTTGGCGGTTCCGGCAGGAATGGGCGCGCGCGCTTGGCGGCACCGGTCTGGTCTTGGATCGGCAGCTGTCTTATCGGGCGATGCGTCGGCCGCGAGTCCTGTTCATTGATCATCTGACGCCTGAGGTGGACAAGGACTCCGGGTCTGCTGACATCTTCTGGTTCATGCGCATTTTCCTGGAACTGGGCTACGACGTAACCTTTGTTCCGGCCCATTCCCTTGCACATGCGGGCCGCTATACCGACGATTTACGGCGGTTGGGCGTAACCTGCGTTTGCGCACCCTATGTCGATAGCGCCGCCGGCTTTGTGGAAGCCCACGGGGCCGAGTTTGATCTGGTGATGCTGTATCGCGTCACGGTCGCCTGCCACCTAATCGACCCGTTGCTGCGTCACGCGATCAACGCTCGCATCGTCTTTGACACCGTTGACCTGCACTTCGTGCGGGAGGAGCGGCAAGCGGTCATGATGCGCTCGCCCCAGATGCTAGAGCAGGCGAATTATACCCGCGCGGTGGAACTGGATGTGGCGTCCCGCGCGGACTGCACCATCGTGTTGAGCGAGCAGGAATACCGCCTGCTGGATGAGATCCTGCCGCAGGCGCCCAAGCGGCTGATCCCCATCGTTCGCGACATTCCCGGCCGGTTCGCGCCGTTCGAGACGCGGCGGGACATCGTGTTCATCGGAGGCTTCGCCCACCAGCCGAACGTTGATGCCATCCTGACCTTCGTGGCCGAGACTTGGCCCAAGGTCCGGCACTTGTTGCCTGACGTGATCTTGAGGATCGTTGGCAGCAACCCGACGGCCGAGGTGTTGGCGCTGCACGCCCCGGACCAAGGTGTGGTCGTCGTCGGCTATGTCGCAGACCTAACGGAAACCTTCGCGAATTGCCGAATCACTGTGGCGCCGCTTCGCTTCGGTGCCGGCATCAAGGGAAAGGTCGTGACCAGCTTGTCCTATGGCGTGCCGTGCGTCGCGTCCAAAGTCGCGGTGGAGGGCATGGGGCTGAAGACGGGCTTGAACATACTGACCGCCGAGACGCCTGACGACTATGCGGCGGCCATCGCGGCCCTCTATCAAGAGCGGGAGCTGTGGCAGCGCCTGTCCGATGGCGGCATCGCATTTGCCACCGAGCGCTTCTCCATCCCGGCGATTACCGGGCAATTGAAGGAGATGCTACGCTTCCTGAACTTGCCGGTCCCGAGGTGATGCAGGCGATCTTTGACAATGCTGGCGGTAATGGGGTAGTGCCGTAGCCTTGCCCTTCGCGCGGGGGCCGCCCGGCGTCTGGATGGAAACCATGAACTCTAATCAATCGCGCATATCCGTCGTAATCCCGCTCTATAATCATCAGCATTACATCGGGGCGGCGTTGGAGGGCGTCCTTGGGCAGACCGTTCCCGTGCACGAGATCGTCATTGTGGATGATGGTTCACGTGACCAGTCGGCCCAGGTGGCCCGCGACTACGCCGCCGGTGACGCGCGGATCGTGTTTTGGTCCAAGCCGAATGGCGGCGCGCACGCCGCCATCAACGACGGCATCCATCGGGCGACGGGCGACCTGATCGCCATCTTGAACTCCGACGATATCTATCACCCGGATCGGTTCCAGCGAATGCTAGCGCCCCTTCAGGCGGACCCGGCGTTGGATGTGGTGATGACCGGCCTCGATTTCATTGACGGGCGGGGCGGAGCGCTGGCCAACACCTGGTACGAGGAGGCGGTGGCCTTCCATCGCACCTCCGGCGACCTGGGGCTGACCCTGGTCAACGGCAACATCTTCATGACGACGTCAAACCTTCTCATTCGGCGGCGGGCGTTCGACGAACTGGGGTATTTCAGCGCGTTGCGCTATGCCCACGACCTGGATTTCTTCTTACGCGTGGTCGGCTCAGGCCGGACCATCCATCGCGTCGATGCCCCCTTGCTGAGCTATCGGCAACATGACACCAATACCATCAGCGAAGGCCACTTGAAGGTGAAGGTGGAATGGGCGGCGGTGGTGGCGCACTACCTGCACCGCCTGTGGCGGGCGCCGGATGCGGCGGCCATGGATTGGCAGCGGACCCTGCCCATGCTCGATCTGCTCGATCGCCACACCCTGACCCGGCCGGTGCTGCTTTTCCTCAATTACTTCGACCGTCATCCCAGCCGGACGTTGGAGAACCATCCTTTCTTCACGGACGTCGCCTTCCGCCAGTTCATGAATAGTGTCGTCGCATGAAAATCCTTTTTCTGAGCAATCTCTATCCTCCCAACGTTGTCGGCGGGTATGAACGGCTCTGCGCCGACGTTGCTGGCGCTTTCGTCCAGCGGGAGCACGAGGTTGCTGTCCTGACCAGCACTTATGGCGGCAAGGTCCAGGACTATGCCGGCCAAACGGTGCATCGCAGCCTGACGCTGCTGGCCAACGCCGACGACATCTACAGCCCGTTCTCCGCCGACGAAGCGGAACGCGCCCGCATCAACGCGGCCAACGTCGCCATCCTGCACGCCACCGTGGCGGCGGAAAAGCCCGACGTCATTTTCGCCTGGAACCTGTTCTTCTTCGACCTGTCGCTGCTGCGGGCGTTGGAAGGTGTGGGATGCCGGGTCGTTCTCATGCTCACGGACAACTGGCTTATCGCCGCCCTGGATGGCGATTACATCGGCGGTTTCTTCACCGGGCATGTTTTCGGGGATAAGCCCTTCATGCCGCCGGCTCAGCCCGCGGCCGTGACAGGCTGGCGCCGCCTGCTGCCGTCCTGGATACGCGCCCCGGCCGCCCCCGTGGTCACGCCCCGCTTCCCCTTGGCGGAAGACGCAATCTTCGGTGCGGCGTTTATGCGCGACCTGTATGCCGACGCCGGCATCTCGTTCCGTTCGCACAAAGTAATCCACAATGGCGTGCGCATCGCGGACATGCCGTCCTCGGCTTTCCGTGATCGCCGCCAGTTTTGTGACCCGGGCACGGTGCGCCTCCTGTTCGCGGGCCGGCTTGTCGACTTGAAGGGTGTGCATACTGCGCTGGAAGCCCTGGCCCATCTGCGCCGAACCGAACCGGATCGGCAGTTCCATCTGACCATTGTGGGCGACGGCCAGGACCGTGCCTATTCGGAAAGGCTGAAGGGTCTGATCGCGGATCTGGACGTCGCACCCGCGATCACGTTCCAGGAACCGGTGCGGGAAGACGCGCTGTTCCGGTTGTTCAACGAGCATGACATCTATCTCTTCCCGTCGCTGTACGAGCCATTTTCCCTCACCCTGATCCATGCTTTGGCCTGTGGCATCCCCACGGTGGCCTCGGCCGTGGGCGGCAATGTCGAGATCGTCACCGATCGCGAGAGCGGCATACTCTTCCGCAAGGGCGACGCGCAGGACATGGGGGCCGGGATCATGGCTCTGGTGGGCGATCCTGAACTGCGCCACCGTGTGTCGGCGCGGGCGCGGACGTTCGCCCGCGGTTTCACGTTCGAGCGCATGGTCACCGAGATGGAGCGCTACCTGATATGACGCCTGTTGGCAGTCGAGATGATGTGGGCGGCGCGTCCCCGCTGAAGGGTCGCCGATGCCTGGTCCTGGGTGCGGGCGGCTTTATCGGCACCAACCTTTGCCGCCGCTTGCAGGCGAATGGTGCTGTGGTCCAAGCCTTCGGCCGCTCCCAGCCACTTCCCGGGGCCTTGGGGGGGGTGGATTGGATGACGGGGGACTTCACCGACCACGCCGCGGTGGCCCGGGCGGTGGAAGGCAATGAGGTGATCTTCCACCTCATCAGTGGCAGTTTGCCGGAAAGCTCCAACAAGGATCCGATCGCAGATCTGTCCGGCAGCGTTGTGCAGACGCTGCATTTGCTGGACATCGCCCGTGCCTCTGGCGTGCGCAAGGTCGTCTTCGCCTCTTCCGGGGGAACCGTCTACGGCATTCCCCAGCAAGTCCCCATTCCCGAGAGCGCCCCCACCAACCCCATCGCGGCCTATGGCATTGGCAAACTGGCCATAGAGAAGTATCTGGGGCTGTATCGCCATCTCTATGGCTTGGACTATGCCGTGCTGCGGGTGGCGAACCCCTTCGGGCCTTACCAGACTGGGCGTCGTAAGCAGGGTGTCATCGCCGCACTGGCTCGTCGGGCGTTGGATGGGTTGCCGCTGGAGATCTGGGGCACGGGCGAGGTGGTGCGCGACTTCATTTATGTCGATGACGTGGTGTCCGCGCTCGTCGCGTCAGCCACCCACGACGGATCGCACAAAGTCTTCAACGTTGGCCAGGGCGAGGGCCGCAGCATCAACCAGATCATTGCCGACCTGAGGGCGATCTTGTCCGACAGGACGCTGGATGTCATCTATAAGCCTGGGCGAGCCACCGACGTGCCGGTCAACGTGCTGGATATCGGCCTGATTTACCGGGAAATGGGGTGGCGCCCGCTGACCAGTTGGTCGGATGGGCTACGTGCTACGATTGAATGGATCAGGAAAAGTGCGCCCTAAGTATTATAGTCGCATAAATTTCTTGGTGTGAGCGCGGTTGACGCGGAATTATCGCGCTGCGGCAATCAAGAAGAAGACCCGCCCTGATCACCTCCAATTGAGCCGATCAGGGCCATTCTTCACAGGCGACGAAGTAGTCCATTTGAGCGCAGCGCCATCCGCTACTGGGGGATGGGAAGCCTCTTCCCCGTCCGACATTCCGTCCAATCCCCCATGATTCCAGTCACTCGGCAATTCCCGGTCAGAACTTCTTCTCGGTGATCAACCGTTCATCAGGCATGTGGCGCTGGCGCAGAAACTGGGCCAGCAAATGCATGAAGGACTGATGCAGGTCTTCCACGACGCCGTAGTTATGAGCATCGACATGCAGGCTGACATCCGCAGCTTTAGCCGACGCGCCGCCGGTGAAGCCGGTCATGGCGATGGACTTCATGCCCAGTTCGCGCGCCTTTTCAATGGCTTTGATGATGTTGGGCGATCCACCGGAAGAACTGATGGCGATCAGGACGTCGCCGGGCCTGCCGTATGACTCCAATTGGAACGAAAAGATATCCTCATAGGCAATGTCGTTCGCGATCGCTGTGATGATCTCGATATTGGCCGACAGGCTGTGCACGCGGGGCTTCACTGTCGTGTCGGTGCGCACGCCTTTGACGCAGTCGCAGACCAAGTGATTGGCGATAGCCGCGGACCCGCCGTTGCCACAGGCGTACAGCGTGGCGCCGCCGGCGATCGCGCCAGTCAGCAGATCGGCGGCGCGCTGCAGGGCCGCCCGGTCCACCGTCGCGGAAGCCTTGGCCAGTTGATCGAAATAATCTTCGCCGTATTTGCCACAGTCTTCATAAGACTTGCTTGGGAATTTCAACATTCTTCACCTGAAGATATTTTGCGGGTAAATGATGCCATCTATTGGATGTTCGAGGAAGATCAGTTCCGTATGCTTGCTCTGTCCATGGCGGAACGGTCTAGGTGCGCTTCCGCCAAGCCATGATGGCGCTGTGGAACAACTGCAGCCAGACAGGCAAACAGAACTGATAGAGAGGGCCCACCAATTCCACATAGCGGTGGTCGTTGTGGCCGAAAACCAAGACGGCGACGGCCGTCATCAGGATCAGCCGCGCGAGAACCATTCCGCCCAAGAATAAAACAATGTGGAACGGCGCATAAGACATAGCGGCGGGGCGCCGATTACGGATCAGGTGGCCGAGCAACAGGATCAGGGTGGCGATGCCTATCAGCGTACCCCAGGTCGTCAGCCGAGCCGCGACGCCGGTATAGATCGCAGCGATGCCATCATTGATCGGATGGGCATCGGGGCCACCACCCTTTGGCGTTAGCAGCCAGGTCCGACGCAGGGCCGCCTGATTGAATAGCTCCTCAATTTCCGGCCGCTTGGCCTGGGCGGCAACCGTCTCATCGGTGATGATGTGGCGGTGGACAGCCGTGGGGCGGGCCATGTCACCGACATAGACCTTGAAGAACTTCCAGGCATCTTGTGGGATGCCGGCCCAAAAGCCACGGTAGAAAGGGTAAAAGCTGGGGCGCGAGGGCAGCCGGCCGTCCTCCAGCGCCTTGTCGATTTCCGCACTGCACTGGAGATAGATTTGCTCCATATCCGCGTAGTCGTCCAGCACCGGGCCCGTCTTGCCAGCGGCACGGGCTTGTTCCTCCCGGACGGAGCCGATGGCGGACATGATAGCCCAGTTCAACCATGTGCCAAAATGCCCCTTCACCTGCGTATCGGCATAAGCGGAGGGTTCCAGATCGCGCAGGGCCCTACCCTCCAGACCCGGCTCGAATTGTTTGAAGCAAGGACTGGCGGCGTAGGCCTTTTCCCGAGCGTCCTTCATGAAGGGGGCATAGGGGATGGCCTGTTCACTGCGGATCCGCAGGATCGACCGCTGGATCGCTTCATATCCCGGCGATTCCAGATCGAATGTCAAATAGTAGCCGTAGACCGTATAGTTGGCCAGTTTGATGGCCGAGGTCACCGTGAAGATGCTGATGAGCGGTGCCATTACCGTGAGGCCCAGAATCGCGGCGAAGCGCAGTTTGGTCTGGGCCATTTGCCAGGCCGCAATGAGGCCGATGCCCAGCACCGCCACAGCTACGTAAACATGTTCGGGCCGGGTATTATAGGCTAGGGCCATGACCACGCCAAAACCCCAGCTGACAGGGGATGCCAGGATCCGCTTGAGCGTGAGGGTTCCGGTCTGCTCCAAATGCCGGACGGTGGCTACGAGGATAAGACCGAGGCCGCACCCGAGGGTCATGAGCAGGGTATAGAGCGTGTCGGACATAAGCCGATCAAAGCCGCCAAAAGTACCCGGGAAAAAGGCGCCAAGCGCGAACGCCAGAACGGCGAAAAAGGGCTTAACGCCCAGTCGGCCCATGCCGACGTACATCGCGTAACAGCCGAGCAGGAATAGGAATTCCACGCTCAGCCGCAATGGTATGCCGGTGAACGAATTAAAATATACAAACAGATAATAAACAGGCTGTCGGCAGGCTAAATAACGATCAAAATGATCGAATGACCAAAAGAACTTGAGTCCCCCTTGGGCATAGACCACGGCGTCGGTGTATTCGGTCGTGATTTCAAAAGGGGCGATAAGGGCAATTTTTGCAAAAGATAAAAGTATAATGAAATAAATTGGCTTAAGTATGCTCTTAAGAAAATTCTTGGAGCTGGCAGGTGGCATAAGTATCCCGACAATCACTGTAAATATCCCTCTCTCGAAGATTTCACGAAGCCTGTGCCTGGAAAAGCGCTTCGATAATCCCTGTGATGCGTTGGATAGCTTAAGGTATGCGCGGCGGGAGGATATCGTTTTGTGGCGCAAGATCAAGGCGGTTGAGCGCTTCGGACGGGCGGCGCTGCGGAAAATGGCCCCCGCCCAAGCTTACCTGTCGTCGGGACAGCGGATCGATGAATGGCCCGGCCGTCTCCACTGACGGATCGGCGCCGACCAAGCGACAGCCCGAAATCCAGCGTGTCCGTCAACGTGTCGGTATTGGTGGGGATATCCTTCCGAGACGCCCATCCGGGCAGCTTGGCTCGCCGCCATCACCCGCCGATATTGACCATGCCCCAACTCCAGGGGCCGGCGATCATGCCATGTTTCTTGCCTCCACGCTGTCCACCAATCGGTTCTTGTGGACAGCGCGGAGTTTGGTGGCGGGGTCATATGGGGCGGTATTGCAGCCGCTTGATTAGGGCGTTGACCAGGAGGGTGAAGCCGAACGTCAGGCAGCCGATGGCGATCATTCCCAACCCAAAGATGGCTAGATGGCTTACCTGTTCATCTTGCGAACTCAGGACATAGCCGTTCTGCACATAGCGGTGGACAAGCAGCACATCCAGCACCAGACCGACCATGATCGTGAAGGCGCTTGCCTTCACTGATCGATTGAAGGTGAACACGGATGCCCAGCGGGCGATGTGCCGTCCGTGCAGATCGTTCACCATCTTCGCCAAGATACCCATGTACATCGAAGCCGATCCGATAAGGAAGGTCGATACGCCCAGGAAAAGGAAGTGCAGATCAAGCTGCACATTACCCACCTGACGCGAGCCAAGGGCTGTCAACAGCATCAGCAACAGGCCAGGCAAGGCGAGCAAAATGCCCGGCCACAGCAGAAAAGCTGATGCGCCATAGGTGAAGGTCACCTGCAAACTGGCCCAGCCGGCCTTCCACGGCTCAACCCAGCCACCGCGCTGCGCCAGGTGACTGATGCGGCCCTCAGGTTCCTTCAGGAAATGGATGGGGACTTCAGTGGTCTTCAGTTCCAGCAGCACGGACTTCAACACCATTTCGGGCGCATAGCTCCAGCCCTTAGACTGCAGGTGCATGCGCCGGAAGGCGTCCAGCGTGATGCCACGCATACCACAGTGGATGTCGCTGAAATGGGTGCCGTGGATCATGTTCAGCGCCCAGTTGGTGACCGGCGCGCCGAAATACTGATGCAGGGGCGGGCGCGATCCGGGTTCAACCGAACCTTTCACGCGGGAACCCATGATGTACTCGTACCCTTCCTGGAACTTTTCGATGAAGGGCGTGATCTTACGGAAATCGTAAGTGCAGTCCGCATCACCCAGCAGCAGCCACTTGCCACGAATGAAAGGAAGGGAATCGATGTAAGCCTGCCCCAGCCCCCGCTTCGGCGTGCGGATGACGCGGGCGCCCTTGGCCAGGGCGATGTCCGGTGTCCGGTCGTTGGAACTGTCGATGATGATGATCTCGGCGGCGATGCCCGCCGCCTGGATCCCCTCATGGCACCAGTCGATGAACTGGCTGATCGATATTTCCTCGTTTAAGGCCGGAATGACGATGGACAGGATAGGGTCGGTAGCGTCGTTCTCAGGGACGAGCAACTGGGTCTCAGTAATAGGCTTCGACCGGTCGAACACATCGGGACACATGGTTAATAACCCTTCCTATCGCTAACCTCGGCGGCCCATCAAAAAGGGCTGGCAGTTTCAGGTGCCAGGTAGGCCGAGGCCGCACACGTTGTCTATATCAGTTGTGATAGAAGATTACACTGCTGCCACGCCGATCAAAGGCGAGATCAATGGGGCGCAGGTGGGACAACGCCTTGATGACTTCGGGGTGGCGTTCACGGGGGGCATAGAAGACCATGAAGCCACCACCGCCGGCCCCTAGAAGCTTGCCACCCAGGGCACCGGCCTTGCGTGCCGCCTCATAGCTGTCGTCGATCAGCGGGTTGGAAATGCCTTCGCTCAGGCTTTTCTTCAGCAGCCAGTTCTCGTGAAGGATTTCGCCCAGGGCGTCGACATTGCCACTGTTGAGCTCCCGTGCCAGCACATCGACGTAGCCCACCATGCGGTCCATGGTGCGGCGCTTGTCCTGGTCGGAGCGCATCGTGGCAGTCTGCTTTTCCAGCAGAGCCGACGCCGACCGCGTGATGCCGGTGTAAAACATCAGCATGGACTCTTCCGTCCGCTGCAGCGAGCCCGGCGGCATGATGACGGGCTCTACATCCACCGTCTCATCGGGGTTGAAGCGAATGATGTTCAATCCGCCCATGGCGCCGCCGTACTGATCCTGCTTGCCGATGGGTTCGCCAAGGATTTCGATCTCGACCTCGCACGCCTCGGCCGCCAAGTCGTTCTTGGAACGGTATTCGCCTTTGAAGGCGTGCACGGCGTGCAACAGGCCAACCGTGAAGCTGCTGGACGATCCAAGTCCGCTGCCCCTGGAGGGCACGTCGGCGATGGAGGTGATTTCCAGGCCGCCATCCACATCCAGCTTCTGCAGCACCGTCCGGACGATGCGGTGCTCAATCTGGTCGACATGGTCAACTTCTTCGGTCTTGGCGTAGCTGATGCGCAGCGTGTGATCGAAGCGCTTGTTGACGGTGATATAGATGAATTTGTCGATGCTGGTGCTCAGCACCGCGCCGCCATTTTCCTTATAGTATTCCCGAATGTCACTGCCCCCACCAACAAAGCTCAGGCGCAACGGGGTCTTGGTAATGATCATTCTAAAATTCCGTCAAGGCTAATAATTTGTTCGGCCTGGTCCTTGCTAGCCAGGATCACGGGAAGCTCATCCTGCATACGCGATTGATATGTTGCCTCGATCAGGTCATCGGACCAACCCCGGCGCCGGTACTCCTGGAAGAAGCGACGCTTGCGCCCATCTTCGTCCGCGGCAACGAACCAGCGCTTCCGGGCCTTGGCTAGCCAGGCGTCCTGAGTCAGGGCCGGCACGCCTTCGATGATGAGAATATCGTCCGCCGCCAGGCTGATGGCCTCCGTGCCGTCATGGCTGAGACGCGTCGCGGTGTCATAGCGCGGCGGCGTCACGGCCGGGCCGCGGGCCAGCAGGGTCGTCAGGGCCCGATCCGCCGCCGGCAGGTCGTACCGGCCCAGCACGCCATCATCCCGCTGGTCGTGGGATTTCAGCCAGCTGTCCAGGCCGAGTACCACGGCGCGCCGTCCCTGCCGAGCCAGGTGGAGGGCCAGGCACTGGGCCAGCACGCTCTTGCCCGACCGGGCGCTGCCGCCGATCAGCGCCACGTCGCCGGACCGCAGGTCCGCGGCCAGGCCATCCAGCCGCGCTTCCAGCTTCGGCCATGCGTCTAGGATGAAGCGGACGGCCGCCGCCAAGTCGTCGACCACCAGGTGGGGCAGGGCTGTGCTCTTGCCGTCGTTGCCGCCGTGGCCGCTGCGGACCAGGATGCCGCCCATGCCGCACGCCCGGGCCAGCCCCATGTCGCTGGAACTGTCGCCGATCATCCAGGAACGGGCGACGTCAATGTTCAGGTCGCGCGCGGCTGAATGGACCATGCCCGGGGCGGGCTTCCTGCAGTCACATACGATCTTCAGCGCCGCGACCTCTTTGGGGAAGCCCTTGTCCGGATGATGCGGACAGAAATACAGCCGGTCGAAAAAGGCCCGCTCCGCGCCCAGCAGCGTTTCCAGCCGGGCATGAATGGCGTCCAGTTCCTCCAGCGTGCAGTCGCCGCGCGCGACGATGGCCTGGTTGGTGACTACTACCGTGCGATAGTCCGCGCGGTTGAGGCGCGCCAAGGCGGGGGCCGCGCCGGGCGTCAACTCCAGATCCTCAGGCCGGGCGATGCGGCCCTTCTCCACGTTGAGGACGCCGTCCCGGTCCAGGAACACGGCCGGCACGGGATGGCGCAGGGACATGCGGGCCACCCGGCCCTTCTCGATATCCGTCCTGACCTTGGCGATGCGGTCCGGCGTACCCGCGTCCTTGACGTATTCGGGGCTGACATAGCCCTGCAAGGTGCGACCTTCGGCCAGCATGCGACTGAACACGTGCTTGCCGAAATCCGGCTTGTCCGGCAACCCGCCGGTCGCGAGCACCGCGTCCCGCTCCAGCACGTAGAGGCCGGCGTTGACGATATTGTGATAGTCCATCCCCTCGGGATGGGGGTAGGGAAGGAAGCGGCGCACCCTACCGTCCGCATCCAGATCAACGAGGTCGGAATCATAAGGGTGATCGTTGGGATGCAGGAATAGAGTGGCGTCGGCGCCATGCTGGTGGTGATGGGCCAGCAGCCGGTCCACGTCCACGTCCAGCACGGTGTCACCATAAAAGACCACGAAGGTCGGCGCCAGTAAGTCACGCGCGTCCAGCACCGCACCGGCGGTGCCGCGGGCCTGGGGCTCCGCCACGGTACGCAGGTTCAGCCCCCACTTGGCGCCGTCCTGGCAATAGTCGGCTATGGCGCCAGCGCCATAGCCGGTCAACACCAGCACGTCGCGGATACTCGATTGCGCGATCATTTCCAGCTGCCGGCCCAGAAGCGGCGTGCCGCACACATCCACCAGCGGTTTGGGTAGGTCGCCCGTGACGGACTTCAGCCGTGTGCCGCCGCCACCGGCAAGAATGACCGCCTGGATCAAATCAATCCCCTTTCGACCACCAGTTCCGCCACCGCGCGGCTCACCGCTTGCGCGGAGGAACCGCTGGGCCGCCAACCCAGCTTGGCCAGCTTTTCGACGGAATAATAGAAGCGAGGAACGTCGCCCACCCAGCCGCGGTTGCCGCCGGTATAGCGCAGGCGGGCGCCGGTCTTGGAAGCGTCGAGCACCGCCTGCGCGATGGACGCGACGGTGACGCCGTCGTCTTCTGGTCCGATATTGTAAAGGGCGCGCTTTTCCGTGGCGTTGTTGCGGATGAATAGCATGGCGTTGATCAGGTCGCTGACATGCAGGTAGGGCTTTTTTTGGGAACCGTCGCCCAGCACTTCCAGCTCTTCTCGGTTCTTCAGCAACTTACCCAGCAGATCATAGATGATCCCGTGGGTGCCTCGGCTGCCGACCACGTTGGGGAAGCGGAAGATCCAGGTCCGGGATATGTGGGACTCCGTCGCGGCGCTGATATGCGCCTCGCTTGCCAGCTTCATGGCGCCATAGGCGGAGATGGGCAACAGCGGCCCCATGGTTTCCACCAACTGCTCGGGATGGTTGCCATATACCGCCGAGGTGGACGCGAACGCCAGTTCCTTCATGTCGAAGGCACGCATCAGCGCCACGGTTTCATACGTGGTCTGGAACGTGTCCTTCAGGTCGATGCCGGGATCCGCCACGCCGGCCGCCACGTCGGAATTGGCGGCCAGATGCCAGACCGTGTGCACAGGCTCGGCCAGGCTCTCGAACACGGGATAAAGGACGGTCCGGATGGCCTGGCGGTCAGCCATGTCCACTTCCAGAAACCGGAAGGCGGGATTGGCCAGGGCGGCGGCGATATTGGCCCGGGTGCCGCGAATCATGTTGTCCACGCCGATGACGCGATGACCTTGGGCGAGCAGGCGGTCGACAAGATGGCTGCCGATGAACCCTGCGGCTCCCGTTACAAACATTACCATTGGCGTCGTCTTCGGTTGATACTGCGGGCCGCCACCATACTGGGCTGTCCCTGCCAGCGCAATCACCCCGGCCATCCGGGCCGTGGCGGCGGGGGGCTTGGTTAACGGGGGCGATGCCATGGGTGCCGGGCCGGCGGATTATGGAGATGCCGCGACGAGGGGCAGGTTGACTTGAGTCTCGCCGGGCGACGTCGTATACCCGGCCTCTAAAGTTTCCACGCCGTCGGGCGCCGGGGCGCGTTGGCCCTTTGCGCCCTGGCGGCTCTGTCAATCCGAGTCGCGTTTTGCCCGAGGCTTCTTGATGTCCACTGCCGCAGTGATGTCGCCGTCAATCACCAGCCGCCTTTACGCCAACCGGCGTTTGATCCTGCGCCTCGCCGCCCGACAGCTCAGCGCCAAATGGCAAGGCACGATGCTTGGCATGGTCTGGTCCCTTTTGACGCCGCTGCTGACCTTCGCGGTCTATGGCTTCGTCTTCACGCAGATTTTTCACTCGCGCTGGACGGGATCCCTGTCGGCCGCCAGCTATCCCCTGCTGATCTTCTCGGGGCTGGTGACCTTTTCCATCTTCAGCGAGACGGTCAACGCCGCGCCCACGCTGATCTTGGAGAACGCCTCTTACGTCAAGAAAGTGATCTTTCCGTTGGAGATCCTCCCGATCGTCAGCATCCTGGTCAACATCGTGAACGCCGGTTTCGGCTTGGCCATCCTGTTGATTGTGCAGTTGGTGACGACGGGATCGCTGTCTTTCGGCTTGATCTATGTTCCCTTCATCATCTTGCCCTTGGGCGTGGCGACGCTGGGCGTCGCCTGGTTTCTGGCGTCCTTGGGGGTTTTCATCCGCGACATGCGTCACATCGTCGGTGTCGCCACGTCGCTGCTGATGTTCCTGACGCCGATCTTCTACGCGCCGGAAACCGTGCCGGACTCGTTCAAGTTGGTGATGAAGCTGAACCCCATCGCGCTGACTCTGGAACAGATGCGCGCCGCTATCTTCCTGGGGCAATTCCCAGATCTGCTGGATTACCTGGGGTTATGGGCCTATGCGCTGTTCATCGCATCCCTAGGGTACGCCTGGTTCGCCCGCAGCCGGAAGGCCTTCGCTGATGTCCTCTGAAATCGCCCTTAAAGCCGAAGACCTTGGCAAGGCCTATCTCATCTACAAGCGCCCCGAAGACCGCCTGAAGCAGATGCTGTTTCGCTGGCGTCGCTTCTATGAGGAGTATTGGGCCTTGCGGGGGGTGAGTTCGAGATTCGGAAAGGCGAGTCCGTAGGCTTGGTTGGGCGCAACGGCGCCGGCAAATCCACCTTCCTGCAGTTGGCCGCCGGCATCATCCAGCCCACGACCGGCAGTGTTACCGCCCACGGACGCATCGCCGCGTTGCTGGAGTTGGGGGCCGGCTTCAATCCGGAATTCACCGGGGCGGAAAACGTGCGCCTGTCGGCCGCGATCTTGGGCCTCAGCAGTGAGGAGATTGAAGACCGCTTCCAGTCAATCGCGGAATTCGCCGCCATCGGTGATTTCATCAACCTGCCGGTGAAGCTCTATTCCAGCGGCATGTATGCCCGTCTGGCCTTCGCGGTCGCCGCGCATGTGGATGCCAGCATCCTGATCGTGGACGAAATCCTGGCGGTGGGTGATGCGGCCTTTACGCAGAAGTGCATGCGCTTCATCCGCAAGTTCCGTGAGAATGGCACCCTGATCTTCGTGTCCCATTCGCCGAGTTCGGTCGTATCTTTGTGCGACCGCGCCATCTGGATCGACGGGGGCGAGGTGCAGGAGATTGGTGATGCCAAGGTGGTTTGCGACAACTACCTGGCGTCATTGGATCGGGAACGGGACAACGGGGCATCCTTCAAGATCGGCGGTCGCCGCCGGTCCACCATGGAACGGCCTGCCTCGACAGTCAGTCTGCCCAAGGCGGTGAACCCCATCCAGGTGTTCTCGTTCGACCCCGAAGCCAGCTGGTATGGTCGCCGCGGCGCCACCATTGAAAGTGTCCGGTTCCTCGACGCCAATCGGCTGCCCTTGCAGATCATGCATGGCGGGGAGGAGGTCATCCTCCAGATCCGGTGCAGCATCGCGGATGAACTGTCGTCCCCCATCGTCGGTTTCTATATCCGTGACCGGTTGGGGCAGAACCTCTTCGGCGACAACACGTACCTGCATTATGTGAACGATCCCGTCGCCGTGCGGCTGGGTCAGGAGTTGCACGCCGAATTCCGCTTCGAAATGCCCTACCTACCCACCGGACAGTATTCGGTCTGCTGCGCCATCGCCAATGGCACCCAGCAGGATCACGTGCAGCATCATTGGTATGACGAGGCGCTGATTTTCGACGTGGCGTCCAGCCATATTGTCCGGGGTCTGGTTGGCATCCCGATGCTTGGCGTGGATCTGCACCCGGTCGAGGTCAGCGAGGCGGCGGCGCTTCCGGCTACGAACGCCGCCATGAGTGACTAACCGTTGAGCTCGCCAGAGCCAGAGAATTGATCGTGGATCGCTCGCGAATAATAAGCGAAGTGTTGGTATCTTTACGCCAAGTGACGGTCTGCCGCGCTTCCGGTGCCAAGCCGGTGGCCAAGGTTCTGGTCGACACCCGCTCAAATCCGAAGCCGCGGCGCAGGCATGAGGGTGGCCGCCTCTTGCCATCCAGGGCTTGGGCGGCAAGGGCCAGGCGCAGCGCGCTGATCCCGCCGCGCGGATCAGTGTCGTGGCCGGCATCATCCATGAGCGGCACGGACCTGGTCCGGGGCGATGGCGGGCTTGGTCCGGAAGATGACAGTATCGGGAACGCCAGCCTTGGCCCGTAGCGCCGGGCTGTTGGCCCGGGCCGGCCTTCGATGCCGCTTTCCCGTGAGGAAAACCCAAGGCTGCCCTAGAACAGAACATGAATCTCCCTTATGCTTTTCACCTCATTTTATCGCTATGCTGTATGACATAGTGGAATTAGGACAGCACGGACCTGTATGGGCGGCTCAAGGCGCTTCGCGACATCGCATGTCGAATTGACGGGCTGGTTAGGTAACCCGATCTAGCTGCGTCACGCGGGCTACGGATGTTAGGCGAATCGCGACCGTCGGCGGCAACCGATCGGCGGGAAATATTGCTTGGAGGATTTGTGGTGCTCGGTGGCCTCGTGAAAATATGTATCTCCAGGCAGTTCCTGATGTTCCTGCTTTTTGGCGGCTCGGCGGCGCTGGTTAGTCTGGTGAGCGGAAAGTTGCTGTATGATTATCAGCAGTTGGTGAAATTGCCTTATCAGCTGGCCGTCTTCCTGGCGGCCGTGGCCGGCATGTTCGTCAGCTTCGCGATGAATTATATCTTCAATTACAAATTTAATGGGCGCTCCATTTGGGGTCAATTCTTGACATTTACTTGGGTGTCTTTAATCGGTATGGGCCTTTCGGCCGTATTTGCTGAGATTTCCCTAATAATGCTTGAGTTTATAAAGGCAGATTTCTCATCATTTCTGCATATAAAAGGGATTACAAATAAATTTGCCGCCCACATCATCTCTATAGTGATTGTGACTATCTACTCATATGCCGCCCATACGTACTTTAGCTTCAACGTGGGAATACGGTCCCGCGTTCAGTCATGGTTGCGCTCAAAGGCGACTTGAATATTTTAGGGACTCCGGCATTACCCGGATGAGTGTCCTGCGGCTTTGAGATTCCGGCCGGAAGCGGCACCGTGCGGTGTTCAGCCCTGAGGCGCCCGATGAAGGGCTCAATGGCGGCGCTTCATCTCTTGTTTGATGACGGTGGTGGTCTTGCTGACCTGGCGGGTGATCCAGCCTTGAACTTGTTGGGATGGTCATGGCCGCGATGTCGAGCCTTGCGGGAGCAAGGTCATGGTGAAGCACCAGGTTCACAGCATCGCGTTCAAACGCCAGTGGTTGCCGAATATGCCGGTGGTGAATCCCTTCACGGCTTGGCGACACGGCCTGGCATCTGCCACAATCTGATCCGGATTTGGACGGCCAAGGCGGAGGCGGGCTGGCCTTGAATGGCCGTCCCGGATCCAGGCGCCGCTGGGCCGCAGCTAATGGGCAGCGGACGCGCTGCGGGAATGTTGCGCATGACTATGTGATTGCAGCGCTTGGCGATCGCGGCGGCGTACTGGTGGCTGATGAGACCGGCTCTGTTAAGAAGGGCCGGCGCCCCGTAGGTGTGGCACGGCAGTATTCCGGCACGGCGGGCCGGATCGGAACGTTTGGCCGGAGCCCCGGCCCCACCCGTTGGTTGCACGTCTGTGACGCGTCAGGGATGGCCGTCCCCCTCCAGTCGAACAATGTCATCATCGCCCAGGTAGGCTCCAGACTGCACCTCGATCAATTCCAGCGGCAGCTTGCCCGGATTCTCCAGCCGGTGAACACAGCCGGACGGCAGGTAGATGGACTCGTTTTCGCGGACCAGCACCTGCTCCTTGTCCCGTGTCACCAAAGCCACGCCGCTGACCACCACCCAATGTTCCGCCCGATGATGATGTTTCTGAAGCGACAGCTTGCCGCCGGGCTTCACCGAAAGGCGCTTCACCTCGTAGCGATGGCCGGAGAGCAGGCTCTGGCTGGAGCCCCAGGGGCGATGAACCTTGCGGTGCTGCAAGTACTCGGTCCGCCTGTCCCGCTTCAGGATATCAACGACATGCTTCACATCCTGGGCCCGATCTCGGTGCACAAGCAGGACGGCGTCATCGGTGGTGACGAGAATAACATTGTCCACGCCGACGACGGCGGCGACGCGCCCGTCATCGCAGCGTACATAGGTGTTGTTGGCGTCAACGTGTATCGCCGTGCCTACGGTGGCATTGCCATTCTGATCCTTGGCGCTGATGTCCCAAAGCGCCGACCACGTGCCGACGTCGGTCCAGCCGATGTCGGCGGCAACCATGGCCGCCCTGTCCGTTTTTTCCATGACGGCGTAGTCGATGGACAGATTGGGCGCCCGGGCGAAGGCGGTGGCGTCCAGGCGTAGGAAGTCCGTGTCCTGTTTCGCCAGGTCCAACGCGTCGCGCACCGCGGCCAAGGTCTCCGGGCTGTGCTGCCGCAGCTCTTCGATCAAAATGCGGGCTGGCATCATGAACATGCCACTGTTCCAATAATGGTCCCCGCTGGCGATGAAGGCCTCCGCCCTAGACAGGTCCGGCTTTTCGATGAAGGCCGCGACATGGAAGGCGTTGGTGGCCTTGGGAATGGATGCGCCCCGCTGGATATAGCCGTAGCCCGTCTCCGGATATCGCGGCTCGATGCCGAAGGTCACCAGATGGCCCTGTGCCGCCAAGCTGTGGGCTCTGGCCACCGCCGCCTGAAAGGCCGGTTGATCGAGGACGGCGTGGTCGGCGGGAAGCAGGAGAAGAATGGCGTCGGGGTCGGCATCACAGGCCACCAGGGCGGCCACGGCGGCGGCGGGCGCGGTGTTTCGGCCGACGGGCTCCAGAATGATGGCGGATGGTTGGACGGCGATGTCCCGAAACTGCTCCGCGATAATGAAGCGATGGTCTTCATTGCAAACGATCATCGGCGGCGCGAAGCGGGTCGTCTCCCCCACGCGCAATGCCGTGTCCTGGATCAAAGACCGCTTGCCATGGATGGTTTGCAGCTGCTTTGGGTACCGTTCGCGTGACACCGGCCAGAGCCGGGAACCGACACCACCGGACAGCAGGACGGGTTGGATGAGCCCCACCCGGTGGGAGGCGCTCATCAGCTCCGGAAACGCGTGATCATCGGTTGCCACGATACTCATAATGCGAAACCCTTATTGGGGTGTGATTGGTTCAACCGGTATTATCTGAATAGTTAATCACACGACAAACCAGAAGCTTGGAGTCTTTCTGGCGATTTATCCTCGATCGGGAAGATTTTAAAATGCGTACCCATGCGGGCGATATAAGCGATCAGTAACGGAAGAGCAAATGGACAACCTTGCGGACAGGCGCGACGGCGCCTGTCTGGCAGGACATGGCCGGTGTGAATGTCTACCCTCCACCGACCGGGAATAAACACGGTAGCGGTTGGACCCGCCGGCGGACCGGCGCCGCCGGGGGCCGTTTCGTCACCCCGCGTACTTCTTCACCACCGCGTACAGGAACTCCCGCCCCTCATAGAGGGAGCGGACGCGGATGCGTTCGTTCAGGCCGTGCACGCCGCTGCCGTCCGGGTCGCGGAACATGCCGCTGAGGCCATAGGTGGCGATGCCGGCGGCGTTCAGGAAGCGGCCGTCGGTGGCGCCGGTGGATTGGGTGGGCACCACCGGCACGCCGGGCCACATCTTGGCCGCCACCTCCTTCACCGGGTCCAGCACCGCAGGCGTCAGGGCTGGCGGCGGGGAGACGGGGCTGGGTTGGCCCACCGCCGTCACCTTGATGGCCGGGTCGTCCAGCACCTTGATCAGGGTCTGGCGCACCTCTTCCAGGGGTTGGCCCGGCAGGATGCGGCAGTTGACGTTGGCCTGGGCGTGCTGGGGCAGGGCGTTGGGCGCGTGGCCGGCGGTCACCATGGTGGCGACGCAGGTGGTGCGCAGCGTGCTGTTCCAGCCAGCGTCCTGGCTGACGCGCGTGATGGCCGCCGGGTCGGGATTGTCCTTGGTGACGGCGATCATGTCGGCCCCAACCGGACCGCCGATGACCGGAGACAGGGCGGTGAAGTAGGCCTTGGTGACCGGGTTCAGCGCCACGGGGAAATCGAAGGCCGCCAGCCGGTTCAGGCCCGCCGCCAGGTGATAGATGGCGTTGTCCCTGCTGGGCCGGGAACTGTGGCCGCCGGGGTTGGTCGTTTCCAGCGTGAAGTCCTGGTAGACCTTCTCCCCCGCCTGGATCTCCAGGGCCAAATACTTGCCGTCCTTGTCCAGCCTGCCGCCGGCCCCCTCGTTCAGGGCGAACTCGGCCTCCAGCGCGTCGCGATTGTGGGCCAGCAGGTAGGCCACACCGTCGAAGGTGTCGCTGGTCTCCTCGCCGCAGGTCAGCGCCAGCTTGATGTCGCGCTTGGGCCGGAAGCCCTCCTGGCGCAGTCGGACCAGCAGGTCGGCGAAGACGGCGGCCATGGCCTTGTCGTCGCTGCTGCCGCGCCCGTAGAAATAGCCGTTCTCCTCCACCAGGGTGAAGGGATCACGCTGCCAATCCTCGCGCTTGGCCTCCACCACGTCGATGTGGGCCAGCAGCAGGATGGGCTTGGCCGCCGGATCGCTCCCGGGCAGCACCGCCGCCAGCGCCCCGTCCTTGGGCCGGCCCTCCGGCACCAGCACGCGCACGTCGCTTTTCTTCAGGCCGATGGCGGTCAGCCGGTTGGCGATGTTCTGGGCCGCCGCCGTGCAGCTGCCGGCCGACAGGGTGGTGTTGGTCTGCACCAGCTGCTGGTAGAGGTTGCGGAAGGCCACCCAGTCGGGCCGGGTCAGGTCGACCTTGATGCCTTCCACTTCCCCGGTCGTCTTGGCCGCGTCCGCCGCGGACGCCGTGCCGCTCATGCTGAGGCTGAGCGCCGTGCCCAGGGCCAGGGCGGGGGCCAGCGCCCGCCATCCGTTCGTCTTCTTCATCGCCTGCCGCTTCCGATGTTTATTGTAGGCGGGAAGAATAGATAACGGTTTCAGCCCCCTGGCAAGCGCCGCCGTTCCCTTACCGGTCCAGGTCGCCCGACGGGCAGCCGGCGTCGGCCGTCACCGGGTTGCAGCGAGCGGCGACCCCGCCCGGCAAGCCGACGACGAAGCCGCTGGCCGCTGGTTCGGACGCGGGGTAATCCGTGCTGATCATCTGCGCGCCGCTGTCCAGCGCCACATCACGCCGCCGCGTGTCGTTGGTCCGCGCCTCCCTGGTGTCGGCGTCGGAACGCGTGCGCACCAGGTAACCCTGGCGCACCAGGGCGGTGATGGCGTCACCCGGGCCGTCGTTCATCTCGATGAACGCGGCGTCATCGCTGGCACCCTGGGGCCCGGCTTGGGCGTTGGTGAAGGCGACGCGGCCCTTCAGGCTGGGATGGCCCTCCAGATAGCGGGCGCTCACGGTGCGCTGGTCCAGCAGGAAGACGACCTTGCCCCGCGCCTCTTCCAGGCTGGGCCAGCCATGGTCGCGCACGGCGGCGTTCAGGGTGGCGGCGTTGCCCCGCACCCGGTCGGGGGTGATGATCTCATCGGCCTTGAACACCGACAGGATCTCCGCATCCAGGGCGTCCAGGCTGGCGGGGGTCAGCGCCTCGGGCTTGACCGTGGGGAAGGGCAGGGACAACACCTCTTCCTTCGTTTCGATCAGGATGAAGACGGGCACATGGCCGGGGTGGGCCCGCGACCAGGCGCGGATTTCCGCTAGGCATTGAGTGAAGGGCTGGCAGGAGCTGCGGTAGTCCAGGTCCTGGATGTGCATGACCTTGAAGCCCGGCCTGTCCATGACGTGGCCGGGGTCGAAGGGCGGGTCGGCCGGCCGGCCCGCCTGCGCCGCCAGGCCCGGGCCGGCCGGATGGGCGTACAGGCCACCCTGGCTGTCGGCGTAGATGTCCAGCTCCACCTGCCGCACGCCAGCCGACAGCTGGGCCGTCAGCGGCTGGTGGTGATAATCCAGGGCCGCGTACAGCTCCGGACGGGTCTTCTGCCACAACACCAATTCATTGGCGGCGATGCCGGCGTGATAGCTGTTGTGGGTACCGATGACCTGGATCTGGTTCATGGCGACCTGGTTTGTCGCCACGGTGTTCTCGGGCGCCTTGGTGGCGCAGGCGGTAAGGCCCAGGGCGGCGGCCAACAGCAGGGAACGGGAAAAAGGCATGGGGGGCGTGTTCCTAAAATGGCTTGGCGCAGGCTAACCATGAATGGTTTCAGAGCCATGACAGTTGACGCTCGGCAGGGGCCTCCTGGGACGGGTGGCGGAATAGGAGCGGCGGCGGGGCCGCATTCATGCCCCGGTGCCGGTCGGCGGGCGGATGTCATTTTCCGGGCTGCCCGCCCGATTCGGCACCGCGTCGGGTGGTCTGTTTGCGCCAGTGGTGGTGGGGGGATGGTGAGCGAACAATTTATAATGGATACGGCTCACCCGCCTGGCCCCGGAACGGACGGGCGGCCTGTTTGATGGTGGGGTCCGGCTTTCATCCATCAAAATTTTGCGCATACTCTCCGGCAAAACAGGGGCACATCCGTTGGGAGAGTTTCATGGTCAATCGTCGCCAGTTCCTGGCTGGCAGTTCCGCTGCCGTCGCCTTGTCCGCCACAGCCTTGTCCACCACACTGCCCGCCTGGGCGCAGACTTCCGCCTCGTCCGGCGCCGGCGCCTCCCTGACGGCGCTGTTGGAAACCTTCTTCCAGGAGGATCTGCGGCGTCGGCCCGAGGCCGCGACCAACCTGGGCCTGGACACGGGCGACCTGGCGTCCCTGCGCGGCCGCCTGGGCGACCGCTCGGCCGCCGGCTTGGCGGTGGAACGTGAGGCCGCCGCCAGCCAGATGCGCCGCCTGGCCGGCATCGACCGACGCAGCCTGGTCGGCATCGACGCCGTGAATTACGATTGCGTCGCCTACGTCCTGTCCAACCGGCTGGAAACCTACAAGCGCTTCGACTTCGGCCGGCCGGGCGAACGCTCCCCCTATGCCATCAGCCAGTTGACCGGCTGCTACCAGTCCACCCCCACCTTCCTGGACACCAAGCACCCCATCGCCACCAAGGACGATGCGGAGGCCTATCTCTCGCGGCTGGAGGCTTTCGCCACCGCGCTGGACCAGGATACCGAGCGCCTGGACCACGACCGGGGTGCTGGAGTTGTGGCGCCGGACTTCCTGCTGGACACGACCCTGACCCAGATGCGCGCCCTGCGCGTCGATGCCGACAAGTCGGACCTGGTGTCCTCCGTCGCCAAGCGCGCCAAGGCCAAGGGCATCGACGGCGACTGGGCCGCCCGCGCCGCCGGCATCTACACGTCCAAGGTGCTGCCGGCCCTGGACCGCCAGATCGCGGCGGTGGAGGCCGCGCGCGGGCAGGCGACGCACGACGCCGGCGTCTGGCACGTCAAGGACGGCGACGCCTGGTATGTCGACGGCCTGCGCGCCAACACCACCACCACCCTGTCGCCGGAGGAGGTGCACAAGATCGGCGTGGACCAGGGGCGCGAGATCACCGCCCGCCTGGACGCGGTGTTGAAGGCGCAAGGCCTGACCCGGGGCACGGTGGGCCAGCGCATCAAGGCCCTGTACCAGGACCCCGCCTCCTTCTACCCCAAGACGGAGGAAGGCAAGGCCCAGCTGATCGCCGACCTGGGCGTGCGCCTGGCCGACGTGGTCGGCCACCTGCCCCAATACTTCTCCACCCTGCCCAAGGCCAAGGCGGAGGTGAAGCCGGTGCCGGCGCAGATCGACGCCGGCGCGCCGCTGGCCTACTACCAGTCGCCCTCGCTGGACGGCAAGCGGCCGGCCACCATCTACTTCAACCTGCATGACACCGGTGAGTGGCCAAAGTGGGCGCTGCCGTCCACCCTCTATCACGAGGGCATTCCCGGCCACCACCTGCAGGTGGCCCTGGCGCAGGAGACGGCGGGCATCCCCCGCTACCGCTCCAACATGTTCTTCTCCGGCTACGGCGAGGGCTGGGCCCTCTATGCCGAGCAGCTGGCCGACGAGATGGGCATGTACGAAAAGGAGCCCATGGGCCGCATCGGCTACCTGAAGTTCCTGCTGTTCCGCGCCGGCCGCTGCGTCATCGACACCGGCATGCACCACAAGCGGTGGACGCGGGAGCAGGCGGTCAAATACATGGTCGAGCTGACGGGCGACACCGAAAGCGCCATGACGCGCGAGACCGACCGTTACTGCGCCTGGCCGGGTCAGGCCTGCAGCTACAAGATCGGCCATACCCTATGGGTGCGCCTGCGCGACCAGGCGCGGAAGGAACTGGGGCCGAAGTTCGATATCCGGGAGTTCCACCACGCCGGCCTGTCGTCCGGCAGCATGCCGCTGGACGTATTGTCACTGGTCATCCGGGACTACATCAAGGCGCGCCAGGCGGCGTGAGTCCGGAATGGGGCGCGCGGGTTCAACCGGGCGCCCCCCTGTCAGAACCAGGCGCGGTTGCCGCGCACGTACACCGCCTCGAACTCCTCGTCCGACTTCACGATGTAGAGGATGGCCTCGATGAAGGCGATCAGGCCGATGATGACCGAGGGGATGCCCAGCAGGATGAAGCCGAACAGGAACACCAGCAGCATGATGATGCCGGCGGTGGTGTAGCCCAGATAGAATTTGTGAATACCGAAGGTGCCGAGGAAAAACGCCAGCAGGCAGGCCACCAGCTTGTTCTTTTCCATCGGCGGGCTCGCCACGGCGTAGATCTGCTGGGCGACACCGTCGACGCCCACGAAGTCGACCTTGCGCCCGTTCACCGGTTCCGCCTCCGACCGCCAGTCATTGCGGCGGAAGGTGTAGCGCTGGCCGTCGGCACCGCTGATGACGCCGTCGCCGGTGTGCGTGGAATAAGAAAGAATGGTCCCCAGCATTTGTCCCCAACCTCATGCCTGTTGGGCCGGCACTCCATGCCTGCACCCTCCAGTAGAATAATCAGGCCGCCAGCGGAGGGGAAGCCGCTGATGCCCCTGTCGCCGGGATGTCATATGATGGCCGGGCCTTGCGAGGCCCCAAAATGACAGCGGGGGAGGCGGGACATGGCCTTGACGGGGATTGCCGCGACGCGGGATGTGCTGCTCCAGACGCCCGATCTGGCAGCCGCCACCGCGTTCTATGAGAAGGTGCTGGGCTTTTCCGTTTTCCACCGCACCCCGACGCTTGTGGGGTTGGAGACCGGCGCGTTCCGCCTTTACCTGGAAACTGCCGCCTCCGTTGGTCCGGTGTTAGAATTCCTGGTGGATGATTTCGACCAGGCGCTGTCGGACCTGTTGGCCGCCGGCTGCGTGATCGTGGACCGCGACCTGGCCGTACCGCGTTGCCATGTGCGCGACCCCCAAGGCCTGCTATTCAACCTGGCATCCCGGCGCTGAGCGCATAAGGCTCAGGCCGGGTTTGCGCCTCGACAGGTGTCACTCCACCGCCGGCGCGGTCTCCGACCCGCCCAGCACCTTGAACAGGGTGACCCGGTTTTCCAGCAGCGACAGCTGCACGGAAATGCGGTTCTGCTGGGCGCTGTACAGGCTGCGCTGGGCGTCCAGCAGGGTCAGGAAGCTGTCGACGCCGCGATCGTAGCGCTTGGTCGACAGGTCGTAGGTCAGCTGGCTGGACTTCACCAGCGAGGTCTGGGCCGTCAGTTGACGATCCAGCGTGCCGCGCGCGGCCAGGGCGTCCGCCACCTCGCGGAAGGCGGTCTGCACCGCCTTCTCATAGTTGGCCACGTCGATGTCGCGGGTGGCCTTGGCGGAGTCCAGGTTGGCCTGGTTCTTCCCATTGTCGAAAATCGGCAGGCTGATGCTGGGGCCAAAGCTCCAGGCGCTGCTGCCCGGCGCGAACAGGTCGGTCAGGCCGGCGCTGGCTGTGCCGTAGCTGCCGGTCAGCGTGATCTGCGGGAAGAAGGCGGCGCGGGCGGCGCCGATGTTGGCGTTGGCCGCCTTCAGCGTGTGCTCGGCCTGACGGATGTCCGGCCGGCGCAGCACCAGGTCGGACGGCAGGCCGGCCGGCAGGTCGCCCAGCACGTCCTGGTCGTCCAGGCTGGCGCCCTCGACCTCCGCGTCGGTCAGGGGCGCCCCCACCAGCAGTTCCAGGGCGTTGCGGTCCTGCGCCACCAGGCGGGTGTATTGCTCCAGATTGGCGCGGGCGGTGTCGACGGATGTCTGCGACTGCGCCAGATCCAGGGCGGAACTGCTGCCCCGGTCGAACATGCGCTTGTTGCGGTCGTACGTCGCCTCCTGGGTGCGCAGGGTGTCCTGCGTCAGGGCCAGCAACTGGCGGTCCGATACCAGGGTCAGGTAGGCGTTGGCCACCTCCGCGATCAGAGACAGGCGGGTACCGGCGGTGGCCTCGGTCGTCGCCAGGTACTGTTCCAGGGCCTGCTGTGACAGGCTGTGCACCCGGCCGAACAGGTCCAGCTCGTACGAGGTGACGCTGACCTGGGCCTGGCTGCTGTTGGCCGTGACCGGCCTGCCGGTGACGCTTTGCGAGGCTGGAGTGCGGGACCGGGTGGTGCTGCCGCCGGCGTTCAGCGTCGGCAGGGTGGCCGCGTCCTGCACCCGGTATGTCGCTCGCGCCACCTCGATGTTCAGCAGGGCCACGCGCAGGTCGCGGTTGTTCTCCAGCGACTTGGCGATCAGGGCCTGCAGCCGGGGGCCGCGGAACACGGCCTTCCAACTGTCGGGACCTTGCAGGGGTGACGGCGCGCCGGATGCCCCCGCTGGTTCATACGCCTGGCCGGTGGGCCAGGTGCTGGGGACTGGGCTTTGCGGCCGAGTGTAGTCCGACGCCAGGGAGCAGGCTGTGGTGAGCAGCAGGGCGGTGATGGCCGCGATGCGCTTGGGGGTCGAAAACACGGTCATCACGGATGTCCTGCGGTGTCGTGGCCTTGGGCGCCGGGGGCGGGTGTGCCCGAGGCGGGTGTGCCGGGGGCGGGCCGCTTGCCGAAGCGCCGGAGGACCGAGACGAAGAAGACGGGGACGAAGAAGATGGCGAGGAAGGTGGCCGAGATCATGCCGCCCATCACGCCCACGCCGATGGCGTTCTGCCCGCCGGAGCCGGCGCCGTTGGCCACGGCCAGCGGCAACACGCCCAGGATGAAGGCGAAGGACGTCATCAGGATGGGACGCAGGCGCTGCCTGGCGGCGATGGTCACCGCGTCGATCAGCTCATGCCCGGCCTCGTACTGCTCCTTGGCGAACTCCACGATCAGGATGGCGTTCTTGGCGGACAGGCCGATGGTCGTCAGCAGGCCGACCTGGAAGTAGACGTCGTTGTCCAGGCCGCGCAGGCTGGCCGCGGCCACCGCGCCGATGACGCCCAACGGCACCACCAGCATGACCGAGACCGGGATGGACCAGCTTTCATACAGGGCCGCCAGGCAGAGGAAGACGATGGCCAGCGAGATGGCGTAGAGGGCGGGGGCCTGCGAGCCCGACAGCCGTTCCTCGTACGACAGCCCGGTCCATTCGTACCCGATGCCCGGGGGCAGCTTTGCGGCCAGCTTTTCCATCTCCGCCATCGCCTCGCCGGTGCTGTGGCCGGGGGCCGGCACGCCCTGGATGTCGCGCGACGACACGCCGTTGTAACGCTCGAGCTGGGGTGAGCCGTACTGCCAATAGGCCGTGGTGAAGGAGGAGAACGGGACCATCTGGTTGCTGGAACCCCGCACGTACCAGCGGCTGATGTCGCTGGGCAGCATGCGGAAGGGGGCGTCCGACTGGGCGTAGACCTTCTTCACGCGGCCCTTGTCGATGAAGTCGTTGACATAGGACGAGCCCCAGGCGGTGGACAGGATGCCGTTGATGTCGGACAGTGACAGCCCCAGGGCCGTGGCCTTGGTCTGGTCGACCTTCACCCGCAGTTCGGGAACGTCCTCCAGGCCGTTGGGGTGGACCTGCATCAGCACGGGGCTCTGCGCCGCCATGCCCAGCAGCTGGTTGCGCGCGGCCATCAGCTTTTCATGGCCCAGGCCGGCCCGGTCCACCAGTTCGAAGTCGAAGCCGGAGGCGTTGCCCAACTCGATCACCGCCGGCGGCAGGATGGTGTAGATGGAGGCGTCGCGGTAGGCCATCAGCTTCATCATCGCCCGCTGGGCGATGGCGCCGGCCTTCTGGTCGGGCCGGGACCGTTGCGACCAGTCGCGCAGGTTGACGAAGGCGAAGGCGGAGTTCTGGCCACGGCCGGCGAAGTTGAAGCCCACCACCGTGAACAGGCCGGCCACATTGTCCTTCTCATCGACCAGGAAGTGCTTTTCCATGGCCTTGGCCGCTTCCAGCGTGCGCTCGGCGGTGGCGCCGGGGGGCGTGGCGGCCTGCACGAACAGGAAGCCCTGGTCCTCATCCGGCAGGAAGCCGCTGGGGATGCGCATGAACAGGAAGACCATGCCCGCGACGATGACGCCATAGACCAGCAGATAGCGCAGCGTGCGGCGGCTGACATGGCCGACGGCGCTGCCGTAGCCGTTGGACAGGCGGTTGAAGCCGCGGTTGAACCAGCCGAAGGGGCCCGTTTCCACGGCGCCGCTGCCGTGGTGGGCGGCGGGTTTCAGCAGGGTGGCGCACAAGGCCGGGGTCAGGACCAGGGCCACCAGCACCGACAGGCCCATGGCCGACACGATGGTCAGCGAGAACTGGCGGTAAATGGCGCCGGTGGACCCGGAGAAGAAGGCCATGGGCACGAACACGGCCGACAGCACCAGGGCGATGCCGATCAGGGCGCCCGTGATCTGCCCCATGGATTTGCGTGTGGCCTCGCGGGGGGACAGGCCCTCTTCCGCCATCACGCGCTCCACGTTCTCCACCACCACGATGGCGTCGTCGACCAGCAGGCCGATGGCCAGCACCATGGCGAACATGGTCAGCGTGTTGATGGTGAAGCCGAAGGCCGACAGCACGCCGAAGGTGCCCAGCAGCACCACCGGCACGGCGATGGTGGGGATCAGCGTGGCCCGCCAGCTCTGCAGGAACACGAACATGACGATGAAGACCAGGACGATGGCTTCCAGCAGGGTTTCGACCACGTCATGGATGGACAGGCGCACGAACGGCGTCGTGTCGTAGGGGTAGGCGACCTCCAGCCCCTCGGGGAACAGGGGTCGCAGTTCCTCGATCTTGGCCTTGATGGCCTTTTCCACCTGCAGCGCGTTGGCGCCGGTGGTCAGCTTGATGGCCAGGCCGGCGCCCGGGTGGCCGTTATAGCGCGCCTGGGTCTCATAGCTGTTGCTGCCCAGCTCCACCCGCGCCACGTCCTTCAGCAGGACCTTGGACCCATCGGTGTTCACGCGCAGGATGATGTTGGCGAACTGCTCCGGCGTTTCCAGCCGGGTCTGGGCGATGATGGTGGCGTTCAGCTGCTGCTTCTGGACGGAGGGCAGGCCGCCGACCTGGCCGGCGGACACGGCCTTGTTCTGCACGCCGATGGCGGTGGTCACGTCGGCCGCCGTCATCTGCACGGCCGCCAGCTTGTTCGGGTCCAGCCAGACGCGCATGGCGTGCTGCGGCCCGAACAGGGTGATGTCGCCGACGCCGTCCAGGCGGCTGATGGGGTCCTGCAGGTTGGACGCGACGAAGTCGCCGACGTCGGTGTCGCTCAACTGCCCGGTGGGGGAGAAGAAGGCCAGCACCATCAGGAAGTTCTTGGCGGACTTGCTGACCTGCACGCCCTGCTGCTGCACTTCGGTGGGCAGCAGCGGCGTCGCCAGCTGCAGCTTGTTCTGCACCTGCACCTGGGCGATGTCGGGGTCGGCCTCGGCGTTGAAGGTCAGGGTGATGGTGACGTTGCCCGAGCTGTCGCTGGTGGAGGACATGTAGCGAAGATGATCGATGCCGTTCATCTTCTGCTCGATCACCTGGGTGACCGTGTCCTCCAGCGTCTTGGCCGAGGCGCCGGGATAGCTGGCGGTGATGGCCACGGACGGGGGCGCGATGCGGGGGAACTGCTCGATGGGCAGGGTGTTGATGGCCAGCGCGCCCGCCATCATGATGACGATGGCGATGACCCAGGCGAACACGGGCCTGTCGATGAAGAATTTTGACATGGGGTGGACCCTGCCTTACAGCGGCTGCGGGGTGGCGGGGGCTGCGGCCTGGGGCTTCACCTCGTCCGCTTTCACGTCCGCGCCGGGGCGCAGGCGCTGAACGCCTTCCACCACCACGCGGTCACCGGCATTCAGGCCGCCGGTCACCACCCACTTGTCGCCCTGCGCTTGGGTGGTGGTGACGGGGCGGACGGTCGCCTTGTTGTCCTGGCCCACGACCCAGACGGTGGTGCCGCCATCGGCGCCGCGCACCACGGCCTGCTGTGGCACCAGCATGGCCTGGTCGCGCACGCCTTCCTCCACCCGCGCCCGGACGAACAGTCCCGGCAGCAATTCCGCCTTGGGATTGGGCACGGTGGCGCGCAGCGTGACCATGCCCGTGGTCTGGTCCACGGTCACGTCCGCGAATTGCAGGCGGCCAGGCTCACCGTAGGGTTGGTCGCCCAGGCCGTCGATCAGCAGGCTGATGGGGGCGTCGCCCGCGGTGGCGCCCTTCACATGGCCGGCGGCGATCTCCCGGCGCAGCCGCATCAGGTCGACGCTGGACTGGGTGACGTCGACATACAGCGGATCCAGCTGCTGCACGGTGGCCAGCGCCGTGGTCTGGTCGGCGGTGACCAGCGCCCCCTCCGTCACCGACGAACGGCCGACGCGGCCGCTGATGGGGGAGTAGACGCGGGTGTAGTCCAGGTTGATCTGGGCCGTCTTGACCTGGGCCCGGGCGGCGTCCACCGCCGCCAGGTCGGTCGCCAGGCTGGCCGTGATGTCGTCGTAGTCCTGCTTGGACACGGCGTTGACCGTCACCAGGTCGGCATAACGCTCCGCCTTGGCCTTGACCGATTTCACCGTGGCCTCCGCCTGGGCCAGGCTGGCCTTGGCGCTGGCCAGCGTCGCCTCGTAGGGGGCGGGATCGATCTGGTACAGCTGCTGGCCGGCCTTGACGTCGCCACCTTCGGTGAACAGCCGCTTCAGGATGACGCCGCTGACCTGGGGGCGCACCTCCGCCACGCGGAAGGCGGATGTGCGGCCGGTCAGCTCGGTCGACAGGGTCACGGGCTGGGGCGCCACGGTGACGACCCCCACGGAGACGGGCCCCTGTGGGGGCGGCGCCTGTTTCTTCTCGCCGCAACCGGCCAGCGTCACCGCCGCCACCGATAGCGTCGCCACCAAGGCCACCCTGGGAATAGTGAGCGTCATCAAAGCCTCTTCCACCGAAAGTCAGCCCCGCCCCGACCATCCCTTCGGGTGCCGCCGAAACGCGCGGGCAAAACGCGTTTCAGCCGGGACAACCCGGGGGTGGTAAGGGAACGGGGAAAAAGATAGGCAAGATGCAAGGAACGGAAGCCCCGTCCTTGCCCGATGATGTTCATGTACTGTATCATACAGTACAGTCCTGTGACGGGCGTCACCGGGGCCTTTGATTAAGCTATGAAAAAACGATGACCCCCTCTGCCCACGCCCCACTGTCCCCCTTGACCGGGACGCCCGATGCGCCATCCGGCGTCCCTTCCGGATCCGATGCGACGCCTGCACCCAAGCTGGGCCGCCGGGCGGAGGCCCGGCGCGGCGCCATGATGGACGCGGCGTTGAAGGTCTTCATGGAAAAGGGGTTCGAGCGCGCGACCCTGGGCGATATCGTGGCCCTGTCCGGCGGGTCCCGCGCCACGCTTTACGAACTGTTCGGCGGCAAGGAAGGACTGTTCCTGGCGGTGCTGGAGGTGGTGACCGGCCACATCAGCCAGCTGATGAACGACATCGCCGAAAGCTGCGGCCCGCCGGAAGAGGTGCTGGTTCAGTTCGGCACCTCGCTCCTGGAGGCATTGGTACAGCCGGACGTCATGGCCATGAACCGCATCCTGGTGGCGGAGGGGCGGCTGTTCCCCGACCAGTTGGAGGGCTTCTTCCGCACAGGGCCCGACCAGTCCCGCGACAAGGTGGCGAACTATCTGCGCCGGGCGGCGGACCAGGGGCTGGTCGTGGTGGATGACCCCGTCACCGCCGCCCGCATCTTCTTCGGCATGGTCACGGCGGGGTATTCGTTCGAGGGCCAGATCAACCCGGCCCGTCTGGGCGACGCCGCCTACCGCCACACCTACGTCCAGCAGGTGGTGCACCTGTTCCTTCACGGCTTGTGCCCGCGCTGAGGCCCCTCAGCCATGCTGGCGGCGTTGGTTCAGCTGGACGAACAGGACGGCCAGGGCGGCGGCCGCGGCGGCGAAGGGCGCGCCGATGATCCACGCCATCAGGAAGATGTACTGCGACACGTTCAGCAGCATCAGGACCAGGGCCAACAGGACGATGGCGCCCAGGGCCGCGATGGCCATGGACCAGCTGACGATGGACAGGCAGGCGACCGTGGGGTCGCTGGTGTCGACACTGACGATTTCACCGTCGTCGGTCGAACTGTCACTGGCGCCGGTCATTTCGCATCCAGTAGTTTTGTCTCCCGTCTGTGAAGAATATCACTCCGCCCCATAGAATCCAGGGGTCTGCCGCCTATCCCTGCGTATGGATGTAGGCGTCCCGGTGAAGGGTGGGACGCGATCGGCCTTGGCGTTCCCGGGCCGGACGCGGTAGTCATGGGGCGCAGCAGGCTCCGCGCCGT
This sequence comes from Nitrospirillum guanabarense, assembly GCF_034653355.1. Taxonomy (NCBI): domain Bacteria; kingdom Pseudomonadati; phylum Pseudomonadota; class Alphaproteobacteria; order Rhodospirillales; family Azospirillaceae; genus Nitrospirillum; species Nitrospirillum guanabarense. The sequence goes on from NZ_JAYEER010000001.1 coordinate 901,536, forward strand.
TCTCCAACCGCCGTTATCGATCCCCGTGACCGTGTCAGACACCGCCTCAGACGCCACTCTCGCCTCCGGCCCGCCCCAGGGCCCCGCCCCGACCGGCCGGGCGGCGGCCATGCGCATGCGGTTGATGCAGGCGGGGGCCGAACTGTTGGGCGAGGTGGGGATCGAGCGCATCTCCACCAACCAGGTGGCCAGCCGCGCCGGGGTGACACCGCCCGTCTTCTATCGCCATTTTAAGGACAAGTACGACCTGCTGGCGGCCCTGGGCAGCACCCTGATGGAGGCCCAGAACGACATCCTCTATGAGTGGCTGGAGCGCAGCGCGCCCGCGGGTTTTGAAGAGCTGATGGGGGCCCACTACCAATTCCTGCTGTCCACCATCCAGGCCACGGCCGAGATGCCGGGGGCGGTGTGGATCATGCGGGCGCTGCGCGCCGTGCCCTCGCTGACCGCCGTCCGCCTGGCCTCGCACGAGATGGTCACCGACCGCATCTGCCGCGCCATGGGCCCGCTGTTGCCCGACATGGACCCGGCCGAATTGCGCCTGCGCACCCGCATCGCCGTGGATGCGGGCTACGCCGCCGTGGAGATGGCGCTGGACGACCCCAGCATGTCGCCCGAAAGCGTCTGCCGCGCCCTGACCCAGATGTGGCTGGGCGGCCTGCGCCACGGGGTGTGACGCAGGCCGCCCGTACCGGATCAGCGTGGCATGAACCGGTCGCGCATCAGGGCCATGTAGGCCTCCTCCGACGTTTCGCGGCGGGCGGCGATCAGCGGCTTGATGTCATCCGTCGCGACATAGCGCAGCTGGTCCGTGCCGTCGGTGGCGGCGGTATGGATCACCTCCGCCACGCCGTCCGGCGTGGTGCCGGCCAGGGAATTGCGCCAGCCTTCGAAAAAGGCGTCCAGCTTGGTGACGAAGGGACGGTAATCGGCCAGGTCCGCCTGCGCGCCCGCCTCCGTCCCGCTACGGGGGCCGAAGTTGGTGCTGGTGACGCCGCCCGGCTCCACCAGCTTCACCGTCACGCCGACGCTGGCCAGTTCGAACGACAGCGCCTCGGAGAAGCCCTCCAGCGCGAACTTGCTGGCGCAGTACAGCGACATCAGGGGCAGGCCGAAGGCGCCGGCACCGGAGCTGATGTTGATGATGGTGCCGGCGCCATTCTCGCGGAAATGGGGCAGGATGGCGCGGGTCACGTCCATGACGCCGAAGACGTTGACCTCGAATTGCTCCGCCACCTTGGCCACGGGCGTGGCCTCGAACACGCCGAACAGGCCGAAGCCGGCGTTGTTCACCAGCGTGTCGATGCGGCCGAAGCGGGTTAGGCCGGCGTCGATGGCGGCGGCGATGCTGTCCCGGTCCTGCACGTCCAGACGGGTGACCAGCACATTATCCAGCGCGCCCAGGCCGGGGTCCCGGGCGGGGTCGCGCATGGTGGCGATGACGTTCCAGCCGCGTGCGGCGAACAGCCGGGCGGTGGTTTCCCCGAAGCCGGAGGAACAGCCGGTGATCAGGATGGTCTTTGCGGGGGTGCCCATGGTCCAGGGTCTCCTTGAAGGGTCGAGACCGCTGATGTAATGCGCCATCACTGATGCGATAATCGGCGCAATCTTGCATGACTTGATGAAGGATGCCGTACAGTGGCGAGCCTGGCCCTGAATGAACTGGCCGCCCTGGCGGCGGTGGCGGAGCATCGCAGCTTCCGCGCGGCGGCGGCGGCCATCGGCGCCTCCCCCTCCTCACTCAGCCACCGGGTGGCGGCCATGGAACGCCAGCTGGGCGTGCGCCTGTTCAACCGCACCACCCGCAGCGTGGCCCTGACCGAGGCGGGGGAGCAGTTCCTGGCCCGGGTGATGCCGGCCTTGCGTGAGATCGCCGACGCGGTGGAGACGGTCAACCGCTTCCGCGACACCCCCGCCGGCCTGCTGCGTCTCAATACCTCGGAGGAGGCTGCGGCGCGCATGCTGCCCCTGGTGCTGGACTTCATGGCCCGCTACCCGGACATGCGGGTCGATCTGGCGACCGAAGGGCGCATGATCGACATCGTCGCCTCCGGCTTCGATGCCGGTTTCCGCACCACCGATGCCGTGCCCGAGGACATGGTGGCCATCCCCGTGGGGCCGGAGGAGGGGTGGGCCGTGGTGGCCACACCCGCCTATTTCCAGGCTTATGGCACCCCCCGGGTACCGGCCGACCTGCTGCGTCACGACTGCATCCGCGCCCGCTTGCCCAGCGGCACCATCTACCGCTGGGAATTCACGCCCCGGGGCGGCCCAGCGGGGGGTGAGGAGATCCGCATCGACGTGCCGGGGCGCCTGACCCTGGGCAGCCATGCCCTATGCCTGCACGCCGCCCGCGCCGGCGCCGGCATCGCCTATGTCAGCCTGCGCGACGTCGCGGCCGACCTCGCCGGTGGCCGCTTGGCCCGCGCGCTGGCCGACTGGACGCCGCCCTCGCCGGGCCTGGCGCTGTACTACCCCCGCCAGCGCCTGCCCTCCGCCGGCCTCAAGGCCTTCATCGACCATGCCAGGGCCTGGCGGGCGACGGATCAGGGATAAGGGGCCGGCTGGCTGAAGACCCCGCGCTGTCAGTTCCCCCTTGCCAGCCCCACCATCTTTAGTTATCACTAACCATAGTTAGCGATGACTAACGCCGTGACCACGCAGACGGGACGGCGACGGGGAGTTTCATGGGCTTGGGCATCGGGCATTTTCCGAAACGGGCACGCGTGCCCATGCTGATCCTGCTGGCCGCGCTGGCGGCGGGCCTGCCGGCCTGCGACCCGGCGCCGGAAGCGCCGCCGTCGGTGGAGACGCTCGCGGCGCGGCGGCCGGCGGAGGATCGCCTGGCCGGCCTGTACGAGGCCAGCTGCAAGGCCTGCCACGCCAATCCGGACTCCGGCGCCCCGCTGGTGGGTTACGCCACGGCGTGGAAGCCGCGCTGGGCCAAGGGGCCGGACACCCTGCTGAAACACACGCTGGAGGGCTTCAACGGCATGCCGGCGGGCGGCCAGTGCTTTTCCTGCACCGCCGAGGATTACCAGGCGCTGATCCGCTTCCTGGCCGGCCAAGGGGCGGGCCAGGGCAAAACCAACTGACCAACGGGGCTTTAGGGGGAACGGACCGAACCATGCTGACACGGCGCACCCTGTTTCTGTTGATGGGCGGCACGGCGTTGGCCGCCGGCGGTGTGGCCGCATCCCGCGTGGGCGCGCAGCCGGAACCGCCGGCCCCGCCCAGCGCCGACGCCGGCGGCCACCTGCTGTGGCGCAACTGGTCGGGCATCCAGCATTCTTATCCCGCCGGCCGGGCCGCCCCGGCGGACGAGGGTGAACTGGCCGACCTGGTGCGCAAGGCCCCGGGCCCCATCCGCGCCGTGGGCGCCGGCCATTCCTTCATGCCCCTCGTGCCGACGCCCGGCACGCTGGTGACGCTGGACCGTATCGCCGGGTTGGACGGCCATGACGCCGATGCGCTGACGGCCCATGTCCGCGCCGGCACCCGGCTGGCCGACCTGGGCCCCGCGCTCTCCGCCGTGGGCCAAGAGATGCCCAACCTGCCGGACATCAACAAGCAGTCGCTGGCCGGCGCGCTGTCCACCGCCACCCACGGCACGGGCGTCAACCTGATGGCCCTGCACGGCAACGTCCAGGCCTTCCGCCTGGTGACGGCCGATGGCCAGGTGCGTGAGTGCGGTCCAGACCAGAACGCCGACCTGTTCGCCGCCGCCCGGGTGGGGCTGGGCGCCTTCGGCGTCCTGACCCGCGTGACGCTGAAGAACAGCCCGGTGCGCCGGGTGGAACGGCGGGTGTGGCTGCAGCCCCTGGAACAGACCCTGGCGGAATGGCCCACCTTGCAGGGCAAGCACCGCAATGTGGAGTTCTACTACCTGCCCTTCACCGACATGACCGCCGTCATCACCCATGATGAGACGGATGCCCCCGCCACCCCCCGGCCGCCCACCCAGGACAATGACGCGGTCATGAGCCTGAAGGCGCTGCGGGACTGGCTGGGCTGGTCCCCCGCCATCCGCCGCCGTGTGGCCAGGCATGTGCTGTCCGGCCTGGAGCCGGAGCGCGTGGTGTCCGAAAGCTGGCAACTGCTGTCCAACGAACGCCCCATCCGCTTCAACGAGATGGAATTCCACCTGCCGCGCGAGGCGCAGGTGCAGGCGCTGAAGGACGTGATCGAGGCCATCGAGACCCGGCGCTCCGACGTGTTCTTCCCCATCGAGGCCCGGGTGATCGCGCCCGACGACGCCTGGCTGTCGCCCTTCCACGACCGGCCCTCCGGCTCTATCGCCGTGCACGCCTATTACAAGGACGACTACCAGTTCCTGTTCGACGTGGTGGAACCCATCCTGCGGCGCCATGGCGGCCGGCCGCACTGGGGCAAGCTGAACACGCTGAAGACCGCCGACTTCATCGCCCTCTATCCCCGCTTCCGCGACGCCATGGACGTGCGCCGCCAGGTCGATCCGGATGGGCGCTTCCTCAACGACTATCTGCGGGGGGTGTTCACCGATGCGTGACGACTATGGACGGCGGCCCAGCCGCCGGGGCGTGCTGGCGGGCGGCATCGCCGGTGCCGCCGTGGTGGGCGCCGCCGCCCTGGCCTGGCCCGAGGGCGATCACGGCGGCGGCCATGACGCCTATTTCACCGCCCTGTCGGCGGCCTTGACCAAGGCGGGGGTGGCCCAGCCGGTGCTGGTGGTCGACACCACGCGCTTGGACGCCAACATCAAGGCGGTGGGCGACACCCTCGGCAAAGCGGGCAGTCAGGCCAAGGGCCTGCGCATGGTCGTCAAGTCGCTGCCCTGCCACGACCTGCTGGACCGGGTGGCCGCCGGCCTTAAGACCCGGCGCTACATGGTCTTCAACCAGCCCATGCTGGTGGAGATGGCCGGCCGCGCGCCCGACGCCGACGTGCTGATGGGCAAGCCCCTGCCGGTGGCCGCCGCCGCCGCCTACTACGACACGCTGGGTGCGCGGGCGCCGGGGCCGCAGTGGCTGATCGACACGCCGGAACGCCTGGCCCAGTACACCGCGATGGCCAAGGCGCGGGGCGTGGCGCTGAACGTGAATTTCGAGATCGACGTCGGCCTGCACCGCGGTGGCCTGACCGATCCGCAGGCCTTGGCCGCCATGCTGGCGGGCCTGGATCCCACCGTCACCGCCTGCGGCCTCATGGGCTATGACCCCCATGTGGCCAAGATGCCCGGCGTGTTCGACATGCGTGGCAAGGCGCTGGCCCGGGCCAAGGACGTCTACGCCCGCATGGCCGGAGTGTTGAAAGAGAAGGCGCCGCTGAAGGACGGGCAGGCGCCCCACACCTTCAACACGGCCGGCAGCCCCACCTATGCCCTGCACACCGACGACCCGGTGGCGACGGAGGTGGCGGTGGGCTCCGCCTTCGTGAAGCCCACGGACTTCGACATCGATACCCTGGCGCATCACCAGCCCGCCTGTTTCATCGCCACGCCGGTGCTGAAGGTGGCGGAGCCGGGGCTGGTCCCCGGGCTGGAAAGCCTGAGCGGCATCGCCGCTTTCTTCGACCCCAACACGGCCCGCGCCTTCTTCGTACAGGGCGGCCACTGGCTGGCCAACCCGGTGTCGCCGCCGGGCCTGCAGCTCAGCGGCCTCTATGGCCGGTCCAGCAACCAGGAACGCTGGTCGGGCTCCCGCCGCGTGCCGCTGAAGCCGGACGACTGGGTGTTCCTGCGCCCTTCGCAGAGCGAGGCGGTGCTGCTGCAGTTCGGACCGCTGCTGGCTTATGACGGCGCCGCCATAACCGGGCGGTGGCCGGTGTTCGAGATGTCGGCCTAAACGGCTGCATAAGGAAGTTGAGGACCCGGCGGGCACCGGGGCCAAAAAGAAAGAGTGCTAGGGCGGTTGCGCAACGACGGAACCAAAAACAGGGAGCCAACCATGATGCGGATAGGCAAGGCGGGTGTTGGATTCATGCTGCTGGCGGGTGTGGCGCTGGTGGCTTTGCAGGCGCCGGCGCGCGCCCAGTCGGTGGCACCGGCCGACACCGACGGCGTGTTGCAGGAAATCGTGGTCACGGCGCAGAAGCGGGCGGAAAACCTGCAGGACGTGCCGGTCGCCATCACCGCGCTGACGGCCGAAACGCTGGAAAAGACCGGCGTGCGCGACGTGCAGGATCTGCCCGCGCTGACGCCGGGCTTGCAGATCAAGACGTCGGACGCCAGCGCCAACCCCAAGGTCTTCATCCGCGGCGTGGGCCTGAACGACTTCAACGCCAACGCCGCCGGGGCCGTCGGCATCTATATGGACGGGGTCTTCGTCGCCTCCCCCTGGCCCAGTTGGGCCAGTTTTTCGACCTTGAGCGGGTGGAGGTGCTGAAGGGACCCCAGGGGACCCTCTATGGCCGCAACACCACCGGTGGCGCCATCAACATCACGTCGCGTCAGCCGACCTTCGACACCACCAGCGACGGCAGCCTGGAATACGGCCGCTTCAATTCGGTGAAGGCGGAGGCCGGCGTGGGTGGCGCCATCGTCCCCGGCAAGCTGGCGGTGCGCCTGGCCGGCGTCTATGAACGCGACGACGGCGACACCTACAACCGCTACTACAACGACTATGTCAACGCCGTGAACCGCTGGGGCGGGCGCGCCAGCCTGCTGTTCACGCCCAGTGACGACCTCAGCGTCACGGTTCAGTTCCATGGCGGCCAGAACCGGGGCGACAGCCGGTATTTCCAGTCCCGGCCGCTGATTCCGCAGGATGCCGCCGCCGCCGGTCCCGGTGGCCTGTGCGCGCCCGGCTTTTACGCCTCCGGCCTGTGCACCGACGCGCTGGGCTATGCCGACACCGACAACAACCCCTACGCCGGCGCCTACAACGTCAAGGGCCAGGACAAGGTCGACACCTGGGGCGCCTCCGTCAACGTGCGGTGGGACCTGGGCAAGGCCACCCTCTATTCCATCACCGGTTTCGACAGCGCCGAGCGCAGCGATCTGGAGGATACCGACGCCAGCCCCAACAACCTGCTGACCAGCACCTACAAGGCCACGCAGCACGACGTATCCCAGGAATTGCGGGTTGAGGCGCCGCTGGGCGACAAGTGGCGCGGCGTGGCCGGCGCCTATTTCCTGCACGACTATCTGAACACTTCCAGCCAGTACGACATCCTGCGCGACCTGCGCCCGATGTTCGTCACCGACGACAACCCCACCGGCTTCTCGCTGGAAAACAACGTGGCGACGGTGGGCTATCCCTACACGCAGATCAGCGACAGCTACGCCGTCTTCGGGCAGGTGGACTACCAGCTGACCGATAGGATCACCCTGACGGGCGGCCTGCGCTATTCCCAGGACGACAAGGACTTCCGCTACCGCAGCACGGTGGAGCAAGTGGTGGACGTGTTCAGCTACGCCGCCTCCAAATCCTTCGACAGCGTGTCGGGCCGCGCTTCCGTCCAGGTGAAGCCCACCGACGACGTCATGGTCTACGCCAGCTACAATCGCGGCTATAAGAGCGGCGGCTTCTTCGGCGGCTACACCCGCGACCCCGCCGACCTGGCGCCTTATGCCGACGAGACGCTGGACGCTTACGAGGTGGGCGCCAAGACCGAGCTGTGGAACAAGCGCCTGCGCCTGAACGCCGCCGGCTTCTATTACGACTACAGCAACCTGCAGGTCTTCCAGATCGTCACCCGCGACGGCATCCCGACCCAGACCTTCAACAACGCCGCCAATGCCCGCCTCTATGGCGTGGACGCCGATGTCACCCTGGTGCCGCTGAAGGGGCTGGAGATCAGCCTGGGCGGCGAATACCTCAACAGCGAATACCAGAACTATGTCTCGGAAGGGGAAAGCCTGTCCGGCAATCGCCTGCCCTCCGCGCCGCGCTGGACCCTCAGTGGCCTGGTCAGCTATGACCAGCCGCTGGACGGATCCAACGGCAAGGAGGCCGGCACGCTGAACGCCAGCGTCAACGTCTCCTACCGTTCGCTGGTTTATTTCGACAGCCACAACCTGACCCGGCTCAGCCAGTCCGGCTATTGGCTGACGGATGCGCGGCTGGGCTGGACCGCGCCCAACGGCACCATCAGCCTGGGTCTGTGGGTGCGCAACCTGTTCGACCAGACCTACATCATGGATATCAACAACCTGGACAGCTTTGGCTTGGATTCCATCAGCATGGGTTCCCCCCGCCGCTTCGGCGGGTACTTGAGTTGGCATTTTTAAGTGCCCACGGCGGGCGCGGCCATCCGGCCGCTTGCCTTCCCCGTTTTCCAGTCCGCTACGCTCGCCGGAAAACTGCGGGGGCCGGCGGTCGTCGGCCTGAGAAAAGCGAAAGGTGGAGGAGTGGAATGATGGCGGTGGAGCAGGGGGGTGACGACCTGGCGGCGGTGACCCGGGCCTTCGACCGGCTGCGCGTGGCGGCGCGGCAGGATCCCTATCCACCGGCGGAGCGGCGGCGGGACCAGCTGGCCGCGCTGGAGTGGGCGCTGATCCGTCGCCAGGATGCGCTGGTCCAGGCGGTGGATGCCGACTTCGGCGGCCGCCTGGCGCATGAGACGCTGTTCGCCGAGATCTTCGTGTCGTTGGAAGGGCTGCGCCACGCCCGCCGGCATTTGGCGGGCTGGATGCGGCCCTGCCGCCGCTCGGTACCCTTGACCCTGGGCCCCGGTCGCGCCTGGGTGCAGCCGCAGCCCCTCGGCGTGGTGGGCGTCATCGCGCCCTGGAACTATCCGCTGTTCCTGGCGCTCGGCCCCCTGACCGGGGCGCTGGCCGCCGGCAACCGGGTGCTGCTGAAGCCGTCGGAACTGACGCCCCGCACCACGGCCCTGATCGCCGACATCGTGGCGGAGGCGGCGGGGACCGACACCGCCACCGTCGTTTCCGGCGGGGCGGAGGTGGGGGCCCATTTCGGCCGCCTGCCCTTCGACCACATCCTGTTCACCGGGTCCACCCGCGTGGGGCGCCTGGTGATGAAGGCGGCGGCGGAGAACCTGACGCCCGTCACCCTGGAATTGGGCGGCAAGTCGCCGGCCCTGGTCCTGCCCGATGCCGACCTGACCTCGGCGGCCACGGACATCGCCTATGGCAAGTTCACCAACGCCGGCCAGACCTGCGTGGCGCCCGACTACGCCCTGGTGCCGCGCGCCCGGGTCGAGGATTTCGTGGCGGCCCTGGGCCAGGCTGTGCCGAGCTACTTCCCCGCGGGGGAAGGGGCCAGCGCCATGTCCGCCGTCTTCGGTGACGCCGGCCGCCGCCGCATGGCGGATCTGGTGGCGGAGGCCAAGGCGCGGGGGGCGACAGTGCGGGAATTGGGACCGCCGGTGCCAGGACTGACCATCGGCCCCGCCGTGGTGCTGGACCCGCCCGAGGACATCACCCTGCAGCGGGAGGAGATCTTCGGGCCCGTCCTGCCCATCGTGCCCTACGACGATGTCGACCGGGCGCTGGACTATGTGCGCGACCGGCCCCGGCCGCTGGCTTTCTATCTGTTCGGCCGCGACCGCGCCCTGATCGACCGGGTGTTGAGGACCACGGCCGCCGGCGGCGTGGTGGTCAACGACACCCTGATCCACGTGGCGGTGGAGGATCTGCCCTTCGGCGGCGTCGGCCCCAGCGGCATGGGCCGCTATCACGGTCGCGACGGCTTCGACACCTTCAGCCACCTGAAGGCCGTGTTCGACCGCAAGGGCCCCCGCCTGGACCGCCTGGCCCGCCCGCCCCTGAAGCCCCTGCACCGCTGGCTGACCAGGCTGTTGATCGGGGGGTAGGCGCTGGCGTCGGTGGCGTCCGCACCCTATCTTCGGGGCATGCTGAGAAGGGTGCTCCAAATCCGCGCGCGGTTCGTTTTAGCCCTGCTGCTCCCGCTGCCGCCGGCCGCCGGGGCCCGCGCGGACGTGTGGGACTACGCGCGCTCCGCCGGGCCCATCATCGGCCAGGCCAAGGCCTGCGGCGCGGCGGTGGCGCGCACCGACCATGCCTCCGACCAGGTGCGGGAGCTGCTGGACCTGACGGCGCCCAACCCGGACGAGCGCCGCAAGGTGGGGGAGATGTTCGACTTCCTGGTCAACACCGCCGTCACCATGCAGAACCAGGCGCCCAGCCGCGATGAGTGTCCTGAGGCGCTGGCGACGTTCGCCGACCTGGAACGGCGCTTGCCGTTGTGGCGGGAGGTATTGGGCCCGCGCAAGCCGTAGGTGAATATTTCCCACGGGGAATCATCGATTGCGGGGATGTAATATAATCGTGCAATCGGGCGCACGGATCCGGGGTGGCGAACCGCCCCGATCACGCCTGAACCGGTGGCGCCGGGCCATGTGGAACAACGGCCTGGACCTCCGGGGTTCAAGCTCCCCAGCCTGGCTGCGCCAGGGACAGGCCGTCCTCCAGACCGGGCCCCACGCTCAGCGTTTCGGTGCGGTTGCGGCCCGTGTCCTTGGCGCGGTACAGCGCCTGGTCGGCCGCCGTCACCAGTTCCTCCCACACATGGCCGTCGGCCCCCAGCGTGGCGACGCCGATGCTGACGGTGCAGCGCACTGTTCCCTGCGGTCGATCGAGGGCGATGGTCGCCACCAGCTGGCGCACCCGCTCCGCCGCCGCCCAGGCATCCTCCAGCCCGGTTTCGGGCAGCAGGGCCATGAATTCCTCTCCGCCCACGCGGGCCAGGATGTCGCTGCGCCGCAGCTCCCGCGTCAGGCAATCGGCCACGGCCACCAGCAGGGCGTCACCCGTGCCGTGGCCCCAGCGGTCGTTCACCGCCTTGAAATGGTCGATGTCGATCATCAGCAGCGACAGCGTCCGGTGGTGGCGTAGCGCGCGCGACACCTCCATCTCGCCCGCTGACCATAGCACCCGGCGGTTGGCCACGCCGGTCAGCGGGTCCTGCCGGGCCTGCTGCATCAGTTCGGAATCCAGGCGCCGGCTGATCATCCACAGATAACCGTTGGTGACGGTGGTGGTGACGCAGATGATGACCAGACGGGTCGCCACCTTCATGGCGTGGGGCTCCTGCATGGTCCCCTCCCAGTCGATCACCAGGGCCCAGCCGGCGCGCGCCAGGGCCAGCAGCGCCCAGGCCGCGTAGAGGGCGGCGGTGACGGTGGCGGCGGGGCACAGATCCCGCTCCGCGTGCCGCAACAGGTGCCAGGCGATGGCGGCCGACAGCGTGGCGAAGAACAGGCTGCTGACCAGGATTCGGCCCCGGCTTTCCGGCGCCCCCACCGTGAACCACAGGAATATGGCCGCCAGCAGCGCGCCCAGGGCCAGCACCGCCCAGGTGTCGTGCGCCGGTCGGCCCAGGAAGCGGGCCACGCCGACATAGGCCAGGCCATAGCCGGTGAAAATCAGGAAATGGCTGGACACCAAGGCCAGTCCGGGCGGCAGCCAGTCCAACTGGTTGGCCAGGGCCAGGCCCGCGGCCTGCGCGAAGCCGGACCCCGCCCAATAGGACAGGCCCGCCTGGCGGGGCAGGGACAACGCTGCCATCAACAGGCACAGGGCCGCCACGGTCTGCAGCAGCGTGTTGACGACCAGCAGGCTGGGGATGTCCAGATCCACCGACGCGCCCTCCCACCCAGGGGGACGGCCCCGGCCGGTGCCGGGGCCTAACCGCGCCTAAGATACGGGAGGTTCTTTCCACCTACAATGGTACGAAGGTTCGGCCTGGCCGAATCTTCCGGTTAGGTCAATGGCTTAGAGGGCAGGTGGTTTATTTGTGGTTCATGCGGGACCCTGTTCCACCGATACCACTCCGGGCGTTCAGGCGGCCGTCAATGTCACGCCGGACAATTCCTGCAGCGTTTCCAGGCTCAAGCCCTGGCACAGCTCGCGCACGGCGAAACCGCCTTCGGTCAGGTCCAGAACCGCCAGATCGGTGTAGACGCGGGTGACGCAGCCCAGGCCGGTCAGGGGATAGCTGCAGCGGTGCACCAGCTTGGACTGCCCGTCCTTGGTCAGGTGTTCCATCATCACGAATACCTGGCGGGCACCCACGGCCAGATCCATGGCGCCGCCCACCGCCGGGATGGCGCCGGGTTTGCCGGTGGACCAGTTGGCGATGTCGCCGTTCTCCGCCACCTGGAAGGCGCCCAGGATGGCGATGTCCAGGTGCCCGCCCCTCATCATGGCGAAAGACAGGCTGTGGTCGAAGAAGGCGCCGCCGTCCAGCAGGGTCACCGGCTGCTTGCCGGCGTTGATCAGGTCCGGATCCACGGCATCGGCGGCGGGCGAAGGCCCCATGCCCAGGATGCCGTTCTCGCTGTGCAGCAGGATTTCCTTGTTGGGCGACAGGTGGTTGGCCACCAGTTCCGGCATGCCGATGCCGATGTTGACGACGGCGCCGTCCTCGATGTCGTTGGCGATGCGGGCGGCCATCTGGTCGCGGGTCCACGCGACGTACTTGGGGGGCGTATGGGTCATGATGGAATTCCTGGCGATCAAGCGGCGGCGCGGGCGGCCTTGCCCACGGCCACCACGCGGCTGACGAAAATCCCGGGCAGGGCGATGGCTTCCGGGTCCAGGGCGCCCAGTTCCACGATCTCCTCCACCTGGGCGACCGAGATCCTGGCGGCGGAGGCCATGATGGGGCCGAAGTTGCGGGCGGTCTTGCGGAACACCATGTTGCCCCAGCGGTCGGCCAGCCGGCCCTTGATCAGGGCGACGTCGGCGTGGATGGGATATTCCAGGACGTAGCCGCGCCCGTCGATGACGCGGGCCTCCTTGCCCTCCGCCAGCGGCGTGCCGTAGCCCGTGGGGGTGAAGAAGCCGCCGATGCCGGCACCCGCGGCGCGGATGCGCTCCACCAGATTGCCCTGGGGCACCAACTCCAGTTCCACCTTGCCTGCGCGGTACAGTTCATCGAAGACGAAGCTGTCGGTCTGGCGGGGGAAGGAGCAGATGACCTTGCGCACCCGCCCCGCCGCCAGCAATGCCGCCAGGCCGGTGGTGCCGTTGCCGGCGTTGTTGCTGACCACGGTCAGGTCCCGGGACCCCTGCTCGATCAGGGCGTCCACCAGTTCCATGGGCATGCCGGCGTTGCCGAAGCCGCCCACCATGATGGTGGCGCCATCGGGCACGTCGCTCAGCGCTTCCAGGGCGGAAGTACGGATTTTAGATAACATCGGTTTTTATTCCTCAAACGCCGGCGGGGCATCCGCCCCTTGGTTTGTCCTCGGTTTCCAGTCCGCTATGCTCCCCGGAAGCCTGCGGCGGCCCCAGTCGGGGCCTCGTCGCTACGCTCCGGTGTGCTTAAGGGCCCGGGGGTGGTCAGACCCGTTCGATGACGCTGGCGATGCCCTGGCCCACGCCGATGCACATGGTGCACAGGGCGCGCCTGGCGTCCGATCCCGCCAGCTCATGGGCGGCGGTGGCGACCAGGCGGGCGCCGGACATGCCCAGGGGGTGGCCCAGCGCGATGGCGCCGCCGTTGGGGTTCACCCGCGCGTCGTCATCGGCGATGCCCAACTGGCGCAGCACGGCGATGCCCTGGCTGGCGAAGGCCTCGTTCAGCTCGATCACGTCCAGGTCGGCGACCGTCAGGCCCAGGCGGGCCAGCAGCTTGCGCGTGGCCGGCGCCGGGCCGATGCCCATGATGCGCGGTGGCACGCCGGCGGTGGCGGCTCCGACGAAGCGGGCCAGCGGCGTCAGGCCGTACTTGCGCACCCCCCCGCTGGAGGCCAGCAGCAAGGCGGCGGCCCCGTCGTTGACGCCGGACGCGTTGCCGGCCGTCACCGTGCCCTCGGCCTTCACGACACCCTTCAGCTTGGCCAGCGCTTCCAGCGTGGTGTCGGGGCGGGGGTGCTCGTCCACCGACACAACCTTGGGGTCGCCCTTGCGCTGGGGGATGGTGACGGGAACGATCTCGCGTTCAAAACGGCCCCGGGCCCGGGCGGTGCCGGCTTTTTTCTGGCTGGCGATGGCGAAGGCGTCCTGGTCGGCGCGGGAAACGCCGAAATCCTCGGCCACGTTCTCGCCCGTCTCCGGCATGCTGTCGACGCCGTAGGCCGCCTTCATCGCCTTGTTGACGAAGCGCCAGCCGATGGTGGTGTCGAAGATCTCGGCCTTGCGGGAAAAGGCGTCCTCCGCCTTGCCCATGACGAAGGGCGCGCGCGACATGCTCTCCACCCCCCCGGCGATCATCAGGTCCGCCTCACCCAAAGCCACGACGCGGGCGGCGATGGCCACCGCGTCCATGCCCGACCCGCACAGCCGGTTGACGGTGGTGCCGCCCAGGCCCACGGGCAGGCCCGCCAGCAGCAGCGCCATGCGGGCCACGTTGCGGTTGTCCTCCCCCGCCTGGTTGGCGCAGCCGAAGACGACGTCACCCACCGCGTCCCAATCCACCTGGGCGTTCCGCGCCATCAGCGCCCGCAGGGGCACGGCCGCCAGATCGTCGGCGCGCACCGATGACAAGGCACCGCCGTAGCGCCCGATGGGGGTCCGGATCGCGTCGCAGATGAAGACTTCAGTCATGAACACGCACTCCTTCGTCATCGCGAAGGAAGGGGGCCTGGCTGGTGCCCGGCGGCGGCCGTCCTGTCGGCGGCCCCGCCCCTGGGCACTGTCGGCTGTCCCCTCCCCGGGGAAGTCGGCGGCGGCTTTTTTCCAGCAACCGCATCTTTTTGTTCGTATAGCGCACAAATGTCCGTATAATGAACATCACAATGAACCTGGCGCACCGGCCTGTCAACGGCCCGTGGGGGTGGCGCGCCTGCGTGGTGGGGAATGCGGCGGATGACCGAGATGGACGTCGAGACGGGTGACGAGGGGGGTGAGTTCGTACGCGCCCTGGCGCGTGGCCTGTCGGTGATCGAGGCCTTTGGCGCGACCCACACACCCATGACCCTGTCGCAGGTGGCCAAGCGCGCGGACGTGACCCGCGCCACCGCGCGGCGCCTGCTGCACACCCTGTGCGCGCTGGGCTACGTCGCCTTTGATGGCAAGCTGTTCAGCCTGCGGCCCAAGGTGCTGAACCTGGGCCTGGCCTACCTGTCGTCCCTGACCCTGACGGGGGTGGCCCAGCCCTTCATGCAGGAACTGGTGGGCCGGGTGCAGGAATCCTGCTCCATCTCCGTGCTGGACGGCATGGACATCGTCTACGTCGCGCGCGTGCCCATGAAGCGCATCATGTCCATCGAGATCAGCATCGGCACCCGCCTGCCCGCCGCCCGCACCTCCATGGGCCGGGTGCTGCTGTCGGCCCTGCCGGATGCCGATCTGGACGCCATCCTGGCCGCCACGCCGGACATCAAGGCGGACGCGGTCAAGTCCGCCGTGCACCAGGCCGGCCGCCAAGGCTGGGCCCTGGTGAACCAAGAACTGGAGGAGGGCTTGCGCTCCATCGCCGTTCCCATCCGCGGCCGGGGCGGGGCCGTGATCGCTGCCATGAACGTCAGCACCCATGCTTCGCGGGTCAGCGAGGCGCAGTTGCGGGAAGAGTTCCTGCCGGCGCTACAGGCCACGGCGGCGGCAATCTCCCACGCCCTCAGTTTCGCCTGATCGTCACTTCCGCTTAGGCCCATAGCGCTTGCGGGGCGCGCCCCGGAAGCCGGCCTTGGGTTTGTTCGGGCCTTCGCCGGCCGCTCGCGCCCGGCTGCGCATGGCCAGGACCTGGGCCAGGCGTTCGGCCACGGCGGCGCGACGCTCGGTGACGGCCTCGCGGTCGGGGAAGTAGCTGGAGAACTTGCGGGTCGCCCAGTAATAGAGGTCGCAGATGCGCGACTGCGCCTCCAATCCCAAGTCGTCCAGGCTGTCGATGCGCTTGCCCGCCACGCTGTCCAGCGGCAGGGGCTGCTCCCGCTCCAGCGCGCGGCAAATGCCGTAGACCAGATCGGCGTCGGTCTCGCGGTCCAGGTCGGCCGGCATGAACAGCAGGGTCAGGCGGCGGTCGAAGTCCAGGCGGCGGGCGTCCAAGGCCACGGCCATCTTGCGCACCGGCGCCAGGTCGGCCAGGGCGTAGGGCGACCCCTTGGTGTCGGCGGCGGCGAAGCAGTCGACCAGGGGCACCAGCCGGTCGGTGCCGACGTAGGTCGCCAGGCGTTCCATCATGGCGCGGGTGGGCCGCAGGGTCAGCGACATGGCGGCGTGAACCTTCTCGTCCGCCGCCTTGTACATGTGGCGCAGGGCGTTGGGGCTGCCGCGCCCGACCACGCCGTATTCCCCGACCTCGAACTTGCCGTAGCGACCGGCGCGGCCGGCGATCTGCCGCACCTCCGACCCCGACAGGGGCCGCACCTCATGCCCGTCGAACTTCTCCAGGCTGGTGAACAGCACCCGGCGCACCGGCAGGTTCAGGCCCATGCCGATGGCGTCGGTCGCCACTACCACGTCGGCTTCGCCGGTGGTGAAGCGCTCCGCCTCGCGCCGGCGCACCTCGGGCGCCAGGGCGCCATAAATCACGGCGGCGCTCAAGCCTCGTGCGCGGATTGTTTCGCGTACGGAATGAACTTCGCGCCGGGAAAAGGCGATCAGCGCGTCGCCCGCCTGAACGTCGCTCCACTCCAACCGGCGGTCGATCAGCTTCAGCGGCGTCTTGCGCTCCAGCTCCACCACCTCCAACGGTTCGCCCAGGTACTGGGCCATGCGCTCCACCACCGGGCGGATGTCGGGGGAGCCCAGCAGGTACACCGTCTCCGCCGGCACGCCCACCAGGGCGGCCGACCAGGCCCAGCCGCGCTCGGCGTCCGCCAGCATCTGGACCTCGTCGATGACGGCCACGTCCAGGCGGCTTTCGGGGTCCAGCATCTCCACCGTGGAGGCGGTGATGCGGGCGCCGGGAACGCGGATCTCCTCCTCGCCCGTCACCAGGTTGGCGGCCACGCCCTCCTTGTTCAGACGGTCCATGATCTCCAGCGCCAACAGGCGCAAGGGCGCCAGATAGGCGCCGCTGCGGGCGTCCTTCAGGGCCTGCATGGCGCGGTGGGTCTTGCCGGAATTGGTCGGCCCCACCACCAGCACCAGGCGCCGGGGCATGCTGCGCGCCAGGGGGAACAGGTCCTCATAGCGCTTCAGGTCGAAATGGCTGTCGACGAAGCTGCGGCCCCGGGCGTGGATGCGGTCCTGGGCCCAGGCTGCCACCTCCCGCTCCCACCGGCGCAGGACGGAGGGGGCGTCCGTCAGGTGGTGGGTGGCGCGCCACAGCCGGTCACGGATTTCGGCCAGGGCCTCGGCGTCGCTTGACACCTCCGCCTCGATCTCGGCCAGGCGGCGGGCCAGGCTGCTTTCAGCGTCGCGCCGACGCCCGTTCAGCTTGTCGTCGATGCTGACCAGGTCGACCAGCGCCGCGCCGTCCAGGTCGGACAGTTCGCCGACGGAGAAGGTGCGGTCGACATTCAGGCGGTAGGGATGGGGGAAACCAGGCAGCCGCAGTTCCAGCCGCTGGCTGACGCGCACGCGGTCCGGCACGATGGCGGGGGTGATCTCAAATCCGGCCTCCCGCAAGGGCGGGCGGGCGGCGGCCAGCAGGGCGGGGCGGACCACGGCTTCCGACGCGCGGCGCTGGATGACGCCCAACAACTCTTCCTGCCGCGCCTCCTCCACCCACACCTGTTCCTTGTCGGGGAAGACCAGCGGCAAGGGCACCAGCCCCATGGCAGCCGCCTGCCGGGGGCGCACCAAGCCCAGCTGGGCCAAGGTGGCGCAGCCTTCCTCCGTCGTGGCGACGGCCAGCAGCAGGTCGGGATCCCAGCTGTGGGATTCGGAATCGGGGACGTGCGGGGTGGTGTCGGGCGTCATCGCAGCGAGAAAGACCGGAAAGAACAGGACGTTCCGCCTTTATGGGCCGCCGGGCCGCCGCCGTCCACCCGTCTTGGGCCCGCCCCGGTTCAGCGTGCGCCAGCCAGCGCCCGGTCAAAGGCGGCGATCAGGTCGTCACCCACCGTCTGCGCGCACATGATGCGCCCGGCGCCCACGGCGGACAGCTCGGGGAAGTGAACGGCAGCGATCTCCGACGGGTCGATCCCCGCCGAGACGGCTGCCGCCTTGGCGTCCTCCGAACCAGAGACGATGGTGTAGTCCACATGTCCCGACGCGATCATCTTCACCAAGTCCGACGGCGTACCCCGGATGGGACGGACGTGGCTGGCCTCTTCCGCCGTCATGGCGTCTATGATCGGCCCCTTGGACGCGCCCAGCATGCTGCCATAGATACGGGTCTTATCGCGCAGCAAGGCCTGGATTGAGGGATAGGCCTTGATCCAGTCCGCGTTCTTCTTGGTGATCACCACCCAGTCGATCTGCGGGAAGATGGGGTCGGTGAACTTGAATCGCGTCTCGCGATCCGGTGTCTTGATGACGTTGGGGGTGCACGCCGCCCGGCCATCCTGCAAATCCGCCAGGATGCGGTTGCGGGGGATGGGCCCCAGCCAGCTGATTTCATAGCCGGCTTTGGTGGCCAACGCCTCCACCCGGGCGGCGATGGGGCCGCGCACGGCCGCGCCATCCGAAGCGCCCTGCAGGAAGGGACCCACGTCAGGATATAAAAATTGAATAACAGGCTTGCCACTGGGCTGATCCATGGAGCTGGACACGCCGGTGCCGCTCGCGATAACGCTTAAGAACAAGCTGCCAATTAAACTGGCGGTGGCGCCCACGGGTCAGGCCCCCAATCGACGGAAAAGAGCGATAGGATGGGTCATTTCTGCCTACCCGCCAAGAGACGTTATTGCCCGCCGACAATAATAATATTGCCGGCGACTGCGTCGCCACTTCCCTAATAACTCAAATCTTAACGGATTAACAACGGCTTGCCGTTTCAGGATCTTTAAACTGTCCTGATGGTAGAGAGCATAAAAACTGGCCCAGGTTTTGCTTTCCATCATCCCTGCGTACCGGCGGGATTGTCCCGCTCGGCGCATCGATGGGGGAAAATCCATGTCTTTCAAGAAGATCGTTATGGCGTGCCTGGTCCTGGTCGGTGTCGGCGTCTATGCCACCAGCCACATGACGGCTGAGCGCAAGGTCGCCATGGTCAGCCCGATCGAGTGCCAGGGCTGCGAACCCTGGTGAGGGCCGGCCTTACGTTCGTACCAGGCGCCGGCTCGTCCGGCGCCACAGCAAAACGGCCGCCCTTTGGGGCGGCCGTTTCTATGACCGGTGATGGAATGGCCGGTTTTACTTGACGGCGCCGTCCTTGGGCGCGTCCTCCGCCACCGTCACGGCGTCGCCGTCGTTCAGCATGGTGTTGGGGTTCAGCACCACGCGGTCCTTGTCGCTGACGCCGCCCACCACCTCGACCGTGGTGTTGAATTCGCGTCCCAGGGTCACGGGGTGGAAGCGCACCTTGCCCTCGCCATCGATGACGGCGACGCGCTTGCCTTCCGGGCGGGTGACGATGGTGTTCACCGGCAGGGCCAGCACCTGGGCACCGGCCTCGGGGAAGTGGGCGTTGCCGCGCATGCCGGCCGGGATGGTCAGGTCAGGATTGGGCAGGTCGGCCTCGACCCGCATCGTGCCGCTGGTGCTGTCGACCGCGTGTGAGATGCGCACCACCTTGGCCGGGAAGGTGCGGCCCGGGAACTCCACGAAGCTGGCGTCCACCGCGGCACCCACCGCCACGGCCGGCACCTGGCCCTGGGGCACGTCGATGACCAGGCGCAGATGGTCCTGGCGCGACACCTGGTACAGGGCCTTGCCGCTGCTGGCGTCGGCCACCACCAGGTCGCCCTGTTCCACCAGGCGCTGGGTGATGATGCCGTCAATGGCCGTCGTCACCGTCTTGTAGGCGGTCAGCTGCTCCAGCCGTTTCACGTTGGCGATCGCGGCCTCCAGGTCGGCCTGGGCGGCGTTCAGGGCGGACTTGCGGGTGTCATAGGTCTCGCGCGTCACCCAGCCGTCGCCCAGCAGGGACTTGGACCGGCTGTAGTTGGACTTGGCCAGGGCCAGGTTGGCTTCCGCCTGGTGCTGCGAGGCGCGGGCCTGCATCAGCTGCTGGTCCTGGTCGGGCGCCTCGATGACGGCCAGGGTCTGGCCAGCCTTCACCACGTCGCCGATGTCCACCAGGCGCTTGCCGATGTAGCCGGAGACGCGGGCGTAGACGGTGTATTCCGTCAGGGCCTGGGTCTGGGCCGGCAGCAGCAGCCCGTCGGACGACTTCACGGGCTTGGGGTTGGTGGTCTTCACCTGCAGGGGTGCCTGCGGCCGGGCTTCCGGCGGTGCCTTGGTGCCGCTGGCCAGGTGGGGGGCAGACACCAGGCCGATGGCGGCCAGGGCCACGGCGGCGGTGCCCAGCATCCAGGACCGGCGGCGGACGGTGGTCTTAGGGGCGGCGCTCATAATCATCAGACTCCTAAAATCACTCGGCGGCCGAGCCGGCGGGAACGGTGGTGGTGGCAAGCACGGCATGGCGCCGGCGATGCAGCAGGACGTACAATGCTGGAACCGCCAGCAGGGTCATGGGGGTGGAGAACAGCAGGCCGCCCATCACCGCGCGGGCCAGGGGGGCGTTCTGCTCGCCACCCTCGCTCAGCGCCAGGGCCATGGGGATCATGCCCAGCACCATGGCCAGCGCCGTCATCATGACGGGGCGTAGGCGGGCGCCGCCGGCCTCCGCCATGGCGTCCAGGGGTGTCAGGCCCTGTTCGCGCCGCTGGTTGGCGAAGGACACCATCAGCACGCTGTTGGCGGTGGCGACACCGATGACCATGATCATACCCATCAGGGCCGGCTCGCTGAAGGTGGTGCCGGTGAGCAGCAGCATGACGGCGCCGCCCAGGATGGCAGCCGGGGTGGCCCCCAGCACGATCAGCGGGTCCAGCCATGACTGGAAGTTCACCACCATCAGCATGTAGACGAAGACCACGGCCAGGGCCATGCCGGCGGCGATGTCGCCGTAGGCCTGTTCCATGGTCTTGATCTGGCCGCCCATCTCGATGCGGTTGCCGGGCTTCAGCTGCGGGCGCACGGCCTCGATGGCGGCCTTGATATCGCGGCTGACCGATCCCAGGTCGCGGCCCGAGACGTTGGCGATGACGTCATAGCGGGGCGCGAAGGAGGTGCGGCTGATGTCCGCGGCCACCTTGGTCGGCACCAGCTTGGCCACGTTGCGCAGCAGTACCGGCGTCGTCACCCGCGTGGAATGGATGGGCGTGTTCAGCAGATCCTCGGCGGAGGCCATCAGGCGCTGCGGCGACTGCACCACGACCGGGTAGATGACCAGCGAGTTGACGTCCATCCAGTAGCTGGGATTGACCACGCCCGAGGACGCCAGCGACACCAGCACCTCCTGCGCCACGTCGTTCTGGGTCAGGCCCAGCTCGGCCGCGCGGGCCCGATCGACCTCGATGCGGTAGGCCGGGGTGGCGGTCACCTGGCGCAACGTCACGTCCACCAGGCCGGGGATGTTCTTGAAGCGCTGGCGCAGATCCTCCGCGATCAAGGCGTTGGGCGCGCGGGCCGTGCCGATGATGCGGATGTCGATGGGGGTGGGCACGGCGCCGTTCAGGATCTGGCTGGTGATGTCGCCGGGCTTCTGGAAGATCTCCACGCCCGGGTAATCCTTGGCCACCATGGCGCGGATCTGCTCGACATACTCGTGGGTGGGCCGCGACCGCTTCTCGGTCAGGGCGCCCAGGATCTCACCGTCGGCGGAGCTGACCGTGACGCTGTCGGTCAGGCCCAGGTTCACCGGGTCGGGCAGGCCGATGTTGTCGATGATCAGGCCCAGTTCCTCTGGCGGGATGATCTTGCGGATGGACCGCTCGATGGCGCCGAACTGACGCGACGCTTCCTCCAGCCGGGTGCCGGCGGGGGTGCGGACGTGCAGGCGGAACTGGCCGGCGTCGACCTCGGGGAAGAAGTTGGTGCCGACGAAGGGGATGGTGGCGGCGGCGCAGACCAGCAGCACCACAGCGAAACCGGTTACCATCCACGGCCGTGACAGGCCGCCGCCCAGCACCCTCAGGTACCGCTGGCGCAGGCCCTCGAAGCCGCGCTCGAATCCGGCATGGAAGCGCGCCCAGGCGCCGGCCAGGCCGGTCGGGGGCGCAACGTGGCCATGGTTGCCCTCCTCGCCATGGCCGTGGCCGCGCAGTTCCGCCGGCAGCAGCCAGGCGGCCATGGCCGGGACCAGGGTCCGCGACAGCACGTAGCTCATCAGCATGGAGGAGATGACGGCCAGCGCCAGGGGCGAGAACAGGTACTTGGCGATACCGTGCAGGAAGAAGATGGGCACGAACACGATGCAGATGCACAGCGTCGAAACCAGGGCCGGGAAGGCCACCTCGTCCGAGCCTTCCAGGATGGCCTGGCGCAGCGGCTTGCCCATGCCGATGTGGCGGTGGATGTTCTCGATGGCCACGGTGCCGTCGTCCACCAGGATGCCGATGGCCAGCGCCAAGCCGCCCAGGGTCATGACGTTCAGGGTGTGGCCCGCCATGGACAGCACGGCCACGGCCGTCAGGATGGACAGTGGGATGGAGGTCAGCACGATGGCCGTGCTGCGCCACCCGCCCAGGAACAGCAGGATCAGGATGGCCACCAGCGCGCCCACGATCAGGCCTTCGTGCTGGATGCCCTCCATGGCGTGCTTGATGAAGGTGGTCTGGTCGAACAGCGGTTCAATGCGCATGCCGGCCGGGGCCGCCTTGCGGATTTCCGGCAGGCGGCGCATGACCTCGTCCACCACCGCCAGGGTGCTGGCGCCCCCCAGCTTCATGATGGTCAGCAGCACGGCGGGCTGGCCGTCCGCGTGCACGACATTCGTCTGCACGGCGGCGCCGTCGCGGACATTGGCCACGTCGCGCATGAACACGGTGCGGCCGTTCACATCGCGCAGGGGGATGTCGTTGAAGGTGTCGACGGCGATGGGCGAGCTGTTCAGGCCCACCTGGTATTCGGTGTCGCCGATCTTGGCGGTGCCGGAGGGCAGGTTCAGGTTCTGGGCGGTGATGGCCTTGTTGACGTCGTTGGGCGTCAGGCCATAGCTGCGCAGCTTGTCCGGGTTGATGTCGACCATGATCTGGCGCGCGTTGCCGCCATAGGGCAGGGGCAGGCGCATGCCTGGGATGTCGCTGATCTGCGACCGGATGGTGATGCGGCCATAGTCGTACAGCTGCGCCTCCGACATGGTGTCGGACGACAGCGCCAGCTGCAGGATGGGCACGGAGGACCGGCTGTACTGCACGATCAGCGGCGGCTGCGTGCCGGTCGGCATGCGCTTCAGGATGGTCTGGCAGATGGCGGAAATCTGCGAGATGGCCAGGTCGATGTTCACGCCCGGCTGGAACGTGGTGCGGATGATGCCCACGCCGTTGGACGTCTCGGACTCCACCTCGGCCACGTTGTCGGCGGTGTTGATGATGGCCAGTTCACCGAAGGCGGTGATCTTGCCCGTCATTTCCTGGGCATCCAGGCCCGAGTAGCTCCACACCACCGTGACCGTGGGGATCTCCACCTCGGGAAAGATGTCCGTGGGCATCCGGAACAGGCTCAACACGCCCAGCAGCGTGATCAGGCCGGCCAGCACGGCGAAACTATAAGGGCGCCTCAGGGCGTAGGCGACGATCCACATGGGGGCGGGGCTCCGGCAATGCGATGCGGAAGAATGCAACGCTACGCCCAGGGGCCGGGGTCGCCCCCCGCCCGGCACAGCCCGGAATAATTAACGCGCTTACGGGATGAGGGGAACCTACTTCGATACGCAACGGTTCGAATTTAGGCATGCCGCGACCAATCGCCGCCAATTCGCAAAACTGTGGCCTGCGTCACTGCGTCCGATGATGGAGGGTTGTAGCTGCGGTCAGCCCTGGATCGCCAAGCCCTCCCTGGGGACGTTCTCGGCCGCGTCCTGCCGCCCGGCGGCGGGGCGGTCGGACAGCGACGGCACCCAACGGACCACCACATACAGGCCGAAACCGCAGGCCAGCAGCGGCTTGAACCACGTGGCGGTCGCCAGGTGCATGCCCCGCGTCCAGACGTGGGTGGTCAGCGCGAAGCATAGCAGCACCAGCACCCAGCCCAGGGCGCGGTTGCGACGGACATGGAATTCCCAGCCCGCCAGGGCGCCGGCGACCAGCGCCATGTCGCCGAAATGGCCCAGCACCGTGCGCGGGTTGAACAGCAGCAGATAGGTCACGATCAGCGCCGCCACGGTGGCGCTGGCCCGGTGCGCGGTCAGGCGGCCGACGGCGCCACGGGCCAGGATCAGAACGGCGATGCCCGCCAGGACGCGGATGACGGTCTGCGCCATCAGGTCCAGCGGCAGGCCCAGGGTGGCCAGGCCATTGGCGAAGTCATGCCAGACACCGCCGCCGGGGTTGGCGCTGCTCATGGTCTTGCGCACCAGCTGGCCATATTCGCCCAGGGCGTAGCCGGGGTCCCAATGCGCCAGGGGCAGGGCCAGGGCCGCCGCCAGCCACAGCGCCAGAGACAGGCGCAGGCGCGGCCACAGGGCGAAGGCCAGCATCACCAGGGCCAGGGCCTGGGGCTTGAAGGCCCCCGCCAGCACCAGCAGGAAGGCGGCGCGGCGCCAGCGGCCCTCCGCCACGTCGGCCAGGCCGGCCAGCATCAGGCCCAGCATCAGGAATTCCGTTTGCGCGCCACGCAGATCCACCACGCCGATGGGCAGGGCCGCCAGCAGGGCCACGCCGAACACGCGTTGCCAGTCGGCCCCCCGCGGGTCCGCCGGCGCCAGCAGCCGGCACAGCCGGGCCACCCCCCACCAGCACATGGCCAGCAGGCTCAGGCGCCACAGGGCATCGCCCAGCAGGGGGGAAGATAGGCCCAGGGGGTGAACAGCACGGCGCTGGACGGCAGGTAGAGGAAGCCATTGATGCCGTCCTCGTATATCTCCGCGCCTTGCCACCAGGCCCACGTGGCCTCGGCATAAATGTGGAATTCCGAAACGAACCGTCCACTTATCACCTGGGCCTCGATGGCCACCAGGGCGGCCGTCCAAAGGGCAAGGCCGAAGACCAGCGGGCGGGCCAGGGAAGGGAAGGACAGGCGAACCATGCTGGGGATTAACCTATCTCATAGGTAATAGGCTCTATGGTCTATGCCTAACACCTTTGCGCTCAAGGTCAAGCCCTAAGGCCTAGCCATTGCGCATTTATGATAAAATGTCGCGACACCGCCCTTGCCGGGTACGGGGTGTTTGCCGTAAGGCTGCCTTCGCCGACGGTTCCGCAGGCCCGCCTGTGGATGAAAAGGGAACGTGGTGGGGGTGCCTGGCACCCGACTCCACGGCTGCCCCCGCAACTGTGAACGGTGAGCGCCGCCCCTCCCCTGGTCATGGGGGAATGGCCACTGGGTTCCTTCCGGAGCCTGGGAAGGCCGGGCCGGTGCCGTGACCCGTGAGCCAGGAGACCTGCCGTCGGTGATGTTGGTCGCGGGCGGGGTGTCCCGGCGGAACCGGTCAGCGGCGGTGCGGGCCTCGTGACCCCGCGGCCCCTCGGTCTCGTCGACAGCGCAATCCCATCCTTCCGGCGGGTCTTGGCCTTTGGTACCACCGGTGCCTGACACCGGATGGGATGGGAACCGACGAATGACGCATGAGCACAAGGCCGTCCCAGGCATCACCCTGGTCCTGGGTGGCGCCCGCTCCGGCAAAAGCCGCTTCGCCGAAGGGCTGGTGACCGCCCTGCCGGGTCCCTGGACCTATATCGCCACCGCCCAGGCCTGGGACGACGAGATGCGCGACCGCATCCGCCAGCACCAGGCCGACCGCGCGTCGGGCTGGACGACGGTGGAGGTGCCGCTGGACCTCGGGGGCGTGCTGGCCGCCCATGGCCATGGGCCCGTGCTGGTCGACTGCCTGACCCTGTGGCTGACCAACGTCATGCTGGCCGACCGGGACGTTCCCGCCGCCATGACCGCGCTGCAGGCGGCGCTGGCCGCCTGCGCCGGCCCCATCGTGCTGGTTGGTAATGAGGTGGGCATGGGCATCGTGCCGGAGAACGCATTGGCCCGCGCCTTCCGCGACCACGCCGGACGCCTGCACCAGCGTTTGGCGGCCATGGCGTCGCAGGTCTTCCTGACGGTGGCGGGCCTGCCCCTGAAAGTGAAATAAGGGTGAAGGAGGAAGCCATGGCCGATCTTGAGACCCCTGAAGACCCGTTGCCTGACGACGAAGCCGCCCGTCATCGCGAGAAGATGCGAAAGCGCAAGGTGGTGCAGGACGCCCGCGTTGCCCAGGCGACGCGGGAGAAGGGCCTGCTGATGGTCCACACGGGCCCCGGCAAGGGCAAGACCACGGCGGCGCTGGGCATGATGCTCCGCACCGCCGGTTATGGCCTGCGCGTGGGTTTCGTCCAGTTCGTGAAGGGCAACTGGGCGACGGGGGAGCAGACGGCGCTGAAGCGCTTTTCCGACCTGATCGACCATCATGTGATGGGCGAGGGCTTCACCTGGGACACCCAGGACAAGGAACGCGACATCGCGGCCGCCGTCCGCGCCTGGGATCTGGGGCGGCGGATGCTGGCCGATCCGCGGTATCATCTGGTGGTGCTGGATGAGATCAACATCGTGCTGCGCTATGGCTATCTGGACGTGGCGGCGGTGCTGGCCGGCCTGAACGCCCGCCTGTCCGACACGCACGTCCTGCTCACCGGCCGCAACGCCAAGGCGGAGGTCATCGAGGCCGCCGACCTGGTGACGGAGTTCCAGGCGGTGAAGCACCCCTTCCAGGCCGGCATCAAGGCACAGCGCGGGATCGACTTCTGATGGCGGACGGTATCGCCGGGGGCGCCCGCGCCCTCATGATCCAGGGCACCGGCTCCGATGTCGGCAAATCGCTGCTGGTGGCGGCGCTGGCCCGGGCCTACACCCGGCGCGGCCTGCGGGTGCGCCCGTTCAAGCCGCAGAACATGTCCAACAACGCCGCCGTGACGCCGGATGGCGGGGAGATCGGTCGCGCCCAGGCGCTGCAGGCCCGCGCCTGCGGCGTCCCGCCGTCAGTGGACATGAACCCGGTGCTGCTGAAGCCGCAGACGGACGTGGGGGCGCAGCTGGTGCTGCGTGGCCGGGTGCTGGGCAATGCCGAGGCGTCCGCCTACCAGCGCCGCAAAGGGGAACTGCTGCCGGCCGTGCTGGAAAGCTTCCATCGCCTGCGGGCCGATTGCGACCTGGTGGTGGTGGAAGGGGCGGGCAGCCCGGCGGAAACCAACCTGCGCGCCGGCGACATCGCCAACATGGGTTTCGCCCGCGCCGCCGGCGTGCCGGTGGTGCTGGCCGGCGACATCGACCGGGGCGGCGTCATCGCCAGCCTGGTGGGCACCCATCACGTGCTGGACGTGGAGGATCGCGCCCAGATCCGGGGCTTCCTCATCAACAAATTCCGCGGCGACGTCCGCCTGTTCGAAAAGGGCGTGACGGAGATCGAGGCCCGCACCCGTTGGCCCTGCTTCGGCGTCATGCCGCACCAGCCGGCGGCGGCGCGCCTGCCGGCCGAGGACGGCATGGACCTGGCGCACTGGGCGAAACGCACCTCCGGCGGGCCCTTGCGCATCGCCGTGCCCATGCTGTCGCGCATCGCGAATTTCGACGACCTCGACCCCCTGCGGCTGGAGCCGGGCGTGACGGTGGAGATGGTGCCGCCCGGGCGGCCCCTGCCCGGTGACGCCCAGGGCGTCATCCTACCGGGGTCCAAGGCCACGCTGGCGGACCTGGCCTTCTTCCGCGCGCAGGGGTGGGACGTCGACCTGGCCGGGCATGTGCGCCGGGGCGGCTGGGTGCTGGGCCTGTGCGGCGGCTATCAGATGCTGGGCCGCGTCGTGGCGGACCCCGACGGCATCGAGGGGCCGCCCGGCACCGCCGCCGGCCTGGGCTATCTGGATGTGGAAACCGTGCTGGCCCCGGCCAAGACCCTGCGGGCGGTGACGGGCCGCGACGCCGCCAGCGGGGCGGCCCTCACGGGCTATGAGATGCATTTGGGCGTGACCCAGGGGCCGGATCGCGCCCGGCCGCTGCTGCACCTGGACGCCGAGGGCGGTGGCATGGTGGCGGAAGGGGCGGTCAGCTTTGGTGGCCGCATCGCCGGCACCTATGTCCACGGCCTGTTCGGCCATGACGCCCAGCGGGCGGCTTGGCTGAAGCGGTGGAACGTGGCCCCGGGCCTGGACAGTTACGATGGTACGGTGGAGGCGGCGTTGAATGAGCTGGCCATGGCCGCCGAACGCCACCTGGACCTCGACGCGCTATGGGCCATCAGTCGATGACTGTTCCCGGCAAGCCGCGCCCCGACTTCGATGCGGACTTCCGGTCCCACTTTCGCGACCTGCTGGTCTGGCGCCGCGACGTGCGGCGTTTCCGCACCGACCCGCTGCCCGACGGTTTGCTGGAACGGCTGCTGGACCTCGCCTGCCTGGCCCCCTCCGTGGGGCTCAGCCAGCCCTGGCGCTTCGTCCGCGTGGATGACCCGGCCCGCCGCGACGCCGTGCGGGCGGAGTTCGAGCGCTGCAACGCCGAGGCGCTGGCCGCCCAGGTGCCGGACCGCGCCCGCCTCTACGCCAGCCTGAAGCTGGCCGGTTTGCGCGAGGCACCCTGCCACCTGGCGGTGTTCATCGACCCCGACCCCAGCCAGGGTGCCGGCCTGGGCCGCCGCACCATGCCGGAGACCCTGGCCTATTCCGCCGTGGCGGCCATCCAGACCCTGTGGCTGGCGGCCCGGGCGGAGGGTATCGGCCTGGGCTGGGTTTCCATCCTGCGGCCGGAGATGATGAACAGCCTGCTGGAGGTGCCGGCCGCGTGGCGCCTGGTGGGCTACCTCTGCATCGGTTATCCCGCCGAGCCGGACGATGTGCCCGAACTGGAACGCGCCCACTGGGAACACCGGCATCCGCTGTCGGATGTCTTGTTTCAAAGAT
Source organism: Nitrospirillum guanabarense (assembly GCF_034653355.1). Classification (NCBI taxonomy): domain Bacteria; kingdom Pseudomonadati; phylum Pseudomonadota; class Alphaproteobacteria; order Rhodospirillales; family Azospirillaceae; genus Nitrospirillum; species Nitrospirillum guanabarense. The sequence goes on from NZ_JAYEER010000001.1 coordinate 930,315, forward strand.
GAGAGTTCCCTCAGGCGCCGGGCGCCGCCTTCCGGCGGCTTGGCTTATCCTCGGTTTCCAGTCCGCTGACGCTCCCCGGAAACCTCCGGCGGATGCGGTCGCATCCTTGTCGCCACGCGCCGGTCGCGTCCTAGCTTATCCAGGCGAACACCAGCGCCAGGGCCCACAGCAGGGCCAGGCTGCGGCGGTAGAGGCTGAGGGCGGCATCGATGTCGGTGGCGGTGGCGTCGGCCCGGCCGTCGCCCATCCAGTGGTCGTCCACCCGCACCTCGCCATAGGTGCGTGGCCCCGCCAGGCGCAGGCCCAGGGCGCCGGCCATGGCGGCCTCCGGCCAGCCGGCGTTGGGGCTGCGGTGATGGCGGGCGTCACGGCGCACGGCCGCGAGCGCCGCCTTGGCCTGGGCGCGACCGCGCGTCCAGGCCGCCAGCACCAGCAGCAGGGCCGTCAGGCGCGAGGCCGGCAGGTTCACCACATCGTCCAGCCGGGCGGCCGCCCAGCCATAGGCCTCATGGCGGGGGGTGCGATGGCCCACCATGCTGTCGGCGGTGTTGATGGCCTTGTACGCCAGCAATGCCGGCAGCCCCCCCACCGCCAGCCAGAAGGCCGGCGCCACCACCCCGTCGGAGAAGTTCTCCGCCAGGCTTTCGATGGCCGCACGGGCCACGCCCGCCTCATCCAACGTGGCGGGGTTGCGGCCAACGATGTGGGACACCGCCTCCCGGCCGCCCTCCAGCCCGCGTCGGCGCAAGGCCCGCGGCACGGCGGCGACGAAGCGGTGCAGGCTGCGCTGGGCCAGCAGGCCGCTGGCCACCAGCCCGGTGGCGACCGTGCCCCAGAACCCGCCCAGGCGGGCCAGCAGGGACTGCAGCGCGATGCCCACGGCCAGGGCCGCGCCCACCAACACCAACTCCGCCACGACGCCCATGGCCTTGCGCCGGGCGGTCGGCAGCGCCGCGTCGTTCCAGGCGCGGTCCAGCCGCCCGATCAGGGCGCCGATCCACACCACGGGATGGCGGATGCGGGCGTACAGGGCGTCGGGATAGCCCAGCAGGGCCTCCAGCGCCAGGGCGGCCAGGGCCAGCCAGGGCAGGGCTGGATAGAGGGGGGGAAGAACGTCATGGTGCGCCAGGTGGTGTGTTATGGCGGTTTAGCATGAAGACGAAGGACATGCCGCATGGCTGGTGACGAAACCCTTATCCAACATGGCGGCGACCTGACCCAGGCGGCGGCCCTGTTCCCCGATGCGCCCGGCCCCTGGGTTGATCTCAGCACCGGCATCAACCCCTGGCCCTATCCCTTGCCCATCATTCCGGCCGCCGCCTGGACGGCCCTGCCCACGCGTGGTGACCTGCGGGCGCTGCTGGCGGCGGCGGTCACGGCCTATGGCGCACCGGGGCCGGACAGCCTGGTAGCGGCGCCAGGATCGGAACTGCTGATCCAGACCCTGCCGCGCCTGCGCGCCGCCAGGGACGTGGCCATCGTCGGCCCCACCTATGGCGACCACGCCCGCGCGTGGACCGCCGCCGGCCATACCGTGCGCGCCGCGACGGCACCCGGGGACGCGATGGACGCCGCGGACGTGGTGGTGCTGTGCAATCCCAATAATCCCGATGGCCGCACCTGGGACGCGGCCGCACTATTGGACTGGGCGGCACGGCTGGCGGCGCGGGGCGGCTGGCTGGTGGTCGATGAGGCCTATGCCGACCTGGACCCCGCCCGCAGTCTCTGCCCCCACGCTGGCGCGCCGGGGCTGGTCATCCTTCGATCCTTCGGCAAGTTCTTCGGCCTGGGTGGCGTGCGCCTGGGTTTCGTCCTGGCGCCGCCGGCGCTGCTGAACGCGGTGCGCCTGGCCCTGGGGTCCTGGGCCGTCAGCGGCCCCGCCCTGGCGGTGGGGGCGGCGGCGCTGGCCGACCTGGAATGGCAGGCCGCCACGCGGCACCGGCTGGGCGCTGCGGCGGACGCGCTGGACGGTGTGCTGCGGGCCGGGGGCCTGCGCGTCATCGGCGGCACGGCGCTATATCGGCTGGTGGATGCCGGTGACGCCGCCGCCCTCTGGCGGCATCTGGCCCAGGCCGGCCTGTGGACGCGGCCCTTTCCGGAACATGCCGGCTGCCAGGCCTGGCTGCGCGTGGGCCTTGCGGCGGACGTGGGTGCGCTGGACCGCCTGGCGGCGGCGCTGGCGGCGTTCTGAAAGGTGCGTGTTCTACCGGTCGAACCAGTATGTGTCCGGCAGGGCGGCCGTCTCCGGCGACTGGACGGGGTTGGGGATGTCGATGCGCCCGCCGGTTGGGGTCAGGTCGTGATGTCGGCCCACCGCGCCTCGGCCACCACCACCAGGTCGGCGGGCGCCAGGGCCAGCTGCAGGCCCCGGCGCCCGCCGTTGACGATGATCTCCGCCAGCGCCTCCGCCGACCGGTCCAGGAAGGTGGGCAGCTTGCGGCGTTGGCCCAGGGGGCTGATGCCGCCCACGACATAGCCGCTGCTGCGCTCCGCCACCGCTTGCGGCGCCAGGTCCGATTTCTTGGCCTTGGCGGCGGCGGCCAGCGCCTTCAGATCCAGGCGCGCGCCGGCGGAGATGATGGCGCAGGCAAGTCCCCCGGCCCACCCTCCAGCTGGCAGACCAGGGTCTTGTAGACCAGGGCGGGGTCCAGACCCAGGGCCTCCGCCGCGGCCAGGCCGATGGCGGCGGCGTTGGGGTCGTAGTCGTACTCCAGCAGGCGATAGGCCACGCCCGCCGCCTCCACCGCGCGTACCGCCGGTGTTCCCTTGGTCGCCATGTCGCGTCCCCCTATGAACCGGGGTCAGCGTATCAAATCCCGGCACCGTCGATGAAATTGTAAATGTCGAAGGATGCCAGGCCCTTGGCGATGTCGGTCACGGCCTTTTGCGCCTGGGGCAGGCGTCCGCCCAGGGTGATGAAGCCGTGCACCATGTCCGGATAGACGGTGTGCAGCACCGGCACGCCACTGCCGGCCAGGCGCGCGGCATATTCCCGCCCCTCATCCTGCAGCACGTCCAGGCCGGCGGTCAGGATGACGGCGGGCGGCAGGCCGGCCAGGCTGTCGGCCAGCAGCGGCGACAGGCGCCAGTCGTTGCGGTCGGCGCCGTTCGCGTAATTGTCCACGTACCACAGGTACTGCTCCCGGCTCATGAGATAGCCATTGGCGCGGCGGTGGTGGGAGGGGCGGTCGGCGTTCAGGTCGGTGCAGGGATAGATCAGCACTTGGGTCTTCAGGTGCGGTTCGCCCCGTCCCGCGCCTTCAAGGCCAGCACGGCGGCCAGGTTGCCGCCGGCGCTGTCGCCGGCCACGCCGATGGCCAGGGGGTCGACGGCCAGCCGCTCCGCGCTGCCGGCCAGCCAGGTCAGGGCGGCCCAGGCGTCATCCAACGCGGCGGGGAAGGGATGTTCCGGCGCCAGGCGGTAATCCACCGCCACCACGGTGTGGCCGGAGGCGGCGGCCAGCTGGCGGCACAGGGTGTCGTGGCTTTCCAGATTGCCGATGGTCCAGCCGCCGCCGTGCAGGAACAGCAGCGCCGGCACCGGACGCCAGCCGAAGTTGGCACGGTAGATCCGCACCCGCAACGGGCCGGCCGGGCCGCCGATGATCTGGTCCATGACCGAGGCCAGGGCCGGCGGCTCCGGCGCCAGGGGGCGCCGGCTTTCCACATAGCCGGCGCGCAAGGCGTCCAGCGGCAGGTCGCGATGGCGGGGCGGCCCGATCTCCCGCAGCAGGTCGGCCAGGGCCGGCGTCACGTCATCCGGGACAAGAAAGCCTTCCTCGTCGGGTGGGGTGTGGGCGGAGCTGACGGCCATGACGTCCTCACGAGAATTACCGTGTCGGCCGCAGTATGGCGTCACGTATATACGGCAGTCAATGTGTTATAATTCATATATAACATTTTATAAATGTATTATCTGGGACGATGGGTCGCCAGGCCCAGGGCGTTCAGGATAAGCACCGCCAGCAGCCCGCCCACGAACAGTGTGATGCCGGTCCATGCCCAGCCGTGCCAGAAAAAGCCCCCGGCCGTGCCCGCCAGGGTGGACCCCATGTAATAGGCGAACAGGTAGAGGGAGGAGGCCTGGCCCCGGTGCCGGTGCGCGCGCAAACCGATCCAGCCGGACGCCACCGAGTGCACGCCAAAGAAGGCGAAGGTGAACAGGCCCAGGCCCAGCGCCAGCGTGTCCAACCGGGTGATGTCCATGATGCCCAGGCCGGCCAGCATCAGCACGGCTGATACCACCAGCACCCGCCCGGGGCCGAAGCGGCTGGACAGCCCGCCGAACAGGGGCGAACTGACGATGCCGAAAATATAGACCAGGAACAGCACGGCCACCGTGGCGGGCGGCAGGTTCAGGGGCGGCGCCTGCAGGCGGAAGCCCACGTAGTTGAACACGGTGACGAAGGCGCCCATGGCCAGGAAGCCGGTGGCGAACAGGGCGACCAACCCGCCGTCCGACAGGTGCAGGCGCCAGGCGGCGGCAAGTCCACTCCATAGGCCACCCTCGCGCTGGTGGAAATGGCGCGAGGGCGGCAGGGCGGCGGCCACGGCGGCGGCGGCCCCGATGCCCACGGCCCCCACCAGGCCCACGGCCACCCGCCAGTTGGACACGTCCGTGATCAGCACGGTCAGAATGCGGCCGCCCATGCCGCCCATGGCGGTGCCGCCGATATAAAGGCCCATGGTCAGGCCCGCCGATTTCGGATTCACCTCTTCCGCGACATAGGCCATGGCGACGGCGGGCAGGCCGCCCAGCGCCAGGCCCGCCAGGGCCCGCAGCGCCAGGAACAAGGGCCAGCTGGGCGCCAGCGCGCTGGCCAGGCCCAGACCCCCTGACAGCGCCAGCGAGGCCACCATGATGCCCTTGCGCCCCGAGCGGTCGGAAAGGGCGCCCGCCACCAGCAGGGCCACGGCCAGCGCCGCCGTGGTGACGGACAACGACAGGCTGGCCCCCGGTGGGCTGACGCCGTAGGCGCGTGCGAAGTCCGGCAACAGCGGCTGCACGCAATAAAGCGTGGCGAAGGTGGAAAATCCCGCCACGAACAGGATGGCCGTCACCCGGCGGTGGGCGGCGGTGCCGATCTCAAGGTACGGAAGATCTTTACCATTTGGGGCCACGGATACCGTCGGGGCGGGGGTGGCGGGTGGATCGCTGGGCATGCCGGAACCTTGGGGGCCAGGGGGAACGCGCCGCATGGCGGCACCTCTGCCAAGGTCTTGCCGCCACAAGCCTTTTTCGCAAGAAGGCGCTGTGGCTGGAAGGCCCGTCGTTGCATGGCACCAATCCTGCCAAAGGGATTCATACAAGAGTAGCCACCAACAAAAAGCGGAATGCATAGAATTTTATTCTTTAAGATTCTTTGGCGGATTTATAAGTAATTATGGTTAATGATCCCTTAATAACGAAATCTTTATAAGAAAATATGAGAGTAATATCCAAAAGCATATATTGCTCAGCTTGGCATGTGAACCAGTTAACCCAGAACAATCCGTCTTGGTCTTGTCTCGGGTGAGTTGGGGTTAAAAATGAAAAACACCATGTGCTTGAAGTCTAAATTATTGCGTTCACCATCCGGGCTGGTACTGACGCTGCTGGGGATCGCCCTCGCGTCCGGCGCGCAGGCCCAGTCGATGAACTACGGCTCGCTGGAAGATCTGTTTGGCGAGGCGGTGACGACCTCGGCGACGGGCAAGCCGCAGCGTGCCAGCGAGGCGCCGGCGCCCATGACCATCATCTCCGCCGAGGAGATTACCCGATCCGGCGCGCGCGACATCCCCAGCATCTTGAACCGCGTGGCTGGCGTGGACGTGCTGGCCTGGGGCGCGGAGGGCGCCGACGTCGGCGTGCGCGGCTACAACCAGGGCAGCAATGCCCGGCTGCTGGTCCTGGTCAACGGCCGACAGGTCTATCTCGACCACTACGGCATCACCGTCTGGGCGGCCATCCCCGTGCAGCTGGCCGAGATTTGCCAGATCGAGGTGGTGAAGGGGCCTGAGGTCGCGCTGTTCGGCTTCAACGCCGTTTCCGGCGTCGTCAACATCGTGACCTATAACCCCCTGTATGACGATGTCGGCACCGCCCAGGTGACGGTCGGCACCCAGGGGCAGAAGGAACTGAGCGCGGTCAAGAGCTTCAAGCTGGGCGACAAGGTCGGTTTCCGCCTGTCCGCCGGCGGCACCAACATCGATGAATACGACACATCATCCGACGTGCCGACCAAACAGCTGCGCAGCAACCAGGACGTCCGCCGCGCCGTCTCGCTGGATAGCTTGGCGCAGGTCCTTCCGAACGTCCAGGCTGGTTTTGAAGGAACCTGGAGCCGCGCCGACGTTTTCGAGGCCGGCGCGCTGCAGGGCCCCCACCAGGGCCAGTTCAACATCCATTCCCTGAAGGGCACGGTGAAGGCCGACACCGATTGGGGCCTGATCGAAACGACGGCCTACAACAACCACATGGACTTCACGATCCACACCTTGAGTGGCGGCAACGTCATCCAGTTCGGCTCGACCACGAACCTTACCGTGGTGCAGGCGCAGGATCTGCTGAAGCTGACGCCGTCGCTGACGACGCGTCTTGGCCTTGAATACCGCGACAACGCGATGGACTCGTATCCGGCGGAGGGCTCCGTCACGGGGTACCGGGTCGCCTCCGTGTCCAATATGTACGACTGGCAGATCGACGAGAACCTGAGCTTCACGGCGGCGGGCCGCTGGGATCACATGATGCTGTATCATGACGGCTTCCGGCCTTATCCCTTCACCAGCGCCGATTACAACGACCGAACCGTGGACACCTTCGCCTACAACGTGGGTCTGGTGTGGCGGCCGGTGGCCGGCGACACAGTGACGTTGACAGCCGCCCGGGGTATCCAATCCCCCAGCCTGATCGAGTTCAACAACAACGCCGTCACGACGCCGGCCCCCAAGGCCACGATGCAGACTGGCAATCCCTATACCAGGCCGGCGGTCGCCACCAATTATGAGCTGGACTATCAGCACGCCCTGGATTTCCTGGGTGGGACGATCAAGGCATCGGTGCTGTACCAGAAGACCTCGGACCTCACGACGATCTTCTCCGGCTTCCGGTACCCGGTGAACGGTTACACCGCTACCTTCACCGGTGACAATGTCGGCGACAGTTCGCAGTGGGGTACCGAACTGGAGCTGCGCGGCCACATCGACGCCCTGCGCTGGAGCGCCTCCTGGGTCTGGATGAACCCGGTCGACCATCTGACGTTCGCCCCGGGGTCGCAGACCTTGAACTTCCAGGAATCCACGCCCAAGAACACCGTCAAGGGCAACATCGGCTACGACTTCGGCCGGTGGACGACCGACCTGCTGCTGATCTGGCAGGCCGAGCATAAGGCCTATTTCCTGACCGCCGCAGGCCAGGGCCTGCACAAGGTCGATCCCGGCGTGACGGCTCAGGCGTCGGTTTCCTACAAGGTCAGCGACTCGTTCTCCCTCACGCTCGCCGGCAGCAACCTGCTGCACGACGAGACCCAGCTGACGGCTGGCCCCAAGGCCGAACGTCGCGTCTGGGGCACCGCCACGTACAAGTTCTAAGGGGGATGGACGAATGAACAAGAGCAAGAGGACCGCGATCATCGCGGGAATGAGCGTCCTGTGTGTCGGCTCGGCCGCCACGGGCATGACCTCGGCGGCGGAGATGGACGCCAAGCAGGTGACCATCGCGGCCAAGGCCCTGGGCTTCCTGACCACCAAGGCGCCCGCCGGGGCCAAGGTGGTGGTGACCGCCGGCGCCGCCCCGGTGGCGGCGGTGCAGGCGGCCCTGCCGGGTGCCGCCGTCGCCGCCGGTGACGCGGCCCCGGGCGCCTACGCCGTGTTCGTATCCTCCGCCGCGGAGGGCAAGAAGGCGCTGGCCAAGGGCACCGTCACCGTGGGCAACGACGTCGCCTGCGTCGACGCCGGCGGCTGCGTCATCGCCGTCGAGACCACGCCCAAGGTCACCATCTACGTCAGCAAGGCTGCGGCGTCGGCCGCCGGGGTCGAGTTCGACCCGAACTTCAAGATGATGGTCACCGAGAAGTAAGGACCCGGGCGGGTCCCGGGGTGGCGGGGTGGGCGGCTGGGTTGGGCCGTCCATCCCGGCGCCGCCTTGGGGGAATCCCGCCCGCGGGAATTCAAGAACAGCGGGCGCAAGCCCGGCCCAGGACTGGTGGGCGGAATTGGTGGAAGGATGAAGGCGATGCGGTTCGATGATCTTCCCATGGCGTTGAAGCTGTTCGCGGCCCCCGCCATCGGGCTGGTGGCCCTGGTGGCGATGGCCATCGCTTCCCACCAGGTGGTGGGCGGCATCACCGCCACCGCCAAGGATGTGGGCGAGGTCCGTTTCGAGGCCACCGCCGAGTTGCTGAGCGCGTCCAGCGAGCTGAACGGCGCCGCCAAGGACCTGTATTACGCCCTGGCGGCCGCCACCGCCGGCGGCGACGCGAAGGCCTCCGCCACCCTGCTGGACGGCGTGGTCCAGCGCATGGGCAAGGCGAAGGAGGCGGTGGAGCGCGCCAAGGACCGCCTGCCCGACGGCAAGACCAAGGCCGAGCTGGCCACCGTGGGCCAGGACATCGACAAGCTGGGCCAGCCGGTGGGCTTCGTGAAGGACATGCTGGGCATCGACGCCCAGTCGGCCGTGTCCTTCCTGGAGCCGCTGCGCGCCAGCCTGCAGGGCGTGCAGGACCGCCTCAGCGCCGCCGCCTCGCATGAGCGGACCACCGCCGCCACCGCGATCAAGGACATGGACGCCAGCGCCACCGCCACCCAGACCCTGTCCACCCTCATCGTGCTGGCGGTGGTGCTGGGCGTGGCCGCCATCGCCTTCGTCATCGTGCGGGCCCTGAAAAGCTCCATCGACCGCATCTCCGGCGCCACCGAGGCCCTGGCCGCCGGCGACACCGCCGTGAACATCGAGGCGCTGGCCCGCAAGGACGAGCTGGGCGCCATCGTCGGCGCGCTGGCGGTGTTCCGCGCCAACCTGGCCGACCGCGACCGCCTGACGGCCGAGCGGGCCGAGGCGGAGAAGCGGGCCGAGGCGGAGAAGCGCCAGGCGTCGCTGCGCATCGCCGACAGCCTGGAAAGCTCCGTCCACAGCCTGGTGGAGCGCCTGACCGCCGCCGTGCGGCAGCTGGCGGGCAACGCCCGGGGCCTCAGCGACCAGGCCCAGGTGGGGCAGGAGCGCACCAGCGTGGTCGACCGCGCCGTCAACGAGGCCAACGGCAACGTGCAGGCCGTGGCCAGCGCGGCGGAGGAACTGTCCGTCTCCTTCGGGGAGATCAGCGGCCAGGTCACCCGCGCCGCCACCATGGCCAGCAACGCCCGCGTGCGGGTGGAGGAAAGCACCCAGCAGATGGAGCGGCTGCAGAACCAGGGCGACCGCATCGGCTCCGTCGTGCGCCTGATCAGCGAGATCGCCAGCCAGACCAACCTGCTGGCGCTGAACGCCACCATCGAGGCGGCGCGGGCGGGGGAGGCGGGCAAGGGCTTCGCCGTCGTGGCCAGCGAGGTCAAGAGCCTGGCGACCCAGACCGCGAAGGCGACGGAGGAGATCGGCGGCCAGATCACCAGCATGCAGGGGGCCACCCGCGAGGCGGTCGCCGCCATCGCCGCCATCCAGCAGACGGTGAACGAGATCACCACCATCTCCTCCGCCATCGCCGCCGCCGTGGAACAGCAGGAGGCCGCGACCCGCGAGATCGCCCGCAACGTCCAGATGGCGTCCCAGGGCACGGCCGTCGTGGCGGAGAACGTGGCCGGCCTGCAGGCCATCGCCGACAGCACCCACCGCTCCAGCGACGAGGTCCTGTCCTCCTCCCAGGTCCTGGGGTCCGAAACCTCGGCCCTCAGCGCCAGCGTCTCGAAAGCCATCGCCTCCCTGCGCGCCGCCTGAGGCAAGAGCGCCCCGTCGGCGCAATTCGCTGGCGGGCGACCGGTAACGCCCTGTATTCCTGGATATCCCCGTCACCGGGGGGATCCTGGAATCACAGGGCGGAACCATGTGCGGCATCGCGGGGCTTTGGGTATTCGGGGGGCGGACGGCACCCGGCTGGCGCATCAGGCCGGCGTCATGATCGACCGCCTGGCCCATCGCGGACCCGATGATCGCGGCGTCTGGCAGGATGACGCCGCCGGCGTGGCGCTGGCCAACCGCCGCCTGGCCATCATCGACCTGTCACCCCTGGGCCATCAACCCATGACCTCGGCCGATGGCCGCGTCACCGTCGCCTTCAACGGCGAGATCTACAATTACCAGGATCTGCGCCAGCAGCTGGTGGGCGAGGGCGTGGCCTTCCGTGGCCAGTCCGATACCGAGGTGCTGGTGGAGGCCATATCCCGCTGGGGCGTCAATCGCGCGCTGGCCGCCTGCAACGGCATGTTCGGCCTGGCCATCTGGCTGGCGGATGAGCGCCGGCTGATGCTGGTGCGCGACCGGCTGGGGGAAAAGCCGCTCTACTGGTCGCTGGCCAACGGCGTGCTGCTGTTCGCCTCAGAACTCAAAGCCATCCGGGCCGAACTGGGCTACCGCGCCGTGCCGGACGAGGCGGCGCTGGCGGACTATTTCCGCCAAGGCTTCATCCCGGCGCCCCGCACGGCCTTCACCGGCATCCACCAGCTGCCGCCCGGCACCTGCATGGTGGTGTCGGCCGACGGCGGTTCCGAGACGCGGGCCTATTGGTCGGTCGCCGACGCCGCCCGCCGCGCCCTGGCCGCCCCTTTGACGCTGGAGGATCCGGAGATCCTGCGCCTGACCGGCGACCTGCTGACCGACGCGGTCCGCCGGCGCATGGTGTCGGACGTGCCGCTGGGCGTCTTCCTCTCCGGCGGCATCGACAGCGCCCTGGTGGCGGCCCTGATGCAGGGGCAGAGCGCGACGCCCATCCGCAGCTTCACCATCGGGTTCGAGCAGGCGGAGTTCGACGAGTCCGCCGCCGCCGAGGCCACGGCCAGGGCCCTGGGCACCGACCACACCACCCTGCGGGTGGATGCCGCCGACGCGGTGGACCTGGTGCCGCACCTGGCCAGCATGTATGACGAGCCCTTCGCCGACATCTCCGCCATTCCCACGGCCCTGCTGTGCCGCCTGGCGCGCCGCCACGTGACGGTGGCCCTGTCCGGCGATGGCGGGGATGAGGCCTTCGGCGGCTATTCGCGCCATCTATGGGCCGGCTCCATCAACGGCTGGCGGCGAAAGCCGGGCTGGCTGCGCCACGGCTTGGCCCGCCTGGACGCGGCCATACCCGACGCTTGGATCGATGGGACCGCCCATCTGCTGAAGCCGCATCTGCGCCAGCCGTCGGACAAGGTGGGCAAGTTCCTGGGCGCCGTCGCGGCGGCGGATGAGGACCAGGCCTACATCGCCATGCTGGGCATGAAGGCCGACGCCATCCTGCGTCCCGGCCTGACGCTGGGGGCGGCGGCACCCGTCGCCGTGCCGCCCCTCACGCCCTTGGGGGGGCCGACCCGACATTGCGCCTGCAACTGCGCGACCTGGCCCGCTACCTGCCCGACGGTGTGCTGGTGAAGGTCGACCGCGCCAGCATGGCCGCCGGCCTGGAGGCGCGCGCGCCCCTGCTGGACCCGCGCGTGGTGGAATGGGGCCTGCGCCTGCCGCTGAACCAGCGCCTGCGCGATGGGCGGGGCAAGTGGATGCTGCGCCGGCTGCTGGCGAGGCGTCCCGCAGGGCGCCGTCACCGCCCCGAAAACCGGTTTCGGCGCCCCCCTGGGCGTCTGGCTGCGCGGCCCCTTGCGCGACTGGGCGGCCGGCCTGCTGGACGCCGCGCCGCAGGACGGCCTGATCCAGGCGCCGGTGGCGGCCGCCCTGTGGCGGCAGCACCTGTCCGGCCGCCACGACCATACCGGCCGGCTGTGGACCGTGCTGTCCTACCTGTCGTGGAAGGCGACGGTCGCGCATTCGGACTGAGCGGCCGTCTTCCCGGCGTGTCACAATCCACAAATCATTCCCAAAAATGGAACCAAGCCCATGACCCATACCGTGAAGATCACGGCCGTGCTCATCGCCCGGCCGGGCAAGCTGGATGACCTGAAGGCCTTGCTGGCCGGCATGGTGGCACCCTCGCGGGCCGAGCCGGGCAATTTGCGCTGGGACATCTGGCAGGACCAGGCCGAGCCCAACCGCTTCGTGCTGGATGAGCTGTACGTGGACAACGACGCCATCGCCGCGCACCGCGCGACGGCCCATTTCCAGAACTATCTGTCGAAGATCAACGACGTGGCCGAGCGCACCGCCATGGTGTTGAACCCGGTCGAGGTCGCCTGACGGTTCAGGCCGGCGGCCCGCCCGCCCGATAGGCCTGGAACCATTCGACGAATCGCGCCACGCCCTCTTCCACCGGCGTGGCGGGGGCGTAGCCGATGTCCCGGGCCAGGTCGTCGATGTCGGCCCAGGTGGCGGGCACGTCGCCGGGCTGGATGGGCAGCAGGCGGATATCCGCTGCCATGCCCAGTTTCTCCTCCAGCAGGCGGACATAGCGCATCAGCTCCACCGGCCGGTCGCTGCCGACATTGTACAGGCGGTAGGGGGCGACGCCGCTGCTGGCCGGGTCGGGGGCGGTGCCGGTCCAGGCCGCGTCGACGGCCGGCGGCCGGTCCAGCAGGGCCAGGATGGCCGACACCACGTCATCGATGTAGGTGAAGTCACGCCGCATGCGCCCCTCGCCATACACCTCGATGGGCCGTCCCTCGACGATGGCCTGGGCGAACTTGTACAGCGCCATGTCCGGCCGCCCCCAGGGCCCGTAGACGGTGAACAGGCGCAGGCCGGTCACGGGGATGCGGAACAGGTGGCTGTAGGAATGGGCCATCAGCTCATTGGCGCGCTTGGTGGCGGCGTAGAGCGTCAGGGGATGGTCCGCACCCCCGTGCGGGCTGAAGGGCATGGCGGTGTTGGCGCCGTAGACCGAGCTGGTGGAGGCGTAGACCAGGTGGGCGCAGGCGACGGCCCGGCACCCCTCAAGCACATTGGCGAAACCCACCAGATTGCTGTCCACATAAGCCGCCGGATGCTCCAGGCTGTAGCGCACGCCGGCCTGGGCGGCCAGGTGCACCACCTGGCCGAAGCGGTGGGTGTCGAACAGGGCCGCCACCGCCGCGCGGTCGGCCAGGTCGATGCGCGCCTCGGTGAAGCCGGGCAGGGCCCGCAGGCGGGCCAGCCGCGCCTCCTTCAAGGCCACGTCGTAGTAGGGGGTCATGTTGTCCAGCCCCACCACCGCCCCGCCCCGTCGCAGCAAGGCCAGCGCCACGTGGTTGCCGATGAACCCGGCGCTGCCGGTGACCAGGACGGGGGACATCGTGGGGGGATTTCCTGGGGCCAAGATCTTGGAAGCGTTCGCGGACGGCCTTGCCTACCACGTCCGGGTGCATAGTGCGACAGTCGCTTGATGCCGCACCCCAAGGGTTAGGTCGGAACCGGCACGGACTTTGCGTTAATGGCATGTGTACAAAGGTCACAGGTGCCGCCATGGAAGACATCACCTACTACGACGCCGAGGAAATCCGCCGCAAACTGGAGCGCGCGGCCGATGAGCTGGACGCCGCCGGCGATCCCATTTTGGCTCGCAGATTGCGAGAAATTGTCGATTTGGATCGCGCCGGCGACGGCGTACCGGCCGTGCGCCTGCGCGACAACGGCCGCGCCCGGGGCTGGACGCCCATGGTGGTGATCGGCGGGGCTGCCCCCAGGAAGTAAGGTCCCGCGGCGGGGCCCGCTCAACTCGCCAGGGGCGTACGCTCCAGCACCGCGCGGCGGATGGCCACGGCCACCTCATGCAGGGCCTGGTCCTGGTCGGGCCACAGCGTGACCGGCCGGCCGTCGCGCGGCACCGCCAGCAGGTGGCGCAGCGGCGTGGACAGCCAGTCGCAGGCCCGTAGGATGACGGGGATCACCCGCGCCCGTCCCGCCCGATGACGGTCCACCGCGTGCTGCATCTCCCCATCATGGCAGGCGGGGGATGCCAGGAAATCCGGACTGACCAACAGCAGCACCACGTCGGCCTCGGCCAGGGCCGTGCCGATGCCGTCCTCCAGCGCGTCGCCGGCCAGCAGGCGCCGGTCGTGCCAGACGGCCACGCCCTGGCGCTTCAGGGGCGCCAGGTGCACCTCCAACCGGTCGCGCAGGGCTTCGTCGACGTGGGAATAGGACATGAACACGCGCACCACGGCAGGCCTCCGCCGATACCAGAACCAAGGATTTTCAGGGCGCTGGCGAATGCGGTCCCAACCGCGACGGGGCCGCCGGCCAGCGCGGCGCGCCGTTCCCCCGGGGCCAATATTGTTCCGCTTTTGTTCTCATGTCAACGCGGGCGCCTCGGCGCAAAAGGGGGCTCACCTTTGGCCAGGGCCGGCGCGTTTCCAAAAGAAAACGGCCGGGGACAGGCCCCGGCCGCTTCCGTACATGCGGTGCCGCGGAGATGTCAGGCCACCTCGGCGATCTCCCGCAGGCGGCGCGAACCGGCGGCCGCCTTGTGGTCCTTGGCCAGGAAGGTATAGACCGCCGGCAGGACGAACAGGGTGAATAGCGTACCGATGGACATGCCGGTCACCACCACCAGGCCGATGGAGAAGCGGCTGGCCGCGCCGGCGCCGGACGCGATCAGCAGGGGCAGCAGGCCCACCACCATGGCGGCGGTGGTCATCAGGATGGGGCGCAGGCGCACGCGGGCGGCGTGCAGGATGGCCTCCCGGCGGCCCAGCCCTTCCTTCACCTGCATCTCGTTGGCGAATTCCACCAGCAGGATGCCGTGCTTGGAGATCAGGCCGATCAGCGTCACCAGGCCCACCTGGGTGTAGATGTTGATCGAGGTGATGCCGATGAACAGCGGGATCAGCGCGCCGCAGATGGACATGGGCACGCTGACCATGATGACCAGCGGGTCGCGCAGGCTTTCGAACTGCGCGGCCAGCACCAGGAAGATGACGATCAGCGCGAAGCCGAAGGTCATGGCCAGCTGGTTGCCTTCCTCCACGAACTGCCGGGTCTGGCTGAGGTAGCTGTGGCTGTAGCCGGCCGGCAGCTGCTTCACCTGGTCTTCCAGGAAGGCCACCGCCTCGCCCATGGACACGCCCGGCATGGGCACGGCCTGGAAGGTGGCGGAGTTCATCTGGTTGTAGTGGGTCAGGGCGTTGGGGTCCGTGCCCTCTTCCAGGCGCAGGAAGGTGGACAGCGGCACCTGGTCGCCGGTGACGGAAGTGACGTAGAAGCGCGTCAGCTTGTCCGGCGTCAGGCGGTCGATGCGCGGCACCTGGGGGATGACCTCGTACGACCGGCCCTGCAGGTTGAAGCGGTTGACGTAGTTCTCACCCACCATCAGGGCCAGGGTGTCGCCGATGGAGGCCATGGTGACGCCCATCTCGTTGGCCTTGGACCGGTCGATGTGGATGCGCACCACGGGGGTGTTGTAGTCCAGGTCGCTGTCCACGATCAGGAACTTGTGGCTGGCGTTGGCGGCGGCCTTGATCTTCTCCATCGCCTCATAGATGGCGGGGAAGCCCTGGGTGCCGTTCAGCACCATCTGCACCGGCAGGCCGCCGGTGGTGCCGGGCAGGGGTGGCAGGTTGAACACCAGCGCCTTTTCGCCCGGAACCTGGTTGAACGCCGCCTGCAGCGCCGCCAGCGACTGCTGGATGGGCCGGTCGCGTTCGCTCCACGGCTTCAGCAGCACGCCGGCGATGCCCTGGCTGGTGCCGGAGGTGCCGCTGATCAGGAAGCGTTCCCGCCCCTCCGGCAGGGTGCCGCCGGCGGCGTCCAACTGCTGGGCATAGTGCTGGGTGTAGTCGATGTTGGCGTACTGCGGGCCCTTGAACAGGCTGAACAGGATGCCCTGGTCCTCTTCCGGGGCCAGTTCCGACCGGCCATGCAGGTAGAGGTAGGGGATGCTGGCCAGCACGACCACGGCGAACACCAGGACGACGGGACGGTAGTCCAGGGCCCGGGTCAGCCGCCGCTCATAGAAGTTGGCCAGGCCGTTGAAGGCGCGGTCGATGAAGCGGGAGAAGGCGGTGTGGTCGCCGCCCTTGGGCAGCAGCACCGACGCCATCATGGGCGACAGCGTCAGGGCCACCACGCCGGAGATGATGACCGAACCGGCCAGGGTGAAGGCGAACTCGCGGAACAGGGCGCCGGTGACGCCGCCCAGCAGGCCGATGGGGGCGTAGACCGCCGCCAGCGTGATCGTCATGGCGATGACGGGGCCGGCGATCTCGCGGGCGCCCACCAGGGCCGCCTGCACCGGCGTCTTGCCCTCCTCCAGGTGTCGGTAGACGTTCTCCACCACCACGATGGCGTCATCGACCACCAGGCCGATGGCCAGCACCATGGCCAGCAGGGTCAGCAGGTTCAGGCTGAATCCCGCCGCCAGCATCAGGCTGAAGGCGCCGATCAGCGACAGCGGGATGGTGATCACGGGGATCAGCACCGACCGCAGGGATCCGAGGAACAGGAAGATGACGACGATGACGATGCCGATGGCCTCGATCAGCGTGTGTTCCACCTCGCTGATCGAGGCGTTGATGAAGTTGGTGGCGTCGTAGGCCACTTTCATCTCGATGGCCGGCGGCAGGTTGCGCTGAATCTCCGGCAGGATCTTCTCGCGCACGTTCTGCACCATCTGCAGCGGGTTGCCCGTGGGCGTCACCTGAACGCCGATGAACACGGCGTTCAGGCCGCTGAACATGACGGCGCTGTTGGTGTTCTGGGCACCCAGCGAGATGGAGGCCACGTCCTCCAGCCGCACCAGCGCCCCGCCGGACGACTTGACCACCATGCGGCGGAAATCCTCGACGCTGGTCAGGTCGGTGTCGGCGGTGACGTTGGACACCGTGAACAGGCCTTTCACTTGGCCCGGCGCCGACTGCACGTTGTTGTTCTGCAGGGCGGTGGCGATGTCGCTGGCGGACACGCCGCGCGCCGCCATGCGCGCCGGGTCCAGCCACAGGCGCATGGCGAAGGTCTGGCCGCCCAGGATGTCGGCGGAGGCGACACCGTCGACCGTGGCGATCAGCGGCTGCACCACGCGGGTGAGATAGTCGGAGATGGCCGAGCCCGGCAGTTCCTTGGACGCGAAGCTCAGGTACATCACCGCCGTGGTGTCGCCCGTGGACTTGGTGATGACCGGGTCGTTCGCCTCTTTCGGAATCAGGTATTTGACCTGCTGCACCTTGGCGATGACGTCGGTCATGGCCTGGCTGGGGTCGTAGTTCAGCTTGACGTAGACCGTGACCGTGCTCTGTCCCTGGACGGAGTTGCTGGTCATGTAGTCGATGCCGTCGGCGCTGGCCACCGCCTGCTCGATGGGGGTGGTGATGAACCCCTGCATCAGGTCGGCCGTGGCGCCCGGGTAGACGGTGGTGATGCTGATGGTGGTGGACGACAGCTTGGGATACTGCCGGATGGGCAGGGTCGACAGCGACCGCAGGCCCAGCAGCAGGATCAGCAGGCTGACCACCAGCGCCAGCACCGGTCGTTTGATGAATAGATCGGTGAATTTCATGGTCGGGGGGTCCCCTGGAACCGGCCGCCGCTCAGGAGGAAGGGCGGCCGGTCCTGATTTTCAGGTCGATGTGGGGTATCAGGGACGCGGCGTCTGGGCCGGGGCGGGCGGGGGGCCCTGCTCCGACAGGCTCACGGCCGCGCCGTTATGCAGCTTGTTCTGGCCCACGGCCACCACCCGGTCGCCCGGGGTGACGCCGCTCAGCACCACGACCTTGCCGTCGGCGCGGTCACCGGTCTTCACGAAGACGCGGTCCACGTGCAGGGCCGGCTTGCCGTTGGCGTCGTTCACCGGCTTGCCGTCCTTGTCCGTCGTGGGACGGACGACATAGACGCTGTTGCCGTACAGCGAATAGTCGACGGCCGTTTCCGGCAGGGTGACCTGGTTGGGCGTGGCCGGCAGCACGACGGTGACGTTGCTGAACATGCCGGGCTGCAGGGCATGGTCCTTGTTGGGGATGGTGGCCTGCAGCTTCACCGTGCGGGTGTCGCTGCTGATCTGCGGGTCGATGGCGGTGATGGTGCCCTGGAACACGCGGCCGGGGAAGGCATCCACGGTCACGCGCACGGTCTGGCCGACGGCCACGCGGCCGCGCTCGCCTTCCGCCAGGGTGAAGTTGGCGTACAGCTCATCCAGGTCGGTCAGGGTGACGATGGCGTCGCCGGCCTTGACGTACTGGCCCACATCCACCTGACGCACGCCCAGCACGCCGTCGAACGGCGCCCGGACCAGCAGCTGGGCGATCAGGGCGTTGGTCTTGGCGATGTTGGCGTTGGCCTGGTCCAGGGCGGCGGCCTGCTGGTCCACCGTCTGCTGCGAGGTCGCCTGCTTGGCCACCAGGGCGCGGTAGCGGGCGAGATCCAGTTCCGCCACCTTGGCCTGGGCCTTATAATTGGCCAGGTCACCCTGCTGCGGCTTGTCGTTCAGCTGCAGCAGGGGCGTGCCGGCGCTGACGGTGGCGCCGGACTGGAACAGGATCTTGGTGACCGAACCGCCCACCTCGGGCGTCACCGTCACCTGATGCACGGCCTGCAGGCTGCCCACGGCGGGCAGCAGCTGGGGCACGTCCTCGGCCTGGGCCACGGCGGTGGCCACGGCCGCGGGCGGCGGCATCATGCTTTTCAGGAATTCGCCGATCATCTTCGGGCGGACGATGCGGTCATAGGCCACGAACAGGCCGCCGATGATGGCCAACGCGATAACCGTGAGGATCATGAACAGGGCGATGCGCGGCGGCCGCTGGCGGCCGTCCCGCCCCCGGTAGTCGGTGCGCGACAGTCCCGTCGGCGGCGCACCCGGTTTCGGCACGGTGGTCACGGTCGATTGGGATTCCATGGTCTTGGTCTCGCTCGGCGCAAAAGGCCCGGGTGCCGGCGGGACGATTCCGCCGGATGGGCGATGGTGTCGGTCTCGAAATCGCACACGCACGACAACACGCCGCCACGGATGGCCTCCGGGCGATGGCTGTCCACCGGATGCGAAGGGTAGATCCTTCCACGCCGTCTCACCCTGGGCGGACCCCGAGGGCAGGCGGCTACAGCCGGTGGCGGTGCGCTTTCCTAAACGATGGCCTGTCCCCGGCGATCCGATGCCCCCGCACCCGATCCGTCCGATCCCATGGGCCGTCATTATTGCGGCGCACTATGGGCGGGGCGCCATGCCACTGCCAGTGAGCGGTGTCACAACAAGGCACCCGCTTTTCGCAAAATCCGGAAAAATGCAATGATTGCTATATTCAGCTGAATTATCGGCGGCGCTGGGTATGCTTTATCCATCGGCGGCTTAATTATCCGCCCTTGGGGCTTTCGTGTCTCGCGGGATCAGGCGGTGCGCAGCCCATCGTCGCCCTCATCCCCCCACTGGCTCAGCGCCAGCAGGCAGTGGGCGGGCAGGGCGGACAGCACGTCGATGCGCCGCCGCAGATCCTGGAAGATGGCATCCACCAGCGCGTCCGGGTCGCTGGCCGCGTCCGGGTACAGGGCGGGGTCAGGGTCGGGCAGCGCCCAATGGGCGGTGACCGGCTGGCCCGGCCAGGCGCCGGCCATGCCCGTCGCCGCCAGCTCGCTGACGGTGATGACGATGTCCACCGCTGGCGCATCCGGCGTCATGAAGCGCTCCAGCGACTTGGGCGCCAGGCCATGGGTGGCGATGCCCTCCGCCCGCAGGCGGGCCAGGGCATAGGGGTTCAGCCGGCCGGCCGGCGTCAGGCCCGCGCTGTGCGCATCGAATCGGTGGCCGGCATGATGGCGCAGCAGCGCCTCCGCCATCATGCTGCGGCCGGCGTTCACCCGGCCGACGAACAGCACGCCGAGGCGCCGGTTCGCGATTCCCCGGATCGGGGTGGGCAAGCTCATGTCCGGCATCGGGCTGTCGGGCGGCATCATGGGACCTGACCATATGGGATGGGACAAGGGGCGGGTGCCGGCTTCAGCTGGCCGCGGCCCAACCCTCTTCGCTGTGCATCGCCGTCAGCGCCTCGGCCGTCAGGCGGGCCAGGCTCTGTTCCGGCAGGGAACAGAAGATGCGCACCCGGCGCTCGATCATGCCGAACAGCAGGTTGAACAGGGCGCGCTGCTCCACCTCGGACCCCTTGAACCCCTGCGGGTCGGGGAAGCCCCAGTGGGCGATCATGGGATGGCCGGGCCACGCGGGGGCGGTGGCGCCGGCGCTCGTGTCACAGGTGTGGAAGATGAAGTCCATAGGCGCCACGTCGGGGCCGGCGAACTCGTTCCACGACTTGGGGTGCAACCCTTCGGTGGGGATGCGGGCCTGCTTCAGCAGATCCAGGGCGATGGGATTGCATTCCGGCAGCGGGTCGGACCCGGCGCTGAACACCTCGAAATGGCCGCGGCCCCAATGGCGCATCAGGGCCTCGGCCATGATGCTGCGGGCGGAGTTGAACTGGCACAGAAACAGGACCCGGTAGACTTTCGTCATGTCGCCTCATTCCCCCTGAATGCCGGGGCTTTCCGCCCGGGCATGTCCCGGGTCGGAAACCGCAGCCGCGCACAGCCCGCCCCCCGGGCCGGCGCGTTTAACCGCATGCTAATCCCAGCGTATGCCAGTCTTGTGACGCTGGTGTTGCAGCCCGGCGAAAAGGGTTGGGTTCGGGGTTCCTCAGGCGCGGTAGCAGACGCGCAGGCCGCCCCACAGGCGCCCGCGCACCCAGATGGGGGCGGAGGCGTCCTTCATCAGGGCGTAGACGCCGCCGCCCATGTCGCGGCGGTAGGTCTGCAGCAGGAAGGGGGCGGTGCTGCGGCTGACGGCGCTGGCGGTCTTGTCCATGTAGACGCGACGGTTGCGGCCGTTGGCGGCGTTCCACACCGGGTCGGACCCGTGGGGCTTGCGGAACTGCGGGTTATGGCAAGGGATCAGGCGGTTGTGGTCGGTGGGCGCGCAGAAGACCATGCGCGGGTCCATGGCCAGGACGGGGTCGTGCAGGGGGGTGATGGCGGCGTCGAGGAAGGGGATGTAGCGTGTCATGAACTGCGGTGGGTTGCTGCCGGCGATGGGCTTCAGGTTGGTGTCGAACAGGTCGTCCAGCGTCAGCTCCCCCGCCGCCAGGGCCTGTTCCATGCGGGCGGAGATTTGCGCCGCCGCTTCGCGCGCCCGGTCGATGAAGGGCGTGTCCTCCGTCGGGTAGCCGGAGGTGGCGGTCAGCATCATGATGGCCTCCGCCCGTTCCAGCGTGCGGTCCAGGTGGGTGGTGGCCGTTTTCAGCGCCGTGCCGGACAGGGCCGCGTCGCGGTGCAGCGCGTCCACCGTCTCCTGGAAGCCGTCGCAGCGCTGGGCGATGTCGCCGGTGGCGCCGGCGATGGCGGTGGCGTTCTGCTCCACCTGGGCCACGGCCGTGCCCACCGTTTCCACCGCCTGGCCGATGGTGGCCGTGCTGCGGCCCACCCGTTCCGCCTGCTCCGACCCCGCCGCCATGCGGGCGGTCAGGCGACGCACCTGGTCGGTCAGGGCCTTCAGGGTGGCGTCGATCTCGGCCGTGGCCTCGGCCGTCTGGCGGGCCAGGGCCTTCACTTCCGTGGCGACGACGGCGAAGCCCTTGCCGGCTTCCCCGGCGCGCGCCGCCTCGATGGTGGCGTTCAGGGCCAGCAGATTGGTCTGGGCCGCAATGCGGTTGATGTCGCTGGACACCCGGGCCACGCGGCCCATGGCGCCTTCCAGCCCGCCCAATTCGTTCGCGCTGGCGTTCACCGCCGCGACCAGGTCGCCGATGGCGGACAGCGACTGGCGGATTTCCCCCGCCGAGGCGCCGATGTCCCGCCGGGCTGCGGCGGCGACGCCCTGGGTCGCCTGCGCCATGCCGGCGATGGCGCGGTTGCTGGCGACGATGTCGCGCGTTGCCGTCTGGATGCCGGCCAGCTGCTTGCCCTGGCTGTCGATGGCGCTGTCCACCTGATGGATGCTGCCGACCACGTCGGCGATGTCGACGCTCAGGTGCCCGATCTCGGTTGCGATGTCGGCGATCAGCGTACCGGCGTCGGCGCGCAGCGGTGTCGATTGGTGGGTGTCCACGGCCATATCCTCTCCCCAGGATCAGGAGGGCACTCTGGAGCCCATCCCGTAAAGAAAACGCAAACGTCCTGCCCGAACAGGGTGACCATTTAGGATAGGATTATCACGGTGGGGGCGCCCTCATCCTTTGGTTGATCACATGGCGCAGTGGGGAAGGGATTTTTTCTCCAGAGCTGACTTGTAATATCGGAACATTCGACCAGATATGCAGTCGCAGCGATCCAGGGCAGTGTATTTTCGCATTTGCGGAAGGGCGTGGGAAACCGCCATTCTCCGCGGCTTAAAGCGATGTTTTCCGGTGTGTCAGGAAAGAGGGTATAGCGAGGATGAGCGCGTTTCTGTCCGGCAAGGTCACCCATGTCCATCATTGGACTGACAACCTGTTCAGCTTCCGGCTGACCCGCGACCCGTCCTTCCGTTTCCGCAACGGCGAATTCACCATGGTTGGCCTGGAAGTGGATGGCCGCCCGCTGATGCGCGCCTATTCCATGGCCAGCACCAACTATGAGGAACATCTGGAATTCTTCAGCATCAAGGTGCCGAACGGTCCGCTGACCTCCCGCCTGCAGCACATCCAGGAGGGGGACGAGGTGCTGTACGGCCGTAAGGCCACCGGCACCCTGCTGCTGGACAACCTGCTGCCCGGCCGCACCCTGTACATGCTGGGTTCCGGCACCGGCCTCGCCCCGTTCATGAGCCTGATGAAGGACCCGGACGTCTACGAGCGGTTCGAAAAGGTGGTGGTCACCCACACCGTGCGCCGCGTGGCCGAGCTGGCCTACTACGATGACATCACCAAGCACCTGCCGGAAGACGAGTTCATCGGCGAGATGCTGCGCGAAAAGCTGGTCTATTACCCGACCGTGACGCGTGAGCCCTTCCGCACGGAGGGCCGCCTGACCGACCTGATCCGCAACGGCAAGTTCTTCAACGACATCGGTGAGAAGCCGTTCGACCCGGCCCAGGACCGCGTCATGATCTGCGGCGGTCCGGCCGTGCTGAAGGAACTGCAGGACCTGTGCGAAGAGGCGGGCATGAGCGAAGGCAGCTCCAACGAGCCCGGCCACTACGTGATCGAAAAGGCCTTCGTGGAGCGCTGATCCAGCGCTTCCCGCCGGTATGTTTGCGGCCGCGCCCTTACCCGGGGCGCGGCCGTTCGTGTGTCAGAGTTCCGGAATCGCCCGCCACTCATCCTCGCCGATGACGATGTAGCGGGTCACGGCCTGGCTGTCCCAGTGATAGCGTAGGGTGCGCGCCTGCAGGATGGGCGGGGTGATCAGGTCGGGGTAGTAGAGGGCGGCGGCCAAGCCCTGGGGCCAGCGCACGCTGGGATACAGCACGCCGTCGCTGCCCTGGGCCTTCAACCGCCTGCCCAGCGCCTGGCCCGCCGTCCAGTTGTCGGGCGCGAGGCAGTCCCGGAAGGCCTCGCCGCGCACGTCGTGAAGGCTGCCGGCCACGCGGGCGGTCAGCTCGCGGAACTGGGCGTCGGCCGTCGGCTCATCCGTCATGCGCATGAAGCGGCCGAAGTGATGGACGGTTTCCATCAGCGCCACCTCGAACCGGTCGCCGCAGTACCACACGCCAAAGCCGCCGTCGGAAAAGCGGCTGGGCCGGTCGGTGGAGGTGTGGGTGAAGGCGCCCATGGCCAGGCTGGCCCCGGGGCCGGACAGGCGGCGCGCCGCCGGCACCAGCGACAGGTCGCCCACCTCATCCCGCACGCGCGGATTGGTCTTGGCTTCCGCGCTGGCGATCAGATCCCAGTCGGCCGGGTCGGCGATATCCTCGAACAGCCAGACGGGCGGGTAGATGGTGCGGACGATGCGGTAGGCCGGGCGCCAATCCAGGGCCGTGACCGGCGGATCGGCGGGCGGCGTCACCACCCGCCGCGCTCCGCATCCAGATAGTTGCGCACGGCGGTCAGGTCGGATGGGGCGCCGGCCAGCATGCGCTGCAGCGCCGATTTGCCGTGGAAGGCGGCGTTGGGCTTGGCCACCCAGGCGTAGGCGCGCTCCGGCTCCATGAACAAATAACGCAGGGCCTTATGGATGCCCATCAGATCGCCTAGGCGCCACAGCAGGTCCGACGGCAGGCCGCCGATATCGCCCCGCTTCCAGCGGTAGAAGGTGGACGGGCTGGGCTGGCCCAACAGCACGCGGGCCTGGCCGTCGTCCACACCCCACAGGCGGAACAGGTTGAAGGCGGCGCGCAGCATGGCCGCCCCCTCAGCCTGGGTGACGGCGCCGGGGACGACCGTGTCGGGGACGCTGGCGGGCAGGGCCTGGACCATGGCACGCTCCTCTCTACCATATGACAGTCAATATAGCGCTGACTGCCAATTGGCACAAGAAGTGAACCTCGCGGCCTGTTCCCTCAGTCGCGGTAGCTCAGCCACACCGTGTCGGCCACCCGCTTGGCCAGGGCGCGCGCCTCGTCCGCCGTCGCGCCCTCGGCCAAGGCCACGCCCATGCGGCGGTAGGGGCGGGTGGTGGGCTTGTTGAAGATGCGCACCTCCACGTCATGCTCGGCCGTGCCCAGGGCCAGGGCGTCGGCCAGGCCTTCCACGCCGAAATGGCTGGAGTCCTGGCTGGCCAGGATGACGGCGCTGGCGGTAGGGCCGCGCAGGGTGATGCGGGGAATGGGCAGGCCCAGGATGGCGCGGGCGTGCAGGTCGAATTCCGACAGGTTCTGCGACATCAGCGTCACCATGCCGGTGTCGTGCGGGCGGGGTGACAGCTCGCTGAACACCACGTCGTCGCCGGCCACGAAGAACTCCACCCCGAACAGGCCGTAGCCGCCCAGGTTGTCCACCACCTTCTCCGCCATGTCGCGGGCGGCGGCCAGGGCCTTGGCGTCCATGGGCACGGGCTGCCATGATTCCTGGTAGTCGCCACGTTCCTGACGGTGGCCGATGGGCTCGCAGAACACCACGCCGTCCCGCGTGCGCACGGTCAGCAGGGTGATCTCATAATCGAAGGCGATGAACTCCTCGACGATCACTTTGCGGCGGTCGCCGCGCATGTTGGCCACGGCGTAGTTCCACGCGGCCTCCAGCTCGTCCGCCGTGCGCACCGTGCTCTGTCCCTTGCCGGAGGAGGACATGACCGGCTTGATCACGCAGGGCAGGCCGGTGTGCGCCGCCCCCGCCCGAACCTCTTCCAAGCTTTCGGCATAGCGGTAGCGCGAGGTGCGCAAGCCCAGCTCCGTGGCGGCGACCTCGCGGATGCGGTCCCGGTTCATGGTCATGTAGGTGGCGCGCGCCGATGGCACCACGGTGTGGCCGGCGGCCTCCATCTCCTGCAGCACCTCGGTGCGGATGGCCTCCACCTCCGGCACGATATAGTCCGGCTTATGGCGCAGGATGGCGGCCTTCAGCGCCTCGCCATCCAGCATGGAGAACACCTCGAACTCGTCGGCCACCTGCATGGCCGGCGCGCCGGCATAGGCGTCGCAGGCCACGACGTGGGCGCCGTAGCGCTTGGCGGAGATGACGAACTCCCGGCCCAGCTCGCCCGAGCCCAGCAGCAGGATTTTGGCGGTCGCGGTCATGATGGCGGCGGTTCCGGCTTAGAAGTATCGGGAAAGGTTGCGGCGGATGCGGGCCAGCACCCCGTCCGGGTCGCGGGCGGGCACATAGGTCTCGCCCGTGATCATCTCATAGGCCTGGATGTAGATGGCCGCCGCCTGCAGCACCACGTCGCCCGGGATCTCCGGCACGTCGTCGGTGTAGGGGTCGCAGCGCGCCACCACCCAGCTGCGCACGAAGTCCTTGTCGAAGCTTTCCGGCCGCTCCCCCGCCTCGAACTTGGCCGGGTAGGTCTCGGCGAACCAGTAGCGGCTGCTGTCCGGCGTGTGGATCTCGTCGGCCAGGATGATGTTGCCGTCCTGGTCCAGGCCGAACTCGTACTTCGTGTCCACCAGGATCAGGCCGCGCTTGGCCGCCAGTTCCCGGCCGCGGGCGAACAGGGCCAGGGCCTTGTGCGACAGCTCCTCCCACTGGGCGGCGGTCAGCAGCTTGCGTTCCACGATCTCCCCCGGCGTCAGCGGCTCGTCATGGCCGCCGTCGAAGGCCTTGCTGGTGGGGGTGATGATGGTCTGGGGCAGCTTCTGGTTGGGGCGCAGGCCGTCCGGCAGGGTCACGCCGTACATCGTGCGCTCCCCCTTCTTATACATGGACAGGATGGAGGTGGAGGTGGTGCCGGCCAGATAGTCGCGCACCACCACCTCGACCGGCAGGATGTCCAGGCGCTTGGCCACCACCACGTTGGGATCGGGATAGTCGATCACATGGTTGGGGCACAGGTCCCGGGTGGCCTCGAACCAATAGCGCGCCGTCTGCGTCAGCACGGCCCCCTTGTGCGGCACCGCCGTCAGGATGCGGTCGAAGGCGCTGAGCCGGTCGGAGGCGATGATGATGCGGCGCCCATCGGCCAAATCATAATTGTCGCGCACCTTGCCCCGGTAATGCTTGGGCAGCTCCGGGATGGTCGCGTCATCGAGGACGTTGGCGGGGGCGAGATCGGAAGGGCTGAGGTCCACCGGGCACCTGATGGGTTGCGACGCGCCCCCGGGACTGGCTGCCGGGGCGCGGGGTTGGAATCGCGCGCGATCCTAGTGCGGTCGCGTCCGTTTGACCACTGCGCGGACGGCGGGGGCGCATCCCGCCGCAGGGTCATCTCGGGGGGCTCAGCCCTGTGACAATTCCTCTCTCCGCCCGTGTCTGCATATCGTGACAGCGCGCCGGGTTATTGTGGTGGCCTCGGGTCCGGACCACAGCGCCGGCTGTCATCGCGCCGTCATCCTGCGACCTTCTGTCTTTTGCTGCACCTGCGCTTTCCCGTTGACGCACCGGGGTAGGCGGGTTAGAACCGAGTTACGTTATACTATAACATAACGAAAACTTGGCAGTTCGGGCCTGCCTCCAGCCCACCCAGCCGCTCTCGCCGGCCGCGCCCACTCTTGGGTGCGGCAACGGGGGCGGTTGGCCTGGGCCCAAGGGGGCGGCATGAAGGGAACAGGGGTCGCTCCGCGCTGGGGCGGCCTTCATGAAAGGTGGGAAGGTATGGCTTTCAAGGTGGGGCGCGCCGGGGTGATGGGCGCCATTCTGTTGGGTTCGGTCAGCACGGTGGCCCTGGCGGCGGACAACCCCGCCGGTGACGCGGCGGCGGAGCCGGCCGGCGCCAACGGTCAGCTGGGCAACAGTTCCGCCAGCGGCCCGGTGCCGGAGATCGTCATCACCGCCAAGCGCCTGCTGGACGCGCGCAACAGCATCCAGCCCGACCTGGGCGCCTCCACCTACAAGCTGGACGAAAGCGCGCTGGAGGCGCAGCCCGGCGGTGTGAACAACGGCCTGAACCAGGTGATCCTGCAGGCGCCGGGTGTGGCGCAGGACAGCTTCGGCCAGCTGCACATCCGGGGTGAGCACGCCAACGTCCAGTACCGCATCAACGGCGTCATCCTGCCCGAGGGCATCAGCGGCTTCGGCCAGACGCTCAGCCCCCGCTTCGCCCACAGCGTCAGCCTGGTGACCGGCGCCCTGCCGGCGCAGTACGGCCTGCGCACCGCCGGCATCATCGACATCCAGACCAAGTCCGGCGCCTTCGACAACGGCGGCGACATCAGCGTCTACGGCGGCAGCTACGACACGCTGCAGACCAGCTTCGACATCTCCGGCTCCTCGGGCAATCTGAACTACTTCGCTTCCGGCGATTTCAAGACCAGTGGCGTGGGCATCGAGAGCCCCGACGGCAGCGGCAAGCCCAACCATGACCGCACGGAAAACGGCCGCGGCTTCGTCTTCCTGCAGGATATCCTGGATCCCGACACCCAGGTCAGCCTGATGGCGGGGACGGAGCGCGGGCAGTTCCAGATCCCCACCCGCTCCGGCCAGTCGCCCAGCCTGGGCTACACCTTCAACGGCCAGACCGACTACCCCAGCGACAGGATCGACGAGGACCAGCGGGAAATCACCCACTACGCCGCCGCGACATACCTGAAGGCGCTGGATGCGGTGACCATCCAGTCCTCCGTCTACGGCCGCTATTCCAGCCTATGGTTCAAGCCCGACCCCGTGCCGGACCTGCTGTACAACGGCATCTCGCAGGAAGCCTACCGCCGCTCCATCGCCGGCGGCTGGCAGACGGACGGCAGTTGGGTGGTCAACGACCACCACACCTTGCGGGCCGGCCTGCTGCTGCAGGTCGAGCGTTCGTCCGGCATCACCAATTCCCAGGTGTTCCCGGTGGATGACGACGGCAACCAGATCGGCAGTACCCCCACCAGCGTGCGCGACACCTTCGGCAAGACCGGCTACAGCGAGAGCGTCTACATCCAGGACGAATGGAAGTTCGCGCCGGACTGGACCTTGAACGTCGGCGGCCGCTTCGACAGCTTCCAGCAATTCGACAGCGAAAGCCAGTTCAGCCCGCGCGTGAACCTGGTGTGGCAGGCGACGGCCAAGACGACGGTGCACGCCGGCTATTCCCGCTACTTCACCCCGCCGCCGTTCGAGCTGGTGTCCAACACGGCCGTCGCCAAGTACGCCGGCACCAGCGCCGCCGCCGCCAGCACCGTCAACGACGCCCCCAAGGCCGAACGCGCCAACTATTTCGACGTCGGCATCGAACAGAAGCTGACCGACGCCCTGACCGTGGGCCTGGATGGCTATTACAAGAAGTCCAAGAACATGCTGGATGAGGGCCAGTTCGGCGCCCCCATCATCCTGACGCCTTTCAACTATGACGAAGGCACGCAGAAGGGTGTCGAGCTGTCGCTGACCTACGCGGTCGACAACTTCCAGTCCTACGCCAACTTCGCGGTGTCGAAGGCGGAGGGCAAGAAGATCGTCTCCAGCCAGTTCAGCTTCAGCCAGGACGACCTGGACTACATTTCCAACCACTTCATCCCGGTGGACCATGACCAGCGCTTCACCGCGTCGGCCGGCGCCAGCTACCGCATCGACAGGACGCTGCTGACCACCGACCTGATCTACGGCTCCGGCCTGCGGGCCGACGGCGCCACGCCCAACGGCGCCGCCTTGCCGGGTTATGTCCAGGTCAATTTGGGTGTGGTCCAGACCCTGAACCTGCCGACCGTGGGCCTGATGGACGTGCGCTTCGACGTCATCAACCTGTTTGATGAGAAATATGAGATCCGCGACGGAACGGGGGTCGGCGTGGGCGCCCCGCAATACGGCCCGCGCCGCGGCTTCTACTTCGGCGTGACCAAGACCTTCTGATCCCGTGACCGCTCCGGGCGTCCCCGCCCGGGTCGGCCTCACGGGACGGAAGCCCCGGGGCCCCCTCGACACCTCGGGAACACTTTGGTCGGACGAAAGGTGACAGCCTTGCCCTCTGACGGCGGGCCCGGGAAGGACAGCCCTCCCGGGCCTGCTTCATTTTAAAAAGTATCAAATTATATGATGTGGCGATGCCTGTGGCGGGCATCCCGCGAACCTTGTATCAAGGCGCCTGGCGGTTGAGCGCCCGTGGATGCCTGCGCAGGGTGGCCGGCGGGACGGGCCCGCGCGGGAATAGGGTTACGGGCATGAGCATCAGCGTCTTCGAACTGTTCAAGGTGGGCGTCGGCCCCTCCAGCTCCCACACCATGGGGCCCATGACGGCGGCTTGCCGCTTCGTCCGGCGCCTGGCCGGGGGCGGGCGGCTGGACGCCGTGGCGCGGGTGGAGGTGCAGCTCTACGGATCCCTGGCGCTGACCGGCCGGGGCCACGCCACCGACACCGCCGCCCTCATCGGCTTGACCGGCCAGATGCCGGCCGACGCCGATCCCGACGCCTGCGCCGCCTTGGTCGCCCGCGTGCTGACCAGCCGGCGTTTGCCGCTGAATGGTCCGGACGGCCATGAGATCGACTTCGACGCCGAGCGTGACATCCGCTGGGAAGGCGGCAGCCAGCTGCCCTTCCACCCCAACGCCATCACCTTCGTGGCCTTCGACGCCGTGGGGGCGGAGCTGGCGCGCGGCACCTATTACTCCGTCGGCGGTGGCTTCGTGCTGGATGAGGATGAGGCGCGGGCCAACGCCCCGGCCAATCCCGGCCCGGCCGTACCCTATGATTTCGCCAACGCCGACCAACTGCTGGACATGGCGGCCAAGGCCGGCCTGACCATCGCCGAGCTGATGCGCGAGAATGAGCGCGCGGGCCGCACGGACGCGGAGATCGACCAGGGACTGGACCGCATCCTGGCCACCATGGACGCCTGCATCGATCGTGGCATGCGCGAGACCGGCATCCTGCCCGGCGGGCTGGACGTTCCGCGCCGCGCCGCCAAGATCCACGCCCAGCTGCTGCAGCGGCAGGAACGCATGCTGCGCGATCCGCTGTCGGTCATGGACTGGGTGAACCTGTGGGCCTTGGCGGTGAATGAGGAGAACGCGGCCGGCGGCAAGGTCGTGACCTCCCCCACCAACGGGGCCGCTGGCATCATCCCATCGGTCCTGCGCTATTACGAGCGCTTCCATGATCCCGACCGCCGCCGCCTGCACATCTTCCTGCTGACCGCCGCCGCTATCGGCGGCCTGTACAAGCGCAACGCCAGCATCTCCGCGGCCGAGGTGGGCTGCCAGGGTGAGGTGGGGGTGGCCTGCTCCATGGCCGCCGCCGGGCTGACCGCCGCCATGGGTGGCACCAACGCCCAGATCGAGAACGCGGCCGAGATCGGCATGGAGCACAACCTGGGCCTGACCTGCGACCCCATCAAGGGCCTGGTGCAGATCCCCTGCATCGAGCGCAACGCCATGGGCGCGATCAAGGCCATCGACGCCGCCCGCCTGGCCCTGATGGGCGACGGCACCCACAAGGTCAGCCTGGACCGGGTGATCGAGACCATGCGGCGCACCGGCGCCGACATGAAGGACCTGTACAAGGAGACTTCGCTGGGTGGCTTGGCGGTGAACCTGCCCGAATGCTGATCCTGCGCCCCGAGACCGCCACCGACGCCCCCGCCATCCGCGCCCTGACCGACGCCGCCTTCAAGGACGCGCCTCATAGCGGGGGAACCGAGGCCGCTATCGTCGACGCCTTACGGAATGCCGGCGCCCTGACGGTGTCGTTGGTGGCGGTGCAGGAGGGGGTCATCGTCGGCCACGTGGCGTTTTCCCCCGTCACCATAGACGGCCGCTCGGGGGGCTGGTTTGGGCTGGGGCCCGTCTCGGTGGAATCCATCCGCCAGCGGCGCGGTATCGGCGGCGCGCTCATTCGCGAAGGCCTGCGCCGCCTGGTGGCCATGGGGGCTGAAGGCTGCGTCGTGCTGGGTGAGCCCGCCTATTATAGCCGTTTCGGCTTCGTCGCCGACAGCCGGCTGCGTTATCCCGGCGTGCCGCCGGAATACTTCCAACGGCTGGCCTTCACCGGTACCGGTCCTGCCGGTACCGATCCTGAGGGTGAGGTCGCCTATCACCCGGGCTTCGGTGCCGGCGCCTGAACCTCACTCCGCTGCCACATACCCCGGCGGATGGCTGCCCGCATAGCGCCGGGCCAGCACGGCGCAGACCATCAGCTGGATCTGGTGGAACAGCATCAGGGGCAGGACGATCATGCCCACGGCGTGGCCGGCGAACAGCACGTTGGCCATGGGGATGCCGCTGACCAGGCTTTTCTTGGACCCGCAGAACACCACGGCGATCTCATCGGCCCGCGACAGGTGGAAGCGGCGGCTGATGACGGTGGTCAGCACCAGGATCAGGGCCAGCAGGCCGCCGTCGACCAGCACCACCTTCAGCAGGCTGGTCCCGTCCAGTTGGCGCCAGATGCCCTCGTTCACCGCGTGGCTGAAGGCGCCGTAGACCACCAGCAGGATGCTGGCCCGGTCCACCGGGCCCAGCACCTTCTTGTTGCGCGCCACCCACGCCCCGATGCGGGAACGCAGCAATTGGCCCAGCACGAAGGGCAGCAGCAGTTGCACGAAAACGGACGTCAGGGCGTCGGCCGAGAAGCCGGCGCCCGCCTTGCTGAGCAGCAGGCCCACCAGCACCGGCGTGATCACCATGCCCAGCAGGTTGCTGGCCGAGGCGCTGCAGATGGCCGCCGCCACGTTGCCGCCGGCGATGGAGGTGAAGGCGATGGACGACTGCACCGTGGACGGCAGGGTGCAGAGGAACAGCACGCCCAGGTACAGGTCGGGCGTCAGGATATCCAGGTTCACCAGGGGCTTCAGCGCCAGGCCCACCAAGGGGAACAGGGCGAAGGTGCACAGGGTGACCAGCAGGTGCAGCCGCCACTGCGTCAGCCCGCCGATCACCGCCTCCCGCGACAGCCGGGCGCCGTAAAGGAAGAACAGCAGGAAGACGGCGACGTCCGTGGCCCCGTTGGCCACGCCGATCATGGCGCCCCTGGCCGGCAGGAACGAGGCCAGCACCACCGTCCCCACCAGCAGCAGGGTGAAGGTGTCGGGCTTCAGGCGCGCCAGCCACAGCAGGACCGTGGAGGGCTTCCGGGAAGAGGGCATGGACGGGCCAGGAGCGGTTGTGGTGGGGGCGGTTGCGGCGGGGACGGACATGGGCTGACAACCTTGTATGGGCGACGGGTCGGGGGCAAGGGGCGGAGCAAGATGACGCACCATCATAAAGTGCTGGACGGTCCATCTTGAAGACTGCTTACAATTGTTATTGTGATCGTATTTATGAATGACCGTATCGTCGTTGGGGATGGAGCATGCTGGACACCGCGCTGTTGCGCACCTTCATGGAAGTGGCGCGCGCTCAAGGGTTTACCGAGGCCGGCCGCCGGCTGGGCCTGCGCCAGTCCACCGTCAGCCAGCAGATCGGCCGGCTGGAGGACGCGGTGGGCCGCCGCCTGTTCGTGCGCGACACCCACACCGTGCGCCTGACGGCGGATGGCGAGGCGCTGGTGGAATTCGCCCGCGGCATGCTGGAGCTGGAGGAGCGGGCGCGCCAGCACTTCGCCGGCGCCGACCTGCGCGGCCGGGTGCGGCTGGGCGCGGGGGAGGACTTCGTCATCTCCCACCTGTCGGACGTGCTGGCCGCCTTCGTGCGCCGCCACCCGGCGGTGGACCTGGAACTGACCGTGGGCCTCAGCGGCTTCCTCTATCAGAAGCTGGACGCGGGGGAACTGGACCTGGTGCTGGCCAAGCGCCGCCCTGGGGACACCCTGGGCCGCCCGCTGTGGCGCGACCGCTTCGTCTGGGCGGGGCGCGAGGGCGAGGTGCCGGACCCCGCCAAGCCCGTGCCGCTGGTGTTGTACACCCCGCCCAGCATCAGTCGCTCCGTGGCCTTGGAAGCCTTGGAACGCCACGGCCGCCCGTGGCGCATCGCCTGTGTCAGCGGCAGCCTCAGCGGTTTGCGCGCCGCGGCCTTGGCCGGCTTGGGCGTCACCGTCCAGCCGCGCGCCATGCTGCCCAGCGGCATGGCGGAGGTGCCGCACCTGCCACCCCTGGTGGACGTGGAATTCGTCCTGGCCGGCCCCGGCGCCACGGGGCGCGGCCCGGCGGCGGCCCTGGCCCAGGCCATCGTCGACAGTGCCGTGAGGTTGCAGGGGGCGGCGTGATCAGGCCGGCCCCAGCCACCCCCGGTAATGCACGATCAACCCCGCCAGCGGGTGGCTGAGGCGAACGTTGAAGCGGAAACGGTCGCCGTCCGGCGTGGGCGCCACCATCTCGCTGGCGTCGCTGCGCGGCGCCAGCCACAGGGGCAGGGGCAGGCCGAACAGGGTCCAGCGGCGCAACACCAGGGTGACGCCGTCGGCATCGGCCACCAGCGCCATGGCGAAGGCGGCGGGGCCGAAGCTCTCCACCACCAGATGCTCGTTGCGGCCCCGGCCCAGGCTTTGCCGGCTGGCGAAGCGGCGGCCGGCGAAGTCGCGCGCCCACAGCTCGCCGTCCCCTGCGGTGCGGCTCAGGGTGACGGTGACGGGCACGTCGGTGCCGCTGGGCGGAAAGCCCACCACCAGCGCGGCCAGGCGGGCCAGCGGGCTCCGCCCCCGGGTGACGGCGGCGCGGCCGCGCCAGGTGGCCGGTCCGTCGGCCGGCAGGGTATGAAGGGCGCGCCAGGCGGCGGGTTGCCGGTCCCAGGCCTCGCGCCCCATCACCTGGGCGAACAGGGCCGCCTCCGGTCCGGGGGTATCGCGCACGCCGGTGTGGATGTCGCGGGGGGCGAACAGGGGCTGGTAGTCCGCCAGATCCAGGTCGGTGACGGCGGCGCGGGCGCCCGGGGGCGGGGGTGATCCCGCCAACCAACGGCGCACCAGGGCAGCGGCCGGCATGGCGGGAACGTAGGGACCGTCGTCCCCCTCCGCCACCATGTGCCAGGACCGGCTGGCGGGCTGGTCCTGGGCGTCGCGGCCCGTGACCTCGACGACCATGCCGCCGCGATGTTCCCCCCAGCGGAAGATGCCGGCGCCCCAGTGGAACAGGGGCGCCAGAGGCAGCAGGCTGGGCAGTATCCTCAGCCGCACCAGCCAGGCCAGCGCGGTCATGATCCGGTGCACGCTTTCCGGCCGCGTGCCCGCCCCCACCCAGATGTCGCGCAAGCCCGGCCACAGGGGCGGCAGCACCCGCAGGTCCGGCACCTCCACCAGGGCGAAGCGGGTGTTGCGCAGGGGCAGGATGCCCGGTGGGGCGATGGTGCGGCGCCGCACCTCCGTCATGGCCTGGCCCTGGGTCCAGGCGCCGTCGCGCATCAGGGGCACGGGCCGCCCGGCATAGCTGGCGATGGCGCGCAGCACGTTGGCGCCCACCACGGCGTAGGGCGAGGGGGCGACCCCGGCCATGAGGGCCGTCACCGCCGTCCAGCCCTGGGTCAGATGGCGCGCCGCCGCCGCCGTCAGCACGGGGAAGCTGCTGACCCCCGACAGGACGGGAATGCCCCGGGCCCGGGCGGCCTCATCGAACGCCCCGATGCCCATGACGAAGTCGGCGCCGTCCGCCAGGTCCAAATAGGGCAGGCCCAGGTCCAGGCAGGCCTGGACCACGCGGTAGGGCGCGTCGCCGTAGACCTGGAAGGGGCCGGTGGCATCGATCACCAGGTCGGGCGCGGCGGCCGACAGTTGCGCCTTGAGATCACCGTCGCGGTCGAAGGCCAGGGGCAGCGGCACGGTGGCGCCACCCTGCTTCGCCAGGGCGCCACAGAAGGCGGCGGCCTTGTCCGCCGACCGGCCGGCGATGACCAGGGTCAGGCTCGGCTCGTTAGCCAGCAGGATGGCGATTCGGCCGCCGAAGGTGCCGTAGCCGCCAACGATCAGGACCCGCAAGCCAGGTTTGGACATCCGTGCACCCTCTTCCGGCGGCCCCGATGGAACCCCCTCAATCAAGGCACAGTCTGGCGTGGATGACAAACGGCGGTGGGGCGGCCGGGCGGCGCCCGGCGTGCGCGGTCACTCGCCGCCTTCCTTTTTCACAGGCTTTGCGCAATCGTGAGGGTAGCGGTCTGGCCGACAGGGCGGGCGCCCGATGGGGAATGGGGATTGGATGACGATGATGGATCGCCGCGCCATGCTGGCGGGGGCCATGGCGACGTTGGGCGGCGGGCTGGCCGCCGCACCGGTACGGGCGCGCAGTCGCGTCCCCGACGCCTCCTCTGGATCCCCTGCCGGTAAGCCTGTCGCGGAGGCTCCCATGCGTGCGCCTGTCATCAATTTCCTGGGCGGCTTCTCCAACCCCAACATCGAGGTGGACGCCGCGCTGGACCCGCAGTCGGCGGCGGCCCGGCTGCCGGACACCCCCCAGGCCAAGGTGGATGCCCGCGCCCTGGCCGATGTGCGCCAATCCGGCCTCACGGCCGTGAACCTCACCCTGGGGTACGTCGCCGGCCCCATGGATCCGTTCGAGTTCACGGTGCGCGACATCGGCCGATGGGACCGGCTGATCCGCCAGCATCCACAGGCGCTGCGCAAGGTCCACACCGCCGCCGACATCGTCGCGGCGCAGGCCCAGGGCCAGCTGGGCGTGATCTACGGCTTCCAGAACGCGGTGCAGCTGGGCGGCGATCTGGACCGGGTGGAGCTGTTCGCCGATCTCGGCGTGCGCATCATCCAGCTGACCTACAACCCCGCCAACCCGCTGGGCGCCGGTTCCATGGCACCCAACGCCGGCCTGACCGATTTCGGCCGCCAGGCGGTGGAGCGGTTGCAGGCCGCCCGGGTCATGGTCGATCTGTCGCACAGTGGCGAGAAGACCTGCCTGGACGCCCTGGCCGTGGCCAAGGGCCCCATCACCATCAGCCACACCGGCTGCCGCGCCGTGTGCGACCTGCCGCGCAACAAGACGGACGCGGAGCTGCGCGGCGTGGCCCAGGGTGGCGGCGTGGTCGGCATCTATTTCATGCCCTTCCTGACGCCGGACGGCCACGCCAAGGCCGAGGACGTGGTGCGCCATATTGAACACGCCCTGAACGTCTGTGGCGAGGACCACGTGGCCATCGGCACCGACGGCGACGTCACCGGCATCGACGACCTGGACCGCTACCGCGCCGTGCTGCGCGAGGAGATCCGGCAGCGCCGCGCCGCGGGCATCAGCGCCACGGGCGAGTCCGAGGACACCTATCCCTTCGTGGCCGACATGCGCGGCCCCGGCCAGTTCACCCACCTGGCCGACCTGCTGGCCAAGCGCGGCCACAAGCCCGCCCGCATCGATAAAATCCTGGGCGGCAACGTCCTGCGTTTCGCGCGGGACGTTTGGGGCGCGTGAGGGCACCACTCAACGGCGCCGCGGCCTTCCATCCCACGGCATAATGATTTTCACGCGGTGGGGCTTGTGTTCTGTATCGAGTGCTCTAATTTAACCGGAGCGAGCGATACAGAACCGCCATGCCTTGGCGTTGGGCGGTTCTTTCCGGATCTGGGGAGAGACCGCCATGGCGCGGCCGCGCGAGTTTGATGAGGTGACGGCGCTGCAGGCCGCCGTCGACGGGTTCTGGTCCCAGGGCTATGGCGCCGCCAGCACCCGGGATCTGGCGGCGCGCATGGGGCTGACCACGGCCAGCTTCTACAACGCCTTTGGCGACAAGCGCGGCTTGTTCATGAAGGCGCTGGACCAGTATCTGAGCGGGACGCTGAGCCAGCGCATCGCGCGGCTGGACCGGTTGCCGCCACGCCAGGCGGTGGCCGGCTACCTGGCCGATGTCGTCGAACGCTCCCTGGGCGATCCGCAGCGGCGGGGCTGCATGCTGATCAACGCCGCGCTGGACGTCACGGCCCAAGACCCGGACATCCGCGAGGAGGTGGCTGGCGGCCTGGGTGAAATCCGCGCCTTTTTCCTGCGCCACCTGCGTGCGGGCCAGGCCGACGGCACCATATCGCCCGCCCAGCCGGCGGAAGACTTGTCCCAGCTGTTCCTGAGCGTGGTGGTGGCCATGCGCGTCATGGCGCGCCTGCACGCCGACCGTGACCAGCTGGAGGGCATGGCCCGCCCGGCCCTGGCCCTGCTGGACCCCTGAGAGTGGCCCCCCCCGAGAACCCCAACATTCGCCCGTCCCGCGAGGTATCCGATGATCGAGCTGTACTACTGGCCCACCCCCAATGGCCACAAGATCACCCTGTTCCTGGAAGAGGCGGGGCTGGACTACACCATCCATCCCGTGGACATCAGCGCCGGCGACCAGTTCAAACCGGACTTCCTGGCCTTTTCCCCCAACAACCGCATGCCGGCCATCATCGATACCGCGCCGGCCGATGGGGGTGAGGCCATCACCGTGTTCGAAAGCGGCGCCATCCTGCTGTATCTGGCGGACAAGACCGGCCGCTTCATCCCCGCCGATGTGCGCGGCCGCAAGACCGTGACGGAATGGCTGTTCTGGCAGATGGGCGGCCTGGGGCCCATGGCCGGGCAGAACCACCACTTCGTGCAGTACGCGCCGGAACGCATCCCCTATGCCATGACCCGCTATGTCAATGAGACCAACCGCCTGTACGGCGTGCTGAACCGCCGCCTGGCGGGGCGGACCTTCGTGGCGGGCGACGACTATTCCATCGCCGACATGGCGATCTATCCCTGGATCGTCCCGTGGCAGCGCCAGCAGCAGAACCTGGACGACTTCCCCGACCTGAAGCGCTGGTTCGAGGCCGTGGCCGCCCGCCCCGCCACCATCCGCGCCTATGCCAAGGGCGAGCCCCTGCGCAACCGCCCCACGGTGACGGAGGAGGGGAAGAAGATCCTGTTCGGCCAGACGGCCAATAATTCACCCACCATCAAATAAGGCTTGGCCGTTCAAGGCCGGCCGCAGCAAAGGCAGTTCATCCCATGTCCACCTCCACCACCGGGGACGGCGCCGTCCCCCGGAACGCCCCCGGCTTGTCCGCCGCGTCCTGGATGGCCGCCATCGCCGGGCTCAGCGGCAGCTTGGTCGCCGTCGGCCTGGCGCGCTTCGCCTACACACCCCTGATTCCGCCGCTGATCGCCGCCCGCTGGTTCGCGGCCGGCGACGTGGTGACCCTGGGGGCGGCCAACTTCGCCGGCTACCTGGCGGGGGCGCTGCTGGGCCGGCCCCTGGCGGCGGGCCTGACCAGCCGCTGGACCCTGCGCCTGATGATGCTGGCGGTCACCGTCGCCTTCTTCGCCTGCGCCTTTCCCCTGTCGGTCGGCTGGTTCTTCGTCTGGCGCTTCCTGTCCGGACTGGCCGGCGGCGCCATCATGGTGCTGGTGGCAACATCCATCCTGCCGCACATCCCGCCGGCCAGGCGCGGCCTGGTCAGCGGCATCATCTTCGTCGGCCTGGGGCTGGGCATCGCCGCGTCGGGCACCGTGGTGCCGGCCCTGCTGCGCCTTGGCCTGGTGCAGGCCTGGATGGGACTGGGCGGCCTGGCGCTGCTGCTGACGGCCGTCAGCTGGTTCGGCTGGCCGGCGAGTGACCTGCCCGCCCCCGTCGCGACAGCGGCTGAGGCGGCGGGTGGGCGCACCGGCGGCATCCTGCGCGTGCTCTACGCCGAATACGCCCTGAACGCCCTGGGCCTGGTGCCGGTCATGGTGCTGCTGGTCGACTATATCGCGCGCAGTCTGGGCCGGGGCGCGGATGTCGGTGCGCTCTACTGGGTATTGTACGGCGTGGCGGCCATCGCCGGTCCCCTGGCCAGCGGTTCGCTGGCTGACCGTATCGGGGCTGGAGCGGCTTACCGCCTGTCGCTGGCCGCGCAAGCGGCGGCCGTGGCCCTGCTGGCCGTGAGCGGCCACCCCGTCGCCCTCGCCATGGCCACCATCGTCCTGGGCCTTTTCACAACCGGCATCGTGCCTCTGGTCCTGGGTCGAATCCGCGAGCTGCTGCCCCACAGCCATAAGCTGCAGCAGGCGGCATGGAGCCGCGCCACGACCGCCTTCGCCCTGTTCCAGGCGCTGGCCGGCTACGGCTATTCCTACCTGTTCAACCACAGCGGCCAGGATTACGCCCTGATCTTCCTCTGTGGCGCGGTCGCCCTGGTGGTGGCCCTTGTCGCGGATACCGCGGCGGCGCTGGGTGGGCGAAAATAACTCAAGCCCGGGGCAGGGTCACCTCAAACACCGCCCCGCCGCCTTCCGGCGCGTCGCCCAGGCGGATGTCGCCGCCGTGGGAGCGCAGCAGGGATTGCACGATGTGCAGGCCCATGCCGGTGCCGCCGCTGTCCCGCCGGGTGGTGAAGAAGGCGTCGAACACCCGGTCGCGGTTGGCGGGGGAGATGCCGTGGCCGTTGTCGGCCACGGTGACCACCACCGCCCAGTCGCGGAAGGCGACGGCGATGTCCAGCGCGGTGGCGCCGTGGCGGCCGGCGTTGTCCGCCAGGTGGCCGAACAGGATCATCACGTTCTCCGCCGACATGGCGACGGCGGCGTCCTCCCCGCCGGCGGTCAGCGCCAGGCCGGGGAACTGGGCCGCCAGCTCGGGCCAGACGGCGGCCAGGCTGGTGCGTCCGCCGCGTACCGGGTTGTCCGCCTGGGCCAGGTCGCGCAGCCGCTGCACCAGGGCCGTCAGGCGGCGGGTGTCGGCCAGGATGTTGCCCAGGAAGCGCCGGCGCTGGCTGGCGTCCATGGCCGCCTCGCCGTCTATGTCGTCGTGCAGCAGCTCCGCCGCCCCTTGGATGCCGGTCAGGGGCGACTTCAGCTCGTGGCTGACATGGGCGGCGAAGGTGGTGATGTAGCGCGACCGGTCGGACAGGCGCTGCGCCATGTCGTGGAAGCTTTGCGACAGCAGGGCGATTTCCCGGGTGCCGTAGTGTGGGGCGTCGGCCGGCCCCTCATCCAGGGCGCGGGTGCCCAGTTCCCGCGTCTGGCGCACCAGCTGGTGGATGGGGCGGGTGATGGTGCGAGAGAAGACGAAAGCGATGATGAGGATGACGGCCAGGATGCAGCCGCCGGCCAGGGCCACCTTGCGCCGTTCCCCGTACAGATGGCGGAAGATGTTGTTGGGCGTGCGCGAGGCGTAGATGACCCCCGCCACCCGATCACCGTCTTGGGTATGGGCGATGACGGGCAGGGCCACGAACACCCGCACGCCCGTCCCCCGGCTCATGGAATAGAGCGGCGGCGGCTCATGCTGCGACCGGCGGACGCGCAGGACGGCGTGGTATTGCCCGGCCAAGGCGCCCGCCACCTCCGGCACGTCGGCCAGGGACAGGCCCACCTCCTCCGTCCCCGCCAGGATGGTGCCGTTGAAGTCCAGCACCCGCACGCCGGCCAGCATCTGGTCCTGCGCCCGCCGGGCGATGGCGTAGATTTGGTTGCCGATGACCTGCAGGGCCGGGTCCACGGCGGCGGTGGCCGGCGCGGCCGCCGGCCGGGCGCCCAGCACGTCGTCGCCCGTCAGGTCCAGCGCCGGCTCGATGGGGTGGAACCGTTCCTCCGGCGCCAGGGGCGTCACCAGGGTGGACGACAGGGCCGGTGGCGGGTCCAGCCGCTCCACCGCGTCGGCGTAGGCGGCGGCCAGCACGCTGGCCTGGGCGATCAGCTCCGCCTCCGTCTGGCGCACCAGCTGGTTCTCATAGAGGCGGAAGAAGAACAGGCCGGCCAGGGGCAGGGCCGCGACGGCCAGCAGGACCGCCACCACGATCATGCCCAGCGAGGGGCGCCATTTGGCGCGGACGCGCAACGGCGTCACGGTGGGGTCGCCGCCGTGCAGGCGCCCAGGCGGAAGCCCACGCCATGCACCGTCTCCACCGCGTCCTCGCAGCCTGCGGCCTGGAACTTGGCGCGGATGTTGCGCACGTGGCTGTCGATGGTCCGGTCGGAGACATGGATGTTGTCGGGGTAGGCGGCGTCCATCAGCTGGTTGCGGCTGAACACCACCGCCGGTCGGCTGGCCAGGGTCTTCACCATCATGAATTCGCGCGCGGTCAAGCCCAGTTCGCGGCCCGCGACAGTGGCGCGGTGGCCGGCGCTGTCCAGCGTCAGGGCGCCCCGGATCAAGGGTGGCGCGTCCTCTTGCGGCGTCGCGACCACGGGCGCCCCCCGGGCGCGGCGCAGGATGACGTTGACGCGGGCCACCAGTTCGCGCGGGCTGAAGGGCTTGGTGACGTAGTCGTCGCCGCCCATCTCCAGCCCCAGCACGCGATCGATCTCCTCATC
Source organism: Nitrospirillum guanabarense (assembly GCF_034653355.1). Classification (NCBI taxonomy): domain Bacteria; kingdom Pseudomonadati; phylum Pseudomonadota; class Alphaproteobacteria; order Rhodospirillales; family Azospirillaceae; genus Nitrospirillum; species Nitrospirillum guanabarense. The sequence goes on from NZ_JAYEER010000001.1 coordinate 971,853, forward strand.
CCGGGCGGACAGGAACAGGATGGGCACGTCGGAGGCGCGGCGCAGGCGGCGGCAGACTTCCAGCCCGTCCATCTCTGGCATGCCCACGTCCAGCACCACCAGGCTGGGCGGGTTGCGGGTGGCCAGATCCAGGGCGTCCACGCCGTTGCCGGCCCATTCCGCCGCCATGCCCGCCTTTTCCAGGGCGAAGCACAGGACGTCGCGGATATGGGGATCGTCGTCGACGACAAGGATGCGGTGCATGACACTCATCATTACTGACCTTCATGATCGATACCATCTGGATGGGCCGCCAGATAGTCCTTCAGGCGCTGGTCGCGCAGGGTCCAGCCGCGCCAGTCGGTGCGGCGGGACAGAAAGCGCTGGGCCAGGACACCGCGCAGGGCCTCAACGGTCGCGCCGGAAACATCGCCAGCGTCGGCCCCGCTGTGCAGTGGCAGGGCGATGTAGTGATCCAGCGCCGGGATGGCCTGCGGTCCCAGCCGGCCCAGATAGGTCCAGTCCAGCTCGGGGCCGCCGCCCGCCGCCTCCCGGCAATGATCCACATTGTAGGTGGCGATCAGGGCGGGGATGTTGACCCAGGCGGCGCCGTACAGCAGGGCCACCGCCGCCGCCAGGTTGGCGCCCACCAGCCAGCGGTTGGACCGCCCCAGCGCCATGCGCGCCAGGATCAGCCCCAGGCCAACCGCCACCAGGATCATCCACAGGAAGGCGGCGACGCGCAGCCCGGTCAGGGAATAGGCCTCCACATAGGTCGCCAAGCGCATCATGGCCGACAGCACCAGCAGGATGTTCTGCGCGATCCAGGCGACGATCAGGCCGCGAACGGTGCCGGTCACCGGCGGACGCTCCAGCGCCACCAGCACGAACAGGGCGGCCAGCAGGGCGGTCAAGACCAGGGGATAGGCCCCCTGATGGGCATAGGCGGCGTGGGTCACGCCCTCCGGCAGCCGGTGGCCGGTCCATAGATAGTAAATGTCCAGGGCCGACTGCAGGGCGAACAGGGCGTTGAACAGGACCAGCGCCCGCATCACCGTCGCCGGCGACAGCAACAGGGCCAGCACCGGATTATCCCGCCCTTCACCGCCTCCCGTTTGGGCCGACGCCGGGGCGGGGCCGGTCAGGCCGGTGACCGTGACGAAGGGCCACAGCAGGGGCAGGGCCACCATCCAGAAAACGATGCGGCCGGCGTCGATGCCCTTCAGGAAGGCCAGCGGCAGCCGGTCCACCCACAGGGTCAGCACCGGATTGGCGGTGGTGAACAGCAGGCAGAAGACCAGGCCCAGGCCGAAGGGCAGGGCCCAGCGGGCGGCGGCGGCGATGACGGCCCGGCGCCGCACATGATCCACGCCCCACTCCAGGGCCGCCAGGCTGTCACGCCATAGCCGCCATGGGCCCAGTGCCAGCATGGCGCCCACGGACCGCGCCCGGCCACCCAGGCCGGGCGGCCAGCGCTCCGTCAGGTGCAGCAGGCTGGCCGCCACGGCGGGCAAGGCCAGCAGCAGCGACAGGGGTGTCACGGCGTTGGCCAGCAGCGCCAGCGCGGCCACCAGCGCCGCCGCCGCCGGAACCCAGCGCGCGGCGCCGCCGGCCGGCGGATTCAGGGCCAGCGATCCGCCGCACAGCAGGGCCAGGAACGCGGGCAGGGTGATGCCCAGCGGCGCGTTGTAGAACAGCGCGGTGGCCAGGGTCGCCAGGCCGACCAGGACCATGCCGGCAGGCCAATCGGGACTGGACAAGCGGGGGGCGTCGCCGCCGGGCGTAGCACCGGCGGTCGTGATGGGGGTGGTGTCGGTCATGGGGCCGCGGTGTTCCTGGGCTTGAAGGGCAGGATGACGGCCGTGGGGCCCCAGGATCCCGGGCGTGGGTTCGCCGCCAGCCACCAGCCGTCGCGCAGGACGCAGGGCGGCAGGATGGCGGGCGTGGGGTTCAGGGGTGGGGTTCCGGCGGGTGTCATGCCGCCGTTATGCGACGCGACCGTGCAGCCCTGCGGGCGCCGGTCAGCAGATATCCAGCGTCTTTTGTGCAGATTTTGTGCAGGCGGACGTCCAGGGCCCGCCGCCTTACTTCGCCTTGATGGTCACCGTCAGGGTGTCGGTGTAGTGGCCGGCGATGGTCTTGGCGTTGCCGGCGATGGTCACGGCCAGGGCGGCCGTCTTGGCGAAGGTGGCCTTGGACCGCGTGACGGAAACGCTGCCGCTGCCGTTGCCGGTGGTGCCGTCATATATGGTGGTGAAGGTGACGGTGTTCTTGCCCGACTGCAGTTTGCCGTTGTTGGCGGAGTTGACCGTGATGGTGTAGCCCTTGGCGTCGTTGCAGTTCTCAACCACGCTGCCCACCTGGCGTTTGTTCTCGCCGCCCACCACATCCAGGGCGACGCCCAGGTCGGTGACGTCCACGGTGCAGGCGGTGGCGACGGTGGCCTTCAGGCCAATGGTGTTCTTGGTGCTGGCGGCGCGGGCCGGCGCGGTGGCGGCGGTCCATGCCAGGCAGCCCAGCATCAGGGCTGTCAGCAGGCGGGTCATGAAGAGGTCCTCGGTTCCTGTGGCTTGAAGCCCGTTTTGGCAATGGTTAAAGCAAGGACCGGGCCAGATGCGACGGATGGCCGCGTGCGGTGCGGTAATTAAGGAATTAATTAGGGATGGCGGTTCGGCCTATCCCCCTGAAAAGGCGAAGATAATGCGTTATGCAACAGAAACGTCCGGCACTTTTGTCGTCAGATTTGCAAACAGTATTGCATATCGCAGCGCTCTTGCCGGGGGCCGGGCATGAGCTGGCGCCTATGGCAAGACCGGGCCGGCCGCTTTTCCTGGCTGATGACGGTGGTGCTGGCGGGCTTGTGCCTGCCCATGGCCCTCACCGCCTATGACGCCGCCGTGGGGCAGCTGGGCCCCCGGCCCTACAACGCCTTCATCCACCAGGTGGGCGTGTGGACCTTCCGCTTCCTGCTGCTGTCGCTGTTGGTGACACCGCTGGCGCGCATCGCCCGCTGGCCGGCGCTGGTGACCGTGCGTCGGCGCATCGGCGTGGCCGCCTGCCTTTACGCCGTGGTGCACCTGGGCGGCTACGCCGCCGACCAGTCGCTCGACATCCTGCACATCGCGTCCGAAATCGCGCGCCGCATCTACCTCACCATCGGGTTCGTGGCGCTGCTGGGCCTGGTGGCGTTGGGCGTCACCTCCACCGACGGCATGATCAAGCGGTTGGGCGGCCCGCGCTGGCGCCGGCTGCACGCCCTGGTCTACCCCATCGCCATCCTGGGCCTGATCCACTATTTCCTGCAGGAAAAGGCCGATGTGACGGTGCCCACCCTGATGGCCGGCTGGCTGGCGTGGTTGTTGGCCTACCGCCTGCTGAACCGCGTGCTGCCCGACGGGCAGGCGCAGTCCGTCCCCGTGCTGCTGGGGCTCAGCGTCCTGGCGGCCGTGGGCACGGCGGGGGCGGAGGCGCTGGGCTTCTGGGCCGTTCGCCATCTGCCGCCGGACCTGATCCTGCAGGCCAACCTCAGCTTCGACTGGGACGCGGGCATCCGCCCCGCCTGGTACGTCCTGGCCGGCGGCCTGGGCCTGACCTGCGCCTCGGTCGCGGGCGATCTGAAGCAGCGGGCGCGCCGGCTGGCGCGGGCCTAGGCTTCAGCCCTTCAGCCCGCGCCCCTCGGCCAGGGTGACGAAGTTCACCAGGTTGGCGTCGCGCCAATGCTTGGTGCGGCGCAATTCGTTCTGCGCCTTCACCAGCAGGGTGGTGATCAGGGCCATTTCGGCGCCGGTCATGGGGGTGGCGTCGCGCAGGCGGTCGGTGGCCGTCTGCACCAGCCCCTGGTCCAGCAGGGTCATGCTTTCGCGCAAATCCGCACCCACGGCCTGGGACAGTTCCGCCGCGCGCACCGCCTGGCCCAGCCGCTCGCGGCTGTCGCCGGCCTCGGTGCGGGAGAAGGCGGCGCGGTAGGCGTCCGTCAGATCCTCCACCAGCCGGTCGCGGAAATCGCTGTAGCGGGTGCCCCAGTGCAGGCTGCGCGTCAGGGTGTTGCGCCAGCGCATGGTGTAGCCCAGCGCCCAGGCCAGGGCGGCGTGATCCAGCGCCACCCGGCCCTTGGCATGGGCGGTGACCGACACGCGCATGGACAGATAGGGGTAGAGCGCGCCCTCCACCTTCTTGATCATGGTGTCCAGGTTGCCGTGGGCCAGGCTGGCCTCACGCCCGTCGCGCAGCAGGTCGAATTCGTCGAACAGGGTCAGCAGGTCGTCCAGATAGACCAGTTCCCGTTCCAGCAGCTCCCGCCGTTCGGAGGCGACGACCAGGGGGCGGCGGGCCACCTCGCCGGCGCCGGCCAGGGCGCCCAGCTCGTCGGCCAGCACCTGGCAGGTGCGGGCCAGATGGCGCACCAGGGCCGACAGCAGCACCGGCTGCCAGTCGGTGGGGCCCTGCACCAGGAAACCGCTCATCTGCCGGTAAGCGCGGTGGCGGTTCAGCAGCACCAGGGGCATCAGCAAGGACAGCTGGTTGGCCTGGGCCGCCGGCACGTTCGGCGCCTGGAAGGACAGCACGGCGGCGGCGCCATCGGCCCCGCCGTTGTCGTCGTTGCCGCTCAGGCTCATGACCAGGCGGGAATAGGGACCGCCGTTTTCCAGCAGCACGTACAGCAGCGACAGGTCGGCCAGCACCAGGGGGCGGGGCACGACGCCAAGGTTCTTGCGCGCGGCTTCCGTCCGGCGCCAGGCGTTCATCGCCTCCAGCAGATCCTTGGTGGCGGCCTTGTCCTGCAGGGTCTGGCCCAGGCGCGCGGCGGCTGCCACGCGCAGCTCCTCGCGCAGGGCCAGGGCCTTGGGCGTGCGCAGCACCACGAACAGCGGCTGTTCCTGGGCCAGGGCCGACAGCGTCTCGTCCACCGAGCGGCTCAGCGGCGCCAGCGGCTTGGCCGCCAGGGCGGACCACAGGCCACCCACGTCCAGCGGGTGGATGCTGCCGGGGCAGTGGAACTCTTCCCGCAGCAGCCAGGGATCGCTGGTCAGGAAGGGCTCGAACAGCTGGGTGAACTGGCGGCGGGCGTGGGCCTGGCGCTGGGCGTTCAGCTTCTGGATCAGGGCGCGGCGCACCACCGCCCGGCTCTGGTCGGGGCTGGAGTCGACCTCCTCGAACAGCTTGCGCGCGGCCTCGGGCGACAGCCGGTCCACCAGGTCGGTCAGCGTGCGGGCGCGATCCTCCTCCGCCGGGGTCATGCCCTGCCCCGAAGGCCGCTGCGGCAGGCCGTGCTCAACCCCATGCTTCCAACCCCATAGCCCATGCGCCGACGCCGTCCATTGTGAACCCCGGATATTTCCGGCAGGTAAACAAACATCCCCCAAGGTAATACGCCCCTGCCCCCGTGGCCGACAATTATCTTAAAGGTTCGAAACCTTGATTACGCCTGCGGCATTGCGCGACGCGGCGCCACCCGGGCAGATTTGACGGCGATGCAGAATGGGAGCCTGGCATGGCGGTGATGGAGACAGATTTCGACGCGATCGTGGTGGGCGCGGGGGCCGTGGGCCTGGCCTGCGGCCGGGCCCTGGCCCTGCGCGGCCTGACCATCGCGGTGTTGGAGGCGGAGGACGCCATCGGCCAGGGCGTGTCGTCGCGCAATTCCGAGGTGGCGCACGGGGGGCTCTACTACCCCACCGGCTCGCTGCGGGCGCGGTTCTGCGTCGCCGGCCGGCGCATGCTCTATCCTTTCCTGGATGCCCATGGCGTCACCTATGACAAGTGCGGCAAGCTGGTGGTGGCGACGGACGAGGCGGAATTGCCCCGGCTGGAGGCCATCCTGCGGCAGGCCCGGATCAACGATGTGGAGGGCATGCGCTGGCTGAGCGCCGCCGAGGTGCACGCGCTGGAACCGGATCTGCGCGCGGTGGCCGGCCTGCTGTCGCCCGAAAGCGGAATCTTCGACAGTCACGGCTATATGGTGGCGTTGCGGGGGGAGATCGAGGGACGTGGCGGCGCCGTCGTCACCGGCACGCCGGTCCTGGGGGCGACGCCCTTGGGGGCCGCGTCGTTGGATGGGGGCGGCTTCACCGTGCGCACCGGCGGGCGCGATCCCGCCACCGTCACCACCCGCCTGCTGGTGACGGCGCCCGGCTTGGCGGCGCAGGATGTGGCGGCGGGTATCGAGGGCTTTCCCGCCGACCTTATCCCCCAGGCCCATTACGGCAAGGGCAGCTATTTCGCGCTCAACGGCCGGGCGCCGTTCAAGCGCCTGGTCTACCCACCGCCGATCCCCGGCGCCCTGGGCGTGCATTACCGTCGCGACCTGGGCGGCCAGGCACGCTTCGGCCCCGACCTGGAATACGTGGAGGCACCCGACTATCGCGTGGATCCGAACCGCGCTGACGGCTTCTACCGCGATATCCGGCGTTTCTGGCCGGGCCTGCCCGACGGCGCCCTGGTGCCGGACTATGTCGGTGTACGGCCCAAAATCCACTGGACCGGGGGAGGCGCAGCCCGACTTCCGCCTGGACGGGGCGTCGGTCCACGGCCTGCCGGGCCTGGTGGCCCTGTTCGGCATCGAAAGCCCGGGCCTGACCTCCTCCATGGCCATCGGCGAGGCCGTGGCGGACCTGCTGGGCGCCTGAAAAAGGGGCGGCCCCCTCGAGGAAGCCGCCGCCGCGCCGGCCTTCAGACCGTCAACGCCCTCCGGGCGCGGTTGCCGCTGAACCCGACACCAACCAGCGCCAGCAGGGCGGCGATGCCGCTGGCGATGCCCAAGCTCAAGAAGGCGCTGAACACGTCGCCGAATTGGTGTGACAGGGCGGTGACGACGAAGGCGCTGAGGAACTGACCGATGGAGAACACGCCCTGCCACAGGCCGGTGGCCCGGCCGCGGATCTCGAAGGCCAGGCCGCGCAGGGCCCAGGTCAGCAGAGTGGGAAGGATCATGCCGCAACCGAACTGGTTCAGCGCCACGGAGGCCAACAGCCAGCCGTGGGCCGTGGTCAGCGCCATGCCGGTGAAGCCCACTCCGCAGATGGCGAATTCGATCAGCAGCAGCACCGCCACCGGCAGGCGGGCCGCCCGCTGAAAGACGATGGTGCCCACCGGCACGCCCAGGCTGGCCACCGCCGTCATTCCACCGATGGTGGCGGGGTCGGTGATGCCGCGGTTGGTCAGGGCCAAGGCCAAGTCCACCTGCACGGTGTAGAAAAGGACGGAGGCGAAGACGGTGATGGCGCAGATGCCGCCCAGCCGCGCCCAGGGGAAGGCCACGCCCTGGTGCGCCTCCGGGTGCTGGATGACGTCCTCGGTCTCCTCCGGTTCCCAGGTGAAGAAATGGACGCCGGCCAGCAGCAGCAGGCTGCTGGCGTAGATGGCGAAGGGGGCCCGCCAGCTGATGGCGCCCAGGGCGCCGCCGACGATGAACAGCGCCACGGCGGACATCGACGCCACGGCGGTCTGCAGCGCCAGCCACTTCTCCCGGGCGGGGCCCTTGAAATAGTCGCCGATCAGGGTGGTGGTCAGGGTCATGACGGCGGCCTCGGTCACACCCACCACCACGCGGCTGGCCAGGATGGCCCAGAAATTGTCCAGCACCAGGGGGGCGACGCCGCAGACGGCGTACAGCAGCATGGACAGCATCAGCAGGCGGCGCCGGCCGAAACGGTCGGCCAGCCAGCCGGCGGGGGCGGAGAACAGGGCGACGCACAGCGCCGGCGTCGTCAGGATCATGGGCACCCAGTAATCCGCCTGGGGCATGTCCTTGAAGTGTTCCAGCATCTGCGGCAGCACGGGCGCCAGCACGATGACGCCCATCACCGACATGGTGCAAGGCAGCAGCAGCGCCAGGCCCTGTGCCAGGCCGGCCGTCCTCTTCTTGGAAGTCACGTTCAATAACCCTTCCTGGGGGACGGGCCATTGCCTCCCGTCCGTTGTCCTCCTGCCACGGTTGGGGTGGGCTGTTCCCGCCGGCCTCCGAACCATGCCGCCTGTAAATTAAGGGCAGGGGACCACGGCGGTAAAATCAGGGTTTCTGATATCTCGCATCGGTGGCGCCTATCGGCGCACCAGGATGACGCCCAGGATCAGCAGAGCCGCCCCCAACACTCGGGCGGGGCCGGCGGGGTGGGGGGGCACGCCCAGCACGCCGACATGGTCGATGACCAGGCCGCACAGCATCTGCCCCACCACGATCAGGGCCAGCACGGTGGCGGCGCCCAGGCGGGGGATCATCAGGATGGCGGTGGCGATGAAGGTGGCGCCGAACAGGCCGCCGGTCCACGCCGCCCAAGGCGCGGCGCCCATGGTGGCGGCCGTCGGCCGGGGGCCTGGCACCGCCAGCGCCAGCAGCAGCATGGCCGCCATCCCCACCAGATAGCTGGTGAAACCCGCCCACCAGGGAGAGCCCAGGGCCAGGCGCAGATTGGCGTTCAGCACCTGCTGCACGGCCAGGCTGACGCCGGCGGCGACCACCAGCAGGCAGGAGAGCAGGGTGGGGAGGGACGGCATGGGGCGGCTTTCCCAGGGTGAAGCATGCACCACCGATAGCAGGGCGTCCGGCCCCGCTATAGAACGGGTGTGACCTCAGCCCGCGCGGTAGCGCCCCGGCGTCACGCCGAACGTGCGGCGGAAACAGCGGCCCAGGTGGCTCTGGTCGGCGAAGCCCGTCTCCGCCGCCACGGCGGCGATGGCCTCGCCCTGGCGCAACAGGGCGCGGGCGTCGTTCAGCCGATCCAGCAGGCGGAACTGCTGCGGCGCCAGGCCGTGCAGCCGCTTGAAGCGGCGGGAATAGCCCTCTCGGCTCATGCCCGCCAGCGCCGCCGCCCGGGTGACCGTTTCCCAACCCAGGTCGATCCCGGCCGGCGGCCGGGGGGCGCCCGGCGGCAGGTAGAGGTTGGTGCACACGACCCCGGCCGGGCTGGGCAGGGAAAGGTGCGGCACGCCGGCGGGGATGCGCACGGCCTGGCCGGCGGCCACCTCGACCAGGGCGCCGCCGATCACGAAGCGGCGCACGCCCGCATGGACGGTGGTCACCTGGTCTTCCTCATGGAAATGGATGGGCAGTGCCACGTCATGGCCGCGCACCATCCCCAGCTCCACGGCCGTGCCGCCCCCCGGGCGCCAGTAACGCCAGGGTTCATCGTGGGCGGATGCGGGCGAGGGGGGCGGATCCATGGGACGGCGGCCTTGGCGATGCGGGTGCCCGTAATCGTACCGTCAATTGCAGGTATCGGGATTGCCGTTTTGATTGCCCGGACCGTCTTCGCTAACACTGCCCGGAGAACAAGGGTCAGGGGAGGGTTCGCATGCTATCCACGCGGTTGGCGGGCAAGGTCGCGGTCGTCACCGGCATCGCCGCCGGCATCGGCCAGGGCACGGCGCTCATGCTGGCGCGCCACGGCGCGAAGGTGGTGGGCTGCGACATCAACGCCGCGGGGGCGGAGGCCACGGTGGCGCTGGCGGGGACGGAGGGGTTGGATTTGTCCAGCCTGCATCCCTGCGACATGACCCGGCCGGATGACGTCGCCCGTCTGATGGAGTTCGCGGTCGCGCGCCACGGCGGCATCGACATCCTGGTGAACGCCGCCGCCTTCGGCGCCTTCGTCTGGCTGCAGGACATGGATTATGAGACGCACTGGCGCCGTACCCTGACGGGGGAGGTCGACCTGGTGTTCCTGGCCTGCAAGGCCGCCTGGCCGCACCTGATCCGGCGCGGCGGCGGGGCCGTGGTGAACTTCGCCTCCGCCAACGCCTACCGGGCGCTGCGCAACTCCCCCGCCTTGGCGCACTGTGCCGGCAAGGGGGCGGTGCTGGCCATGTCGCGCCAGCTGGCCATGGAGGGGGCGCCCCACGGCATCCGCGTCAACACCATCTCCCCCGCCCTGGTGGTGACGGAGGCGACGCGGCAACCCTTGGAGAACCCCCAGTTCGCCAAGGCGGTGCAGGACGCCATCATGCTGCCCCGCCTGGGCACGCCAGAGGATATCGGCTGGGCCGTCACCTTCCTGGTGTCGGACGAATCCACCTGGGTCACGGGCGCCGATTTCGCCATCGACGGCGGCGCCACCGCCTGGTGAATCCCCCTTTATCTTGTTGCGTCATCTTCACCCCACCCTATACCTGGACAAATTCCGCCGAATCTTCTACCCCTAGGAACAGTATTCGGAAACCCTAGGGGCGAGAGGAGCGGCACGGTGGGATTTAAGGGGGCGATGGGGGTGGCGCGGCGCGTTCTGGGCCGGATGGGGGCTGTTGTCGCGGCGCTGGGGACGGTCGTCGTCGGGCTGGCGGCGACCCACCCGGCACAGGCGGGCTACGCCTCCCTGGTGGTCGACGGCGGCACGGGCGAGGTGCTGAACGCCGTGAACCCGGATGAGCAGAACCATCCGGCGTCGCTGACCAAGATGATGACGCTCTACCTCACCTTCGAGGCCATCCACCAGGGGCGCCTGCACTGGGAGGATGAGCTGCCGGTGTCCCGCAACGCCGCCAACAAGGAACCCACCAAGCTGGGGCTGGAGGTCGGGCGGACGGTCAGCGTCAAGGACTGCGTCCTGGGCATGATCGTCATTTCCGCCAACGACGGCGCCACCGTGGTGGGCGAGGCCCTGGCCGGTGGCAGCGAGCAGGTGTTCGCCCGCATGATGACGGACAAGGCCCACCAGCTGGGCATGACCAACACCGTGTTCCGCAACGCCTCGGGCCTGCCTGATCGGGAACAGGTGACGACGGCGCGCGACATGTCCCGCCTGGCCATGGCGCTGCACCGCGATTTCCCGCAGGACTACCATTACTTCGCCACCCGGGAGTTCGACTTCGAGGGCCGCCACCTGACCGGCCACAACCGGCTGATGTACCGTTACCCCGGCATGGACGGGATGAAGACCGGCTTCACCAACGCCTCGGGCTCCAACTTGGTGTCCTCGGCCGTGCATGACGGGCGGCGCCTGTTCGGCGTGGTGTTCGGCGGCAGCAGCGCCAAGACCCGGGACAAGCTGATGGAAACCCTGCTGGACAACGCCTTCGCCAACCGGGACACCGACCCCAAGCTGGTGGCGCTGGCCGCCGGCCGTTCCTTGACCCGGGTGGCCCGCGCCCGGGGCACGGGCCGCGTCGCCCATGCCGGCCGGGCCCGCACCGTGCATGTGGCCGTGGCGCCGGTGCAGCGGCGCGGCCATGCCGCCGCCTCCCACCAGCGCGTGGCCTCGGGTCATGCCGGCACGCACGTGGCGGCCAAAGGCCATGCCCATGCAAAGGCGGTGAAGGTGGCCGGCAAGGCGGCCAAGGGCAAGATGGCCGGCAAGGCGCACGGCCACCATCGCAAGGTTGCGGCTGAATGATCTAAAACACAGATCAATATCAACAGAACAATCTGTTGGATGGTTTTGTGTGAAATAGTGATGTTGGAGGGGCGCGATCCAGCGGGGTCGCGCCCCTTTCGCATCAAGGCACCGCCATCATGGTCCACACCGCCGATACCGCCGCCGCACCCGCCGTCCGCTGGCCCGCGCTGGCCTCCGCCACCCGCCTCATCCCCGGCCTGGGCTATTGCCTGGTGCCGGCGGCGGCGGGCCTGGCCCTGCACCGCGTGCCGGCCTTGGGGTTGTTCAGCCCCATGATCCTGGCCGTGGTGGTGGGCATCGCGCTGCGCAGCGCGGTGGGCCTGCCGGCGGTGACCCAGGCGGGCGTGACCTTCGTGCTGAAACGCCTGTTGCGCATCGCGGTGGCTCTCCTGGGCCTGCAGCTGACGGCGGCCCAGGTCGCGGCGGTGGGCCCCACGGGTGTGGCCATCATCGCCCTCAGTCTGGTGGCCACCTTCGTCTTCACCAAGACCGTGGGCCGCTGGCTGGGCGTGCCGGCGCCCCTGGCGGAACTGATCGCCGCCGGCACCTCGATCTGCGGCGCCTCGGCCGTGGTCGCGGCCAACACCGTCACCCAGGCGGATGAGGAGGACGCGGCCTACGCCGTCGCCTGCGTCACGGTCTTCGGCAGCATCGCCATGCTGAGCTATCCGGCCCTGGGTGCCGCCCTGCACCTGGCGCCCCGCGCCCTGGGCCTCTGGGCCGGCGCCTCCATCCATGAGATCGCCCAGGTGGTGGCCGCGGCCTTCCAGTCGGGCCAGCAGGCCGGGGAATTCGGCACGGTGGCCAAGCTGACCCGCGTGGCCATGCTGGCTCCCCTGGTTCTGTCGCTGGGCGCCCTACGCCGTCGGCGGGAGGGGACCGGCGGTCAGCCCATGCCCATGCCGTGGTTCATCCTGGGCTTCGTGGCCTTGGTCGCCCTGAACAGCCTGCACGCCGTTCCCGCCGTGGTTAAGGACTGGGCCCCCGGCGTCACCACCAGTCTGCTGACCTTGGCCCTGGCCGCCATGGGCCTGCACACACACGTCGGCCGCATGGCCGCCAAGGGCTTCGCCCCCCTGGCCCTGGGCGCCCTGGCCAGCCTGTTCATCGCCGGCCTTAGCCTGGTGCTGATTGTCACGGTGTGGGCGTAAGGCGGCGGTCAACCCTGAAGGACAAGGCCCGCCGGCGCCCCGGTGGGCCTCCTGCTATTCGTATCGCAGCGCCAGCACCGGCCGGGCGCGGGCCACCAGGATGGTCTGGCCGGCCACGGTGGCGGCGGCGATGGCCAGGGCCAAGGCGGTGGGGCCCAGGAAGGTCCAGGGGCCGATGTCCACATGATAGGCGAAGCCGGCCAGCCAGCGGCTCAGGAACAGGTAGGCCGGCAGCCAGGCCAGCGCGCTGGCCAGCAGCACGGGCTTGGCGAACTGCCACAGCAGCAGCCGCAGGATGTCGGCCAATGAGGCGCCATAGACCTTGCGCACCCCGATCTCCTTGGTGCGCCGCTCCGCCGTCACCGCCGACAGGCCGTAGATGCCGGCGCAGGCCATGCCCAGGTTGATCAGGCTGAACAGGGTGATCATCTGCGTTTCATGCCGGATCAGGCTGGTCAGCGAGTTCAGGTGGTCGTCGAAGAAATAGCGGCCGCTGGGCGACAGCTCCCCCATGCGGCGCCACAGCGTGTCGATGGCGGCCAGGGTCTGGGTGCGGTCGCCGGGCGCCAGCTTCACGTACATCAGTTCATACTGCCCAGGATCGCTGACGAAGAAGGTCGGCGCGATCTTGTCCTGCAGCGACCCCATGGGGAAGTCGGGCACCACCGCCGCCACCTGCACGTCGCCGTCCACGCCGGGCAGGTGCAGCGCCTGGCCGAGGGCGTCCTCCGGCATGTCGTTGCCCAGCGCCCGCGACGCCGTCTCGTTGATCACCACCTTGTGGCGCACGGTGCTGGGGCGCTTGAGGTCCGGCAGTTGCCCGGCCAGGGCCGGCAGGTGGAACACGGGCAGGAAGCCGGGGTCGGCCGCCACGCGATTCAGGCGGACGGGATGACCGTTGTCCAGCGTGGCCGTCACCAGCGGGCGGCTGCGCTCCAGGCTTTCCATGCCGGTGCAGCCCACGCCCTTCACCCCATCGATGTGCTGCAGGCCGATGCGGATGGATTCCGGGCAGCTGGCGTCCAGGATCAGGATGTCGGCGGTGTCGTAGGAGACGCGGTCGCGGGTCAGCAACTGCTGCTGGCGATAGGTGACCGAGGCCCCCACCAGCAGCATGACCAGCAGCATGAATTGCCCCATCATCAGCACCTGGCGCACCCGGGCCGTCCGGTCCACCACCGGTGGCGCCGTCCCCGGCCCGCCGCCTTTCAGGATGGCCACCGGCCGGTGCGCGGCCAGTACCAGCGCGGGGTAGAATCCCGCCAGCAGCGTGACGCCCACGCCCAGGCCGGCGACGATGGCCGCCACCTCGGGCGAGGCGGCATCCAGGGACAGCCGCGCGTCCAGGAAGCGGTTGACCTGGGGGATGGCCAGCTCGGTCAGCGACAGGGCGATGATCATGGCGATGCTGACCAGGATCAACGTTTCCAGCATGAATTGCGCCACCAGGTCGCGCCGCCGGGCGCCGCCCATCTTGCGCACCCCCACCTCCACCGCGCGGCGGGTGGCGCGGGCCGTGGCCATGTTGATGAAATTGATGCAGGGGATCAGCAGGGTCAGCAGGGCGATGCCGCCGATCATGTACATGCGGTTCAGCCGATCGGGGTTCAGGCCGGCATGCAGCTGCAGGCCGGTCAAGGGCACGAGCTGCGGCGACTGGCCGCCTGGACGCCCCGCCCCCCAGCGCCGGGCCGCCAGCCCGTCCAGCGTCGCTTGCGCCGCCACCGGGTCCGCCCCGTCGCGCAGGCGGACATAGGTGTAGACGTCGCCCAGCGTCCGCGCCCCAGCCGCGTCGGTGTCGCCCCCGTCGGTGCGCTGCCCATTGACACGGGACTGGGGTGCGCTGAAGGGCGAATAGACGGAGGCGGAGGAGGCGAGAAGCATCACCTCGTGCATGTGGCTGCGGAAGGGCAGGTCCTTCAGCACGGCGCGGACGCGCAGCGTGGTGCGCTCGTCCAGGTCGATGCGCTTGCCCAGGGCGGGCTCCGGCCCGAACAGCTTGCGCGCCATGGTCTGCGTCATGGCCACCGCGCCGGGGTCGGCCAGGCTGGCCTTCAGGTCCCCCTCCACCACCGGCAGGCGCATGATGTCGGCGAAGGACGGGTCGACCCAGGTGACGAACTCGCGGAAAGCCTCGCCGCCGTGCCGGATTTTGCGCGCGTCGTCCAGCAGGCGGGCGGCGGCCTCCACCTCCGGCGCCTCCGCCACCAGGGTGGCGGCCAGGTCGGGCGATGTGCGCCAGCGCACCAGGGGGCCTGTGTCCTGGTCCTCATCCACCGGGGCCAGGACGCTGTCCACCAAGTACAGCCGGGCATGGTCGGGCAGGAAGGTGTCGTAGGCCATCTGGTCGCGGATCAGCAGCGCCATCAGCAGGCTGGCCGTCAACCCCACCACCAGCCCCGCCAGGCTGATGACAATGTCGGCCTTCACCTGCCGCAAGGACCGAATGGCCTGGCCTGCCGCGATGTACAGCATGGTCGCTTCCCTGTTCCCCACCCGTTTTCGGGATCGCGGCACTTGTAAGCAAGGCGCGGACCATCGGGTAAATGATTGATGACACTGAAGACAGGGCCCCGAAGCCACTGTTCGGAACCGCGCCTTGTCCGTTTCCGGACAGCCCCGTTGCCCGCTTCCGGACAGCGATCTGTGAAACACGCCATACCCTATCCCGACCGCGGCATCTGTTGGGGCGTTTCGGATGCGGTTGAGCGGGAAGGCCTGCCGGCCGCGATCCTGCTGGGGGCGCAAGCGGCAAGTGGCTTCCGCGCGGGTGGCGGCACGTTCTCCGCCCCGCTGGCCGCCACCCGGCGGACAACCACCCTATACGGAGGGATGCCCTTATAAGGAGAAAAAATAATTGAGCTAATTTACTTTTAGGAGTATTCCTTTAATAACAAATTATCACAAATTGAAATGTGTCGCCAGGGCATTGCCGCCCGCCCCCTGCGGCGGCCGCCCCGCAAGCGGCATCCACGATGGGAGAAGAACGCCATGAGTCAGACCGAAGTGGACCGCCTGCTGGCCGACATCCAGGCCAACCCGCGGATCCTGGAGGCGCTGCCCGGTCTGGGCGACGCCGCCGGCATCGTCGCCTACGCCAACGCCCATGGCTATGCCATCACCACCGTCGACGTGCAGGCCTATCTGGATGCGCATCCGCAGGGTGAGGCGACCGACGCGGCGTTGACCGGGGCGTCCGCCGCCCGCAAGCATCACAACGCCGTCACCGCCCACGGGCAGGTGGTGGTTGGCATCACCAACACCGCCGCCGTGGGCGGCACGGTGGCCATCGGCGGTGTCGCCGCCTCGGAAGTGGTGGCCGCGGCGGCGGCGGCCAGCATCGCCGCCATCAATGTCGCCGGCATCGCCGCGGCCACCGCCACCACCGCCATAGGCGTGGCCTGACACGTCCCCGTCTCCACTCCTTCCCCCGCTCTCCCGCCCCGTGAGGACATCATGAGCCAAACCGAAGTGGATCGCCTGCTGGCCGATATCCAGGCCAACCCGCGGATGCTGGACGCGCTGCCCGGCTTGGGTGACGCCGCCGGCATCGTCGCCTACGCCAACGCCCATGGCTACGCCATCACCGCCGACGACGTGCAGGCTTATCTGGACGCGCATCCGGAGGGCGAGGCGACCGACGCGACGCTGACCGGGGCGTCCGCCGCCCGCAAACACCACAGCGCCGTGGCCAGCCATTCCAAGGTGGCGGTGGGTATCGCCGCCGCTGGTGGCGCCATCGGTGCCGTCGTCAACGCGGCTGTGGGGGCGGCGGCCATCGATGTGGCGACCGCCGCCGCCGTTGACGGCCTCGTCTCCTCCGCCCTTGGCGCCGCTGCCGCGGTGGCCGTGGCGGGGGCGGCGGCCACCAGCTCGGTGACGGTTGCCGCCGTCGCCTGACGCCGCCTTTCCACTCTTCAGCCCCTCTCCCTTTTCAGAAGGCGTGATCATGACCGACCGCGCGCCGCCGGTGGGACCGGCTTTTTTTCACCGCCCGCCGGAGGAGCGGCGCCAGTTGGCGGAGATCAAGCGCTGCTTGGAACGTTTCCTGGGCGACGGGGCGTTCCGCGACGGCTGCGGGGCCCTGCTGGCCGGCCACGCCGTGGAGAGCGGGGAGGATGCGGATGACGGGGCGGCCGCGCTGCACCGGGAACACGGCATCACGGTGGACGTGCGCGCCCTGCGGCCGCTGCTGGAGCCGGGCTTCGGCGGTGATCTCGACGACTATCCCCTGGTGCGCCTGTGGCAGGCGCACATGGTCAGCCAGTTCGCCTACCGCGACGGGGTGGTGGTGCGCGGCGACACCGGCGGGCACAACCCGGCCTATGACCGCTGGCGCCACCGCCAGATCGCCCGCTGCCGTGGCGAACTGGGATCCACCGCCTCGTCCATCGTCCATCCGGTGGTGGCCTTCGAACTGTCGTCCGGCTGCTCGGTGGGGTGCTGGTTCTGCGGCATTTCAGCCGGCGCCTTCGCCGGCCACGCGCCCTATGCCGACAACCAGGCATTGTGGCGGGGCATGCTGGCCCAGACGGTGGCCTTTTTCGGCGCCACCGCCGCCGGCACCGGCTTCTGCTATTGGGCCACCGACCCCGCCGACAATCCCGACTATCCCGCCTTCATCGCCGACTTTCACGCCGCCACCGGGGTGGTGCCGCAGACCACCACCGCCGCGCCCTTGAAGAATCCTGACCTCACCCGCGCCGTGCTGGCCTTGACCGAGCGTCACCAGACCACCATCAATCGCTTCTCGGTGCTCAACACCCGGCTGCTGCGGCAGATCCACGCCGCCTTCACCGCGGAGGAACTGCTGGGGGTGGAATTGGTGCTGCAACAGCAGGACAGCCTCAACGCCAAGGCCTTCGCCGGCCGCGCCCGTCGCCGCCCGGCCGCCAAGCGCCCGCTGGACGAGGCGCAGGACCATCCCACTATCGCCTGCGTCACCGGCTTCCTGGTCAACCTGCCGCAGCGCACGGTGCGGCTGATCACCCCCACCCGCGCCACCGACGCCTGTCCCGATGGCTTCCACACCCTGGGGGAGGCGTCCTTCACCACCGCCGATGAGTTTGGCGCGGCCCTGCGCCACCTGCTGGCCCAGGTGCCCGACGAACTCGCCATGGACGACGTCCTGGCCCTGCGCCCCGATCTGGCCGCCACCCCGGACGCCGCCGGCTTCACCTTGCGCGACGCCGGCCTGCGGTATCAGGTGCACCACCCGGCGGCGGCGCTGCTGCTGCCGCTGCTGCTGGAGGGGCGGCGCACGGTGCGCGACGCTTACCGCGCCTGCCTGACGGCCGGGATCGACCTACGGGCCCTGGCCAATCTGCTGCACCGCCTGTTCGCCTTGGGGGTGCTGAGCGAGGAGCCGGGGCGGCCGGGCATCAGCGGCGTGCGCCGCTCCCTGCCGCCGCAAGCCGCCTGAGGGGCCGGATGGCCTCGTCCGCCCGCCCCCTCACGGCGGCCGCGCCGGCGGATGCCGCCGCGGCGCTGTGGGTGGGCGCCATCGACGCGGCGGACTCCCGGCGCTATGCCGCCTTCGTCGACCCGCTGTACCACCGCCACCTGGGTCCCGGCACCGGTGGCCTGGTGCACGTCGCCGCCGACCAGGTGACCGCCGCCGGTGATCGCCGGCCCCGTGGCCTGGCCCTGGCCATGTTGGCTCACGATGGCTTCGAGGTCGTCAGCCTGGCCGCCGAGGACGATGCCGACGGCCGGGTGCGCCAGGCGCTGTTGCGGGTCCTGGCCCGATGCTGCGCCGCCGCCGGCCGGCCGCAGGGGCTGTATTACGCCACCTACGACGCCGACGATGTCCTGACTCCGGCCCTGCTGCAGGGCTGCGGTTGGCGGGGGCCGGCGGTGGAACGGCTGGTCGTGCGGGCCACGGCGGCGGCCATGCTGGCCCTACCCTTCCTCGCCGTCCATGGCCAGCCCCGCCGGGGCTATGCCGTTGTTCCCTGGTCGACGGTGGATGTCGCCCAGCGGATGGATCTGGCCGCCGACCTGACCGCCTTGCCCCCGATGCGCCGCCGCAATATCGACCCGGCCGGCTATGAGGCCAGGGCGGTTCCCGCCCTCAGCCTGGCCCTGCTGCGCGGCGGGCGGGTGGTCGCCTGGCATCTGCCCTGCCGCATCGGCCTGGACACGCTGAGCTGGACCTGCTCCGCCGTGCGGCCGGGGCGGGAAGGGGCGGTGGCCATCCTGCCGCTGTGGCGCCTGGCCTTGCAGCGGCAGCAGGCCCTGGGCATTCGCCGCCTGGCCTTCACCTGCGACCTGTTCCAGGACCGCTTCGCCCGGTTCATCCGCCAGCGCCTGCCCCCCGCCATAGAGCGTCTGAGCCTGTTCGCCCGCTTCGATCTGCCGGCGTGAGCCGCCGGACGGGGCTGGTCCGGACAATTCACCACGACCACCCGCCTGCGCTACAGTGG
This sequence comes from Nitrospirillum guanabarense, assembly GCF_034653355.1. Taxonomy (NCBI): domain Bacteria; kingdom Pseudomonadati; phylum Pseudomonadota; class Alphaproteobacteria; order Rhodospirillales; family Azospirillaceae; genus Nitrospirillum; species Nitrospirillum guanabarense. The sequence goes on from NZ_JAYEER010000001.1 coordinate 990,735, forward strand.
CGGCGACGCCGCCATCCCGGGCGGTAGCTGACGACGGGCCCCTCCCTTGACGCTGGAACAGTTGCGCATCTTCGTGGCGGTGGCGGAGCGCCAGCACGTGACCCGGGCCGCGCGCGCCCTGAACCTGGCGCAGTCGGCGGCCAGCGCCGCCGTCGCGGCGCTGGAGGACCGCTACCAGACGGCCCTGTTCAACCGCGTGGGCCGCGGCATCACCCTGACGGAGGCCGGCCATCTGTTCCTGGCCGAGGCCAAGGCCGTGCTGGCCCGGGCCGACATGGCGGAACGGGCGCTGGCCGAGTTGTCGGGCCTGCAGCGCGGGCGGTTGCGGGTGCAGGCCAGCCAGACCATCGCCAGCTACTGGCTGCCCCGCCATCTGGTGGCATTCCGTGACCGGCATCCGGGCGTGGACCTGGATCTCGCCATCGGGAACACCGCCCAGGTGGCCGCCGCCGTGCTGGACGGCACGGCCGACCTGGGCTTCGTCGAGGGGGCGGTGGACAGCCCCGACCTCTCCGCCCACCAGGTGGCGCTGGACCAGCTGGTGGTGGTGGTGGCCCCCCACCACCCCTGGGCCTTCCGCGAAACGGTGGCGCCGGCGGACATGCGGGGGACCCCCTGGATCATGCGCGAACAGGGATCGGGCACCCGCTCGGCCTTCCTGGCGGCGCTGGCGGCATTGGGGGTGGACACGGAATCGTTGCGCATCGCCCTGGAACTGCCCTCGAACGAGGCGGTGCGGGCGGCGGTGGAGGCGGGGGGCGGGGCGGCCGCGCTGTCGGCCTCGGTGGCCAGCGGCAGCATCGAGGTGGGGCTGCTGCACCCCGTGCCCCTCGCGTTGCCGCCGCGCGCCTTCACCCTGGTGCGCCACGCGGACCGGGGACTAAGCCGCGCGGCTAGCGCTTTTCTAGACGAAATGGGCCGTCGGGATTTGGCTTAAGCGATAGGGGCCGCCCGTTGAAACCCTGTTCACTCAAATGAACCTGATTTGACCGTCGCGGCCGGGTCCTGACCTGGCGCAGGGGTTGTTCGATTGAAGGCCGACGGGATAAATGCGCCCTTTGGTTGCTCGGACGGGCCAGTGTACGATCGAGGACGCGTGGTGAGGAGGGGAACCCCTGTGAAGATGTCGCCGCATCGGGCCCGTATAAAGGTCGTAAGGGCATTTGCACAATTAATGGGCGATAATCAGCGGGCGGCTGCTTGCGCATTGGGCGCCCGTGCTTTTGCGCCCTTGGCGGAACGCATATTTCCTGGGCAGTTCCTAGGCTAGGCCGAGTTGGCGTGGCTCTTGCTCAACCAATCAGTCGGGCCTACCGATGGGGAAGGGGTTTATGGCGAAAGCAGACGGTCCATTCAATGAAATGGGCATGTCGGATGAGGTGCGCGGCCCGTATGCGGACATCGAGCGATGGCTGCGCGAAATGCCGTCCGACAAACTGGAACTGAAGCGCCGCGAGGCGGAAACGCTGTTCCGGCGTGTGGGCATCACCTTCGCGGTGTATACCGAGGGCGGCGATCCCGAACGGCTGATCCCCTTCGACATCATTCCCCGCGTGCTGGCGCGGGCCGAATGGGACAGGTTGTCACTGGGCCTGCAACAGCGGGTGAAGGCGCTGAACGCCTTCCTGGCCGACGTTTATGGTGAACGCCACATCCTGCGCGCGGGCAAGGTGCCGGAGCGCATGGTGCTGGGCAACGAAAGCTTCCGGCCCGAGATGCAGGGCTTCCTGCCCCCGGCCGGCGCCTACACCCATGTGGCCGGCATCGATATCGTCCGCCTGGATCCGGACAATTTCTATGTGCTGGAAGACAATTGCCGCACGCCCTCCGGCGTCTCCTACATGCTGGAGAACCGCGAGGCCATGCTGCGTCTGCTGCCCGATCTCTGCGGCATGCACAAGCTGGCGCCCGTCTCCCACTACCCGGAAGACCTGCTGGACACGCTGAAGTCGGTGGCGCCGCCGGCTTGCCGCGACGCGCCCACCGTGGCGGTGCTGACGCCCGGTTCTTACAACAGCGCCTATTACGAACACTCGTTCCTGGCCGATGAGATGGGCGTGGAACTGGTGGAGGGCAGCGACCTGTTCGTGGACGAGGGCTTCGTCTACATGCGCACCACCCAGGGGCCGAAGCGTGTGGATGTGCTGTACCGCCGCATCGACGACGATTACCTGGACCCGCTGACCTTCCGTCCCGACAGCGCGCTGGGTGTGCCCGGCCTGTTCGCGGCCTATCGCGCCGGCCGGGTCACCCTGGCCAACGCCGTCGGCACCGGCATCGCGGACGATAAGGCGATTTATCCTTTCGTCCCCGAAATGATCCGCTTCTATCTTGGGGAAGAGCCGATATTGCTGAACGTCCCGACTTATCTTTGCGAACGGGACGACGACCGGAAGTATGTGCTGGAGCACCTGCATGAGCTGGTGGTGAAGGAGACGCGCGGGTCGGGCGGCTACGGTATGCTGATCGGGCCGCAGTCCACCGCCGCCGATCGGGCGGCGTTCGCCGACCGCATCAGGGCGCGGCCGGCCGATTACATCGCCCAGCCGACGCTGGCGCTGTCCACCTGCCCGACCTTCGTCGAACAGGGCATCGCCCCCCGCCATGTCGACCTGCGGCCCTTCGTGCTGAATGGGCGGGAGATCCGGGTCGTGCCGGGCGGCCTCACCCGCGTGGCCTTGCGCGAGGGCTCCCTGGTGGTGAATTCCAGCCAGGGCGGCGGCACCAAAGACACCTGGGTACTGGAGCGCTGACGAATGCTGAGCCGTACCGCAGACGGACTGTTCTGGCTGGCCCGCTATATGGAACGGGCGGCCAGCGTCGCGCGCCTGGTGCAGGTGGGCAACCGCATGTCCAACATGTCGCTGTCCCTGGACAATCCGGGCAACGAATGGCGTTCCACCCTGGTGGCGGCGGGGACGGAGCCGGGCTACCTCGCCAAGCATGGCGAGATCGTTCCCTCCCTGGTGCTGGACTACCTGGTGCTGGACCCGGAAAACCCGTCCAGCATCGTGTCCTGCATCGAGACCGCCCGCCGCAACGGCCGGGCCGTGCGCACCGCCCTGACCGTGGACACGTGGGAGGCGCTGAACGAGACCTGGCAGCAGACCCGGGCCCTGAAGGCCGACCGCCTGGCGGCGGACAGCCTGCCCGGCCTGATGGACTGGGTGGTCCAGCGTTCCCTGCTGTTCTGCGGCAGCTACGCCAACACCATGCTGCGCAACGATGGCTACCTGTTCACCCACCTGGGCACGCTGCTGGAACGGGCGGACAACACCGCCCGCATCCTGGACGTCAAGTACCACGTCCTGCTGCCGGACCATGAGGGCGTGGGCGGGGTGCTGGATTACTATCAGTGGCAGAGCATCCTGCGGGCCGTCTCGGCGCTGCGCAGCTACCACTGGGTCTATCACGACCGTCTGAAGCCCTGGCTGATCGCCGAACTGCTGATCCTGAAGCCGGAAATGCCCCGGTCCCTGGTGGCCTGCCTGGCCCATGTGGTGGATCTGCTGGAGGCCTTGGCCGTGCGCTATGGCGGCCAGAAGGGCGAATGCCACCGCCTGGCGGGCGAGATCCATGCCCGGCTGCGCTATGGCCGGGTGGAGGACATCTTCCAGTTCGGCCTGCATGAATACGTGACGCAGTTCATCGACGACATGCTGCGCCTGGGGCAGGAGATCAGCGGCTTCTACCTCAACGTCCGCTGAGCCGTCGCGATGGGGCCCGGTCCCGGATTCTTCCCGGGCCGGGTCCATTCGTTGCGTTTTCCAGCCATCGCCAATACTTAACGTGCGCGCCCTCTGGTGGCGGCCGCTGGTTTCGGGGTATGACGGGGCAAGGGGATAGGGGCCCTGTCCGTCGGGGCGCCCATCCCTCACTTGAAGAAGAAAGCCGCCCGTCAAGGACGGCGTCCCGCATGTTGAGGCCTAGAGATGACCTATTGCGTCGCCCTGTTCCTGAAGGCTGGGCTGGTGATGCTGTCCGACACCCGCACCAACGCCGGGGTCGACAACATCTCCACCTTCTGCAAGATGCACCGGTTCGAAACCCCGGGCGAGCGCTGCATGGTCCTGCTGACGGCCGGCAACCTGTCCATCAGCCAGTCGGTGGTGAACCGCCTGCAGGAAGGCGTTTCCATCGGCGATGCCGACCCGGAGACGCTCGCCACCGTGCCGTCCATGTTCCGCGCCGCCCAGCTGGTGGGGGCCGCCATCCGCGATGTCTACAACAGCGACGGCCTGGCCATGAAGGCGCAGGGCGTGGGCTTCGACGCTTCGTTCCTGCTGGGTGGGCAGATCAGGGGCCGGGGCATGCGCCTGTTTCAGATTTATTCCCCGGGCAATTTCATCGAGGCCACGCCCGAAACACCCTATCTGCAGATCGGGGAGCACAAGTACGGCAAGCCCATCCTGGACCGCGTCGTCTCCTACGACACGCCGGTGCAGGACGGGGTGAAGCTGGTGCTGGTCTCCATGGACAGCACCCTGCGCAGCAACCTGTCGGTGGGCATGCCCATCGACCTGGCCGTCTACCACCGTGACGACCTGCAACTGCGCATCCACCGCCGCATCACCGAGACCGACAGCTATTTCCAGCATGTGCGCGACCACTGGTCCAACGCCTTGCGCCAGAGCTACGGCACCCTGCCCACGGCCGATGAATGGTGGTCGGGTAAGCGGCAAGGTTAAGGCGCCGCCGACACCAAGCCGCGATGAGTTCAACTCAACGCAGTTTGGTATCATCCTTCATTCCTCTTCAGCAGCGGCTTCAGCACGGCGGCCACCGCGGCCAGGCCGGCGGGCAAGGCCGCCGCCAAGGCGGCGATCTCGGGCTGGCACGCGTCCGCCTTGCCGGCGCGCGCGCTGGCCTGGATGCGGGTGGCCATGGCCTGCATCTGGCGCAGCCCGATATCGCCGGCCGTGGCGATCAGGGTATGGGCGGCCCTGGCCATGGCGTCGGTGTCGCTGGTGTTCGCCAGGGTCTCCAGCGCCGCCACGCGCGCCTCACATTCGTTCACCGATGACATGACCAGGTCGGCCAGGGTGTCGGTGTCCAACAGTTCAGCCAGCTGGCGCAGGGGGGCTGGGTCCAGCACCGGCGGCTGGGCCGCCGACGCCGTTGGAGCCGGTGCCGGGGTTAAGGCGGCGGGGGTGGCGGGAACGGCTGCTTCCACACTGTCCTCGATGGAGCCGCCCGCCGCCACCCAGCGCGCCACAGTGGTGGCCAGGGTGGGCAGGGCGAAGGGTTTGGCGATATAGTCGTCCATGCCGGCCGCCAGATATTCCTCGCGCATGCCGGTCATGGCGTTGGCCGTCATGGCGATGACGGGCGTGCGCGGCCGGCCCGCCGCCGTTTGGATGCGGCGGATGCGCTGGGTGGCCTGCACGCCGTCCATTTCCGGCATCTGGATGTCCATCAGCACGGCGTGGAAGGCCTCGCGCTCATAAAGCTCCAGCGCCGTGCGCGCGTCCCCGGCCAGGGTGACGTGATAGCCCAGCTTCTCCAGCATGGTCCTGGCGACCGTCTGGTTGATGTAGTTGTCGTCCACCACCAGCAGGCGGGCGCCGTTGCCGGTAGGCAGGCCCGGCCGGCCGGCCTTGGGCGACGGGCTGGGGCGCGGGGGCGCCGCCGGCGGCGTTCGTGACGGTGATGGCGCCTGCACCTTGGCCATGTCCTTGGCGCGCGCCACCGGCAGGCGCACGGTGAAGGCGAAGGTGCTGCCCTGGTTCAGCGTGCTGTCCAGGGTGATGGCGCCGCCCATCAGGGCGACCAGCCGCTGGGATATGGCCAGGCCCAGGCCCGATCCGCCGAAACGGCGGGAGATCGAGGTGTCGGCCTGGCCGAACTTGCGGAACAACTGCGCCTGGGCCGGCGCGCTGATGCCGATGCCCGTGTCGCGCACGGCGAAGTGCAGGGGCACCAGACCATCCTTGGCGATGCCCACCTCCACCTCCAGCGTGACCGACCCCTTTTCCGTGAACTTCACGGCGTTGCCCACCAGGTTCAGCAGCACCTGGCGCAGGCGGAACGGGTCGCCCCGGTAATGGCCGGGGGCGGCGCCCACCACCATCGTTTCCAGCCGGATGCCCTTGTCGCGGGCGCGCGGCTCGAGGATGGCCAGCACGCCGGCGGTGACGTCGGCAAGGGCGAACGGCACCTCCTCCAGTTCCACCCGCCCCGCTTCCAGTTTCGAGACGTCAAGGATGTCGTTGATGATGGACAGCAGGGCGTCGGCGCTGTCGCGGATGATGGTGGCGTACGCCGCCTGATCGGCGGTCAGGGGGCTTTCCAGCAGCAGCTGGACCATGCCCATGACCCCGTTCATGGGCGTGCGGATCTCATGGCTCATATTGGCCAGGAAGTCGGACTTGGCGGCGTTGGCCGCCTCGGCGGAACGGCGGGCGGCGTCCAGCTCCTCCGCCAGGGTGCGCAACTCCCGCGCCTGGGCGGCCAGGCGGTCACGGGCGTCGATAAGGTCGCTGACCTGCCGCCGCTGCAAGGTCATGTCCATATAGCTGACGACGAAGCCGCTGCCCGGCATGGGGATGGCCCGCGCCTCCAGCGTGCTGCCGTCGGCCCGGGTCAGTTCATAGGTCATGGGCTCCGATGAGCGCAGGCCCGCCAACGGGTCGGCGGCGCCGTCCTTCAGCAGGGGCTCGACCTCCGCCAGAGGCAGCCCGGGCGGGCAGTCCTCCGCCCGCAGGCCCATCAGGTCCAGGAAGTGCCGGTTGCGGATGGACAGGCGCAGTTGGGCGTCGAAGGCGACGATGCCTTGGTCGATGGATTCCAGGACGGTGGTCAACAGCCGGTCGCGTTCCTGCAGGTGCCGGCGCGCCTCCACCAGGGGGGTGATATTGCGTCCCACCCCACGGAAGCCGCGGAAGCGGCCGTCGGGCCCGTGGTAGGGCCGGCCCGAGATCTCCACGTGCCGGATCTGGTCGTCGGGGCCGGGAACGGAATAGGTGAAGTCGCGAAAGGGCGTGCGGGTGTTCAGGAAGCCCTCGTAGACCGCCCAGTGGGCGGCGTCGGCGTCGGCTGACAGTTCCCGCCGCGTCCGGCCCAGCAGTTGGGTCATGTCGATGCCCACGAACTGCACCCCTTCGGAGATGTAGGTCAGGCGGTGGGTTTCATCCGTTTCCCAGTACCAGTCGGTCGACACCTCCGTCAGATCGCGGAATCGCTCCTCCCGCGCCACCAGTTCCTGCTCCTGCCGGGCGACGGCGTCGGCCATGGCGTTGAAGGCCTGGGCCACGGCCTCCAGCTCCGGTCCGCTGCCGGGGCTGTCGATATGGATGGCCCGGTCGCCGGCGGCGATGCGTTGCGCCGCGTCGCCCAGGGCGCGCAGCCAGCGCAGCACCGACAGCTCCAGCCCCGCCACACCCAGGGCGAAGGCCAGCAGGGTGACGGCCAGCACCACCACAAGGTTGCGGCGGAAATCGATGTTGGCCGCGGCCAACACCTCCGCCTTGGACAGGCCCACGGCCACGCGGGCGCCGGTGTCGCCCACGCTGGCGATGCCGAACAGCCGGCCCACGCCCCGCAAGTCGACGGTGTCGGCGTTGCCGTCCGGCGTGGCCAGGATGGCACTGATCAACGGCGACTGGGGGTCGCCGTCCCCCACCTCGGCGCCTGAATCCGGATATCGCGCCAGGATGTGGCCGTGGCGGTCCACGGCCAGGAACACGGCGCGGCGCCTCTCCACCAGCTGGCGGCCCATATCCTCCAGCCATTGCAGGCTGATGGCGGTGCTGGCCACCCGGGCGACGTCACCCTTGGGCGTGGCCTGCATCTGCGCCACCACCATGACGGGCTTGCCCGAGGTGCGGCCGATCAGGAAGTCGCTGATGGTGGGCTGGCCGGTCTTGATCAGGGTCTGGAAATAGTCGCGGTCGGCGAAGTTCTGGAAGGGCGGTCCGGAGGAGGAGCAGAAGGCCTGGCCGTCCGGCCCCATCAGGTTGACGTTGGTGATCCAGGGGTGGGCCACCTTCATCAGCCGCGCGTCCTGCACGCACTCCTCCACCGGCAGGCGGGCGCTTTCGCTGACCAGCGTGTCGGCGATGTGCCGGGCCTGGGTGATCAGCATGGCCTGCTGCCCGGCCAAGGCGTGCGATAGGCCCAGGGCCTGGGCCTGGGCGCCCGCGATGGCCTCCGACCGGCGGGCGCCGTAGTCGGCGATGGACAGGGCGGTGAGCGGGGCCACCACCACCAGCAGCAGGATTTGCAGCCGGGCCCGCAGGCCTTTGCCGTGCAGCTTCAGGTAGTGGCGTGGCAAGCCGTCATGCCTTTCCCGGCTAAACGTCAGGGTGGCGCCATCATAGCGAAAGCCATCGGGAAATACAGGCACAGCCGTGAGACAGGATCGTTGCGGATCCGATTTCTCAATTGATTAGGCACGCTTGGCCACGTTCAGGCCGCCTGCACCTTGCGCGTCCGGGGCACGGTGACGGAGATGTAGAACTGCGTGCCGGCCTTGTCGAAGGCCATCTCCGCCCCGATCTGGCGGCACAGCGCCTGGACCACGGTCATGCCGATGCCGGCCAGGCGGGCGGCTCCCATGTCGGCGGGCAGTTGGCCGCTGGGGTCGTCGATGATGCAGGACAGACGGTTGTCCACCACCGCCAGGGTCAGCTGCACCGGGCTGGACAGCTCGTCCGACCGGCGCAGGGTGGGGGTCAGCATCTCGTTCAGGATCAGGGCCATGGCGACGCCCGTCTCCACCGGCAGCAGCACGGGCGTGCTGGTCACCTGCACCCGGTCCAGGGCACCGTATTCCGCCGCCACCTCGCGGCAGAAGGCGGGCAGCAGGGCGCCGAATTCCACCTCATCCACCGTTTCGGCCTGCAGCATGCGCTTGTGCACCTCGTTGATGGCCAGCACGCGGGTGCGGGCCTCCGCCAGGGCGCGTTCGGCTTGCGGGTCCTTGGTGTCATGGGTCTGCAGCTGCAACAGGGTGCCGATCATGGCCAGGCCGTTGCCCACGCGATGGTTGATTTCCCGCAGCAGGCGGCCCTTCTCGTCCAGCATGTCCTGCAACTGCTGGCGCATGCGGCTCTCGCGGTCGGCCTCGTTCATGGCGCCGCTGGACAGGCGCCAGACCAGCCCGCCGGCCACCAGGCAGATGACCACGCTGCCGGCCACGAACAGCAGGCGCAGGGTGTTGACCCGGCCCTGCCGCTGCACCAGCAGGGCTTGCTCGGTGCCGTCGATGACGGCGACCTGTTCCCGCACCTCGGCCATCAGGGACTCGCCCCGTTCCAGGGTGATGGTATCGGGGGCGGCGCCGGCGGGGGCCTGCATCAGCACCTGCAGCGCGTCCAGCCGGGCGTTGGCCAGGGCCGTCAAGGTGGACACCCGCCGCGCCTGGTCGGCGTTGTCGCTCAGCAGGGTGCTCAGCGCCAGCAACTGGTTGGTGGCGTCGTCGCGATAGCCTTGGAAACGGTCGCGCGCCTCCGGCGCACGGACCAGCAGATACAGGCGTTGGGCCGATTCCGCCGACAGGATGTGGCTTAACACCAGGGTCGCCGTGGTGCGGACCTGATGGCTGTGGTTCACCCACCTCTCGCTGCTCACCACCTCCGCGAAGATGGATTGCATGATCAACAGCAGGGCGACGATGCCACCCAGGGCCGCCAGCCCCGCCAGTCGCACCCGCTGTCGCAGCAGCATGTCCACGGCTTACGCCCTCATCAAACCCGGCACCCTCACGAAAACCGCGACGCGCCAATCGCCCAAAAAAAAACCCTCCGCGTTTCGCAACGCGGATGGGGAAGACCAGATGCGGAACATGACGCAGTTTTTCCCCGTTGGCGATCTTGCCTTCGGCGTATGCCCCTTCAGGTTCCGGGCCGGGGCGAGGGGGCGGGCAGGGGAATCGCTGTGGTGGATTTGATGCGTTCCATGGCGAAGCTGGAACTGACGTCGGTCAACTTGGTCACCTTGATCAGACGCTTGTACACCCGGTCATAATGGGGGATGTCGGCCACCAGCACCTTCAGCAGGTAATCCACGTCGCCGCTCATGCGGTAGAACTCCACGATCTCCGGGATGTCGGCCACGCCCCGGGCGAAGGTCTCCAGCCAATCCTCGTCGTGCTGGTTGGTGCGGATGGCCACGAACACGGTGATGCCGCAGCCCAGCAGGTCGGCGTCCAGCAGGGCGACGCGGCGGCGGATGATGCCCGCCTCCTCAAGCTGCTTCACCCGTCGCCAGCAGGCGTTCGTCGACAGGGCGACGGCGTCGGCCAGTTGGGCGATGGATTGCGAGGCGTCCTCCTGCAGCAGCTGCAGCAGTCTGAGGTCGGTTTTGTCAAGATGTTCCATGGAACTGCCACTTCGTGGGATAAAGTTATCCAATCGCGCCCGAATGATGGGACAGTTTGGGATTTTTCTCAAGGCCGCCCGGGTTATGCTGGTGGCACCGGCACGGGATGACAGGAGAGGCCAGGGATCATGTTGGGCAAGCTGTTTATCGACCACCCGCGGGCGGTCCAGGAAAGCTACGGCGAGCATGCCGTGGTGGCGGCGTCCTTCGGCGGCCGCATGGTGCTGGCGGGCCTGGCCTGCCTGGTGCACGCCGTCGTGCCCGGCCTGTTCGTGCGCACCGGCAGCCGCACCATCGCCGTGCTGTATGACGAGATGGTGGTGAACCGCAACCGCAAGGCGGCGGCCCAGCCGGAAAGCCCTGTCGGCGCCCCGGTGGGCGGCCCGGTGGGCGCTCCCGTGGGTGCCGGCTACCGCTCGATATCCGGATAACGCGTCCGGCTTTCCATAAGCGCCGGTGCCAGGGCGATGATGGCGTCCACCACGGACGGGTCGAAATGGCGGCCCCGCTCCCTGGCCATGTACTCCAGGATGCTTTCCAGGGGCCAGGGCTCCTTGTAGGGCCGGTGGCTGCCCAAGGCGTCGAACACGTCGGCGGCGGCGACGATGCGGGCCAGGGGATCGATCTCGTCCCCGCGCAGCCCCCTGGGGTACCCCGTCCCATCCCATTTCTCGTGATGCTGAAGAGAGATGATGGCGCCAGCGCGGAGGATGTCCTGGCGCGCGTCCTTCAGCATGCGCCAGCCGATGTCGGCATGCGTCTGCATGACCTTCCATTCCTCCGGATCCAACTGGCCGCGCTTGTTCAGGATGTGGTCGGGAATGCCGATCTTGCCGATGTCGTGCAGGGGGGCGGCGTAGCGCACCCGCGCCACCATGGTTTCGTCATAGCCCAGATAGGCCGCGATCATGCCCGCCGCCTCCGACACCCGCTTCAGGTGGTTGCCGGTTTCCTGGTTGCGGGTTTCCACCGCCTCGCCCAGGCGGAAAACGATTTCGCGCTGGGTCTCCTCGATCTCTTCCTTCAGGCGCAGGTTGTCGAAGGCGACGGCCAGGTTGCGCACGAACAGGGCCAGCAGGTCGCGGCCCAGAGGCGTGGTCGCGGCGACGCCGTCCAGGTACAGCATGCGCCGCCCGCCGCCACCGGTGGGCAACCATTCGCTCCAGCGATCGTGTTCCCGCATGTTGCCGTCCAGCCCGAGGGCGGCCTGCACCTCCGTGGGCAGCGGCCCGTCCCCGTCGAGGATTTCGAACCGGCCGCAGGCGGCCAGGGCGTGGGCTGGGCCGTCGGGCTGCTCCTGCTCCAGCACCAGGCCGTTCAGCCCCACCCCGCCCGTGAGGCCCGCCAGTTGGTCCAGGGATGTGCGGGCCAGGCGATCGGCGGCGGTCAGGTGGAAAATGCGGGGCAGGGCGTCGATCAGCCGGCGCAGGCCCTGGCGGCTCTGCTCCACCGCCGCGATGTCGCGGTATCCGCGCAGGCAGGAATACATCAGGGTGAACAGCTGCCGCTCCGTCAGCTCCCCCTTTTCGCGGTAATTGTCGATGTCGTAGCGGGCGATGATATCGGCTTCGGGCGCGGATCCCGGCTGGCTGGTGTTCAGCACGATGCGCACCTGGCGGTTGCCCAGCCGCTCCCGCACCGCCTTGGCCGCGTCCAGGCCGGCGCTGTCGCTTTCCATCACCACGTCCAGCAGCAGCACGGCCACGTCCGGATGTTCCGCCATGCGCTGCAGGGTCTCCGCCCCGGAATGGGCGTGCAGGAAGGCCAGCGGCCGGCCGTCCATGCGAAAGCCCTCCAGCGCCAGTTCGGTCACGGCGTGGATGGCCGCGTCATCGTCGGCGATCAGCACCTTCCATGGCGCGACCGGGGACGCCGACGCCGGTGGAACCGGGTCGGCGGGCGGCCGGGCGAACAGGTCGTCGAAGGTCGTCATGGCGATGTCCGGGTGAGGGCTTCAGGCCCCGTCCCCGTCGCGGTGACGGAAGGCAGGACCAGGGGCATCTCGATGCGGAAGGTGGTGCCGGCGCCAAGGGCGCTGTCCACGGTGATGCGGCCGTTCAGGCCATTGGTGACCAGGGTATGGGTGATGGACAGCCCCAGGCCGCTGCCGCCCCGTCCCCGCTTGGTGGTGTAGAAGGGCTCGAAACAGCGGTGGCGCACCTCTTCAGTCATGCCGATGCCGTCGTCGCGCACCTCCAGGATGGCGCGGGGGCCCGACCGGGTCAGGGTGATGCGCACTGTGCCGCCCTCCTGGTCGGGGAACGCGTGGATGATGGCGTTCAGCACCAGGTTGCTGGCCACCTGCCACAGCTGGGCCGGCACGGCGCGCACGATGATCTCGCCGTCCCCCTCGATGGCCAGGGTGTGCCGGCCGCGCTTCAGCTCGGGCCGCAGGTTGACCAGCGCGTCCTCCAGGTACTGCTTCAGCCGCACGTCGTGTTCGGCGTCGCCGTTCTGGTCGATGGCCACCTGCTTGAAGCTGCGCACCAGCCGGGTGGCGCGGTCCAGGTTTTCCTGGATCAGGGACGTCAGGGTCGCCGCCCGGTCCAGATAGTCATCCAGCATCTCCTTGGTCATGGTGCGTTCCGCGAAGGCACCGGCCAGCAGGCGGGTGCGCTCCGCCAGGGTGCTGGCAGCCGTCACCCCCACCCCAATAGGCGTGTTCACCTCATGCGCGACGCCGGCCACCAGGCCGCCCAACGCGGCCATCTTTTCGCTTTCCACCAGTTGGCCCTGCGCCTCCTCCAGCTGGGTCAGGGCCTTCACCGCGCGCTCCTTGGCGGCGACGAGCGCCAACTCGTCGCGTTTGCGGGCGGTGATGTCGGTGGCCAGGCCCACGATCATGTCGCCGCCCGGGACCAGGCGGAAACGGGCCTCATACCAGCGCCGAGCGCCGGGCAAGGGCGCGTCGAAGCTGTACTGCCCGCCGCCATCCGCCAGGCGGGCCAGCAGGGTGGGCATGGTCAGCAGGCGCATGCCGGGGGGATAGAGGCCGGCCAAGTGGGTATTGACTTCGGCCAGGGTGGCACCGGGCCGGGTCAGGTGCTCCGGCAAATCCAGCACGACGGCCAAGTGGGCGTTGGCCGCCTTCACCCGGCCCTCGCGGTCCAGCAGGCACAAGCCTTCCGTCATGTTGTCGAAGGTCAGGCGCAACTCGCCCACCGCCTGGTGCAGGCGCTGTTCCAGCAGGATGGCCGGGGCCAGCAACCGGCGCGACGCCGCGCCATAGGCCAGCCAGATGCCGGCCAGCAGCAGCGTGGCGCCGGCCAGCGGCCAGACGGCGCCCCAAAGCAGCCAGGACAGGAATTCCGGCCAGGGTACGCGCACCACAAGCGACCAGCCCAGGTTGGTCAAGGGCAGGGCGGCCGTCAGCCAGCCGCCGTCGCGCACCGGCTGGCCGGCGCCGGCCAGTGCCCGCCGCACGTCGGCGGGGGGCAGGCTGGGGCGGTCGCCGGTGCGGGCGTCTGGCAGCGCGGCGTCCGATGGGGCGCCGCCGCGCAACACCACGGTGCCCTTGGCATCCACGATCAGCAATTCATTGTCGGGCAAACCCGGCAGGGCGTCCATCTCCCGCCACAGTCCATCCAGCGACAGGCTGACGGTCACGGCCAGGAAGTCGGGGCGGTCACTGGACCGGGTGAGATAGGCGGCGGTGATGCCCCGGCCCGCCACCATGCTGCGGTAGGGCGCGCTCATCATGCCCTGGCCGGTCTTCAGGGCGCGTTCGGACAGGCCACGGATACTGGCGATCAGCCGTTCGCCGGTCATGTTGTCGCGCAAGCCCCGGGGCATGTCGGGGTAGGTCAGCGCCCAGTCCGCCCCGATCACGGTGACCGAACTGATGGGTGTGCCGCTGGCCAGCAGGCTGACACTCTCCAGCAAGGACAGAAGGCAGGCTGTGGGCCCGGAGGGCGGGCGATGGTCGGGTGTGGCCAGGATCAGGTGGGCCGCCAGCGCCACGGGGTCGGCGGTCAAGCGCTCGTCACAGCGCACGGCGTCGTTGGCGGGAAGACCCTGGATGCCGCCCGGCACCGTTCGCGTGCCCGACAGGCGCATGGCGACGCCGTCGCCGATGGTGCGCGCCTGCTCCATCACCGGGGTGATGCTCAGGGCCCGCGCCAGCAGCTGGCGTTGCAGGTCCGCATTCAGCGCGTCGGCGTCGTGACGTAATTGCGCGCCCGCCACCGCCAGCACGACCAGCGTCAGCAGCACGGCCGTGGCCAGCAGGCCCCGGCGACCGAATTGGCCCAGGCGCGGGGGGTGCGCCGGCCATCCCGGGGATGATTCGCCTGATGTGGCGCCCTCAGGCTCCAACGCCCCGTCGCGCCGCGCCGTCGTCGGCGCCGGGGTGGAGGAAGAGGTGGGGAAGAAGGTCATCAGGGTCCGTGTGCCGCCTGCCCCGGTCCAGGAGGGGAAGGGGACCGGTACCCGCCGGTCATATGTGCCAGTGCGCGGCCCCGCTCATCATATGCTAAGGCATAGCTTGGCCAGTTCAGAGGCCGCCGTCCGACCCAGTCGCCGCCGGCGGGTCGCCGTTGAAGCGGTCGATGCCGGTCATGACCCGGGTGATCATTTCGCGCTCGGCGGCGCTCAGGTGCGGGTGCCAGATGTCGAACAGCAGGATGACGCGGGTCTGGTCACTGTCGTTCCAGGCCTCATGCTCGATGGTGTCGTCGAACACCCAGGCCTCGCCCACCTTCCACTCCCGCGTCTCGTTGCCGACACGGAAACCGCAGCCCGGCGGCACCACCAGGGGCAGGTGCACCACCAGCCGGGTGTTGGACACACCGGTGTGGGCGGGGATGCGGGTGCGGGGCTTCAGGACCGAATACATGGCGGCGGGCGACTTGCCCGGGACCTGTGGCTGCGGCATGGCGTCCAGCAGGGCGGCGGTGTTCGGGCAGCGGGCGCGGTTCTCCAGGTGCGGCCGGCCGTAATGCATGAAGTGGAAGGCGCTCCACCGCGGGGAATGGTTCAGTTCCGCCCACTGGTCCAGGGGCAAGCCCTCCGGATAGGCGATATAGGGCACGAACCGCTGCGGATCGTCCTCGTCCCGCAACACGGCCGCCAGTTCCGCCCGCACGGCGTCGGTGCCGGCCTCCAGCTCCGCCAGCCAGGGGAATTCCTCGCGCTCGAAGAACTCGATGGCCGGCAGGCCCGGATAGAAGAACTGCGCCGGCTGTTGGTGGTAGGGCTTGGTCCGGCCCAGCGCCATGTCGACGAAGCGGGCCATGCGCCGCGCTTCCCCACTGGCGCAGCGACGCAGGTCGCCGTCGATTTCTTCCTTCAGGAAGCGGTCCAGGTCGGCCAGGTAGCCGGCGTACCGTTCCCGCGCGCGGGCCACCGCCCGGGCGGTGGCGGCGTCCAGCACCGTGTCGGGTGGGGCCAACTGCAGGGCGACGCCGTAGGCGGCACCGGCTTGGCGCGCCTGTCCCATGCCGTCCAGCAGCGAGGCGCGCATCAGCAGGGCCATGAAATTGCGGGCGTCCAGCGCCAGCGCCCGGTCCAGGGCCGACAGGGCGGTGCCGGGCTGACCCAGCGCGCGATGCGCGCCGGCCAGGTTCAGCCACAGGGGCACCTGGCTCGGGGTGAAGGACAGCGCTTCCTCCAGCAGGGCCACCGCCCGCGCCGGCTGGCCGGCCACCATGGCGCGGACCGCCGCCGCGTTCAGGCCACGCGCCTGCTCCTCCGCCTCCGGCCGGGTACCCCCGGCCTCCGACCAATCACTCATAACGCCCCCGCGTTTCCCGGATGGCGCCGACATGATGGGAATGCTCCGGAACCTTGCGCCCCGCGTTTCCCGCCAGCACCCTCCCGGTTCCGTTATAGACGCCGCCGTACGCGTTCCGCCTTTATGCCTAATACTATAGGCGGGGCGAAAGAGGACCCACAAGGGGGCGCAACAGGATTTGTTACGTCGCTTAAAATTTAGGCATCTTGCAAAAAATTAAGTCCCGGCGAGGGCGCCCCGCCGGGACTTCACTCACCGCGACCTGGATCGGACGGTACTATTTCTCACCCACCACGCCACAGGCGATGCGTCCGCCGCCACCGCCCAGCGGTTCCGGCGTATCGGAGAAGTTGTCGCCGCCGGCATGGATGACGAAGGCGTGGCCGGCCAGGTCGGCCAGCTTCAGATGCGGCGCCGTCAGCGGCTCGGATGAACTGCTGCCATCAGCCGTGACCGTCAGCGGCGGCAGGTCGCCCTTATGGCCGTCGGCCGTGGGGCCCAGGTGCTTGCCCGTGCTGGCGGGGTCGAAATGCCCGCCGGCGCCCAGGCCCGCGCCGGGCTTGCCGTCCTTCTCCCCCGGCTGGCACGAGGCGTTGGCGTGCAGGTGGAAGCCGTGCACCCCGGGTGGCAGGCCGGTCAGCTTGGGTGTCAGCACCAAGCCGTCGCCGCCCTCGGTGGCGGTGATGGTGCCGATGGCGGCACCCACGCCGGTGGCGGTGATCAGGTGCACGGTGGTGACGACCGGGGTGGCGGCCAGGGCCAGGCCCGGCGCGGCGATCACCATCGCGCCCCACAGCAACGCGGCGCGCGGAATGGACTTCGTCATGGTTTCCCTCCAGATGGGCCGGCATTCCCTTGGTCTGGGCGCGGGCTTATGGGCAGGTTGGTTAACGCGGCGAATGATAGGGGAGAAGACGGGGGGCTGCCAGCAGGCAGGCTGTGTAGGCCGGAAGTCGCGACTATGTCGCGGCCCCGGTGTTTCACGCTATCGTCGCGCGTGCACACCCCTGCCCCAAGGTTTCCCTTCGCATGACCCCGCCCCCGCCCGATGGTGCCCGCATCCTGCTGGTGGAAGACGACGACCGGCTGGCGCCCCTGGTGGTGCGCCATCTGGCCGAAAGCGGCTTCCAGGTCGACTGGGCGGCGGACGCGGCGGCGGCGGACGCGCACTTGCGGACGCACGCCGTCGACCTGGCGGTGCTGGACATCATGCTGCCGGGGGAGGATGGGCTGTCCCTCTGCCGCCGCATCCGCCGCGACCACGACATCGGCATCATCATGGTCACCGCCCGGGGGCAGGAGGCTGACCGCATCCGGGGCCTGGACCTGGGTGCCGACGACTACCTGCCCAAGCCCTACAGCCTGTGGGAGCTGGAGGCGCGGGCCAAGGCGGTGCTGCGCCGCTGCATCCGCGCCACCCCGGCGGCGGCGCCGGCCGTGCAGCGGGCCGGCCCGTTCCGCATCGACGCCGGCAGCCGCGCCGCCAGCCTGCATGGGCAGCCCTTGGACCTTACGCGCACGGAATTCGACCTGCTGGCCCGGCTGGCGGGCGACCCCGGCCGGGTGTTCAGCCGCGACATGCTGCTGGAATGCGTGCGGGGCGGGGAGACGGACGCTTTCGACCGCGCCGTCGACACCCATATCAGCAACCTGCGTCGCAAGATCGGCGACGACCCTAAGACCCCCACCTTCATCCGCACGGTGTGGGGCGTGGGTTACCGGTTCCACCTGTCATGAAGACGCCGGGCCTGTTCCGCCTGATGTTCTGGCGGGCGCTGCTGCTGGTGGCCGTCTGCCTGGGCATCCTGGTGACGCTGTCCTTCCATTTCCAGGCGCGCTTCCTCTATGGCGACTGGCAGCATGACCTGCGGGATGAGGCGCGCTGGCAGGCCAGCCGCTGGCCGGCGGACCAGGACCCGGCGGCGCTCGCCCAGGCCTGGCGGGCGGCGCATGACCGGGTGCGCCTGACCGTGCTGGCGGCGGACGGCCGGGTGATGGCGGACAGCCGGCCGGACAAGCCGCCCCTGGACCCCCGTCTGATCGGCCCAGCGCATCAGGATCTGGAGGTGCTGGTGGGTGCCGCCCCGCTGCCTGACGGCGGCACTCTGGTGCTCAGCCGCGGGGGGCAGCCGGCGGTGCCCCTGCATGTGGAATTCGTGCCGGTGGTGCTGGTCTTCGTCGGCTTGGCCGCGCTCTTGATCTGGCCGCCGGTGCGCGACCTGACGGCGGCCTTCCGCCGCCTGTCCACCCTGGCCGCCCGCGTGGCCGGCGGCCATTTCGGAGAGACGCTGGACCCGCCGCGCCAGCGCGAATTGGCGGGCCTGGTACGGTCCTTTAACGACATGTCGCGGGCGCTGCGCGATGCCGAGGCCCGGCAGCGCCGGCTGCTGGCCGACGTGTCACACGACCTGCGTTCCCCTCTTGGTCGCCTGCGGGCGCTGGGGGAGACCATCGCCCGCAGGCCGGAACAGGCGGCTCCCCACTTGGCGCAGATGGATGCGGAGATCGCGCTGATGGACCGCCTGATCGGCGACATCCTGGAAGCGGCGAGGGTGGAGGAGGGGGCCGTCCCCCTGGTGCGGCAACCGGTGGCGCTGGCCGAATGGGCGCGCGACGCCTTCGCCCGGCTTTCGCCCCGCATCGGGCAGGTGGGCATCGCCGTGGATATGAGCGTGGCGGGGGACCGGACGGTCCGCATCGATGCCGGGCGGCTGTTCCAGGCCCTGGGCAATCTGGTGGACAACGCCGTGACCGCGACGCTGGGCCGGGCGGAGGCACGCATCACCCTCGGCCTGCGGGTTGACGACGCCGGCTGGCGGGTGACGGTGGCGGACAACGGCCGGGGCATCCCGGCGGCCGACCTGCCCCACGTCTTCGACCGCTTTTACCGTGTCGACCGGCACCGGGGGGCGGGGGCGCCGGCCTGGGCCTCAGTATCGCCCGGGCGCTGGTGGCGGCGCAGGGCGGTCGGCTGACGCTGGACAGCGCGGTGGACGCCGGCACCACGGCCATGATGGACTTCCCCACACTTTCCTGACACGCGCGCCAACAGCGCCCGACACAGCCCCTCCATCCTGGCCGCTCTTTAACCGGGGAAGGGGGTGCTGGTGTCGCCTGTCATTCAATTGCTGGCCGCCGGGCGGACGTTCCGCCAGGGCGGGCCAAGGGGCGCGGGGGCGGAACATGCCGCCCTGCGGCCCGTCACCGTGACAATAGGCCGGGGGCAGTACGTGGCGGTGACGGGGGCGTCCGGTTCCGGCAAGTCCACGCTGCTGAACCTCGTCACCGGTGTGGACCGGGCCAGCCAGGGCTCCGTCCGCGTCAACGGCACGGCGCTGGAAACATTGGGGGAGGGGGCGCTGGCCCGCTTCCGGGGAACCCACATCGGCATCGTCTTCCAGTTCTTCGAGCTGATCCCCACCCTGACCGCGCTGGACAACGTCGTGCTGGCGATGGACCTGGTGGGCGTCGTGCCGGCCAAGGCGCGACGCGCCCGGGCCCTGTCCCTGCTGGGGGATGTGGGCCTCGCCGACCAGGCCTTCCGCCCACCGGGGCGCCTGTCGGGCGGCGAGCAGCAGCGTGTCGCCATCGCCCGCGCCCTGGCCAACGATCCGCCCATCCTGGTGGCGGATGAGCCCACCGGCAACCTGGACCGCGCCAACGGGGAACGTGTGGCCGCGTTGTTCGACCGTTGCGTGGCCGACGGGCTGGACCGTCATCGTCGCCACCCACGAGCGGGGTGGCCTGGACCGCTATCACCGCGTGCTGCGGGTCGAGGACGGCCAAGTGACAGAGGGCGGGATGGCGGAGGGGGCGCCATGATCCCCGTTCGCCTGAAGAAGGTGGCACGCGATTTCGGCGTGCGCTGGGGCCGCACGTTGATGGCCTTCGCGGGCCTGACCATCGGCTTGTTCGTCGCCGGCGCGGTGGTGGCCGCCTATTCCCTGCTGCGCATCGACCTGGACGCCGGCTACCGCCGCACCAATCCGCCCAACCTGGTGCTGCGCACGGACGCCGTGGCGCCGGGCGTGTTGCGCCGGCTGGCGGCGTTGCCGGGCGTGGCGGCGATGGAGGAACGGCCCCTGGTGCCGGCGCGGATCGAAACCCAACCCGGCCGCTGGTGGCCCCTGGAACTGGCGGTGGTGGATGACTTCCGCGATGTGCGCGTGGCCACCTTCACGCCTGACGCCGGCCTGCCCCGAGACGCCTGGCCGCCCGCCACCGGCGGGCTGCTGCTGGAACGTGACGGGCGATATTTCATGGAAGGCGCGCCGGGCGGCGCCCTACCGCTACGCTTCGCCGACGGCGGGACGGCCAGCGCCGCCTTCACCGGCTATGTGTTCGACCCCGGCCAGCATCCGTCCCGCATGGAAAGGGTCCTCTACGGCTACATCACCCGCGCCACCCTGGCCGCCTGGGGGCAGTCCCTGGACGGCACCCGCCTGCTGCTGACCGCGCGCGCGTCCAGCGGCCCCGACAGCGCCGGCGCCCTGGCCCCGGTGGTGGAGGCGACGTTGGCGGCGGCCGGGGTGGCCGTGCGGCGCATGGACATCCAGGACGTGCCGGTCTACGGCCACCAGAACCAGCTGGACGCGCTGCTGGTGCTGATGGCCGGTCTGGCGGTCACCACCCTGGTCATGGGCATGGTGCTGGTGGTCAACCTGGTCGACGGGATGATGACGCGGGAGCGGCGGGTGGTGGGGGTGATGCGGGCCCTGGGCGCCCGGCCGGGACAGGTGCTGCGCGACTATCTGCTGGCCACCGGTCTCCTGGGCCTGGGGGCCGCCCTGGCCAGCCTGTGGCCGGCGCTGTCGCTGGGCACGGTCATGGCCCGCTTCCTGGCCGCCGGCAACAATTTCGACCTGGTGACTCCCCGCCCCCCCTATGGGTGGCTGCCCTCATCCTGGTCTTCGGCGTGGCCATCCCCTTGGCCGTCGCCGGCTGGCGGGTGGGGCGGACGGTGGGTGTGCCGGTGCGCCTGGCCCTGATGAGGGCCAGCGGGCAAGGTGGCGGTGCCATGGCGGGACCGCTGGGCCGTACGGCCTTCCTGCCCCTGCTGCCCCGCCTGGCGCTGGGGGCGGTGATGCGCCGGCCCCGTCCCGCCGTGCTCAGCGCCCTGGTCCTGGCCATCGGCCTGGCCTTTTTCCTGACGGCCTTGAACGTCCGCGCCTCCATGCGGGGCACGGCGGCGGCGGTGGCGCGGACAAAGCCGTACGACGTGCAGTTGGCCCTGCGCCAGGCTTATCCGGTGGACCGCCTGCGCGGCCCACTGGCCGGCCGGGCCGAGGTCCGCGTCGCGGAATACTGGCGGACGGCGACGGCCGTGCCGATGGGGATGGATGGAAGGCGCCTGGGCAACGCCGTGCCCGTGGTGGCGCCGCCAGCGGACACCCGCCTGCTGCGTCCCGACCTGTTGGCCGGACGGTGGCTGGATGGGTCCCAGCCCCACGGTGTCGTCGTGACGCAGAAGCTGCTGGCCGACGTGCCCATGATCCGGTTGGGTGGCACCTATCAGTTGCGGTCGGGCGACCGCGTCGCGCGGGTCACCATCATCGGCGTGGCGCGGGAGTTCGGGCCCGGCCGCGTCTATGCCGCCACGGCGGTGATGGACGCCCTGCGCCCCGCCGTGGAGGACGCCGACCTGGTCTATCTGGCCCTGGCCCCGGGCGCGGACCAGCGCCGGGCCGCCCAGGCCCTCCAGGACGATCTCGCGTCCGCCGGCATCCAGGTGGGGAGCGCGGAAACGGCGGGGATGCTGACGGCCGTCATCGACGGCCATCTTGACTTCATCACCCTCATCCTGATGGCGATATCCGTCCTGGCCTTGGCGACCGGCACGCTGGGCCTGGCGGCCTGCATCGGCGTCAGCGTGGCGGAACGGACGCGCGAGGTCGGGGTGATGAAGGCCATGGGCGGCGGCGGGGCCGCGCTGGTGCGTCTGTTCATCTATGAGGCGGTGGTGATCGCCCTGGTGGGCTGGGCCGTCGCCTCGGCGTTGGCGCCCGTCATCAGCCGTCCGGTGGTGGCCCGCTTCGGCCAGAGCATCATCCGCTATCCCTTCGACTATCAGGCCAGCTCCTGGGGGACCGTGGCCGGCCTTGGGGTCGCCGCCGTGGTGGCGGCACTGTCGGCCCTGGCCCCCGCCCTGGCGGCCGCGCGCACGCCGGTCGCATCGGCCTTGCGCACGGAATAACGGCACAGCGTGTTTCGTTGCGGCTTTGTAACTCGATGGCCGGATCCGCAAGGGTCCGGCCATTTCATTGTGCACTTGCAACATTGAATACTGTGGCAACCAAGCAGAATTGGTTAACGGATGCCGCTCTGTCTGAATACGTATGTGATTGTTACTGGACCGTTGCACATACGTATGCGGACTATGTTACAAAAATCCGCCCCACACTATGATCGTCACAAATTCGGGAGGATACGGGGCCGGGGTGCCCAAGCACCCAGATCCAGGTTGATGCGCGATCAGGTTGAAATGCCAGTGCCGGGCACCGCGAAGCGCCTGGTACAATCGTACCTGCGCCTTCTCTGATCCATACCGTGACATTCATGACGTCGTGCAGAGGTGCCCCATCGACCGGGGCGGCCACGGCCTTCGCTCACGCCGGGGAAGCCCGGGGGGTATCCGCGCGTTCGGGCGGACGCTTTGAAGAACAGCAGCAACTGGGCCGGGTAACGGCCCGCGTAAGGCGAGACTTAAGGGGAGGGTGCCATGAGGAACATGAAGATCAGTTTGGCCGCCAGGTTGGCCCTGGGTGTCAGCGCCACCGTGCTGATGATGCACGGCTCCGCCCTGGCGCAGAGCGCGCCGGCCGATGCCGCCGCCGCCAATGATGACATGCAGGAAATCGTCGTCAGCGGCTTCCGCCACTCGCTGGAGACGGCGATCGAGGCGAAGCGCGACGCCAGCCAGATCGTGGAAGCGATCTCGGCCGAAGACATCGGCAAGCTGCCGGACAACTCCATCGCTGAATCGCTGGCCCGCCTGCCCGGCCTGGCCGCCCAGCGTGTCGACGGCCGCGCCCAGGTCATCAGCCTGCGCGGTCTGGGCCCGGACTTCACCCTGACCACCCTGAACGGGCGTGAGCAGGTGTCGACCGGCAACAACCGCAGCGTCGAATACGACCTCTACCCCTCGGAAATCATCAGCAGCGCCGTGGTCTACAAGACCCCGCAGGCCGGCTTCACCGCGCAGGGCCTGGCCGGCACCGTGGACCTGCAAACCGTGCGCCCGCTGGATTACGGCAAGCAGGTGCTGTCGGCCTCCGCGCGGTATGAGCAGACCTCCATCGGTAAGCTGAACTCAGACAGCGAAGACAAGGGCTACCGCGCCAGCGCCACCTACATCGACCAGTTCGCCCACAACACCCTGGGCGTGTCGCTGTCCATCGCGCACCTGAATTCCCCCACGCAGCAGGAAACCTCGCGTGTCTGGGGTTATCCGCAGCTGTCCAACGGTAGCTACGTCATCGGCGGTGACGAGGTGCGCGCCAACTCCGAGGAGTTCAACCGCACCGGCATCATGAGCACGGTGCAGTACAAGCCCACCGACAACTTCACCACCTCTCTGGATTTCTTCTACACCCACTATCAGGACTACCAGTGGCAGCGCGGCATCGAGATGCCGCTGCAGTGGGGCAATGGCTCGGCCATCGGCGCCCAGCCGGCCGTGGCGCTGCTGCCCGGCTACACCACCGTCGGCAACATGATCACCAGCGGCGCGTTCAGCGGCGTGAAGGGCGTGGGCCGCAGCGACGTGGGCAGCACCCAGTCCGACCTGTACTCCATCGGCTGGAACGGCCAGTATACCAAGGGCGACTGGACCGGCACCCTGGACGCCGGCTACAGCCTGGCCGATCGGACCACCACCCGCTTCGAATCCTACTTCGGCACCGGCTCCAGCGGGTCGTCGGGCGCCACCGACACCATCGGCTTCACCAATGTCGGCACCAATGAGGCGGGGTACCAGTACACCCACAACCTGAATTATGCCGACCCCAACCTGATCAAGCTGACCGATCCCAATAACTGGAACGGCGGTACCACCCCCTACGCCCAGAACGGCTACCTGAACAAGCCGCGGGTGCACGACGACCTGCTCTCGCTGAGGGGGGACCTGAAGAAGGACTTCCACGAAGTCGCCTTCCTCAAGGACATCGACATCGGCGTGAACTACACCGAGCGCAACAAGGAATACTACCAGCCGGAATGGTACGTCACCCTGACGTCCAACCTGACCGCGGCGGTCGATCCGCTGACCGGTGTCAAGGGCGCCAGCGCCGCCATTCCGTCCTGGGCCATGGTGGGCACCGCCGACCTCAGCTGGATCGGCCTGGGTAACACCGTCGCCTACAACCCGGTGGAACTGCTGTCCCGCGGCGTCTACAGCCTGGTGCCCTGCGCCCAGTACCGCGCCAACTGCACCAGCGACAGCCATTACACGGTGACTGAGAAGGTCACGACCGGCTTCGTCAAGGCGGACGTGGACGGGAACCTGGGCGCGGTGAGGGTCACCGGCAATGTCGGCCTGCAACTGGTCCATACCGACCAGTCGTCCACCGGCGTCGCCATCGTCGCCGCCAACAAGTACCAGGACCGGACCCAGGGTGTCGGCTACACCGACCTGCTGCCCAGT
This sequence comes from Nitrospirillum guanabarense, assembly GCF_034653355.1. Classification (NCBI taxonomy): domain Bacteria; kingdom Pseudomonadati; phylum Pseudomonadota; class Alphaproteobacteria; order Rhodospirillales; family Azospirillaceae; genus Nitrospirillum; species Nitrospirillum guanabarense. The sequence goes on from NZ_JAYEER010000001.1 coordinate 1,015,427, forward strand.
CTGAACCTGGCCTTCGTCCTGCCCAACCCGGACCATCAGATCCGCCTGGGCGCCGCCCGTGAGATGATGCGCGCCCGCATGGACCAGATGCAGGCCAACCTGTCCTACGGCTTCGACGCTTCCAAGGCCGGGATTTCCAATCCCAACAATGGCCCGTGGAGCGGCACCGGCGGCAACCCCTACCTGAAGCCCTGGTACGCCGACGCGGTCGACCTGTCCTACGAATATTATTTCAACAAGGCCGGCTACCTGTCTGTGGCGGCGTTCTACAAGAACCTGGAAAACAACATCTACAACAAGAGCACGCTGACCGACTTCACCGGCATCAACACCAACTCCGCCGCCACGCCGGCCACCAACCTGGGCTATGTCACCGTACCCGTGAACGGCACCGGCGGCATGATCGAGGGCGTGGAAGCCGCGTTCGCCGTGCCGCTGGACATGGTGTGGTCCAAGCTGGAAGGCTTCGGCATCAACGGCGCCGCCGGCTGGACGGAGACCGACCTGCAGGCGGGTTCCCAGGGTGTGGGCAGCGGCAACAGCACGCTGCCGGTGGCCGGCTACTCCAAGTGGACGGAGCAGGGCACGCTCTACTACGAGAACGGCGGCTTCGGCGCCCGCGTCTCGGTCACCCACCGCTCCGGCTACCTGTCGGAACAGACGGGCTTCGGCCAGGGCCGCGAGTTCGACATGGCGGTGCCGGAGACCCTGGTCGACGCCCAGGTCAGCTACGACTTCGGTGAAGGCGCCCTGAAGGGCCTGTCCATCGTCCTGCAGGCCCAGAACCTGACCGACGAGCCGGTCATCACCTACTACAACGGCGATACCACGCAGAATTGGCGGTACGAAAAGTACGGCGTCCGTTATCTGCTCGGCGCTTCCTACAAGTACTGAGCCGATAGGGTGGGGTCTCCCGCCGGCATCCCGGCCGGCGGGCGCCTCTCGCCTTTCTCCCCGAGCCCTCGTGAGGCGGGCCCAGACCCAAGTGAACCCGGGCCCGCCTCACCCTTTTCCCCGCTCCGGTGGGGACGTACCGGCAACAGCGACCTGGAAGACAGGCCATGACGTTCGCCCCCCTCCGCGACATCGTCATCGTTGGCGGCGGCACCGCCGGATGGATGACGGCCGCCCTCTTCAGCCACATCCTCGGTCCCGGCGGCCACCGCATCCATCTGGTGGAATCCGAAGAGATCGGCACCGTGGGCGTGGGCGAGGCGACCATTCCCCCCATCGCCATCTTCAACCGCGCCTTGGGCCTGGACGAAAACGATTTCCTGCGTCAGACCCAGGGCACCATCAAGCTGGCCATCGAATTCGTGGACTGGCTGCGGCCGGGACACCGTTACCTGCACAGCTTCGGCGCTTTCAGCCGGTCGCTGGGGCTGGGCCATTTCCAGGATTTCTGGCTGCGAGCCTACCGCCTGGGCCTGACGGATGATTGGGAACCTTACATCCTGAACAGTGTGGCAGCCCGGCGCGGACGCTTCATCCGGCCCGACCCGCGCCGGCAAAGCCCGCTTGAGCCGCTGGCCCACGCCTTCCACATCGATGCCGGGCTTTACGCCCGCTATCTGCGGCGGTTCGCGGAACAGCGGGGCGTGCGCCGGACGGAGGGCAAGATCGTCCGCACCGTGCTGCGCGCCCACGACGGCTTCGTCGATGCGGTGGAGATGGCGGACGGCACGCGCGTCGCCGGGGACCTGTTCATCGACTGCTCCGGCTTTCGCGGCCTGTTGATCGAGCAGGCGCTGAACACCGGGTTCGAGGACTGGACGCACTGGCTGCCCTGCGACCGGGCCTGGGCCGTGCCCAGCGCGCATGACGGGTCGGCCGCCGCCCTGACGCCCTACACCCGCTCCACCGCGCGGCCCGCCGGCTGGCAGTGGCGCATCCCGCTGCAGCACCGTACGGGCAACGGCTACGTCTATTCCAGCCGCCATGTCAGCGATGACGAGGCGGCCGCCACGCTCATGGCCAATCTGGACGGCGAAGCCTTGGCCGAGCCGCGGCAGCTGCGTTTCACCGCCGGCCGGCGCCGCCGTTTCTGGAACCGCAACGTCGTGGCCGTGGGCCTGGCCGGCGGGTTCATGGAGCCCTTGGAATCCACCAGCATCCACCTGGTCCAGTCCGCGATTTCCCGTCTGATCACGCTGCTGCCCAACCATTCGTTGGCCAACGGGGGGGTCGATCCCGCCGTGGCGGACGAGTTCAACCGCGCGTCGGCCATCGAGTATGAGCGCATCCGCGACTTCATCATCCTGCACTACGCCGCGACGGAACGCGCCGACAGCCCTTTTTGGCGGGAATGCCGGGAGCGGCCCGTGCCTGAGGAATTGGCCCGCCGCATGCGCGTCTTCCGGGCGCTGGGCCGTGTGGCCCGCGACCATGACGAACTGTTCAGCGAGGTCAGCTGGCTGCATGTCTTCCTGGGGCAGGGCGTCTGGCCACGCGATTATCATCCCTTGGCCGATCAGCTCTCGGTTGAGGACCTGCGCCGTTTCCTTGATGACATCAAGGCGGCCGTGGCGCGCGAGGTGGACGCCATGCCCACCCATGCCGACTTCATCGCCCGCCACTGCGAGGCCGACAGCCACACGAGGACCGCATGACGCCCTTCAGCCGCCGCCTGGCGCTGCTTGCCACCACCATGATGATCGCCGCCGGGACCCTGTCGCTGGTTGGCTTCCCGCCGGCGCGGGCGGCGGACTATCGCGACCGGCTGGCGGAGGATGAGGTCGTCTATTTCCTGCTGCCCGACCGCTTCGACAACGCCGACACCGCCAACGACACGGGCGGGCTGGGTGGCGACCGCTCGGTCACGGGGTACGACCCGACGGACAGCGGCTATTATCACGGCGGCGACCTCAAGGGCCTGATCCGGCGGCTGGATTACATCCAGGGCCTGGGCGCGACCGCCCTGTGGGTGGGCCCGGTGTTCAAGAACAAGGCGGTGCAGGGCGCGCCCGGCCACCAGTCCGCCGGTTATCATGGCTATTGGATCACCGACTTCACCCACGTCGATCCGCATCTGGGCACCGACGACGACTTCAAGGCCCTGGTGGACGCGGCGCACGCGCGCGGCATGAAGGTCTACCTGGACATCGTCATCAATCACACCGCGGACGTCATCCAATACAAGGAATGTGTGGGCAAGCCGTGTCCCTACCGCTCCAAGGCCGACTATCCCTACACCCGCAAGGGCGGCCCGGCCGGTCCGGCCATCAACGCCGGCTTCCAGGGCGATGATGTCCGGACGGAAGAGAACTTCGCGCGGCTGACGGACCCCGCCTACGCCTACACGCCTTTCGTGCCCGAGGCGGAACGGCATGTTAAGGCGCCGGAGTGGCTGAACGACCCCCGCTACTACCACAACCGCGGTAAATCCACCTTCAAGGGCGAAAGCTCCCTCTACGGCGACTTCGGCGGCCTGGACGACGTGATGACCGAGCATCCGGCCGTGGTGCGGGGTTTCATCGACATCTACGGCGCCTGGATCGACCGCTATGGCATCGACGGCTACCGCATCGATACCACCCGCCACGTGAACCCGGAGTTCTGGCAGGCCTTCGTGCCCGCCATGCTGGAGCGCGCCAAGGCCAAGGGTATCGCCCACTTCCATGTCTTCGGCGAGGTGGCGGACACTGACGGCCGGGTGGCCATCCTGGCCCGACACACGCGGGTGGACAAGCTGCCGGCCGTGCTGGATTTCGCCTTCCGCCGCGCCGTGGTCGACACGGTGGCCGGCACCAAGGGCACCGACAGGCTGGCCTTGATGCTGGACGGCGACGCCCTGTACGAGGGCGGTGAGGACGCGGCGCGGCAGCTGCCCACCTTCGTCAGCAACCACGACCACGGCCGCTTCGCCTACTTCGCCCGCAAGGCCTTCCCTCATGCCGGCGAGGACGAGATCCTGAAGCGCGTCATCCTGGCCAACGCCCTGATGTTCACCCAGCGTGGCGTTCCCGTCGTCTATTCGGGGGATGAGCAGGGCTTCAGCGGCGGGGAGGACCGGGCGGGCCGCGAGGACATGTTCGGCAGCCGCGTCGCGGCCTACAACGCCGAACGCCTGGTGGGCACGACCGCCACCACGGCCGCGCCCAGCTTCAACCCCGACCATCCGCTGTACAAGGCCCTGGCCGAAATGGCGCGCCTGCGGGAGGCGGAGCCGGCGTTGCGCCATGGTCGCAGCGTCCTGCGCTATGCCGGTGAGAAGCCGGGTTTGTTCGCGGTGTCCCGTATCGATCCGGCCAGCGGGCGAGAGGTGCTGGTGGCCGTCAACACCGGGACCCAACCGGTGAACGCCCAAGTTGAGGTGGGCAGCCAGTGGACCACTTTCACCGCCTTGCACGGCTCATGCGGCCCTGCCCCTACCGCCCCCGGCAGCTATGCTGTCCGGGTGGCCCCCCTTGATTACGTTGTCTGCGCATCTGGAGAGGCTTCATGACCATGGAACACCCCACCCATACCGGACCGGGCGGCGCCCGACCCTGGTGGCGCGGGGCGGCGATCTACCAGATCTATCCGCGCAGTTTCGCCGACGCCAACAACGACGGGGTGGGCGACCTGCCCGGCATCACCCGGCATCTGGACCATGTCGCCAGCCTGGGCGTGGACGCCATCTGGCTGTCGCCCTTCTTCACCTCCCCCATGCGCGACTTCGGCTATGACGTGTCCGATTTCCGTGATGTCGACCCGCTGTTCGGCACCCTGGCCGACTTCGACGCCCTGGTGGCCCGGGCGCATGCGCTGAACCTCAAGGTCATCATTGACCAGGTCTATTCCCACACCTCGGACCAGCACGCGTGGTTCCAGGAAAGCCGCCAGGACCGCACCAACCCCAAGGCCGACTGGTACGTCTGGGCCGATGCCAAGCCCGACGGCAGCCCGCCCTGCAACTGGCAGTCCGTTTTCGGCGGCCCGGCCTGGACCTGGGATGCGCGGCGGCGCCAGTACTACCTGCACAACTTCCTGACCGAACAGCCGGACCTGAACGTGCACAATCCGGTGGTGCAGGACGCCCTGCTGGACGTGGCGCGCTTCTGGCTGGACCGGGGGGTGGACGGCTTCCGCCTGGACGCCATCAACTTCTCCATGCACGACCCGGCCTTCACCGACAATCCGGTGAATCCGGACACCCGCGCCGTGCGCACGCGGCCCTTCGATTTCCAGCTGCATTCCAAGAACATGTCCCACCCGGACATCCCGAAGTTCCTGGAGCGCATCCGCGGCGTGCTGGACAGCTACGGCGGCGACCGCTTCACGGTGGCCGAGGTGGGCGGCCCCGATGCCGATCGCGAGATGAAGGCCTTCACCGCCGGCAACACGCGGCTGAACAGCGCCTACGACTTCAGCTTCCTCTACGCCGACACCCTGACCCCGGCCCTGGTGCGCAAGGCGCTGGAGCTATGGCCGGATGAGCCTGGCCTGGGCTGGCCCAGCTGGGCCTTCTCCAACCACGACGCGCCGCGCTGCGTCTCGCGCTGGGCCAAGCCGCAGGATCGGGCGGCCTTCGCCCGCATGGCGGCGCTGCTGCTGGTCACCCTGCGCGGCAACATCTTCCTCTACCAGGGGGAGGAACTGGCGCTGACCCAGGTGTCCATCCCGTTCGAGCAGCTGCAAGACCCCGAGGCCATCGCCAACTGGCCCCTGACCCTGGGCCGCGACGGCGCCCGCACGCCCATGCCGTGGACGTCCGGCGCCCCCAACGCCGGCTTCAGCACGGTCCAGCCCTGGCTGCCCGTGGGCGCCGACCATGACGCGATGGCGGTGGACCGGCAGCAGGCCGACCCCCACTCGCACTTGGCGCTGACCCGCCGGGTGCTGGGCCTGCGCAAGGCCCATGAGGCGCTGGCCGTGGGCGGGATGCGCTTTGTCGAGGCCGGCGAGCACGTGCTGGCCTTCGAACGCAGCCATGGCGACGAGACGCTGCTGTGCCTGTTCAACTTCGGGCCCGGGGCCTGGACGACGCCCGAGGGGGCGAACTGGCCGGTGGTGGACAGCGTGGGTGAACCCCAGTCCGGTACCCAGGGCTGGACCTTGCCGCCCTTCGGCGGGCTGGTGCTGTCGCGGCCGTAAGGCTGTGGTCCAAAAAGAATAAAATGGGAGGGCGGTGGTGATGGTTTCCCTGACAAGGCGCCTGGGGGCGCTGGTGGTTTTGGCGGTGGTCCTTGTGGCGTTGCCGGCCCTGGCGGAAACACCGGCCAAGGTCGTGGCCACCGTCGCTTCCCCCGCCGGTACCCTCGCCGTGCGGGTGGAGCTGGATGGGGAGGGGCGTCCCGCCTATGCGGTCACCCGCAAGGGAGCGGAAGTTATCGCCTCGTCCCGCCTGGGCTTCCTGTTCACCGACGCGCCCAAGATGGAGCGCGGCTTCACTCTGGCCGGCCAGTCCACCCGCACGGTGGATGAAACCTGGGAACAGCCCTGGGGCGAATGGCGCACCATTGCCAATCATTTCAACGAACTGCGGGTGCGGCTGAAGGAAAAGGCGGGCGCCGCGCGCGAGCTGGACGTGGTGTTCCGCGCCTACGACGATGGCGTCGGCTTCCGCTACGAATTCCCCGACCAGCCGCAGCTGAAGACCGTGCGCATCGCCGACGAGCTGACCGAGTTCGCCGTCGTACGCAAGGGGGAGGCGTGGTGGACCCCGGCCGGGGAGTGGGACAGCTACGAATACATCTACAACCACACGGCCTTGGCGGAGTTGGGCCAGGCCCACACGCCCCTGACCATCCGCACCGACGACGGCACCCACATCGCCCTGCATGAGGCGGCGCTGGTGGACTATGCCGGCATGTGGGTGCGGCGGGTGGATGGTCAGCGGCTGAAGGCCACGCTGTCGCCCAGCCCCTTGGGTGCCCGCGTGGTGCGCCAGGCGCCCTTCACCACGCCGTGGCGCACCCTGATCTTCGCCGACAGCGCCGGCGGCCTTTACCAGTCGCACCTGGAGCTGAACCTGAACGAGCCCAACGCCCTGGGCGACGTCAGCTGGGTGAAGCCGGAGAAGTTCGTGGGCGTGTGGTGGGAAATGCACCTGGGGTCCGCCAGCTGGGCCACCGGCCGCAAGCACGGCGCCACCACCGCCAACGTGCGCAGGCATATCGACTTCGCGGCCGCCAACGGCATCGGCGGCGTGCTGGTGGAGGGCTGGAACGTGGGCTGGGACGGCCAGTGGTTCGGCAACGGCAACGACTTCGACTTCAAAAAGCCGACGCCGGACCTGGACTGGGCCGGCATGGCCGCCTATGCCAAGTCCAAGGGCGTGAACCTGATCGGCCATCATGAGACCGGCGGTTCCGTCAGCCATTATGAAAGCCAGCTGGACGCCGCCCTGGATTACGCCCAGGGCCTGGGTATCCCCGCCATCAAGACCGGCTACGTCACCGATGACGGTGATATCGAGCGGGTGGAACCCGACGGCACGACCCTGCGCGAATGGCACGACGGCCAGTGGATGTCCCGCCATTACCTGCGCGTGGTGACGGAGGCGGCCAAGCGCCACATCGCCATCGACAGCCATGAGCCCATCAAGGACACGGGCCTGCGCCGCACCTATCCCAGCTGGGTGGCGCGGGAAGGGGCGCGGGGCATGGAATACAACGCCTGGGGCGACCCGAAGAACCCGCCCAACCATGAGGCGACGCTGGCCTTCACCCGCATGCTGTCCGGCCCCTTCGACTTCACCCCCGGTGTGGTCAGCCTGACGGGCAAGGACAACACCCGCATCCCCTCCACACTCGCCAAGCAGCTGGCGCTGTACGTGGTGCTGTACAGCCCGGTGCAGATGCTGGCCGACCTGCCGGAGAACTACGCCAAGTACCCGGACGCCCTGGCCTTCATCAAGGCGGTGCCGGTCGACTGGTCCGACACCCGCGTGCTGAATGGCGAGGTCGGGCAGTACGCCACCTTCGCCCGCAAGGACCGGAAGGGGGACGACTGGTATGTGGGCAGCGTGGGCGACGACCAGCCCCGCACCCTGACCGTGACCCTGGACTTCCTGGACGCCGGCCGCGACTACACCGCCCACATCTACCGCGACGGCCCCAACGCCGACTGGCACACCGACGGCCATCCCATGATTGTGGAAACCCGCGCCGTGCACCAGGGCGACACGCTGAGCCTGCCGCTGGCGCGCGGCGGCGGGGCGGCCGTGCAGCTGGTGGCGGGCAAGGGAAGGTGAGAAGGGTACCGGTGTTTCGCCGCATACGTATTTCCCCCTTCCACCGCGGTCAACCCATACGTATTCAAACCCCTGGGGATTCCCGGTCGGCGGACAGTAGGCGGCAATGGTTTCAAAGCCTGGTGATGGAATGACGAACAATAAGACGATGGGACGGAAACGGGCGGCCGCGCTGATGGCGATGCTGCTGGCCTCAAGCATGACGGGGGCCGCTTTCGCCGCCGTGGCACCGGGGGCGCCGGGACAGGCGGCGACGGGCGCCTACGCGGGCAAGACCGGCATCGGCACGGCCTACCACGCGTACGATGCGCAGGCGGGCAAGGCGGTGCCGTCGCGCGTCTGGTTCTCGCTGGCCAAGGGTGTGGTCACCGAGACCATGTACGGCCTGATCCATGAGGTGCAACTGCGCGAGCTGAAGCTGGCGATCCAGGGCGAGGGCTTCCTGGATGTGGAGGACAAGAATACCGACAGCACCACCAGCTACCTGGATGTCGATGCCGCCGGCCGTCCCCGCTCGCTGGCCTACAAGGTCGTGAACAAGGCCAGGAACGGCAAGTACGAGATCGAGAAGCAGGTCTTCACCGACCCCGCCGCTGACACGCTGGTGGTGCGCGTGACGGTGCGGGCCAGGGGCGGGACGGTCACCCCGTACCTGCTGGTGGACCCGCAGATGGCCGGTACCGGCGGCGGTGACAAGGCCGATGTGATCGACGGCGCCCTGCATGCCTATGAGGGCGACCGCCATCTGGTGGTGAAGACCGCCCCGGGCTTCAAGGCCGCCAGCGTGGGCTTCGTCGGCGCCTCCGACGGGCTGACGCAGCTGCAAAAGGCGGGCAAGCTGGACGACAGCTACACCACCACCGGCGACAAGGCCGGCAACGTCGCCCTGGCCGGCGCCCTGGCGCCCGTGACGGGGGAAGCCACCTTCGACATCGTCGTCGGCTTCGGCGACAGCGCCAAGGCGGCGGACGCCGCCGCGACGGCCACGCTGAAGCGCGGGCACGACGCGGTGCTGGCGGACTACGATGCCGGCTGGGAAGGCTACCAGGCCAAGCTGGCGCCCCTGCCGGATCTGGCCAAGATGTCCATGGATGGCGGCAAGCTGCTGTACGCCAGCGCCCTGGTGCTGAAGGCGCAGGAGGACAAGACCCATCCCGGCGCGCTGATCGCCTCGCTGTCCGCCCCCTGGGGCGACACGCAGAAGGCCGACAAGCCGGAGACGGGCTACAAGGCCGTGTGGCCGCGCGACTTCTACCAATGCGCCATGGCCCTGTTGGCCCTGGGTGACAGCGAGACGCCCAAGGCGGCGCTGGCCTACCTGAAGACCATTCAGGTGGGGCCGAAGACGCCGGGCAACCATGGCGACGGTGGCTGGTTCCTGCAGAAGACCCATGTGGACGGCACACCGGAATGGGTGGGCGTGCAGCTGGACCAGACCGCCATGCCGCTGATGCTGGCCTGGCGCCTGTGGCGCAACGGCGTCATCAGCGACGCCGAGGCCACCGCGCTCTACACCAGCATGGTGAAGCCGGCCGCCGACTTCCTGGTCAAGGGCGGCACCGCCGGCATCGGCTGGAACAAGGAAACCATCCACCCGCCCGTGACCCAGCAGGAACGCTGGGAGGAGCAGGCGGGCAACTCCCCCTCCACCACGGCGGCGGTCATCGCCGGCTTGGCGGCGGCGGCCGAACTGGCGGGCCAGGCGGGGGATGAGGCGTCGGTGAAGCGCTACTACGCCGCCGCCGACACCTATTCCGCCGGGCTGGAGGCCGCGACGGTCACCACCAACGGACAGCTGGCGCCGAAAGGTTCGAAAGCGGGGTATTACCTGCGCATCGCGCCCACGGGCCAGCCCAACGCCCACACGCCCCTGGCGGTGCGCAACGGGCAGCATGCGTTGACCGAGGACGCCTATGTCGACGGCGGCTTCCTGGAGCTGGTGCGTTATGGCGTGCGGGCGCCCAGCGACCCCGTCATCAAGGCCAGCCTGGCCGTGCTGGATGACGAGACGCTGCCGGAGAACCTGCGCGTCAAATACACCTTCCACTTCGATGGCGACGCCACGGCCTACCCCGGCTGGCGCCGCTACGGCAACGACGGTTATGGCGAGGACCGGGCGACCGGCGCCAACTATGCCGTCAGCGGCAGCATGACCCCGACCCAGCGCGGCCGCGTCTGGCCCCTGCTGACGGGCGAGCGCGGGCATTACGAGCTGGCGCTGGCGGCGGCCAAGGCCGGCGGGGCCAAGCCGGCGGAGGTGGATGCCATCCGCACGACCTACGTTCGCGCCCTGGAGCGCTTCGCCAACCAGGGCCTGATGATCCCGGAACAGGTGTGGGATGGCGTGGGCAGCGACGGCGGCCGCGGGTACAAGGCTGGCGCCGGCACCGACAGCGCGACGCCGCTGGCCTGGGCGCACGCGGAGTATGTGAAGCTGTTGCGATCGCTGCACGACGGCGGGGTCTGGGACCTCTACGCCCCCGTGGCGGTGCGCTACGCGACCAAGCCGTGAGTGACTGCGATGCCCGGCCGGCCCCGGGCATCAGCGCTGCGGGCCGCCGCGGGGCCAGGCGCGCCTGCGGATGGGCGGAGTCTTCAGGCCTTGGTCAGCACGTAGCTGTTGACCGCCGCCGCCAGGTCCGCCGGGGAGTAGTGGGCGAAGCGGGGGTGCAGGCGGGTGTGGTCGATGTAGCCCTCGGGCGCCGCCATCAGCCGCACGACGCTGCCGTGGAAGCCGCTTAGCACGAACAAGGATTCCAGGTCCCCGGCGCGCAGGCCGTTCACCTCATCCAGGATGCCGTCGTAGTACATGTGGAAGGAATGCTCGATGTCCTCCCGGTCGGCCGAGATGGCGCGGTGGTCGGTGAAGTCCACCGTGTGCACGCAGGCGCCGTCGTCCTTCAGGATCTCCCGCTGTCGGGCCAGGGCGCCGCGCATGTCCTCCACATGCTCCAGCACCGAATTGCTGCACACCAGGTCATAATACCCGTTGTCCATCATGTCGATGTTGTTGAACAGCCGGACGGGACCGAAGTCGACCCCGCGCGGGCCGCCGGCGTTCAGCTCGGCCAGCCTTTCCTCCAGGCCCGAGAAATCCAGCGCGGCCACGCGCCGCTTCATTTCCTGCGGCGTGGCGCCGAACAGGGCGAACATGCCCGGCGTGTCGTACAGCCAGCGTATGGTCTGGAAGACGCTTTCCGCCACCATGTCCGGGCCGATGGGGAAGGGTTCGAATGCGTCGGCCTGCTCAAACCCGATGGCGTAAAGTATGAGGGAGGCCGACAGCGACGACCACACGCCGGCACCGAAGTCCAGGATGCGGGAACGCCGGATGCGGTCGGGGTCCAGGCGGTGATCCTGCCCGCAGACCTTCAAGGCCTGGCTGAAATTGGCGATGACGGCGTGGGTCTTGACCGCTGTCAGTTCCCCGCCCACCTGGCGCAGCAGCTTCTCGACCCGCACCTTTTCCTGCGAGACGATGCCACTGAGATAGCGGATGGCGTATTTGGGTCGGGCCAGCTCGGCCGCCCAGGCTTCCCGCAACGCGGGTGTGAGATAGCCGGACGTCTCCAGCGTCGCCAGGCCTTCGGCCCGGGTGTCCGGCCCCGACAGGTCCGACAGCATGGAAATCAGGGATCGCCCGTAGCTGGGTCGTTGCAGCACGTCCAACTCCAATCGGGGTGTATGCCCGGTCGCCCCAACGACGCCCCCCTTGCCGTCCCCACCACCGGGATACCGTACGCCTGGGGTGTTGGCAACAACCGGGGGTGTAGCGGCCCGTCCCGAAGGGGATCAGACGCCGCCGCAGCTGTCCCGTATCACCAGGCTGGTGGCGATCTGCGCCGTTTCGATGGGGCGGCCGTCGATCAGGCGCAGCAGGTTTTCCACCAGCAATTCCCCCGCCGCCGCCGTGTCCTGGCGGATGGTCGTGAGGGGTGGGGAGGTGAAGGGCGCGGCGACGATGTCGTCGAAGCCCACCACCGCCACGTCCTGCGGGACGCGCAGGCCCCGTTCGCGCAGGCCGTTCATGGCGCCGATGGCCAGCAGGTCGCAGGCGCCGAACACGGCGTCGATGGGCCCCTGGCGGTCGATCAGGTTCAGGATGGCCTGATGTCCGGCCTCCTCCGACGCGGCGGCGTCGGCGTACAGCGCCTCGATCACCGGAAGGCCGGCCTCGCCCAGCGCCTCGACATAGCCGGTGTAGCGGTCGCGGAACTCGGGGCAATGCTCCGAAATGTCACCCAGGAAGGCGATGCGCTTGCGGCCGCGCGCGATCAGGTGCCGCACGCCCTCGCGGGCGCCCTGGATGTTGTCCGATCCGATGAAATGCCCCGGCTGGCCCGGGACCACGGGGCCCCAGGTGACGAAGGCGGTGCTGACCTCGTCCAGGCGGCTGATCTTGTCGACGTAGCGCAGATAGTCGCCATAGCCCAGGAAGATCAGGCCGTCGGCCCGCTTGGAGGCGGCGTAGTCGGCACTCCAGTCGTCGCTGGACTGCTGGAAGCTGATCAGCAGGTCATAGCCGCGCCGGGCGGACGCCTTGGTGATGCTGCTCAGCATGGACAGGAAGAAGGGATTGATCAGCGACTGGCTGGTCACCGGGTCTTCGTACAGCAGCAGGGCCAGGGTGTTGGTCTTCTGCGAGCGCAGGTTGCGGGCGTTGACATCGACCTTATAGTTCAGCAGGCGGGCCGCCTGGGCCACGCGCTGGCGGGTGTCCTCGCTGACCATCGCGTCGTTGCGCAGGGCGCGGGACACGGTGGACTGCGACACGCCGGCCAGTTCGGCGATGTCGAACGATGTCGGACGCTTGACCCGCATCCCCTTGCTTCCGGCCTCTTGGTGCTCCCCTGGGCGCGGATGATAGCAATCGGCCCCGCGTCCCCGCAATGCGCGTCGCGGCTCGGGATCCTTCAGGTCAGGCCGGATGGTGCCGGGCGGCAACACCCGCAGCGGATCACCCATGGATGGGCCCCCTAGCGGAAGGTGTAGACGATGATGGCGGTGGCGGCCAGCAGCAGGCCGGCCAGGACGCGGTAGTTGCGCCAGAAGGGTTCATGCGCCAGGCGCACGCTTTCCTCCCGGAAGAAGGCGGGTGTCCAGACCAGGCCGGCGGACTTCTCCGCCGCGTCCGGCGCCGTGGCCAGGCTGACCAGCACCAGCACGATGGCGCACAACACGAACAGCAGGGGTGCCACGTACAGGAAGTGGATGCTGACCACGTCCAGCACCGTGTTCGCCACGAACAGGGCCGCCCCGCCCAGGACGCCGGCGGCGATGCAGGCGGCGGCCCCGGCGGCGTTGGCCCGGCGCCAGAAGATGCCCACCAGGTACAGCGCCATCACCGGCGGCACGGCATAGGCGATGATGACCTGCAGGTACTGCCACAGCGACCCGAAATGCTCGATCTGCGGTGCCCAGGCCATGGCGGCCACGGCCATGACCAGGGTGGCCATGCGGCCCACGCGGACCAGGGCGGCGCCCTGCATCTCCGGCCTCCAGCGGCGCACGAAGTCCATGGTGAACAGGGTGGAGGCGGAATTGAAGGTGGAGGCGATGGACGACATCAGCGCCGACATGAAGCCGGCCACCGCCAGGCCCACCAGGCCGGCGGGCAACAGGCCGAACAGCAGGGTGGGGAACACCAGGTCCGGCGATTTCAGGTTGGGGTACAGCAGGATGGCGGCGGTGCCGGGCAGCACCATCAGGAACAGCACCGGCAGCTTCAGGGCGCCGGCGAACAGGCTGCCCCAGCGGCCGTGGTTCTCATCCTTGGCCGACAGCACGCGCTGCACCATGAACTGGTTGGTGCACCAGAAGTAAAAGCCCAGCAGGGGCACGCCGGTCAGCAGGCCGGGCCAGGGCACGGCCGCGTCGCTCAAGGGGCGGATCAGCGACAGCTTGGCGGGATCGACGGCCCCCATGACCGCGTCCCAGCCGCCGGCCTTGAGGAAGGTGCGCACGGCGATGACGCATGAGGCCGTCAGCAGCAGCACGGCCTGGATGGTCTCGGTATAGATCACGGCGCGCAGGCCGCCGGCGATGGTGTAGATGCCGGCCGAGACGGCCAGCACGATGACGATCTCCCACAGGGGCACATCGGGCAGCAGCAGCTTGAACAGCAGGGCGCCGCCGTAGAGGGCGCTGGCCGTGTCCACCACCAGGTTCAGGAACAGGGTCAGGCCTGAGAAATAGCTGCGCGCCAGGCCGCTGTACCGCCGCTCCAGGAACTCCGGCAGGGTGTAGACCTTGGACCGCAGCAGGAAGGGCAGGAAGAAGACGCAGAAGAACACCAGGACGGCCGCGGCCATCCATTCGTAATTGTAGACCGAGATGCCGGTGCCGTAGGCGGCACCCGCCAGGCCGATCAGCGTGGTGGACGAGATGTTGGAGGCCAGCAGCGCCAGGCCGATGACGGGCCAGGTGGTGCCGCGCGACGCCAGGAAGAAATCCTCGGTCGAGGAATGACGGCGGGCCAGGTACAGCCCCAATGAGATGATGCCGATGAGATACAGCGCCACGATGGCGTAGTCGATCCAGGCCATGCCTGCTACCGGCACCATGCGATCCCCTCCCTGATCCTTGATTTTCCCCTGCGCTTGTAAGGCGTTGCGCAGGCTTCTCGCGGCCGGCCGGAAATCCAGCCAGCCCACCTTTCATGGCATGGAAGGGGGGGCGGAGCACAACAAGAATTCGTATGCGGATCGCCCTTCGATCGGGGCGTCGGCGCGTTCCAGGCCGACGCCCCCGGTGTGTGTGAAACTGGTTTCATTTTTGGCATTGAAACTGATTTCACATATGCTACGATTAATGAAAATAAATTTATTAAACACAAAAACGCAACGAAGCAGAACGGGAGCACACGATGGTTTCACGAAGGATCACATCCCTGACGCTGGGCACGGTCCTGGGCGTCATAGCCCTGCCGATGATGGCAGGGGCCCAGTCCGCGCCGGTGGCCGGGCAGGTGGCGCAGAATGCGGACGGGGGGACCGATGGCTCCGAACTGACTGAGGTGGTGGTCGTGGGCTCGCATATCGCGGCTCGGCCCAACATCACGTCGGCGGCGCCCATCACGTCGGTGACGTCGCTGGAAATCCAGCAGTCGGGCGCCTTGAACGTCGAGGACATCCTGAACCGCCTGCCCCAGGTGTCACCCGACAACCAGCAGACCTATCAGGACAGCGACGGCGCGCAGAAGATCAATTTGCGGCGCATCGGTTTCGGTCGCACCCTGACGCTGATCGATGGCCAGCGGGTGGCGACCAACATCGGCCTGGACATCAACGTCATCCCCGTCGCCTTCCTGGAGCGCATCGACGTGCTCAGTGGCGGCGCTTCCGCCGCCTATGGCTCGGACGCCGTGGCGGGCGTGGTGAACTTCATGTTGAAGAAGGAGTTCACCGGTTTCCAGGTCAGCGGCAACTACAGCCTTTTCGACCACTACAACCAGCGCACCATCGTGCAGCCGGTGGCCGACAAATACGGCATCGGTTCGCCCAATGGCCAGGCGTGGGACGGGGGGCGCGGGGACTTCAATGCCGCCTGGGGTGGCAAGTTCGCCGACGGGCGCCTGAACGTGCGCGCCTTCGCCGACTATCGCCGGACGGAACCGGTGCTTTACAAGGACCGCGACTTCTCCGCCTGCGGCCTGATCCAGTCCACCACCGACGGCCCGCTGTCCTGCCAGACCTCCACCTATTCCAAGTACGGCTATTTCAGCCCCCAGTCGGGGGATAACGCGGGCCGGGTCTTCTCAAACGCCAAGAACGGCTCCCAGACCTTCGTCACCCGCGACCAGACCTATGCCTATAATTCGTACCAGGATTATTACCTGCAGCGGCAGGATGAACGCATCAACGGCGGTCTGTTCCTGAACTATGACCTGACGGATTCCGTGGAGCTTTATGGCTCTTACCTGATTTCCAGCGACACCTCCTACAACCAGTTCCGCACCTCGCGGCTTTATTCGCCGTCGACGTTTGGCGAGTCCGCCTACAACATCAACTGCAACAACCCGCTGATGTCGGCGCAGCAGCAGCAGGCGCTGTGCGGTTCCCTGGCGGGCACCAGCACCCTGATGCCGACCGAGGTGCGCTATCAGTTCGACGGCACGGCGCAGCTGAAGGACTACTATCTGAACGAAAACCAGCGCGTCACGGCCGGTTTCCGCGGCAAGGTCTGGGACGCCTGGCACTATGATGTCGGCGGCGTGTACGCCCGGTTCGACAAGACCTACAAGCCGGCTTTCGAGAATCCGGTCTACCAGACGCAGGCCGACTCCCTGAACGTCGTCAACGTCAATGGCACGCCCACCTGCGCCGCCAAGGTGGCCGGCACCAGCCCCAACTGCGTCCCCGCCAACATCTTCGTCGCCAACGGTGGCAGCCAGGCCCTGGTCAACTTCTATGAGGGCGGCTATGGCGGCACGCAGGAACAGGTCGGCGTCCTGTGGGACGCCACGGTCAACGTCAATGGCGATCTGGGGCGCTATGGCGTCACCAGCCCCCTGGCGAAGGATGGCCTGGCGGTGGCCTTCGGCGCCGAATACCGCAAGGACATGGAGAACAACACCGTCGACGACGCCTTCGTCAGCAACGCGGGGTATGGCAGCAACTTCAAGGCCAGCCAGAGCGTGAAGGAAGGCTATATCGAGGTGCAGGCGCCGCTGGTGCAGGACAAGCCTTTCGTGCACCTCTTGTCCGCCCAGGGCGGGTATCGCTGGTCGAAGTACGACACCAATCCCGATACCTTCACCACCTGGAAGATCGAGGGCACCTATGCCCCGGTGCCGGACGTGACCCTGCGCACCAGCTACAACAAGGCGGCCCGCGCCCCCAACATTTATGAGAACAACCAGGCCATCGACTTCACCTCGGGCGGCCCCGACATCTGCGCCGGCAGCAACCCCACGGCCAGTCTCGCCGCCTGCCAGCTGACCGGTGTGACCGCCGCCCAGTACGGGCATATCAAGCAGTGCGACGACAACGCCTGCCTGGCGCGCCAGGGCGGTTTCGTGCTGGACCCCGAAACGGCGCACACCCTGACCTACGGCGCGGTGCTGAAGCCCACCTTCCTGCCCGGCCTGACCCTGTCGGCCGACCGTTACCTGATCATGATCGACAGCTCGATCGGCTTTAACTACGACGACTTTTACAGCAGCAGCTGCGCGCTGTTCGCCACCGCCTATTATTGCAGCCACTTCAACCGCAACCCGGACGGGTCGCTCACCAGCTACGACACGGTGCGCGGCGGCACGCCCAGCACCGGCTTCGTCACCTATGGCAACACCAACAATTACAAGACCTTCGCCGAGGGTTACGACTTCCAGGCCCAGTATCTGCTTCCGGTGCCGGAGCTGGGCGGCCATCTGGACTTCGACTTCAATGGGTCGTTGAGCACCCGCACGGGTGGGCAGGATACGCCCAACTCGCTGGCCGCCAGCTGCGTCGGTTACTTCGGCCCGCGCTGCAACCAGCCGTTCCCGGCCTGGACGCATAACCTGCGCGGCACCTACATCCGTGACGGCGGCGCCTACAGCGTCTCCCTCAACTGGCGTCATATCTCCGGCGTGACCAACGCCGCCAACAGCGATGATCCGGCCCTGGGTTCCAGCGCCGCCACGCATGTCAGCACGTTCACCTACATCCCGTCCTACGATTACTTCGACGTGGCCGTCGGCTATATGGTCAACGACCAGATCAGCCTGCGGCTGACCGTCAACAACCTGACGGACAAGATGCCGCCCATCGTGGCCAACTCCTACAACATCTCGCTGGCCCGTTCGAACACCATCCCCCAGGTCTATGATGCCCTGGGCCGCATGGTGCAGATGGGCTTCACCGTCTCGTTCTGATGCCGGTACGGCCCCGCGCGGCTGCCGCGCGGGGCCTTTTCTCTGAGGAGCCCAGCATGGCGGATATCTTGGCGGCGGCCATTCCCGAGGCATCGGGGCTGACGCGCCGCGGTTTCACGTCCCTGGCTCTGGCGGCGCTCGCCGCGGGGGCCACGCCGATTCCGCTTTCGACGGCCCGCGCGGCGGGCGAAGGTCCAGGTGGCGACCGCCTGCTTCCGCGCTATCCCTTGGCTCCCGGCGGGGCCGGGGCGGATGCCTTCCAGGCCTTGATGGACTATGACCCCCGGCGCGACGCGGACGCGCCTTATTTCCGATCGCAAATACGGCGGGCGCGGCGCATCGCGCCATTCCCCGCCACCCAGGCCCACCCAGCACTGGATCCGCTGCCGGGTGTCGCCAGCCTGTCCGATTGCTACGGCCCCTTGGCGGCCGGCATCCCCGAGGAAGCGCTGATGCGCCGCCGCTATGGGGTCCCCCTGCCGGGCGGTGTGCAGGTGCCCCGCATCTTCACCTATCACGACATCGTCGTGGGCTGGCGCGGCACCGGCGTCATTCCCAATCCCGCCCTGGTCGACGTGGCGCATCGCAACGGCGCCCTGGCCCTGGGCACGATCTTCCAGCCCGACCACCGCCTTTATGACGGCAGCGCCGCACCGATGCCGGAGGTCGCGCGCCGCCTGGTGGACTTGGCCGATTATTTCGGCTTCGACGGCTATTTCGTGAACTTCGAGAACGGGACGGAAGAGGCGGAGGCCCAAGTCCTGGATTGGATCGCCGCGATGCGCGACGAGGCGAAGCGGCGCGGCCTCGTCGATTTCCACATCCAGTTCTACGATGGCGGCACCGATATGAATTGGCTCATGCGCCGCCGTGAGGGGCGGCCGGGCGAGGCTTTCCCCGACAGCGCCATGCTGGACCAGGGATGGAGCCGGTACGGCGGGCCCGGCAATTGCTGCTCCGGCGCGCCGGTGCAGCCGCTGGAGGTGCGGGGCTACTGCCTGGCGAACGGCTTCGACCCCCGCGCCGTGGCGTACTTCGGTTTCCAGCTATACCCGGGCCCCGGCTATCTGGGTGCCGCCGCGCCCCAGGTCATCCATCCCAACGATGGCGCCTACGCATACGGCGCCCTGCAGGTCTACAGCGTGGAGGATGGGCTGCGCACCCTGCTGCGCGCCGTGCGGACCTCCTCCCCGGCGCCGGGTGAGGCGGCCGGCGCGCTGGCCGACCGGCGCATCCTGGGAACGCTGGAGCGGATGTTCTTCAGTGGGCAGTCACAGAACCCGGCCCACGATAACGCGCCGGACCCCGCGCAGGCCCAGGCTTATCTTCCCGGTCCCCGTGGACGCCACCGGTACACCGACCACGATCCGGCGGCACCCAAGGCCACGGACCAGTTGAACCTGCCCATGACCTACGGCGTCGCCAACTTCATCGCCGAGCGCTCGGTCATCGGGTCCTTCCCGTTCGTCACCCGCTTCAACACGGGCGAAGGGGACCGCTTCCATGTCGGCGGCGCCGTCGTGGCGGAGCGGCCCTGGTACAACCTGGGCATCCAGGACATCCTGCCCACGTGGCAGTGGCGGGTTGAGCCTATGGCTGGTCCCGTTCCCGGGGCGGCGGAGCTGCTGTCGGTGGATTACGCCCACGACACCGCGTTCGACGGCGGTTCCTCCCTTGGTATCAAAGGCTTGCTGAGGCCGTCCAACGCGACGCGGGTGTGGCTGTATAAAACCGCGCTGGCGGTGGACGGCGCGCCCGATGGTGTGGCCCAACTGGTGCTGAAGGGGCAGGGGGCTGGCGCGATGCGCCTGGGACTGGTGTTCGCCGACGCGCCGGCCAGGCCCGAATGGCTGAGGTTGGACGGCGCACGACGCCAGGCGCTGCCGGATGGATGGTCCCGGCTGACGCTGCCGCTGGCGCCCTATCGCGGCCGGACCATCGCGGCCGTGCTCCTGGGGGCCGCCTCGACGGATGACGCGCCGTTGCCGATCGACGTCCGCGTCGGTGAGCTTTATTTCGGCGCGTGGCCTGGCGATTTCCCGATGCCGGCGCCCCGTGGATTCACGGTGGAGGCATGCGCCGCCGCGTCGGATGGACATGGGGCCGAGGTGCGCCTGCGGTGGGCGCCCGATCCCACGGCGGCCTATCACGACGTCTACGCCGCGGGGGAGGGGCCGGCCGGGAGTGGGTGGATCTGGCAGGGGCGCGTCACTGGCACGGCTTATCATGTCATGGCCGCGCCCATCGGGGCCGACGGTCTTGTCCGCCTGCGCCTGCAGGCGGCGCCGCATGGCCCGCAGGCGCTGCCTGGGACCCCTGCCGAGGTCACGGCCGTGGCCGGCTGACGCCGGCCCCGCGCTCAGCGATGGGGGCCGTGGTCCCCATCGCCACGGTGGTCGCCGTCGTGATGGTCGCCCCCCGGGCCGCCATGATGGTCACCGCCAGGGCCTGGCCCCGGCCGGCCGGGGCCAGGGCCGTCGTGATGGTCGCCGGGGCCTGGACCGGGCCGGCCTGGCCCCGGGCCGGGACGGTAGTCGTGACGGTCCCAATGGTCCCAGCCGGGCCGGCCGGGGCCGGGGCCGGGCCGGAAGTCGTGGCCGGGATGATAGATGGGCCGGGGCGGGGGCAGCCGCTCCCACCGGTGGCGGTCGGCGAACCACGGCCGGTCGCGGTAGTAACGCCCCCAGTAATCGTTGAACGAGAAGGTGATGATGGGCAGGCCGATCACGCCGCCGTACTGCGGCAGGTACACCCGCTGGCCCTGGTAGGGGTACATCAGGCTGCCGCCGTAGAGCCAGCCGCGATATCCCTGGAAATCCACGTCGCACCACGACCACCCGGCCAAGCAGCCATAGACGTTCAGCGAGACGCCGGGCGGCAGGCTGGCGATGGCGGGATAGCCGCCGCCAGGCCCGGCGCGCAGGATGGTGCCGCTGGCGGTGTAGGCGTATTCCGCCTTGGCCGCGACGGGCAAAGCCACCAATGCGGTGAACATCGCGGCGGCCACATGGGCGCGGCCCAAACGGGCGCGGGGAAGACGGGGCAGGCGCAGACGGAACATGGCTTGAGCCCTTTCTCTGAAGGCCGGTGCTTATCAGGGTTACCCCTTCCGCGCCCGGCGGGGCGGCGGGTCCCTTAAGGGACTGATAATACGGTACCGATATTCTCCCCCCAATGTGCCCAAAGGATGGCGGCCTAAAGGCGGACATTTGCAACCGTTTAGGCAAATTGACGCCCGCCGCTCCGGCTTCCCGGCTTGGGCGCGCGCATGGCTGCGCCATCACCGCAAGCCAGGATTGTGTTTCCAAAGTAGGGAATCGCGTGGGAATGACCAGGGCCGTGAACGCAGCGGGTGTCGCCTTGACCGAACAGTCCGAAGGGCTGGAGCTGACCGCCTATCTTTGCCCTGCGGGGCGCCTGACCATCGGGTATGGTCACACCGGCCCGGATGTCATGCCCGGCATGACCATCACCCTGGCCCAAGCCCAGGATCTGCTGGCCCAGGATCTGGCCACCGCCGGCGATGGGGTGAGCGAGGTGGTGACGGTGGCACTGACGGATAACCAGTACGCGGCCCTGACCGACTTCGTCTTCAACCTGGGTATCGGCTCCCTGACGGCATCGACGTTGCTCAGCCTGTTGAACACGGGTGACTACACCGCCGCCGCCGACCAGTTCCTGGTCTGGGACAAGGCCCATGTGAATGGCCAGTTGGTGACGTTGCCGGGGTTGGCCGCCCGCCGGCAGAAGGAACGGGCCCTGTTCCTGACGGCCTGAGCCATAGGCGTTGGAGCTATCCCCAGCCGGCGCGTGACAGGCGCCGGGACTCCCGGTATGACGGTGCGGGCGGCTGTATTGACGCCGTCCGCGCCACCCTCATGGGATTCATTAGGTTCGGCAGTCAGGGGCCCTCGATGAACCGCCGGTTCGTTATTGTTTTCAGTACGTTCTTTTGTTTGTCCGCCGCTGCCGTCCGCGCCGAACCGGTGGCTCCGCCCGCCGTGGTCCCCCAACCGGCCGCCGCTCCGGCCGATGTCACCATTTCCGTCTACGGCGACTCCCTGGCCGACGGGGTGTGGAGCGGGCTGTATGAACGGTTGAAGACCCAGCCGCAGATGCGGCTGGTGCGTCACTCCCAGCTGGGCGCCGGCCTGACCCGGCCCGACTACGCCAACTGGCAGGCGGAAACCGCCCGCCAGATCGATGAGGCGGGGGAGGGCGGCTATGCCGTCATCATGTTCGGCGCCAACGACATGCAGGGCGTGCGGGACGAGAACCGCAAGGGCTACCTGTTCAAGTCGCCCGGCTGGACCAACGTCTACACCCAGCGTATCGACTGGCTGCTGCAGACGCTGAAGGACCACCACGTCACCACCGTATGGGTGGGCCTGCCCGTCATGCGCAAGCCGGAAACGAACGACGACGCCAAGTTCATGACCACCCTTTACGAGACGGAGGCCGGCAAGTACGGCGCCGTGTTCCTGTCGCTGTACCAGGATTACCTGGACGCCGACGGCAACTTCACGGCGCGCATCGACGACAGCCGCCAGAAAAGCCAGCAGCTGCGTTCCGACGACGGCATCCACTTCACCGGCTACGGCTACCAGCTGGTGGCGACCAAGGTGCTGACCCGGCTGCAGCTGGCCGGGGCGCCGGCCCCCAAGCCGGCGGTCAAGGCCGCTTCCGCCGCCCCGGTGGCGCCGGCGCAATCTCCCGCGAACGCCCCGGTGGTGCCTGCGGCGACGCCGACGGTCACGCCGGCGGCCGCCACCACGTCCAATGCTTCCGTCCCCACGGCCAAGCCCGTGCCCGCCGACCTGCCGGCCAGCCAGCCCCCCAGCCAGCAGCCCTCCCTCCAGCGGCCCGGCGCCGCCACCGGCGCCGCCGCTGGCTCGTCCATCGGGTCCCATGGCCGCGCGCTCATGGCCACCCCGGCGCGGCAGCTCTGACGTCCATGCGCCGCCGTCTCGCGTCCCTCACCCTGATGCTGGCCGCCCTGGCGGCCTGCAGCGGCACCCCCGCCGGCCGCACGGCTTCCACCACGCCCAAGGGGGCCATGCAGGTGGCGGCCACCGGGACCTTGCCGGTGGCGCCGCCGGCCCGCATGCCCTCCCCCTATGATGGCAATCCGGGCTTTGAACGCCTGTTCCAGCGGCTGGCCGCCATCGAGGCCGGGCACGGCGGCACGGTCGACATCCTGCAGCTGGGCGACAGCCACACCGCCGGCGGCGTCTTCACCACCCGCCTGCGCGACGCCCTGCAGGAACGTTTCGGCTCCGCCGGCCCGGGTTACATGCCGGCGGGCAAGCCCTATATCGGGTCGCGCCGCGCCGACGTGGCGGTGACCCAGGAAGGCAAGTGGCAGTACTTCAACAGCCTCAGCGACACCCCGCCGCCGGGCTGGGGCATGACCGGATTCGTCGCCCGCAGCCGGGCGCGGGGGGCGGCGATCGCGGTCACGCCCAAGGACGGGCTGGGCTTCGACATCGCCAGCGTCACCGTGGTGCGCCAGCCGGGCGGCGGCGATCTGCTGGTGCTGATCGACGACCGGGTGGTCAAGCAGATTTCCACGCAAGGTCCCGCCGGCCAGGCTGATTGGGTCACCCTGCCCACCGCCGGTCAGGCGCAGCAGCTGAAACTGGTGGCGGCCGACGGCCGGCCGGTGGACATCGCCGGCTGGTCGCTGGACCGGGCCAAGCCGGGTGTGGTGTTCGACAGCGCTGGCGTGGTAGGCGCGCGGCTGACCACCATGGACCGCTGGAATCCCGAGACGGTCGCGCTGGAACTGGCCAGGCGCAAGCCGGATCTGGTCATCCTCGCCTATGGCACCAATGAGGGCTTCGACCGCGATCTGGATTTGGCGGTCTATCAGGAACGGTTCAAGGCGGCTTTGCGCCGGCTGAACGCCGGGCCGGTGGCGGTGGTCGTCCTGGGCCCCCTGGACGGCCAGGCGGAAGCCGCCGCCTGCAAGAAGGTGGCGGACAAGGAAGCCGCCTTCCCCTGCCAGGACACCCCCCCGCCCCTGGGAAAGTGCGCCTGGTACACGCCCGCCATGCTGGGTCGGGTGCGGGCCCTGCAGGCCCAGGGCGCCAAGTCGGGCGACTATGTGTTCTGGGACTGGTCGCAGCTGATGCCGGGTGCCTGCGGCATGGACCGCTGGGTGCGCCAGGCCGTGCCCCTGGCCCGCGCCGACCATGTGCACCTGACGCCGGAAGGCTACACCCTGACGGCCAACGCCTTCTTCGCTTGGCTGATGGACCAGTACCAGGGCTATGTCCAGCCCGGGGCCGCGCCGCCCCGGCCGGTGGTGGCCGGCGGCCCCGACACCGCGGCCAATACCGTGGCCGGCCGGTGAGGGAACCCCCATGCTGTTCCCCACGCTGAACTTCGGCCTGTTCTTCCTCATCGTCTTCGCCGCCGCCTGGGCGCTGGCGCGTTTCCCGCAGGGGCGCGTCGCCTTCTTGTCGGCCGCCAGCTACGTTTTCTACGGCTGGTGGGACTGGCGCTACCTGTTCCTGCTGGGCGGCAGCACGCTGTTCAACTACCTGGCCGGCCACGCCATCGTGCGCCAGGAAACGCCGGCCCGGCGTAAACTGGCGGTCTCGCTGGCCGTGGCCGTCAATCTCGGCGTGCTGGCCTTTTTCAAATACGCCGACTTCACCAGCCACGCGGTGAACGACACGGCCACATTCCTGGGCCTGCCGGTGCGGCTGGGCTTCCTGGACATGGTGGTGCCGGTGGGCATCTCCTTCTTCACCTTCCACGGCATCTCCTATCTGGTGGACCTCTACCGCGGCACCCTGCGGCGGCCGGCCAGCCTGATGCACCTGGTGCTCTACATCTCCTTCTTCCCGCAGCTGGTGGCGGGGCCCATCGTCCGCGCCAGCCACTTCCTGCCGCAGATCGGGGAACGGCCGGATCCGGACGACATCCGCGCCACCCGCGCCTACCTGCTGATCATGGGCGGGCTGTTCAAGAAGGTGGTGGTGGCCAATTACCTGGCGACCGACCTGGTCGACGCGGTGTTCATGGACCCGGACCGCTATGGCGCCCTGGATCTGCTGCTGGCCACCTACGGCTACGCCATGCAGATCTATTGCGACTTCAGCGCCTACACCGACATCGCCATCGGCCTGGCGGCGCTGCTGGGTTTCCGCTTCCCGCAGAACTTCGACCAGCCCTACCGTTCGGGTTCCTTGCGGGAGTTCTGGCGACGCTGGCACATCTCGCTCTCGTCCTGGCTGCGCGACTATCTCTACATCCCCCTGGGCGGCAACCGGGGCGGCACGTGGAAGCACTGCCGCAACCTGATGATCACCATGCTGCTGGGCGGACTGTGGCACGGCGCCAACTGGACCTTCGTCATCTGGGGCGCGCTACACGGCGGCATGCTGGTGGTGGAGCATCTGGTGAACCGCCTGCGCGCCATCACCATCGGGGAGTGGGAGGCACCGCCCCTGCTCGGCTGGCGGCGGGGGCTGGCCATCGTCGCCACCTTCCACTTCGTCTGCTTCACCTGGATCTTCTTCCGCTCCCCCACGCTGGAGGTGGCCGGCCGCTTCCTGGCTGGTTTCGGGCGCTGGCAGGTCCTGCCCACCGCCGCCACCCCCCTGACCCTGCTGCTGATCGCCGGCACCCTCGCCAGCCAATTCCTGCCCACCGACCGCCTGGCGCGCATTGAGGACGGGGTGCGCCGCTTGCCTGCCGCGCTCCTGGGGCCCGCCATGGGCGCCGTCGTGGGCCTGGCCGTGGTGCTGATCCAGGCGTGCGCGCCCGAGGGCGTCGCCCCCTTCATCTACTTTCAGTTCTGACGGGGGCCGAGACATGAACGCCATCCCGACCCGCCGCCTGTCGGTCCCCCCGGACGCGGCCCCCACGCCCCCGCCGGTGCGCCCCCGCTACAATCCGGTCGAGGTCATCGAGGGCGCCGCCCCCTCCCGCCTGCGGCACGTCGCCCTGTCGCTGGGAACGGCGACCCTGGTGGCCCTGGTGCTGGGCGCCCATCCACTGGGCGACTGGGTCAACGGCCTGCCCATCAACCCGGTGACCGACCGGCTGTCCGGCTGGGTGCAGACCTGGCAGGACTGGACCGACGCCATCGGTGCCGGGCGCCTCTACACCGGCCTCCAAGGGTTGTTCCGCTGGTTCCAGGGCTTGCGCTTATAGCGCGCCCAGGCCGCGAACCCCTTGCGCGGTCCACTGCGGCGGCCTTACACTTGCACCATGAAAGTCGCGGACATGTGATCCGCCAAAGGCTTGCCATGCAGCGTAAAAGTTTCGAAGACCTGACCTGCCCCATCGCCCGCAGCCTGGAACGGGTGGGGGAATGGTGGAGCATCCTGATCCTGCGCGACGCCTTCCATGGCATGACGCGCTTCGACCAGTTCCAGAAAAGCCTGGATATCGCCCCCAACATGCTGACCCGCCGCCTGACCGCCCTGGTCGAGGCCGGGCTGATGGAAAAGCGTCAATACAGCGAACGGCCGCCCCGCTATGAGTATGTGCTGACCGAACGGGGTCGCGATTTCCGCGAGGTCATGCTGGCCCTGCTGGCCTGGGGCAACCGCCACTTCGCGCCCGAAGGCCCGGCCGTGCAACTGGTCGACGCCCAGACCGGCCAGCCCGCCGACATGGTGCTGGTGGACCGGGTGAGCGGCAAGCCCGCCACCAGCCGCGACTTCCGCCTGGCCGCGGGCCCCGGTGCCGACGACGCCCAGCGCCAGCGCTATGCGCCCAAGGCCAAGCCCGCCGCCTAACGTCCGACATCAGGTCCTAGGCCGAAAGGCCCGGGTTGCGGCGGCGCGTCAAATTTGGGCGCGGGCCTCGCCCCCATGCCCTATTCATTAAGAATTATGGTTGCTACCACCAACCGATGATACCGTTGCGCCGGTCCCTTTGGTGGCGCATCCACAATACTCGTGCATGCGCTTTCCAAATTCTGTCATCGATTTAGGGAATTACCGTCGATGAAGATTGCGCAAATCGCCCCGCTGTATGAGACGGTTCCGCCCACATACTATGGTGGTACTGAAAGGGTTATATCTTATCTCACCGATGAGTTGGTTGGCTTGGGCCATGAGGTGACCTTGTTCGCCAGCGGCGATTCCGGGACCAAGGCCAGGCTGGCGCCCATGCGGCCCAAGGCCCTGTGGCTGGACGACGCGCCGTTGAAGTCGCCGGTGGCGGCCCACTTGGCCATGCTGGAACAGGTGCGGGCCCGCGCGGGCGAGTTCGATGTGCTGCACTTCCACCTCAGCCATTTCATGCACTTCCCCTTCTTCAAGGAATGCGCGCAACGCACGGTGACCACGCCGCACGGCCGCCTGGACTATGTCGACCTGGCGCCCTCATACGGGCTGTGGCCGCGCTATCCCATGATCTCCATCTCAGACCGGCAGCGCCGGCCCCTGGCGGACGCCAACTGGCTGGCCACCGTCTATCACGGCCTGCCGCTGGACCTGTACCGCCCGCCGGCGAACCGGCCGGGCGGCACCGGCAACTACCTGGCCTTCCTGGGCCGCTTCTCCCGCGACAAGCGGCCGGACCTGCGCCATCGAGATCGCGGAGAAATCCGGCCTGCCCTTGAAGATGGCGGCCAAGGTGGGCGACGATGACGGCCCCTATTTCAAAGAGCACGTCGAACCGCACATCGACGGTCGCGCCATCCAGCATGTGGGCGAGATCGACGACGCCGGGAAGCCGGGCTTCCTGGGCGATGCGGCCGCCCTGCTGATGCCCATCGACTGGCCGGAACCCTTCGGCCTGGTGGTGATCGAGGCCTTTGCCTGCGGCACGCCCGTCATCGCCTGGAACAACGGCGCCATGCCCGAGATCATCGACCAGGGTGTCACCGGCTTCGTCGTCGATACCATCGCCGATGCCGTGGATGCCGTGCAGAAGGTGCGCGCCCTGGACCGCGCCCGCATCCGCGAGGTGTTCGAGCGGCGCTTTTCCGTGGCCGCCATGGCGTGCAACTACGTCGCGGCCTACGAGGCTTTGCTGAAGGGCGGCGGGGCCGCCTCCTTGCCCGGCGACCGCGCCGTGGCCGCCCCGCCGTCCTGACCCCCGCGAGGCCAGACACCCATGGCAGCCCTCGACGAACGACAGCTGGACCCGGCCATCGGCCTGGCCGGTCCCGACGGCAGCGGCCCGCGTGAGACCTTCCGCCTGTTCGCGCTGAAGCATGGCGATTGCTTCGTGGTGGCCGATGCCCACGGCGATATCCAGGGCCAAGGTGACGGCCTGTTCGTGGACGACACCCGCATCCTGTCTCGCTATCAGCTGCGCATCGGCGACAAGGAGCCGTCGCTGCTGGGCGCCTCGCTCAGCGAGGACAACATCCTGTTCACCGCCAACAGCACCAACGTGCCCATGCCCGCCCCCGGCGGCGGCATGACCCTGTGGGGTGTCATCCACATCGAGCGCACGCGCATCCTGTGGCAGAACCGGCTGTATGAGCGGGTGACCCTGTCCAATTTCGGCGGCAGCGACATCGTCGTGCCGCTGACCTTCAACTTCGCCGCCGATTTCCGCGACATGTTCGAGGTGCGGGGGTCCACCCGCCAGCTGCGCGGCCGCACGCATGAGGCCCAGCTGTCGGGCGACGGCGTGACGCTGAGCTATGAAGGCCTGGACCAGGTGACCCGCCAGTCCACCCTGTCCTTCAGCCAGGCGCCCGACCGTCTGCAGGGCGACCGCGCCGTCTTCAACATCAACCTGCCCAAGCGCGGCTGCCACGTCCTGTATATCGAGGTGGGGACGGAGCGCACGGACACGCCCAGCCGCGTGCGCTTCCGTGCCGCCGCGGTGCGGGCGCGGCTGGAGATGCGCACCAAGCGCCGCCGGGGCGCCAGCGTCTACAGCTCCGGCCGCGTGTTCAACGATTGGCTGGCCCGGGCGCAGGCGGACACCGCCCTGCTGACGACGGAACTGTCCACCGGCCCCTACCCCTATGCCGGCATCCCCTGGTTCTCCACCGCCTTCGGCCGCGACGGCATCATCTCCGCCTTGCAGATGATGTGGCTGAACCCCCGCCTGGCGCGGGGGGTGCTGGCCTTCCTGGCCACCCACCAGGCCACAGAAACGGCACCCTTCAGCGACGCGCAGCCAGGCAAGATCCTGCACGAGACGCGCAAGGGCGAGATGGCGGTGCTGCGCGAGCTGCCCTTCGGCCGCTATTACGGCAGCGTCGACACCACGCCGCTCTATATCTACTTGGCTTCGGTCTACGCCGATCGCACCGGGGACATGGCCTTCATCGACCAGCTGTGGCCCTCGCTCTGCGCCGCCGCCTCGTGGATGGAGGGGGCGGGCGACCAGAACGGCGACGGCTTCGTCGACTATCAGCGCGCCGAGGAGTCCGGCCTCGCCAACCAGGGCTGGAAGGACAGCTTCGACAGTATCCAGCACGCCGACGGCAGCCTGCCGGAGGGGCCGGTCGCCCTGGTCGAGGTGCAGGGCTATGTCTATGCCGCCTATTGCGGCTTGGCCCGCCTGGCCAAGCGGCGGGGGGAGGATGCGCAGGCGGCCTATTGGCAGCATCGGGCCGAAGCCCTGCGGCAGGCGGTGGAAACCCATTTCTGGATGGAGGACATGGGCTTCTACGCCCTGGCACTGGACGGCAAGGGCAAGCCTTGCCGCGTACGCGCCTCCAACGTCGGGCATCTGCTGTTCGTGGGCCTGCCCTCGCCGGAGCGGGCGCACCGCGTGGCGGACCAGCTGCTGGCCGGCGCCTTCCACACCGGCTGGGGCATCCGCACGCTGGCGGACACCGAGGTCTGCTTCAACCCCATGTCCTATCACAACGGTTCCGTGTGGCCGCACGACACCGCCATCTGCGCCGCCGGCCTGGCGCGCTACGGCGTGCGCGGCGGGGTGGTGAAGCTGATGAGCGACACGTTCGAGGCGGCGGTGCGCTTCGGCATGCGCCTGCCGGAGCTGTTCTGCGGCTTCCCGCGTGAACAGGGGGAGACGCCCATCGCCTATCCGGTGGCCTGTGTGCCCCAGGCCTGGGCCGCCGGCTCCGTCTTCATGCTGTTGCAGGCCTGCCTGGGCATCGAGATCGACGGCTGGCGGGGTGAGATCCACGTCAACCGGCCCAAGCTGCCCATCGGTATCGATCAGTTGACCGTGCGCCGCGTGACGGTGGGGGAACACACCGTCGACCTCTTCTTCCAGCGCATGGGGGGGCAGGTCATCGCCTCCATCTCCGACCACGAGGAAGGCCTGGTGCCCCTCATCGTCCGCTCGTAAGGGCCGATGGGACTACGGCGATGGGACCAAGGAACCGGGGGCGTTCCCCCTCGGTCCTACGCCGCCTATGCGGATTTTCGGTCCCGCTTCCGCCCCGGTTGCCTTTTTTGGAACACAATCTCGTCTCTAGAATTCCTACACAAATACTGGGGCGATGACTAATAGAAAGAGCCATTACGGCTATATCTGTTCGACACGCACGATATATGACCTGATTACTGCAACCATAACGCCGGGTCATAGTCTTCTTAACCGATAGGGTATGGGTGTATCACCATGATGGACATCGATTTGGGCGCGCTGCTGACGCAGGACTCCGCCGCCGTCTACCTGGTGGGGGCCAGCCTACTCTTATCCGTTGCGGCCCTGATCCTTTCCAGCGTGCTGTTGCTGCGGTGGGGCCGCGACCGCCATCCGCCGGAGGCGGAGCCTGCCATTCCGACCTATGAGGAGACGCGGCGCCAGGTACTGGCGGGCGACGCCCCCGTGGCGTCTTCCCCGGTGATTGGCGCGCGCGACGCCCACGCCGTGGCCCAGCGCGCCTTGCGGTCCACCAAGAATGAGGGCATCGCCACCGACCGGCTGGGCACCTGGACGCCGGACACGCTACGTCATCTGTTGAAGACGGAACTGACGGGGGCGCAGGTCATCGTCGTCTCCAACCGCGAACCCTTCATCCACGACCTGGAGGAGGACGGGGCCGTGAAGCTGCGGGCGCCCGCCGGCGGCCTGGTCGCGGCGTTGGATCCGGTCATGCGCACCTGCGCCGGCACCTGGATCGCGCACGGCAGCGGTTCGGCCGACCATCTGACGGTGGACGCGGATGACCGCATCGCCGTGCCGCCCGACAATCCCAGCTACACCCTGCGCCGCGTCTGGCTGAGCGAACGTGAGGAGAAGCACTATTACTACGGTTTCTCCAACGATGGCCTCTGGCCCCTATGCCATGTCGCCTTCACCCGGCCCAGCTTCAACGCCGAGGACTGGGAGGTGTACGAGGCGGTGAACCGCCGCTTCGCCGACGTGGTGGTGGAGGAGGCGCGGGACGAGCGGCCGGTGGTCCTGATCCAGGACTATCACTTCGCCCTGCTGCCCCGCATGATCCGCGAGCGGCTGCCCGACGCCGTCATCATCACCTTCTGGCACATCCCCTGGCCGAACGCCGAGATCTTCGGCATCTGCCCGTGGCGGGAACGCATCCTGGACGGCATGCTGGGCAGCTCGGTCATGGGTTTCCACACCCAGTACTACTGCAATAACTTCATCGAGACGGTGGACCGCTTCCTGGAAAGCCGGATCGAGCGGGACTCGTCGTCCGTCACCTTCGGCGGCCACACCACTCATGTGCACGCCCACCCCATCTCCATCGAATGGCCGCCGGCCTCGCTGTCGCGCCAGCCGCCGGTCGAGGCTTGCCGCCGGGCCATCTTCGACCGCTTCAACCTGGCGCCGGAGATGAAGCTGTGCGTGGGGGTGGAGCGCTTCGACTATACCAAGGGCATCGTCGACCGCTTCCGCGCGGTGGAGGAGTTGTTCAAGCGCCACCCGGAATGGATCGGCCGCATGGTGGTGCTGCAGGTGGCCGCGCCCAGCCGCACCGCCCTGCCGGCCTATCAGCAGTGCCAGCGCGAATGCCTGGACTATGTGGACGAATTGAACGCCCGCTACGGCCATGACGGCTACCGGCCCATCCACCTGCTGAACGAATCCTACGGCAAGGATGAGGTTTACGGCCTGTTGCGCGCCGCCGACCTGTGCATGGTCACCAGCCTGCACGACGGCATGAACCTGGTGGCCAAGGAATTCGTGGCGGCGCGGGAGGATGAGCAGGGCGTGCTGGTCCTCAGCAGCTTCGCCGGCGCCGCCAAGGAGCTGCCGGAAAGCATCATCATCAACCCGTACGACACCTGTGGCACGGCCGACGCCCTGCTGCGCGGCCTGACCATGTCGCCGGAGGAGCAGCGCGAGCGGATGCGCCGCATGCGCGAGACGGTGCGGGAAAACAACATCTACCGCTGGGCGGGCAACATGCTGCTGGACGGCGCCCGCCTGCGCAAACGCAACCACACCGCCCACGTCACGGCCCGCCTGGCCAAGCAGCAGTCCGCCCGCGGCGCCCTGGGCCGCAACGTGGTGCGCCTGGTCAGCATGGGGAAAGGAAAGAGCGTTGAGCCGAGCCATTTCTGAAGCGATGCCGTCCCCGGGCCTGGCGCCCGCCGCCGGTGACCGCTGGGCCCTGTTCCTGGACATCGACGGCACGCTGCTGGAACACCACAAGGATCCCACCGGGGTGGTGGTCGATGACGAGCTGCGCGCGTTGCTGGCCAACCTGGACCGCCAGCTGGGCGGGGCGGTGGCGGTGATCAGCGGCCGCTCGCTGGCGTCCATCGACGCGTTGTTCCAACCCATGGTGCTGCGTGCCGGCGGGCTGTTCGGAATTGAGATGCGGCTGTCCCCGGACGAGCCGGCGGTGGCGGCGGAAGAGCCACCCGCCCTGGCCGCCCTGGCGGAGCGGGCGCAGGCCGAGCTGGGCCGCGCGCCCAACATCGTGATCGAGCGCAAGGGCCCGGTGCTGGCCATCCACACCGGGCCGCACCCGCGATCCCTGGACCACATCACCCGTCTGGCCAAGGCGGCGTTGCCGACCTTGCCCGAGGGTTATCGGGTGGTGGAGGGCAACGTGGGCGTGGAACTGCTGCCTGCGGCGGCGCTGAAGGGTGACGCCGTCCATCGTTTCATGACCGTGGAACCGTTCAAGGGCCGCCGTCCCATCTTCATCGGCGACGACGTGCCGGACGAACACGCCTTCGAGAGCGTGCACGCCCTGGGCGGCATCGCCGTCAAGGTCGGGCAGCCGGAACAGGCCACGGCCGCCCTGCACGCGCTGACCGACGTGGCCGCGGTGCGTGCCTGGCTGGGCGACCCTCAGTTCCCCCTACTGGACAAGCTGGTGCGGCGTGAGGTGACGGAAGCGGCGAGGCAGGCCACCAGCTGACGCCGGCGTCCAAGTCTCATCCTATGCGTGCAGGACCGCGCCCCTGTAATCGAACGCGCGACTTGACGGGCACATTGCCCCGCGCCACCGTTTGGCACCCGCAAAGGTTTAGGGGCTGGAACCCTGTGGCCTTAAGCGGTGTGCTTACGGCGGAGGGCGCTTATGAGTTTGACGGACTGGTTGCTGGATCCATCCGGGCTCACGCCACATGGCTTCTGCCTCAGTTGGCTGCCGGGCCTCATCTGGTTGCACGCCGGTTCCGACGCCGTCATCGGCCTGTCCTATTTCTCCATCCCCCTGGCGTTGGCTTGGTTCGTACGCCGGCGTAACGATCTCGCCTATCGCTGGGTGGGGCATCTGTTCGTGGCCTTCATCCTGGCCTGCGGCCTGACCCACGTGTTTTCCATCCTGACCCTGTGGATGCCGGCCTATGGGATCGAGGGGATGGTGAAGCTGGTGACGGCGCTG
The DNA here is from genome assembly GCF_034653355.1 of Nitrospirillum guanabarense. Lineage (NCBI taxonomy): Bacteria > Pseudomonadati > Pseudomonadota > Alphaproteobacteria > Rhodospirillales > Azospirillaceae > Nitrospirillum > Nitrospirillum guanabarense. The sequence continues at coordinate 1,049,174 of NZ_JAYEER010000001.1, forward strand.
CTGTCGGTCGCCACCGCCGCCATGCTGTGGCCCCTGGTGCCGCGCGTGCTGGCCTTGCCCACACCGGCGCAACTGGGCCGGCTGAACGCCGAGCTGACGCGCACCATCGAGGAGCAGGAGCACACCACCGCCCTGCTGCGTGAAAGCGAGGCCAAGGTGTTGGCCGCCAATTCCGAGCTGGAGCGGAGGGTGGCGGATCGCACGGCCGAACTGCGCGCCGCCAACGCCCAGTTGACGGAAGCCCTGGCCGAACGGGCGGCGGCGCTGGAGGCCCTGGCCAGCAGCGAGGCGGAATATCGCGCCAGTTTCGAGGCGGTGGCCGTGGGCAAGGTGCAGGTCGATCCCGAGACGGGGCTGATGCTGCGGGTCAACAACGCCTTCGCCCGCATACTGGGCCATGACCGGGCGGACTTGGCCGGGCGGGTGCGCTGGCCCGAGGTGCTGTGGGGAGAGGACAGGGCGGCGGAGGGGGTGGAGTTCGCACGCCTGCTGTCGGGCGAGGCCAGCGTCTATGTCCGCGAATTGCGCTTCCGGCGCCAGGACGGCACGCCCGTCTGGGGCCGCGTGTCCGCCACCCTGGTACGAAGGGCCGGCGCCCGGCTGCCCCCTTTGCTGCTGGCGGTGGTGGAGGACATCGACACCATGCACAAGACGGCCCTTGCCCTGAAGGAAAGCGAGACACGCCTGCGCCTGGCGGCGGAGGGCGCCAAGCTGGGCATCTGGGAATTGGACCTGTCGCGTGGCTTGTGCTGGGTGGACCGCCGTACGGCCGAGGTGACGGGTGGCACCCTGCCGGCCGAGACCTGGTTCCCCATGGCCGGCCCCGAATACGCCGCCTGGGCCGACTGGATCCATCCCGATGACCGGGAGGAGCGCGCGGCCGGCCTGAAGCTGTTGCAGACCGGGGCGGCGGAACTGGTGCAGATGCAATACCGCGTGCGCCGGGCCGAGAGCGACCCGGACACCGCGGAAGATGGCGGGGATTGGATTTGGCTGTCCCACCGCAGCGCCATCGTGGCGCGCGACCCCGTCACCTGGACGCCCACGCGCGCCACCGGCGTGCTGATCGACGTCACGGAACGGGCTGCGGCGGAGGCGGCGCTGCGCGAGGCCAAGTCGGACCTGGAACTGGTGGTGGCCGAGCGCACCGCCGCCCTGAGGCAGCGCGACCTGCTGCTGCGCGAGGTCTACCACCGGGTGAAGAACAACCTGCAAGTGATCGACGGGCTGGTGATGATGCAGGCCCTGCAGCTGAGGGATCCAGACGGGCGCCAGGCGTTGATGGGACTACGCAGCCGGGTCTATGCCCTGGGCCTGGTGCACCAGCAGCTGATGACCTCATCCGATCTGGTGACCTTCGACATCGCCCCCTTCCTGGATGAGCTGGCCCGCAACATCCTGCAAGCGGGGGCGGATGAGGACGTGACGCTGGACATCGCCGTCTGCCCCCTGATGGTCAACCTGGATTTCGCCATCCCCCTGGGCTTGCTGGTGACCGAATTGATCACCAATTCGTTGAAACACGCCTTCCCGGATGGGCGCGGCACCATCACAATAGCGATGCGCCGCCGGGAGGAGGGTGGCGTGCTGCTGGTGGTGGCGGATGACGGCGACGGCATGTCCGCCACGCCACCCGCAGGGGAGGACGAGGTGGGCGGCTACAGGCGCGGCCTGGGAAGCGCCATCGTGAAGGGCCTGGTGGCGCAGCTGGACGGAACGATCGCGATGCGGTTCGACAAGGGCACACGGGCGGAAATCATCCTGCCGACACCGGCGGTGGATGTGGCGGGAATCCCCGGTGGGAATGAGACGTCATGAGCGATGGTCTGCAAGACTGCGTCCTGGTGGTGGATGACGAATTCCTGATCGCGGAGACGCTCGGCATCCAGATCCGCGACATGGGGCTGACGGTGTGCGGCACCGCTTCCACCGCCGCCGACGCCATCGCCATGGCCAAGGCGCAGCGGCCCCGCCTGGTGCTGATGGACGTGCGGCTCAAGGGGGTGGGCGACGGCGTGGACGCGGCCCTCGCCATCCATGAATTCGTGGGATCCAAGGTCATCTTCATCACCGGCTCGCGCGAGCCGGCGATGGTGGAGCGCATCAACCAGGACCACCCCGCGGCCATCCTGTACAAGCCGCTGTTCGGCCGGCAGCTGCAGACGGTGGTACGTGAAGTGCTGGCGAGGGTGGATCGGGCCTGACGGCCGCCGGCTGTCATTGGCCTAATCGTCGTTGCCGGTGGGCGGAGGTGGGCGGCACGGTCATGGCTCTACGAAAGCGGCGCGGGCGTCGCTGAAATCCATGCCATTGAAACCCACCGCTTCTTCGCCCCAAGGCCATTGGTTGTGCCGGCGACCCATTTGCCGGACAGGTGCCAAGATATCTTCCAAATCAATTTCAACAATAGCTGAGCGGCTCTTAGGATCGCCCGTGACGCGCCCCTTTGAATAGGGCGCGCTAGGGAAGAAACGGGAGAAGTTGGCGATGCCTCAGTCCTCATCGCGCGCGCGGCGCCCCCATCCTTGTCCTGGGCGGCGGTATCGGCGGCATGTCCTTCGCCATCCTGGCCAGCCGCGCCGGGTGGCCGGTGCATGTGGTCGAGGCCGACCCCAACTGGCGCGTCTATGGCGCCGGCATCACCGTGACGGGCCCGACCTACCGGGCCTTCCGTACCCTGGGCATCCTGGATGACCTGAAGGCCCAGGGCTTCCACGTGACGAAAGGCGGGCGGCTGTGCGCCCCCAATGGCATGCCCGTGGCCGACCTGCAGGACCGGCCCATCCAGCCCGACCTGCCGGTGTCCGGCGGCATCATGCGGCCCGACCTGCATGCCCTGTTGTCGCGGCTGACGCGTGAGGCGGGGGTACGGGTCAGCCTGGGCCTTACCGCCACCGAATGGACCGACACCGGCAACGGCGTGGACGTGCGGTTCAGCGACGGCGGCACCGGCACCTACGACTTCGTGGTGGCGGCCGACGGCGCCTTTTCCAAGGCACGCGCCTTCCTGTTCCCCGACGCGCCCAAGCCCGCCTACACCGGCCAGTATTGCTGGCGCGTGGTGGCGAAGCGCCCGCCGGAGATCGACCGGTCGCACTTCTTCGTCGGCGCGCCGGTGACCTGCGGCCTGGTGCCGGTCAGCCAGGATCTGATGTATCTGTGGCTGCTGGAAAACGTGCCCGAGATGCATAGGGTGGATGAGGCGACGGCCTACCAGCGCCTGGGCCGGCTGCTGGCCCCTTTCGGCGGTCCCGTGGCGACGGTGCGCGAGAATTTGAGCGCGGACTCCTGGGTGAATGTCCGCCCGCTTGAGGCGGTGCTGCTGCCCCGCCACCAGTGGTTCAAGGGCCGCAGCATCCTGATCGGCGACGCGGCGCACGCCACCACCCCCCATCTGGCGTCCGGCGCGGGCATCGCGGTGGAGGACGCCTTGGTCCTGGCGGAGGAGCTGGAACGGCACCCCCACGTCACCGCCGCCTTCCAAGCCTTCACGGACCGCCGTTTCGAACGCTGCCGGCTGGTGGTGGAAAGCAGCGTGGCCATCGGCAAGGCGCAGCAGGACCACGTCTCACCCGAAACCATGGGCGCCATGATGGCCAAGGCGCAGGCCGCCTTGCTTGCCGAAATCTGATCCCCCAGAGAAAGCTTGACACCATGACCAGTGATTCAGGGCTGCCCGCCGTTCGCCGCGTGGTGACGGGGCACGACGCCGACGCTCGGGCCATTTTCAAGTCGGACGACGCGTTCCCGACCAAGCGCATCCCTTCGGGTGACGCCGCCTTCACCCTGATCTGGACCACGCCCACGGTTCCGGCCGACAACAACGACGAAACGGACGGCCGCCTGCGCGACGCGGGCCTGACGCTGGACCACGGTTCCGTCATCCGGGTGGTGGACATGCTGCCGGGCGGCACCTCCCCCATGCATCGGACCAACAGCATCGACTACGGCATCGTCCTGTCGGGCGAGGTGGAGCTGGAGCTGGACGACGGGGTGAAGAAAACCGTGGGCGCCGGCGGCATCATCATCCAGCGTGGCACCATGCACCTGTGGCGCAATCCCAGCGCCACCACGGTCTGCCGCATCGTCTTCGTCCTGATCGAGGCGCCACCCTACCTGCACGACGGCCAGCCCCTGGCCGAGGACAAGCCGGACCACAAGTGAGGTCCGCAGCTGAACTCCACTCCGGCATAGCCCGCGACCGCGGGCGCCGGAAATTTCCGAGGGACGCGGTGGACTGGAAACTGAGGAAGCCAAGCCGCCGGATGGCGGCGCCCGGCGCATGAGGGTAAGCAAAATGTACGAGCCATTTCCCGGGAACTACGTCTGGAACCTGTCCACCAACTTGGCGCTGATGTGCGGCGGCAATATCGGTGAGATCGACGCCGCCTGCCGTCCCATCCGCGAGGCGGCGGCGCGGGGGGAGGACGCGGGCACCGCACGTTTCTTCGATAGCTGGCTGGCCGTGGCCGACCAGGTGGAAAGGAACGCCGAAGCGGACGAGGCCGCCGGGCGCCTGCTGTCGGCGGCGGAGAAGTATGGCCGCGCCTCGACATACTACCTGACGGCGGAGCGCATGCAGGCCCGCGACTACGCCCCGCGCAAGATCGCCTATGCCAAGGGCCTGGCGCTGTTCGCCAAGCGTGTCCGGCTGGCGCGCGAGAACTGCGAGTTCGTCGAAATCGCGTATGAGGGCGCCAGCTTCACAGGCCTGTTCATCAAGGCGCCGCCTGATGCCAACGGCCGGCCGGCGCCCTGCCTGGTCAGTTGCAACGGCCTGGACAGCATGAAGGAGCAGATCTACCACGCCGGCAACCCGGCGGCCTTCTTGAAGCGCGGCGTGTCCACCCTGCTGATCGACCAGCCGGGCACGGGCGAGGCCTTGCGCCTGCGTGGCCTGCACGGCGTGCACGACAGTGAGCGCTGGGCGTCCGCCGCGCTGGATTACCTGCTGACCCGGGATGACGTGGACCCGGCGCGCATCGGCATCTTCGGCCTGTCGCTGGGCGGCTATTACGCTCCGCGCGCGGCGGCGATGGAGCCGCGCTTCGCCCTGTGCGCCGTCATGGGCGCCAACCATGACTGGGGCGAAATGCAGAAGCGCCGCCGACAGCGGGAGGGGGAGAACCCAGTGCCCCATTACTGGGACCATGTCATGTGGGTGTTCGGCAAGCCGGACATCGACAGCTTCATGGCCTGGGCACCGTCCATGTGCCTGGATGGCGTGGTGGAGAGAATCCGCGTGCCTTTCCTGGTCACCCATGGCGAGGGCGACCGGCAGATCCCGCTGGAATACGCCCACCTGTCCTTTGACCAGGCAGTGAACAGCCCCAAGCGGCACCTGCATGTCTTCCGCGCCACGGATTATGAGGTGGAACACTGTGGTGCCGACAACGGCACCATCTCCCGCGACTACATCGCCGACTGGGTGGCTGAGACCTTTGGCTGCGCTGTCAGATAAGCGTTCCCTCAGCCGCCGGGCGGTCGCGGTCGCGTCTTGCAACGGCATGAGGCATGACCTCATGCCGTTGGTCACTTCCCCATGCGGGGATGGAACAGCTGGAAGCGTTCCGTCACCAGGACGATGACCAGGGCGCCCACGCCGCAGCACAGGAACCCGCCGACCAGGGGCAGGGTGGTGCCGTCGAAGTGCTGGCTGATGACGAAGCCCACCAGCGCGCCCACCACCGTGCTGATGAACCCCTGGACCGAGGCGGCGGTGCCGGCGATGGCGCCCACCGGTTCCATGGCCATGGCGCCGAAGTTGCTGGCCGCCAGACCGAAGCAGAACATGGTCAACGCCTGCAGCACGGTGAAGACCGGCAGGCTTTCCCCATGCCGGGCGATGATGGTGTGGATACCCGTGAACAGGATGAAACCCAGCAGCGCGCTATGCGACAGGCGTCGCGTGCCCACCCGCACGACGATGCGGGCGTTCAGCAGGGCGGACACGGCCAGCGACATGCCGGTCAGGGCGAAGATCAGGGGGAACAGCTGCGGCGCCTTGAACACGTCGTCAAAGATGGGCGGCAGGCTGTTGATGTAGGCGAAGACGGCGCTGATCATCAGGGTCTGCGCCAGCGTGTAGCCGATGGCCTGGCGGTCCGTCACCGTCTGCCGGGCGGCGGCCAGGATGGTGGGCACGTCGATGGGGCGGCGGTATTCCGGGTGCAGCGTCTCCGGCAGCCGGCGCCACAGCCAGAGGACCACCGCCAGGGCGTAGGCCGCCAGGCAGGCGAAGATGGCCCGCCACGGCGCCACCAGCATGATGAGCTGCCCCAGGCTGGGCGCCAGGATGGGCACGGCCAGCAGGATCATGAAGGCCAGCGACATGACCCGCGCCATCTGGCGCCCGGCATAGCAGTCACGCACCACCGAGACGACGACGATGCGGGTGGAGGCGACGGCGACACCCTGCACCACGCGCACGGCCAGCAGCAGCTCGAACGTGGGGGCCAGGGCCGCGGCCAAGTTGCCCAGGGCGTAGAAGACGATGCCCCACAGCAGGATGGGCCGGCGACCGTAGCGGTCGGAAATGGGGCCGTACAAGATCTGCGCGCCGCCAAAACCCAGCAGGAAGGCGGTGACGATCCACTGCCAGCGAGGCTCCTCCAACACACCCAGCGAGCGCCCGATCTGGCCCAGGGCGGGCAGCATGCTGTCGGTACCCAGCGCGTTCATGGCCATCATGGCCGAGACCATCAGGACGAATTCGGTGAAGCCGATGCCGGCGTGGGGATCGTCCTTGCGGACGTCCGGCGGTGGGGCGTCGGGGGCCAACTGCATGGATGCGCGTTCCGTGGGCGGTGCCGGTCCCAGGGCCTCCGCGTGCGGGGCGGGTGCCTGGGCCGATCTTCGTTTTGGGGCGTGCCCTGGTGATAAGGGCGAACGCCCCCAGGGAGTTCCCTTTATACTCAAAGGTCGCGGCCCGCAGCCTACTGTTTTCGGCCTAGGCGGGTTGACCGGGGACGGGCCGGCCTTTTTCTCCTGGCGCGATTGACGCCACCGCGCCGCGCGGTTAAAGCCCAGGGCATGACCGACGACATCCCCGCCTCCACGCCCGCCGCCCAGTCCGACGCGTCCATCGACACCCTGTTCGTCACCCGCGTGTACCGGGTCGAACTGGCGGAGATGCTTCCCTTGAATGAAGAGGTGGCGGCCTGCTGCCTGACGGCGGCGGAGGATGACGGGGCGGGGCAACGCTGGTCGGACAAGCATGGCTACACCGGCTATACCAGCTACGCCTCGCTGGATGATCTCATCTGGCGCTTCCCCATCCTGAAAAAGCTGAAGGCCCAGCTGGACCGCCACGCCAAGGCCTTCGCCAAGGTGCAGGACTGGGATTTGGGCGGGCGCAAGCTGGAATTGGATAGCCTGTGGATCAACGTGCTGGACCCTGGCGGCTTCCACGGGTCGCACATCCATCCCAACAGCGTCATCAGCGGCACCTATTACGTGCGGGTGCCGGCCGGCGCCTCCGTCCTGAAGTTCGAGGACCCGCGCCTGCCCTTCATGATGGCGGCCCCGCCGCGCAAGGCCAAGGCCGACCGTACCCTGCAGCCCACCATCACCGTGGCGCCGCGGGAAGGCACCCTGTTGATGTGGGAAAGCTGGCTGCGGCATGAGGTGGCGCTGAACCGCGCCGATGAGGAACGCATTTCCCTCAGCTTCAATTACGCCTGGCGCTGATTTTCCTGCCCGGCCCGTGGCCCCTTTTCAGGCCACGATGGGCAGGCTGGTGGTCAGCTTGACGCAGCTGAGGGCGAAGCGGGAATTGACGGCCGCCACCCCCGGCAGGTGCAGCAGCACCTTTTTCAGGAAATGCTCATAGCTTTCCACGCTGCTGACGATGATGCGCATGAGGTAGTCGCCCTCGCCGCCGGCCATGCAAAAGCATTCCACGATCTCGGTCCGGGTGCGCACCACCTGTTCCAGCGCCTCCAGCGTGTCCTCGTCATGCTGCTTCAGCCGCACCTCGGCGAAGACGGTGATGGGAAGGTCCAGGGCCTTGGCGTCCAGCAGCAGGGCCCGGCCCCGGATGATGCCGTCCTCCTCCAGCCGCTTCAGGCGGCGCCAGCAGGGGGTGTGGGACAGGCCGACCTTGGCCGCAAGGTCGGCGGTGGAGATGTCGGGGTTTTCCTGCAAGGCCAGCAGGATACGCCGGTCGATCCGGTCCAACGCAATAGCCATCCTAAAATCCCCCCGTTTCGCGCGTTGTCCATTTCTATTACGGGCCGACCTAAGACGTATCAGATATTTTTTTTCCAGGTCCCACCCCACATCCTTGGGGGCAACAGGAAGGCACGGGAGGGACCAGGAAATATGTCGCCCCAAGACCCAATCGGCGCACCGAAGAGGCCGCCGTTGCAGCTGCACATACCGGAGCCGCCGGCCCGGCCGGGCCAGGCGCCCCGCTTCGACCATCTGCCCTTTTCCCCCGCCGGCGCCATCCGGCGACCGGATCCCGGCGTGGCGGAACCGGAAATCCGCGACCTGCCCTACGGTCTCATCCGCGTGCTGGATGACGAAGGCAAGGCGGTCGGCCCCTGGGACCCGGGCCTGGATGCCGAGACGCTGCGCCGCGGCCTCAAGGTCATGGCCCAGACCCGCGCCTTCGACGACCGCATGTTCCGTGCCCAGCGCCAGGGCAAGACCAGCTTCTACATGAAGTCGACGGGGGAGGAGGCCATCGGCGCCGCCCAGTCCATGATGCTGGACCGTGACGACATGTGCTTCCCCACGTACCGGGTGCTGAGCTGGCTGTGGGCGCGGGACTATCCCATGCTCGACCTGGTCAACCAGAATCTTCTCCAACGAGGGCGACCCGCTGAAGGGCCGCCAGCTGCCCATCCTGTTTTCCGCCCGCGACTACGGCTTCTATTCGCTGTCGGGCAATCTGGGCACCCGGTTCAGCCAGGCGGTGGGCTGGGCCATGGCCTCGGCCTATCGCGGCGACACCAAGATCGCGCTGGCCTATGTCGGCGACGGCACCACGGCGGAGGGCGACTTCCATGAGGCGCTGACCTTCGCCGCCGTCTACCGCGCCCCGGTCATCCTGTGCGTCACCAACAACCAGTGGGCCATTTCCAGCTACGCCGGCATCGCCGGGGCGGAATCCACCACCTTTGCCGCCAAGGCCATCGCCTACGGCCTGCCCGGCCTGCGGGTGGACGGCAATGACTTCCTGGCGGTGTGGGCCGCCACCGTGTGGGCGGCGGAGCGGGCGCGCACCAACAAGGGCGCCACCCTGATCGAGTTCGTGACCTATCGCGCCGCCGGCCATTCCACCAGCGACGATCCCAGCAAGTATCGCCCGGCGGAGGAGGCGGCGTGCTGGCCTCTGGGCGATCCCATCGAACGGCTGAAGGCCCACCTGATCGCGCGCGGCGAATGGTCGGCCGAGCGCCACACCCAGATGGAGGCTGAACTGGCCGACGGCGTGCGCGCCGCGGTGAAGGAAGGCGAACGCATCGGCACGCTGGGCCAGTCCAAGCCGCCCGTGCGCGAGATGTTCGAAGACGTGTTCAAGGAGCCCGACTGGCGCGTCCTGGAACAGCGCCGTGAACTGGGGGTCTGATCCCATGCCCAAGATGGACATGATCCAGGCGTTGAACTCCGCCTTGGACGTGATGATGAGCCGGGACCCCGACGTCCTGGTGTTCGGCGAGGACGTGGGCTATTTCGGCGGCGTCTTCCGCGTGACCGACGGACTGCAGAAGAAGCACGGGCTGAAGCGCTGCTTCGACACGCCCATTTCCGAGGGCGGCATCATCGCCACCGCCATCGGCATGGGCGCCTACGGCCTGCGCCCGGTGGCGGAAATCCAGTTCGCCGACTACATCCTGCCGGCTTTCGACCAACTGGTGTCGGAGGCCGCCCGCCTGCGCTACCGCTCGGGCGGGGAGTTCTGGGCGCCCATCACCGTGCGCTCCCCCTACGGTGGCGGCATCTTCGGCGGGCAGACCCACAGCCAAAGCCCGGAGGCCATCTTCGCCCACGTGACGGGCCTGAAGACGGTCATCCCCTCCAACCCCTATGACGCCAAGGGCCTGCTGATCGCGTCCATCGAGGATGACGACCCCGTCATTTTCCTGGAGCCCAAGCGCATCTACAACGGCCCCTTCGACGGCCACCACGACCGCGCGCTGAAGACCTGGGCCGAGTTCCCCGGCTCGGACGTGCCGGAGGGACACTACACCGTGCCGCTGGGCAAGGCGGCGGTGGTGAGGGACGGGCGCGAGGCGACGGTGCTGGCCTATGGCACCATGGTGCACGTGGCCAAGTCGGGCATCGAGGAATCGGGCGTGGATGCCGAGCTGATCGACCTGCGCAGCATCGTGCCGCTGGACATCGACACCATCGTCGCCTCGGTCAAGAAGACCGGCCGCTGCGTCATCCTGCATGAGGCTTCGCGCTTCGGCGGCTTCGGCGGCGAGCTGTCGGCCCTGCTGCAGGAGCGTTGCTTCTATCACCTGAAAAGTCCCATCGGTCGGGTAGCGGGCTGGGACACGCCCTATCCGCATGCTTTCGAGTGGGACTATTTCCCCGGGCCCGCGCGCCTTGCCGCCGCCCTGAAGCGCGTCATGGAGGACTGACCCATGGGCACCTACCTGTTCCGCCTGCCTGACGTGGGCGAAGGCGTGGTCGAGGCCGAGATCGTCAAATGGCGGGTGCAGCCGGGCGACCATGTGCGCGAGGACCAGGATCTGGTCGATGTCATGACCGACAAGGCCACGGTGGAAATGAGCGCCCCCGTGGATGGCGTGGTCACCGCCATCCATGGCGAGGTCGGCCAGATGATGGCCGTGGGCAGCGTGCTGGTGGAACTGGAGGTGGAGGGGGCCGGCAACGCCGACGCCGCCCGCCCAGCGCCCAAGGCGGAGGCCAAGCCGGAACCCAAGCTGGAACCCAAGCCTGGGCCGAAACCGGAACCGGTGAAGGGTGAGGCGAAGCCCGCGCCCAGGCCGGTGGAGCAGCCCAAGCCCCAGCCGGCGAAGGCGGCGGCCTTCACCACCCGCCTGGCCGAGGATGCGCCCCTGGCCGCCCCGGCCACCCGGCGGCGGGCACATGAGCTGGGCATCCCGCTGCAGTACGTGCCGGGCACCGGCCCCGGTGGCCGCATCACGCCGGAGGATCTGGACGCCTATATCGCCGGTGGCGGCGCCATCCCCACGGGCGACGCGCGCTACATCGCGCGGGAGGGCGTGGAGGAGACCAAGGTCATCGGCCTGCGCCGCAAGATCGCGGAGAAGATGCAGGATTCCAAGCGCCGCATCCCCCACTTCACCTATGTGGAGGAATGCGACCTGACGGAGCTGGAGGCCCTGCGCCAGGACCTGAACGAGAATAAGCGGGACGACCAGCCCAAGCTGACCCTGCTGCCCTTCTTCATGCGGGCGGTGGTGCGCATCCTGCCCGATTTCCCGCACATCAACAGCCGCTACGACGACGATGCCGGGGTGCTGCACACCTACGAGGGCGTGCACGTCGGCATCGCCACGCAGACGCCCAACGGCCTGATCGTGCCGGTGGTGCGCCATGCCGAGACGCGGGACCTGTGGGATTGCGCCACCGAGCTGGCGCGGGTCAGCAAAGCCGCCCGCGACGGCACCGCGGCCCGCGATGAACTGAGCGGGTCCACCATCACCCTCACCAGCCTCGGGCCCCTGGGCGGCATCGCCGCCACGCCGGTGATCAACCATCCCGAGGTCGCCATCATCGGCCCCAACAAACTGGTGGAGCGGCCGGTGGTCAACGGGTCCTTCATCACCGTGCGCAAGGTGATGAACCTGTCGTCCTCCTTCGATCACCGCATCGTCGACGGCTATGACGCCGCCCGTTTCATCCAGCGGCTGAAGCGCCTGCTGGAACACCCCGCCCTCATCTTCATGGACTGACGTCATGGCCGAGACCATCAAGACACCCGTCCTCAATGTTGGCGTGCTTGTCATTGGCGGCGGGCCCGGCGGCTACGTCGCCGCTATCCGCGCCGGCCAGCTGGGGCTGGACACCGTGCTGGTGGACGCTGATCGCCTGGGCGGGACCTGCCTCATCCGCGGCTGCATCCCGTCCAAGGCGCTGATCCACGCCGCCGGCCTCTATGAGGAAATGACCTTGGCGGCGGCCTCATCCGGCCGCTTCGGCATCCACCTGGACGCCAGGCCGGCGCTGAACTTCACCGAGACCATGGCCTGGAAGGAGGGCGTGGTCGACCGGCTGAACGGCGGCGTCACCGCCTTGCTGAAGCGGGCGAAGGTGCGCACCCTGGCCGGCAAAGCGGTGTTCAGTGACGCCAAGCGCTGCACCGTGGAGACGGCGGACGGCCCCGTCACCGTGGTGGCGGAGAACGTCATCCTGGCCACTGGTTCGCTGCCGGTGGAACTACCCAACCTGCCGTTCGGTGGTAAAGTCATCTCCTCCACCGGCGCCCTGTCGCTGTCGGCGGTGCCCAAGCGGCTGGTCGTGGTGGGTGCCGGCTATATCGGCCTGGAACTGGGCATCGCCTACGCCAAGCTGGGCGCCCAGGTCACGGTGGTGGAGGCGCAGGACCGCATCCTGCCGCTGTACGATGCCCAGCTGACCCAGCCGGTGCGCCGTTGGCTGGAAAAGCACGGTGTCACGGTGCATCTGGGCGCCAAGGCCCTTGGCCAGGAAGGCGAGGGCTTGGCTATCGAGACCCGGGACGGCCAGCGCCAGGTGCTGCCGGCTGACCATATCCTGGTCACGGTCGGGCGCCGGCCCAATACCGAGGGCTGGGGGCGCGAGGCCATGGGCCTGGCCATGAACGGCCGCTTCATCGCCGTGGACGACCGCTGCGCCACGCCGACGACGGGCGTCTACGCCATCGGCGACGTGGTGGGCGAGCCCATGCTGGCGCACAAGGCGTCCGCCCAGGGCGAGATGGTGGCGGAGATCATCGCCGGAAAGCGCCGCCGTTTCGATCTCGTATCAATCGTGGCGGTCTGCTTCACCGAGCCGGAGATCGTGACGGCGGGCTTAGGCCCCGACGAGGTGCCGGCGGGCACGGAAACGGTGGTGGGGCAATTCCCCTGGGCAGCCAACGGCCGCGCCCTGTCCATGGACGCGGGCGATGATGGCGGCTTTGTCCGGGTGGTGGCGCGCAAGGCCGACCACCGCATCCTGGGCCTGCAGGCGGTGGGCCGCCACATCTCCGAACTGGCCGGCGAATTCGCCACGCTGTTGGAGATGGGCGCCGTGCTGGAGGATGTGGCCGGCATCATCCACGCCCATCCGACATTAAGCGAGGGCGTGCACGAAAGCGCCCTGAAGGCCCTGGGCCACGCTATCCACATCTGATCCCGGCACATTTGGAACCACCATGACCTTCACCATCGAGCGCACCGCCACCCCCACCGACGCCGCCACTCTGGCCCGCATCCTGGAAAACCCCGGCTTCGGCAAGGTGTTCACCGACCACATGGTGACGATCCGCTGGACGGAAGGCCAGGGCTGGCATGACGCGAAGGTGACGGCGCGGGTACCGTTCGCGCTCGATCCGGCCGCCGCCGTGCTGCACTACGCCCAGGAAGTCTTCGAGGGCATGAAGGCCTATCGCGCGGCGGACGGCGGTGTGACGCTGTTCCGGCCCGACGCCAATGCCAAGCGCTTCCGGGACTCAGCCGAACGCATGGCCATGCCGCTGATCCCGGAGGAGCTGTTCCTGGAGGCGGTGGAGCAGCTGGTGCGCATCGACCAGGCCTGGATCCCCGGCGGGGACGGCAGCCTGTACATCCGCCCCTTCATGTTCGCCAACGAGGCCTTCTTAGGAGTCAGGCCGGCCTCGGAATACATCTTCTGCGTCATCGCCTGCCCGGTGGGCGCCTATTTCAAGGGCGGGGCCAAGGCCATCACCATCTGGGCGCCGGAGAACTACACCCGCGCCGCCCCCGGCGGCACCGGTGCGGCCAAGTGCGGCGGCAACTACGCCGCCAGCCTGATCGCCCAGCTGGAGGCCAGCAAGCACGGCTGCGACCAGGTGGTGTTCCTGGACGCGGCGGAGCATCGCTGGATCGAGGAGCTGGGCGGCATGAACGTCTTCTTCGTCCGCGACGACGGCAGTCTGCTGACCCCGCCGCTCAGCGGCACCATCCTGCCCGGCATCACCCGCGACAGCATCATCCAGCTGGCGCGCAGCCTGGGCCACACGGTGGTGGAGCAGCCGTATACCCTGGCGCAGTGGAAGGAGGATGCCGCCACCGGCCGGGTGCGTGAGGCCTTCGCCTGCGGCACCGCCGCCGTGCTGGCGCCCATCGGCACCGTGCGCACGGCCGAGGGCGATTTCGTCATCGGCAATGGCGAGGGCGGGGCGACCACCGCCGACCTGCGCGAACGCCTGGTCGGCATGCAGCGCGGCACCCAGGCCCCGTTGGTGGATGGCTGGATCCGCCGCGTCATTTAAGAAAACGAACCGGGAGACCCTCACTCCGGGGACGAGCGAGGGTAGTACAGCGGCACGCACCAGTGGTTCTTGGCCACCCACTCCGTGTTCGGCAGGTCGGCCTCCACCCCCATGATGCGATGGCAGGGCAGCTCATAGACCTTGCCGGTCGAGGTCGGGATGCTCTGGAAGACGATGTACTTGTAGAAGCCGCTGCTCATGCCGTCGGGCAGCCGCACCCGGTCGGGGTGCAGCGCGTCCAGCACATCGCGGGCGTAGGCCTGCTTCCACGCCACGATTTCCGGCATGCGCCGGATTTGAACGGTGCCGAAGGCGGCGCGGAACTCGTCCATGCGGTGGTTCAGGCTTTGCACCTTGTAGCCCGAGCCCCGGCCGTAGTCGCGGTAGGAGCGGGCGTGGCGCAGCACATCCTCGTGTTTGCTGACCACCACGCCCCCTTCGCCCGTGGTGATGGTCTTGGTGGCGTAGAGGGAGAAGATGCCGGCATCGCCGAAGCTGCCGGGCTTCTGCCCGTTCCAGTCGGCGCCCACGGCATGGGCGCAATCCTCCACCAGGACGATGCCCTTGTCCCGGCAATAAGCCGCGATCTTATGGATGTCGAAGGCGATGTGGCCGCCGATATGGACGATGAAGGCCAGGGCCGGACGGTGGCGTTCCGCCTTGGCCACGAAATCGTCGAAGGACCCGCACAAATCGTGGCGGTTGCAGTCGTAGAATACCACCTCCGCCCCCGACAGCTGGGCGGCGCGGGGCGTGGCCAGGAAGGTGTTGGACGGGCACAGCACGGTGGCGCCACGCACCTTGAAGTGGTCCAGCACGGCCATGGCGCCGCCGGCCCAATTATCGAAGGCCACGGCCGGCAGCTCGTTCCACGCCCGCCAGGCATCCTCGAACTCTTCCAGATAAGCGGCGTGGCTCCACTTGTTCGAACGCAGGATGGCGCGCCAGCGGCGCATGATCTCTTCCTCATCCCGGTCGTCGTAGCCCAGGCTGAAGGGCAGGGGCGGGGAGGGGTTTTGGTCCGGCTGTCCGCTCAAAGCAAAGTATCCTTCACGTCCAATTGGAACAGGTGGGCGCCCAGCGTCCGACCATAGATTTCATACTGGTTGGCGGCGTGCTGGCGGGCGGCCTGGATGTCGGCGCAGACGCGCCCCAGCGGGTTGGCGACCGACAGGGCGGAGGCACCGGCGGCCTTGAACAGGCGCCGTGCCAGCCGGTCGCACCGTTCCACCACCGAGGTGGCGTGGACGCGATACAGCATGCGG
This sequence comes from Nitrospirillum guanabarense, assembly GCF_034653355.1. Taxonomy (NCBI): domain Bacteria; kingdom Pseudomonadati; phylum Pseudomonadota; class Alphaproteobacteria; order Rhodospirillales; family Azospirillaceae; genus Nitrospirillum; species Nitrospirillum guanabarense. The sequence continues at coordinate 1,064,858 of NZ_JAYEER010000001.1, forward strand.
TCGGGGATGGGCGCGTCCCGGCCCTGGCGGGCATGGTCCAGCATACGGTCGAAATTGCCTTCCAGGGTGCGGGTCATCTCGTCCAGCTCGGCCGCCGTCTCGCCGCAGGCCAGCTGGGCCACGGGGTCCGCCAGGGGGCCGCCGCCGCTGGGGCCGGCGCGCCGGCGGCTATGCTCGATAAAGGTGTCCAGCATGCCGCGCAGGCCGCCCAGCGCCGGGGTGGAAATGGCGCGGAACAGCATCTGGGGCAGGGGAATATGATAGAGCGGCGCCAGGTTCACCGCCCGGCCCGGTCCCCCAATCAGGAAACGTTCCTGCACGCCGTGGCGGCGGTGGGCGGGGACGAAGCCGTCCTCCACCGACACGTCGTGGCTGCCCGTGCCGCGCAGCCCGATGGTGTCCCAGGTGTCGTGGATGCGCACGTCGGCGCGCGGCACCAGGAAAATAACATGCTCCGGCCCTTCTCCTTCCAGCACCGCCATGGCGCCCAGCATGAACCAGTCGGCGTGGTCGGCGCCGCTGGAGAAACCCCAGCGGCCGCTGAGACGGAAGCCACCCGGCACCCGGGTCGCCTTGCCCGCCGGCATGTAGCTGGAGGCCAGCAGCGCCATGGGATCATCCCGCCAGACATCGTCCTGCGCCTCGGGCGGCAGCAGCGCCAGGTGGAAGGCCACCATGCCCATGACGCCCTGCAGCCAGCCGACGGACATGTCCCCGGCAGACAACGCGGCCTGCACGGCGAAGAAGGTGGCGGGATGACATTCGGCGCCGCCATAACGGCGGGGCTGCAGCAGGCGGAACAGGCCGGCCTGTTTGATGGCGTCGATTAGGGCGGCGGGGGCTCGGCGCTCACGCTCCCCCTCCGCCTTCAGGCTATCGACCAGGGGCAGCAGTTGGCGGGTGCGGTCCAGGATGCCGACGGGCGACAGGTCGTCAGCCACCGGCGGCGCATCCAACACTGGTTCCAACCCTGTTTCCGGCATGGGGCCTGCCCCCCGTATTTTTGTCCTGAACGGAAGGGCCGGCAACCCCGCCCGAGGAAGGCCGCCGGACCACTGGTTGCATACCATATGAATACCAGCTTGTCCAGGTCGGCCGGCCGTGCCACCCTGGCGTCAGCGATCCGGCGGGGAGGTGAGCATGCCCAACCTTGTCCTGAAGGCCGCCGTGGCCGATTACGGCCAACTGGCCGCGCGCGCCGCCTATCTCGTCTCCCAGGGGCGACCGGTACGGCTGGAGCTGCACACCTTTGGGGAGCGGGACGTGACTTCCGCCGCCGGTCTCGCCCTCGCCCGGCGGAATATCGCCCGGTTGCGACAGGAATTTCCGGTGGACGCGCTGATCGTTCACATCCCGCCGCAGTCGGTGCCCCTGGTCACCCGGGTCGGCTTCGATGCCGACCAATGCCGGCATACCCTGGCCTTCGCGGCGGAGATCGGGGCACAGGCTGTCGTCCTGCACCGCTATTTCGATATGGTCTTCGGCCAGGCCCCGCCCCGCGCCCGCGACCGGGATGAGGCCGCGCAGGGCTTTGAGGAGGCGGTGCGTGACCTGGCGCGCCTGGCGGGCGGCATGCGGCTGCTGGTGGAGAATGTCGGCCACTATTCCCTGCTGCCCCGCGACGGCCGCAATTACATGACCGGGCCGCTGGACCATTTCTTTCCGTGGGAGGTTGGACGCTTCAGAGAGGCGCTGGACCGGCACGGGTTGACGGGGGTGGAGCCGTTCATCGATGTCGCCCACGCCACCCTGTCGGCCAACCTGTTCAACCGCCGCCGCGCCCAGCTGCGCCTGACCGACGGCGACGCCCGTTTCGGCTGGATCACGGCCGATGACCTGGACCGGGCGGCCTGGCTGGATCCCTTCGATTTCGTGGATGAGCGGATGAGCTATCTGCACGTCTCCGACGCCATCCGCCTGGATGAACGCGCCTGCGCCGATCCGGGCCTGGATGCGGCCACCCTGGTGCAGGCCATTTCTTCCGAAGGGCTGGAATTAGGCACCGGTAACCTGTCCTTCGCCGACCTGCCGGCCCGCTTCGGCACCGACGGCGATCTGGTGCTGGAGGTGGAGCCGGCGGCGGGGGAGGACCATGTGACCAACGGCGCGCAGCTGCGCTCGCTGGAGGCGCTGTCGGGCCATTTCGTCGGCTGTTCCTGCCACCGCCCGGTGGCCGGGCCGGGATTCTAGAGGCGGCCCCTTACAGCCGGACTGGGGCGGGCCAGTGGGCGGGTGGCTGAAACGGGGCCGCGTCGGCCGCCTGGTCGGCATAGCCGCGCGTGGTGGTGCAGCTGCATCCCGGCCGGGGCCGTTGCGGCCGATCCACGGCGCCCAGGCAATCTGATACCAGGTCCAGTTGCAGCCGCTCGAAAGCGGGGGAGAAGCGGCCGGTCAGCCAGCCGATGACGAAGCCCGCCGCCAGCGTTCCGGCCGTGGTGGTGATATAGCCCACGGTATCGATCTGCGGCACGGCCGTCAGGATGGGGTCTGGCCGCTCGCCACGCGCCGCCGCCAGGGCCGCCTGGTCCGCCGGGGCCAGCCGCTCCACCACCGGCAGCATCTCCTGCATCACCCGGGTGGCGGAGATCATGCCGCGGCAACGGGGGCAGGGGTCGGCCGCCAGGAAGCGGACGATCTGCACCAGCTGTCCGGTGACGATGCCGTCGCGCCCCTCGATCAGGCCGCCGCAATCCACCGCCGGGATCAGGTAGCGGGTGGCGATATCGGCCACCGCCATGCGGCTGGAATGCTGATCGGTACAGCCCATCAGCACGTCGGCCTGCAGCACGGCGTCCAGCACCTCGGGCTGCGGCAGGCGGCCGTTGATGGCTTCCACCACCGTGCCGGGGGCATATTCGGCGACGGAGCGCTTGGCGATGGTGACCTTGGGCACGCGGTTGGCCACGTCGGCCGGGGTGCTGCCGTGCAGCCGTTCCAGATTGGATTCCGAGGCGTGGTCGCTGTCGATGATGATCAGGCGGCCCACACCGGCCCGCGCCAGGATGGGAATGGCGGCGGAGCCGGTGCCGCCGGCGCCGATCAGGGCGACAGTGGAGCGCTGCAGGCGCTGGTACGCCTCCCGCCCGAAGGCGCTGGTCAGGCGGGCCACCCGCTCCGGTGGGATGGGCGGTTCCGGCGGCGGTTCGCCGTGCGGCCAGGCGATCACGGTGGGGTCGCGTTCCGCCGCCACGCGGCCCACCGCATGCCAGGCGCCCTCGTGGAAGATGCGGCCAGAGATGGCGGTGTCGCCCCCGATCCTGGAAACGATCAGGCTGACGAAAGGGCGACCGGGTACCAGGTCGGCGAAATAGCCGGCCATGTAGCGGTCCATCTCGTCATCCAGGGCGCTGGGCTTGGGCGCGACGCCGGCGGGATGGGCGTGGATGAAGCCGACGGCCAACGGATGGCCCTCCGTCGCCAGGGCGGCGCGGCGCAGGGCGTTGGCCGTGATCTTGATCTCCGCCCCGCCGCCCTCGATATCGCCCGGCTGTGGCGGGTCTATGACGGCCAGGGTTATGGCCAGGTGCGTGCCTGTCACCCTCCAGCCGAAACGGGCGAAACAGCCGCCCTCCCGATCCGGCTGTCCCGTGAAGGCGGTGGCGAACAGCGCCTCCTTTTCCGGTGAGGCCAGGCGCAGCAGGCCTGTGGGCGTGGCGCGGTAGGGCTTCCCGTTCGGGGAGAGTCGCTCAACCATGTCCGCCCATCACGAACTGGCGGGTGACCAGGAAGGTGTCGCCCGGGTGGATGGCGACGATGTCGGCCAAGGGCAGGGCCACCCACTCACCAGTCGGGTCGCCGCGTTCAACCACGGCATTGTCCGCCGGCACGCCCATCAGGGCGGCGATGTCGGCGGCGGTCACCATCTGGTTGCCGATGGCGAAGCGGCGGCGGTTGACGAAAATTTCGCAGGTGGCGCCGGCGGTCTGGGTTGGGTCGACTTGATCGGGGGCCTGATCTGGGGTCAAGCTTGGATGGATCGGTGTAGCAGGCATCGCGGGGGGACTTCTGCTCGGTCGATTGGGATCGCGGGAAGGCTAACAGTATGAAACCAGTTTGTCACCACTTGGCGAACTGGCATGATAGACAGGTTGTGCGGGGCGAACGGCTAGGATGCGGAAAACCTCATGGATCGCTTGATCATCCGCGGTGGGCGGCGGCTGGCTGGCACGGTGGACATCGCTGGCGCCAAGAACGCGGCGCTGCCCCTGATCGCCGCCAGCCTGTTGAGTGATCGGCCAGTGACGTTGGCCAACCTGCCGGCCATCACCGACGTGGAAACCATGCTGGCGCTGGCGGGCGGCTATGGCGTGCGGGTGACGCGCGGACAGGCCCACCAGGTGACGCTGGACGCTGCGGCCGCCGTGAATGCCGAGGCGCACTACGACACCGTGCGCCGCGCCCGGGCGACAGCCCTGGTGCTGGGCCCCCTGCTGGGTCGCTTCGGGCACGCCCGCGTTTCCCTGCCCGGAGGCTGCGCCATCGGCGCCCGGCCCATCGACCTGCACCTGAAGGCGCTGACCGCCCTGGGCGCCGAGGTGGCGGTGGATGGCGGCTATGTCACCGCCCGGGCGCCGCACGATGGCCTGGCTGGAGGCCGCATTGTCCTGACCTTGCCCTCGGTGGGCGCCACGGAGACGGCGCTGATGGCCGCCGTGACGGCGCGGGGCGAAACGGAAATTCTGAACGCCGCGCGCGAACCGGAGGTGGCGGACCTCGCCGCCTGCCTGGTGGCTATGGGCGCCCATGTCGAGGGTGCTGGCACGCAGCGCATCCTGGTGCAGGGGCCGGCCAGCTTCCGTCCGGCGACGCACACGCTGATTCCCGATCGCATCGAGGCCGGCACCTATGCCGTGGCCGCCGCCATCACCGGCGGCCGGCTGGAACTGATCGGCGCCCGTCTGGAGCACCTGGCGGTGCAATGCCAGATCCTGGAGCGGGCGGGGGTCAGCGTCTATCCCACCGACCGGGGCCTGATGGTGGAACGGGCGGGGCATCTGCGCGCCACCGACGTCTCGACCGAACCCTATCCCGGCTTCCCCACCGACCTGCAGGCACAGTTCATGGCCCTGATGTCGGTGGCGGAGGGGGCGGCCATGATCCGTGAGACCATCTTCGAGAACCGCTTCATGCATGTGCCGGAACTGGCGCGCCTGGGCGCCGACCTCACCCTGCGGGGCACATCCGCGCTGGTGCGCGGGGTGGAGCGGCTGCGCGGTGCGCCCGTCATGGCGACGGATCTGCGCGCCTCCGTCTGCCTCATCCTGGCGGGGCTGGTGGCGGAGGGGGAGACGGTGGTGAACCGCGTCTACCACCTGGACCGGGGCTATGAGGATTTGGCGCGCAAGCTGGTGCGCTGCGGCGCCGATATCGAGCGGGTGCCCGGCTGATGGACGACGCGCTGTACTTGGGCGTGGATGGCGGCGGCACCGGCTGCCGCGCGCGGCTGGAGGATGCGGCCGGCACCGTCCTGGGGCAGGGCATCGCCGGCCCCGCCGCCACCCGTTTCGGTATCGAAGCGTCGTGGCAGGCCATCGACACGGCGGCGCGCCACGCCATCGCGGAGGCGGGGCTGGACGCGTACGACCTGGGCCGCATCCGCGCCGGGGTGGGCGTGGCCGGCATCGGCCGCAAGGGCGCCCGCGCGGCGCTGGAGGCCATCCACCACCCTTATGCCAGCATCGCCTTCACCAGTGATGCCATGATCGCCTGCTTGGGCGCGCATGGCGGCCAGGACGGCGGCATCGTCATCGTCGGCACCGGTTCCTGCGCCATCGGCCGTATCGACGGGCGGGAGATGAAGTTCGGCGGCTACGGCTTCCCCATCTCCGACGAGGGCAGCGGCGCCTATCTGGGCCTGAGGGCCCTGCAGCACAGCCTGCGCGCCCATGACGGGCGTGAGGGCGGCAGCGCCCTCACGCGGGAGCTGATGGCCCGCTTTCAGGACGATCCGGCCGAGGTGGTGCTGTGGATGGACCGGTCGACGGCCACCGACTACGCCACCTTCGCGCCCCTGGTGCTGCGCCAAGCCGACCAGGGCGACGCCGTGGCCCGCCACGTGGTGCAGGACGCGGCGGAGCATGTGAACGGCCTGGTGCGGGCGCTGCTGGCCGAAGGGGCGCCACGCGTCAGCCTGATCGGCGGCCTGGCCAGCGCCCTGGAGGCCTGGCTGGCCCCCGACGTGCGCCGCCGCCTGTCACCCACCCTGGGTGATGCCATGTCAGGCGCCCTGGCGCTGGCGGGGCGGGCGTCGGATTGATCTTCAGGCCGGGCGCACCAGGATGAAACTGGCGTCGTCCGACCGCTTCAGCCGCAGATGGCCATGGTGGGGATCGTCCGCGGCCTCGACGCGCCGCAGGTCCCGCAGGGCGGATTCCGCCTTGGCCTGATCATCCAAGCCCAGGAAATCCGCCGCCGTCGCCCGGCCGAACATGTCGATCAGGCGCAGGAAACCGTCGCTGGCCAGCGCCGCCGGGCCGCCGTTCACGGGTATGGTGGCACGGTCGACATGGGCCAGGGCGTCCGTGTCCGTGCTCAGCACCCAATAGCCGCCGTCGACATTCATGGACCGGCGGTTGGTCCGCAACTGTCCGACCACCCGTTCCCAGAGGTCGGCCGGTGTCAGCTCGGGCGCCTCATCCAGCGCCCGGCGGGCGGCGGCCAGGGTGCGTTCCTCGAAGGCGGGAATGGCGGAGGCGCCGAAGACGCGGGCCTGGCCGTCTTCGCCTCGGTGGATGATCTGGCAGTCGCCCAGGGTGGTCATCTCCAGCCGGTCCCCCAACCGCCGTAGCAGCGCGAAGGCGGCCGACGGCCGCTCTTGCCGCGCCCGGGGTGTTCCTGCCGTGGCCTGGGCGTAGCCTTGGGCGCAATCCTCCACCACCTGGCGCAACACGGTGTCGGTGGAAAGCCCCCCGCCATCGGGAACGCGCCGGCGCAGGGCGCCGTCCACCTGGCGGGCGAACCAGGCGGCATCGCTCAAGCCCCCGATAGTGGCGCCGCTGACGCCGGTGGCCCCGTCGATGACCCAGGCCCAGTCGCCGCAATGACCGGCCACGTCCTCATTGGCCGACGTGCCGCCGGCGTCCGAAATCAGCGCGCGGACCTGGAACAAGCGTGCATCTCCCTTTCCTGAGTGCGGGGTGGGTCCGGCCGCTCGGCGCCCGTTTCCCGCGAACAGGGGCAGTTTCCTCGCCGCGCGAAATTTTTTCCACCTGTACCGTGTGAATTTAATGATGTCATCCTGGTATTAATCTGGTACACATCTGGTCACGACATCCTTCCCGCCTGGGGCTAACGGGCCACCCCTGTATGACAATAAAACGGTCGGAGGTGTACGTTGTTTAAACCACTGCATGACCAGTCTGATCAAGTACATCCAATCTGGCTGTGGTTGGATCCGACAAGCCGGTGTAATTTGTCTTGTCGTCTTTGCTATACAAAGCAGAGTCATGGAAAATTGGATCTGGAGCCGGACGATCTTGAACAAGTGTTGGTAAAACTCGCGACGTCACCGGCGATGCAGATCAAGGGAATACACCTGAATTGGCGTGGAGAGCCCTTGATGAATCCCCGTTTCGCTGAATTGCTGGCGATGACGCGGCGGTTTTTGCCACATTCCCCACTCCAATGGCATACCAATGGAACCCTGCTGACGCCCAAACGGGTTAAGGAAATTCTGGCGGTGCCTTATTCCCACACCATCTACGTGTCCCTTGATGGCGGGAACCAGGCCAGCCACGACCTGAACCGGGGCGAGGGGTCGTTCCAGAAGACCATAAAGGGCCTGCGCGCCCTGCTGGACGCGCGGGGGCGGGATCATGGGCATGTCCGCGTGGGCGTATACCAGATCGACCTCAATGAGCCGCTGGAGGACTATGATCCGGAGTTCCTGGAGCTGGTGGCGCGGGTGGACAACCACGTGAAGGTCACTCCCCTGCTGCCGGGTGGCGCCCACCACAAGATCCGGGAGCTGGACGACCTGGAAAGTGACGAGGCGCTGCACCGGCGCATGTCGCAGGACATCAACCCGTCCCTGCCCGTGCCCACCGGCGCCTGCTTCTGGGCTGGTCACACCCTGTGCATGGCCCCGGATGGCGAGACGTCGATCTGCGTGATCAGCCACGGCGCGCAGGGCGTCGTCGGCAACTTGATGACGGAGACGGCGGAAACCGTGGTGGGCCGGGCCGTCGATTTCCGCCGCCGCATGGCGGAGGATGGGCGGCAATCTATCTTGCTTTGCGCAGGCTGCCGTAAGCCGGAGGGCGAGATCCATGCCAGGCACGTGGCGGCCATGCGACGCCCGGACGGGCATCATGCCGCGCGCCAATACGCCTGAGGCGGTTAGCGGTACAGTGAAGAACCTTTTGGGGAAACCAGGGAGATCGACGAATGCAACCGATGTGGGCCATCGGCCTGATGACGGGCACAGTTCTGGACGGGATGATCGATATAGCGTGCATTCGCACGGATGGCGTCCATGTGTTCGACTTTGGTCCTTGGAAATTGGCCCCTTATCCGACGGACCTGCGCGGCCTTTTGGGGGAGGCGGTGGCCCAGGCGCTCACCTGGCGCTTCGAGGGCGCGGAGCCCCCGATTTTCGCTGAGGCGGAACGGGCCCTGTCCCGCGCCCAGGCCGAGGCGGTGGCCCAGTTCCTGGCCGAGAACGGCATGCGGCCGGACGAGGTGGCGGCCGTCGGCTTCCACGGCCAGACCGTGCTGCACCGCGCGCCTGTGCCCGGCCGCTTCGGCGACACCCGCCAGCTGGGTGACGGGCAGCTGATGGCCGACATCCTGGGCATCGACGTCGTCTATGACTTCCGCACCGCCGACATGCGCGCGGGCGGCCATGGTGCGCCCCTGTCCGCCAGCTACCACGCCGCCCTGCTGAAGCGGGTCCACGCCGGGCCCGAGGTCGCGGCTTTGAACCTGGGTGGCGTGGGCAACGTCACCTGGTGGGACGGCAAGGACCATTTCGAGGCCTTCGACACCGGCCCGGCCAATGGCCCCATCAATGACTGGATCATGCGCCACGGGGCTGGGGAGATGGATGTGGACGGCGCCATCGCCCGACGCGGCCGGGTGGATGAGGCGCGGCTGGCCCGCCTGCTGGACCATCCCTACCTGTCGGCGGCATACCCGAAGTCGCTGGACCGCTATGACTTCACCGCCGACATGGCCGACGGCCTGTCGCTGGAGGATGGCGCCGCCACCTTGACCGCTTTCACGGCCGGCACCGTGGGCCGGTCACTGGACCTGTTGCCCACCCGCCCGACCAAGCTGATCGTGTGTGGCGGCGGCCGCAAGAACCCGGCCATCATGGCCGCCCTGGCCGAGCGCGCCAAGGTCGAGGCCGTGCCGGCCGAGGCGGTGGACTGGCGGGGCGACGCGGTGGAGGCGGAATGCTTCGCCTACCTCGCCGCCCGTGTGCTGGCCGGCCTGCCCATCAGCTTCCCCAAAACCACGGGCGTGAAGGCGCCCATGACCGGGGGCATCGTGGCGCGCCACGCGCGCTGATGATGGAAGGCGGACCCATGACCGACCTGGCCGATCCCACCGTCGCGGACATCGACGCCGCCGCCGCGGCGCTGGAGGCGGAGTTCGCATGCCTGGTCGACTGGTCCGCCCGCCTGAAGCACCTGATGGACCTGGGGCGCACCCTGGACGGCATCCCGCCGCACCAGCGCCGGGACCAGGACCAGGTGACCGGCTGCCAGTCGCAGCTGTGGCTGGTGATCGAGCGGACGCCGGCGGCCCTGCATATCCGGGCGGATTCCGACGCCTTGATCATGCGGGGCCTGCTGGCCCTGGTGCGGCGGCTGTACGACGGGCGGCCGCCCGCCGCGATTCTGGCCCACAGCCCGGCGGTGCTGGACCGGCTGGCCGTTGGGCGAAACCTGGCGCCTAGCCGGGCCAACGGCGTGCATCTGATCGTGAAGCGCATCCGCGAGGCCGCCGCCGCGGCCTGAGCCATCAAGAAAACCGGAACCGGAGGCTTGGGTGATGTCGACCGTTCCTGACGAGACCAGTTTCTACCGGCGCCAGGTGGTCTTGCCGGAGATCGGCGCCGCCGGCCAGGCCCGGCTGAAGGCCGCGCGCGTGCTGGTCATCGGCGCCGGCGGCCTGGGTTCCCCCCTGTTGATGTACCTGGCCGGGGCGGGGGTGGGTACGCTGGGTTTCGCCGATTTCGACTGTGTCGAGCCGTCCAACCTGCACCGTCAGATCCTGCACGGCGTCGACCGGTTGGACATGCCCAAGGTGCGGAGTGCCGCCCTCACGCTGGCCCGCATCAACCCGCATGTGCGGCTGGTGGAACACGCGGTGCCGGTGAACGCGGAGAACGCGGACGCGCTGGTGGCGCAGTACGACATCGTGGCCGACGGCTGCGACAACTTCGCCACCCGCGACGCGGTGCATGCCGCCTGCCGTCGGGCCGGGATCGTCCTGGTCAGCGCCGCCGTGCAACTGGCCGACGGCATCCTGACCACCTTCAAATCCCATTTGGGGGGCTCTCACCCCTGCTTTCGCTGTCTCTATCCCGAGGTGCCGGCGCTGGCGCCCAGCTGTTCGGAAATCGGCGTGCTGGGCCCGGCGGTGGGCGTCATGGGCGCCCTGCAGGCCATCGAGGTGATCAAGGAGATTCTGGGCGTGGAGCCCAGCCTGTCCGGCACCCTGGCAATGTATGACGCCTGGAGCTGCGAGGTCACCAAGGTGGAACTGCCACGCCGGGAGAATTGTCCCTGCTGCGGGGCGGCCCAGGAAGGAAAAGCCGGTCAGCCGCCGGTGACGGGCGGGAACAGGACCACCTCATCCGTCGCCGTCAGCGGATGCGATTTCTCGACATAGCGGCGGTTGACGGTGTAGCGCAGGCTGCCCTGCGCGGTGGCGATTTCCGCCAGGGCCGGATGCCGGCCAGACAGGTAATCGATCAGATCGTTCACCGTGTTACAGTTCTGCGGTAAGTCTATTTGTTCCGATGCGGTGCCGGTCTTGGCGCGAAGCCAGGAAAAATAAGCGATGCGCATGGCTGCCTCCTGTTTCGGATACTATTGCTCATCGGAATGATGATTTCAACAGCCTATCGTGTCTGGTCGTTCTATAGAAAAAGGCGAGGTGACTATGCTGGGATCACTTGACGGTATTCGCGTTCTTGACATGACGCGATACATCGCCGGTCCGTTCTGCGGCCAACTGATGGGCGATCTGGGCGCCGACGTGGTGAAGGTGGAACGCATCGATGGGGGCGAGGACGGCCGCCGTGTGGGGGAGGCCGTGGCCGGCGACACCCTGTTCTTCCTGTCCGCCAACCGCAACAAGCGCGGCTTCGCCGTCGATTTCCGCGACCCGAACGGCCAGGCCCTGATCCGCCGCCTGGCGGCCAAGGCCGACATCCTCATCGAGAATTTCCGGCCGGGCACGCTGGAGGGCATGGGCCTGGGCTGGGATGTGCTGAGCGAGGCCAACCCCGGCCTGATCCTGGTGCGCGTCACCGGCTTCGGGCAGAAGGGGCCGCTGGCCCAGCATCCCTGCTTCGACGGCGCCGCCCAGGCCATCAGCGGCATCATGAGCATGACCGGCGCCCATGACGGCCCGCCCACCATGTCCGGTGTCTTCGTCTGCGATTACACCACCGCCCTCTACGCCACCATCGGCGCCCTGGCCGCCCTGCAGGCACGGGGGAAGACGGGGCGGGGCCAGGTGGTGGAGGCGACGCTGATGGACAGCGGGATGGCGCTGATGACCACGGCCATCCCGGAATATCTGCTGAACGGGGCGGAGCCGCCGCGCCTGGGCAACCGCGACCGCTACCTCTCGCCGTCGCATTGCTTCCGCGCCCGCGATGGCGTCTGGATCTACGTCGTGGCCGGCAACGACGCCCACTTCCCCCGCTTCGCCAATGCCATGGGCATGCCCGGCTTGGTTCAGGACCCGCGCTTTTCCACCTTCGTGGCGCGCAACGCCAATGTCGGCCTGTTGGAAAGCATCATCAACGAATGGGCGCTGACCCTGGACGGCGAAACCATCCTGGCCCGCCTGCATGAGGCCGAGGTGCCGTGCGAGCGGGTGGCGACCATCGCTGATGTCGTCACCAATCCCCAGGTGGTGGCGCGCAAGCAGATCATCGACGTGCCCCATCCCATCCTGGGCTCCGTCCCCTTCCAAGCGCCGGCCGTGCGCCTGTGGGACACGCCCACCAGCGTGCGCCACGGTGCCCCGGCGATCGGCGAGCACAGCGGCGACATTCTGAAGGAATGGCTGGGCGCCGACGATGCGGAGGTCGAGCGGCTGCGCGACCTGGGCACCATCTGAACGGCCGGCGGCCAGGGAAGGGAGGCGGTGATGGACGGAACCGTGACGACCCCATACGACGTCGACCGCCTGCGCGCCGACTTCCCCATCCTGGCGCTGGAGGTCGACGGCGGGCCGCTGGTCTATCTGGACAACGCCGCCTCGGCGCAGAAGCCGCGCGCGGTGGTGGACCGCATGACCCAGGCCATCTACGCCGAATACGCCAATGTCCATCGTGGGTCCCACACCCTGGCCAACCGGGCGACGGACGGGTTCGAGCGGGCGCGGGACAGCGTCCGCGCCTTCCTGAACGCGGAAAGCGCGGAGGAGATCGTCTTCACCAAATCGGCGACGGAGGCCATCAACCTGGTGGCTCACGCCTTTGGCGAGGCGGTTATCCAGCCGGGGGACGAGATCGTGCTCTCTGTCATGGAGCATCACGCCAACATCATCCCCTGGCATTTCCTGCGTGAACGTCATGGCGCCGTGCTGAAATGGGTGGATGTGGATGAGGAGGGCGGCCTGGCGCTGGACGCGGTGGAACGGGCGCTGACGCCCCGGACGCGGCTGGTGGCCATCACCCACATGTCCAACGTCCTGGGCACGGTGACGCCACTGCGCGACATCGTGCGCCTGGCCCACGGTCGGGGCATCCCCGTGCTGGCCGACGGCACCCAAGGGGCCGTCCACCTGGGCGCGGACGTGCGCGACCTGGATGTCGATTTCTATGTCCTGACGGGTCACAAGCTCTACGGCCCCACCGGCATCGGCGCCCTCTACGGCAAGGCGGCGTGGCTGCGGCGGTTGCCGCCCATGCTGGGCGGAGGCGAGATGGTGCGCCAGGTGACGCGCGACACCGTCACCTATGCCGATCCGCCCCACCGGTTCGAGGCCGGGACCCCGCCCATCGTCGAGGCCATTGGCTTGGGCGCCGCATTGGACTATCTGCGCGGCGTGGGCCCTGCCGCCATCGCCACGCATGAGGCGGGGTTGCTGGCCTACGCGCAGGAGCGTCTGACCGCCATCCCCTCGCTGCGCCTGATCGGCACGGCGGCGGGGAAGGGGCCCATCCTGGCCTTCACCCTGGGCGGCGCCCATCCCTTGGACGTCGCCACCATCCTCGACGGCTTCGGCGTTGCCGTGCGCGCCGGCACCCATTGCGCCCAGCCGCTGCTGGCCCGCTTCGGTGTCGCCGCCACCTGCCGCGCCTCCTTCGCGCTGTACAACACCTTCACTGAGATTGATCGCTTGGCCGACGCCCTGCTGGCCGCGCTGGACATGTTGGGTTGACTGGTCTTAGGGCGCTCGCGTCGATGTAGACCAATAGAGTCCACCCCTTGATTGGCAATTCGCTCCGTCAACGCAGATCTATTCGGAATCCCCTCGACGTGCTGCTGACATGGTAGGGAATCTGCAACGAAGCGCTTGACGCAAGCTGGCTTTGATTGGTATTAATAAGTCAGAGATATACCGCAAAGTGGTATGTCCACGATCAAAAAACAGGGGGGCTTGGAGCATGCGGAACAAACATTGGCGTGCCGCGTTGGCGGCGCCGTTGCTTTTCCTGCCGGCGCTGGCCGGCGGCGCCTACGCGCAAACCACCGCCACGGCCGGCGCCGAGCCGGCGGATTCCGGCCTGGAAGAAATCGTGGTGACGGGCACGCGCATTCCCCGCCCCAGCCTGACGGCGGCCAGCCCGGTGGCCTCGACCTCGTCCGAGGACATTCGCCTGCAGCAGGCGCTGACGGTGCAGGATTTCTCCACCAAGCTGCCGCAACTGGCGGGTGGCGTGCGCGCCTCCTCCCAGGGCAGCGACGCCTTCGGCGCCCAGGTTTTCGACCTGCGCAACTTCGGGCAGAGCCGGTCGCTGGTGCTGATCGACGGCACCCGGGCGACCCCGTTCAGCTTTCGCAATTCCGTCGACGTCGGCAGCATCCCGGTGGCGCTGATCAAGCGGGTGGACGTGCTGACGGGCGGCGCGGCGGCGGTCTACGGCGCCGATGCCGTCGCCGGCGTGGTGAACTTCATCCTGGACCGCGATTTCGAGGGTATTGAGGGCACGGTCACCGACCGCAGCGCCCAGCATGGCGGCTCCGAATACGGTGCCGATCTGACCTTCGGCGGCAACATCAACAACGGGCGCGGTCATGTCGTCGTCGCCTTGAACTACACCAAGCGGGATGAGGTGGATTCCGGGTCGCGCAAATGGGCGCTGACCCCCGCCAGCACCATTCCCAACGTGGGCGGCGTCTTCACCGACGTGGCCAGCGGGCGCAAATTCGGCTTCGACAGCGGCGGCCAGTTCACCACCAGCCCGTCCGCCACCTCGAACATCAGCAGCGAATACCCGCTGATCGAGCCGCTGAACCGCTACAACGCCACCGCCCTCTACCACTATGACCTGTTCGACAATGTCGAACTCTACGGCCGCGCCATGTACACCCGCGCGAAGACGGAGGAGTCGGGCACGCCCGGCCCCAATCCGCCGTCCATCGACCAGGTCGTTTCCATCAGCCAGAACAACCCCTTCCTGACGCCGCAGATCGCCAACCAGCTGACCTTCGTCAACGGCACGGCGCAGATGCGCATCACCCGCTCGCTGGCCGAGCTGGGCTTGATCACCTATCACACCGATCGCGAGACGGAGCAGGTCCAGACCGGCCTGCGCGGCGACATCACCAAGAACATCAAGTGGGACGCCTATGTGCAGTACGGCCGTTCCACCGAGGATTTGCCCATCACCGGCGACGGCCTGGTCACCAGCGCCGCCGGCGTGAACAACGTCGCCTCGCTGGCCAACACCATCGACTTCTTCGGCCCCAACCAGTCCAGCGTGAAGCAGTTGGGCCTGACCTTCGACGCCTTCCACCGCACCCGCGAGCAACTGATCGGCTCGGGCGTGCTGAGCGGCACCTCGGCCGACCTGTTCTCCCTGCCGGCGGGTCCGGTGGGCTTCTCGCTGGGCTATGAGTACCGCAACGAGACCGGCAACTACACGCAGGATTCCGCCCTGCTGACGGGCAACACCTTCCGCCAGGGTGTGCAGGCCGCCTACAGCGGCAGCTTCGACGTGAAGGAAATCTACGGCGAATTGCTGGTGCCGGTCCTGAAGGACCTGCCGCTGATCAAGGGCTTCGACGTCGGCGGCGCCTACCGCTACTCCGAATACTCGCTGTGGGGGGCCGACGGCACGCCCAAGGGCGAATTCACCTGGACGGTGGACGATAACATCCGCTTCCGCGGCACCATGCAGCGCGTCATCCGCACGCCGAACTTCAGCGAATACGCGGCCGCCACCTCATCCCTGCCGTTCAACAACCTGGTGACGGTGGCCCGCCTGGCGCCGCGCTACGCCGGCGATCCCTGCGTGCTGGGCACCGGCAACGCCGCGCAGTGCGCCCGCTTCGGCGCACCGGCGGTGGGCTCCACCAATTCCTTCGCGCCGTCATACCTTGAGGGCCAGTATTTCTACGGCGGCAACGCCAACATCCAGCCGGAAACCGGCCAGACCAAGACCATCGGGGCGGTCATCACCCCCACCTTCATCCCCCACCTGAACATCACGGTCGACTATTACCAGCTGAACCTGACCGGGGCGATCGGCGTCATCCAGCCGGTCAACGCCCTGACCAGCTGCTACATCACCAACCCGACGGCCAACAACCCGCTGTGCAAGCTGGTGTCGCGCAACCCGACCAACGGCCACCTGGCGAACGCCTACGTCAACAACCAGAACCTGGGCCTGCTGGATCAGAAGGGTTTCGACATCGGCATGACCTACTTCGTGGAGCCGGACTGGCTGCCTGGTGCTGGCCTGCAGTTCGCCTACCAGGCCAACATCGTCTCCACATACCTGTTCCAGCCCAACGCCGCCGTGGCCACCCTGGAATGCGCCGGCACCTACGGTGCCACCTGCTCCAGCGACGGCACCACGCTGGTGCAGCCGGACTACCGCCACAACGCCAGCGTCAGCTGGCTGTTCGATGACGCCATGGTCCGCCTGGCCTGGACGCGCATCGGCTCGGTGCGCAACAGCGCCCCGGGGCAGAACGGCACCATCGCCGCCCAGAATTATTTCGACCTGACCGGGTCTTACAAGCTGACCAAGGACATCTCGGTGTCCGGCGGCATCCAGAACATCCTGGACAAGGACCCGCCCTTCGTCGCCGGCGGCGTGTTCAACACCTTCCCCGACACCTACAATGTCGAAGGCCGCGTTTTCTCCATCGCGCTGACGTTCCGTCAGTAAGGGAAAGGCAGGCGGCGGGCCCCGCTTCGCGGCGGTGCCCGCCGGTGGCCGGGGCGCGGAAGGATTATGGTGTTGGGGGTTGCATGAGTGGGGCTTTCTCAGGCTGGGACTGGATGGTCGTGGGCCTTTATTTTCTGGCGGTGGCCGGCGTGGGCTACGCCGTCAACCGGCAGGACAGCGGCGACGCCCGGGATTACTTCCTGGCATCGGGCCAGGTGCCGGCCTGGCTGGCCGCCATCTCGGTGCTGGCCACCACCCAGTCCGCCGCCACCTTCCTGGGCGGCCCCGATTTCGGCTATCGCGGCGACTTCACCTATCTCAGCACCTTCCTGGGCGCCTTCCTGGCGGTGGTGATCGTCGCCCACATCTTCATCCCGCGCTTCTACGCCCACAACGTCACCACGGTGTATGAACTGCTGGGCCGACGCTTCGGTGCTGCGGCCATGAAGGCGGCGGGCGGCATGTTCCTGGTGGGCCGCATCATCGCCGGCGGCGCCCGTCTCTATCTGGCGGCCATCGCCGTCGCCATGATCATCTTCGGCAACGTCACGGCGGCCAACGTCTCCATCGCCTCCGCCTTCCTCATCCTGGCCTCCTTCGTCTTCGCCTTCCACAAGGGGCTGAAGGCCATCGTCTGGATCGATCTGCTGCAGTTCATCGTCTATGTCGGGGCCGCCCTCGGCATCGCGCTGCTGTTGCTGCAACGCCTGGACATGCCGTTGGCCGCGATGATCCAGACCCTGTCGGCCACGCCCGATGGCCATGACAAGCTGCGGCTGTTCGACCTGTCGGCCACCCTGTCCGCCCCCTTCAGCCTGTGGGCCTCGCTGACCGGCATCGTGCTGCTGTTCATCGGCAACTATGCGCTGGACCAGGATACCACCCAGCGCCTGTTGGCCTGCCGGGACGCGCGCACCAGCGCCAAGGGCCTGTACATGTCCATTGGGGCGGCCATTCCCATCGTTGGGCTGTTCATCGCCATCGGCAGTCTGCTGTACCTGTTCTACCGCGGCCCGGCCGCCACCGTCGCCGGCCCCGCCCGCGCCTTCCAGGGCGAGGACATCACCGTCCTCATGCACTTCATCCTGACGGAGGCGCCGGCCGGCATCCGCGGCATGATGGCCATCGGCGTCATCGCCACGGCGGTGGGCACCACCATGTCGGCGCTGAACGCCATGTCATCGGTGCTGATCCAGGATTTCTACCGCCCTTGGCATGCCGCCCGCCATCAGGCGGGTGAACACCACTACGTCATGGCCGGCCGTTTCGGCATGGCGGCGGTCAGTGCCGCCACCCTGGCCATGGCCATCGGCTCCTACTACTGGCAGCACTACACCCGGGCGCCGTTGCTGGACTTCGTGCTGTCGGTCATGAACTTCGCCTATGCCGGCCTGCTGGGTGTCTACTTCACGGCCCTGTTCACCAACCGGGGCTCCAGCGCTTCGGTCATGGTGGCGCTGGCTGGTGGTTTCGCCGTCGTGCTGGCCCTGCAGCCGGCCGTGGCGCGGACCCTGTCCCTGCCGGCGGGCCTGCAGACCCTCGCCTTTCCATGGCAGCTGTGCGTGGGAACGCTGGCCGCCTTCGCCCTATGCGCCTGTGGTCGCGCCGTCCGCCAGACGGATGGCGCCTCCGGTCCCGCGCGCCTTCAGGAGATTTGAATGTCCACCGAAACCTACGGCCGACGCTTCGTCGAGATCGCGGAATGGCCGACCAAGGTCGCCTTGGAAGCCATGCTGGAAGGGCAGTTCTCGGCGCTCGCTTCCGTTCATGGCCAACTGGACCGCATCGCCGCCGCCAGCGAGGCCGCCGCCGCCCGGCTGCGGGATGGCGGTCGCATCGTCTACATGGGCGCCGGCACCTCGGGCCGCATCGCCGTGCAGGACGGCGTGGAGCTGACCCCCACCTACAACTGGCCAGGGAATTGCCTGGTGTTCGTGCTGGCCGGCGGCACCTTGGCGGTGACGGAAAGCGTGGAAGGGGCCGAGGATGACGAGGCCGACGCCCGCGCCCAGATCGCGGCGGCGGTCCTCGGTCCGCACGACGTCGCCATCGGCGTGGCCGCCAGCGGGCGCACCCCCTTCACCGTGGCGGGCATCGCGGCCGCGCGCGCCGCCGGCGCCCTGACCATCGGCATCGCCAACAACCCCGGCAGCCCGCTGCTGACCATCTCCGACCACGCCATCCTGGCGGAGACGGGCAGCGAGCCCATCGCCGGTTCCACCCGCATGAAGGCCGGCACGGCCCAGAAGGTGGTCCTTAATCTTTTATCCACGACAATGATGCTAAGGTTAGACTTGGTCTACCGTGGCCTGATGGTGGATATGCGGGTTTCCAACGAAAAGCTGGTGCGGCGGGCCTGTGGTATCGTACAGGAATTGACGGGCGTTTCCGAAGTACAAGCCGAAGACGCCCTGCGCGTTTCGGACTATAACATCCGAAAGGCGGTGCTTGTCGCTTCGGGCCGCCCGCCGGCGGAGGCCGACGCACTCTTGTCGCTGTACCCCAAAGACCTGAAGTCGGCCCTCGGTCATGGCCCTCTTTGACGTGTAATTGTTCCAATTTTTTCGACGTGTGGTGACGATGCGAGACAAACTGGCTCCCAAACCCGGCGACAGCACCCCCATCTATTTGCAGCTCGCGCGGAAACTGCGGGAACAGATCGCCTCGGGCGGCATCGACCCCGGCAACGCCCTGCCGTCGGAAAGAAACCTCAGCGACCTGACGGGCATGTCGCGGGTGACCATCCGCAAGGCCATTGACAAGCTGATCGAGGAAGGCCTGCTGTTCCGTAAGCACGGCTCGGGCACCTTCGTGGCGCCGCGGATAGAGGCTCCGGCCTTCCTGAGCGGCTTCAGCGACGATGCCCGCCGGCGTGGCGACAAGCCCGGCGTCATCTGGATGATGAAGGCCTACGCCAGCCCCACGGAGGATGAGGCGGCGATGCTGGAGATCCCTGCGGTCACCAAGGTGGCGCGCCTCAGCCGCATCCGCCTGTCGGATGGCGAACCGCTGGCCATAGAGCATGCGGTGGTGCCGGCGCGCTTCCTGCCGGCGCTGGAGAATCTGGGCGACTCCCTCTATGAGGCGCTGGGCGCCCACGGCTACCGCCCGGTGAAGGGCCAGCAGCGCATCCGCGCCTCGCTGGCGACACCGACGGAAGCCGGCATCTTCTCCGTCAAGGAGAACGCCGAGGTGTTGCGCATCGAGCGTGTCACCCGCCTGGGCGACGGCACGCCGGTGGAATTCACCCGCTCCGCCTATCGCGGCGACCGCTATGAGTTCATGAGCGACCTGCGCTGCGAATGACGGCCACCGGCCGGCCCCGGGTCAAATCCGGGTGCGCGCTGACAACCGCCAATACCGCATCACAAGCCATAACAGGCGCCGTGCCCGCCTCTCGCGTACTGATTTCGCCGTGGGAAGATCCTCTGCGGAAAAGGGAAGCGATCCATGAATTTCCCCCAGGCGACACGACGCCATTTCCTGGCCGCCACGGCGGCCGCCGGTGCCATCGGCACCTTGCCCGGCGCGGTGCGGGCCGCCACGGGCGACGAAGCCATCCGCCCGTTCAAGGTGCAGGTTCCGGAAGAGGCGCTGGCCGAGATGAAGCGGCGTGTCAACGCCACCCTCTGGCCCGAGGCCGAAACCGTGCCCGACGACAGCCAGGGCGTGAAGCTGGCGACCATGCAGGCGCTGCTGCGCACCTGGGGCGCGGACTATGATTGGCGCAAGCTTGAGGCCAAGCTGAACGCCCTGCCCATGTTCATGACCGAGATCGACGGGCTGGACATCCACTTCATCCACGTCCGTTCCCGCCATGCCAAGGCCATGCCCATGATCATGACCCATGGCTGGCCGGGGTCCATCCTGGAATTCCTGAAGGTCATCGATCCCCTGACCAACCCCATGGCCCACGGCGGCAGCGCCGATGACGCCTTCCACCTGGTCATCCCCTCCATCCCCGGTTTCGGCTTCTCGGGCAAGCCCTCGGCCAAGGGCTGGGGGTCCGATCATGTCGGCCGCGCCTGGGGCACGCTGATGCGCCGTCTGGGCTATGAGCGCTACGTCTCCCAGGGGGGCGACTGCGGTTCCGTCATCTCGCAGCGCATGGCCTTGCAGAACGTGCCGGGCCTGACGGCCATCCATCTCAACATGCCGGGCACGGTGCCGAAGGAGATCGCGGCCATCCTGAAGGCCGGCGGCCCGGCCCCGGCCTCCTTGAGCCCCAAGGAGCGGGCGGCGTTCGACGCGCTGGAGGCCTTCTACCGCGACAGTTCCGGCTATGCCGACATGATGGTCACGCGGCCGCAAACCATCGGCTATTCCCTGCTGGACAGCCCGGCCGGCCTGGCCGCCTGGATGTACGACAAGTTCGCCACCTGGACCTACAGCGACGGCCAGCCGGAGCGCGTGCTGACGCGGGAAGAGATGCTGAACGACATCTCGCTCTACTGGCTGACCCGCACCGGCGCGTCGGCCGCCCGCATCTATTGGGAAGACCACTCCAACAACTTCAACGCCATAGACATCAAGACGCTGCCGGTGGCCGTCACCGTCTTCCCCGGCGAGATCTACCGAGCGCCCAGGACCTGGGCGGAACGCTGCTACCACAACCTGGTCTACTTCAGCGAAGCCGGCAACGGCGGGCACTTCGCCGCCTGGGAACAGCCGGAGCTGTTCACGGCCGAGGTGCGTGCCGCCTTCCGCTCGCTGCGCTGATCACAAGGGACATCATCATGAAGAAGCTCATCACCGGCATCGCCGCGGCGGCGACGCTGGGCGCGTGCCTGACCACCGTGGCCGGGGCGGAGACGGTCGCCAAGCCCACCATCGTCCTGGTGCACGGCGCCTTCGCCGACGCGTCCAGCTGGAACGGCGTCATCCGCATCCTGGAAAAGGATGGCTATCCGGTGGTCGCCGCCGCCAACCCGTTGCGCGGCGTTAAAAGCGACGCCGCCGCCGTGGCCGACGTCGTGGCCAGCATCCCGGGGTCGGTGGTGCTGGTCGGCCATTCCTATGGCGGTTCCGTCATCAGCGAAGCGGCCAACGGCAGGGCCAACGTGCGGTCGCTGGTGTTCGTCGCCGCCTTCGCGCCGGACGCGGGCGAGACGGCGGCCGGCCTCAGCGGCAAGTTCCCCGGCAGCACGTTGGCGCCCACCCTGGCCCCGGCCGTCGCGCTGTCGGATGGGGGCACGGACCTCTACATCCAGCAGGAACGGTTTCCCGACCAGTTCGCCGCCGACCTGCCGGTGGCCGAGGCCAAGCTGATGGCCGCGACCCAGCGCCCCATCACCCAGGCCGCCCTGGGCGAGGCGTCGGGCGAGGGCGCCTGGCACCACGTCCCGTCCTGGTTCGTCTACGGCGACCAGGACAGGAACATCCCGCCCCAAGCCCTGGCCTTCATGGCGGAGCGGGCGCACTCCCACGGCACGGTGGTGGTCAAGGGCGGCTCCCACGTCGTGATGGTGTCGCACCCCGCCACGGTTGCCGCCCTGATCGAAAAAGCGGCGGCTGGCACGGCGCCCTGACGTTGGGAAAGAAAAGGTGACCCGGGCCTATCCGGCACTGGTCGCTATCCTGAACCCTGATGAAAACGCGATGCGCGGGCGGGACGGGACGCCCCCCTCGCTGGACCAAAGGTGATTGGGTCATGAACCTCACGAACCCCTTCGACAAGATCGATGAGCGCCGTCGTCAATTGCTGGGCGCCAGCGCCGCGGCGGCCGTGGCCGCCACCTTCGGCGCGGTGGTGCCCGCCCGCGCGGCCCCGCCCACCCCCACCGCCAAACCGGTGGCTGGTGGCGCCGATCCCTTCGCGTCGCTGAAGCGGATCGACGCCGGGCCCCTGACCGTGGGCTATGCCGACATCGGGCCCGCCGATGGCAAGCCGGTGCTGCTGTTCCACGGCTGGCCCTATGACATCCACGCCTTCGCCGGGGTGGCGCCCAAGCTGGCCGCCGCCGGCTATCGCGTGATCGTGCCCCATCTGCGCGGGTACGGCACCACCCGCCTGCGCGATGCCAACGCCGTGCGCAACGGTGAACAAGCGGCCCTGGCCGTGGACGCCATCGCCCTGATGGACGCGCTGAACATCCGCCAGGCGGTGGTCGCCGGCTTCGACTGGGGCGCCCGCACCGTCAACATCCTGGCCGCCCTGTGGCCGGAACGCTGCAAGGCCATGGTGTCGGTCAGCGGCTATCTCATCGGCAGCCAGGCGGCCGGCAAGGCCCCGCTGCCGCCGGCGGCCGAACTGCAGTGGTGGTACCAGTTCTATTTCGCGACCGAACGCGGCCGTGCCGGCTATGCCGCCAACACCCACGAATTCTCCAAGCTGATCTGGCGTCTGGCCTCGCCGAAATGGGCCTTCGACGACGCCACCTTCGACCGCTCGGCCGCGTCCTTCGATAATCCCGACCACGTCGACATCGTCATCCACAACTACCGTTGGCGCCTGGGCCTGGCGGAGGGCGAGGCCCAATTCGAGGAACTGGAGAAGCGGCTGGCCCAAGCGCCCGCCATCGCCGTGCCCACCATCACCATGGAAGGCGACGCCAACGGCGCCCCGCATCCGGAGCCGGTGGCCTACGCCAAGAAGTTCGTGGGCAAGTACGCCCACCGCCTGGTGACCGGCGGCATCGGCCACAACCTGCCGCAGGAGGCGCCCGACGACTTCGTCCGCGCCGTCATCGACGCGGACACGTTGTGAGGAGGGGCGCCATGCGACCGCTCACGGGCATCGTGCTGGTGGCCGGCACCCTGTGCGCCACGGCGCCGGCCCTGGTTCCGGCCGGGGCATCGGATGGTGGCGCGCGTTCCGGCGCTGCGTCCCCCATCTACGGCGTGACCATTCCCCAGGGGTATCGCGCCTGGCAACTGGTGGCGCCGGCGCAGGAGGCGGCACCTTTGGACGAGCTGCGTGCGGTCGTGGGCAACGCCACGGCCATCAAGGCCTATCAGGCGGGCACGCTGCCGTTCCCCGACGGCACCATCCTGGTCAAGCTGGCCTGGAAGCACACCCAGTCGCCGGAATTCGCCACCGCCTCCATCCCTGGGGCGGCGACCACGGTGCAGATCATGGTCAAGGACAGCAAGCGCTATGCCGCCACCGGCGGCTGGGGCTTCGGGCGCTTCATCGATGGCAAGCCGGCGGACCAGGCCCAGCATGAGACGTGCTGGGGCTGCCACCAGGCGCTGGTCAGCGACCGGGACTACGTCTTCAGCCGGTACGCGCCCTGATCCGGCGGCGCGACCTCCCGGGGGCCAATACATGGAATCAAGGACATCCCATGACCACGCATAACGCGCCGCCGCCCTTGGACCCCATCCTGATTCAACGGGTGCGGGTGGCGGAAGATGGCTGGAACCTGCGCGATCTCGACGCCGTGGTCCTCAGCCACCGCATAGACTGCCACTGGCGCAGCCGCGCCGAATTCCTTTGGGGGCGGGAGCAGATCCGCACCTTCGTCACCCGCAGATGGCGCCGCGAGATCGAGATGCGGACCATCAAGGAACTGTGGGCGGCGCACGGCCCCCGCGTCGCCGTGCGCTTCGCCAGCGAGTTCCGCAACGACAGCGGCACCTGGTTTCGCGCCTATGGCAACGAGGGATGGGAGTATGACGAGACCGGCCTGATCTGCCGTCGCCTGACCAGCGTGAACGAGCATCCGATCCAGGAGCATGAGCGCATGCTGCGCTGGCGCCTGGGTGTCCGTCCAGCCGACCACCCCTCGCTTTCGGAGCTGGGGCTGTAGCCTGGCGCGGATGAGCGGGCGGCGATGATCCTCAGGCCGCCGGTATGCCCTCCAGCTTCCGCCCCCGCGTCTCGGGCAGCAGGGAGGTGGCCAGCAGGACCAGGGCATAGGCGGCGGTGGCGTACAGGCCGATGGCATGGCTGAGGCCCATACCCAGGATGCCGCCGCCGATCAACAGGGGGGTGGCGCCGGCCATGCCCCGCCCGAAATTGTAGCAGAAGCCCAGGCCCGACCCGCGCAGCGCCGTGGGATACAGCTCCGCCAGGACGGCGCCGATGACGCTGAACATGCCCAGCGCGAAGAAGCCCAGCGGGAAACTGAGCAGCAGCAGGACCTGGTCGGACACGGGATAGAGCGTGCAGGTCAGCAGCAGCGCCGTGGCGCCCAGGGCGAAGCTGGCCAGTGTTCCCCGCCGGCCCTTGGCGTCGCCCAGCCAGGCGCCGAAGGCGTAGCCCAGGAAGGAGCCGGCCACCAGGGCCCCGAAATACAGGCTGGCGGTGGCGGTGGGAAACCCCCGCTCGGCCGTCAGCATGGCCGGCCACCAGGTGGCGATGGCCCAATAGCCGCCGTGCATGCCGGTGGTCAGCAGGCAGCCCTTGAGGGTGGACGGCAGCACCGGGGCGGCGAAGATGCCGTTCCAGGGCGCGCGACCATGGGATTGCAGGAAGGCCTCCATCTCCTTGATGCGCGTGCGGTAAAAAAATATGAGAACGGCGGGCAGCAGCCCGATCATGAAGGGGGCCCGCCATCCCCAGTCCGGCGGCAGCAGCGCGGGGACCAAGGTGGCGCTGGCGGCGGCGAGGCCCCAGCCGACGGGCCAGGCGCTCTGCGCGGCGCCCACCATGCGACCCCGGAACTCCGGCGCCGCGGCCTCCGCCACCAGGACGGCGCCCACCGTCCATTCGCTGCCGAAGCACAGGCCCTGGAACGTCCGCGCCGCCAGGAACGACGCGTAGCCGTCGACCAGGCCGCACAGGCAGGTGGAAACGGCCAGGCCCAGGATGGTGATCTTCAGCAGGCGGACGCGGCCCAGCCGGTCGGCCAGCAGCCCCGCCATCCAGCCACCGGCGGCGGAAGAAACCAGCGTGACCGTGGCCAGCAACCCGGCCTGCGCGTGGGTCAAATTCCACAAGGCCACCAGGATGGGCAGCATGAAGGCATAGAGCTGCACATCCATGGCGTCCAGGCTGAACCCCGCGAACGAGGTCCAGAATGCCAGGCGGGAATTGGTCCCCAATCTACAATACCAGTTCGTTTCCATTGCCGAGACTGACCATGTTCCGGACTGGTTGTATAGTGGCGGTCCACCCGAATTTGTATGTCTCACAAGGTCTAACGCCCTCTAACTTGCGAGGCGCGGATGAAAGCGCCACACACTTGTCCCTGGCGTTCCGCACGCTTCCAGGCGGGGCCCGACTGATGGCGGCCTCCCGACCATGGCCCTCCGACCAAGGCTCCGATGACGGCTTGTGACTCGACCGCGCTGCGGAAAGGCGGCAGTTTGTGAACGACATGTCTTCCTCTTCCCAGATCCCGCGGGCCCAAATCCCATCGGTCCAGGGTGCGCCGCCCCAGGGTGTGCCGCTGGACGGCCCGGTCGCCTTTGGTCCCTTCCGCCTGACCGTGGGCGAACGCCTGCTGACCCGGGACGGCGCTCCGGTCGAGATCGGTGGCCGCACCTTCGATCTGCTGGTCGCCCTGGTGGAACAGCCCGGCCGCGTGCTTGCCAAGCGCGACTTGCTGAAGCGCGTGTGGCCCGACGTGGTGGTGGAGGATGGCAGCCTGCGCTTCCATATGGCGGGTCTGCGCAAGATCCTGGGCGATGGCGAGAACGGCGCCCGCTATATCGCGACCCAGGTGGGCGTGGGCTACGCCTTCGTCGCTACCCTGCAGCGGGCGGTCCCGGTGGCGGAAACGCTGGCGGTCGCCCCCCGGCCCCCCGTGACGGCAGCCTCTATTCCATGGAGGCCGCCGGCCGTCTGCCGGCCCGCCTGCCGCGGGTCTTCGGTCGGGAAGCGGACGTGCAACTGCTGACGGGCCGTGTGCCGGAGACGCCGCTCTTCACCATCGTCGGCGCCGCTGGCGTGGGCAAGACCACCCTGGCGGTGGAGATGGGGCACATGCTGACGCCCCACTTCGACGGCAAGGTGCGCTTCGTCGATCTGGGCACCCTGGAGGACCCGGCCCTGCTGGCCTCCGCCATCGCGGCGGCGTTGGGCACGCTCGTCCAGTCCGAAGATCCCATGGCGGTCATCCTGGGTCATGTGCGCCAGGAACACCTGTTGCTGATCCTGGACAATTGCGAGCATCTGGTGGACGCCGTGTCGCGGGTGGTGGAACGCCTCATCGACGCCGCCCCCCAGGTCCGTATCCTTGCCACCAGCCGCGAGCCGCTGCGCGTGCGGGCGGAGCATGTGCACTGGCTGGGATCGTTGGCCTATCCCGATGCGGGGGCTGAGGGCCTGTCGCTGGACGCGCTGATGGCCTATCCGGCCGTGGCGCTGTTCATGGAGCGCGCGTCGGCCGGCAACAGCGCGCTGCGCTTCGACGTCGACGCCGTCCGCCTGGTGTCGGACATGTGCGGCCGCCTGGACGGCATGGCCTTACCTATCGAGCTGACGGCGGTGCGGGTGGCGGCCCACGGGCTGGAGGCCACGGCCCGGTTGCTGGGGGAACGGTTCAGCCTGGCCTGGGCCGGACGCCGCACGGCCCTGCCGCGCCAACAGACCCTGCAGGCCACGCTGGACTGGAGTTACAACCTGCTGCCGGAGGCGGAGCGCCTGACCCTGGAACGGCTGTCGCTTTTCCTCGGTCCCTTCTCCATCGACGCGGCGCTGCAGGTGGTGACGGATGAGGACGTGCCGACCGACGCCGCAGTGGCGTCCCTGGATGAGCTGACGACCAAGTCGCTGGTCTCCCCCGATCGCCTGGGCAACGCCAGCACCTACCGCCTGTTGGAGATGACGCGCGCCTACGCCCGGGAAAAACTGCTGGCCCGGGGGCGCGACGCCTTTCACGCCATGGCCCGGCGGCACGCCGCCTTTTTCGTGGCGGAGCTGGAGGAGGCCGGCTTCCCCACACGCCGCTGCCTGGATCGCGTGAACTATTTCTCGCGCCAACTGGGCAACATCCGTAGCGCGCTGGACTGGAGCTTCGGCCCCGATGGCGACCTCGCGCTGGCCGTCCGCCTGGCGGCGGCCAGCGTGTCGGTCTTCACCAACATGTCGCTGCTGGTCGAATGCCGCGACTGGTGCGCGCGGGCCGTGGCGCATCTGGACGGCCACCGTGACACGGCGGTGGAGCTGGAGATCCAGGCGGCGCTGGGCCTGGCCCTGATGTTCACCCGCGGCAACAGCGAGGCGGCGGAGGCGGCGCTGCGCCGCGCGCTGACCGTCGCCATCGCCCTGGATGATCACTGGAGCCAACTGCGCCTGCTGGGCCGCCTGCAGATCTTCCATGAGAGGATCGGCGATTACGCGACGGCCCACGACTGGGCCGAAATGGCGGTGAAGGTCGCCGAGGTGATTGATATGCCAGAGGCTGCGGCGGTCGCGGCCTCCCTGGCCGGCATCTCCCACCATCTGGCGGGTGACCAGTCGCGCGCGCGGCAGGAGCTGGAATCCTCCATCCGGCAGAGCATGCCCTCTGATCGGCGGCGGACCATCTATTACGGCTTCGATCACCGCAACCGCTCGGGCATCGCGCTGGCCCGCGCGCTGTGGCTGATGGGCCATGCCGACCAGGCCCGGGCCGTGGCCGCCCGCACCGTGCGCGAGGCGGCGGGGCTGGAACACGCCGTCACCCACTGCATCGCCCTGCTGTGGACGCTGTCCGTCGACCTCTGGGCCGGCGACCTGGAGGGGGCCGAGGTCAGCCTGGCCAACTTCACGCGCGCCGCCGAGGTCAACGCCCTGGGTCCCTATATCGCCGCCAGCGGCGGCCTGCGGGGGAGCTGGCCATCCAGCAAGGCCGCGCCGGCGACGCGCTGGACTGGCTGGAGGAGAGTCTGGCCCGCCTGCGCGCCGCCCGGTACGAGCTGCTGACCACCACCTTCAGCCTGGCGCTGACGCGGGGCCTCATGCTCAGCGGTCGCCAGGGGGAGGCGCTGGATCTGGTGGACGCCGCCATCGACCGCTGCACGGCCAGTGGCGAGCTGTTCACCATGCCCGAGCTGCTGCGCGTCAAGGCCGACGTGCTGCGCACCTTGCCCGGCCGCGACGTGGGTGAGGTGGAGACGCTGCTGCAGGACGCGTTGGTGTGGAGCCGCCGGCAGGCGGCCAAGGGGTGGGAGCTGCGGGCGGCCATCGACCTCGCCCGCCTGTGGATGGACCAGCGGCAGCCGGCCCGGGCGCTGGCCCTGTTGCGGCCCCTGCGCGACGGGTTCCAGGAAGGGCTGGACACCGCCGATCTGCGCGCCGCCGACCAGCTGCTGCTCATGCTGGCGGATCTGCCGGGAACGGCAGATGGCGGCGGCGCGCTGTCGGCTTGGCCATGGTCGTGACGGGATCGGCTTAGGGATCGTAAACGTTGACGGCGGGGCCGCCAGGGCGTCCAACGGGCGGGCAAGCGCCGCCACCTATGCCGCAGGCCCAGGTGGTCCAGGTGCGGCAGCCCTAACGTCCGGGCCGGCGGACGGCGCGCAGCACGCCGCTGTCGCCGCCGCCACAGAAGAAGCGGTCGCCGCCGTCGGATTCCAAGCCGGATATGCCGGTGCCGGCCGGCATATCCAACTGCTCCAGGACCTCGCCTGTGCGCGGGTCGATGTGGCGCAGATCGCTTTCGCCGCCTTCCCAGGTGCCGTGCCACAGCTCGTTGTCCACCCAGGTGACGCCGGTGACGAAGCGGTTGGTCTCGATGGAGCGCAGGATGGTTCCGGTCTCGGGATCGATCTGGTGGATCTTGCGGGCACGGTATTCGCCCACCCATAGCGTCCCCTCCGCCCAGGCCAAGCCGGAATCCGCACCCCGCGCCGGGGCGGGGATGGTGGCCAACACCTTGCCGGTGGCGGGATCCAGTTTCTGGATGCGGTCCTCGGCAATCTGGAACAGGTGACGACCGTCGAAGGCGGTACCGGCATGGGCGGGAACGTCGATGTGGCGCCGCACGTCGCCGCTTTCGGTATCCAGGGCGTTCAGCCGATCACCGGTGGCGAACCAGACCTGCTGGCCGTCGTAGGTCACCCCGTGCACGCGGTCGACGCCGGGGAAGGGGCCGTATTCGCGCAGGATTTCGGCCGCGGATCGTTTCATGGGTGTCGCCTCCATTGGGTGTCCGCCCCACGCTAGTCCCCCGGCAGGAAGGCGGGGAGTAACAAGGTCGTCGTGAATCCCGGCAGGGGCGGGGTGGTCCAGCGCCGCGCCCGGCCCCGACCGAAGGATTGCGCCCTGCCGGCCGCCGCCAGCGCGTCCAGCGCGCGCTGGACGGTGCGCTGGCTGGTGCCCAGCGCCAGGGCCAGGGCGGAACTGGACCACGGTTCGCCGTCCGCCAGGAAGGCGAGCACCCCGGCCAGCGCATCCTCCCGCGGCAGGGTCAGCACCGCCACGTCGACCGGTCCCTCGGGCGGTCCCAGCGGTGTCAGGGTGAACCCTTCTTTGGTGGCCCGCACCTGGGCCAGCGGACGCAGCAGGGCGCGCAGCCGCCCGATCTCCACCCGTAGGCGCGCCCGGTGGGACTCGTCCGCGTCCTTGGCGCGAAAGGCGCGAGCGACCAGCGCACCTCTCGGCACGTCGCTCGGCCAGGCCTCGGCCAGCGCGCGGGCCAATGTGAACAGGATGGGGCGGCGGGCCAGGGGGACGAGGGTGCCACCGGCGCGTACCGTCAGGCGGCAGGCATCGACGATGAGCGTCGGCGATGCTTGCAGCGCCTCGACCTCCTCCAGCGCCAGCAGCCGCTCAGCACCCCGCGCCAGCAGGCGGGCGGCCGGCAGCGTCAGCGCGCGGGCCGCGTTCTCCACCTCCGCCACCAGGGCGGGGATGCCCGCGTGGCGGGCCGCGTGCGCGGCCCGGGCCAGGGCGACGCGGGCCGGCCCCGTCCGCACCCGCCGCAGGGCGATGCCGGCCACCACCAGCTCATGGGCGGCGCGCAGGGCGGGCGGGAAGGGGGCGGGATCCAGCACGGCCAGCGCCCGCTCCGCCTCCTCCAGCCGGCCGATGAGAACCAGGCGCCGGACCTCCAGATGACGCGCGTGCGCGGCGTTCAGCCGGTCGCCGCGCGCCTCCAGCATGGCGCGGGCCCGGTCCAGGGCCGCGGCGGAAAAGCCGATGTCGCGCGCGGCCAGCGCCACCTCCGCCTCGGCCACGGCGCACCGCGCGCGGGCCACGGCCTCCTGCGGGCCGAAGCCGCGCGCGGCGGCGCGCAGCAGCGCCCGCGCCCGGCCGAGGTCACCCAGCTGCGCCATGGCGATGCCGCGCAGGGCCAGCGCCGGCGGGTCGTCGCGCAAGGCGACCCGGTTCAGCGCGCCCAGCGGATCGCCCGAGGTCAGCGCCCGCCCGGCGGCCGTGATCAGCGAGTCCATGCGAATCCCGTCACACTTGTCACTCCCGGCTACGTGGCGCCGGGGCCCAGTCTGGCCCTCGACCACCGCCCACCCACTCCCTGGCGAAAGGCGGATGGGCATACTGATGGAGAGGGAACGATGACACCACATGTGACGGCGACGCGGGAAGAGTGGCTGGCGGCCCGGCTGGACCTGCTGGAGGCGGAGAAGGAGCTGACGCGGCGGAGCGATGAACTGGCGCGGCGCCGCCGGACGCTGCCCTGGGTACGGGTGGACAAGGACTATCGTTTCGACATCGACGGCGGTGGCGCCACGCTGGCCGACCTGTTCGACGGGCGGTCGCAACTGATCGTCTATCATTTCATGTTCGGGCCGGACTACACGGCGGGTTGCCCCTCCTGCTCCATGATCGCGGACGGGTTCAACGGCTTCGCCATCCACCTGGCCAACCATGACGTGGCGCTGGTGGCCGTCTCCCGGGCGCCGCTGGCCAAGCTGCAGGCGTACAAGCGGCGCATGGGCTGGACGTTCCCCTGGGCGTCGTCGGCCGGAAGCGACTTCAACTTCGACTACAACGTCGCCTTCACCGAGGCGGAACAACGCGATGGACGCATCGAGTACAACTACCGCCGCGGCGGCCACGCCATGGACGAGGCGACGGCGGTCCCGGAGCCCGTGGCGCGGTTCGCGGCGACCTGCGGCACCGATGCGCCCACCTACACCCGCGACCGGCCGGGAATGAGCGCCTTCGCGCGGGGCGACGACGGCGCCCTCTACCATACCTATTCGACCTATGCGCGGGGCCTCGACACCCTGTGGGGCGCCTACCAATGGCTGGACCGCGCGCCGCTGGGCCGCAATGAGAGCGGCGTCTGGTGGCGCCGGCACGACGAGTACGGCCAGCCATGCTAAGGCGAACCACGGCTCGGGCGCCCAACGCCCGAGCCGCTTTTCCCTTCATCAGGACACTGGACATGCCCCAAACCGGATTCCTTGGCGCGGCGGAGTGGCTCCGCCTCGCCGCGGCGCCGACCTTCGCCCTCATGGCGGTGGTGACCGGCGTTCAGGAGGCCGCCCAGCCGGCCATGCTTTGCATGACCACCGTGGATGCGTGGCCCTTGGGGGCCATGACGCAGATGTATCTGCTGATGGCCGTTTTCCATGCGGGGCCTTGGCTGGTGCTGGCGTCGCGGCGATCCCGCGCCGATCCGGGCCCGCGCTGATCTGGGGCAGCCACCGCGCCGAAAAGGTGATATGAACCCCTCTGCCCAAGTAAAGATTGGCTCCCTGAAACCTTGAATTACCTGGGAACGGGCAAGCGTTGGGGTTTGGCCAAGTAACATAAGAATTTTTGGGAGAGGGATTTTAATGTTTTGTGATCAAACTGTCGGCGGTGCCGCGTGAGCGAAGTGTCGGAAGGGCTGGTTCGCGGCCTGAAAAGCCGTCATGTGCAGATGATCGCGCTGGGTGGCGCCATCGGATCGGGGTTGTTCCTCGGATCGGCGCAGGCCATCCATAAGGCCGGACCCAGCCTGCTGCTGGCCTATGCGATGGGTGGCATGGCGGTGTTCTTCATGGCGCGGGCGCTGGGCGAACTGCTGCTCTATCGTCCCGTGGCCGGCTCGTTCGCCACATATGCCGGCGAATTCGTGGGGCCCTGGGCGGGCTTCGTTTCCGGCTGGTCCTATTGGTTCCTGTGGGTGATGGTCGGCATCGCCGAGTTGACGGCGGTCGGCGTCTATATCCGCTATTGGTTCCCCGGCCTGCCGCAGTGGGTGCCGGTGCTGGCCATGCTGGGCGTGCTGCTGGTCGCCAACCTCCGCAGTGTCAAGGTGTTCGGTGAGTTCGAGTTCTGGTTCGCCCTCATCAAGGTGCTGGCCGTCTTCGCCCTGCTGGTGTTCGGCGTCGCCGTGCTGGGCTTCGATGCCGGCGGCCTGGGCACCCACGCCAGCGTCACCAACCTGTGGACCCACGGCAGCGTCTTCGCCAACGGCACCATGGCGACCCTGATGGTCTTCCCCACCGCCCTGTTCGCCTTCGGCGGCATGGAACTGATCGGCGTGACGGCCGGCGAGGCGGAGGATCCGGGCAGAACCCTGCCGCGCGCCATCAACGGGGCGCTGCTGCGCATCCTGGTCTTCTACATCGGCGCCATCGTGGTGATCATGTCGCTGGTGCCGTGGGACCAAATCTCGCCGGACTTCAGCCCCTTCGTCACCGTGTTCGACCATTTCGGCATCCCGGCCGCTGCGGGGGTGATCAACTTCGTGGTGCTGACCGCCGCGGCCTCGGCCTGCAACAGCGGCATCTTCTCCTGCGGCCGCATGCTGCACACCCTGGCCAACGCGAAGGAGGCACCGGCCTACTTCGCCACGCTCAGCGACCAGCATGTGCCCACCCGCGGCATCGTCGCCTCGGTGGTGTTCATGCTGGCCGGGGTGTTGGTGAACTACGTGGCACCGGAACAGGCCTTCATCTACGTGATGAGCACGGTGGTCGTGATCCAGCTATGGACCTGGTCCATCATCATCATTTCCCACCTGCTCTACCGCCGCGCCGTGGCGGCGGGCCGGGTGGCGCCCTCGCCCTACCGCATGCCCGGCGCGCCGTGGAGCGGCTACCTGACGCTGGCCTTCTTCGCCTTGACCCTGGTGCTGCTGGCCTTCGACGACAGTACCCGCCTGGCCATCTACGTCGCCCCCGCCTGGGTGGCGGCGATGGTCATCGGCTGGCGGCTGGTGAAGGCGCGGGGCTGACGCCGGACGGCGGCCCGCCGGTGGGGCGGTGGGATCAGCTTCTCGCCAGCGAAAGCCGAGGCGGGGGAACCAGGTCGGCCATCCGGCCGCCGAGCCCCAGCAGGGCGCGTTCCAGATCGGACAATCGCACCGGCTTCTGCAGCACCGGCGTGCCCTGGTAGCGGTCGTCCAGCGTCACCCGGTCATAGCCGGTGAGGAAGACGAAGGGCACGCCCGCCTTGGCCAGCAGGTCGGCCACCGGGTAGATCGGCGCGCCTTGCAGGTTGACGTCCAGGATGGCGCAATCGATCCCGCCGGCCCTGGCCAAATCCAGGGCCTGGGGCAGGGTGCCCACGGGGCCGACCACCGTCGCGCCCAGGTCCAGCAGCGCCTGCTCCATCATCATGGCCACCATGGCCTCGTCATCCACCACCAGGACGCGCAGGCCGGGGGGCAGGTGATCGGCGTGGGCGGCGGGTTCCGGCGTCGGCGGCGGGGCGGGGGCGGTGTCGTCGGCGACGGGCTCCCCCACCTCGCTCATGGGAATGCTGAGGGTGCAGACCAGGCCGGTGGGCAGCCAGTTCATCTCGACCCGGCCGGACAGTTGCCGCTCCACGCTTTCGGTGATGGCGCGGATGCCGAAGCCGCGCGCCAGCGGCGGCATGGCCGCCGGGCCGCCGGTTTCTCGCCAGATCAGGGTCAGCGCGTCCGAACGGCCGTGCCATGTCAGCTGGACGTTCCCGCCCGGCACCGACAGCGATCCGTATTTGGCGGCGTTGGTGGCCAGCTCATGGATGCTAAGGGCCAGCGACTGGGCGGTGGCCGGCAGCAGCATCACGTCCGGGCCGTCGAACGCCACGCGCGGCGTGTCCCCGGACTGGTAAGGGGCCATCTCCTCGCGCACCAGCCGCACCAGTTCGGCGCCCTGCCAGCGGGAGTTCGACAGCAGCGTGTGCACCCAGGCGATGGCGCCGATGCGGCCCTCGACCGATTCCACGAATTCGGGCACGGAAGCGGCTCGCGTCAGGCGCAACACCGACTGCACGACGGCCAGGGCGTTCTTGGCCCGGTGGTCGACCTCGCGGGCCAGCATCATCTGCCGGGCCTCGGCATCCTTGCGCTCGGTGATGTCGAAGGTGACCCCGCTCAGCCGCCGGGGCCGGCCGTCGGCGTCGTCGCCGGTGGGGGCGGCGGCCGCGAAGCACCAGCGGATGGCGCCGTCGGGCCGGACGATGCGGAACTCCTCGCCATAGCGCTGGCCGGTGGCGGCGGCCAGGCGCATGGCGCGGATCTGGCTCTCCCGATCCTCTGGATGGAACAGGGCCCAGGCGCTGGCGGCGGTGGGAACGAAGCGGCTGGGGTCCGTGCCGAAGATGCGGTGTTGGGCGTCATCCCACATCAGTTCATCGGTATCGGCGTTCCAGTCCCAGGAGCCCATGCCGCCGGCGGCCAGGGCCAGGCTGCGCCGCCGCTCGCTCTGCTGCAACCGGGCGGCGGTATGCTCCAGGTCGGCGGTGCGTTCGGCCACGCGGCGTTCCAGCTCGGCGTTCAGCTGCTCCAGCTGGCGGGTCTTGCGGTGCAGCTCGACGAAGACGCGGACCTTGGCGCGCAGGACCTCCGGCACCACCGGCACGGGCACATAGTCGACCGCGCCCGCCTCATAGCCCCGCAGCCGGTCGACGTCCGACATCATGACCGCGGAGATGAAGATCATGGCGGTCTTCTCGAAGCGGGGGTGGCTGCGGATCATCTCGGCCAGTTGGAAGCCGTCCAGATCGGGCATGCAGACATCGACCAGGATGACGGCGATGTCGTGCCGCAGCAGATGCTCCAGCGCCTCCCGGGCGGAGCCGGCCTTGATCAGGTTCTCCCCCAGCTCGCTCAGGATCACCTCGTAGCTGAGCAGCTTGGCGGGCTGATCATCCACCAGGAGTATGTTGGCCTTGGGTGTGACGTCCATGGCGAAGCGTCCCCTCAGCGATGCAGCCACATGCGCAACGCTGACAGCAATTGCTCGGTGTTGACCGGTTTGGCCAGGTAATCAGAGGCGCCAGCTTCCAGGCATTTCTCACGATCGCCCTTCATCGCCTTCGCCGTCAAGGCGACGATGGGCAGCCGGCGGAAGGCCGGGTTGGCGCGGATCACGCCCATGGTCTGGTAGCCGTCCATCTCCGGCATCATGATGTCCATCAGCACGATGGCGATGTCCGGCGTCTGCTCGATCAGGGTGATGGCCTCGCGGCCGGTGGTGGCGGCCAGCACGCGCATGCCCCGGCGTTCCAGCACGCTGGACAGGGCGAAGATGTTGCGGGCATCGTCGTCCACCAGCAGCACGGTGCTGCCCACCAGGTCCTCGTCCGAGCCATGCAGCCGTTCCAGCATGCGGCGCTTGTCCGCCGGCAGGTCGGCCACCACGCGGTGCAGGAACAGCGACGTCTCGTCCAGCAACCGCTCCGGTGATTCCACGCCCTTGACGACGATGCTGCGCGCCATGGCGTGCAGTTTGGCATCCTCTTCCGCCGACAGCTCGCGCCCGGTGAAGACGATGACCGGCACGTCGCACAGGTTGCTGTCGGCGCTGATGACCTCCAGCACCTCGAACCCGGTCATGTCGGGCAGGCGCAGATCCAGGACCACGCAGTCGCAGGGGTTGTCACGCAGGGTTTTCAGAGCCTCGGCCCCGGTTCCGGCGGCCACGACCTCGATGTCGTCATGGCCCAGCAGCTCGGTGATGCTCATCAGCTCGGCCGTGTTGTCCTCCACCACCAGCAGGCGCTTGCGCCGGGGCTGGGCATACTCCTTGATGCGGTCCAGCGCGCTGTCCAGCACCTCCGGCGAGGTGGGCTTGGACATGAAGGAGAACGCGCCCCGGGCCAGCCCGTGCTGCCGATCCTCATCCAGGGTGATGATCTGCACCGGGATGTGGCGGGTGGCGGGGTCGTGCTTCAGCTGGCTCAACACCGTCCAGCCCAGCATGTCGGGCAGGAACACGTCCAGCGACACCGCCGTCGGCTGGTACTGGCGCGCCAGGTCCAGGGCGTCGACGCCGCGCATGGCGACCAGCACCTTGAACCCCTTGTCGCGGGCCAGGTCGACCATCACCCGGCCGTAGTGGGGGTCGTCCTCGACGATCAGCAGGATCGCGTCGCCGGGATGGATGTCCAGCCGGTCGTCCGGCACCGGTTCCATCGCGCGGTCGGGCAGACCGGCGGCGTGGCGCCAGTTGGCGTCCGCCGGCACCAGGGCCGGGCGGTGGTCGTTGACCCCGGCATTGGGGGCCACGGCGCGGGCGGTGTGGACGGGCGCCAGGTATGTCGCCGGGATGTACAGGGTGAAGGTGCTGCCGGCGCCGGGCGTGCTGCGCAGGTGGATCTCACCGCCCAGCAGGTTGGCCAGCTCGCGGCTGATGGCCAGGCCCAGGCCGGTGCCGCCGTACTTGCGGCTGGTGCTGGCGTCGGCCTGCTGGAAGGCTTCGAAGATGATCTTCTGCTTCTCGGCGGGAATGCCGATGCCGGTGTCGCTGACCTGGAAGGCCACCACCTTGGGCGACTGCTTCAGGATGGGGTGGTCCGACGACCAGCCGCTGGCCGGTGCACCGACGGTCAGGCGGACGCCACCCGTCTCGGTGAACTTGAAGGCGTTGGACAGCAGGTTCTTCAGCACCTGCTGCAGGCGCTTGCTGTCGGTGGTCAGCGTCCGGCCCAGCGACGGGTCCAGGTGCACGTCGAAGGCCAGGCGGCGGTTTTCCGCCTCGTGCCGGAAGGGCCGCGCCACGGTGTCCAGCAGGTTGCTGAAGAAGATCTCCTCCGCCTCCACCGAGACGGTGCCGGACTCGATCTTCGACAGGTCCAGGATGTCGCTGATCAGGTTCAGCAGGTCGGTGCCGGCGCCGTGGATGGTGCGCGAGAATTCCACCTGCTTGGGCGTCAGGTTGCCGTCCGGGTTCTCGCTCAGCTGCTGCCCCAGGATGAGGATGGAGTTCAGCGGCGTGCGCAGCTCATGGCTCATGTTGGCCAGGAATTCGGACTTGTACTTGGAGGTCAGGGACAGTTCCGTCGCCTTTTCCTCCAGGGCGCGGCGGGCCTGCTCGATCTCCTGGTTCTTGCGCTCCACCTCCACGTTGCGCTCGGCCAGCTGCTGCGCCTTCTGTTCCAGCTGCTCGTTGGTCTGCTGCAATTCGCCCTGTTGCGCCTGCAGTTCGGCGGCCAGCTGCTGCGACTGCTTCAGCAGGCCTTCCGTCTGCATCGTCGCCTCGATGCTGTTCAGCACGATGCCGATGCTGGCGGTCAGCTGTTCCAGGAAGGTCATTTGCAGGCCGGTGAAGGCCGTCATGGACGCCAGCTCGATGACCGCCTTCACTTGGCCCTCGAACTGCACGGGCAGGACGATGACGCTTTGCGGGATGGCCTTGAACAGGCCGGAGGAGATGGGCACGACGTTGGCCGGCATCTCCGTGATCAGGATGCGGCGCTTATCGGCGGCGCACTGGCCGATCAACCCCTCGCCGATCTGCAGGCGCTGCGGGTGGCCGTGGGTGGCGTCGTCGGCATAGCCCGAGACCAGCTTCAGGCTGCGCGGGCCTTCCTCATCCATCTGGTAGATCACGCCCTGGTGGGCGCCGACCAGGGGCGTCAGTTCGGTCAGCAGCATGCGGCCCACGGTCGACAGGTCGCGCTGGCCCTGCAGCATGTTGGTGAAGCGGGCCAGGTTGGTCTTCAGCCAGTCCTGTTCGGTGTTGCGGTCGGTGGTCAGCCGCAAATTGTCGATCATCGTGTTGATGTTGTCTTTCAGTTCCGCCACCTCGCCGCGGGCGTCGACCTGGATCGAACGGGTCAGGTCGCCCTTGGTCACGGCGGTCGCCACCTCGGCGATGGCGCGCACCTGGGTCGTCAGGTTGGCGGCCAGCAGGTTGACGTTGCCGGTCAGGTCCTTCCAGGTGCCGGCCGCACCCGGCACGTTGGCCTGGCCGCCCAGGCGTCCTTCCACGCCCACCTCGCGCGCCACGGTCGTCACCTGGTCGGCGAAGGTGGCGAGCGTATTGGTCATGTTGTTGATGGTCTCGGCCAGGGCCGCCACCTCGCCCTTGGACTTCACCGCCAGGTTCTGCTTCAGGTCGCCGTTGGCGACGGCGGTCACCACCTTCACGATGCCGCGCACCTGTTCCGTCAGGTTGGCGGCCATGACGTTCACGGTGTCGGTCAGGTCCTTCCAGGTGCCGGCCACGCCGGGCACCTGGGCCTGGCCGCCCAGCTTGCCCTCGGTGCCGACCTCGCGGGCCACGCGCGTCACCTCGCCGGCGAAGGCGTTCAGCTGGTCCACCATGGTGTTGATGGTGTTCTTCAGCTCCAGGATTTCGCCCTTCACGTCCACGGTGATCTTGCGCGACAGGTCGCCGCGCGCCACGGCCGTGGTCACCTCCGCGATGTTGCGCACCTGGGTGGTCAGATTGGCGGCCAGCAGGTTGACGTTGTCGGTCAGGTCCTTCCAGGTGCCGCCCACGCCGGGCACAACCGCCTGGCCGCCCAGGCGGCCTTCGGTGCCGACCTCACGCGCCACGCGCGTCACCTCGGCCGCGAAGGAGCGCAACTGCTCCACCATGGTGTTCAGCGTTTCCTTCAGCAGCAGGATTTCGCCGCGCACGTCCACGGTGATCTTCTTGGACAGGTCGCCGTTGGCGATGGCGGTGGCCACCTCGGCGATGTTGCGCACCTGGGCCGTCAGGTTGCCGGCCATGAAGTTCACGCTGTCGGTCAGGTCCTTCCAGGTGCCGGCGACGCCGGGCACCTGGGCCTGGCCGCCCAGCTTGCCTTCGGTGCCGACCTCGCGCGCCACGCGCGTCACCTCGGCGGCGAAGGCGTTCAGCTGGTCCACCATGGTGTTGATGGTGTTCTTCAGCTCCAGGATTTCGCCCTTCACGTCCACGGTGATCTTGCGCGACAGGTCGCCGCGCGCCACGGCCGTGGTCACCTCCGCGATGTTGCGCACCTGATCGGTCAGGTTGGACGCCATGAAGTTGACGCTGTCGGTCAGGTCCTTCCAGGTGCCGGCCACGCCGGGCACCTGCGCCTGGCCGCCCAGGCGCCCTTCGGTGCCCACTTCACGCGCCACGCGCGTCACCTCGCCGGCGAAGCGGTTCAGCTGGTCCACCATGGTGTTCAGCGTTTCCTTCAGCTGAAGGATCTCGCCGCGCACGTCCACGGTGATCTTGCGCGACAGGTCGCCGTTGGCGATGGCGGTGGCCACCTCGGCGATGTTGCGCACCTGGCCGGTGAGATTGCCGGCCATGGAGTTCACGCTGTCGGTCAAATCCTTCCAGGTGCCGGCCACGCCGGGCACCTGCGCCTGACCGCCCAGTTTGCCGTCGGTGCCGACCTCGCGGGCCACACGGGTCACTTCGGCGGCGAAGGCGTTCAACTGGTCCACCATCGTGTTGATGGTTTCCTTCAGCTGCAGGATTTCGCCGCTGACGTTGACGGTGATCTTCTTGGACAGGTCGCCCTGGGCCACGGCGGTGGCGACCTCGGCGATGTTGCGCACCTGGCCGGTGAGGTTGCCGGCCATGGAGTTGACGTTGTCGGTCAAATCCTTCCAGGTGCCGGCGACGCCGGGCACCTGCGCCTGTCCGCCCAGCTTGCCCTCGGTGCCGACCTCGCGGGCCACGCGGGTCACCTCGGCGGCGAAGGCGTTCAGCTGGTCCACCATGGTGTTCAGCGTTTCCTTCAGCTGCAGGATTTCGCCCTTCACGTCCACGGTGATCTTGCGCGACAGGTCGCCGTTGGCCACGGCGGTGGCGACTTCGGCGATGTTGCGCACCTGGTCGGTCAGGTTGCCGGCCATGGAGTTCACGCTGTCGGTCAGGTCTTTCCACGTGCCGGCCACGCCGCGCACCATGGCCTGGCCGCCCAGCTTGCCCTCGGTGCCGACCTCGCGGGCCACGCGCGTCACCTCGCCGGCGAAGGCGTTCAGCTGGTCCACCATGGTGTTGATGGTTTCCTTCAGCTGCAGGATTTCGCCGCTGACGTTGACGGTGATCTTCTTCGACAGGTCGCCGTTGGCGATGGCGGTGGACACTTCCGCGATGTTGCGCACCTGGGCCGTCAGGTTACCGGCCATGAAGTTCACGTTGTCGGTCAGATCCTTCCAGGTGCCGCCCACGCCCGGCACCACCGCCTGGCCGCCCAGCTTGCCTTCGGTGCCGACCTCGCGGGCCACGCGCGTCACCTCGCCGGCGAAGGCGTTCAACTGGTCCACCATGGTGTTGATGGTGTTCTTCAGCTCCAGGATCTCGCCGCGCACGTCCACGGTGATCTTGCGCGACAGGTCGCCGCGCGCCACCGCCGTCGTCACCTGGGCGATGTTGCGCACCTGGTCGGTCAGGTTGCCGCACATGGCGTTCACGCTGTCGGTCAGGTCCTTCCAGGTGCCGGCCACGCCGGGGACGATGGCCTGGCCGCCCAGCTTGCCGTCGGTGCCGACCTCGCGCGCCACGCGCGTCACTTCGGACGCGAAGGACCGCAGCTGGTCCACCATG
Source organism: Nitrospirillum guanabarense (assembly GCF_034653355.1). Taxonomy (NCBI): domain Bacteria; kingdom Pseudomonadati; phylum Pseudomonadota; class Alphaproteobacteria; order Rhodospirillales; family Azospirillaceae; genus Nitrospirillum; species Nitrospirillum guanabarense. The sequence continues at coordinate 1,105,902 of NZ_JAYEER010000001.1, forward strand.
GTGTTGATGGCTTCCTTCAGCTGCAGGATCTCGCCCCGCACGTCCACCGTGATCTTCTTGGACAGGTCGCCGTTGGCGACCGCGATGGTCACCTCCGCGATGTTGCGCACCTGGGCCGTCAGGTTGGACGCCATGGAGTTCACGGACTCCGTCAGGTCCTTCCACACGCCCGTCACCTCGCGCACCTGGGCCTGGCCACCCAGTTTGCCGTCGGTGCCCACCTCGCGCGCCACGCGCGTCACTTCCGAGGTGAAGACGTTCAGCTGCTTGATCATGGTGTTGACGATGGTGGCGGAGCGCAGGAACTCGCCCTGCAGCGGCCGGCCGTCCACATCCAGCGGCACCGTCTGCAGCAGGTCGCCGCGCGCCACGGCGGTGATGGCGCGGGTCACCTCCGTCGTCGGCCACAACAGGTCGTCGATCAGCGAATTGACCGACCCTTCCATGTCGCCCCAGGACCCGCTGGACAGGTTGAACTTCACGCGCTGGCGCGTCTTGCCCTCGCGCCCCACCACCTGGCCCACCCGTTCCAGCTGCTGCGCCATCCGTTCATTGGCGGCGACGATCTCGTTGAAGGTGTCGGCGATCTTGCCCAGGACGCCGACATGGTTGCCGGACATGCGCACGGAGAAGTCACCCACCTTCACCGCCTGCAGAGCCTCCAGCAGCTGGTACAGCTCCGCCCCGCCGGGGGGAGGGCCATCCAACGTCACGGTCGAAACGGGAACGGCGTCGGCGGTTTCGTGCTGGAGCTGCAAGGTAGCCTCCCGGCGTGGGCCCGGCATGGGCCAAGGATTGATGACGCACCACCCCGGGGGCGTGACCGGGGCTGTTCTTCCCTATAGAGGCGCCCGCATCCGTTCCTGCCTTGGAATTGCCGACTGGAGCACCCCAATTGGGTCGGTTTCACAAGTACGGATATTTTACAGGTATGATTTTAGCATGTCGTTCTATTCACATGGTCTAGCAGCTCCCAAGAGTTCGATACAGCTTCTGTCCGGCTATGACGCCCTATAACTTAGGTAAGTGGGATAATGGGATGACCATACATCTGATTTGAATACGCCTTTCCAGGCTCGCCCGGGCGTCCAGGCTTGGGACGCCCGCCCCCCGCGTCGGCGCGGGCCCCCAGAATCATGGGGTACTCCCCGTCGTGTCCCAAGGTGTACTGCTATGAGGTGGTACCCGAAGGAGCGATACGGCGATACCCACGGAAGCGCGAATGCCGGTTCCCCCGATGGCGGGCCGATCGCGGCGGCCTCGGCCCCGGCCCCCGTAGCTTATCGGGATGGCGACCGGGCGGGTACGCCCGCCCGCTCATGGGCGCGACGCCAGGCGCCCGGCGCCTGGCCGCACAGGCGGGAAAAGACCCGGGTGAAGTGGCTCTGGTCGGAAAAGCCGGAGCGCAAGGCGATGTCGGCCAGGGGCAGCTCGCCCGTCGACAACAATGCCTTGGCCACATCCACCCGGCGGCGGGTCAGCCAGCGGTGCGGGGGTTCACCCACCGACTGGCGGAAGGCTCGGGCGAAATGCGCCACCGACAGGCCGCAGGCGTCCGCCAGTTGCTTCAGCGTCACCGGCGCCTGCAGGTCCGCCTCCATCATCTCCTTGGCCCGCCGCTCCTGCCACAGGGCCAGGCCGCCCCGGCGCCAGCCGTCGGGCGGCTCCTGCCCCATGATGCGGACCAGATAGCTGCAGAAGGCGTTCAGGATATAGTCGACGAACAGGGCCGGGGCCCGGCCGGGCGTGGCCAGGGGTGCCATCAGCGCCATGCCGAAGTGGGTGATGACGTCGTCGATCATCGTCAGGCCGGACTCGTATTCCAGCCCATGGAAGCCGCGCAGCCCGGCATCCTGCGCCCAGCGGGCCATGGCGCCGCGCGGCAGCTCGAAACTGATGATGTCGACGGGATGGACGATGCGCCAGACGCAGGGGTCGCGCATGTCGCGGAAGGAGCATTCCATGGGCGCGCGCGGTGCCAGCTGCAGCATGCGCCGGCCCTGCTGCATGGTGCAGGCGGGGGTGGGCCGCAGGTAAAGCCGCGCCAGGTGCGCATCGATGCCGCCGTAGCCCATCTCCACGTCCGGAAGGGCGTCACAAGTGGTGCGGCGGACGCTGAGCCGCTCACCATCGTCCGTCAGCTGGGAATGCAGGATGGTCGCGGAAATGAAATTCGTTTCCGCGACGCTGCGGGTGTTCGATGCGGGGGAAGCGGACAGGGTGTGCGGCTGCATCTCCAATTCCCCTCGGCGTGACGGGTGCCGGTCCAACGGCGGTTCGGAGCGGGCAGCGTAGCAGCCAAGGGCCTAAAAATATTGTCAAATTTAACCCGGGGAAACGTGGGGGCGCAGCCTCGCCTCATCGCGCCATCCGCTCCCGTCGGGGCCGCCATGCCGGCCCAGCCCGCCACCCGCACCCGTGACGATCGCGACGCGTCCCGTCAGTGGCGTGGTCAGCCCCTTCCTCATCAACATCCCTCGACCTTCTGCGGCAGCACCGGGGACACGACGCCCGTGTTCCAGTTCCAGGGTAGGGTGCCCGCCGCGCGGCGCCGGCACACGGCGGCCTCGTGCAGCGCGTACATGCCCGGCATCACCGCCCGGCCGGGTTTGGGCACGTCGGTGAAGGCCATGTAGCCCTCGTCGGTACCGAAGACGGGCCAGGCGGGCTGGCCGTTCGCCACCGGCTTGCCGTCGCGGGCGAAGCTGGCCCAATAGTCGGTCATGGCGGCGGTCAGGCGGCGTTCGACCGGCGTGTCGGGCGCCTTGGGCCAATAGGCCGGGGTCTGCGCCATGGTGCCGAAGACATAGGGGATTTCCGACGCGTGGAAGCCGTGCAACCCCTTGTCGTCCATGGCGGGATAGCCGTGGTCGAACAGGTAGAGGTATCCCGGCCGCCCCAGCCTGGTCTGGTCCCGCACCAGCCGTTCCGCCGTCCAGCCGTAGAGCGCGTCGCGGGTGGCCGCCAGCTCGCTTTCCTCCAGCGTGTCGGACGCGGGATACAGTTTCAAGAACTGATCGGCCAGGTCGCCGTACCGCTCCCGGATCATCGCCTCATAGGCCTTGGCGTCGGCCGGCGGCGGGGCGATCAGCCAGCGCAGCGACCGGATCTCCCCGCTGTTGAAGCCGGCCAGGATGGGGACGGGCGCCTGCTCCCCCTTGTCGAACACGTCCACCAGCTGGCCGGTCAGCACCTTGCCGTCGACGGTGCCCAGGGGGAAGTAGTTGACCTTGGCCGCCGCCTGCACCAGCGTTTCCGCGTCCATGGCCCGCAGGGCGGCCACGTCGGCGGCCCCCACTTGGCTGGCGATGTAGGACCCGATGGCCTCCGCAGCGAACTCGCCATGGTTGGGCTGCTTCAGCTCGGGCATGGAGATCATGTAGCCGCTCTCCACCACCGCCTTGGCGAACAGGCCCTTCGCCTTGGGCGAGGCCATCAGGTACATGACCGACAGCGCGCCGGCGGACTCACCCGACACCGTGACGTTGCCGGCATCGCCGCCAAAAGCGGCGATATTGTCGTGGATCCAACGCAATGCCGCGATCTGGTCCAGCAGGCCATAGTTGCCGGAGATGCCGTCGGGGTTCTCCGCGCTCAGGCCCGGATGGGCCATATAGCCCAGCACGCTCAGCCGGTAATTGATGGAAACGACGATCACCCCGCGCCTGGCCAGGGCGGTGCCGTCGTACATCTCGTTGAAGCCATAGCCGTTGAGCAGCGTGCCGCCGTGGATCCAGACCAGGACGGGGGCGTTCCGTGCCCCCTTCGGCGCCGTGATGTTCAGGGTCAGGCAGTCCTCGCCCATCGCCGGGGGCGGGTTGGTGTAGACGGTGGTGCCGGCCGCCCTGGGCTGCACGCAGGCCAAGCCCGGCGCCCCGGCGTCGCGTACCCCCGTCCAGGCCGGCAGGGCCTCCGGCGCCTTCCAGCGCAGGGGGCCCACCGGCGGCTTGGCATAGGGGATGCCCTTGAAGACGCTCAGGTCGCCGTTGGCGCGTCCCTCCACGGCGCCGGCCGGCGCGCGCACGGTGGGATTGTTCTCGGCCATCGCGCCGAGGGACAGCAGGGCCGCGGCGGCGCAGGTGCCCAGGCGTAGGAAAAGACGCATCAAAGACCTCCGGTTCGGTTGGCCTCGCCCTTCAGCACCCGTGCCAGCACCAGGAACAGGGCGATGGCCAGGAAATAGAAGGGGATGAGGGTATAGAAGGCGAGTTGCAGGGAATTGGCGGGATGATCCGCGCGGAAGTGATCGCTGGCGGCGCCCAGGTAGGTGGGGCCGAAGCCCAGGCCGATCAGGTTCATGACCAGCAGCAGCAGGGCGCCGGAAAGGACGCGCTGGTTGGGCCGCACCTCCTCCTGCACCAGGGTGACCGCGGGGGAAAGGAAGAAGTAGTTGAGGATGGTGGGGCCGATCAGCAGCAGCAGCGCCAACTGCCACCCCGGCGCCCAGATGAAACCCACGAAGAAGGGCACGGCCCCCGCGAGCCCCAATGCCGGAACCAGGGCGTAGGCCTGCTTGGACCGGCGGGTATACCGGTCGATCAGCCGGCCCGACGCGTACATGCCGATGGAAATGCCGATGCCGATCAGCAGGGCGTAGTACACCGCCACCTGCTGCAGGCTCATGCCTTTTTCCCGCATCAGGAACAGGACGGTGAAGTTCATGACGGCGTAGGTCACGAACTGCGTGGCCCCGCAGGCCAGCGCCATCAGCAGCAGGGCCGGCCGGCGGAAGAACGTGGCGACCGTCTCGATGAAGCCGGCCTTGGCCTGCGCCGCCGCCGGCGGGACGCCAGGCACCGGCAGGTCCAGCCCGCCACGCCTGGGTTCCCGGATGGTCAGCCAGACGATCAGCGCGGCGGCGACGCCGAACATGCCCAGCACCAGGAAGGCCTGACGCCAGCTGTAGGCGGCGGCGATGGCGGCGCCGAAGGCCACGCCCAGGGCCTGGCCCAGGGGTGGGCCCAGGTTGAAAAGGCCCAGGGCCGCCCCCCGTCTCCCGGGTGGGAAATAGTCGGTGATGATGGCGTAGGAGGGGGGCACGCCCCCGGCCTCGCCCACCCCCACCGTCATGCGGGCGATGACCAGCTGCGGGTAGGTCGCCGACAGGCCGCAGGCCACCGTGGCTGCACTCCACAGGGCGCAGGCGATGGACAGCACCCGCACGCGGTTGGCACGGTCGGCCAGCCAGGCTACGGGGATGGAGATGAAGCAGTAGAACAGGGCGAAATACAGCCCGCTGATCAGGCCCAGCTGGCCATCGGTGACACCCAGGTCATCCTGGATGGGCTTGGCCAGGATGGACAGCAACTGCCGATCCAGGAAATTCAGCACGTAGACGAAGCAGAGCGCCGCCAGCACATACCAGGCACGAGCACCAGGGGTGTGGGTATCGGGCGGCGGTGCCATGCCCAAGGGCGCGGCCGAGATCGGCTTCGATGCCGGGGGAACGATGGTCATGTCTTATACCTGTGGCTGGTGCGGACGCCCAATTCCGTCCCGCGACGTCGCCGCGGCCGACGGCGGCGCCGTCAGGAGCGCGGCCCAATTGCCTAGAAACCTTTTCTTATATTGAGGGCGACGAAACGGCCGATGGGATTGTAGTTGCTGCCGATGCCGTCCGTCGCGGGGAAGTAGGGCGGTCGCTTGTCCAGCAGGTCGTTGATCTGCAGGGCCAGTTCCGTCTTCGAGGTCACGCCGCTGTCCGGCAGGGTCCAGGTGACGCGCAGGTCGACCGTCGTGTACGGGTCGGCGCTGTACACGCTGGTGCCTGTCGGGGTGGCGAAGGTGTTGGTGACGCCGTCCTGGTAATTGACGAAGGTCACCATGCTGACCGCGCCCACGGTCAGGCCCGTCGTCGCCCGGAAGGTCCATCGCGGCAGCCCCAGCCGCAGGGTGTCCGACACCGGGGCGGTGGGCGACAGCTGGGTGTCGAACTTCAGGATGTAGTTGCCGGCAAAACCTGCGAACAGCGTGCCGAAGCCAACGTCCCGGTGATAGCCGAAGTCGAAGTCCAGGCCGTTGGTGGCGCGGCTGCCGAAATTGCCCAGCCGTTCGTCCAGCAGGTTGCCGATCTGGGGCAGGGGGGTGGGCAGGTTGACCGGCGTCGCCACCCCCAGCAGCTTGGCCAACTGCGCCGGGGTGGGGTTGCGGTAGACGACGGACGCGAACGTCGGGTCGGTGAAGACCAGCGACGCCGGTGGCGTGCCGATCGCGCCATCGAACTTGATGTCGTAGAAGGTCACGCTGGCGCGGAAGTCCGGCAGGAAGTGCGGCTGCCAGTCGACGCCGGCGGAATAGGTGCGGGCCGTCTCCGGCTGCAGATCGCGATTGCCGCCCGCCAGGTAGACGGTATTGACCTGCGCCGCGCTCCGGGACGGATCGCGGGCCAGGACGGCGGCGCTGGCGGCGTCGAGATAGTAGGCGCCGACGGTCGCCCCCACCTGGCGCATGCCCGGCGCCCGGAAGGACTTGCCGTACGAGCCGCGGATGGTCAGGTCCTCCACCGGGTCCCAGTTGACGCCGACCTTGGGGTTGCTGGTCGATCCGAAGTCGCTGTAGTGGTCATAACGGCCGGACACGGACAGCGACAGGCGGTGCAGCAGCGGCGCCTCGTTACCCACCCCCACGATGGGTGCGAAGATTTCGCCGAAGGCGGAATAGATGTCCCGGTCCAGATCCTCCGGCACCGGGGCCGTGCCGACGTAGCCCCGCTGGGTGAAGGTCTCATTCCGGAATTCGCCACCGGCCGCGAACTTCAGCGGCCCGCCCGGCAGGTCGAACAGCGGTCCGTCCAGCTTGATGGCGCCCAGGTTGGTGCTCTGCTTGACGGTGACGGTGGTGGGGTAGGTGGTGATGGCGGCGGCGACGCCGGGAGCGGTGCGCTGGCCGAACGGGTCCAGGGCCGTGGCCGTCGTCGTCCCGGCCGCCGCCACGGCCAGCGCCACGGGATTGACGCTGGGGATGAAGGCGTCGTTGGTCGCCCAGTCGAAGGTGCCGTAAACGCTCAAGTTCAGGTCGGCGGGCAGTTGCACGTCGACGCCGACCGACGAATTGCCCACCCGGGTGTTGTCGGTGTTGTTGAGATGGTCGGACCCGAAGAGCTTGTCGGTCCGGAATAGCACGGTCTCCACCGTGGCGCTGGTGCCGGGCGGGGTAACGAAGAAGGGGTTGGCCTTGGTGATGGTCAGGGTCTCGACGGGCGGGGCCGCCTGGATGATGTCCTCGCGGTCGGAGTACAGCAGGTCGGCCCACACGGTGACGCGTTCGCCCAGTTCCTGTCGGCCGGTCAGGAAGGCGCTGTGCAGGCGTGACCGGGGCACCAGGTCGACCGCGGCGTTGTTGTCGCAGTGATTGATGGTGCCGGGCGTGAAGTTGGGCGCCGCATAGGTCAGCGCGCCGGTCTGTGGGATCACCACGTTGGCCGAGGGGCAATTGTACGACCGGGCATCGACGCCGCCCGAAGGCCGGAAGTCCTGGACGCGGTAGTCGCGCTCGCTGCCGGTGATGTGGGTGTTCCGCATGAACTCATAGGCGGCCAGGATGGACCCGGTGGCCCAGGTCTGGCCGATCACGCCGCTGGCGGATGTGGAGTGATAGCCGTCGGACATGCCGTAGCGGACGTCGGCCTCCGCGCCTGAGAAGCGCTGACGGGTGATGAAGTTGACCACACCGGCGATGGCGTCCGAGCCGTAGACCGACGACGCGCCGTCGGGCACCACTTCCACCCGTTCCAGCGCCAGGCTGGGGATGTTGGGATAGTCGGGCCCCGTGTCGTTGGCCGCGGCGCTGGCCAGCCGGTGGCCGTTCATCAGCGTCAGCGTGGCGCTGGACGGCAGGCCGCGCAGGCCTGGCGCGAAGGTGCCGAAGCCGGCGCTGCTCGCCCGGGGGGCGGTGTTGAAGCTGTTCAGCTGCGGCACGGTGGCCAGCAGGTCCGCCGTCGTCGTGGCGCCGATGGTCTTGATGTCGTCGTTGGACACGCTGATGAGGTTCGAGCCCACCGGCGGGACGCCGCGAATTCTGGAGCCGGTGACGATGATCTCTTCCAGCTCGCCGCCCGATGCCCCGGCGGGTGTTTCCGTCGGCGCGGCCGATGTCTGGGCCCACGCGGGGCCGGTTGCGAAAAACGCCACGGCCATGAGCGACGCGCCGGACAGCGCCATGCGCCGCGCGGCTTTCCAGGTCCCAAGCATGCGTTCCCTCCCCTGTTTATTTATAGGTTTCTCAAAGCGATATCCGATGGCCGCCAGGCCGTCAAGTTCATTCATTTAGTGATAAATGAAAAAGTTTCGCGGGTAATGTCATCGCTTGACCGAATGGGGCGGGCGCCCCATCGTCCCTGCTGAATGAAGGGGTGGATGACGTCTTTTCCCGACGCGTCCGATCAGGAAGGCCGGAGATTATGGCAGCAGAGCCGAAGCCCGAAGGACGCCGCACGCGCGCCGAACAGCGGGCCGCGACCATGAAGTTGATCCTCGACACCAGCGAGGACCTGTTCGCCCAGCTCGGGTACTTTGGGGTGACGATCAAGGATGTGGCCGACAAGATGGGCATCCATCCGGCGCTGATCCACTATTACTTCGACGGCAAGAAGGCGTTGTTCGACGCGGTCTTTGAACGCCGCGTGCAATATGCGGTCACCACCCGCACCGCGGCGTTGGACGCTTACGAGGCGGCGGCCGGTGACCATCCCACCGTCGAGGGGATACTGCGCGCTTATTACGAAGGGGCGTTCGACATCTACATCAGCGGGGGTGACGGCTGGCGCCATTTCGGACGGATCTTCGCGCAGGTGAACAATGCGCCGGGCTACGGCGCTGAGTTGATGGACACCTATTTCGACCCCCTGGCGCTGCGGCTCATCAGCCTTCTGCAGAAGGCTCTGCCCGACGCCACGCCGGAAGATCTGTTCTGGAGTTTCCAGTTCACCTCAGGCGCCTACACCTTGATCCTGTCGCGAACCGGCCGTATCGACCGCCTGTCGGGCGATCTTTGCCAGTCCGAGGATTTCGAGGCCGCCCGCGCGCGGTTCGTCACCTTCATGGCGGGTGGCTTCGAGGCCCTGTACAAGCGCATGACGCCCAAGCCGGCGTGAACTCCCGTCAGGGCGGGGGGCCCAGGCGGGCATCGCGGAGGGCGGCCCGGCGCACCTTGCCGGCCTCGTCGCGCAAGGGTTCGCTGGTGAACTCGATGCTCTTGGGCAGCTTGAAGCGCGCCAGCCTTTCGGCCACGAATTCCAGAAGGTCCGCGCCGTTCAGGTCCGCGCCCTCGACCGGCTGGACGATGGCGTGGACGCGGGCGCCCCAATCCTCGTCCGGCAGGCCGATCACCGCGCTGGTCCGCACGCCCGGATGCGCGTCCAGCGCCGCCTCCACCTCCGCCGGGTAGATGTTGGCGCCGCCTGAGATGATCAGGTCGTTGCGCCGGTCCGACAGGTAGAGATAACCATCCTGGTCAACGGACCCCAGGTCGCCCGTGGACTCCCAGTCGCCGATGCGGCGGGAGCTGCTGCCCAGGTAATGGTAGGTCGACCCCGGCCCGCCCCGCGGACGGAAATGAATCTCGCCCACCTCGCCGGTGCGCCGCCGGTGCCCGTCGCCGTCCAAGATGGCCAGCTCATATCCCTCACGCACGCGCCCCACCGAACCGCGATGCGCCAGCCAGTCGGTGCCCGAGATCATGGTCGACCCGATGCCCTCGGTCGTGCCGTAGTACTCCCACACCCGCTCGCCACCCAGCCAGCCGATCCACGCCTCCTTCAGCCAGGCGGCGCAGGGCGCGGCCATGTGCAGCATCATGCGCAGGCTGGGCAGGGTGAAGCGCGACAGGGTTTCCGGGCCCAGGCGCCAGATGCGGTGCATCATCGTGGGCACCATGGTCACCCAGTTCACCTGCTGGGCGTCGATCAGTTCCAGCGCCCGCAACGCGTCGAACCTGCCCATCTCGACGATGGTGCCGCCGACGAACATCCCCATGAAAATGCAGTGGAACGGGGCGTTGTGGTAGAGCGGGCCGGGGTTGAGGATCACATCGCCGGGACGTTGGCGCAGGAAGCCCTCCTCCGGGTTCCAGCGCGCCGGCATGGCATCGACGATCACCTTGGGCCGTCCGGTGGAACCGCCGCTGGTCATCGCCTTCCAGTGGGGGGAGACAAGCTCCGGCAACGGATCGGTCGAGTATCGCTCCAGCGCCGCGCCCTGGCCGGGGGCCGGTGCCGGAATGCCGGCCTGGGGCAGGGCGCCGATGACCAACCTGGGGCGGACGATGTCAAGGATCGCTTCCAATTCCGGGCGGGGCAGCTTGGCGGAAACGATGTTGGGAATGGCGCCCAGCTTCCAGAGGGCGAAGGTGGTCTCATAGAAGTCGAGACCGTTGGGCAGCGCCACCGTCACGAAGTCCCCCGGACCGGCGCCCTGGGCCGCCAACTGGCGGGCGCGCGCGTTCGAACGCGCGTCAAGTTCGTCATAGGTGACCGGGACGCCCTCCATGACCAGTGCCGCCCTGCCGGGCGACCGGCGTGCGTGGTGGGCCAGAATGGAACTCAGCGCGATACCATCGTCCGACATAGCGACAACGCCTCTTGGGAAGCCTCACCTCCCACCCCTTCTCGTCTTTAGTGCGCGTGGATGGGGTTGGGAATGACAACCACCTACCGTGCGGGCGCTGGCGGGTCAAGTTCATTCATTTAGTGATAAATGAAAATTAAGCGCGACCACGCCGCCGCTACGTTAAACGCCCCATACCCCGTTCCATGCCCCGGCCCTAGCCTTTGCCCTGTGAGCGCCGTGTTCCAAGGCGGCGGAAGACCAAAGCGAACGGGAAGGGGATGGTGATGAGGGGGATGTACAAGCCGGCCGGTCTCGCGGCCCTGCTGCTGGCGGCGACCAGCCTGTCGGCGCCGACGACGGCCTGGGCCGCCGACACGGTGAAGGTGGGCGTGCTGCAGTCGCTGACCGGCACCATGGCCATCAGCGAGGTCACGGTGAAGAACGCCGAGATCCTGGCCATCGACGAGATCAACGCCGGCGGCGGCGTGCTGGGCAAGAAGATTGAGCCGGTGGTGGAGGACGGCGCGTCCGACCCCGCCATCTTCGCCCAGAAGGCGACCAAGCTGGTACAGGACGGCGGCGTGGTCACCGTGTTCGGCGGATGGACCTCCGCCAGCCGCAAGGCCATGCTGCCGGTGTTCCAGAAGCTGAAGAGCCTGCTGTGGTACCCGGTGCAGTTCGAGGGCAACGAATGCTCGCCCAACATCATGTATTCCGGCGCCCAGCCCAACCAGCAGATCCTGCCGGCCCTGCAATGGGCGGTGGAGAAGGGCTACAAAAGCTACTTCCTCATCGGCTCCGACTACGTCTTCCCCCGCACCGCCAACCTGATCCTGAAGAAGCATATCGACGCCGATAAGCTGAAGGTGGCGGGCGAGGAATACGTGCCGCTGGGCGGCACGGATTTCAGCGCCGTCATCGCCAAGGTGCAGGCGGCCAAGCCCGATATCATTTTCAGCACCCTGAACGGCGACAGCAACGTCAGCTTCTTCAAGCAGATGGCCGCCGCCGGCCTGCCCTCGGCCAAGCTGCCCGTCATGTCCTTCAGCATCGGCGAGCAGGAGGCCGTGGCCATGGGCCCCAGCCTGGTGGAGGGCAGCTACGCCGCCTGGAACTACTTCCAGAGCCTGGACGGTGCGGCCAACAAGAAGTTCGTGGCCGCCTATCAGGCCAAATTCGGCGCCGGTGCGGCCGTCACCGACCCCATGGTCCATGGCTATGTCGACGTCTACGCCTGGAAGGCGGCGGTGGAGAAGGCCGGCAGCTTCGATCCGGAGAAGGTGCGGGCGGCGGCGGTGGCGCTGGACTATCTCGACACCGCCATGGGCAAGGTGAAGTTCGCCGCCAACCAGAGCCTGGTGCAGACCGGCTACATCGGCCAGTTGGACCCCACCGGCCAGTTCAAGATCATCTGGCAGTCCAAGAGCACCATCGACCCCGACCCATACGACCCGCTGGTCTTCCCAGGCAAGAAGTGCCCGGCATCCTGACGCAGACCGCGCCAACGGCAAGGGGCCTTTCCCCTTGCCGTTATAGGACGCGACCGTGTCCGCCGGAGATTTCCGGGGAGCGTCAGCGGACTGGAAATCGAGGACAGCCAAGGCCACGGATGTGGCCGCCCGGCGTCTGAGGGAGAAAAAAATGGGTGAGTGGCCCCTTATCGCTGGGCAGGTTTTCAACGGGTTCAGCGTCGCCTCGCTGTACGTGCTGGCGGCCCTGGGCCTGGCGTTGAGCTTCGGCCTCATGCGCGTCATCAACATGGCGCATGGCGAGATGCTGATGCTGGGCGGCTACCTGGCCTACCTTACCCTGCAGGTGGTGCCGGGCCCCTTGGGCATCCTGGTGGCCATGCCCGTCGCCTTCCTGGGTGCTGCCGCCGTGGGCGCGGTGCTGGAGACGACGCTGATCAAGCGCCTGTCGGCCCGGCCGCTGGACACGCTGCTGGCCACCTGGGGTGTCAGCCTCATCCTGCAGCAGGCGGCGCGCAACATCTTCGGCGCCATCGGCGTGGACGTGCGGGCGCCGCAGTGGCTGAACCACGCCTATACCGTCCAGTCCGGCCTGCTGGAGGGACTGACCATCCCCGCCACCCGCCTGTTCATCCTGGCCGTGGCCTTCGCCGTCATGGGCGCGCTCAGCCTGCTGCTGGCGCGCACGCGCATCGGCCTGCTGGTCCGCGCCGTGAACCAGGACCGGGGCATGGCGGCGGCGGCAGGTATCAACGTGAGGGCCGTGGACCTGTCGGTATTCTGCCTGGGCACCGGCATCGCCGGCCTCGCCGGCGTGGTGCTGGCCCTGCTGGGCCCCGTCACCCCCAATGTCGGGCAAAGCTATGTCGTGCCGGCCTTCCTGGTGGTGGTGCTGGGTGGCCTGGGCAGCCTGAAGGGCACGGCCATCGCCTCGCTGATCGTGGGGCTGTTCTCGGCATTGGTGCAGATCCTGGTGGATGTCAGCCTGGCGCAGGTGCTGCTGCTGCTGTTCGTCATCGGGTTCATCCAGTTCCGTCCCCAGGGGGTGGTGGCCGTGCGGTCCCGCGCGCTGGACGCGTGAGGGGCACATGAAGGAGGACGGCATGGATATGAGCCTGCGCAAGAATACGCCGCTGTCGGGGCTGCTGCCCGGCATCACCGTGGGGCGGCCCCTGGTCCTGACGCTGGCCGTGGTGGTCTTGGGCGTGCTGGCCCCCTGGCTGGTCTCGGCCTATGAACTGAACCTGCTGGCCCGCTTCCTGGCCATGGCGCTGCTGGCCATGGGTCTGGTGCTGGTGTGGGGCCAGGGCGGGGTTCTCAGCTTGGGGCAGGGGGTGTTCTTCGGCCTGGGCGGCTATGCCATCGCCATGCACATGAAGCTGGCGGCGCTGGCCGATGGCGAGTTGCCCGACTTCATGGTCTGGAGCGGCCTGGACGCCCTGCCCTGGTGGTGGGTGCCGTTCAAGAGCCCCCTGGTCGCCATCCTGGGCGTGGTGCTGGTGCCGGGCGCGCTGGCGGCGCTGTTCTCCTGGGCGGTGTTCCGGCGGCGGGTGGGGGGCGTCTACTTCGCCTTGATCACCCAGGCGCTGGCCCTGGCCTTCGCCACGCTGCTGATCAGCCAGCAGCCCTCCACCGGCGGCTTCAACGGCCTGACGGATTTTCAGACCTTGATGGGGGTGGAACTGGGCACGCCGGCGGCGGCGCATGGCCTGTACTGGCTGACCTTGGCCCTGGTGGTGGGGGTGTTCGTGACCCTGCGCGCCCTGATGGCGTCGCGCTATGGCCTGCTGCTGCGCGCCATCCGCGATGGTGAGAACCGCATCCGCTTCCTGGGCTACGACCCCACGCCGTTCAAGGTGGTGGCCTTCACCATCGGCGCCGTGCTGGCCGGTCTGGCCGGCGCGCTGTTTACCCTGCACGCCGGCGTGGTGTCGCCAGCCCTGGTGGGCGTGGTCCCCTCCATCGAGATGGTCATCTGGGTGGCGGTCGGCGGCCGGAACAGCCTGGCCGGTGCCATCGCCGGCACCCTGGCCGTCAACCTGGCCAAGGACGGCGTCAGCAGCGCCTTCCCCGACCTGTGGCTCTACGCCCTGGGCCTGGTGTTCGTGCTGGTGGTGACCCTGCTGCCCGGCGGCTTGGCCGGCCTGGTGGCCGACGCTGGTGCTGCCGGCTGGGGAAAGCGGCTGAAAACCCTGATCATTGGTGAGGCGAAATGAACGCGCAGGTGACCGCGCCCCATATCGGCACCACCGCCCCCGCCAGCAACCTGCTGCTGGCGGTGGATGGGGTGACGGTGGACTTCGACGGCTTCAAGGCCTTGAACGGCTTCAGCCTGACCTTGGACCGGGGCACCCTGCGGGTGCTGATCGGCCCCAACGGGGCGGGCAAGTCCACGCTGTGCGACACCATCATCGGCCGGGTGCGGGCCACCAGCGGCCGGGTGATCTTCAAGGACCAGGACATCACCCACCTGCCGGAGCATGAGATCGTGCGCCGGGGCATCTGCCGCAAGTTCCAGACGCCGGGCGTGCTGCCCGGCCTGTCGGTGGTGGACAATCTGATGATCGCCGCCAAGCGTGACCGGCGCTGGTGGGCCTCCTTCCGCCACGGCGTGGCGGCGGAGGAGAAGGCTCGCGTGGCCGACATCCTGGAGACCATAGGCCTGGCCGACCGCGCCGCCGCCCCCGCCGGCCAGTTGGCGCATGGTGAGAAGCAATGGCTGGAGATCGGCATGGTGGTGGCGACGCGCGCCGACCTGCTGCTGCTGGACGAACCCACGGCCGGCATGGGGCCGGCGGAAACCAGCCAGACGGCGGCCCTGATCCGCCGCCTGGTGGGCCGGCACACCGTGCTGGTCATCGACCACGACATGAGCTTTCTGGAGCAGCTGGACGCCCGCGTCACCGTCATGCACCAGGGCCAGTTCCTGAAGGAAGGCAGCGTGGCCGCCATTCGTGCCGACGCGGATGTCGCCGCCGTCTATCTGGGCCGCGCCAAGGAGAACATCCATCATGGCTGAACCGCTGCTGACGCTCACCGGGGCGGCGACATCCTATGGCCAGAGCCAGGTCCTGTGGGATATCGACCTGGCGGTGCCGGCCGGCGGCGCCGTGGCCCTGATCGGCCGCAACGGCGTAGGCAAGACCACCCTGCTGAAGACCATTATCGGCGCCCAGCGCCTGACCGCCGGCCGAATGATCTTCCAGGGCCGCGACGTCAGCGCCCTGGGCCCCCACCAGCGCGCCCGCGCCGGCATCGGCTACGTCCCCCAGGGCCGCCATATCTTCCCCCATCTGACGGTGCGCGAGAACCTGGAGACGGGCCTGTCCGCCCTGGCCGGCCGCGGCGGCGGGGCCATGAAGGCGGGCGTGCCCGACCACATCTTCGACCTGTTCCCCAAGCTGGCGCAGATCATCAACCGCAAGGGCGGCGTGCTCAGCGGCGGCGAACAGCAGCAACTGGCCATCGGCCGCGCCCTGGCGGGCCAGCCCAGCCTGCTGCTGCTGGACGAGCCGACGGAAGGCATCCAACCCTCCGTGGTCCAGCAGATCGAGGACGCCCTGCGCCGCATCCGCGCCGACCTGGGCGTCACCGTCCTGATCGTGGAACAGTACCTGGACTTCGCCTGGTCCTTCGCCGACAGCTATCGCGTCATGCAACGCGGCCGCATCATCCGCGCCGGCAGCACGCGCGAGGAGACGGCGGCCGAGGTGGCGCACTTGGTGAATATTTGAGGCTGAGTCAAGGGGTGTCGAAGGGCAATATTCGGCCGGCGAAGTCGGCGACGAACATCTGTAGCGCGGCATTCTCCAAACCAGTCCGCCGACGTCCCTCTGGGAGCAGGGCAATGCCTGACAGGATTTCAGCCTGGGTGATGGTGGTGGTGAACAATAAGGACGAGGGTTGCCCCGCGAGCCAACGCAAAACGGCATCCGATGGCGCCGGGCGCATCAGCTCCGATAGCACGTTGGTATCAAGAATAATCATTCCGGGAAGCTGGGTGGATTACGTAATAGCTCACGTGGGGGCAACGCCAGCTCCACGCCACCGAACGGGGCGAAGCGACGGCGGATCGATCCTGCCAAATCAGTCGGCGCCGGCGGTAGATCATGGACCAGAACGGCTTGGAGGATGTGCCGAGCCTCTTCCTCCATGGAACGTCCATGGCCGGCGGCTTGGGCCCGTAGGCGGCTCTCCAATGGTTCTTCCATGTTTCGGATGGTGAGGCTGGCCACGGCATCCTCCGGCTATCTGCGCTATAGGAAGTCTAAGCGCTGACGCGTAGTGCGGCAACATCGAGGGAGCACGGAGGCGCCCATTTCAGGGGTGGAACGCTATCCCGCCACCACCCGCACCGCCACGGCGGCGGCGGACGCCCGGTTCTCAACCCCCAGCTTCACGAACACCTGCTCCAGGTGCTTGTTCACCGTGCGGGGGCTGATGCCCAGGATGTCGCTGATGTCGCGGTTGGATTTGCCGTGGGCGATCCAGACCAGCACCTCGGCCTCGCGCGCCGTCAGGCCCAGGGCCTGTTGCAGGGCGCGTTCCTCGCGGCCGGCGCCGGTCTCGCTGATGCGGAACAGGAACTCGTCCGGTTCCGTCTGGCTGAGGTAGGCGACCTCCAGCCGGCGGGTATCGTTCGCCTCAGGGCCGTCGATCAGGATGGACGGCGCGCCGTCGCGGCGCAGCTGGGCCAGGCGCTCCGCCACCGCCAGGGGCAAGCGATCGGGGGCGCCGCCCCCGGACCCATCGTCGGGAAAGAACGCCGCCAGCAGGCGCTGCGCCTGGGGCGTGCACCAGCGCAAGCGCCCGCGCCCGTCGGTCGCCAGCAGATAGCGGCCGGTGGTGTCCAGGGCCACCTGGGCGCCATAGGCGACGCGGGCGTTGGCCAGGTGCACGCGGATGCGGGCCATCAGCTCATCCACCACGATGGGCTTGGTGACATAGTCGACGCCGCCGGCCTGCAGGCCCTGCACCACATGCTCCGTCTCGCTGAGGCCGGTCATGAAGATGACCGGCAGGTGGGCCAGGGCCTGAACGCGCTTCAGCCGGCGGCAGGTCTCGAACCCGTCCAGGCCGGGCATGACGGCGTCCATCAGCACCAGGTCCGGCGTCACCTGCTCCAGCAGCGCCAGGGCGCTTTCGCCGTCCGTCGCCACCAGCACGGTCAGGCCCGCCTGGTCCAGGGCGTCGGTCAGGAATCCCAGGGTTTCCGGCGTGTCGTCCACCACCAGCACGGTGTCGCGGCGCCCGGGGGCGGCCTGGACGGCATCACTCATGGCCATGCTCCACCCGGTCCTGTCCATCGCCTGTACCGCCATCATCCCCTCCCGCCTGTGTCCGTGCCGCCTCCAGCACCGCCATATAGCGTTTCAGATCGAAGGCGCGCACCAGGGTGCGCAGCTGGGCGGCGAAGGCGGCGGTGGCCGCGTCCTCCGTCTCCAGCTCGCGCAGCTTGGCCTCGATGCCGCGCACGTGGCCGATGCGGCCCAGCTGCCACAGCGCCTCCAGATGCGGCCGGGCCAGGGCGGGCAAGACATCTGGGGTCGCGGCCGGCGGCGGCGCGTCGGCGGGCGCGTACAGCCATTCCAGGCCCAGCAGCGCGCCGATGCGCTCCAGCAGCACGTCCATGTCCACCGGCTTGATGACGAAGGCGTCGTGCGCGGCGCTGCCGCCATCCTCCCCGCCCGCGGCGGCGCGGCCGGGGGTGTAGTCGTGGGCGTTGGCGGACACCATCATGATCTTCAGGCGCGGCAGGTCGAGGTCGCGCAGGGCCGCCGCCGCCTCCCATCCCGTCATGTGGGGCATGGAGATGTCCAGCAGGGCGAGATCCGGCCGGCACTCCCGCGCCAGCTCCACACATTCCCGCCCGTCGCTGGCGGCGAACAGCAGGAAGTCCAGCGGGCGCAGCAGGTTCTGGATCAGGGCCAAATGGTCGGGGTCGTCGTCGGCCACCAGCACGCGCAGGCGCGGGCCGGCATAGCCGTGGATGGTCCGGGCCGCCGGCGGGTCGTCCGGGCCGGACTGCGCCTCCGACAACAGCAGGCGCACGGTGAAGGTGCTGCCCTGGCCGGGGGTGCTGGCGACGGCGATCTCCCCGCCCATGATGCGGGTCAGAAGGCGGGTGATGGTCAGGCCCAGGCCGGTGCCGGGCACGGCGCGGGCGCTGGCCGTCCGCCCCCGCTCGAACGGTTCGAAGATGCGCTCCCTGTCCTCGGGCAAAATGCCGAAGCCGGTGTCCGACACCTCGAACTCCGCCACCTGGCTGCGATAGCGCACGCGCAGCGTGGCGTGGCCCTGGGCCGTGTATTTCAGGGCGTTGGACAGCAGGTTGATCAGGATCTGGCGCAGGCGCTTCTGGTCGGTATGGACGAAAGCCGGCAGGTAGGCCGGGCGGTCGTAATGGAACTGGATGCCCTTGGCGGCGGCCTGCAGGCGGAACATGTCCACGATCTGGTCCAAGAACTCCACCAGCCGCACCTTGTCGCGGGTCAGGCGCAGCAGGCCGCTTTCGATCTTGCTGATGTCCAGCAGGCCGTCCACCAGGTTGGACAGATGCTCCGCACTGCGGCGGATGACGCGCACGCCGTCGGGGTTGCGGATGCTGGCGTCGCGCTCCAGCAACTGGGCATAGCCGAAGATGGCGTTCAGCGGCGTGCGGATCTCATGGCTGATGCCGATGATGTAGCGGCTCTTGGCCACGTTCGCCGCCTCCGCCACCTCCTTGGCCTTCTGCAAGGCGGCGTCGGTGCGCTCATGCGCCTCGATCTCCTCCATCAGCATGCCGGTCTGGCGCGCCGTCTCCTCCTCCGCCACGCGGCGGCTTTCCAGGGCCAGCACCAGCAGCCAGGCGGCGACGCCGGAGACGATCAGCAGGGCGAAGAAGACGATCCACAGGGTGGTGGCGACCACGCCGCGCGCCTCCGGCACCGCAGCGCCATACTGCATACCGATGAAGGACAAGAGGCCGCCGTTGACCAGGGTGAACACGGCCATGACGCCCAGGAAACGGGCGGTGCGGGTGCGCACGCCGCCGGCCATGCGGCCGGGCAGCAGGGTTTCCATCAGGCGGGCCAGCTGGTCGGTGATGCGGCTCTGCTTCTTGCAGAGATCGTGGCAGCGGCTTTCCAGCGTACAGCACAGGGAACAGATGGCCCCGGCATAGGCGGGGCAATAGGCCATGTCCCGCCGCTCGAACACGTTCTCGCAAATGACGCAGCGGGCCTCCGCCGCGTTCGCCGGCAGCTCGGTGTCGGGCCGTGCCAGGTAGTAGCGGCCCCGAGTGGCCTTGGCGATCAGGGGGGCGGTGACGAAGGCCACACCCAGGCCGATGAAGGGGGCCATGGCCTGGGGCAGGGGGCCCAGCAGCGGCCCGAAGGCGCCCAGCGAGGCGAGGGTGGAGGCCACGACCGACAGGGCCATGGCGCCCACGCCCACCGGGTTGATGTCGTAAAGGTGGGCGCGCTTGAACTCGATGCCCGGCGGGCTCAGGCCCAGCGGCTTGTTGACCACCAGGTCAGCGGTCAGCGCCCCGATCCAGCCGGCGGCGAAATTGGCGTACAGGCCCAGGATGCCGCCGATCACGCGGAAGATGCCCAGCTCCATCAGCATCAAGGCCAGGATGACGTTGAACACCAGCCAGACGACGCGGCCGGGGTGGCTGTGCGTCAGGCGGGAGAAGAAATTGGACCAGGCGATGGACCCGGCATAGGCGTTGGTGACGTTGATCTTGATCTGGCAGACGACGACGAACACGCCGGTCAGCACCAGCGCCGTGGCGGGCGACGACAGCATCTCCTGGAAGGCGATGTAGAACACCTCCGTCGGCTGGGTGGCCTGCTCCGCCGACAGGCCATGGCGCAACGCCACCACCGCCAGGAAAGACCCGGCCAGCAGCTTCAGCCCGCCCATGGCGACCCAGCCCGGCCCCGTGGTGATCAGCGCCGTCCACCAGGCCCAGCGCCCGGTCTTGCGCAGGGTGGGCAGGAAGCGCAGGTAGTCCGCCTGCTCCCCGATCTGCGGCAGCAGGGACAGCAGCATGCTGGCCGCCATGCTGAACAGCAGCGGGTCGATATGGCCGTCGGCATGGCCCAGCGCGCCGGGGAATTCCCGCCAGGCGGCCAGGTCCGCGCCGTGGTTCAGCGCCAGGTAGGCCAGGGGGGCGAGTTGCAGCAGCAGCCAGAGGGGCTGGGTCAGCAGCTGCATGCGGCTGATTAGGCGGATGCCGTAGACGGCGATGGGGATGACCACCAGGGAACTGACGATGTGGGCCAGCCACAGCGGGATGCCCAGCGCCATCTGCAGGGCTGCCGACATGATGCTGGCCTCGATGGAGAACAGCAGGAAGGTGAAGCTGGCGTAGATGAGGGAGGTGAGGGTGGACCCCAGATAGCCGAAGCCCGCCCCGCGGGTCAGCAGGTCGATGTCCACGCCATGGCGGGCGGCGTAATAGGTGATGGGCAGCCCCACCAGGAACATCAGGATGGCCACGGCCAGGATGGCGGCGCTGGCGTTGCTGTAGCCATAGGTCAGGGTGGCGCTGCCGCCGATGGCCTCGCACGCCAGGAAGCTGATGGCGCCGAAGGCGGTGTTGGCCACGCGGAACGACGACCAGCGCCGCGCCCGCGTGGCGGTGAAGCGCAGGGCGTAGTCCTCCAGCGTCTGGCTGGCGGCCAGCTGGTTGTATTGGCGCCGTTCCCTGACGATCCGCTGCCGCGCGCTCATGCCCCCCGCCTTAATGGCGGCCCTGCTATCCCCCATCGTTCCCCGTGCTTCTTTCCCAAAGAGGCGGCCCCGCGACCGACTTTACCGGTCGCAGGGCTGTAAGGAAGCCCCCTCAGCCCTGTCCCCCCAAGAAAGGGGTCCCAGCCGGGGGCAAGGTGGCTAGCCGCCGCCGGCAGCATAGGGGCGGGGGCGGGGAGAACCCCATGGGGCGTTTGACGTATGGGTATGTCTCAGAACTGCAGCTGCACGCCCAGCACCACGGCATTGCCGTCGGATTTGCCGGTGGTGCTGGTGATGACGTACTCGGCGCTGATGCGGGCGTTGTGGCCGTCGATGATGTAGTTGACGCCCAGGTCGGTCTGGCTGGTGGAGATGCCGGTCAGGTCGGCATCGAAATGCTGGTAGCGCACCGTCGGCTGGAACTGGCCCCAGCCCACCTTGGCCGGGATCAGAAAGGCGCCGCCCACCAAATAGGCCTTGCCCTGGGTCAGGCCGCCGACATTGTCGGTGGGGCCGGCGCCGCCGAAGCTGCTGGGCACGTCGGCCACGCCGCCGGTGTCGTACTGGTAATAGGCGCCTTCCAGCGTCACCACGCCGATGCCGTCCAGCTTCTTCTCGAACAGGCCGTCCACGTTCCAGGCGGTGTAGTCGCCCCGGCGGGCCAGCGTGCCCACGCCGTCCTGCTGGTACTGGGCGGCGAAGGCCAGGGTCAGCACGTCGACGGAACCGTAATAGGTGCTGCTGGTGTAGTAGGCGGGGTCGGGCTCGGCATCCAGGAAGTTATAGGCGACGCGGCCGGCGTACAGCAGGTTGTCGGACTGGTTGCTGGCGCCGGTGATACGGTTGTGCCCCTCGAACGCGCCCAACGAGTAGACCAGCTTCTTGTCCAGCAGCTTGCCCCAGACGGTGGCGCCGTCGTCGCGGCCGGCGAACTTGGCCGGGTACTGCGACACGGTGCCGGGGTAGGCCCAGGTGTTCAGATAATAGGGGCCGTCCAGGTTGGCACGGTCGCTGGGCGGCAGCATGCGGCCCACCCACAGGTTGATGCCATCCGCCGGCTCGAACTGGGCGTAGCCGTCCAGCACCTCCACCCGGCCGGCGCTGTCGCGCTCGGTGTTGAAGGTCGCCTTGATCATGGGCGTCAGCTGGCCGCTGATGTAGAGGCGCACGCTGTCCAGGTTGAAATCGGCGGAGCGCGAGGTGCCATCCGGCGCCCCGTCCTCCACGCTGGTGAAGCTGGCGCGCACGCCCAGCCCCACCGTGATGGATTTGTCGCCGCCAGCGGAAATGGTCTCGCCCGCCTGCGTCGCCAGGGCGGGCAGGGTGAGGGCGGTGGCCAGAAGCGCCAGGCGCAGGCGGCGTTGCGTCGTGTTGATGATGCCCGACATGATGTACTCCCCCGTCCTTAGGTCCCGTTGCCGTTATCGGTGCCGGGAACTCGGGCCCCGGCGTCGGCTTCGGGGGCAGGATGGGGGTGGGAAGCGGAAATCCTAATACGTCAAACTGCGTATGTTTTGTTTTCTGGTGTCGCGGTAAATGTCGATTCATTGGGTGGAGAGTTGAATTCTTGCCGGAACATACGATTTCGGCCTGGTAATTTATTCTTTATTGCGATGTCTTTGTGATCGGTAAACCGGCAGCCGGGCTTGGCCGTCACGAGCGATCTCTTCAGGGCCGGGACCTGGAATATCGCCGCCGCCCGATCCAACCGTTCCGTTGGTGAGACGGCACGTCCAGAATCGGCGTCTAGCGGGTGGAATTTGGATCAGTCATTTACGGGGGGTGTCTTCTGACCCCAACCTGGAGTGATCCCCATGACCATCCTTGTTACTGGTGCCACCGGCCGCGTCGGCCGCCATGTCGTCGACCAGCTCGTCAAGCGCGGCGCCCCTGTCCGGGTGCTGACCCGTGACCCGTCCAAGGCCAATTTCCCCGCTGGCGTCGACGTGGCGCAGGGCGATCCGCTCGACATCGACGCCCTGCGCGCCGCCTTCGCCGGCGTGGACACGCTGTTCCTGCTGAACGCCGTCACCGGCGATGAATTCACCCAGGCGATCATCACCCTGAACATCGCCCGTGAGGCGGGCGTGCGGCGGCTGGTCTACCTGTCGGTGATCCACGCCGACCGTTTCGTGAACGTGCCGCACTTCGCGGTGAAGCTGGGCGCCGAACGCATGATCGAACAGATGGGCTTCAGCGCCACGATCCTGCGGCCCAGCTACTTCATCGACAACGAACTGATGATCAAGGACGTCATCGTCAATCACGGCGTCTATCCCATGCCGATCGGCGGCAAGGGGGTCGCCATGGTCGACGCCCGCGACATCGCCGAGGTCGCGGCCATCGAGCTGATCCGTCGCCGGCAGGGCCCGGCCGACGTACCGGTCGAAACCATCAACCTGGTGGGCCCCGATACGCTGACGGGTGCCGACGTGGCGGCGATCTGGTCGGACATCTTGGGGCGCCCGATCGCCTATGGCGGCGACGACCCCAGCGGCTTCGAGCGCACCATGGCCAGCTTCATGCCGAAGTGGATGGCCTATGAGATGCGCCTGATGGCCCAGCGTTATGTCAGCGACGGCATGATCCCCGACGCTGGCGATGTCGAGCGGCTGACCCGCATCCTGGGCCGTCCGCTGCATTCCTACCGCGACTTCGCGCGTGGGCTCGTACCCTCGGCCTGAACCGAAACCTGCCTCAAAAGCGCGCCCCGGGCTTCCGGCCCAGGGCGCGCCTTGAAAGCAGGCGCTATGCTCGCGCCGGCGACACTTCCAGCAACAGCGACTTCTCGAAGCTGACCGTCAGTACCGGATGGGCCGCCGGCATGATGCCGAAATCGCGGTCGTCGACATAGTCGCGCACCCGGAAGCGGCCCCCGGCCGGCAGCCCGCGCAGGGTCAGGGGGCCGCTCCAGCGCGGCGCGTAGAAGGCGTAGTAATAGCGTCCGCCGCTTTCCACCAGGTGCCCTTCCGGCTTGTCGAAGCCGATGTCGTAGACGTCGCCGCGATAGAGGCCCTCGGCCAGGCGCTTGTCGCGGTAAAGCCCGATCCATTTTTTCCAGTGGGCCTCGCGCTCCGGTGTCAGCAGAAAGGAATCCTTGGGCTTGGGGTCGACCGGCCAGGTGAACTTGGTGGAGACGATCCCGCCGATTCCGACGGTGGAGGCGAAGTCGTCGCCACCGTCGGACAACTCGACATGGTCGCCGGCGAAGGGCGCCGACGGGCCCATCAGCGCCTTCAGCGTCTTGCCCTTCAGCCGCACCTGCCACGAGGATTTAGGGTCCGAGGCCGGCACCTGGTTGACGTAAGGGAAGTCGTAAACGCTGTAGGCGGTGCCGCAGGGGCAGAGTTCGACGATGTTGTCCTTGTCGATGGCCATCGCCGCTTCGTAGATCGCGCGGAAGAAGCCGGGCAAGGCCTCGACCGACTCCTCGGGCCGGGCATGGTTGTGCGCCGGGTTGTAACAGGGCGCCACCCCGTTCAGGTGCTGCCCGTCGATCTTCAGCCCCTTGAATCCCCAGTCGCCCAGGAACTTCCTCACCAGGGCCACGGTGTGGGCGCGGGTCGGCTCATAGGCCGGGCACAGGTAGAAGCTGTTCCACCAGGTGACCAGCTGGGGCGCGCCCTCCTTGGACAGCAGCAGCATGTCGGTATGGTCGTGCAGCAGGTCGCTGCCGGGCGCCGCCGCCAGCGGCGCATACCACAGGCGCGGCTTGAGGCCGCCCTGGCGGATGCCGCCCACCAGTTTCAGGAAATCGGCCTCGCGCCCCGGGTATTTGGCGGGGTCGACCACCCAATCGCCGATCGCCTTCTGCCAGCCGTCGTCGATCACCGCCCAGTCCAGCCCCAATTCCTTGGCCTTGGGTAATGTGGCCTCGATCAGCTCCGGCGTGCACGACCGTTCATAGCCCCAGGCACACCAGATGGGTTCGAAAGAGGCGGCGGAGGGTTGCGGTGGCCGCACGCCGCGGTCGGCAGCGATGCGGCGGTAGGCATCGAGCGCCGCGAAGTAATCGCCCGCATGCACGGCCACAAGGGTTTCCAGCGTGTCGAACGTCCCGCCGGGCGCCAGCACGACATCGCGCACGGCGGTCAGGGCCAGGCGCGCGCCGCCCTTGTCCTCGCTGACCGGCAGCGACACCAGTTCCGGCACGGGCGCCAGATGGCCCACGGCCAGGCCGCCCTCGCGCCGCCACAGGTCCACGATTGGCGGGCCCCCGCCGTAATCCGAGGAGGACATGCCCAGGTAGTTGTCCTGGGCGAAACCGGCCTTCACCGGCTGCAGCCAGTCGCGACGGTCGGCATAGGTGCCGCCGGAATAGGACCAGAAGGCGGGGACCGAACCGCCCGGTTGCAGCCCCGGTGGCAGCAGGCGATGCGCCCCGTTGCGCCAGCCGGTCGCCGCCACGGCCTTCGCGGTGGTGTTGCGGTAAGAGACCTGCATGAACGCCACACCGGGGTAGCGCGCGTACTGGCGCAGGGTCAGGGTCTTTTCGATGCCCTGCCCAGACAGACCGGCCAGGCGGACCTGCCGGCCGGGGCCATGGCGGTCGTTGATGGCCTGCGAGGTTGTGTCGCGCAGCGCGAACAACACGGCGTCATGGCCGCCGACCAGGGACAGGGTCTCGCCGGCGTCGACACCGGTCAGCCACAGCGGCTTGCCACCCGTCACCAGGGCGACGCGCGATCGCATCTGGTTGTCGAATTCAATGCGCAGCCGATCGTCCGCGAACACCACCACCCTCCCCGGCGCCGCCAGCGCACGCATCGGCGTGGCCATGGGCGCGGCCAGCGCCAGGCTCGTCGTCATCTTGAGAAAGGCGCGGCGCGAGGAGGGCTGCTTCATGGCGAGTCCAGACGATTGTCGATGTCGTTCGTTTGCCAAGGCTATGGCGAACGAAATCGAAATTCAATAGGGGTATCGCAATAAAACGAAACTTGCGTCGCTATACCCGCCGCAAATCCACGCCCAGCGACCGGCAGGCGGTGGCGATGGCATCGGGTGCCGCCTCGTCGGTGATCAGCATGTCGATCTCGCCCACGCCGATGATGCGATGCAGGCAGACCCGGCCGAATTTCGAACTGTCGGTGACGGCGATGGTCTGACGCGCCACGTCGGCCATCTTGCGGTTGAGGATGGCCTCGGCCTCGTGATGGGTGGTGACGCCCCGGTCGATGTCGATGCCATCGACGCCAAGGAACAGCTTGTCGACCGCCAGCTCGCTCAGCGCCGCCACCGTCTGGGCGCTGTAGAACGCCATGTTCTTGCGGCGCAGCTCCCCGCCGATCAGCACCACGCGGATATGGCTCTTGCCGGCCAGCTCGGTCACGATGTTGAGGTCGTTGGTGACGACGGTCAGGTCTTCGATATCCGGCAGGAAGCGGGCGATTTGCAGGGTGGTGGTGCCGGAATCCAGCACGATGGACTCACCAGGATTGATCAGGCTGGCGGCGAAGCGGCCGATGCGCTCCTTCTCCGCGTGCTGCAACTCCAGCTTGGCCGCGACTGGGGATTCGATGGCGGCTGTCGTCGCCGAGGCGACCACGTCGGAGGCGATGGCGCCGCCATAAGAGCGCGCCATGACGCCATGCTCCGTCAGGAAGTGCAAATCCTTGCGGATGGTCTGCATCGAAACGCGGAACCTTTTGGCCAGGTCCGCCACCTGGACGCTGCCGTGCTGGCGCACCATGGCGCTGATCTGGCTGCGCCGCTCGCTGGTATCGCGCTTGATGCTCATCTTTCGTTTTCCTGACCTTGGGTGCCTACGAGTGCGGCACTTGCCCAGGCGCGTCAATTGGAAAAACTGCCCGCCAGGGTTTCGCGTCCAAGCGCACGATTCAGCGTGTTGCGTTTTCCATCTTCTTTCGATAAGGTCGCGAAGTGACAAGAAAACGAAACTTAGCAAAACAAACCTCATGGGAGTGCCGCGTGTCCAGTATGGCCATCCCCGCCTATCGCCGTCCCTGGCTGCTCTTCGCGCTGCTGACCACCGGTTTGTGGGGGGTGTGGGGCGCCTTCGCCGGTGCCCCGGCGGAAAACGGTTTTCCCGAAACGCTGATCTATGTCGTGTGGGCGTTCACCATGATCCCGCCGGCGCTGTACGCCCTGTGGCGGGTCGACTGGAACTGGCCATGGGATCGCCGCTCCCTGATCTATGGCGCGGCGGTCGGGTTGCTGGGCGCCGGCGGCCAGATGGTCCTGTTCCACGCGGTGCGGATCGGCCCGACCTATCTGATCTTCCCGGTCATCGCCCTGTCGCCGCTGGTCACCATCGTCCTGTCGGCCGCCATCCTGCGGGAGCGGGTGACCTGGATCGGCGGCCTGGGCATCTTGTGCGCCCTGGTGGCGCTGCCACTGTTCGATTTCTCGCCGGGCGGCGCCGGGACCGGGCAGGGCCTGGCCTGGTTCGTGCTGGCGCTGCTGGTGCTGGTCGCCTGGGGCGTGCAGGGCTTCTTCATGAAATACGCGGCGCCGGTGATGAGCGCCGAGGCCATCTTCGCCTACATGGCGTTGACCGGGCTGCTGCTGGCCCCTGTCGCGCTGGCCATGACCGACTTCTCGCAGCCGATCAATTACGGCTGGTCGGGCCCGGGTTTGGCCGCCGCCACCCAAATCCTGAATTCGATCGGGGCGCTGACCCTGGTCTACGCCTTCCGCCACGGCCGGGCGATCGTCGTCTCGCCGCTGGCCAATGCCGGCGCCCCGCTGATCACCGCGCTGATTTCGCTGGCGGCGCTGGGGCTGGTGCCCGCCCTGCCCAAGCTGGCCGGCATCGGACTGGCCTTCGCCGCGGCGGCCCTTCTGACCATTGAACCCGAGGACCAGGCATGAAAGCGATACTCGATCTGATCGAACGGCACCGCGCCGGCGAACCGGTCGGCATCTATTCCGTCTGCTGCGCCCATCCGCTGGCGATCAAGGCGGCGCTGCGCCACGCCCGCGAGGCGGGCGGCCAGGCGTTGATCGAGGCGACCTCCAACCAGGTGAACCAGGAAGGGGGGTATACCGGCTTTCGCCCCGACGGGTTCCGCGACCTGGTCATGGGCCTGGCGGACGAGGCCGGCCTGCCGCGTGACCGCGTGCTGCTGGGTGGCGACCATCTCGGGCCCAACGCCTGGCGGGCGATGGACGCGGACGAAGCGATGAAGCGCGCCGCCGTGATGGTGGCGGATTATGTGACGGCCGGTTTTCGCAAGATCCATCTTGATTGCTCGATGTCCTGCGGCGGCGATCCGCGTGGCCTTTCGGACGCGGTGATCGCCGAGCGCACCGCCACCTTGTGCGAACGCACCGAGGCGGCCTGGAAAGACGCCGGCGGCGAACCGCCGGTTTATGTCATCGGCTCGGAAGTGCCGATCCCCGGCGGCGCGCAGGAGGCGCTGGATGAACTGGCGGTGACTGATCCCGATGCCGCCCGCGCCACCATCGAGGCGCATCGCCAGGCGTTCGTCCGGCACGGGCTGGAGGCGGCGTGGGAAAGGGTGGTCGGCCTGGTGGTCCAGCCGGGCGTCGAGTTCGACAACCACCATGTGGTCGATTACGTGCCGGCCAAGGCCCGGAAGCTGAGCGCCTCGATCGAAGGCCAGCCGCATCTGGTGTTCGAGGCCCATTCCACCGATTACCAAAGCGCCGCCGCCCTGGCCGCCCTGGTGCGCGACCATTTCGCCATCCTCAAGGTCGGTCCCGGCGTCACCTTCGCCCTTAGGGAGGCGCTGTGGGCCCTGGACCGCATCGGCCAGGAATGGCAGGGCGACGATCGGTCCGCCAGCCTGCGCGACACCGTGCTGGCGGCCATGCGTGACGACCCGACTTATTGGAAGCCCTATTACGGGGGGCGGGGCGCTGAGCTGGACCTGCAGCTGCAATACAGCCTGTCCGACCGCATCCGCTACTACTGGCCGACCGGACGGGTCGCCCGCGCGGTTCGCCGCCTGTGCGCCGCGTTCGACGCCGACCCGCCCCCCTTGGCCTTGGTCAGCCAGTACATGCCCGCCGCCTACGAGGCGATCCGCGCCGGCGCGCTGGCCTTGAAGGGCGAGGACCTCGTCATCCACCACATCCGGGAGACGCTGACCCCGTACTCCCGCGCCTGCGATCAACGGAGCACCCATTAATGACTTTCACCGGATTGGCCGCCGACGAGCTGGAGGCGCGTGGCGGCGGGTGGACGGCGCGAGAGATACGTCAGCAACCCGCCATGTGGGCCGCCACCGAGCAGCTCGTGCAGGCGCTGCGCCCGCGCGCCGAGGCGTTCCTGGCGCCCTTGATGGCGCGCACTGACCTGCGGGTGGTTCTGACCGGCGCCGGCAGCTCCGACTATATCGGCCGCTCGCTGGTGCCGGACTTGCTGGCCGGCCTCGACCGCCGGGTTGAGGCGATCGCCACCACCGATATGGTGGTGGGTGGCGCCCAGCTCTTGCAGCGCGACGTGCCGACCTTGCTGGTGTCCTTCGCCCGCTCGGGCAACAGCCCTGAGAGCGTCGCCGCTACGGAGATCGCCGAGACCTACCTGGCCGAGTGCCGCCATCTGATCATCACCTGCAATGGCGACGGCGCCCTGTATCGGCGCCATCACGGCAGGCCGGGCAGCCTGGTCGCGCTGCTGCCCGAGGCGACCCATGATCGCGGCTTCGCCATGACATCCAGCTTCACCTCCATGGCGCTGGCGGCCCGGCGCATCCTGCTGCCCGCGCAGCCTGTCGACGTCGCCCGCATAGGCGCGGCCGCGGATCAGGTTTGCGCCGATCACGGCGGTTCGCTGGTGGCTGCCGCCAACGGCGGATTCAAGCGGGTGGTCTACCTCGGCAGCCGTGGCTTGGCGGGCATCGCGGACGAGGCGGCGCTGAAACTGCTGGAACTGACCGATGGCGAGATCGTCGCCATGGCCCAGACGCCGCTGGGCTTCCGCCATGGCCCGAAAACCTTCGTCGACGGCCAGACTCTGGTGGTGCTGTTCCTGTCCAACGACCCGCAGGCGCGCCGCTACGAATTGGACGTGGTGCGCGAGATCGCCGGCGACGGCATCGCCGGCAGGCTGCTGGTGCTGGCGGGGCAGGGGGACGGCCTGGACGGCCTGAGCGCCGACCTGCTGCCCGGGCTGGAAGCCGCATCCGACGCCGAGCTGAGCTTCCCTTATCTGGCCTGGGCCCAGGCCTTCGCCCTCGGCCGTTCGCTGGCCCTGGGCCGCACGCCCGACAACCCCAGCCGCACCGGCGCGGTCAACCGGGTGGTGCAGGGCGTGACCATCTATCCCGAGCCGGGGAGGGCCTGATGTTCCTCGGCGTCGATGGCGGCGGCACAAAGACCGCCTTCTTGCTGCTCAGCCCCGAGGGCGCAGTGCTGGCCCGTCATGAGGGCGGCTCCTCCTACCATCCCGAGGTCGGGGTCGAGGGGGTGCGCGCGGTGTTGAACGATGGCGTGCGCGCGGTGCTGGCCCAGGTCGGCCTGCCGACCGCCGCCATCCGCCATGCCTTCTTCGGCTTGCCCACCTTGGGTGAGGATCCGGCCACCGACCCCATCTTGGCGGATGCGGCCGGTGCCGCCGTTGCCGGCGGCCGGTACAGCTGCGGCAACGACATGATCGGGGGCTGGGCGGGCGCTCTGGCATGCGAGGACGGCATCGTCATCACCGCCGGCACCGGCTCGATCGCCTACGGTGAATACCAGGGCCGTGGCGCCCGCGCCGGCGGCTGGGGCGAGGTCTTCGGCGACGAAGGCTCGGCTCATTGGATCGGCCGCGAGGGCTTGGCCCTGTTCTCGAAGATGAGTGACGGGCGCACGCCGCCCGGTCCGCTGCTCGATCTGGCCCGCGACCGCTTCCAGCTGGCCCGCGACATCGACCTGTGCGGCCTGGTCAACAGGCCGGGCGGTGCCGCGCGCAGCGCCGTCGCCCAGGTATCGCAGACCGTGGCCGCCGCCGCACAGGCCGGCGACGCGGCGGCCACGGCGATCTTCGTCCGGGCCGGGGGCGAGCTGGCCCGCCTGGCCGCCGCCGTCCGCGCGGGTCTGGGCGTGCCGGACGGCGAGGAACTGGCCCTGTCGTACGTCGGTGGGGTGTTCCGTGCCGGCGCCCTGGTGCTCGACCCCTTCGCTGCGGCGCTTGAGGCCGGCGGCCATCGCTATCGCCTGCGGCCGCCACTGCTGACCCCCGTGGTCGGCGCAGCCCTTTATGCCGCCCGCGCCGCCGGGATCCGTTTCAGCCGCGAGCAGGTGACGACGCTCGCATCAAAATGAAAGCGGCCTCGAATGCCGCGACCGAACAGGAGGTGGAAGGAATGAGGAGAGGTCTGAAGACGACTTAAAGAACGCCGCAAAGCGCCTGGATCCTGCCGATGATCTTGGCGATGGGATGTGGGGGCGGGGCCTGGGCCCAATCCACCAATGTCCCATCCGCCACGGGCGACTTGGAGGAGATCGTGGTCACCGGCATCCGCGCCGACCTGGAAAAGTCGCTGGAGGTGAAAAGGAACGCATCGGTCGTCCTTGATTCCATCAACTCCACCGAGCTGGGGCGCTTTCCGGACGCGGACGTCGCCGACTCACTGGCGCATCTGCCCGGCATCACCATTTCGCGCACCACCGGCGGCGAGGGGCAGAAGGTCAGCGTCCGGGGCCTGGGCGCGCAGTACAATATCGTCACCTGGAACAACCGTGTCCTGGCCACCGACGATGACGGCCGCGACCTGGCCTTCGACGTGCTGCCGTCCGAGGTGATCACCGCCGCCGACGTGCTGAAATCACCCCAGGCGTCGGCGCTGGAGGGCAGCATCGGCGGCACGGTGAATTTGCGCACCGCCAGCCCCTTCGACAATCCCGGCCTGCATGGCGGCGTCCATGCCGAGGGCGACTACAACGACATGTCGACCCTGCACGGCCAGAAATATACGGCCTTCCTGTCCGATACCAATTCAACCGGCACCTGGGGAATCCTGATCGGCGCCGTGCATTCGGACAACAATATCCGTACGGACTCGCTGAACGCCTACCAGCAGAACATCTACGGCCCCAACACCTATCCGTTCGATGGCAGCGGCAACCCGCACGCCCTGGCGGCGACGCCCTGCTGCATCACCTTCGGCTCGATCTATGACGAGAAGAAGCGCGACGCGGTCTCGGGCAGCATCGAATGGCGCCCGACCGACACGCTGAAGATCGCCGTGGATGGCCTGTGGACCCGGCTGCAGGACCCCCAGGTCGGCTATAATGAAAGCTATTACTTCCCCTATGGCAGCGACCAGAACGGCAATCCGACCTGGAACAACGCCACCTACCAGAACGGCATCATCAGCGGCGTGTCGGTCAACGACTTCCAGCCGGAAATGGTCAACAACACCGTGGCCCGCAAGGTCGACACCAGCCTGGTGGGCATCAATGCCAAGTGGCAGGCCACGTCACGGCTGTCCCTGGCGGTGGACGCCTACCGCTCCGCCGCCGACCGGCCCGAGGGCGGCAAGGACACCTTCATGACCGCCGGCCTGGTGTCCGCCACGCCCTATGCCGAGGACATCCTGAACATGTCCGATACCGTGCGGGGGCTGCCCAGCCTCAACGTCGCCATCCCGCCCAGCCAACTCGGCCTCGGCGCCTGCCCCTCGGGAACGGCCAGTTCGACCAATGCCGGCTATTGCTCCTACACGGCGCTGATGAATTCCGGCTTCCTCAACGACAACAAATACTGGTCGACTCACTATGTCGGTCTCAACGGCTACACCGTGAAGGACCAGGTGCGCGGCATCAATCTCGACGGCACCTATGACGTCAACGCCTTCTTCATCGACCGCCTCACCTTCGGCGGAGGGGAAACGCGGCGCGAGAAAAGCCGCCAGGACATCAGCAACGACTGGGACAACGGCTCGGGCCAGTATGGCACGCTGTACAACACCGCCGGCTGCCCCATCCAATGCAACCCCTATTCCTTCGCCTCGCAGGGTTATGACGTGGTCACCATGGTCAGCCCGCCTAATTTCATGCAGGGCGCCGGCGGATCCTTCCCGACCACGCTGCCGCGCCTCAATTCGGCGGCGCTGCTGAACTTCCTCAGGAGCCTGAACGGCAAGCCCAACCCCTTCTATTGCCAGAATTACCCGACCGTCTGCGCAGCACCCTATACGCCGTTTGACTTCTCGCAGACCCTGCCGCAGGAAAACCCCTACAACTCCTACAGCGTCAAGGAACGCACCGACAGCTTCTATGTCGAGGCGGAGATGTCGGGCGCGCGGTGGTCGGGCAACATCGGTGTGCGCGTGGTGCGCACCGAAACCGACGCCAGCACCGCCGCGGCCGTGCCGGTGTCGCTGTGGACCCCGACCGCCGTCGGTGCCACCCAGACCTGGAACGTGCAATACGCGACCGGCCAGGCCTCAAACTCGCATGGCTCCTACATCATTCCGCTGCCGTCCGCCAATTTCGCCTATTGGGCCATGCCGGAGGAACTGCAGCTGCGCGCGGCGGTGGCCCAGACCCTATCGCGCCCGAACCTTAACCAGCTGGCGCCGACCTCGTCCAACAACGCCATCAACGGCGAGCCCCAGCTGTTCTACGGCGGCACCGCCGGCCTGCGCCCCATCAAGGCCTGGCAGGCGGACCTGTCGGCCGAGTGGTACTACATGCCGCACGCCGCCTTCACCGTCGCCCTGTTCGGCAAGCGGATCCGCGACGACATCTATGAGGGGGTGACGACGAATGTGGATCTCGGCACCATGCAGTACGTCGGCGGCCCGCCTGGCACCGTGCCTGGCACACCCTTCCTGTGGACGGTGACGGCCCCGTCCAACGGCGCCAAGAGCACCTTCGCCGGCATCGAACTGACCTGGCAGCACATGACCGATCTGGGCGTGGGCATCCATGCCCAGTTCACCGCCACCAGCAGCCAGGGCTACGACCAGAATGGCAAATCGCTGGGCGCCATCGACCCGGTGCCACCGATCACCTCGTCGCTGAGCCTGATCTACGACAAGGACGGGCTGTCCGGCGACATTACCTGGGACCACGCGTCGGGCTACACCTACGCCTGCTCGATGTGCACCGAGGTGCCCGGCTGGCCGGCCAAGGCCAACTCTTTCGACTGGGTCACGGCCAGCGTGCACTACAAGTTCCTGCATGGCTTCGACGTCTATGTCGAGGCCAAGAACCTGACCAATTCGGTGGCGCGGACCTACCTCAACGGCAACCCGCTGCTGCCTTGGGCGCCCGGCCAGTCGGTGGGGCAGAGCACCAGCGGCGTGGGGGCCGGATATTCCGCCTATGGCCGCACCTTCGTGGCCGGCGCGGCCTATCAATTCTGAGGGCGAACCCATGTCCAAGCTTGCACTGGCATTCGCCGTGGCGCTGCTCGCGCTCGCGGCGAACGCCGACGAAGCGCTCTACACCGAGGCGGATTTCGCCTCGGTGCCCAAATTCGACGCCCATGTCCACGCCAACCGGCGGGGGCCTGAGTTCCTCGACATCGCCCGCAAGGACGGGTTCGAGCTGCTGTCCATCAATGTCGATTATCCCGATTTCCCGTCGCTGGCCGATCAGGCCCAGGTGGCGCACGCGCTGAAGGCCGAAGAGCCTGAGCGCTTTCACTTCGCCACCACCTTCTCCATGAAGGGTTATGGCCGGAAGAACTGGGCCGCCGACACCATCCGCCGTCTGGATGCGGAATTCGCCCAGGGCGCGCTGGCGGTCAAGGTGTGGAAGAACATCGGCATGGTGGAAAGGAACGCCAAGGGCCAGTTGATCATGCTTGATGATCCCGGCCTGGACCCGGTGATGACCCATCTGGCGCAAAAGCGCATTCCGCTGATCGCGCATCAGGGCGAGCCGAAGAATTGCTGGCTGCCGCTGGACCAGATGACGACGGAGAACGACCGCAGCTATTTCCGCGAGCATCCCGAATACCACATGTATCTGCACCCTGAGCAGCCCAGCCTCGAGACCATCCTGGCCGCGCGCGACCGGATGATCGAACGTCATCCCGATCTGGCCGTGGACGGGGCGCATATGGGCAGCCTGGAATGGGACGTCGATCTGCTGGGCCGGTTCCTCGACGCCCATCCCAACGCCGTGGTCGATCTGGCCGCCCGCCTGACCAATGTGCAGTACCAGTCGGTGCGCGACCACGACAACGTGCGGGCCTTCTTCATCCGCTATCAGGACCGGCTGCTGTACGGCACCGACCTGACCGACAACCCGCCCTCACCGCGGGAGCGCGCCCAGAACCCGCCCCGTGAAGAGGGCGGGATCGCGGCGGAGGCCGATCATTCCTGGCGCTCGGACTGGCGCTACCTGGCCACCACCGCAAGCCAGCGGATCGATGCGCTGAACGCTGAGGTCAAGGGCCTGGGCCTGCCGAAGGCGGTGATCGACAAGATCTACTGGTCCAATGCCCGCCGCGAGTTCCATCTGCGGCCTTAGGGACCTGGTGCACGGGATAGCCGCCGCCGGCAGGCTATTGATCGCGCTTTGGCGATCGCGAGGGGGGAGGTTGGCGGATACCGGCGGATGCCATGGTGGCGTCCGCCGGTATCCGCATGGATCAGGGGGCGATGGAATGATCCGACCAGTGGATATGGACGATCCGCCAGCCGGCATCCGTGGGTTTCAGCACCATCGTTTCTGATCGCACGCCGTCCCCCGACCGTTCCAGGCTCGCGATCCAGGCGACGGGACCGGCCGTCCCGCCCGCGCGCGAAATCAGCATGCGGGGGGTGGACCGCGCCCGGGCGACATCAGCCGCCAAATACCGACCCACATAGTCCTGGCGCGAGGCGTCCTGGAAATCGTCGCCGTACAAGCGCGCTTCGGGGGCCAGCAGGGCGGCGGCACGGTCCCCGTCACCGGCCGCCAGCGCCGCATGGAAAGCGTCCACCACCCCCACCGGATCCAGCCCGTCGCCGGCGTTGCCGGCGGCCGGACCGGTTCCGGTGGCCGGCCGCGCTTCGTGGTGGCTGTGGGCGTGACCCTGGTGATCGTCCAGCGCCGATGGGTCGGGCAGGCGCCGCACGCCTATGCCGTGGCGATAGACGTTTTCCGCCCCGAACCAGCCCGTCACCGCCACCAGGCCGATGCCGGCCGCCAGGCACAGCATCAGCAGGGGATGGGCGCCGGCTGGTCGCCGCCGGTCCAGCCAGGCGCCCAGGGACGCTATGGCCAGGGCTCCCGCCGTGCGATAGGCCCAGGACAGATGGACATGCACGTTCTCATGGCCGGCCAGGTCCATGGACGACGTGTTCATGGCTTGCTGGCCCGTCAGGATGGCGGCCAGCGCCGCCGCCGTTCCCAGGTACAGGGACCAGCGGGCGGCGAGGGTCAGCGCCGGGGCCGCCGCCAGCCGGCGGCCGGCCAGCGCGGCCCCGAACAGCAGGAAGGCCAGAAGCGGCAGGGCCACGGCGAAGTGGACCACCGCGGGATGCCAGTTCGGCAGAATCTCCGGCATGGATCAGCCCCCATGATGATCGTGGCCGGCGGGCATGGCGGCGCCGGCGGGCATGACATGGTCGACCCAGTAGGTGCCGGCGGGGGACTTGCCCAGGGTGAACATGACCTGGCTGCCCGGCGCCACGCCGCTGAGATCGATCCCCGGCGCCACGGGGAAGTCCATGGTCATGCCCGGCCAATTCAGGGCGGCGACCGGGCCGTGGGTCAGGTTCAGGGTATGGCGCGCCGGGTCCACCGCGTTGACGGTGCCGGTTCCCGACGGCTTGGCCGCCTCGTCCGGCGCCTGCTGTCCGTGACGGTCATGGACCGGAAGGATATGGGCGCTCTCCGGGCGGCTGGGGGCTGAGGGGTGGATTGAAGGGGCGGCCAGGGTGCTGGCATGGGGCAGGGTGAGCGCCGCCAAGGTGGCGAGCGCGACGGTCTTCGCGGACATCTGGTGTCTCCCAGGGATAAGGCGACGGCCGCCCGGACGGGCGGCGTCATAAAGGCGCGGACTTCACAGTCAGGCGCCACTCCTGGGAGGTTCGAGCGGAGGAGGCGGGACTATGCCGAGGCCCATAGCCATGCCCGTCATGACGCCAAGCCCCTTCCTGCCGGGCCAGCCCGGATGGGGCGGCGAAGCGAGAATCAAACCTTGGCAGGTCGCGGCGCAGCAGGCTGCCGCGCCGTGGCAGCAGCATCCGTCCCGGCAATCGTGATCGGTCGTATCCGCCGTCAGGACCGTTGGCGTCATGGGCGTGGCGGTATGGTAGGCCGTGGCGGCGACAACCTGCCCCGCCTCATGGGCCGCGGCGCGGCCGGCCCATCCAAGGACGCAGCCGACAATGCAGAGCAGGACAAAGAATTGGCCGAGCGAACGGAGGTTCATGCGGGGACTATACATGATGGGGACGACACGGTCTCTGGATTCAGCTTGTGCCCGGCGGCATAAAATGCGGCACCGCACGCTTCATGCCTGGGGCCGCGCCGACGTTCCAACCGGGTTCGGACCTGTCGACGGCCGCAGGCTCGCGGGCTGCCCGGCACAGTCACCTTGCTTGCTGATTCCACCCAGCCTCGACCAGAGCGCCTGACAAACGGTGGTTTGATCACCGCCCCTCCGCCATCATGAATTTGGGCAGCATCGGCACGATCGGCAATTCGGACGTGGCCACGGCTGTGCAGGTTGGTGGTATGCAGGCAGCTGACAACATGCCCGGAAGAGCGATCGACAAAGTCGCGGCCTTCCATAAGCCGTCCGTCCGTCCGGCTGGCTCGGTAAAGACTGGCAACATATTATAATGAAACGATATTTTCATTGATGTAACAACGTGTTCGGAGATGTGTGTTCGCTGTCGCGCCACGTTACTCACCCCGGCACCTGGGCGGAGGGCCGCCTGTCGGGCGGGCTGGAGTTCCGCTACCTGGGCGCCCATCCGCTGGCCGAGGACAACAGCATCCAGTCCAACGGCTACAATGAATGGAACCTGACCCTGGATTACAGGCTGGAGAACGGTTTCCGCTTCGGCGAAAGCTCACTACGAAGATGCGCCACAGCCGCGCTTTCCGAGACTATGCGCCAGCGCCCTTGAGGTCAGGGCTTTGCGGTCAAGATGATGTACCGGGCGTGAGAAGGTCCAATGACGATGCCTGAATTGCAGGCATTAATATATCCGGGATGATTGTCGCGACATTTTTCCTCTTGTCGGCTTTTACGGTAAAGGAGGAAGCTGGCATGCTGAGATTATGTGAGGTCGATTATGGTTAATGCAGAAGTTGATTTTATAAAGAGAAGTAATTTAAACCAATTTTACGCCTTGGATGCCATCTTGAACACGACCTCCATAACAGAGGCCGCAGCCCGCATGCATATTAGTCAGCCTGCGATAAGTCTCGCTCTCAAGAAGTTGCGGGACCACTTTAGCGATGAGTTGGTCGTATACAGTAACGGCCAGAGGCAAATGACGGCGTTGGCCGAAGCGTTGCGTCCCCGCGTGCGCCATTTGTTGCGGGAAGCGGCAGACGTTTTCGGCACGACCTTGAGCTTCGATCCGGCAACGGATCGGAGGACCATTCGCATAGCGGCGCCGGATATGGTGGAGATCACCTTCCTGCCCCTCGTCATTCGGCGCCTTCAGAAGGAGGCACCCGGCGTGGACATCCACATCGCCCCCTTTCAATATGCGAATGCGGAAGTGTTGCTGGAAAAAGATATCGACTTGGTGATCGTCTCGGAAAATTTTCAATCAAACAGCCTATCGAAGATTCATCTCTTCTACGAACAGCTCTCATGCATGGTTTGGAAGGATCATCCGGCTGTTGAGTATGAAATGGAATTGGAGACCTATTTGGCGGGTCGTCATGCGGCGATGTTCCAGTCGATGGAAATATTGGTAAATGTAAACGCTGAAACGCTGGATATTCTGGATCGCCGTCATGTGGCGGTCCGGACTGCGCGCTATGCGATGCTGCCAAATATTGTGATTGGTACGGATTTGATCGTCACGACCGTTTCACGGTTTGCGCAGTTCTTTGCCAATATATTGCCGGTGAAGTGTATCCAAACGCCATTCCCAAGCGAATACACGTCCATCATGGCGCAGTGGCATACGCATCGCGACCAGGAACCACTCATGCGCTGGCTGGTGTCCATCCTGCATGATGAGGCGTCGCGCTTCCCCCTTCATAAATTAAGGTGATGTGGGCATTGGCAGAACTGATTTGCCAGATCGGCGCCATTCTCCCAATCTAACTATCAGCTTCTCACGAAGAAGCCGCCAATCACCTCCGTGATAGGGGTGAACGGCTAGCTACTAAAAAATAAAATTCGGGCAGCTGCGCGCCATTCCTTAACGGTTTGGTGACAGCGGAATAATAATATTCAGCCTACATAACATTGTAGTCCGGAATCATTTGAAAACTCCGGCAACGATGACGGCTGACAGAACAGGAGCAGGGGAATGAAGAGATGGGACCTGTTGGCCGGTGTTTCGGCCGTGACGGCCTTTGCGGTGGCGCTGCCCGCCGTGGCGCAGAATGTGAGCATCAGTGTGCCGTCGATGCCGATGGAACAGGCGCTGAAGGAGATTGAACGGCAGTCCGGCCATCGCATCGACTATGATCCCGATGCCGTCAAGGGCTTGAAGTCCGTGGCCGTCACCGGCGCCAAGGACGAAAACGATGCCATTGAAAAGGCCATCGCGGGCACGCGCCTGGTCCTGATCGATGGCAACGGCGTCCCCACCATCATCAGCTTCGTCGTCGTCATGGCGCACCGCGATGAGGCCGAAACCAGCCTGCTGGTTCGCGACGCCTCCACCTCCAGCCGCAGCGGCGCGTCCTTGCGTGAGCAGGCCCGCAACACGACGGTCATTTCCAGCAAGCTGATGGAAGATCAGCAGGCGCAGAGCGTGACGGACGCGCTTCGGGACGCCGGCGGCGTCATCCCGAACTTCGCCACCGTCCAGGGCGGCACCAGCTACAGCGTCCGCGGCTTTGGCAGCACCGGCTTGACCAACGGCCTCTCTTCCTCCGTCGGCAACAGTTCCATCGCGGGGGCGTCGCAACCGGTGGCGGGGCTGGAGCGTGTCGAGATTCTGAAGGGGCCGGACGCCCTGCTGAACGGCTCCTACAGCCTGGGCGGCACCATCAACCTGGTGACCAAGAAGCCGACTGCCGATCCT
This sequence comes from Nitrospirillum guanabarense, assembly GCF_034653355.1. Lineage (NCBI taxonomy): Bacteria > Pseudomonadati > Pseudomonadota > Alphaproteobacteria > Rhodospirillales > Azospirillaceae > Nitrospirillum > Nitrospirillum guanabarense. Next base: position 1,145,721 of record NZ_JAYEER010000001.1, read on the forward strand.
TTGCTGAACGCCTCCGTGGAATATGGCAGCTATCAGACGCGCAAGGGCACGATCGATGCCTCCGACGCGTTGAGCGACGACGGGAGGATAAGCGGCCGCCTCATCCTCTCCGGCTCCGATGCCGACCGCAACATGCAGAATTACCGCGGGGACCAGAATTATCTGGTCGCTCCCAGCCTGCGCTACAAGGATGAGAAGACGGACGCGATCCTGAGCGCCCAGTTCTACGAGCAAGATACCGGCGTGAACCCCTATACCTACATGTATAAGGGGCAGATCGCCCCGGTGAGGACGCAGCCCATCGGCCCCGCCGACGCCGGCTTCAACGCGAATGACAAGGAAGTCACCTATTCGGTTGAACACAAGGCCACCGACTGGCTCACGGTCGTCAGCCGCGGGCAATACCAAAACCAGGACCTCAGCTTCGGGTTCTACGCGCCCTACGCCGCGCTGGCGCCCACCACCCTGTTGATAAGCAACGGTCAGAATGAGCAGCGCAACAGGACCTGGTCTCTGGACGACTATGCCAGGCTGAAATTCGACACGTTTTTCATCAATCACAACATCAACATTGGTTATAGCTTCGTTCAGACGCACGACGACGCGCTGGATTCGTCAAAGTCCAGTACGGCCCCCTTCAACTTGACGACCGGTGTCGTCAAACCGCTTGCGCCAATCGATGAGCTGTCCTACACACTGGACTATAATGAACAGGCGTTTTACTTCCAGGATATCATGACCTGGGGGCCGGCGCACTTCATTGGCGGGGTGCGACAGAATTGGTATGACAGCTCCAGCCAGACTTATGGGCGACGGCCGACGACCAGCGAATCTTCCGCCTCATCATCGGTGCCCAGTTTCGGTGCGGTGTACGATATAACCGATGATTTGGCGTTGTTCGCGAACTACGCGCTTGGCTTCATTCCGAATTTTAACCTGGATTATACAAAGAACCGGCTGCCCGACATCTCCTCCAAAAACCTTGAGGGCGGCGTGAAGCTGTCCATGATGGATCAGAAGCTGGAATTGGTGGCATCAGTCTTCCGCCTGCAGCAAAGCAACGTCGTGATTTCCGACCCGGCCCACCCCGGCTATTACATCGCCGGCGAGGGCCAGGAAAGCAAAGGCGTCGATCTCGATTTGCGCGGCACGATCCTGCCCGGCTGGACGGTCGTTTCCACCTTCACCTACAGCAAGTTTGATCAATTGAACATCAAGGCTGGCGCCTATGTGGCGGGCCAGCCACGTGTCAAGTACAGCCTCTATACGTCCTATACCCACCCGGTGGGCGAAGACTTGAATCTGACCGTGTCGGGGGGGCTGTACGGAAACTCCAGCTCCTACGTGAATACCAAGGGGACGGAAAAAGTCCCGGACGCCAAGCAATTCGATATGAATGTCATTGGCGCCTATAAATCATGGCAGCTCAATGTGGGCGTCAAGAACCTGTTCGACCGCCGCAACTACGGTGTGTCGACTGTCGACAGCTACATTCCTGTTCTGGAACCGCGCACCTGGCACGCCACCTTGTCCTACAAATTCTTCTAATTCTCCGAGATCGGGCGACGCCTGAATGAGCATGTCGAACCATACAGTGAAGGGGGCCCGGCCGCTGGCCGGGCTTCCGACCGTCAGCATCGGGGTGCGGATACGTCATTTTCTCAAACTGCTGACATCGTATTGGCTGTCGTCCGATTGGATGTTTGCTTGGTTTGGTGTTGCCGTTCTTCTCGCGCTCCAGTCCGCCATAGTTTATACATTGGTTATGTCAAATAATTGGCAGCACTCTTTCTACAATATCATCCAAAATAAACAAGTCGATCTGTTCTTTCCCCTGACTATCAAGTTCTTTCTGATCAACGGCTGCCATGGTTTGGCCAGCGTATTCAATATCTATATAAGCGGCATGTTTACCATCAGATGGCGAACCTTCCTGACCATGGAATATGTGGCGCGGTGGATGAGGAACAATGGGTTCTATTCCATGGAAAAAGCCACGGTGATAGACAATCCGGATCAACGAATAGCCGAAGATATTAAGGATTTTTCGTCCACCATTTTGCAGACTACTTTAAGTATTTTTTCCTCAATAACATCTGGCATCAGCTTCGGGTACCTACTTTGGAATACGGCGGCGCCAATACGGTTTCTGATCGCCGGATATCACATCTCCATACCCGGCGATATGCTATGGTATTCCCTGCTGTATACAGTGCTGTCCACAACGGTCATCATTTGGGTCGGCCGGCCCGTGATTTCACGTACCATGCGCCAGCAGCACCTGGAGGCTGATTTCCGGTTCGGCTTGGTCTACGTTCGCCGCAACGCGGAACAAATCGCCTTCCTGAATGCCGCGCCGACGGAACAGCAGTCCCTGCGGGAGGCATTCAGCCATCTCAGGAAAAATTATCACCGGCTGATCCTGGCACAGATGGGTCTCCATGCGTCTCAAGACGTGTCCAATAATATTGGGCAGGTTTTGCCCCTATTTCTGACCATCCCGAGATATTTCGCTGGCGCGCTGACATTTGGCGATGTGATGGCCGCTAAGGATGCTTTCATTCGCATGACCAATTCCCTTGGGGTCTTCGGCGCGTCCTTCAACGGAATCGCGCAGCAGGTCGCCAACGTTAACCGTATCTGGGCTTTCGATCAGGCGCTGGACCAGAAGGGCGGCACCGGTATTCAGGTAATAAAGGAAGATAGCGGCGCCATCTCCGCCCGCGATCTTCGGCTGGATTTCTATCACAACGCGTCCCTGACCATCGGCGATTGGACGGTCCTGCCGGGTCAGCGCTGGGTTGTGGTGGGGCCGTCGGGAATTGGCAAGAGCTCCACCATGAGGGCCATCGCCGGCTTGTGGCCGGATGGGGCTGGTGTGGTCCAGGTGCCGTCCCAGGGCCTGACGATGTTCGTGCCCCAGCGCCTCTACCTGCCCATCGGGACCTTGAAGAACGCCATCTGCTTTCCCGGTTCGCCGGATGAATACGACGACGATCTAGTCATCTCCCTGCTCAGTGTCGTTGGGCTGCAGAAGCATGCCCAGCGGTTGCATGAATCCCATTCCTGGGCCGACCAGCTTTCCCGGGGGAGCAGCAACGATTGGCCCTCGTCCGTATTTTGCTCTACCGGCCGGATCGCCTGGTCCTCGATGAAGCCACCAGCGCCTTGGACATGGCGAACGCGCTGCATTTTTACGCCACCCTGCTTGAGCGCCTGCCGTCCGTCACCTTGATCAGCGTCGTCCATGATGAGCGCCTGAAGCCGTTCCATACCCATTGCCTGCGGTTGGCGGCGGAGGGGGTGACGCAGTCCGCGCTGGACCCCGAAGAGGAAACCGTATGTTAAGCGCCTATATCAGCGACAGCGAGGCGGACCTGCGCGCGGCCAGCCAGCAGGCCGTGGAATTGGCCCTGCGCGCGGGCGCCAAGGATGCCAGTGCCAGCGCCTTTTCCGGTGGCGGGCTTCAGATCGGCTTGCGGGATGGGCGGCTGGAGACGGCCGTGCGTAGCGGCCATCGCTCCCTTAACCTGACGGTCTTCCAGGAAGGCAGGGTGGGTGCCGCGTCCACGACCACCCTCGACCCCGAGGCCATCCAGCGCCTGGTGCAGGAGGCGGTCAGCATCATGCGCTGGGCGCAGCCGGACGCCGACAACGGCTTGGCGGATGCCGCGGATCTGGCCCATGACGTTCCCCACCCCCCGCAGTATGAGCCGGTCAGCGACGATGCCGCGGCCATGGCCGAGGAGGCGCAGGACATGCAGCGCGCGCTGGGCGCCGTCGAAAAGCCGGCCGGCACGGAGCTGCGGACGTCGGAAGTCGGGCTCAGTTGCTCCGAGACCTTGTCGGTGATGGTCACCTCGTCCGGCTTCTGCCGTGCCAGCCTCGGCTCCAGCCAGGCGCGCTGGTGTTCTGTGACGGCGATGCGGGACGGTGCCATGGCGCGGGACTATGCGCATTCCGCGGCCCGGAGGCGAAGTGACGTTCGCGGGACGGATTGGCTGGTGGACCGCGCGGTGCAGGGGGCCGCCGGGCAGTTGGGGGCCCGCACCGTGCCATCCGTCACCGGGCCGGTCCTGTTCAGTCCGCGACTGGCGCAAGTGCTGATCGAGGATGTGATCGGCGCCCTCATGGGCGCCGCCCAGTACCGGCGCGCCAGCTTCCTGGCCGGTGCGCTGGGGGACCTGGTCGCGGCGGACCATATCGACCTGATCGAGGATCCGTTCGAGCCCTGGGGACTGGCCAGCGGCGCCTACGACGGTGAGGGCGTCGCCGGCAGCCGCCGTCCGATCCTGGATGCCGGTGTGGTCAAGGGCTACTTCCTGAACAGCCTGAACGCCCGGCGCCTGGGGATGCGGACGACAGGCAACGCCAGCGAACCGTACAACCTGACGCTTTCCAGCCGCCGTCCCGGCGGCGACGGCTTGGCGATGCGGCGGCATCTCGGCACCGGTCTGCTGGTCACCGCGATCACCGGCGGACGAACCGACCCGGCGACCGGGCATTGGAGCCGGGCGGTCGAGGGATATTGGATCGAGGATGGCGTCCAGCAATTCCCGGTCGCCGGCATCACCTTGAGCGGGGATATGCGCACGATGCTGCGGGGAATCACCCATGTCGGCGACGACGTCGAGCGATTTGGCGCCTTTCGCACGGGATCCATTCTGGTTGACGCGATGCATATCGGAGGACGGGCATGAACAATCCGTCACACATGGATTGGGCCCGGCGTCTGATCCTCCATCCCAATCAGTTGGATGAGGTCGAGCTGTCGCGCGCGCTGGAACAGTTGGCGGCCGGTGCCGACTTCGCCGACATGTTCTTCGAAAGCACCAAGTCGCGCGAGTGGCGGCTGGACAACGGCAAGGTTTCGGCGGGCAGCTTTTCCATCGGCCAGGGGCTCGGCTCCCGCGCGGTGCGTGGCGATCAGGTTTCCTTCGCGCATACCGGTGACTTCCGCCCGGAGGCCATAAGATCCGCGCATCGGACGGTGCAGGCTCTGACCCGGTTGGGCGGCGGGGTGGCGGCCGCTCCCTCGGTGTCGCTCGTCCCACAGTTGACGGACCACGGGCTGTACCCCCGGAAGGACCCCTTGGCGTCCGCCGACCTGCTGCCCTGGGTCCAACTGCTGGAGAAGGTGGACATGCTGGCCAGGGCGGCGCATCCCGGCGTTCGCCAGGTCAACGCGTCCTTGTCATCGGCGCATCGGGTGGTGTTGATCGCCAATACCGATGGGCAGTTGGTTGCCGACGTGCGTCCCATGACGCGGCTGTTCATCCATATCGTGCTGGAGCGTGCCGGGACCCGCGCGCAAGGAAGCGCGGGCGTTGGTGGACGGTACGGCCTGGAGGGCCTGGAGGATGAGGTGGTGGCGTCCACCATATCCCAGGCCGTGCGTGTCGCCACCGTCAACCTGGACGCCCGGCCGGCACCAGGGGGGGTGATGCCGGTGGTGCTGGGGCCGGGCTATGCCGGCGTCCTGTTCCATGAGGCGGTCGGCCACGGCCTTGAGGGCGATCATCACCGCAAGGGCCTTTCCGCCTTCACCGGCCGCATGGGGGAACGGATCGCGCCCGAGACGGTGACGGTGCTGGATGACGGATCCTTGCCCGGCCAGCTGGGCAGCGTCGGCATCGATGACGAAGGAACGCCTGGGCAAAGGAACGCCCTCATCGAGAACGGGATATTGACGGGGCTGATGCAGGACCGCCTGAACGCCCGCCTCATGAACATGAGGCCGACGGGAAATGCGCGGCGCCAGTCCTATGCGCATCTTCCCATGCCGCGGATGACGAACACCTTCCTCCTGGCCGGCCAGGAGGATCCGACCGACATCGTCGCGTCGGTGGGGCGTGGCATCTATGCCCCCCGCATGGGGGGCGGCCAGGTGGATATCACCAGCGGCCGTTTCAACTTCACCGCCGTCGAGGCCTATCTCATCGAGGGCGGCAAGATCACCGCCCCGGTGAAGGGCGTGACGCTGGTGGGCGTGGGACATGAGGCGCTGCGCCACATCCGTGCCGTCGGCCATGACTGGGCACTGGATGAGGGAATCGCGACCTGCGGCAAAGCGGGCCAGACGATAAGCGTCAGCGTGGGACAGCCGACCCTGCGGATCGACGAAATGGTTGTAAGTGGCAGTGTGTGACGTGGAGGAATTGGAATGAAAAAAGCGACCAGCGTGAATACAGCCGAATTTGATTCAAAGGTCATTGGTGCCGAGAAGCCGGCACTGGTGGACTTCTGGGCACCTTGGTGTGGCCCTTGCCGTGCGCTGGCACCGATACTTGATGAGGTCGCCACCGATTTTGATGGCGAGATGAATGTCTATAAAGTGGACATCGAGGCGGAGCCGGACGTGGCCGCCCGCTTCGGGGTGCAGGCCGTGCCCGTGCTGATCCTGTTCAAGGGCGGCGAGGAGATCCATCGCCGGGTCGGCACCCTCTCGCGCACGCAGCTCACGGCCATCATCGAGCAGAAATTATGACGGTCAGCATGTCCGCGTTTCACGGCCGTCCGGAATTGAAGCAGAGGCTGCTCGATAGCATCGACGGGCTGATCGGCCACGGGCATATCCAGGGCCAACGGAATGCCAAACCGCTCACCAGCCTGATGTCCACCGACTGTGAGGCGTTCTCGGAGTTCTACGGCTTGCCTCTGTCCTTGGTCATGTTGTTGGACAGCATGCCGGTCTATGCGGGCGATGAGGTCGCCATCGCGGCCTGGCGGGACTTGGTGGTGGCCATCAGGCCAGGAGCGGACCTGAACCCCGCGTTACATGGCTACCTGCTGATGATGATGGCCTCACCCCGGGACGACATTGATCCATCGGATATCCAAGGCCGATTGTCGAAACTTCACCAGAGGCTTTTCGCGGGGGAGGTGGTGCCGCGTGCCGAGTGGGCCAGCCTTCGCAAGGAACTGGTCGCCTTGTCGGAAGAGAAGCTCCCGCCGGGCGATCGTCGCAAGTTGCAATATTCCGTTTGGGAAGCGGCGGCCTGGCCGCTGAGCAACTCCCCCAGCATGCTGGTGCAGATGTTCAGGAATTGGGGGCTCCTGAGCGAGCTGGAGCCGGATCCGGAATGGTCCGATGCCGATGAGGCCCGCAAGGATAAGGTTCTCAGCGAGATTTGGGAGGAACAGGCTCCGGCGCGCACCGCGGGCAAACTGCCGGAATACCCAGCCTTGTTCAGGGCGCGCGAGCCTGACCTGGCGGGCCGGTTCGAGGCCCATCTGGCCCGTGCCAACGCAGGTGTCCGCGCGCGATGGGGCGAGGCGATCAAGTATTTGGCGATGCTGTTCAGGGAGAACGCCACCGCGGGGGAGGCCTGACGGAACGCTTGAGAGGTCCGCCTGGTGTCGCCGGAATATGTGCGTCCCCACGTCAAGGCGCAAAAGAACGACGACCGGGATGCGGCGGCGACTGCGGAAGCGGCGACGCGGCCGACACCGCGCTGTTAATCGGCGTGAAGCTTGTATGCAACGGGGGGCTGTCCCCCGTTCCGACGGAGAATACCAAGACAGTTGCGGGCACCGGGCGGCTTTGCCAATGTCCGCCCCAGTCACCGTCTTGAATTGGGACTGAAATGCAGCAGGATGGGCCGGAAGCCGAGCCAGTGGATATTTCCTTGACCAAAAGGCCGCGCCGGGCGCCCTCGGGACCACGCCTGGGGCGGGAGGACTGGGTGCTGGCGGCCAAGAAGACCCTGGTGGCGCGCGGGATCGAGGCGGTGAAGGTCGACCGGCTGGCCAAGGGCTTCGGCGTCACCCGGGGCAGCTTCTACTGGCATTTCAAGAGCCGGGGTGAGCTGCTGCAGGCGCTTCTGACCTATTGGCAGGACACCAACACCACCGCCTTGCGCGCCGCCGTTGCCAGCAGCACGGACGGCATCGCGCAGTTCCGGGCGGTCATCCGCGTCTGGGTCGACGAGAAGGACTTCTCACCCAGCTTCGACACGGCTGTCCGCGACTGGGCGCGCCAGGCGAAGGCCGTGGCGGCCCTGCTGCGCAAGGTGGATGAGGAGCGCATCCAACTGCTCAGCGGCATCTTCCGCAACCTTGGTCATGACGAGGCGGAAAGCGCGGTGCGCGCCCGGGTGTTGTACTACCACCAGGTCGGCTATTACGCGCTGGCCATCAAGGAAAGCCGCGCGGACCGCTTGGCCACCCTGCCGTATTATTACAAAATCCTGACCGGCCTGACGCCGCCGGCCAACGGCATCCTTTAAGCCGCCGCCTATCCACAGGTCGCGCCTCAGGAAAAGACCACGGTCTTCCGGCCGTTGAGGATAACGCGGTGCTCAGCGTGCCAACGCACCGCGCGCGCCAGGACCGTGCACTCGATGTCCCGGCCCATCTCCACCAGCCGCTCGGGCGTCTGACTGTGGTCCACCCGCTCCACTCCCTGTTCGATGATGGGGCCTTCGTCCAGGTCGGTGGTGACGTAGTGGGCCGTGGCGCCGATGAGTTTCACACCGCGCGCATGGGCCTGGTGATAGGGCTTGGCGCCCTTGAAACTGGGCAGGAAGCTATGATGGATGTTGATGCAGCGGCCGGCCAGCGCGGCGCACAGTTCCGGCGATAGGATCTGCATGTACCGCGCCAGCACCACCAGGTCGGCGCGCGTCCCCCCACCAGGTTCAGCAGGCGCGCCTCCTGTTCCGTCTTGGTCGCGCTGGTGAGGGGAAGGTGGTGGTAGGGCAGGCCGCTCCATTCCACGAAGGAGCGCATGTCGGCGTGGTTGGAGACGACGCCGACCATCGTCACTGGCAACAGGCCGGCCCGCCAGCGGTGCAGCAAATCGAACAGGCAATGCCCGAAGCGGGAAACCGCGATCAGGACGCGGGGGCGGACGGCCATGTCGAACAGCGCCCAGGTCATGGCGAATCCTTCGCCAACAGCGGCGAAGCCCCTTTCCAACCGCGCCAAATCCACGGCCGGATCCTCCAGCCGGAATTCCACCCGCATATAAAAGGTCTCGGTGTCGGGATCATTGAACTGGCTTGATTCCACGATCGATGCGCCATGGGCGGCCAGGAAGCCGGCAACCGCGGCGACGATGCCCCGCCGGTCAGGACATTTCAGCGTCAGGACGCAGGTGGAAGGCGCCGACATGGGGCGGAACTCCGCTGGCAGGGGGCTGGGGAAGGTGGCGTCGCGGGGAGGTTGGTTCGTAGTCGCGGAACAATACAGTAGTGTACTGTTTCTCCATGTCAACGGTCATGTCTCCGCCGGGTGTCGAGATTCGGCCTCGGTCACTCGGACCGTTTTCTTTTGTGCCCAAGAATGGGCCAAAGATCCCTTGTTAGCGACATCTCATTGCGCTACGGTCAAACATACAGTTCTGTATTGAATGATAAGAGATCGGGCAATGGGCGGCTATTCGGCGTTGGGTTTGCTGCGACACGGCTTGGGCGCGAAGGCTTGGCCGCCGGCATGGCGGGAGGCATCGCCCCGGGAACGCTACCGGGTGGTCATCATCGGCGGCGGTGGGCATGGCCTGGCCACCGCCTACTATCTGGCCAGGAACCACGGCATCCGGGACGTGGCGGTGCTGGAAAAGGGCTGGATCGGCGGCGGCAACACCGGCCGTAACACCACCATCGTGCGGTCCAACTACTACTACCCGGAAAGCGCCGCCCTCTATGATCTGTCACTCAAGCTGTATGAGGGCCTGTCGCGCGAGCTGGATTACAACATCATGCTCAGCCAGCGCGGCATGATGACCGTGGCTCACAGCCGGCACGAACTGGACATGGTGCGGCGGTGGGCTGGCGCCATCCGGGCCAACGGCATCGATTCCGAATTGCTGAGCCCGGTGGAGGTCGCCCGCCTGGCGCCCCTCTTCGATACCAGTCCGCAGGCCCGCTATCCCGTCTGGGGTGGCTTCATCCAGCGGCGCGGCGGCACGGCCCGGCACGACGCCGTGGCCTGGGGGTATGCCCGGGCCGCCAGCACGTTGGGCGTGGACATCATCCAGAACTGCGAGGTCACCGCCATCCGCCGCGATCCCACCGGCCGGGCGACCGGGGTGGGGACGTCGCGGGGGGAAATCGCGGCCGACAGCGTGGTCATGGCCGTCGCTGGCCACAGCACCGCCGTCGCCGACATGGCGGGCTTCCGCCTGCCTGTCACCAGCTACGCCCTACAGGCCATGGTGTCGGAACCGGTGAAGCCTGTGCTGGACGTGGTCGTGCTGTCGCTCGCCACCGGTCTCTATGTCAGCCAGAGCGACAAGGGGGAGATGGTCCTGGGCGGCGCGCTGGACCTCTACAATTCCTACGGCCAGCGCGGCAATCTGCCGACGGCGATAAACGTGGCCGGTGCCGCGGCGGAGCAGTTTCCCGCCCTGGGGCGGCTGCGCATGCTGCGGCAATGGGCCGGCATCGTCGACGTCGTGCAGGATTCAAGCCCCATCCTAGGCGAAAGCCCGGTGCCGGGCCTGTACATCAACTGCGGCTGGGGCACCGGCGGCTTCAAGGCCATACCCGCCGGCGGCTGGCTGACGGCCCATCATGTGGCGACCGGCCATTCCCACGCCATTGCGACCCCGTTTTCCCTCCGGCGGTTCACCACCGGCGCCCTGATCGACGAGGCCGCCGCGGCCGGCATCGCGCACTAGAGGTTCCCTGATGTTGCTTATTTCCTGCCCCCACTGCGGCCCGCGCGACGAGGTGGAATTCCGCTGTGGCGGAGAGGCCCATCTGACCCGGCCCGGGCCACCGGACACGGTCAGCGACGACATTTGGGCTGGCTACCTGTTCATGCGCCGGAACCCGCGCGGCCTGCACTACGAACGTTGGCTGCACGCCGCCGGGTGCCGTACCTGGTTCAATGTGGCCCGGGACACCGTCACGCACGAGATCAAGGTGGTCTACGCCATGGGCCAGCCCCGGCCGGAGTGTACGTGATGGCCCGCCAGTCCCATCGACTGCTGGCCGGCGGCCTGGTCGACCGCACCCGCCCCTTGCGCTTCACCTTCGATGGCCGGCCCTACCAGGGGTACCAGGGGGACACCCTGGCTTCCGCCTTGCTGGCCAACGGTGTGACGGTGGTGGGCCGCAGCTTCAAGTATCATCGACCCCGGGGCATCATGGCCGCCGGCGTGGAAGAGCCCAACGCCATCGTCACCGTGGGCCAGGGCGCCGCCGCCGTCCCCAACCTGAAGGCCACGGAGGTCGATCTGACCGATGGCCTGGTGGCGACCGCCGTGAACTGCTGGCCGTCCGCCCGCCGTGACCTGGGCGCGTTGATCGGCCTGCTGGGCCCGTTCATGCCTTCCGGCTTCTATTACAAGACCTTCAAGTGGCCGCATTGGCACTGGTATGAGGGCCTGGTGCGCCGGGCCGCCGGCCTGGGCAAGACGCCCACCGGCCCCGACCCGGACAGCTATGAGCATCTGCACGCCCACTGCGACGTCCTGGTGGTGGGAACCGGTCCCGCCGGGCTGGCGGCGGCCATGGTGGCCGGTGCCGCCGGAGCGCGGGTGCTGGTGGTGGAGCAGGAGGCGGCGCTGGGCGGCAGCCTGCTCTATTCCGGTGCCGTCGTCGATGGCATGCCGGGACGGGAGTGGGCGGCACGCCGGATCCATGCCCTGGCCGCGATGCCCGAGGTGACGCTGCTGCCCCGCACCACTGCCACCGGCTACTACGACCACAACGCCCTCAGCCTGCTGCAGCGGATCGATGACGGCAGCGGCAGGCCCCGGCAGCGCCTGTGGCAGGTGCGCGCGCGCCGGGTGGTGCTGGCCACCGGCGCCCTGGAGCGGCCGCTGGTGTTCCCGGGCAACGACCGGCCGGGCGTCATGCTGCTATCGTCCGCCTGCCGTTATGCCAACCACTACGGCGTGGCGGCCGGCCGGCGCCTGGTGGTGTTCACCAACAACGATACCGCCTACGGCCACGCCCTGGCGCTGTGCGGCGCCGGGATCACCGTGGCCGCGGTGGTCGACTGTCGCGAGGTCCGTACGACGGCGGCGGTGGCGCTGGAACAGGCCGGCATCCCGGTGATCCGGCAGGGCGTGGTGGAAAGGACCCACGGGCGGGCGGGGCTGACCGCCGTCACCATCGCGACGCCCGGTGGCCGCCGGCGTGTGTCATGCGATGCCCTGGGCATGGCCGGCGGCTGGAACCCGGTGGTGCATTTGCATTGCCAGGCGGGCGGGGGCCTGCGCTGGGACGAGGCGGGCCTGATGTTCACGCCTGGCCCGGCGCGGCAGGCTTGCCGCAGCGCCGGGGCCGGCAACGGTAGCCTGGGGCTGGCGGATTGCCTGGCGGAAGGGCACGCGGCCGGCCTGGACGCGGTGGCCGCCTGCGGCCTGGCGCCAACCGGGACCGCCACCCCGCGAGCGGAAGCGGCATCCTCCCTGGCCATCCAGGCGCTATGGAGTGTGCCCGGCGGCAAGGCCTGGGTGGATTTCCAGAATGACGTCACCGCCGACGACATCGTTCTGGCGGCGGCCGAGAACTTCCGCTCCGTCGAGCACCTGAAGCGCTATACCACCCTGGGCATGGCGGTGGACCAAGGCAAGACCAGCAACGTCAACGGCCTGGCCATCCTGGCCCGGCAATGCGGCCTCAGCATCCCGCGGACCGGAACCACGCGCTTCCGGCCGCCCTATACGCCCGTGACCTTGAGTGCCTTTCGCGGTCCCTACCGGGCGAACCTGTTCCGGCCCCGGCGCCTGATGCCGGCCCATGACTGGCATCAGGCCCATGGCGCCGTCTTCGAGGACTTCAGCGGCTGGCAGCGACCGGCCCACTACCTGCGGCCAGGCGAGGATCGCGACCAGGCGGTCCGCCGCGAAGCCTTGGCCGTGCGCACCGCCGCCGGCCTGTTCGAGGGATCGCCCCTGGGCAAGATCGAGGTCAAGGGCCCGGATGCCGCCGATTTCCTGGATCGCGTCTACGTGAACACGATGTCGACCCTGAAACTCGGGCGCCTGCGCTACGGTCTGATGGCCAATGAGAACGGCGTTATCATGGATGACGGCGTGGTGGCGCGGCTGGCGCCGGACCATTTCCTGGTGGGCACCAGCAGCGGCAACGCCGGCCGCGTCGCTGAGTGGCTGGAGGAATGGCTACAGTGCGAGTGGACCGGCCTGCGGGTGTTGACCGCGCCCGTGACCAGCGCCTGGGCCACCCTGACCCTGACGGGGCCTCGGGCACGCGCCATCCTGGACCAGGTCGGGGTGGATTTCGATCCAGGTGCCCAGCATTTCCCTCACATGGCCTTCCGCGACGGCCATGTGGCGGGCATTCCCGCCCGCGTCGCCCGGGTGAGCTTCACAGGCGAAGTGTCCTACGAGATCAACGTGCCGGCGGGGGAAGGGACCGCCCTGTGGCGGCGAATCATGACCGTGGGCGCCCCCCTGGGGCTGCAACCCGTGGGCGTGGATGCCTGGATGGATCTGCGTACGGAGAAGGGCTACCTGCATGTCGGGGCCGACACCGACGGCACCACCACGCCCCTGGACGTGGGCTGGGGTCCGGTCATCGCGCGCAAGGCCAAGGATTTCGTGGGCAAGCGCTCGCTGATGCGGCCGGATGCCTTGCGTGGCGACAGGCTGAATTTCGTCGGCCTGGAACCCGTGGACCCCACCCAGCCCCTGCCTGTGGGGGCCCAGTTGACGCTGGATGCCGCCGAGGGCGGCCCGACGGGCGGTCATGTCACGTCCGGCTGTGTCAGCGCCGTGCTGGGCCGTCCCGTGGCCCTGGCCATGATACGCGGCGGACGGGACCGCATGAATCAGCTGGCGTGGGTCCTGGGACCGTCCAGTCCCATCCCGGCCCGCATCGTCCCACCCTTATTCTATGATCCGGAAGGAGAACGGCTGAATGCCTGATGGACAGCGCGATGTCGGCTGCGCCCAGCCGTCCACCCATCTTGGACCGGGAGTGTGTGTCCAGCATCTTGGCCCCCGCCCGGCGCTGGTGTTGCGCGTGTTGGCGGCGGACGTGACGCGGGCGGCGATGGCCCTGCGCCAGGCGGGATTGGACTTGCCCCTGGCGCCCAACACCGTCCGCTTGGGCGGCGTGCGCCTCCTGTGGACGGGCCTGGGGGAATGGCTGTTGACCACGCTGGGGGAACGCCTGCCCGACGGCACGGCGATAGCGGCTGCTCTGGAGGATATCCCCCACCTGCTGGCTGAGGTCACGGACGGCCGCACGGTGGTCACACTGTCCGGCGACCAGGCCCGGACGGTGTTGGCCAAGGGCTGCGGCCTGGATCTGCACCCCCGCGCGTTCACGACGGGCCAGTGTGCCCAGACGCTGCTGGCCCGCGTGCCCGTCCTGCTGTTCCAGACATCGGATGAGCCGTGTTTCGAACTGTTCGTCGATCGCAGCCTGGCGGCCTACCTACGGGACTGGATGGCGGGTGCCGCGGCGGAATTCGATGGGACGGCAGGGGCCTGAGCGCCACCGCCGTACCAGGGTGACGATCTCGGGGGGCAATACGATGGAGGCGACGATCAGCGACAATCAATCCAAGGCGCCCGAACCCAGGGCCCCGGGACAGCCGGAGGTCGCATGGCCTTCGGCCGGACGGGCCTGGTGGGCCATGGCGGCGTTGTTCGCCGCGGCGGTGCTCGCCTATACCGACCGTCAGGTGCTGAGCCTGCTGGTCGATCCCATTCGCCATGACCTGGGGATCGGCGACACGCAGATGGGCCTGCTGCAGGGGCTGGCGTTCGCCGCCATCTATTCCTTGGCGGGCCTGCCGCTGGGCCGGTTGGCCGACATGGCCTCGCGGCGCTGGATCATCATCGTCGGCGTGCTGATCTGGAGTGTGGCCACCTTCCTGTCCGGCTACGCGCAGTCCTTCGGCGCCCTGTTCGCGGCCCGGGTGTGCGTGGGCATCGGCGAGGCGGCGTTGACCCCGGCCGCCACGGCCATGATCGCCGATTATTTCCCGCCGCAGCGGCGCGGCGCCGCCATCGGCTTCTTCAACATGGGCATGGCCCTGGGCGCCGGCGGGGCCATCGCCATCGGCGGGGCGCTGCTGCAGGCGGCCAATGCCGGCCGGTTCGCCGGCGTCCCCGGCCTGGCCGGGGTGGCGCCCTGGCGCGCCGTGCTGCTGACGCTGGGCCTGCCGGGCTTGGCGGTCATGGCCTTGCTGCTGGTGACCAAGGATCCGCCGCGGCGGGGCCGGGTGCCGACCGGAGGCCGCATCCTGCCGCTGCGCGACGTCCTTTCCCTATTCGCTAAGCGCCGCGCCACGCTGCTGCCCCTCTACCTGGGGCTGGCGCTGATCTCGGTGGCCGATTTCGCCGTCCTCAGCTGGACGCCGGCCCTGCTGTCGCGCCGTTTCGCCCTGTCACCGGGGGAGATCGGCGTGGCGCTGGGCGCCATCACCCTGTTCACCGGCACGGTCGGGACCTTCGGCGGCGGCTTGTTTTCCGACCGCTTGGCCCGGCGGGGCGGGGCGCGGGCGCGGCTGACCCTGGCGGTCGGCACCTCGGCGGTCTGTGTCGTGGGGGCGGGCTTGGCCGCCGTGGACAGCGCCGCCGCCATCCTGGTGCTGGCGGCCGTCGTGCTGTTCGCCGGTACCGTCAGCGCCAGTGTCGGCATCACCTCGGTCCAGGATCTGGTGACCAGCGACATGCGTGGCCTGGCCGCCGCCATCGTTTCCTTCGGCAACATCCTGATCGGCCTGGGGGTGGGCGCCATGCTGACCGCGGCCCTGACCGACCACCTGTTCCATGATCCGCTGGCGGTGGGCGGTTCGCTGGCCCTGGTGGTCACGCCGGCGGCGGTCCTGGCCGCCTTCGGCTTCTGGCGGGCGGCGGCGGCCGTGCCCCGATAGCGGGCGGTGCGGGGGAGGAAGCGGTGAACCAGATGACGGCCCCGCGTGGGAAACTGGGTCCCCTGATCCGGGCCCTGCGTCTGCGGCGCAACTGGACGCTCCGGCAGATGGGCGAGCGGTGCGGCATCTCGGCCTCCTCCCTGTCCAAGGTGGAGAACGACAAGCTGTCACTCACCTACGACAAGATCGTGGACCTGGCCCAGAAGCTGGGTATCGGGATCGCCGAATTCTTCGCGGAGGAGGATGAGGTCCAGGACACGCCGGTGACCGGTCGGCGCAGCATCGTGGCGGACGCGGCGTCGGGCTTCCAGGTGCGGACCGCGAATTACGATTACCGCTATCTCTGCACCGATCTTCGCCACAAGCGGATGATCCCCATCCTGACCCATATCCGCGCCCGCACTCTCGCGGATTTCGGCGCGCTGGTTCGGCATTCGGGTGAAGAATACCTTTATGTCCTGACCGGTGCCGTCACTGTCCATACCGAATTCTACCTGCCCGTGACCTTGGACGCCGGCCAGTCGATCTACCTGGACAGCACCATGGCGCACGCCTACACGGCGACGGGCTGCGAGGAGGCCGTGGCCCTGTGCCTGTGCTCCAGCCCTGATGAGCGCCTGCATGACGAACTGGTCGACACCCACCATCCCGACACCGTGATCACGCCATCCCTGGGGCCATCCCAGGGACGGCGGGCTGATCAGAAATAGGTCCGGTAGGCGTCCACCACCGTGTAGTCGTCATCGACCACCAGCAGCAGCTGCCACTTGTCCAGCGTGGTGCAGGGGTGGGACACGCCCAGGCCGACACGGTCGCCCACCTTCAGGTCGGCGCTCGCCGGGACGCGCAGGTAGGCATGCTGGTCATTGACGCCGACGATCTCCCACCCCAGCCCGTCCATCGATACCGGGGTGGCGCCGTCACGGGACCGCAGCAGGGGAACCGGCAGGCCCGCATCCGTCCCGAAATCGCGCCGCCCGGCGGTCAGCAGCGCCAGCCCCGGTTCGGGCCGCGACTGGACGTAGGCCCAGACCTCCAGCGCGCGCTCCAGCCCGGCCGCCATGTCCCGCTTGGCCCGGAGCGCGTCATGCGCCTTCTGGTAGATGCCGGAGTCCTGGGTTACATAGCAGCCGCTGCGGGTGACGACGCGGGCCTCCAACCCGGCGAACGCCTCCAGGACCAGATCGTAGTGGATGGACCCGCCGGCGGTCAGGAGGGGCTGCGCCACGCCGAACAGCCCTTCGTCGCGACAGCGCCGGTACACGGTCGCCATGTCGGCCAGGAATTGGTGCACGGTGGGTTGGCCCAGGGGCGCGGCCACCGGCAGCATGCCCTCGAACCCCTCGACCCCGGCCAAGGCCAGGGCTGGGCCCGCCTGGTGGACCGCGCGGGCCACGGTCAGGGCCTCATTCACGCCGCGGGCGCCCGTGCGGCCGCCGGTATAGCCCAGTTCCACCAGCACCTGGACGGGCCGTTCCAATCCCTTCCTCAGGGCCGCCTGGGCCAGCAGCGCCACGCCGGCCGATGAATCCGCCAGGCAGTAGAAATCCAGCCCCGGATCCTGTCGCAGTTCCTCCATGATGCCTGCCAGTTCAGCCACCCCCACCGGCTGGTTGGCCAGGATGATGCGCGCCGCGCCCCAGCGGCGGCAAACGCGCATCTGCTGGACGGTGGCGACGGTGACGCCCCAGGCGCCATCGGCCAGCTGGCGGCGCATGATGGCCGGGCACATCGTCGTCTTGACGTGGGGCGCCAGCAGCGCCTCGGCATCCTTGACGAAGGCCTGCATCCAGCGGGAGTTGCGTTCCAGCGCCGGCAGCTTGATGACGGCGGCGGGCAGGGGGATATCCCCACGCAACAGGTTCCATCCCCGGCCGCCCACCTGCGACAGAAGGGACTGCTGGTGCGGCGGGAAGCCTTTGACCGTGTCGTCCTGCATCACATCCTCAAGCACTCTCGTTCTCCCCGTGTTTTGCATGAAGGATTTCAGCGCCGCGCGGCGGCGCGGGCGCGCGTGAACAGCGCCAGTCCGGCGACGGCGGCCGGCAGCGCGACCGTGACGATGGCCCAGCCCACCGCCGCCGCGTCGCCGTAGACATGCTCCGTCACCAGGGCGACCAAGCTGGGACCTAGCCCCAGGCCCAGGGCCATGTTGAAGAAGGACGTCAGAGACATGCCCACGCCGCGCAGTTCGTTGGGCAGCAGTTCCTGCAGGGCGGCGACCCCGGCGATGCCGATGATGGTGGTGCCCAGCATCCAGATGGTGAAGCCGGTGACGGCCAGGGGGGCGGTGCCGGGCAACAGCAGCAGGACCCCGGGCAGGGTGCACGCCGCCCCGGCCATGGCGAGCGCCAGCCGTGCCGGCAGGCCCCCCCGGCGTTCGGCCCAATCCGAGGCGACGCCCGTGGCGATGGAGCCGATGACGCCTGTGACGGCGACGATGGTCCCCATCATGCCGCCGATCTCGGCCGAGCCCAGGCCGTAGCGCCGGGACAGCAAGGTCGGGACCCAGGCGAACATGGCGAAATCACCGATGGAGACGATGCCCATGCCCAGGTACAGCGGGCCCAGCCGGGCCCGGTCGGCCAGGAAATGCCGCGCGCCCGCGCGTAGGCTGCCCTTCCCGGCGGCACCCTGTCGGGCCGGTTCCCGTATCGTTGCCACCAGGGCCAGGATCAGGATGCCGGGCAGCCCGGCCAGCAACAGCACCAGCCGCCAGGAGGACAGGGCACCCAGGACGGGCAGGCTGGCGAACCAGCCCCCTTCCGCCGCGCTCAACAGCACGCCGCCAATGGTGATGGCCGCGCCGGTGCCGATGACGCAACTCATCAGGAAGGTGCCCATCGCCGTCGCCCGGCGGGCGGGCGGAACGGAATCGGCGATCAGGGAGATGACGGCGGGGGCCAGGGCCGCCTCACCGATGCCCACGCACAGCCGGGCGGCGAACAGGCCCCAGAAGGTGGGGCTGAAGGCGCAGGCGATGGTGCCCAGGCTCCACGTCGCCACACCCGCCAGGACCAGGTTGCGGCGATTCCCGCGGTCCGCCAGACGGCCCAGGACCAGCCCGGCGAAGACGTACAGCAAGGCGAAGGCGGGGCCCTGCAGGTAGCTGACCTGCAGGTCGGTGATCCTCAGATCGCGGCGGATGGGATCCACCAGTTGGTTGAGGATCAGGCGGTCGGTGTAGGAAACGATGGCCGCCAACGAGAACACGGCGACGCCCCACCACGCCTGGGCGTCGGGGGGATAGGATGTCCGGTCCGCGCCTGAGGCCATTCTTGAAAATCTCCATATGGAAAGAATTGGCTATAGGTATAATATTCTCCATATAGAGAATTAGAAAGCGGGAGTGTCGGGGAATGCGGATTTTCATCGCCGGCTTGATGACGGAGACCAACACCTTCGCGCCTTTTCCCACCGGCCGGCGGGCGTTCGAGGAAGGCGGGCTCTATCATGAGAACGCCAGTAGCGCCGCCGAGGGCGCGCCCAACCTGATCGCCCGGCTGTTCCGCGACCGGGCTACGGCTGACGGGCATGAGGTGGTTGAGGGGCTGTCGGCCTTCGCCCAGCCGGGCGGCCGCACGGTGCAGTCCGTCTACGAGGCGTTCCGGGAGGAAATCCTGCAGGCGCTGCGTGCCCAGGGGCCATTCGATGTCGTCCTGCTGGCGCTGCACGGCGCCATGGTGGCGACGGAGTGCGACGACTGCGAAGGCGACCTGCTCCGCCACGTGCGCGGCGTGGTGGGGGACCGCACGGTGATCGGGGTGGAACTCGATCCCCATTGCCATCTGACGGACGCCATGGTCCGCCTGGCCGACGCCATCGTCATCATGAAGGAGTACCCGCACGTCGACTATCTGGCGCGGGCGGCTGAACTGTATCGCCTCTGCGTCGACGCGGCGGCGGGCGCGGTGCGTCCGGTTTCCGCCGTCTTCGACTGCCGCATGGTGGGCTTCTACCCCACGACCACCGACTGCATGGCCGGCGTCCTGCGGCTGATGTGGGCGGCGGAGGCGCGGCCCGGTGTTTTGTCCGTCAGTTTCGCGCACGGTTTCCCCTGGGCCGACGTGGCCGATGTCGGGTCCAAGATGCTGGTGGTGGCGGACGGCGACCGCACGTTGGCGGAAACTGTGGCGGGGGAGTTGGGGCGAGAGGTGGTCCGCTTGCGCGAGGCGCTGATGCCCCGTTTCCCCACCATCGACGCGGCCCTGGACCTGGCCGTGGCCACCCCCGGCCGCATCGTCCTGGCGGACACCGCCGACAACGCCGGCGGCGGTGCCGCCAGCGACAATTCGGCCCTGCTGCTGGCCTTGCTGGAACAGCGGCTGCGAGGCGTGGTGTTGGGCGCCTTCTGGGACCCCACGCTGGCCCGCGTCTGCGCCGAGGCCGGGGAGGGGGCCAGCCTGCCCATCCGGCTGGGGGGCAAGCACGGGCCGGCGTCGGGCCAGCCGGTGGACCTGACCGTGACCGTCCGCGCGATCCGCGAGGACTTCGAGCAGGCCGGGCTGGGGGCCGGCACCCGCCAGCCCATGGGCCTGACCGTGTGGGTGGAGGCGGAGGGCATCGACCTGGTGATCAATTCCGTCCGCACCCAGGTCTTTTCGCCCGACGCCTTCACCGGGCTGGGCATCGACCTGGATGCCAAGCGCTTCATCATCGTGAAGTCCAGCCAACATTTCCAAGCCCTGTTCGCCCCCATCGCCGACCGCGTCATCCAGGTGGCGACGCCGGGTGCCCTGGGCATGGATTTCGCGGCGCTGCCCTATACCAAGCGCGACCCCAACTACTTCCCCCGCGTCGCCGACCCCTTCGCCTGAGGCCGGCGCGGGCCCGTCTATTTCCAGACCGACCGCGCCACCCGGACCCAGTTGAGCCCCAGGATCGCGCGCACGTCGTCCTCGGAATAGCCGCGTCGTAGCAGGCCGTCGGTGATCTCCGGCAGCTGTTCCGGCTGGGCCACGTTGATGACCAGGTTGTAGGCGCCGTCGGGATATGTGGCGGCCGACTTCCTGACCTCCGCCATCAGGCTGTCCATGTCGTAGACCCAGTCCAGGCCGATGGCGACATGGGCCGGTCCGACGCGCTGCACCAGATAGTCCACGTGCTGCAGGTAGCGCTCGGTGGAGGCGTCATTGCCGCCCAGGAACACACCGATGCCGTTGACGCCGATGACCCCGCCCGTGCGGGCGCAGGCGTCGATCTGGTCATCCGTGATGTTGCGCGGATGGTCGTGCAGGGCTTTGGCGTTGGAATGCGAGAAGATGACCGGCGCCGTGCTGTGTTCCAGCGTCTCCATCGCCGTGCGATAGCCGGTGTGGGAGCAGTCGACCATCATGCCAACCCGGTTCATCTCCTGGATCAGGGCCACGCCAAACCGACTGAGCCCGCCGTCGGTGCGTTCATGACAACCGTCGCCCACGTGGTTTTTCTGGTTGTAGGCCATCAGCGCGTGGCGGACGCCCAGCTTGTAATAGATTTCCACCAGCCCGACGTCGCGGGCGAAGGCGTTGGTGCCCTGGAAATGGAAATTGACGCCCAGCAGCCCCGCCGCCTTGGCCGCCAGGATGTCGT
Organism: Nitrospirillum guanabarense; assembly: GCF_034653355.1. NCBI lineage: Bacteria > Pseudomonadati > Pseudomonadota > Alphaproteobacteria > Rhodospirillales > Azospirillaceae > Nitrospirillum > Nitrospirillum guanabarense. The sequence continues at coordinate 1,167,096 of NZ_JAYEER010000001.1, forward strand.
CCACCGTCTCGCACAGCCGGAAGCGGCTGGGGTCGGAGAGGAAGTAGGCGCGTTCCTGGCCAAGGATCTCGATGGTCTGCGCCACGGAATGGCCGTCCGTGGCCACGGTGACGGAAACGAAGTCGGCACCGGCGCCGATATGGTGCGCCAGCGCCTGGGCCTTCAGCTCGGCACGGCCGAAGCCCGACCAGGGCACGGTGTTGTCCCAGACCAGGGCGTCGGCGTGCAGGGCGGCGGCGGCTGGCGACAAGCCCCAGCGGGCCGTGGCGTTGTCGGTGGCGGGCATTTTTCCTCCAGGATGTTGTTCTCAGAGTCCGTGTCCCCGCGGCGCGATCCGCACATCCGGGCGCAGCCGGCGATAGGGAAAGTGCCGAGGGTCGGTGATGTTGAAGCCGGGGGAGTCGACCACCAGCACGGCGGCGGCCATGTCCTGGAAGTCGTTGCGGAAATGGACGCTGCTTTTCAGCACCAGGATTTTCTGGGCGGCCGGATCCAGGCCCAGGTGACGGAGCACCTCCTGGTCGTAGGGCTGCATGCGGGCGCTGGCGACGACGATGCGGATGCCGCCGGTGCGCAGCAGAGCCGTGCGGCCCAGCCGCATGGTCTGGCCGCGCATCATCGGGCCCTTGCCGGTCACGATGCCGTCGCTGATCGCCTCCACCGTGAAGCGGGCGACCAGGGGCGTCTCCCGCCCGTCGCCCATCTTGGCGCCCAGCGCCAGTTCCAGTTCGGCACCCACCCGGGCGGCGTGCGCGGCGGCGGCCGCAGCCGGATCATGGAGGATGGCGAGGGCCGCATCCTCGGCGCCCGCGTCCACCAGCGCTTTCAAGACGCCCACCGTGTCGCTGCTGCCGCCCCCGCCGGGGTTGTCCTGGGTGTCGGCCAGGATGACGGGCCGCCCGTCGTATAGCCGCGCCGCCTCGCGCACAGCTTCCGCCGGCGCATAGATCCGTCCGGCGAAGTCCGCCTCGCGGCTGAGGATCAGGTCATGCAGCGCGTCCGCCGCCGCCTGGGCTGACGCCTGGTCCTGGGCATAGGCCAGCACCGCCGGCCCGCATTCGTAGATGTCGGACGCCGGGAACCCCTCCGCGAAGGACAGGCTGAGCAGGGGCGGCGCCTGGCGCGCGGCCAGGGCCGCATAAATCGATCGGGCCGGCTCGATGGTGGTGCACTGCCATACCGGCGGGATGAGAAAGGGGATCTTGCGGAAGGCTTTGGCCGGCGCGTGGCCGGTGCGCAGGATGCCGTCCAGCAGCCGCGCCGCCTGGCGGCCGCAATCGGCCATGTCGATGTGGGGATAGGTGCGATAGACGATCAGCGCCGTCGCCAGATCCACCATTTCCGCCGTGACGTTGGCGTGCAAGTCCAGCGTCGCCACCACCGGGATGTCGCCCACGGCGGCACGGACACGACGCAGGATTTCCCCGTCGCCGTCCTCATGGCTTTCCGTGACCATGGCGCCATGCAGGCAGAGATAGACGGCGTCGGCGGGCAGGGCGGCTTGGATGCCTGTGACGATGTGGCCGCAGAGGGCGTCGAACGCCTCATCCTCCACATCGGCGGCCGGCTGGGCGATGGCCCAGGTGGTGAAGACCAGCTCATGGCCCAGCGTCACCGCTTCGTCGCAGAAGCCGCCGATGCCCCAGTTGGTCCGCCGGATCTCATCCAGCGACACGGGGGCCTCGGCATCGTAAGGCCGGCCCAGCACGTCGATGAAATCGGCGAAGGTCGTCCTGCGGGGATAGAAGGAATTGATTTCGGCCTGGAAGCCGCCGACGACGATGCGGGCCATCCCATATTTCCCTTCGCTTGTCTCTCGATCAGTCCGCGCTCGATGGTACGCCGGTTCAGAAATCCAGACTCCAGCCCAGCATCTGGAAGGCGATGCCGAACCAGACGGTGGCGGCGCAGGCCAGGGCGATGGCGCCGCTGGAAATCCGTGCCCGCCAGTCGCGCCTGCGCATCCACGCCGCTCCCGCATCCGCAACGGCGGCCAGGCTGCCCAGCGCGCCGATCAGGCCGAAGATCTGGAAAAGGCGTAGCCAGCCGTCGATGCGGTCGTTCAAGGGCACGCGGCCGGGTGAGATCACGACGATCACGAACACCAGGGCGCCGCCCAGGAAGATCAGGTTGGCCACGGCTGCCAGGCGCGCCAATCGGCGCCGTGTCAGTTCCGCCGCGGTGCATGTCGGCGGGGCCTTGCGCCGCAGCCGGCGCACGAGGGCACCCAGGGGCCACAGCACGGTCGTCCCCAGCAACACCGTCAGGGTGGCCAGCAGCAGGGGCAGGTTCCACCCGGCGCTGCGCCAGGCGGGCACAGGCTGCAGGACGTAGAGGGGCGGGGCGACGATCCGGGCCACCCGATCCCCTTCCAGCTGGACTTCCAGCCGGTCCGCGCCGGCCAAGTCCCGCCAGACATGGGGTGCCACCTCCCGCCACCGTTTGGGCGCGCCATCAGGGCCCATCAGGGTGCTGACCGTCAGGATACCGCCACCCTCAACGCTGACGTGGGTCTGGCCCAGCAGGGCGAAGAAGGCGCCGAAACTGCTGTCGGACCGCTGCGTCGCCTCATAGATGCCCGCCGCCTGCCGGCCGTCGGCCAGGGCGGTTGGCAGAGCCGCTTGGTCGGCGCGCGCCTGCGGAAAGTAGCGGTCGGCGAATTGCGCCAGTACCTGTTGCCGCAGGCGGCTGGCCGTATCGTTGGCGCCGGCGCTGTTCATGGAAATGAAGATGCCCAGGTCCTGGTCCAGGAACAGGTGCATGTCGCTGTGGAACAGGATAGTGCCGCCCGCGTGGCCGATAATGGCCTGGCCGTTGCGGTCCTCCCGCCGGAAGCCCAACGCCAGCCCGTTGACGACGGGGGATGCTTGCAGCGCCGTCGCGTGCATCAGGCGCGCGGTCTCTTCGGTCAGGATCCGCGCGTCGCCCAGCCGCCCCAGCCGCAGGTGCGCGGTCATGAACCTGGCCATATCCTCCGCCGTGGTGGACAGGCCGCCGGCCGGGGCCGGGCTGATGACCTCAAAGGGCTGTGCCGCCGCGACGCCAGTCAGATACCCTGCCGCCATGCCTTCCTTCAGGGCCGGTGGCAGCGGCTGGCGGAAGGTGGTGTGTCTCATGCCCAGGGGGGCCAGGATGTGGCCCTCCACATAGTCCGCGAAGGGCTGGCCGGACACACGGGCCACGATGTACCCAGCTAGGGCGGCGCCGTAGTTGGAATAGGCCGTGACCGTGCCGGGCGGGAACATGCGTGGCGGGATCCAGGACTTCAGGAACTGCTCGTTATTCAGCGGATCCTGGTCTTCGGTGAAGACAATGTCCTTGACGCGGTCCTCGAACCCGCCGGCATGGGTCATGAGCTGCCGCATGGTGATGGGCTTGCCCCAGGCGTCGGGGATGCGGAAATCCAGATAGGCGTTGATGTCCCGGTCCAGGTCCATGCGGCCCGCCTCCACCAGCTGCATGACAGCGGTCCAGAGCAAGGTCTTGGAAATCGATCCCGGCCGGAACAGCGTCCGGCTGGGGTCGACTGGACGCCGCGTGGCCAGGTCGGCATAGCCATAGCCCTTGGTGAACAGCACGTCGCCGTCCTTCACCACGATGACGACGGCGCCGGGAATGCCGCCGCGCTCCAGGGCTGGTGGGACGAGACCGTCGAAGAACGCGTGAACGTCGTCGGCGGTCAGCGGGTGCTCCGACGCCAGAGGTTCCGCCGCGGCCGCCGCTGCCGTCAGCAGGCATGTCGCCATCACCAGCCGTCGTGCCAGGGTCGGGAAGAAGGATATCAATGCTCAGCTCCTGGTCCGTGCCGATCCTGGCGCGATGACGGCGGGCCGCCCGCCGAAGCGGCCCGCCCCATCAGGCTTCAAAAGGACTTGGAAACGCGCAGTCCGAACTGTCGGGGGGCGCCGGCCTGCGCCAGGCTGCCCAGCGACAGGGAGGAGATGTAGTGCAGGTCGAACAGGTTGGTCGCGTAGGCGACCACCGACCACTTCGACGGCGTGTCGTAGGCGACCTGCGCGTTGAACAGGTTTTGCGCGGCCAGGCGGTCCGTGGGCGAAACGGCGAACACGCTGGCCCACCGGGAACCGACCATGCCGTAGTCCAGCCGTGGCGTCAGCGTGGCGTCCCCGATGGCGAAGGCGTACTGGACACCGGCGTTCACCGTCCAATGCGCGGCGTTCGGCTGCTGCCGCCCGGTCAGATCCTGGAAACCCAAGGTGGGGAAACGGCCGTCGACGGCGGAGAAGGCGCCCAGCTCGGTATTCAGGTAGGCGGCGCCGAAGTCGAGGGAGAGGGCGCCGAACACCGCCTGCGCCTGCGCCTCGACGCCATCGATGATGGAGGTGCCGGTGGCGTTGTGCAGGGCGCTCAAGCCGGTGGTCGGATCGAAGGTCGAGACCTGGTAGTTCTCATAGACATTGTAAAAGCCGCCGACCTGGGTGCGCAGGTGGTTGCTGAAGAAGGTGCTTTTCCAGCCGATTTCATAGTCCGTCACCTCCTCCGGCTTGAAGGCTGGCGCCGGCGTGCCCGCCGGCAGCCCGGTGGCGGCGAACGGGTTGATGCCGCCGGACTTGTGGCCGGTCGCGACGAAGGCGTAGACCATGTCGGTGTCACTGACATGGAAATTGACGTTCGCCTTGCCGGTGAACTTTGAGTCGCTTTCCTTCTGGCCCACGATGGGGTGGTGGATCAGCGGAGCGCCGTTGAACAGGACATAGAGATCATCCGTCAGGCTCATGTGCTGTTCGGAATAGCGGCCGCCGAGCTGGAACTCGATCAGGTCGTTCAATTCATAAGTGGCTTGGCCGAATATGCCCCAGCTCTCGATGGGCGTCCGGTAGTTGGCCTTCAGGGCCAGCCCCTGGGACAGGGTGCCGAAGGGCCCAGCCGATTGCACCAGGCCGCCGTCGGGAAGTTCCACCAGTTCATTCTGGTAGACGCCGCCCACCACCCATTTGAGCGGTCCCGTGTTGGGGGAGATCAGGTTGATTTCCTCCGAGACCGTCCGGTCGCTGCCCACCACGTCGTAGATCATCGGCCCGGGGCCGGCTGGCGACACCAAGTCGGTGCCGTCGTAATCCAGATCGTACGAGGTGCGGGCGTACTGATAGCCGGCGATGGACCGAAGCGTATAGCCGCTGTCGAAGTCGTAGCTGACCTGCAGGACCGATCGCATCCCCCTTTCAACGCCCGCCAGATGGGCGTCGGAGGTGAGGTCGAACAGATGGTCCGTTCCGTCCCGCGCCGGGCCGGCGGGCGAGCCACCGTGGTTGATGTACATGAAATCGTTCTTGAGGACGATTTTGAGCTGGTCCGTCGGCTGCCACAGGAAACTGATGCGGCCGTCGGCCTCGCGGTGGTTGCCCGGGTTGCCGGTCCAGGGGCCGCTGACGTTGTAGAAGCTGTTCCGCCGTTCGTCATTGGTGGCGATGCGGATGGCGAAGTCCCGGCTGACGGGGATGTTCAGGACGCCCCGGAAGCGGACGTCGTCGTAATTGCCGTATTGCAGTTCGGCGGAGCCGCCGAGCTTGTCCAGCGACGGATCGTTCTCTCGGATGAACAGGGCACCGCCGGTGGCGTTCTGCCCCGCCAGGGTGCCCTGCGGGCCGCGCAGCACCTCCACGCTGGCCAGGTCGTAGTACGGCTCGTTGCTCATGAAGCCGCCAGGAGAGGCCGAGACGCCGTCGCGATAGATCAGGACGCCGGAAGGGTCCTGGATGCCGCCTTCGCTCTTGCCGATGCCGCGGATGTTCACCAGCAGGTTCTCGCCCGTGTCCTGGATGGTCAGCGATGGGGTCGCGAACTGCAGGTCGACGATGTTGGTGATGCCCTTGGCGTCAAGCTCGGCGCCGGAATAGACGGTCGCCGCCACCGCGGTCTTCTGCAAGCCGACCGACCGGCGCTCGAAGGTGACGACGATCTCTTCCAGCGTGTCCGGCGTTGTGCCGGTGGTCGCGGCCGGTGCGGTGGCCTGGTCCGCCGCTTCCGCCCGGGCCGTGGGGGCCAGCAGGCAGGCGGTCGTAAGGAAGGCCGCCGACACCGTTGCGTACCGCCAATTTCCCAAAGTCTTAGCCATGAAACCCCTCTCTGTCCCCGGCCGGTCAGGTTGCGATTGCCCCGACCTATGCCCTTTTGTTTTCTTTGCTAATAACATTAAATATGTAATGTATGTTTATGTCAATCGACATTGGCGCCGCAGTCGGGCTAATTGGCGCGGGGAACGCTTTGTGGCCGGAAGTTTGCGCAATATCAGTCGGCTAGCGGGTGGTGCCGGATGTCGCGGCATATAGCTGTTGCGAGGATGTCCGGGGATGGTTAACCGTTTGCGCGGGCCGTGCCTCGCAGAGGTAGAGAGGATCGACGTGGCAGAGCACACTACACATCCCACGCGGGAAGAGACGGGCGACAGGGCGGGGCGGGGCGGCCGGGTGCGGCGCACCCAGGAAGAGCGCAGCACGGAAACCCGGCGCAAGCTGGTGGATGCGGCCATCCTGGTCGTGCAGGAATCCGGCTACGCCAACCTCACCATCCAGAAGGTGGCGCAACGTGCCGGCATGACCAACGGTGCCATGCAGCACCACTTCCCTGCGCGCGAGGACCTGCTGTTGGCCGTGCTGGACGCAGTCTATCCCGTGCTGGAAATGCCTTTTGAGCGGATAGCCGCGCGGAAACTTACGATTCCGCAGCGCATGGACACGCTGGTGGACCTGTTCTGGGAAATCTATTGCCGCCCGGAATATCTGGTCATCTGGGACGTGGCGTTCGGCACGCGCAACGATCCGGCCCTGCGGCAGCGCCTTGAGGGCTATCAGCGGGCCATCCAGGCGCACCTGATCAAGAACCTGACGGCGCTGTTCCCGGAAGTGGACATGACCAAGCCCGGCGCCAGCCAGGTCTTCACATTGGCCATCAGCTATCTGCGCGGCATCGCCCTGCAGGCCGTCTTCGGTGTCACCCATGGTCGCGAGGACCTGGTCCTGATCAAGGACATGGCATGCGAGCGCCTGGCGCGTTTCCTGGTCTCTGCCGAGTAAGGGGTGCCGAATAAAAAGAGGCCATCGACAGGGATGGTTCTTCCTGCCGATGGCCCTCGGGGCACGCGCTGGAGCGCGCGTGATCAGTAGGCGAGGCTGGGTGTCAGCAGGTGTTGGCCCGCGATGGTGGCAGCCATCACCAGCAGCGACAGGGTGACGAGGCTGAGGCCGGTGCGGGATAGGATCGATCCCTCCCGTCTCCGCCAGGCGATAACGGCACTCCACAGCGTGAACAGCGCGCCAAGGCAGACCAGCGCCGCGAGCACCTGGAAAACCCGCATCGCCGGGTCGAAGCGAACCGACAGGACCGTCAGGTCCAGGCTGGCCAAGGCCTGGACATAGATAGCGACCAGCGCTATCAGCACCAGGGCAACCAGGATGACGCCGTTGACGGCCAGTCGCCGGCGCCGGACGGGCAAGGGCATCGTCTCCCGCAACGGCCGCTTGAGGCGCCAGCGCACCAGGGTGGAAATGGGCCACAACAGTGCCGCCGCCAGCAGCACGGCCACGGCGCCTGCCAGCAGCAGCGCCAGGACATGGCCGTTGAAAGCGCCCTGCCGCTCATATTCCGCGATGCTGTCGACCACCATGACGTCGGGCCGGCCCGACGCGCCCGTGACAAAGGTGACGGTGTGGCCTTCACCGTTGTGCTCCCGGAACATCAGCTTGCCGTCGGACCAGAACGTCCGGGGCGAACCATCGTAGCGGGTCAGACCCGCGACGGAGATCGACCCGTCCGGATGGGCGGTGACGTCCACCGTGCCCAGGGAAGAGAATAGGGTCAGAATCGTCGTCTGCGCCCTACGGGTGGTCAGGTAGGCGCCGGCCACGGCCCTGGCGTCCTGCGCCGCGTTGGCTGCGGGCTCGGGGAGGGGGCCGGCCGGGGGCAGGTAGCGGTCCAGCAAGCTCTGCCAGACGGCGGATCGTATCCGGACCATGTCAGTGCCGGAGGAATTGAAGATCAGGAACACGCCCAGCCGCTCCGATGGCACCAGCCAGAGATAGCTGTGCTGGTAGGACAGGTCGCCACCATGGGCCAGGGCGAAGCGGCCGTTGGCGGCGGATTGGTAGAAGGCCACGGCGATGCCGGGCGCGTCGGGCCGCGCGCGCCATTGGATGGTGTGCATGGTGCGCGCCGTCGCCTCCTCCAGGATGCGGGCATCGCCATAGGCGCCATCCTGAAGGTGGGCGATCATGTACCGGGCCATGTCGTCGGCGGTGGAATACATGCCGCCGGCCGGCCGGCGGGCCAGATATTCAACGGGACGCGGCGGCTCCGACGACAACTTGTATTCCTTGGACATCAGCGGCGCCAGGTCGGCCGGCACGGGGGCGGCGAAGGTCGAGTGCGCCATGCCCAGCGGTTTGAGGATGTGATCCGCGACATAAGCCGCGAACGGCTGGCCGGAGACCCGCTCCACGACGTACCCGGCCAGCGAGTTGCCGAAGTTGGAATAGGCGACGCGGCTGCCGGGCCGGAAGATCTGGGGCAACTGATGGCTGCGCAGGAACTGCCCAAGGTCGGAAATGGTCTCGGGGGCCTCCAGCAGATCCTTGCCGTTCTCCTGCAGGCCGGCAGTATGCGTCAGTAGTTGGCGGAGCGTGACCGGTTCCGGAAAATCCTTGCGCAGCGGGAAGTCCAGGTAGGATTGGACATCCGCGTCCAGGTTCAGCTTGCCTTGCTCCACCAGTTGCATGACGGCCGTGGCCGTGAAGGTCTTGGAGATGGAGGCGACGCCGAACAGCGTCTGATCCGCCCGCACGGGGGTTCGCCGCTCCACATCGGCATAGCCATAGCCCTTTTCGAACAGGACCGCGCCATCCTTGACGACGGCGATGGCGGCCCCGGCGATGCTGTCCCGCTCCAGCCGCTGGCTCATGATGCCGTCGACGAACGGCTCCAGGTCTTCCCGTGTCATGGGGCGGGGCATGGGCCCAGTCGCCGGTTGATCCGGCACTGCGCTGCCCGTCTGCGCCGCCACGGTGGATACCGGCGGAAGTAGCGGCGCCACCGTGGCGGCAAGCGTCATGATGGCCAGACGCCAAAGGGACCGCCTAAGCAAATGATGCATGATCACCGTTCCCATCAATCGCGTCCGGGCTTCAGCCGGCGTGGCATGGCAAGACGCATATATACATTACATAATTAATGTAACTTGCCGTCAATGGCTATATGAAGGCGACGGAAACGAAGGCGTTGCCGGGCTTTCCCTATCGCGGACCCCTTCGCCCCCTCTCCTCTGCGAGTGCTGGGTGCTGCCCGGTAGGGCTGCGATTTTGAAAATTTGAAAGTACGCACTCAGTAGTATTTATAAAATACCGACATAGTTTATTGTTTATCAGGTGAGTATGGCAATTAATTAGCCGGAAGATCTGATAATAAATGCTCTGAAGCAATAATTGCCTTGAATAAACTCTGGAAGTTGATGGGCTTTTTGGCGCAATGACAATCATCATTGGGGATTTTCTCATGGAAAGATTAAACAATCACATTTTGCCCGTGCTGCGAACCATGCCCGACGGACCGTTTCGCGCGCCCCTGCTGAGGGCTTTCGCCAACCACGCGTCGGAGTTCGCCGCCATCGAGAATGGTTTCCGGGACCTGACCTCGCGCCGGCATGACGGCGAAACCCTGCGCCGTTTCTTCGGAAGCTGGAGCCAGACCAACAACAGCGCCATGACCGTGGCCGGCATCAGCAACCGCCTGACCTTGAAGCTGCACCGCGGCGAACCCGTGCTGGACCAGCAATCCCTGCTGCAGGCCCTGGTTTCCCTGCATCGCATCATCGACGAAGACTTGGCGGTGACGCACAAGATCCTGCATTCGAAGATGTTCCACACCATGGCGACCGACATCGTCGGTGACGACGCCTGGCTCCAGACCCGCTACATCGACCGGAGCGCCACCGAGTTCAAGACATGGAAGGACCACATGTCCTTGCGCGAACCCGATATCGCGTTGGGCCTGCTGACCACGCTGGCGCATGAGATCTACACGCATGGCGAGGTGGAGTTCATCCTGCCCCTGTTTCGGCAGTGGCTGATCCAACACTTCCACTACACGGAAGAAGACACCGCCCGTCCCCTGCGCTGGATCGCCGTGCATTGCGGCGGCACGGAGAAGAACCACTTCTTCCATGCGATGAATACCTTGAACCACTACGCGCGGGCGTTCGAGGTCGACTGGGGTGCCTATGATCTGGCCGGAATCGTGGGCCAGTACCTGCAAAAGAAGGCCGCCGTTCTCCAGGCGCTGTTTCCCTGCCCCGAACATGTTTACGAACATGCGTGACGGACCGTGCCCCATCCTGGTTGAAACGGGCGGCGCCAGGGTGGGGGCGTCGCTTCCCATGGTCGGCGGATTGCGCCATGGGGAGGTGTGTTCCGACCGTGCCGTCGCCCTTTCAGCCGCCTACCGCGACCAGATGCAGGGGTTGGCCGGCTTGCTCGACATTGCCTTGCGGGCGGTGGTGCAGCGGTATTTCCTGGATGCCCGTATCCGGGCCATCTATTCCTTGCCGCCGGATCTGGAGGGCATCCTGAGGCTGGCCGCGCCCACACCCTATCGCGTGGGATGGTACAGGCCTGATTTCATCCTGGACGGGGACGGCACGGCGCGGATCTGCGAGATTGGCGCGCGGTATCCACTGAACGGCTGGATGGTCAGCCGCGCCTGGTCGTGCGGGCAGTCGGATTTTTGGGATGATCTGTGCGCGCCCTACAGGCCGGGCCAAACCGTGGCGCTGGTCCATGGCCGGGAACCCAGCGGCGAGATCGACTATCTGTCGGACCATCTGCAGCGGACGGACGTCGGCTTCATCGCCATACGGCCGGGCGATCTCAGCCTGCTGGACGGGCGTCCGCATGCCCAGGGCCGGACGCTGGACCATCTGATCCTGCAGTTGGACCGCAGCGAGTTGCCGGCGCTGGATCCCGGTGTCCTGGCCCACATCGTCGCCCACGGCGCCTACTTCAACGATGTGCGGACCGTGATCCTGGTGCATGACAAGCGCGTACTGGCGGTCTTGTCCGATGCCGCCATCATGCGTGACGCCATGCCTGCGGACCTGTACGCGCGGTTGCGCCCGCACCTCATCACCTCGGTCTGCGCCCGCTCGGCGAGGGAGGCCGAACGGCTGCTGCGCTACGGCGGGGATTGGATCGCCAAGCCCAGCAGCGGCGGGCGCGGCATCGGCACCCTGGTACGCTCGGCCTGTGGCGAGGCGGAGTGGGCCGAGCGGGTGCGGCGTGACTGGCCGCATCTGATGTTCCAGCCCTATCTGGACCAGCTCGACTTCATGGATCCGGATTTCCCCGGCCCCATTCACATGGTCGGCATGCTGCTGTGCCGGGACGCCCATTGCTATGGCAATGGCATGTTCCGCGGGTCGACCGACGCGGTGATCAACCTGCATCAACAGCGGGGCAAGCTCTATCGGTGCGAGGTGGCGCCATGAGCCTGTCGGTCGTCATGCCACTCTATAATCGGGAAGATTACGTAGAGGAGGCCTTGGCCTCCCTGGCAAGCCAAACCCATCTGCCCCGCGAAGTGATCGTGGTGGATGACGCCTCGACCGACGATGGCGCGCGGTTGGCCCAGGCGGGCCTGGACCGTCTGGCCGCGCTTGGGGTCGCGCGGACGGAATTGCTGCGCCTACCGGCCAATGGGGGGCCCAGCGCCGCGCGTAATCGTGGCCTGGAGCGCGCCGGCGGCACGGTCCTGGCGTTCCTGGACGCTGACGACTGCTGGCGCGAGGATTGCTGCAGCGAAATCCTGCGCTGCCTGCAGGGGTACGGCCTGGACCTGCTGGTGCTGGGGTTCGCTGCCTCGAGGCGGGGCGATTATTTCCCGGACCTGGCCGCCCTGCGGGACGAGGCCGTGTCGCTGGAGGGGGCGTTGCATCGTCTGCCCCGCGTGACGGCCAGCGCCAGCCATCCGGACTTCTTCATGGGGCGCGCCAGCAACGTGGCCGTGCGCCGTAGCGTCATCGGGAATGAGCGCTTCGCGGAAGGCTGCCATGTGAATGAGAACATCGATTTCTGGTACCGCGTCGCCAAGGGCGTCGCCAAAGGCGGCGACACCCCGGCCCGGGTGGGGTTGCTGGCGGAGCCGCTGGTCCGTTACCGGATCCTGCCGGACAGCCTGTCCCATCGGCGGTGTCAAGATTGGCGCCAGTTGCAGATCCCGCCCAGCCTTGAGCGCTTCCGACACAGCGACGACGCCGACGACCGCCGGCTGTGCCGCACCTTAGGGCAGCGTTGGCTGACCTTCGCCATGGACAGCCTGCCGGACGATGCCCAGCGCGCCGCGTTCTGCGGCGCCCACGGCGCCCTGCTGAGCCATTTCGATATCGATCTGCCATTGTTATGGAGGGCGGCATGAGCCCGGATGCAGGCTGGATCGGGTCGGTGGGCTGTGAGGGCCGCGCCGTGGACGACATGATGGCGCATGCCTTCCAGAGCGCACGTCGCCATCCCTTTTGGCGCCACCTCTACCGGCGGTGCGGCGGTTGGCGTGACGCGCCCGTATGCCAGAAGGGCGATCTGCTGGCGGCGTTGGACGGCTTTTCCCCCGCAGGGGAAGAGCGGGGGGTGTACCTGGTGCGCTCCGGCGGCAGTGCCGGCGGCGGCCCCCTGATCTTTCCCGTCGACATCGCGGAAAACCATGCCCAACGGCAGGCCTTGGCGGAGCATCTGCTGGCCCGCGGGGTGTTCACGCCCCGTTCGGTGGTGCTGAACCTTTTCGCCTACACCGGCCTCTATCGCACGGCGGCCATCGTGGACGACCTGCTGGAGCGGTGCCACGCCACCACCGTGCCGATGAGCGCGCAGTCCCCTTATGGCGACATGCGGGCGGCGGCGGAGCTGTTCCAGCCGACCCATATCGCGGGCACACCGTCCGTCCTGACGTTGTTCGCCAACTGGTGCGAGGAGTCTGGCCAGCCTTTGCCCCGTATTCCGCAACTGCTGTATGCGGGCGAGCTGATGCGTGACAGTGTGCGCGAGCGTCTATGCCGCACTTTCGACATCCGCCGGATCTGGTCCCTGTACGGCGCGGCGGAAACCGGCATCTGGGCGGTCTGCGACGCTACCGCCACCCCCGGGCTGTTCAGCATCCTGCCACGCATCGTGGTGGAGATCGCCTCGCCGGATACGAACGGGTTCGGCGAGATCGTGGTGACCAACACCTGGCGCGAGCGGTTCCCGCTGTTCCGCTACAGCCAGGGCGATGTCGGCCGCGTCGTGACCCGCGATGGGGAACGCATGCTGGAGGTTCGGGGCCGGCGGCCGCGCACCTTCCGATTTTACGAGATAAGCTACGACGATAGCGGTTTCGCCGCCGTGGCCGAGGGCTGCGCCGCCTGGCAGGCGGTCCTGGATCTGGGGGCCGGAGGCTGCGACCGGCTGGGCCTGCATGTCGTCTGCGACGACCCGGCGATCCTGCCCGTCGTTGCCGAGCGCCTGCGCCGGCACATGAAACAGGATGAGGGCGGCGACACGACCTACGTGCGTGCGGTCACCTTTGCCGATCTTCATATCGACCCCACGACCGCCAAGACGGCGACGCTTGTCGACCGGCGCCGGTGAACATCCCGGGATGCGCCCCATGGAAAAGCTGAACAATCTTTTGGTGTATGAGTGGACCTCGTGGCGGGGGTATCTGATCAGCTACCTCGCCGGGGCTCATTGCGCGGCGGAATGGGATGATGACTGGGAGGTGCTGGACGCGGCGTGCGGCCCGGACATTCGCGCGGTCCTGTTCCATCACCGCCTGTCGAACGCCGCCTTGTTTCCGCGCCAGCGCCCGGCGTTTGAGCGGAAACTGGCGCGGCGGGGGATCAAGGTGCTCAACGCCGGCCGGGCGGACATGCGCAAGCGCACCCTGCATACCATGTTGGAGAATGCCGGCCTGAGAAGCGCCCGCGCCGCGCGGGAGGGGCCCGTCGATCAGTTCCTGTTCGTGAAGACCGACCTGAACTATGGCGGCGAGGCGGAACGGGCCTTGCCCGCCGACCTGCAGCCGTTGTTCTCCGCGCCGGCCGACTGCCCCATCCGCGGCTGGGACGACTATCGGCTCCTGCGCCGCGATGAGGTCAACCCCGCCTGGTGGGACAACCCTCATCTGGTCATCGAGAACTTCATCGCCCACGACGACACGATCTATCGCATTTACGGCTGCGGAGATGCGTTGGTCTGCATCCGCGCGCACAGTCCCGACCTGATCAAGAAGGAGATGGAGCGGCCGGGCGACCGCTGGGTCTGCATCGATCGCCGCGGCCTCGCGGCGGTGGCCGATGACCACGAGGGATTTCCCAGGGACATGTGGCGGCAGTTGGCCGGCTTCGTCGCGCGATACTCGTTCGATTACTTCTGCCTGGACATCATCCATGACGGCGCCCGGCACACCATCATCGATCTGAACCTGACGCCCTTTTACGCCACGCACCCACCGGCGGCGGACTGGTTCACCTTCCTCCGACGTGGCCTTCAGCAGGTGGTTGCCAACCCGACCTTGGCGGAGACCGTCTGATGAAGACGATATCCGTGCTGATCGCGGCCTTTCGCGCGCGCCAGTGGTTGGGGGACTGCCTGGATGCCGTGTTCGCCCAGTCCTTACCCGCTGGTTGGCGCCTTCAGGTGCTGGTGGGCGTCGATGGGTGCGACGATACGCTGGACTACATCGGCACGGCGCCCTATCCCGCCCTGGAGGTCGTGTACCTGCCGCACAATCGGGGAACCTACGTCGCCTTCAACACCCTGATGCGCCATGCCCAAGGCGACCTGATCGCCCGCTTCGATGCCGACGACGTGATGCGGGACGGTTATTTGCGCCGCCATATCGAGGCGCAGGAGGAAGGCGCGGACCTCACCCTGGCCTGGAGCGTGTACACGGACGAGAACCTTCGGCCGACGTCCATCGTGCCCGCCTTACCGGACTATCGCCCCGAGAATGGTTGCCGGCGCAAGGGAACCGACGGCCAGTTCGTCGCCAAGCGGCACATATGGGAATGGCTTGGCGGGTTCCGCGCCTGGCCGTGCGGGGCCGATACGGAGTTCCTGATCCGCGCCGAGGCGGCCGGCTTCAGCACGGTGGTGCTGGAAGAGTTCCTCTACTTGCGCCGCACGCACGGCAATTCACTGACCACCCATCCAAAGACGAATTATGAGTCCAACACCCGGATGCGGTTGCAGGAGCTGACCATCCAGTACCGGGAGGAATACCGGGCGGGGACGCGACCGGTCATGGTCGAGAGTGAGGTGGAGCCGTCGGCCGTCCTGCTGCGGCCCGCGGCGGCGCCCGTCCATACGGGCCCTTACGTCTGTGCCGTGCCGTGAGCGCGGCTCCACGAAAAACGTGTGTGAGTACGCCTCTATCGCCAAAAGGCCGCAGATGGCGAATCGATGGTCGCAAAGGTTGTAGAATGAGGTTATACTTACGACGGTTTCATCGGTGGCGCGATATCAACCGAGTACAGAAAGTTGTTTCTGGCGACGATGAGGCCATTTTTCATGAAGAAAAAGGCCAACTCGTGAGGGTTAAGCGCTTTCAATTCGGCGACTGGCAAGTGGATGCGCAAGCCTGCGTGCTGTGGCGCGAGGATGAGGGGACGCAAGTCCAGGTCGAGCCACGCGCCCTGGATGTCCTGGTGGCCTTATGCCTGAATGCCGGCAAGATCCTGAGCGCGGAGGACTTGCTGCACCTGTGCTGGGACGGTGTCGCCGTCGGTGAGAACCAGGCGCAAAAGGCTGTCGCCCAACTGCGGCGGGCCCTGGGCGACAGCGCCAACGCCCCGCGCTATATCGAAAACCTGCGCAAGCGGGGCTACCGCACCATCGCCCCGGTCATTTTCGCGCCGCACCGCGAGTCCGATGCGCTGGCGGAAACCTGGGCCCGGGAATCCCCTTATGTCGGCCTGGCGCCCTTCGGCGCGGGCCACGCCTCGGTGTTTTTCGGACGCGACGCGGCCGTCGTCCGGCTGCGAGACGTGCTCGCCAGCCAGTTGCCAGGCGGCAGGGTCTTCGTGCTTATCCTCGGGGCCAGCGGCAGCGGCAAGACTTCATTGGTCCAGGCCGGCTTGCTGCCGGCCCTGATGCGCGCGGGGGCGGCGCTCCACGTTGCGGATGCCACCGTCCTAGACCTGGGCGCCATCGGCGCGGTGCCGCTGCTGACGGCATTGGGCGGCGTCTTGCTGGACCTGGACGGCGATGGGGGGCCGCTGTTCGCGGGCTGCGGCGCCGAGCAACTGGGCCAGAGCCTGGTTGAGGACGGGCAGGGCGCCAACGATGGGACCGCGCCCGCCGATGGCCGTTTCGTTCTTTTCGTCGACCGGCTGGAGGCCTTGTTCAGCAGCGCCTTCGCCAGCGGCTTGCAGCGGCAGCAGTTCCTGGCCGCGCTTGATCGGCTGGCCCGGGGCGGCCAAATCATGGTCATCGCCGCGTGCCGCAACGATTTCTATCCCGACGTGGTGGGCGAACCGCTGTTGATGGAGGCCAAGGCGGCGGGCGGACATTTCGACCTGATGCCGCCCAGCCGGGCGGAAATCGGCCAGATGATCCGTCTGCCGGCGGAAATCGCCGGCCTCAGCTTCGGCGGGGACGCGGATGGCCGCGAGCGCCTGGACGACTTGCTGTGCGAGGCGGCGGCCCACAGCCCCGACGCCCTGCCGCTGCTGCAATACACCCTGCAGCAACTCTACTTGTTGCGCAGCCCGACGCGCGAACTGACCCTGGCCGCGTATCGCGACTTGGGCGGCATCGAGGGGGCCATCGGGCGGCGGGCGGAGACGACGCTGGAGGGTCTGTCGCCAGGCGCCCAGGCGGCGTTGCCCCGCATCTTCTCCCTCATCGTCGCTCTCAGCGCCATTGACGATGCCGTGCGCGGCGTGTTGGCCCGCTGGTCGGACCTGAGGTCCGATGACGAGCGCGCCCTGGTGCAGGCCCTGGTGGACGAGCGCTTGTTCGTCAGCCGGGTGTCGGGCGGTGAGGCCGTCTTCGGCGTCGCCCATGAGGCGCTGCTGCGGCAGTGGCCCCGCGCCGTGTCATGGATTGCTGAGCACCGTCAGGCCCTGCGCGTCCGCAGCCAACTGGAAGGGCTGGCCCGGCAATGGGCGGCGGAAGGCCGGCGGCCCGACCGCCTGTTGCGGCGGGGCAAGCCGTTGGAGGAGGCGCGCGACCTGCTGGGCGAGGGCATCGTGCCTGTGGGCCCCGACGTGAACGCCCTGGTCACCGCCTCCGCCCGCCACGTCAAGCGGGCCGAGCGTCTGCGCCTGGGCGCCCTGGCCGCCTTCGCCGCCATCGCCCTGGTCGCCGCCTTCCTGGGCCTGCGCGCCGGCCGGGCGGAAAAGGTGGCGGCGCTGCGCCTGCAGGAGTCCGAGGATCTGGCCGACTACATGCTGGACGAACTGGCCGACAAGCTGCGGCCGCTGGGCCGGCTGGACCTGCTGGATGGCGTGGCGCAGAAGGCGCTGGGCTACCTCACCACCGACGACCCCGACCGCATCCCCAGCGCCGCCCGCCTGCGCCAGGCCAAGGCGCTGCAAACCCTGGCGGACGTGGACCGCTCACGCGGCAACGTCGATGCGGCGCTGAAGGCCTTGGGCCAGGCGGAGAGCTTGCTGCAGGCCAACTTGCGGGAGGGGGCGGTCGATGCGGAAACGTTGAAGATCTGGGGGACGGCAGCGTTTTGGTTCGGCCAGATCGCCATGGACCAGGGGCGCCTGGATGAAGCGCTGCGCCGCGTAACCCAATACCGGGACTTCGCCCAGCGTCGGATGAACCTCCAGCCCAACGAAGCAGATGCCTGGATAGAGCTCTCTTATGCGCTGAGCAGTCTTGGCACTGTGCAATTGCGTCAAGGCAGCGGGGATACGGCCGCGGACAATCTCGACGCGTCGATCGCTCTAAAACGCCGGGCCTTGGCGATCCGTGCGGACAACGTATCCTTGTTGGCGGATTTAGCGAATACCCTTTCCCTCCTTGCCAATGCGCAGGCCGAGCGGGGCCTGCTGGGGGCGGCGACCGACCTTTATGATCAGCAGCGCGTGGTTCTTGAGGATGTACGGCGCCGGCAACCGGATGCCCTGGTGTGGTCGTTCCGCCTGTCGGTAGCCAATCGGTTGAAAAGCGCTCTCCTCGAAGCTCAAGGCAAGACGGAGCTGGCGCTCGCCAGTCTGGATCGGGCGGGGGAGGAGATTGAGGAAAGCCTACGCAAGGAGCCGGAAAATCAGCGTTGGCAGACTGTCCGGATAGACATCCATCTGCAAAAAGCTCGCATACACCAGACGCTAAGCATAGCCGTCGACAGCCTGTCGGATGTTCTGGACATCGAAGCCACGATAGGTCAGGCGCTCCGCACCAATCCGACGGATACCAAACTTCAGAATCAGAAAACCCAAGCACTGCTCATCCATGGCACCGCCTTGATGATGGGAAACAGCCTGGACGCCGCGAAGCGGAAAATCGACGAAGCCACGGCGATTGCCCGGACCTCGATAGACCATGACCGGCAGGACAAGCTTCGATCCATCCTTCTCGCCAACACATTGCTAGCCGGTGCTGAAATCGACTTGAAGCGTGGTGCGGACGTCGCGTCAAGACAGGCTTGCCATGATGCGGTCGGCGTTTTGCAAGCCATAGCACCGTCGAGCAAGGATTTCCGCATCCTCGATCCGTGGGTTCGCGCCAATCGGTGCAGCGGAAACCAGGCGGTGGCTGATGCCAGCGCCCAAATTTTAAATCAAATGGGATATCGCGAAGTTAGATATCTCCAGTCCCTCGCCAAATAGAAGGAGCAATGAGAAATGGCGCCAAAGTATTGTCCATCTGGAAAGATTGATATTTTTGTGAGGATTGAAGAAAATATAAAAACAAAACAACTCGTATGGTATTATAATAACCTGTCGTCGGATAATTTTAGACTAGGAGTTCAGATAAATGTTGGCCATATAATATTTCGTTTTGATGAAAATACTGCAAAAAGATTTGTCTTTTTGGATCCAACAATCACCTTCAAAAAAGGTGCGAGAGTTTATCAGGACCTGACGGAGTATGAGCCCATTGTTGGGAAGGACTATGTCATCATCTTGGATACTCAGAAGAACGGTGGATACGCCGAAGTAGGCTCTATTACTCTCTACGCCCAGGAAATCGGGTTGGGGGGCGAGATGATAGGGGAGCCGCTGTCCTCCGATCCGGAAATCATCAACACCGGCTACGAAACATGTACTGCCCCGAACAAGTGATCCGATAAAGCACGCGATGGCGGCCCGGGCTTCCCCCAAGCCCGGGCCGTTTCCCTTCCGGGCAAGGGCATCGTTCGTCAGAAACATTCCTATTATTATTCAACGCGTTATCATCGGAAAGATAACAGAAGGAAGAATTCTTCCGGTCGCTGGCAGGGTGTGTTGGCCGTTGGCGCGGGGGGCGTCATGGCGATGACAACCCACCCGTGAGCCAGCACATCATGAACCGCTATACTGCCCGAGAGCGCCAAGTCCTGGACCTGACCGGACAAGGCCTGACCAGTTCGCAGATCGCCGCCACGCTGGGCGCCTCGGAACTGACCATCCGCAAACACCGCTCCAACATCATGCGCAAGGCGGGGCTGACATCGACCGCGCAACTGATCGCCTACGCCCGGGGTACCACCGCTCCGCAGGTGCCGCCGCCACCGCTGGCCTGGGACGTCCTGGCGCCGCGCGAGGCGGAGGTGGTTCGCTATGTCGCGGCCGGCCTGACCAGCAAAGAGATTGCCCGCCTCATCGACATCAGTCCGCGCACCGTCCAGAAGCATCGGGAACGGGCGCGCGAAAAGCTGGGGGTGCACACGCTTCAGGAAATTATTATCCGGGGGCGGTCACATGCCGATTTGCGATGCGCCAATCAACCCGGGCTGCCTCAGGAATGCAGTTCAATTTGAGTTGTGACGGTGAAGTATGTCGAAATAGCCCGCGCCGAGATGTAGTCGGTGCGATCAAGTGACCCCGCGGATTTCAATAGAATTAGATGGCCGCCGTCCTTACGACCCGCGCCCCTGCGAAGAACCTTCCAATAATTCCGACAATTCGCTCCAGGGGCGCTGGGGCCCTCGTGCGTCCTCGAACCAGCGGGAGACGCGCAGCACGCCCATGTCGTCGAAGCGCCGCCCCACGATCTGCAGGCCGATGGGCAGACCCGCCGACGTGTAGCCGCAGTTGATCGAGCTGGCGGGTTGCTCGGTCATGTTGAAGGGCATGGTGAAGCCGATGTGGTCGAAGGGCCGCGCGGGGTCGTTGTTGGGGCTGGGCAGCTCGGCCGCGAAGGCCGGCATGGGCGCCACGGGTGACAGGATGTAGTCATAGGCTTGGCTGGCCCGTACGCCCTGTTCCCGGATGGCCATCAGGCCGCTGAAGCCGCTGTAGACGGTCATCGCGTCATAGGCCGCGGCCGGTTCCACCCAGGCCCGGATATAGGGCAGGATCTTCCGGTAGCGGTCCTGGGGCAGATCCTTGGTTTCGGCCCAGAAGCGCATGCGGAAGAAATGGTCGAAGCCGTCGA
This sequence comes from Nitrospirillum guanabarense, assembly GCF_034653355.1. Taxonomy (NCBI): domain Bacteria; kingdom Pseudomonadati; phylum Pseudomonadota; class Alphaproteobacteria; order Rhodospirillales; family Azospirillaceae; genus Nitrospirillum; species Nitrospirillum guanabarense. Next base: position 1,187,666 of record NZ_JAYEER010000001.1, read on the forward strand.
ACATCTCCGGTGTGACGAAGGGCGCCATCGGCTCCACCACCGCCCCGGCCTGCTCGAACAGGCGGGCCGCCGCCGTCACGGCTTCGGCCACTTCCGGCTCGGTGGGGGAACCGCATCCCGCGTCCAGCATGAGGCCGAAGCGCAGGCCCCGGACGTCGCCCGCCAGGTTTCGCCATGGCAGGTCGGCGGGCGGCAGGCTCATGAAGTCGCGCGCGTCGGGGCGGGAGATCACCGTCATCAGCAGTGCCGCGTCGTCCACTGTGCGCGTCATGGGGCCGGCGGAACGGCCCATATAGGGCGGGTCGATGGGAATGCGCCCGTTGTTGGGCTTGAACCCGAAGACGCCGCACCAGCCCGCCGGCAGCCGCACCGAGCCGCCGATGTCCGTGCCGACATGCAGGGGGCCGTAACCCGCCGCCGCCGCGGCACCCGCCCCGGCGCTGGACCCGCCGGGGTTGCGCGACAGGTCCCATGGGTTGCGCGTCAGCGGATGAAAGCTGGAAAGCCCGGAGGAAAGCATGCCGTAATCGGGCACGGTGGTCTTGGTGAAGGCGATCGCCCCGGCCTCACGCAGGCGGGCCGTGATGGGCGCGTCCTCCGGTTGGGGGGTGAGCTCCACAGCGGCCGTCCCCATGGGCTTGGGCACGCCGCGCGTGGCGATCAGCTCCTTGAGCGTCACCGGCAGCCCGTCCAGCGGACCCAGCGCCGCCCCCTTCCGCCACCGCTCCTCCGAAAGCCGCGCGGCCGCCAGCGCGCCGTCGCCGTCCAGCGCGTAGGTCGCGTGCAGCAGCGGCTCCAGCCTGTCCACCCGGTCGAGAACGGCCTCCATCACCTCCACCGGGGAAAGCGCGCCCGCGGCGAAGGCATCGGACAGGGCGGTCGCGGTCAGGTCGGCGAGGTTGGTCATCAGGCTGTCTCTTTCAGTTGGCCGGGAGAAGGTGAGGAACGGGAGGGGGCCTCAACATAGGGTGGGGATGACGAAACTCGGGTCGATCACCGCCCCGCCTGAGGGCCAGCGGCGGCTTTCGACTTGAGGATAGGATAAAGACCGGGCATATGTGGAAAAATGCGCATTATCGAGAAACTGTTGGGCGAATATGCCTATGCCGGACTGGGACGACGTGCACTTATTCCTGGCCGTGGCCCGCAGCGGGCGCTTGGTCGCGGCCGGCAAGGCGGTCGGCGTGGATCATACGACCATCGCCCGCCGGCTCGGCGCGCTGGAGGCGGCGCTGGACGTGCGGCTGTTCGACCGTTCGCCGCGCGGCGTGACATTGACGGAGGCGGGGCGCCTGCTGCTGCCCCATGCCGAGCGTATGGAAAGCGAGATGGAGGCGGCGGTGGCGCGTCTGGGGCCCCGGGGGCGGCACCGTCGGGCGTGGTGCGCATCGCCACCCCGGAGGCCTTCGGCATGGCCATCGTGGCCCCGCACGTCGCGGAGTTCCACCGGCGCTATCCGGATCTGCGGCTGGACCTCGCGCCCGAGCCGCGGCAGGTCAGCCTGGCCAATCATGAGGCCGACATCGCCATCGTGCTCAACCGCCCGCCCAAGGGGCGCGTTTTTGCGCGGCGGCTGGTGGATTTCCGCCTGTGTCTCTATTCGTCGGCGGACTACCTGGCGGAGCACGGCCCCGTCGCCAGCCGGGCGGAGCTGCGCCGGCATCCCTTCGTCTGGTACATGGACGAGAAGATCGACGATCCCGAGCTGCTCTACCTCAACGAGGTGATCCCCGATGCCCGGCCGGTGTTCCGGTCCACGTCCATTTCCGCGCAGCAGGGGGCGGTGGCCGCGGGGCTGGGGCTGGGGCTGCTGCACGCCTTCGCGGCCGAGGCCGATGCGCGCCTGGTGCGGGTGCTGCCGGAGGTGGAGGTGAAGCGCAGCTACTGGCTGGTGTTCCACGTCGACCACCAGCACCAGCCGCGGGTGCGTGCGGTGGTGGAGTTCCTGGACGAGCTAATCGAACGCTATCGCCCTCAGTTCTGAATTGCCCGCAGTTCCGAATCGTTGGCCCCGGCGGTGGTCTGCCGCCGGGGCCATTGGTACTCTGCAGTGTCAGGCGACGTCGGCCAGGACCTTGCCGATCTGCTCGAAGATGCGGGCGATCTGCGCCGGCGTGACGATCAGCGGCGGCGACAGCGCGATGATGTCGCCCGTCACACGCACCAGGACACCCTCATCGAAGCAGCGGTGGAACACCTCCATCGCCCGCGCGCCGGGGGCGCCGGGGCGGGGGGCCAACTCAATGCCCGCCATGAGGCCGAAATTGCGCACGTCGATCACATGGGGCGCCCCCCGCAGGGAATGGGCGGCCGTTTCCCAATGGTCTTCCAGCGCGCGGGCGTGGGCGAACAGACCGTCACGCTCATAGATCTCCAGCGTGGCCAGCGCCGCGGCCGTGGCCACGGGATGGGCCGAGTAGGTATAGCCGTGGAAAAGCTCGATGCCCGGCTCGGCACTGTTCACGATGGTGTCGTGGACGTCGCGCGAGACGGCGACCGCGCCCATCGGCACGGTGCCGTTGGTGATGCCCTTGGCCATGTTGAGCAGGTCCGGCGTGACCCCGAACCGTTCGGACGCCGTGGCTGCCCCCACCCGGCCGAAGCCGGTGATGACCTCGTCGAAGATCAGCAGGATGCCGTGGGCGCGCGTGATCTCGCGCAGGCGTTCCAGATAGCCGACTGGCGGCACCAGCACGCCGGTGGAACCGGCCACCGGCTCCACGATGACCGCCGCGATGGTGTGCGCCCCGTGCAGGGCGATCAGCGCCTCCAGCTCATCGGCCATCGCGGCGCCGCCGGCCGGCTGGCCACGGGTGAAGGCGTCCGCTGGCCGATACGTGTGGGAAAGATGGTCCACCCCCGGCAGCTGCGTCTGGAACCCCTTGCGGTTGCCACCGATGCCGCCCACCGCCATGCCGCCGAAATTGGTGCCGTGGTACCCGCGCGCGCGGCCGATGAGCCGGTTCCGGCCGCCTTGGCCCCGGGCCAGGTGATAGGCCAGTGCGATCTTGAGCGAGGTGTCGGCGGACTCCGAACCGGAATTGGTGAAGAAGATACGGTCCAGCCCGGCCGGCATGATGGCCGACAGCCGGCTGGCCAGCTCGAAGGCCTGCGGGTGGGCCAGCTGGAACGTGGGGGCGAAATCGAGCGTGGCGGCCTGCCGGGCGATGGCGTCCACGATCTCCGCCCGGGCGTGGCCGGCGTTGACGCACCACAGGCCCGCCGTGCCGTCCAGGATCTCCGCCCCATCGGGCGTGCGATAGGTCATGCCGCTGGCGCTGGCCAGAAGGCGCGGGTTCTTCTTGAAAAAGCGGTTGTTGGTGAACGGCATCCAGAAGGAGGACAGGTCGGCCTCGTTGCTCCGCAGCGGCGGGCCGCCGGCGACATCTTCAAGCATTCTCAGAATCCTAGTCATGTGAAGGAAGGGAAGGGGCCGCGCGCAGGCGCGTCAGCAGGGTGGCAGCCTGCCGGCGCGGATGCAGGGCCGCGGCGGTGAGCATGACGGCGGTATTGAGCACCAGCCCCACCAGCCCGGCGTTGAGGCCGCCCACGTCGACGGCGGCCAGGTAAATCCAGAAGGCGGTGGCGTACCCCGCCGCCATGCCCAGGATCACCGCACTGGCCCTGACGCGCGGCAGGAACAGCGCGGCGAAGAAGGCGGGCAGCGACTGGGCGATGCCGAAATAGAAGATGTTGTTGAGGGTTACGATAAATTTGCCCGACACCTCGGTGCCGATGATGGACAGCAGGATGTAGAGCGCGGTGACGACCTTGGCCCAGCGCCGCTGCCCGGCCTCGTTCAGGCCCGAGACGATGTTGCGGGTAACCAGGGGGCTGATGGCCAGGCACACGCTGCTGAGCAGCACCAGGCCCGAAAGGGTGATCGTGGCCAGTACCACGCCCACCACCCATTCCGGCAGTAGCGCCTGGGCGGTGGTGATGAACACGAAGTCCGGCTGCGGCGGTTGCAGGCCATGGAACCGGGCGAAGAAGGCCACGCACATCAGCAGGGGGAAAAGCAGCAGGTACAGCGGCGAAACCACCTGCGCCCTGCGGATGGCGCCGGGGTCGCGGGCGGAGAACAGGAAGGCCCAGGTCTGCGGGATCATGGCGAAGCCCGCCGCCTGCAGCACCATGGTCGACAGGGCGAAGACGAGGCCCTTATGGTCGCCGCCGGCCGGGACGGATGCTGCCAATGCCGCCGCGCCACCGACCTGCCCACCGTCGGCCTGCCCGCCGTCGATGTGCCAGTGGGCGATGGCCGCGCCGCTGACCAGCAGGATCGCCGACAGCATCAGCACGTCCTTCAGGATGGCGACGAAGGCGGAGGCGCGCAGCCCGGCGATGACCACGTAGAGGAAGGCCATGCCCCCCGCCAGCGCCAGCAGCACCACCGGCGCCACCGGCAGGCCCAGGGAGGCCAGCACGATCTTCAGCCCCATGAACTGCGTGGTTCCCACCGGCACCAGCAGCAGGATGGCGGAGCCGGCCATCACCAGTTCCAGGGCGCGGCTGTCGAAATGGCTGCGGAAGAAATCGGGGATCGTGGCGGCGCCGTAGAGGACGCCGGCCCGCCAGATGACCGGTCCCACGCAATACAGCACCGGGGCCGCCAGCAGGATGTAGCCGAAGAACCAGGTGATGAAGTCGCCGCCCTTGGCATAGACCCCGCCAGGAAAGCCCAGCATGCTGGTCACGCTGTACGTTTCCCCCACCGACAAGAAAAAGAACAGGACGGCGCCGAACTGGCCGGAGGCGGTGAAGAACTCCTTCGCACCCTGATGGGCATGCCCGCGCTTGGAAAACAGCGCCAGCAGCAGGGAGGCGGCGATGATCGTGACGAAGGCCGGGATCATGGCGTTCCCTTCCCCTGGCCCTTCCCCTGGGTGCCGAAAAGACGGTTGCAGGCCAGAAGGCACAGGCTGGTCGCCGGCGCGCAGGCGAACAGGCACCAGATCGAACCCCGGATGCCCAGGAACGTGACCGAGGCGAAGGGCGCCCACAGCGTCAACCCGAAGAGCAGGGTGACCGGCAGGCCCAGCGCCAACAACGCCAAACCCGACCGCGGCATGTCCCTGCCCAGCCCGTCCTCTGTCCGTTTTTCCGCCATGCGGGGCTCCTTCCGGTTTGGTTTGGGGGCGACCTCCACGCGGGCACCCGCGAAGGGACACCGGCCCATGTTCGAAGGATGCCGTGCCCGCCCGCCGCCGCCTAGCACCTCCTGCGGGACAGGGTGTCGCGCAAATCGGCCGGCATTGCAGGGGGTTACCGCCGGAGGACGTGCCCCGGAAAATGCGACAGGGTGACCGCCTTAAAGTGCTTTCGCCGGATTGTGCGTTGCAGCAGCATGAATGCGAACAGGTCGGTACGGCGCATAAACCGCAAGAAAACAGCGGAGCGCCCTGGTTGCGAGAGGGGGAGCCCCCCTATGACCATTCATGTTTGGGGATGACAGATGAACAGCCTTGTCCTTGATAAGGGCGCCCATCCCGGGCGCGATGACTTCCGCGGCGGCGCGCCGGGCAAAGGAAGAAGCGGAGGATTGAACCGGGCGGCGCTGCGCACCGGCACGGCGCTGACGCTGCTGCTGGCCCTGGCGGGCAATGCCGCCCGGGCGGCCGACCAGGCGCCGGCGGCGGAGCAGGCCGCCGACAAGGGGGCCGGGTTGGAGGAAATCGACGTCCAGACCATCCTGGTGACGGCCAACCGCCGTCTGGAGAACGCCCAGCGGGTAGGCACCTCGATCGACGTCATGACGGGCGGCGACCTGGTCGACCGCAACGTCCAAAACGTTTACGACCTGCAATACCTGACGCCGTCGCTGCAGGTGACGCCCCAGTTCGGCAGCGGCCAGCCCGCCTACCAGATCCGCGGCGTGGGCTTCAACGACTATGCCAGCAACAATGCGCCGGCGGTGGGCATCTATGTCGACGAGGTGGCCTACCCCGTCCCCTTCGCCAGCAGCGGCGCCATGTTCGACGTGTCGCGCGTCGAGGTGCTGCGGGGGCCCCAGGGCACGCTCTACGGCCGCAACACCACGGGCGGCGCCATCAACTACATCATGAACAAGCCGACCAAGGAGATGACGGCCGGCGTCGCGGTCCAGTACGGCAGCTTCGACGCTGTCACGTCGGATGCCTTCGTCTCCGGCCCGTTGAACAACAAGCTCGCCTTCCGCGTGGCGGGACAGGTGCAGGAAGGGGGCGCCTGGCAGCATAACCGCGACACCGGCGAGGCGCTGGGCGACGCGGACAGGCAGGCGTTGCGCGCGTTGCTGGATTACGACAGCGGTTCCAACCTGCGTGTGGGCCTGAATTTCCACTGGAGCCGCGATCGCTCCGACGCGGCGGGCACCTATCTCCTCAGCCCGCTGACGGCGCTCAACGCCAAATATCCCAGCCAGTATCCAGTTTACCCGGCCGATACCGCGCGGGACGCCACGGGATGGGGCACGACGCCGCAGTTCGCCTCGGAAATCGGCATATCGCCCACCACCAAGCCCTTCTCCCACATCGACACGGTCGGCACCAGCGTGCGGGCCGACTGGGACTTCGAGTCCGCCACCCTGACCGACCTGGCCAGCTTCGACCACGCCACGCGGCAGGAATACGACAATTTCGACGGTTCGCCCCGCAGCACGGGCGACGTCTATTTCGATACCCGCGCCAATGTGGTCGCCAATGAGCTGCGCCTCACCTCGACCGGGGACCAGGACTGGCACTGGGTGACGGGCCTGTATTACGCCAACCAGGTCCTGCACGACCGCTACGCCACCGGCTATTACGAACTAAACGGCTTCGACCGCAACGTCACCTACGGGCAGACGGTGAACACGGGCAGCGCCTTCGGCCAGGTGACCTACGACCTGACCGACAAGCTCAGCCTGACCGGCGGCCTGCGCCTGGAATACGAGAAGCGCGAACTGCGCGACTTCGGCGCCTTTTACGTCAACAACGGCGTCGTCACCAACCCCGGCAACGTCGTGCCCTATCGCGACACCGATTTCCTGGAACCGTCGGGCAAGGCGGAACTCCAGTACCGCTTCACCGACGACGACATGGCCTACGTCTCGTTCAGCCGGGGCATCAAATCGGGCGGCTTCACCGCCTACAACTCGAACGTCGCCCAGACCTCCACCACGCCCTTCAAGCCGGAAACGATCTTTGCCTATGAGATTGGCAACAAGCTAGCGGTGCCGGAATATCACCTGCGCTTCAATATTTCGGCCTTCTATTATGATTATCGCGACCAGCAGGTGCAGTCGGCGGTGGTCAACCCGCTGACGGGCCTGGTCGGCTCCATCATCAACGCGCCGAAGTCCCACCTGTACGGTGGCGAGGCCGACTTCATCTGGGAGCCGATCAAGAACCTGCGCATCAATGAATTGCTGGCCCTGGCCAAGGGCTCGTTCGACGAGTTCTCCACCATCGGCACCGCGGTGAAGGTGGGCGGGATCTATGTCGGCGTGCCGACCAACCGGGTCGGCGAGACCGAGTTCGCCCCCAAGTTCACCTCGAACGGGTCGGTTTCCTATCTCTGGAACCTGGGTGATTACGGGCTGACGACGGACATGTCCTATTCAAGCCGCAGCACCTACAATTCCATCTTCGGTTCGCTCTACAACGTGGCCGGCTACACGCTGGTCGACGCCAGCGTGACCCTGGCGCCCAAGGACGACCGCTGGAGCCTGAAGCTTTTCGGGAAGAACATCTTCGACAAGCGTTACGACGTGACCCGCAACTTCTTCGTCGCGGGCAATAACATCGCGCTGGCCGGCAAGCCCGCCACCTGGGGCGTGCGCTTCTCGGTCACCTACTGACCGGGGCCGGGGCGGGGGCCGGCGCGTCCGGCCCCCTTCCTTCGTCTCCGGCAAGCCCGCGTCAGGCGCCCTCCAGCGCGTGGCCGATGGCGGCGGACAGCTTGCGCGCGGCGAAGGACAGGCGCCGGCCGCGGGCACAGCAAAGGTCCACCGTGGTGATCATCGCGTCGCGCTCCTCAAAGGGCAGCGCGATCAGCTGTCCCGTCTCAATCTCGCGCTGGCAGCACATCACGGGCAGCACCAGGGCCGCCACCTTGCGTAAGGCCAGTTCCTTGTGGACCTCGACGGAACTGCTCTCGAAGACCGGTTCCAGCGTCACGTGGGCTTCGCGCGCCAGCTGGTTCAGCCGCATGCGCGACCCGTGGCTGGTCCCCGCCAGCACCAGCGGCACGCTGGCCAACTGGCGCAGCGACACCCGTTCCTCCCCGGCCAGCGGGTGGCCGGGCGCCACGATGATCTTGTGCTCGACATAGCTGCTCAGGCGGATTTCGACCTTGCTGGTCTCGGGCGAGAACATGGTCAGGCCCAGGTCGGCCTTGCCGCTTTCCACCGCGTCGAACACGTTGCTGGCGCTCGCCGTCTCGATGTGGAAAAGCAGGCCCGGGTACTGGACGTGCAGATCCGCCACCACGCGCGCCAGGATGCCGGCCGCCGGGGCGCCGGCGGCATAGATGGTCACGTTGCCGCGCTCCAGCCCCCGCAGTTCGTCCGTCGCCGCGCGCGCCTCGCGCACGTTGGCCAGGATGGTGCGCGCATACCCCAGCAGCAGCCGGCCGGACTCGGTCAGCATGATCCCTTCGGCGTTGCGGTCGAAAAGCTCCGTGCGGAAATGGTATTCCAGCGCCTCGATCTGGCGGCTGATGGCGCTGGCCTTCACCCCGTGCGCGCGGGCCAACTGGCGGAAAGATTCCGCCTCGCCCAACTCGACAAAAACCTCCAGCGCCTTCAAACGCATGTCGCCGTCCAACCTGCCGCACGTGCCTTCACCAGGGCGCCCGCGCGTTCAACCGGGAACACACGTGGCCCCTGTTCCCTGCTTTTCCCTGCGGATTCTGGCGCCAAGCCGGGCTTCGGCCTGCCTTGCCCCACTGGTGTTAACCCTGACGATGTCGGCTTCGGCCCAGCGAAGTCAAGCGGCTTCGGGCGGCATGACTTCGGTGCCGGCGGCCAAGTCCAGCCGCGTCCGGCCCGTGGCCCGGTGTTGTGATGCGCGGCGAGGCTTCTTCCGGCAGTGATACGTTGCCTATTCGGGTGCCGTTGTTTCGCCAGGGGGCTCGCGGCGCCTTAGCCCCGCCCCAGGAAGGGCTGTCCTATCGGCAGGATCACGGATTCCAGGACGTTGATCTCCGCCGGCATCGCCGCGACGCAGTGGATGAGGTCGGCCACATGTGCCGGCTGCATGGTCTGTTCCGGGCTGAGCCGGTCCAGCCCGGGAACCAGGTTCGTCATGGCCGAGCCCGGGCGGATGACGCCGGCGGTGATGCCGTGGCCGCGGCCGTCCAAGGCGATGGCGCGCGTCAGCCCGTCCAGCGCGAATTTCGACGCGGTGTAGGCGGCGGTGTCCTCGCGCGGGGTCAAGGCGGAGATGCTGCCGACCATCAGGATGCGCCCCCGCCGACGGGGTTTCATCAGCCTGACGGCCGCGCGGCTGCACAGGAACGCCGACGTCAGGTTGATGTCCAGCACCTCCCGCCACCGGGCCAGGGTCAATTCCTCCAGCGGGGTCTTGTCGGCGATGCCGGCATTGTTCACCAGCAGGTCGGGGGAGCCGAGGTCATGGCCGATGGCGGCGAACACGTTCTCCACTTGATCTTCCCGCGTCACGTCGGCGGCGTAGGCCTGGGCGCTGCCACCGGCGGCCCGCGCCTCGGCCGCGACCGCCTCCAGCCGGTCCAGGCTGCGGGCGACCAAGGCAACCTTCATGCCCGCCGCCGCCAGCCTGCGACCCACGGCCGCCCCGATGCCGGAACTGGCGCCCGTCACGATCGCCACTTGACCGGAAAGGTCCATTCTCAAAATCCTCTGTTCACGCCTGGCCGATCATGCTTCTAATATGACATGAACGAACATGATATGATATCGGCAAACGACCTAAGTTCACCGGCATCGCTGGACCAGAACGTCATCCCCTGCGACGGCTGCGTCCTGTGCTGCAAGAGCGACCAGGTGATCCTGCACCCCGAGGCCGGCGACAACCTGCTGTCCTATGTCTGGGATCTGGTTGCTTCCCCGCTCTATCCGGGGCAGGTCGTGCCCGCCCTGAAGCGCGATCCCGCCACCGGCCATTGCGTCTATCTGGCTGGGAACGGCTGCTCGATCCACGACCGGCGGCCGGCGGTCTGCCGCCGCTTCCATTGCGCGCGCACGGCCCTGGCGCTGGAACGCCTGCCGCGCGCCACCGTCAAGGCCCTGGCGCGGCGGGGGGATGTGTTCGACGAGGCGCTGCTGGCGCGTGGTCGCGACCGCCTGCAACACGCCCGCGAGAGGGGGCTGGAGCCGGTGCTGGACACCGACCAGCAGGTGGCGGCGTTCGAACGCATCGCGGCCATGCCCGTGCGGGCGCCCCAACGGCGGCCAAGGCGGCGCTAGGTCCCGGCACCGTGGACCACCCGGATTTCGGCGTAGGAGCGCAAGCCGGCCACGCCCATGCCCCGCCCGATGCCAGATTCCTTGAAGCCGCCGAAGGGCAGGTCGGGTGTGGCACCGCCGTGGCCGTTGATCCAGACGGTGCCGGCTTCCAACTGCCGGGCGACGGCCTCGGCGCGGGCCTGGTCGCCACTCCAGACCGAGGCGCCCAGGCCGAAGCGCGTGGCGTTGGCCCGCGCCACCGCTTCTTCCTCGATGTCGAAGCCCAGGATGGGCAGCACCGGCCCGAACTGTTCCTCATCCACCAGGCGCGCGCCCTCGGCGAGGCCGGTGACGATGGTGGGGGCGATGAAATAGCCCGGCCGGTCCAGGGCGCCCCCCCGGCCAGGATGCGCCCGCCCCGCGCCCGCGCGTCCTGGAGGATGGCTAGCACCTTGTCGAACTGCGGCCGGTTCTGCACCGGGCCCAGGTCGACGTCCGGCTCGAACCCGTTGCCCAGGCGCACCCGCCGCGCCTCCGCCGCCAGGGCTTCGGCCAGCGCGTCGGCGATGGCGGCCTGGGCGTAGACGCGTTTCACCGCCATGCAGATCTGGCCGCTGTTGGCGAAGGCGCTGGCGAACAGACGGGGGGCGACCGTCGCCACGTCCACGTCGTCCAGGACGATGGCGGCGTCGTTGCCGCCCAGTTCCAGCGACACCCGCTTCAGGGTCGCGGCGGCGGATGCCATCACCTTCTTGCCGGTGGCGGTCGAGCCGATGAAGGCGATCTTATCGATGCCGGGGTGGGTGGTCATCCACCGTCCCAGGGCGTCGCCACCCGACAGGGTGTTGACCAGCCCGGCCGGCAGGATGCGGGCGGCGATTTCCCCCAGGCGCAGCGTGGCCAGCGGCGTGAAGGGCGAGGGCTTCACCACCACCGCGTTGCCGGCGGCCAGGGCCTGGGCCACCATCTGCATGGCCAGGATCAGCGGCGCGTTCCAGGGCGCGATCACCCCCACCACGCCCATGGGGACGTAATCCAGGCGCACCGGCCCTTGCGGCCCCTCCCGCAGATAGCCGCCGCCGATGTCCAGCGCCGCCGTCCCCTCGATCCGGTCGGCGGCCACCGCTACCTCGCGCCGCGCGGCGGCCAGGGGCTTGCCCTGCTCCCGCGTCAGCAGGGCGGCCAGCGCCTCCGTCTCCGCGCGGATAGCGTCGGCGAAGGCGCGCATGGCCGTGCGGCGGGCAGTCGCATCCACCTGCCGCCAGGAGAGGAAGGCCGCCCGCGCGGCGGCGACCGCCAGGTCCAGGTGCGCCTCGCTGGCGTCCGGCGCCGTCGCGAAGGGCTCACCAGTGGCGGGATCGATGACGGGAAACGCACCATCGGCGGCCATGCCTTCGCCGCCGATGGTGAGAAGGAAGGGCGCCGACGTCATGACTTGCCTTCAGCCTGTCGCTGCTGGACCACCTCCAGGAACTTGCGGCTGGCGGAGATGGCGGACGGCCAGGACGCGTAAAAGGCCAGGTGGTTGATGGCCTCGCCGATCTCTTCCACCGTCAGGCCGTTGTCCAGTGCCAGGCCCAGATGGGCCGGCAGCTGCTCCGGCCGGTACATTGAGATCAGGGCGGCGATGGTGACCAGGCTGCGGTCGCGCTTGGACAGGCCCGGCCGCTCCCACACCTCGTTGTACAGAATGCGGTCGGTGTATTCGACCAAGGCTGGCACAACCGCCGCCAATTCATTTCCCTTGCCGCTGCTTGGCCTTTGCATGCGTGGCTCCCTTCCATGCCGGGGGTCTCTGATCGCGCCGGACCAAAGCCCCCTTATCGTGCGGGTTATTCGGCGCGGACGTAGTTGCCCAGGCCGGGGCGGAAGGACTTCTCGTCCAGGAACTGCTTCAGGCCCTGCTCCTTGCCGCGCTCCGGATCCACGAAATTGGTCTGGTCGACCTTGGCGGTCAGGTATTCCGACGCCTGCTCCCAGGTCATTTCGCGCGCATACTTGTAGGCCATCCGGGCCTGGCGCAGCACGGTGGGGTTCTTGCCCAGCAGCGTCCGGGCGATTTCCGCCGTCCGGGCCCGCAGCTGTTCCTTGGGCACCGCCTCGTTGGCCAGACCCAGCGCCACGGCCTTGACGCCGTCGAACTTCTCGCCCGACATGACATAGTACAGCGCCTGGCGGTCGCCCATCACGGTGCTGATGGCCTTGGAGACGACGCCGCCGGGGATGACGCCCCAGTTGATTTCCGACAGCCCGAACACCGCCTTTTCATCGGTGACGGCCAGGTCGCAACAGATCAGCGGCGTGAACGCGCCGCCGAAGCACCAGCCGTTGACCATGGCGATGGTCGGCTTGGCGTAGTGCATCAGGGTGCGCCATTGCCAGGCTCGCGTGGAGCGATAGGCGCGGTGGCGCTCGATATCGGATAGCCCGTCCGTGGCCCGGAAGAAGTCCTTTAGGTCCATACCGGCGGAGAAGGCCTCGCCCACCCCGGTCAGGACGACGACGCCGCAGCGGTCGTCGGTTTCCAGCGCGTCCAGCACCTCGTTCATCTCATGGGCCAGCCCGACGCTCATGGCGTTGCGCTTGGCCGGCCGGTTGAGCTGTACCCAGGCGATGCCCTCCTCGAACTCGACCAGCACTTCCTTGCCGCCCGGGACGGGCTTTTCGGCAACGGGCGTCTCAATTTTCGTCATATCGGATGCCATGGCTTCCACGGGGATGCTCCTCAGTCGGCGATGAACAATGCATCGAGCGCCATGACCCCCTCGCCCTCCGCGAAGACGGTCAGGGGGTTGACGTCCACTTCTTTGATTTCGGGATGGGCTCGCAGCAGGGTGCCCAGCGCCATGACGGCGTCGGCCACAGCTTCCACGTCTCGCGGCGCTTGGCCGCGGAAGGCGCCCAGCAACTTGGCGCCGCGCATCCGTCGCAGACGCTCCAGGATCTGATCACGGCCGGCGTGGGCCGGCAGCATCTCGATGGCGTCCAGAGCCTCTACCCACACGCCGCCCAGGCCCAGCACCACAAAGGCGCCCCAGTCCGGGTCGTTGCGGCCGCCAATCACCAGTTCCAGGCCCGGCCGCGCCATTTCCTCGATCAGGATGCCGTCGATAGCTCCACCAGCCCTGGCCCGATCCGCGCTGTCCGTCAGGCGCTGCCAGCCGGCGCGCAGCGCCGCCTCGTCCTTGATGCCGACGATGACGCCGCCGACTTCGCTCTTATGGGTCAGCCAGGTCGCCTGCAGCTTCATGACCAGGGGGTAGGTGATGCGCGAGGCTACCGCGACGGCGGCCTCGACGTCCTGGACCAGCGCACCTTCGGGCACTGGGATACCTATGGCCGAAAGCAGGGCCTTGCTCTCATATTCCGGCAGGGGGCCATGCCGCGACAGCGCCGGCGCCGGGGGCGGCGGCGCTGTGCGTTCCATGGCCCGCGCATACGCCACGGCCCGGCCGTTGACGGCGCGGAAGGCTCGCAGCGCCCGCTCCGGTGAACGGAACAGCGGCGTGCCGGTTTCGCGCAAGGGCGCGACACAGCCGGGATCCAGCGGCAATTCATCGCCCAGGATGGCGACGGTGACCGGCTTGGACGCCGTCAGGGCGACGGGGGCGATGGCCTCCGCCTTCGCGCGCTGCTGCCAGGGGCCGCCGCCGGCCAGGGCCAGCAGGACGGATCCGACGGCGGGGTCGGCCAGCATGGCGCTGGTGGTTTTGCCGAAGACGGACGCGTCGGAGAAGCCGGCGGTGCCGACATCCAGAGGATTGCTGATCTCGCATTGCGGCGGCAGCAGCTGGCGCAAGGTGTCCGCCGTGTCCCTACCCAGGGCCGCCACCTCCAGGCTGATCTTCTCACAGAAATCGAGGCCGAGGCCCCGCACCGCGCCGGAATTGGTGATGACGCCGACCCTGCCTTGTGTCGGCTCGGGAAACCGATAGAGGATGGCGGCGGCGTCGAACAGTTCGTCCATGGTTTCGACCAGGACGACGCCCTCATCTTCCACCGCCGTCTTCATGGCAGCGTAGTCGCTGACCATGGCGCCGGTATGTGACAGCGCCGCCGCCCGGCCTGACGCGCTGGCGCCGGGATGGACCATCAGGATGGGCCGGCCGGCCTCCCGCGCCACCCGCGCCGCCGCCAGGAAGGCGGCCGGGTCGCGGATCTGCTCGACATAGGCGGCGATCAGGCCCACGCCTTCGTCCACCAGATGGCGGATGACATGGTCGATGCGGACGACCGCCTCATTGCCGGTGGTGACCACGTGCGAAATCCGCGCGCCGCGCGCCAGCAGGGCGGAGCGGATGTTGGACGCCATGGCGCCGCTCTGCGCCACCACGGCGGCGTGCGGTGGACCCGCCACCGGCCGAAAGTCCAGCGATTCAAAGCTCAACGCCGCGCCGCTGGCGTAGTTGACGAAGCCCAGGCAGTTGGGGCCCAGCAGCGCCAGGCCAGCGGCCCGGCACATCGCCGCGATCTCCTCCTGCTCGCGCCGGCCTTCCTCTCCCGCTTCGCCGAAGCCGGCGGCGAAAACGACGGCGCCGCCCACGCCTCGTTCGATGCAGGCCCCGATCGCCTCGCGCACCGCCTTGTGTGGCACGTTCAGAACCGCGACATCGACGCCGTGGGGCAGGTCGTTCAGCGATTTCAAGCAGGGAACGCCATTGATCTCGGTGCGCGTCGGGCTGACCAGGTACAGCGGCCCGGTGAAGCCGGACCCCGCGATGTTGCGCAAAACGGCGCCGCCCAGCGACGCGGGCTCGGGCGAGGCGCCCGCCACGGCGACCGAGCGTGGCTGCAGCAGGCGTGTCAAATCCAGTTGGGGGGTCCGCATTCAGACCTCCTCCCGGCCGACGCGGAACGGGGCGACCTTGTCCATCGCCGCCTTCAGCGCGTTCTTGTACATGACCATGTCGGACTGCCAGGCGATGTAGCGGGCGCCGCGCCCGACCCAGGCCTTCAGGCCGTCGGGGCTGCTGGCCACCACGCCGTAGTGCTTGCCGGCGCGGGCGCAGGCTGCGACGACCTCATCCACCACCTTGGCCACGTCGGGATGGTCCGGCTCGCCCGGATGGCCCAGGGACTGGCTGAGATCGCCGGTGCCGATGAAGGCGACGTCCAGTTGGTCCAGGGCGCACAGCGCGTCGATGTCGGCGGCCATGCGCGCGTTCTCGACATGGACGGCGATCAGCGTGTCGCGATTGGCTTGCTCGATGTAGGTCTTGGCCGGGGTGTAGGCGTAGTCGCCCGCCCGGCAGCCGGGGGCCCAGCCGCGCTCGCCCAACGGGTGGTATTTGGCGCGGCGGATGACCGTGGCGGCCTCGGCGGCCGAGCTCAGCGATGGCACCTGCACGCCGCTGGCCCCACTGTCCAGGGCGTGCAGGATGGTGGCCTCGCCGGCATCGCTGGTGCGGACGATGGCGCTCATCCCCACCAGCTGCGCCGCGCGGATCAGGTCCTCGACCTCGCCATGCGTGAAGTTCGCGTGTTCGGTATCGATGATGATGAAGTCAAAGCCGGCGAGGCCGATCATCTCCACCAAATTCGCGGACGCGAACTTGACGAACGTGCCGATGACGACCTCGCCCTTTTCCAGGCGCCGTTTGGCTAGGCTATTGATCACAAAGCACCTCCCGCCTGCGACGTCTCTTGGGACCGGACGTCTGCCGCCCGGTCATCCAATGCAAACGTGGATGGGGAATCAAATGCTGATTGATGCCTTGTCCGATAACGGCCCGGTATCGGAGGGCGCTGCCTACGGACCGATGCCGTGGCGGTATCGGAGCGCTGGCCAAAAAGAATTAGACGGCTAACGATGTAGCGGTCCTACTGTTCTCATAAACTATTGCCGGGAATTTCAAGAAAGCTCCGCCAGGCCCCCATGTCGCTTGGACGTGTAGCATCTTGAAGAGCGTGTGGGAGGCGGCGTGTACGGAAAGAACGACTTGCGGGCTTCATTGGCGCCGTCGGCGGAAAAGGTGGCCATGACCCCTTTCAAGCCGGCCTCTTACGGCCGCTTCTATGAAGAGACGCCGGTGGAGGAGAGCGAATTGGCTTCCACCTGGCTGACGCGTGGCCAGAACCTGATCGTGGCCTACAGTGCCGTGCGTTCCGGCGCGGTGCTGGCGCGCTCAGGCCAGATCGATGAATACGCCGTCGTCCTTCCCGACGCGGGTTTGAGTGTTGAGATCACGGCCGGCGGCCAGACGGAGACGGCGCACGGGCCGTGCGTGGCCTTCATCCCGCCCGGCGACAGCAGCATCCGCGCGCTGGGCGACGGCGGCCTCTATCGGCTGATCACCACCCGGTCGGCGGATCTGGCGGCCCGTTGCGCCAACGCCGGCGACTTCGCCACGCCCGACCTGAACGTTCCGGAGTTCACGCCCTGGCCCGATCCGGTCGGCGGCTGGCGCATTCGGGTCTATTCCGGCGACGTGCCGTCGCAGCCGGGCCGCTTCGGCAGAATCTACCGCTGCACCACCATCATGGTGAACCTGACCAGCGGCCGCGCGGGTCCCCGCGACCCGGCCGACTTGTCACCCCACCACCATGATGATTTCGAGCAGTATTCCATCGCCACGGCGGGCGAATTCATCCACCACCTGCGCTGGCCCTGGACGGGGAACAGCGCGCACTGGCTGGAGGACCAACATGCCTACTGCGCGGCGCCGTCGGTCGCGGTGATACCACCGCCGGCGACCCATACCTCGCAGGGGATGAGCACCGGCCTCAACCGCCTGGCGGACGTTTTCTGCCCGCCGCGCCGCGATTTCTCCGCCCGCGAGGGCTGGGTGCTGAACGCGGCCGACTATCCGGCGCCGGACCCGGCGCCATAAACAGGAACTCCAAATACGAACCGCGGCCAGCGCGGCGCATCTGAAAACGGGAGGATAGAGTATGACGGATCGCAGGATTGACGATCTGCTGGTCGGTGCCGTGGATCTGCATTGCCACAGCGGCCCTTCGGTCATGCCGCGCCGGTTGAACCATGTCGAGGCCATCAAGGACGCCGAGGCCGCCGGCCTGCGGGCCATCCTGTTCAAGGATCACTACTATTCGGTGACGCCCGTGGCCGAGCTGCTGAAGGAGACGATGAATCCCAAGATTCAACTCCTGACCGGCGTTCCACTGAATAACACCACGGGCGGCCTGAACCCCTACGCGGTGGAGCATGGCTTCAAGCTAGGCGCCCGCTTGGTGTGGATGCCCACCTTCTCCGCCGCCAACCACATCCGCCATTCGCATCGGCGCCAGTTCCTGCCCACGAAGGACCAGATGCTGCCGCCGCGCGCCCTGACCGTGGTGGATGATCGCGGCGCGCTGCTGGACGAGGTCAAGGTCATCCTGGACCAGATCGCGCAGTATGACGCCATCCTCTCCGCCGGCCACCTGCACATCAGCGAAATCTGGCCGCTGTTCGCCGAGGCGAAGACGCGGGGCGTCAAGCGCCTTCTGGTCAACCATCCCACCTTCCTCATCGGCTGCGGCCCGGCCGACATGAAGGAACTGGCCGGTATGGGCGCCTATCTGGAGCATTCGTGCTGCATGTGGGCCGGCGTCCAGGGCAAGAACTACACCGCCGACAGCTTGAACCAGGTGATCAAGGCCGGCGGCGTGGACAGCACCATCATCGGCTCCGACCTGGGCCAGGTGGGCAACCCCACGCCGGTGGAAGGGTTCCGCCATGTCATCGGCATGTGCATCGAGTTGGGCTATTCCGACGACGACATCCGCAAGATGATCAGCCTGAACGCCAGCCGGCTGGTCGGGTTGGACGAACCGGCGCGTGAGCAATCCGCCGCGGAGTGATCCTGGCCGGCGGCGGGGAACGCCGCCGCGCCACAAAAAAAATCCAGACCAGGGAGGTACCGAGCATGCCGGCCAATCCGCTTGACGCCATCGCCGTCACGCCGATGCGTTTGCGGCAGTACGTCATCGTTGCGCTGTGCTGCTTGATCAATGTCACCGAGGGTTACGACATGATGTCGGCGGCCTACACGGCGCCGTTGTTCTCCGCCGAATGGGCCGTGCCCAAGGCGACCCTGGGCCTGCTGTTCAGCATGGGGTCGCTGGGCTTGGCGCTTGGCGCGTTCGTGGCGGCCCCCCTGGGGGAACGGCTGGGGCGGCGCGGCGTGACGCTGATCGCCCTGGTCGCCATCACCGTCGCGCACGGCCTGTCGTCGATCGCCGCTTCCATTGAGGTGCTGATGGCCCTGCGCTTCCTGATGGGGGCGGGGTTGGGCATCCTGGTGGTCAGCCTAAACGTGTTGGTGTCGGAGTTCGCCAACAACCAGCGGCGCAACCTCATGCTGTCGATGCTGCACACCGGCTTCACCATCGGCATGATGATCGGCGGGGCGGTCGCCGGCTTCCTGCTGGTGCCTTACGGCTGGCGGTCGGTCTACGTCTTCGGCATGGGCATGAACGCCGTGCTGCTGCTGGCGTTGGCCCTGTTCATGTGGGAATCACCCACTTATCTGGTGTCGGCGCAGCCCCGGGGCGCCCTGGCCCGCATCAACCGGATCCTGGCCGGCCTCGGCCTCGATCCGCTGGTTGAACTGCCGCCGCGGCCCGAACGGGCGCGGAAGGAGAATGGCGCGGTCGCCCTGCTGGCCAAGGATGCCTGGCGGCTGTCCGTCCTGATGTGGCTGGCCTCCTTCATCTATGCCCTGGTCGGCTATTTCCTGCTGAACTGGAAGCCGACGGTGCTGGTGGAGGCCGGGCTGACGCCGACGCAGGCCAGCTTCTCCGGTGTGCTGCAGGGCATCGTCGGTGCCACCGGCCACCTCACCGTGGGCGCGTTTTCCCGCCGCGTGGGGGAGGCGCGCATGACCGCCATCTTCTTCATCCTGATGGGTGCGATGCTGGTCCTGTTCGGCAGCGTGCATGCCGGGGTGCCGGTGATGATCGCAATGGCCTGCGTGCTGACCTACTTCACTGTCGGCGCCTATACCGGCGTGTTCCTGACCGCCATCGCGCTCTATCCCCAGCGGCTGCGCAATTTCGGCGTGGGCTTCGTCGTTGGGTTCGGACGCGCCGGCGCCGTCGTCGGTCCGTTGATCGGCGGCCTGCTGCTGGGGGCGGATGTGGGGCGGGCGGCGACCTTCGCCTTCTTCGCCGCCATGAGCGCGATACCGGCGGTCGCGATGCTGCCCCTGAGCCGCAAGCCCGGCCAGCCGGCCCCGCTGACCACCGCGCCGACCTGACCATACGGCACGATACGATAATCGGGGAGACGAAGGGGCTATGAGCCAGCAAGCGGGCAGGGAACCGATCTACGACGCGCACGCGCACGTCTTCACCAATGATGCGGCGCGCTATCCCATGGACACGCGCAACGCGCGGGAGGGCGAGGACAATCTGCGCCGGCGCATCGCCGCCGAGCCCATCACGGCGGAGCGACTGTGGCAGTGGTGGGAAGCCAGCGGCGTCGTCGCCGGTGCGGCCGTGCAGTACAACACCATTTACAAGACCGACAACCGCTACCTGCTGGACGCCACGTACGCGCATCCGGACAAGCTGTCGGCCGTGGTGATTCTGGACGCCCAGGATCCGGAGACGCCGGCGCAACTGACCCGCATGGTGATCGAGCGGGGGATCGTGGGCCTGCGCCTGTTCGGTTATCCCGACGCCACCGGCGCCTATCCCTGGCTGGATTCCGAGGCGGCGCTCCGCACCTGGGCGGTCGCCGACCGCTTTGGCCTGACCATGGTGGTGATGTACGCCCCGGGCGTGGCCTCGCCCGCCCCGCTGGCCCGCGTCGGCAGCCTGGCCCGCCGATTTCCGCGCCTGCGTATCGCGCTGGACCATTTCGGTTGGCCGGGCGGTGGCGACCCTCAGCAGCTGGGCCTGGTGCCGGTGCTGGAGGCCATGCGGAAGCATCGCAACGTCTACTACAAGCTGACGACCATCAATTTCCGCATGTTCGACCAGGCCGGCGTGGATCATGCGGCCTTCGTCCGCCGCGCGGTGGACGTCATGGGGGCAGACCACGTCATGTGGGGCTCCGACGTCGGCAACACCCAAGAAAGTTACGAGAGCATGGCCGCGCAGGCGCGCGCGTCGGCGGCGCTCCTCGATGAGACGGAGCGGCGGCTGTTCCTGTGCGACACGGCGCGCAGCCTGTTCCAGCGCGGCGACAGGTAAGCGCCATGACGGTTGAGCGTCCCTTTGCCGAACCACCCATCGTCGACGCGCATGCCCACATCCTGACACGGCGCATGCCATTGCGGGACGATGCCTGGATCCGACCGGACTATGATTACACGGCTGAGGACTTCCTGGCGGACCTGGACCGGCACGGCATCGCCTTCGGGATCGTCACCGCTGCCAGCCTCTACGGCGATTACAACGACTACACCCTGGCGGCGCTGGGGCGGTACCGGCGCCTGCGCGCGACGGTGATGCTGCAGCCCGACACCGACCTGGCGACCCTGCGCCACCTGCGGGACCAGGGCGTCGTGGGCGTGCGCATGCAGTGGAAGGTAGACCAGGCGCCGCCCGACCTGCGCAGCTATCCCTACCTGAAATTCCTCAACCGCCTGGCCGACTGCGGCATGCATGTCGAGCTGAATGCCAGCGCCGTCCAATTGGCCGTCGTGCTGCCGGCGTTGGAAGCGCACGGCGTCAACGTCGTGGTCGATCACTTCGGCCTGCTGCGCGCACCGGAGGGTATGGAGGGCGCTGGCTTCCAGGCCATGCTGCGGGCGGTCGCGGCGGGGCGGACCTGGGTCAAGATCTCCGCGGGCTTCCGCCTGGACCCGGCGATCCGCCAGGCCTGCGCGGCGCGCCTGCTGGTGGAGGCGGGTGGGGAGCGCCTGCTGTGGGGCAGCGACGCGCCCTTTGTGGGGAAGGAAGGCGCCGTGACGTACGCGGACGCCCTTGCGCACTTCCACGCGTTGGCGCCGGACCCGGCGGTGCGCCGCCAGATTTCCGACGCGGCGTTGCGTCTGTGCTTCTTCTGACGCGGGCGACCGCATCAAATCAGGGATCTCTTTTCCGAGTATGGGGTGGGCTCCACCGCGTGAGCGCCCTTGCCCCTTAAGGGCTTGGCTTGGGCGATTTTTGATGCCGAAACGGTATCGGTTCTGCCGATTGCGGCATTGGATTTTCGTCATCGTATAAATGAATATGAAAATAACAAACAATGAGCATCCCGAATGACCTTCATTCCGGAGCGGGGAGGGAACAGATGAGCGATAGGCTGCCTAACGATTCCAGCCAACTGTTCTTGGGCACAGGCGGTCGCCGGCCGCTGAAATATGGGGCCGTCAGCCTGCTGGCCATCAGTGCCGCGCTGGCGATGACCGCGCCGCACCAGGCCGCTGCGCAGAGCGTCCCGGCGGAAGCCAGCGCGCCTGCGGGGGACCTTGAGGAAATCATCGTGACGGGCACGCGCATTTCCGGCTTCACGGCGCCCACGCCGATGACGTCGCTGAGCGCGGTGCAACTGCAGGACAAGGCGGTTAGCACCGTCGCGGACATGCTGCTCGAAGTGCCGCAGTTGCGGATCAACCAGAACATCGGCAAGTCCAGCGAACCGATCGGCGCCTCCAACGCCGACCTCCGCGGCTTGGGCACCCAGCGCACCCTGGTGCTGATGAACGGCAACCGTGTCGGCATCACCGATCCGGCCGGGACCATCGACACCAACATCATTCCCGTGGCGTTGATCAAGAACGTCGACATCGTCACCGGGGGCGCCTCCGCCGCCTACGGTTCCGACGCCGTCGCCGGTGTGGTCAACTTCGTCCTGGACAAGGATTTCGAGGGGGCGAAGGCCGACATCTCCTACGGATCGACGGAGCATGACGATTTCCGCCGTCCGGATGTCAATTTCGCCCTGGGCCATGGCTTCGCCGACAACAAGGTGCACATCGAGGTCGCGGGCGACTTCATGCACAATTCGGGTGAGAGCAGCCAGGCGTCGCGCTCCTGGGGCGCCAACGGCACCGTGCAGTTGACCAACCCGGCCTATACCAAGACCAACGGCCAGCCGCGCCTGCTGATCGTCGATCACGGCACCTACTCGCAGATGACGGCCGGCGGTGTTGTCGGCCTGTCGGGCGGCACCAACACACTGGCGCTCAGCCTGGCCAACAAGCTGGGCTTCGCCCCGGGCACGGGCGTGCAGTTCGGGTCCGACGGCAAGCCCATCCCGTTCCAGTATGGCACCAACATCGGCGCCACCTTCATGCAGGGCGGCGGCGGCGGCTCCGCCATCAACGACGGCAACCTGCTGCCGGAGATCGACCGCAAGAGCGGTTACGGCCGGATCAGCTATCAACTGGCCGACAATATCACCCTGTTCGCGGACATGCTGTATTCGCAGGTCCACGCCAATTCGGACCTGGCGCCCAATCCCGACGTCGGCACCATCACCATCCGCAACGACAACGCCTTTCTGGATCCCAGCGTCAAGGCGGCGATGGCGTCGCTGAAACTGGCCAGCATTCCCTTCGGTCGCCTCAACTACGAGGATGGGAATTCCGAATTCCGGACCGTGACCAAGACCCGCCGCTGGACCTTCGGCGCCGAGGGTTCCTTCGGGCGGAACTGGAACTGGAGCGTCACCGGCCAGCTGGGCCGCAACACCTATGATGAGTTCGCGGACAACAACCGCATCTCGCAGCGGTGGACTTATGGCCTGGACTCGGTGATCAACCCGGCCACGGGCCAGGCCATCTGCCGGGTGAAGCTGGCCAACCCGAACCCTACGGCGGCCCAGGACCCGTATGGCGACATCCGCAGCTGCGTGCCCATCAATCCCTTCGGTGCAGGCTCCATCAGCCAGCAGGCGCTGGGCTACTACCTCGGCACCTCGACCATCACCGCGGACATGCATCAGGACGTCTACGCAGCCAACATATCGGGCTCGCCCTTCTCCACTTGGGCAGGGCCGCTGTCGGTCGCGGCTGGCGCGGAATACCGCATCGAGAAGACGGTCCAGACCTCGGACGCGAACTCCGTGCTCAGCCGCTGGCGGTCCATCAACGGGCAGCCATTCTCCGGCGAATACAATGTGAAGGAAGCATACAGCGAGGTCGTGGTGCCGCTGGCCGAGGACATGACGCTGGCCCACAAGCTGGAACTCAACGCCTCGGGCCGCTATACTGAGTATTCGACCAGCGGCGGCGTCTGGGCCTGGAAGTTCGGCGGCAACTACGAACCGATCGAGGACGTACGTTTCCGTGGCACGGTGTCCCGCGACATTCGCGCGCCGAACAACTATGAGTTGTTCTCGCAAGGCAACCAGGTGATCAACGCCATCATCGACCCCCGCACCAACGTGGCGCGGCAGACGACGCAGATCACGGGTGGCAATCCCAACCTGCTGCCCGAGGAGGCGGACACCTATTCGGTGGGCGTCGTCTTCAAACCGAGATGGCTGGACGGGTTCCATGCCTCTCTCGACTACTACAACATCGAGATCAAGAACGCGATTTCCACGGTGGCGGCGCAGGACATCGTGAATTTCTGCTTCAATGGGCAGTCTGTGTTTTGCTCTGGTGTCATCCAGACGGGGGGTATCATCACCCGTGTCAACATCATCCCCTTCAACGCCAACTCCCAGCGGGCGGCGGGCGAGGACTTCGAGGCTGAGTATTCTTTCCCCCTCACCCTGCTGAACAACGATGGGGATGTGCAACTGCGGGTCCTGGCCAACCATGCCGATACGCTGACCACAACGGCGAACGGCGTGTCCAACGACTATGTCGGCCTCGCCGGCATCTCACCGCCCCCGGCGGGCGTGCCGGAATGGCGCGTGAACGTCGACGCCAACTACAGCTTCGACAAGTGGAGGCTCGGGGTGGGCTACCGCTATATCTCTGGCGGCAAGTTCGACACACGCTTCAACCTGACCACCTTGGACATCGCCAACAACGACATCTCCGGCATCGGGTATTGGGACGCCAACGTCTCCTACCGGCTGAACGAGAACCTGACGATTTACGGCTCTGTCGAGAATTTGACCGATGAGGCCCCGCCGATCACGCCCAACGGCATCGTGCAGCCTACCATCGCCAACTCCCCCTTCTTCGACAATCGCGGCCGCTTTTGGGTACTGGGCGTGCGTGCACGGATGTGATCCTCCCTTGAATTCCCGTGCGCAGGGCGTCGGGGCGTTACCGCCCCGGCGCCCTTTTTTTAACGCGCAATGAAAACGGCGGCATGGGATCTCGCCCATGCCGCGGGGCGGGTGTGTCTGACGTGCTTAATCCTGCTGGCGGATCAGGTCGGCGGCCTTTTCCGCCACCATGATCACGGGGGCGTTGGTGTTGCCGCCCGGGACCGTCGGCATGATGGAGGCGTCGACGACGCGCAGATTCTCCACCCCGATGACGTGCAGGCTGGGATCCACCACCGCGCCGTCGCCTCGGCCCATGCGGCAGGTGCCGACGGGATGCTGGGTGATGCGCAGGTTGGCGCGGATGTAGGCGTCCAGCTCGGCGTCGCTCTGCCGCTCCGCACCTGGCCTAGCCTCCCGCAGGACGCGGGTGGCCAGGGGGCCGGCGCCGAACAGCGTGCGCACGGCGCGGATGCCCCGTCGCAGTTCGGCGAAGTCGCGCTCATGCGACAGCAGGTTCAGCTCTATGCGCGGCGTGTCCGCCACGTCCGCGGAACGCAAGGTCAGCCGCCCCCGGCTTTCCGGGTGCAGCTGGATCACCATGATCGAGAACATGTCCTGCAGCCGCTTGCCAAGGCCGGGCGTCCAGATCTTGGCGTCCAGCCGCACCGGCATGACCATCAGCTGGATGTCCGGCCGCTCAAGCTCTGGGAGCGTCCGCAGCAGGGCGGCGCAGCTGGTTATCTGGGAGGCGAACGGTCCCGTGCCCAGCAACGCCCAGCGCAGGACGGACAGGGCCGCCCGGTCCAGCCGCAATTGCTTCAGGAAGGTGTCGCCGCTGGTGGCGAAGTCCATGTAGACGATGGGGTGTTCGGACAGGTTGGCGCCCACGCCTGGGCTGTCCACCACCACCCCGATCCCGTGTTCGCGCAGCTGCGCGCCGGGGCCGACGCCGGACAGCATCAGCAGGTGGGGGGAATTATAGGTGCCACCCGCCAGGATGACGTCGCGTCGTGCCCGCGCCTGATGAGTCGCCCCCTCGCCACGGTATTCCACGCCCACGGCGCGGCGGCCCTGGAACAGGACGCGGGTGACCTGGGCGCCTGATATCAGCCGCAGGTTCGGACGTTTCAGCGCCGGGCGCAGATAGGCCCGCGCGGCGCTGGATCGGCGGCCGCGACGGTCGACCGTCACCTCGCTCAGAGAGAAGCCCTCCTGCCGCTCACCGCTCAGGTCGTCGCTGTGCGGGAATCCGGCGGCGGCGGCCGAGGCCAGGATCTGCTCCGTCAGCAGCGCGCGGTGGCGCACGGGTGTCACCTGGATGGGGCCGTCGCCCCCGTGCCAAGGGCCTGCGCCACGCCAGCTGGTCTCCATCTTGCGGAAATAGGGCAGCACGTCGTCATAGCCCCACCCGGGGCAGCCCAGGTCGCGCCACTCGTCATAATCGCGCGCGTGGCCGCGCATGTAGATCATGCCGTTGGTGGTGGAACAGCCGCCCAGCACCCGCCCGCGCGGCAGCGGCAGGTGGCGCCCATCCAGGTTGGGCTCCGGCTCCGACATATAGCCCCAGTCCTTGGCCGGGTCGGCCATGGCCGCCATGAAGCCCAGCGGCATGGCGTGAAACGGGCTGGAATCCGGGCCGCCGGCCTCGATCAGCAGGACGCTGCGGCGCCCATCCTCACTAAGGCGGTTGGCCAGCACGCATCCCGCTGATCCGGCGCCGACGATGATATGGTCGAAGTCCTGAGTCACCGCTCCCTCACGCCTCCTTGGCCCCGTTTCTTGGAACGAGTTGTTGCATAATAACGGAATGTGTTCAACAATAGCAAACGACAGCGATGCCCATGACGCCTGAACGGGCGCTTCCTGAACGGCCTGCGCCGTGAGGTAAGCTGTCCCCTCATCATACCCAGACGGTGGAAAATGCCGGATATCGTGGCGGATCAGAATGCCCTGGAGAACGCACGGCGTTTCGCGGGCAAGGAACATGGGCTGTTCATCGATGGCGTCTGGCGGGAGCCACGGTCGGGTTCCGCCTTTGAGATGCGCAATCCCGGCGACGGCACGCTGCTGGGCCAAGCCGCCAAGGGCGAGGCGGCGGACGTCGACCTGGCGGTGCGCGCGGCGCGGACGGCGCTGGAGGGTGTTTGGGCGGACACCAAGCCGGCGGAACGTGCCCGCCTGCTGTGGCGCCTAGCCGACGCGATCGAGGCTCACGCCGACGATTTCGCACTGCTGGAAACGCTGAACAACGGCAAGCCGCTCCGCGACGCGCGCCTGTTCGATGTGCCGCACGCCATAGAGACGCTGCGCTACAATTCCGGTTGGGCGACCAAGCTGGGCGGCGACACCATCAATCTCTCCGGTCCCGGGACCTGGCACGCCTTCACGGTGCGGGAACCGATCGGCGTCGTGGCGGCCATCGTGCCGTGGAACGCGCCCTTCGCCATGTCGGTGGCCAAGATGGCGCCGGCACTGGCCGCCGGCTGTACCCTCATCCTGAAGCCGGCGGAGCAGACGCCCCTGACGGCGCTACGGCTGGCCCACCTGGTGGAGGAGGTCGGCTTCCCCAAGGGCGTGTTCAACCTCGTGACCGGCTTTGGTGAAACGGCGGGGGCCGCCCTTGTGGAACATCCCGGCGTCGACAAGGTGACGTTCACTGGCTCCACCGAGGTCGGCCGCCACATCGTCCGCGCGGCGGCGGGCAACTTCAAGCGCGTGACGCTGGAACTGGGCGGCAAGACCCCGGTCATCGTCATGCCCGACGCCGACATCAAGCGCGCGATCGAGGGCGCCGCCCGCTCCATCTTCACCAACGCCGGCCAGGTTTGCAACGCGGGTTCCCGCCTGTTCGCGCATGAGAGCGTGTTCGACGCCCTGGTGGAGGGCGTGGCCGAGCATGCCGGAAAGCTGCGCGTCGGCCCGGGCCTGGATCCCGCAACCCAGATGGGGCCGGTGGTGTCCCAGGAACAGAAGGACCGCGTCCTGGGCTATATCGAAGCGGGGGTGAGGGAGGGCGCCCGCATCAGCGGGCAGGGGACCGCGGCATCGGGCCCCGGATACTTCGTGCCGCCGACGGTGCTGACGGGGACCCTGCCGACCATGTCCGTGGTGCGGGAGGAAATCTTCGGGCCGGTCCTATGCGCCATGTCGTTCAGCGACGGCGACCTGGACGCCATCGCGGCCCGCGCCAACGATACCGACTATGGCCTGGGCGCCATCGTCTGGACACAGAACCTCAGTGCCGCGCACCGGCTGTCGCGCAAGCTGAAGGCCGGCACGGTGCGGGTCAATGGCGGCGGGCTGGATCCGGCACTGCCATTCGGTGGGTTCAAGCAATCCGGCTGGGGCCGAGAGAACGGCCGCGACGGCATCGAAGCCTACACGGAGCTGAAATCCATCGCCATCGCGCTTTGATATCAATGGCTCCCTCAGGCGCCGGGCGGATGCAGTCGCATCCTACGGCGGCATGAGGACGCCCTCATGCCGCCAGCATAAGAACCAGCCTCATTTCAGGAACGGGCAGGGATACGGCCGCCGATCTTCGTGGAGATGCGGGCGGCCGCGTCCAGCACGTGGTCGATGCAAGGCTGCAGCCGTTCCCCCGCCAGGTACTTGTCCGGCCCCAGCAGGGTAAGGGCGGCGGCCATGGCGTCGCTGTAGTCGAAGATGGGGGCGGAGATGGCGGCGAAGTTGGCGTTGATAAGCCCGCTTGTCGTCGCATAGCCCTTCTGGCGCACCGTGGCCAGGTCGTCGCGGGTGGGGGGCTTCACCGCATCGGCGGCCTCGATCGCGTGCTGGCGGCTGGCCCGCGCCGGCTGCCGGGTCTGCGGTTCCGGCAGGAAGGCCAGGAACACCAGCCCAGTGGCCGAGGTCGTCATCGGCAGCACGTGGCCCAGGCGCACGGTGAAGGCGCCCTGGCGGCTGCCGTCCACCTTCGACACGATGGCCGGCCCGAATTCGGTGAGAACGGACAGGTAGGTGGCGCAGCCGGTGTGCGCCGTCAACTCCGCCATCTCCGCGTTCGCCGCCTCCACCACCGACAATTGGCGGATGGCGGACAGGCCCAGCTCGGTCGCGTAGGGCCCCAGCGCGTAGCGGGCGGTCTGGGGGTTCTGCGCCACCAGCCCCTCACGCATGAAGCTGGTGAGGTACAGGTGGGCCTTGCTGGGCGGCATGTCCGCCGCCTGGGCGATGTCACGCAACGCCATGGGCTCATGCGCCGTCTGCAGCACGCGGATGACACGGAATCCAACCTCGATCGATTGGACGCGGCGCTTCTGGCTGAGGGTGTCTTCGGGCGTTTTCAGCATCTATGTCTCATTGGCTTTACACCCATGCCTATCAGAGTACGGGGGTCCCGTCGACCGCGCAATACGAGGGTGGCCTGGGTGCCGGGCTTGTGATATTGACGAACTATGTTAGATATTATCAAACTCTGGCGGTTGCGGCGAGGAACGACATGCGAATTGCGATTGTGGGTGCCGGGATCGGCGGTCTGACGGCTGGACTGGCACTGCTGAGGCGCGGGTTCGACGTCACGATCTATGAGCAGGCCGAGGAACTGCGGGAGGTGGGGGCGGGCCTGCAGATCAGCGCCAACGGCACGCGTGTGTTCGAGGCGCTGGGCATCCTGGATCGGGTGATGGCGTTGTCGTTCTGCCCGGTGGGCAAGGAGATCCGGCTTTGGAACACCGGCCAGACCTGGAAGCTGTTCGACCTGGGGCCGGAATCGGTGGCGCTGTATGGCGCGCCTTATGTCACCATCCATCGCAACGATCTGCATTCCACCCTGGCCGCAGCGGCTCGCGCCCTGAACCCCGATGCCATCCAGCTGGGATCGCGTTGCGTGGGGGTGGAGCAGGGGCAGGGTGGCGTGGTGCTGGACTTCGCCGGCAAGCCACCGCAACGGCACGACCTGGTGATCGGCGCCGACGGCGTGCATTCCATCATCCGGCAGCGGCTGTTCGGTGAGCTGCCCGCGACCTTCACCGGCATCGTCGCCTGGCGGGGCGTCATCCCCATGGAACGCCTGCCCGGCCATCTGGTACGGGACGTGGGCACCAACTGGATCGGCCCGGGCGGCCACATCGTCCACTACCCCATCCGGCGGGGCGAACTGATGAACTTCTCCAGCGTGGTGGAGAACCAGGACTGGAAGACGGAGTCCTGGTCCAGCCCGTCGACGGTGGAGGCCTACCTGGCCGACTATCCCGGCTGGCATGAAGACGTCCACACCTACATCCGGGCGATCCCCCAGCCATTCCGCTGGGCGCTGCTGTCCCGCAAGCCGCTGGACAACTGGACGGTCGGACGGGTCACCCTGCTGGGCGACGCCGCCCATCCCATGCTGCCCTTCCTGGCGTCGGGCGCGGCCATGGCGATCGAGGACGCCTACATGCTGGCCCGGGCGCTGGAGGCTTATCGTGACGACCATGCCAGGGCGCTGAAGGTCTATCAGGACGCGCGCATCCCCCGCACGACGCGTGTGGTCCAAGGTGCCGCCGGCAACGCCGAGCGCTTCCACAATCCCGCCCTTGCCAGCCCGGCCGGCGCGCAGGCCTACGTGGACCGGGAGTGGGAGCCGGAGCGGGTGGCGGAGCGCTATGAGTGGTTGTTCCGCTACGACGTCACCACCGCCCCGCTGTGACGCGCAAGAATGAAAGACAGGGAGAAGATGACATGGCAGAGGGTAGGGCCTGGGTCCGGCACCCCTTGGTGGTGACGTTCCCGAACTCCCCCGGGTTCAGCGAAACATACGGGTTCGCGGGCAATTCGGGGAAGGTCAATCTGGAAGGGCAACTGCTGCGCCGGCCGGACCGCCGCGCCGACACGGTCTATGTGTTCATGCACCCCACCTCCACCCTACAGCTGTTGCCCATGCCACTGGCGCTGGCCGACGCGGGGCTGGACGTGCTGTGCGCGGCCAGCCGCTACGCCCGCAACGACAGCGCCCTGATCATGGAGAAGGTGGCGATCGACCTGGGGCAGTGGATCGCACATGCGCGGGGAACGTTGGGCTACGACCGCGTGGTGCTGGTCGGCTGGTCGGGCGGCGGTTCGCTGTCGCTGTTCTACCAGGCGCAGGCGGAACGGCCGTCCATCACGCACACCCCGGCGGGGGACGAGGTCGACCTGACGATTGCCGGCCTGACGATGGCGGACGGCGTGATCTTCATCGCCGCCCACCTGTCACGCGCCGAGACGCTGACTGAATGGCTGGACCCGTCCGTTATCGACGAGGCGGATCCCGACCGGCGCGACCGGGCCTTCGACATCTATGCCGAGGCGTGCCCCAACCAGGCGCCTTATGATGCCGGCTTCGTGGAACAGTTTCGCGCGCGCCAGGTGGACCGCAACCGCCGCATCACCTACTGGTGCCAGGAACAACTGGAGCGGCTGCGCAAACAGCGCGGGGCGGAGCAGGAGCGCGCCTTCGTCGTGCACCGCACGATGTGCGACGTCCGTTGGCTGGACCCGGCGGTCGACCCCAATGAACGCAAGCCCGGCTGGTGCTATATGGGCGACCCTCGGGCGGTGAACGTGGGGCCCGTCGGTTTGGCCCGCTTCACCACCCTGCGCTCATGGCTCAGCCAGTGGAGCTATGATTTATCAAACGCGAAGGGGCCGATGAACGCCGCCAAGATCCACCGGACGCCGGTGCTGCAGATCGAGAACACGGCGGATGAGGCGGTGCCCGCGACCCACAACCCGGCGATCAACGCCGCCCTGGCGACGCCGGATAAGGAATACCACCGCATCATCGGCGCCACCCATTACTACATCGGCCAGCCGGACCATCTGGCCACCTGTATCGGCCTGATCACGGACTGGAGCCGCCGGAAGGGCTTCCTGGACGCGTGAGCCTGTGAGGGGGCGGCCGTCGCCGCCCCCGTTCACGTCAGCCGGCAGCCTTGGCCTGCCGGCGGGCGGCCTTTTCCCGGCTCCACTTGTCCAGTTCCGCGTGGGCGGAACGGGCGGCGTCGGCCAGGTAGGTCGGCGATTCCGTACGGGCGGTGACCTCCAGGCGCAGGCCGTTGGGATCGAAGAAGTAGATCGACTTCACGAAATGATGATCGACCAGGCCCAGCACCTCGACGCCATGATCGATCAGCCGCTGGCGCATCGCCAGCACCGCGTCCACCGACCCGGTTTCCATGGCGAAATGCTGGACCCAGGCGGGGGTGTTGGGCGACGGCGCCGGCATCTCATCATCGCCCAGATCGAAGAAGGCGATGTAGGATCCGTCGGTCATGGCGAAGAACATGTGGGCGTAGGGCTTCTCCTCGCCCGTGCTGGGAACGTGGTCGGCCAGCATGCAATTGACGAGCGGAAGACCCAGTATGTCTTCGTAGAAGTGCCGGGTCTCCTCCCCATCGCGGCAGGGATAGGCGAAATGATACAGGCCCCTAATGGCGGGTGGTGTGGGCATGGCGCAGGCTCCGGGGAATGGTCTGGCCGAGTCCCAGGACGCGGCCGCACCGCCCATCATACCGCCGGACGCCCAAGCCCTCGTCCCCCCGGCGGGAGGACAGGATCATGAAGGCGCCGGACGACATCACGACATTGGCGGGTGTGGTGGGGGCGGTGGGAACGCCAGACTTCTCCACCCAATTCCTGGCGGCGCTGGGCATGCTCTGCGGCGCGCGCTTGTCCTCCGCCTTTTCCTTTGGCGGGCAGGAGCCGCCTCGCGCCCTGTTCGCGGCGGGGGATTGCCGGGGCGGCCCCGACTTCGCCCGCGCCGCTTCACTGGCCTACGCCCGCCATCATTGGCGCCAAGACCGCGCCGCGCGCCTGGTCGTGGCCGCGCCGCGGGACAGCGTCGTTGTGATCCGGACCAGGGCCGCTGGCATCGCCGACCCCGTTTACCGCAACGCCTGCTATGAGCGCGGCGGCATCGCCGAGCGGCTGAGCATCCTGTCCGCCGGCCCATGCCCCCTCATGGCCAACGGCTATCGAACGGTGTCCGACGGCGCGTGGCGGCCAGGGGATGTCGCGCGCGTGGAGCGGTACGCGCCGGTGCTGATGGCGGCGCTGACCCGCCATGTCGACCTGTCGGCCCGCCCCCCCGGCGATGGCACGCCGTCGGACACGGCGGCCATCCTGATGGCCGCCGATGTCCGCCTCAGCGCACGCGAAGCGGAGGTGGCGGCCGGCCTGATCCTGGGCCGGACGCAGGAAGAGATCAGCGTCCAGTCCGGATTATCGCTGGGTAGTGTCATCACCTACCGCCGCCGCGCCTATTGCAAGCTGGGGGTGATGGATAAGCGGGAATTGGTCGCCGCGTATCGGCAGCTTTCAGCACTGCGGCTTATATAGGATCAGCCACGCCTAAACCTCACTTCATCGCGCTGATGAAGCGCAGCACGGCGGGCGAGGGATCGGACTTCCGCCACACCAGGTGCAAACGGAACGAGACGTCCAGATCCTCCACCTCGCGCAACAGTACACCCTGGCGGGGCACCTGCCGCGTCTGCTGGGTGAAGCCCACGCCCATGCCCACGGCCACCAGGCTCAGCAGGATGGAATCCGTCGCGGTTTCCTGGACGATGTTGGGGGAGAAGCCGTTGGCCAGGCAGGCCTGCATCAGCCGGTCGAAATAGCGCGGCTGGGGCTTGCGGGCCGGAAACAGGAAGCGCTCTTCCGCCAGGTCGCGCATCCGGATGGGACGCTGGGCCAGGGGATGGTCTTCGTTGAGGGCGATAACGATGTCGCTGACGCCCAGCTCGCAATGCTCCAGCGCGCCCAGATCCTCTTCGGAGAAGTGAATGTCGTAGACGATGGCCGCATCCACCGTGCCGTTGCGCAGGCCATCGATCTGGCTGCGCGAGCTCATGGGCAGGAGGTTCAATTCCACCTTGGGCTCATCCAGCCGGAAGCGCAGCAGCTTGGCCGGGATCTCGGGATGGCGCGAGGCGATCTCGCTAAAGCCGATCTGCACCGTGCCGACATGGCCGGTGGCGTAGCTTTTGGCCCGGGCGACGCTGCGCTGCAGCTTTTCCAGCAGGGCGTTGGTGTCTTCCAGGAAGGCCCGTCCGGCAGGGGAAAGGCGGACGCCACGTGGCAGCCGCTCGAACAGCTGGACGCCCAGTTCATCCTCCAGGTCCCGCACCTGGCGCGTCAGCGCCGGCTGGGCCACGCGGATGGTTTGCGCGGCGCGACCGAAGTGCTCCTCGCGGGCAACTGCTTGAAAATACCGCAGATGTCTTAGTTCCATGGCCAATTGATACCGTGACGGCATCAATTCCGCAAGCACAAAGAATTGGACGATTCTGCCCCCATAAGCAGAAGTAAAGCATCATCAATTACGCGCAAATGCGTTCAAGAAAGGTCGTGGCGGATGAATAGCGAAGCGACGAACGCTAACTCTCTGTCCGGGCCACATTTCCTGCAAGTGGGCGATGTGCGTCTGGAACTCTTGGTCAAGGGCGAAGGCCGGCCGCTTTTGCTGCTGCACGGTATGGATGGTATCGAGGCTATGGCGCCGCTGGTCGATCTGCTTGCCGCGACGCACAAAGTTTACGCCCCGTCGCATCCCGGCTTCGGCGGGTCGGACCTGCCGCGGTCCTTCTCGACAGTCGACGACATCGCCTATTTCTACCTGGACCTGCTGGACCAGTTGGACCTGCGCGACGTGCTGGTCGCCGGCTTTTCCTTCGGGGGCTGGATCGCCGCCGAGATGCTGGTGAAAAACAGCGGGCGCCTGGCTCTGGCGGTGCTGGGGGCGCCGTTCGGCATCGAGACGGCCCACCGCAAGGACCGTCGGGTCGTAGACATCTTCATGTGCGACGGCGGCACCGTGGAGCGCAAGTCGCAGGTGACGCCGGCGCAGAAGCTGGACCTGGCCGCCCTGCCGGAAGACGTGCTGGAGCGCAGGGTGCGCAATGCCGAGGCGACGATGCTGTACGGCTGGTCCCCCTACATGTGCAATCCGAAGCTGCGCCACCGGCTGCACCGCGTCGCCACCCCCACGCTGTTGCTGTGGGGGGAGGATGACGCCATCGCCCCCCTGGATTACGGGCGCGACTACGCCGCCCTGATCCCCCAGGCGGTGTTCGAGGCGATCCCGAACTGTGGTCACCGCATCTATGTCGACAGCGCCGAGGCGGCCGCCCGCAGCATCAACACTTTCGCCCAGCGCGCCGTCGCGGCGGCGGCCTGAGGAGGCCTATCCATGAAAGTTTGGCAATTCAGCGAGCAAGCTTACCACCCGGCCTTCGACGTTCCGGGGCCCATGCGGGTCACCCTGCCGCAGCATCATTGCCACCCGTCCGAGGCGGGGCGGCTGATCAATCGCTACCTGGATGAGTACGTCCTGGCGGATGAGCTGGGCTACAACATCATGATCAACGAGCATCACGCGGCGGCGACCTGCATGTCGACCTCGTGCATGACGACGCTGGCCATCCTGGCGCGCCAGACCAAGCGCGCCCGGCTGCTGGCCCTGGGCATTCCCATCGGCAACCGCGCCAACCCTGTGCGCGTGGCGGAAGAGATCGCCATGGCGGACGTGATTTCCAATGGCCGCCTGGAAGTGGGCCTGGTCAAGGGCGCGGCCTACGAGGTGTTCATGTCGAACCGGCAGCCCGTGCGCTTCATGGACCGATATTGGGAGGCGCATGACCTGATCCTGGAGGCCCTATCCAATACCGGCGACAACTTCTCCTGGGATGGTGAATTCTTCAATTACCGCGCCGTCAGCCTGTGGCCTCGTCCCATCCAGCAGCCGACGCCGCCCATCTGGATGACGGCGTCCAGCGCCGGCAGCGCGGCGCAGCAGGCGAAGCTGGGCTATGTCTGCGCCACCTTCCTGTCGGGGGCCGTGGCCCGGTCGGTGTTCGCCAGCTATCGCAAGACCTATCAGGAGACGCACGGCCGGCCGGCATCGGACGATCGCCTGGGCTATCTGGGCCTGGTGTCCGTGGCCACGGACCGCGAGACCGCCTTCCAGCGGGCGGAGCAGATGAAGGCCTATTTCACCACCGCCGCCCGACTGGATCCGCAGTTCCGCAACCCGGCGGGCTTCGCCTCGGTGAAGGACAACGTCCGCCTTCTGAAGGCGGGTCCGAATGCCGTGCGCCCGCGCTTGCGCGACGGCAGCCCGCTGCCCTCCAACCCCACGATCGAGCAGTACATCGATGCGGGTCTGATGTTCGTGGGCACGCCCGATGAGGTCTTCGAGCAGATCGGCCGCTTTCATGCCGAGGTCGGCGGGTTCGGGAACCTGCTGATGATGGGGCAGGCCGGCACGCTGGGCCATGCCGAGACGGTGGAGAACCTGACCCTGTTCTCGCGGGAGGTCATGCCCCGCCTGGCCGAGATGTCGGTGGATACGCCCGATGTCCGCTATGAGGCCTTCGCGTGACCTCGGACACGCCTCTCGCGGACGGCATGGACGCCTATGTGGCGGCCTTCCGCGCGGGGCGGGCGGCGGGGGGACGCTGGCCGGTGCCCGGCTGGCCGCGGACATGAACGCTGCGGCATTCAGCCGGCCCTGGCCGGCCGGCCTCCGGCGGCATGTCAGCTTCATCGTGGCGCGCGGGCGCGAAATCGCGGTAGCGATCCTTGACCCCGGCGGTGAGGGCCCGAGGCCCGGCATCTGCTATTTCCACGGCGGGGGCTTTGCTTTCGGCAGCATCGAAAGCTTCGATGGGGTGGCGCAAGGGCTGGCGGAGGAGACAGGGGCCGTCGTCGTCAGCGTGCAGTACCGGCGCCTGCCGGAGAATTCCTACCGGGCGGCACAGGAGGATTGCTTCGCCGCCTATGAGTGGTTCGTCGCGCACGCCGCCCAGCTGGGCGTCGACGGGCGGCGCATCGCCGTCGCCGGCGACAGTGTCGGCGCCCTGCTGGCCACCATGACGGCCGTCATGGCGCGCGATGCCGGTGGGCCTGGGCAACCCGTCTGCCAGTTGCTGATGTACGGCGCTTATGCCCTGACACCGGGGCGGCCGTCCTACGGGCGGGGGCGCGATCCTCTTCTCAGTGTGCAGCGGGTGGAGGATTTCGTGCGGCTCTACCGTTTGTCGCAGGAGGCCGAGCCGTTTCATGCCCCGCCCCTATCGGTTCCGGATTTGAGCCGTCTGCCGCCGGCGGTGCTGATCGCCGCCGAGTACGACCCGCTGCGCGGGGAGGGGGCCGAGTATGCAGACCGCCTGGCGGCCGCCGGTGTCGAGGTGCGGGTTCTGACGGCCCGCCACATGATCCATGGATTTTTGCGCGCGCTGGGCATGTCGCCGGCCGCGGCGCGCGAAATGGCCGCCGCGGCTCAGGCGGTGCGGCCCTACCTTTGGCCGGCTGACAGGGAGCAGACGCCATGAGCTCATCATGGGATACCGACGCGGCGCAGCGCGGCCGCGACCTGCGCGAACAGATATTCGGCGCTGAGGGGATGAAAAGCCTGGTCGAGGCGGATGATTTCACCCTGCCCCTGCAGGATATGGTCACCCGGATCTGCTTTGGCGAGGTGTGGAGCCGCCCCGGTCTGCCGCTGAAAATCCGCAGTATGCTGACCATCGCCATCCTGGTGGGGCAGAGCCGGCCGGCCCAGCTGCGCAACCACGTGAAGGGCGCCATCGCCAACGGCGTCACCAAGGAGGAAATCCGCGAGATCCTCCTGCACGCCACGCTCTATGCAGGCCTGCCTGCCGGGGCGGACAGCTGGCGCGAGGCGGCGGCCGCGTTGAGGGAAATCGATGCCTACTGACGTCACCGCGGCGGATGCCGCCACCATCGCCCTGGCCCTGCGCAAGGGCCTGCGCAGCTTGGCCAAGGCCGTCGTCGTCATCACCTGCCGCCATGGCGGCCAACGCCACGCCATGACGGCGACAGCGGTCAGCGAGCTCAGCATGGACCCGCCTTCCATGCTGATCTGCGTGAACAAGTCCGCCAGCCTATTCGCGCCGCTGTCCCAGGGTGCCGACTTCTGCATCAATATCCTGACGGCACGGCAGGCGGAGATCTCCGCCCTATGCGCCGGCAAGGAGAAGGGGGAGGCGCGCTTCTCCGTGGGGGATTGGCGGCAGTCCCCGCTGGGCCACGCCTATCTGGCGGACGCCCAGGCCAGCATCTTCTGTCGCAGCGTGGCGAACACGATGTTCGGGACCCACGGCCTGTTCATCGGTGAGGTGCAGGAGGTGATCGACCTCGCCCCCATCGACCCGCTGGTCTACATGGACGGCCGCTATGGCTGCTTCGTGGCGGGCTTGGGGGCAGCCGAGCGGCGGTAGGCGGGGCGGCGGCCCAGAAGGCGCGCTGTATGCAGGTGCAGTAGTTCGCACTGTGTGAACCGGCACCGAAGTGGGCCCCCTGGGGAAATCGAGGCAACACCCTGAACTGAATGAAAAGGGGGTAAAAGGATTGGGAGTCTGGCTGGCGCCGGCCGGGTCAGTAAGCCTGGGGTTCCACTTCGGTGCCGGTTCACAAAAATAGCCGCGAAGATGGCCCACCAGCTTCACGATGGTGTCGCGGGACATGGTGTTTCGGCCCGCCCGGTTTATGAGGTGGTCGCTCAGGGGGTCGGAGAACGCCTTGACGTCGGCCTTGGTGACATAACCTAGCCAAGTGGAGGTCGCCGACCGTCAGGTCCTCGACCGACTTCCCAAGCAGCGCCGCAACCATGGTCCGCCTGATCTCGCCCCAAAGGTGGTGTGCCCCGACCGCGCTAGCAGCTGGACCGCCGCCAGGAGGGAGCCCACGGCCATGATCGTCCGGCCGTGGCCGCGGTCGATGGCGACGCCGACCGGATAAGTGGCCAGCCCGGCCGTCCCCAGGGTCAGCGACGCCAGCAGGTAGGTTTCCGTTTTCGACCAGCCGAATTCCGCCCTGGGTCCTGCGAGCGGGGGAAGGCGTAGATCAGCGTGCCCCAGGAGACGATCTCCGGCCGGCGCATTCATCAGACGGCGCCGCGCTCGTACCAAGGCCGGCTGGCCTTCACCAGGCGCACCACCGACAGCATCACCGGCACCTCCACCAGCACACCCACCACGGTGGCCAGGGCGGCGCCGGAGTTCAGGCCGAACAGGCTGATGGTGGTGGCCACGGCCAGCTCGAAGAAGTTGCTGGCGCCGATCAGGGTCGCCGGTGCCGCCACGCACCAGGCCACGCCGAACTGGCGGTTCAGCAGGTAGGCCAAGCCGGCATTCAGGTAGACCTGGATCAGGATGGGCACCGCCAGCAGGGCGATCAACAGGGGCTGGGCCAGGATCCGCTCCCCTTGGAAGCCGAACAGCAGCACCAGGGTAGTCAGCAGCGCCACCAGGGACAGGGGCTGCAGCACGGACAGGACCCGCTTCAGCCGCGCCTCGCCACCCATCAGCAGGGCCTTGCGCCAGGCCTGCGCCACCACCACCGGTACGACGATGTAGAGCGCGACGGACAGCGCCAGGGTGGCCCAGGGCACCGTGATGGAGGCCACGCCCAGCAGCAGGCCCACCAGCGGCGCGAAGGCGAACACCATGATCAGGTCGTTCAACGCCACCTGGCTGAGGGTGAAGTGGGGCTCGCCCTCGCAGAGGTTGGACCAGACGAATACCATGGCCGTGCAGGGCGCCGCCGCCAGCAGAATCAGGCCGGCGATGTAGGATGGGCCCTGGCCTGCCGGCAGCAGGTCGGCGAACAGGGTCCCGATGAACAGTGTGCCCAGCAGCGCCATGGAGAAGGGCTTGACCGCCCAGTTGATGAACAGGGTGACCATCACCCCGCGCCAATGCTCCTTCACCTGCGACAGGGCGCCGAAGTCGATCTTCAGCAGCATGGGGATGATCATCAGCCAGATCAGCGCCGCCACCGGCAGGTTGACCTTGGCCACCTCTGCCGCCGCCACGGTACGGAACAAGCCCGGCAGCAGGTGGCCCAGGGCGATGCCGGCGACGATGCACAGCGCTACCCACAGGCTGAGGTAGCGTTCGAAGCGGGACATGATGGTGGCCTCAGACGGTGATGGCGCGCGACAGCAGTGTCGCGGTGGACGGGCACAGGCCCTGGGCCTGGGGCGTGGCCAGGACGGCGGCCGGCGCCTGGTCGCGGGCCACGGGCTTGAATCCGGCCTTTTCGAAGAAACCGCCGGCGGAGGTGGTCAACAGCCAGGCCCGCTGGTGGCCTTCCTCCCAGGCACGGCGCAGCAGCAGGGCCACCAGGTTGCGCCCCACACCCTTGCCCTGCACGGTTGCCGGTACAGTCACGGAGCGGACCAGGATGTCCGACCCCAGCGGCAGGTACCCGCCATAACCCGCCGGCGTGCCGCCCAGGGTCCGGTAGGCGAAGAAGCGGCCCTCGCCGTTGGCTAGGTCCTCCACTGGCAGGCCGGCGGCCGTCAGTGCCGCCACCAGGTCGGGGTCGCCCGCCGCGATAGGCTGGTCCTTCAGGAAGGGCACGCCTTCCTCCTTGTCAATGTCGGCCATGGGCGTGTCGGGCAATAGGTCCAGGATCACATCGGACGGCCGGCATAGCGTGACACCCGCCGGTGTCACCACGATTGGCCGGTTGATCAGGATGGGGCGCGCCACCATCAGATCCAGCAGGTCCGCGTCGGTCCACTTCGGGTCGTCCAGGCCAAGCTCCGCATAAGGCGTGCCCTTGCGGCGCGCAACCTGGCGCACCGTCAGCCCCATGCGTTGGATGAGGTCGGCCAGCACCGCGCGGCTGGGCGGGTCCTTCAGGTATTCCACCACCTCAGGCTCCGCACCGGCCCGCCTCAGCAGGGCCAGGACGTTGCGCGACGTGCCGCAGGCGGGGTTGTGGTAGATCGTGATGCCGCTCATGGCACCGGCTCCGGACAGCAGGCGGTGAGGCCGGTGCCGCACAGTTCGGGGCGGCCCTGGCAGCAATCCTCCATCAGGAAGGCCAGCAGGCGGCGGGTGCCCTCGTAGTCGGTGGCGTAGAAGATCTGCCGCTGCACCCGCCAGGAGCGGAGCAGGCCCGCCCGCTCCAGGATGCCCAGGTGGTGCGACAGGGTGGAGGCCGGCACGCCGGTGCTGGCGGCCACGTCGCCGGCGGTCAGCCCGTTGGGGCCGGTCTGGACCAGCAGGCGGAAGACGCCCAGGCGGGTTTCCTGCGCCAGGGCGGCGAAGGCATCGATGGCGGCTTTCGGTTCCATGGGATCACACCGTCCCGGTGGCTGGTGCCGGCTTCTCATGGCTCATGGCCACGGCGCCCAGGTCGGGCGTCGGTTCCTTGGCCGCCGCTTCCTTCCGCTCGCTGTAGCGGTCGACCATGTAGTCGGCGCGGTCGCGCACCAGCAGGGTGAACTTCACCAGTTCCTCCATCACGTCGACCACGCGGTCGTAATAGGGAGACGGCTTCATCCGGCCGGCGTCGTCGAACTCCTGGTAGGCCTTCGCCACCGACGACTGGTTGGGAATGGTCACCATCCGCATCCAGCGGCCCAGCACCCGCATGGCGTTCACGGCGTTGAAGGACTGGCTGCCGCCCGACACCTGCATCACCGCCAGGGTGCGGCCTTGGGTGGGGCGGACGCTGCCCGTCTCCAGCGGCAGCCAGTCGATCTGGCTCTTGAAGACGCCGGTGAGGGTACCGTGCCGTTCGGGTGAGCACCACACCTGGCCCTCGGACCAAATGGACAGATCCCGTAGTTCGGCCACCTTGGGGTGGGTGGGCGGCACGCTGTCGGGTAGCGGCAGGCCGGCGGGGTCGAAAACGCGGGTCTCGCATCCGAACCGCTCCAGCAGGCGGGCGGCCTCCTGCGTCAGGAAGCGGCTGTAGGACCGCTCCCGTAGGGAGCCGTAGAGCAGCAGGATGCGCGGCGGATGGGTGGAAATCCGCGGCGGGGTTAGCTTCTCCAGGTCGGGGACGTCGAACCGAAGAGCGTCGATGTTCGGTAGGTCAATCATGGTGATACCATATTTCGACAAGTATGGAAGAATCAATGCCTTTGCGGGATAGGATGGTTGATGCGCGCCTTGATCAACATGGTCCAGGCGTTGCCAACGCCCGGCAGCTGCAACTTCTGGGGAGTATTCATCCGCCACGGACATATCGGGCTTCAGGTGCGGTGCATGTGCGGCGGTGGTGTGAATCGGCGAGATCAAATGACCCCGCCGATTTCAAAGGAATCAGATGGTTGTCGTGCCGATCGGCGTCCAAGTCGCGTGCTGATTTACGGCCTGACTCTTCGTGGCGTCGGGTCAACCGCTCGCGAGGTGCATTACAAGCCGATTATATGTCAGCATATGGCTTCGAGCCAAACTCATAATAAAACTTCTTAAATTGATCAACGGGGAGAATTTCAGTTCTCAATGGGCAGTCTGCAGGGCTGGCGATTGAAGAAGCTGAGCGGCTTTATTATTTATCTTCGCAAGCAACTGGGTACGGCTATTCACGAAAGTCTTGGCGTAAAGCGACCTAAGATGATTCTCGACTGTCCTGACACTTATACTGAGTGAATAGGCCATTGATAGATTGCTGTGCCCATTTTGAAGCAAAGCAACAATGTCACGCTCCCGGTCGGTAATCCCGAATTGCCTGCAAGCTGCCGCGACGCATTCGTCCGGCATCAGACCCCGGTTGGGGGCAATAGGCGATTTATCGTCGTTCCGTGCATTGGCGACGTCGCCAATGCAATGCTCCCAATTCGCACCATCATCGGAACAACGTGGGAAATTCAGCACAGAATTTTCTTGACGGCGATGCCGCTTCCAAAGCCATTCAGCCTCGTGTCTCAATGCTATATTCGAAAGGGCCAACCGCAGCAAAGTCCCGACCCGACCAAGCGTCTGCCTGTCCTCATAAGAAAAATTCTCTCCGCCAACGCTTCTTCCAAATGATAGAGACACAATCTTGTCAGAAAATACGCCCTTAACTTTAAAATATATGCCCATACAATCTTGGATATCTTGGGCCCTCAAGAAGTCATCATGATAGATCTTCAGGCGATCCGCTTCTTCCTTATGCCGCCTCACGTAGCGCATGAGCGTTTCAGGGACTGCCGGGCAGCCTCGGTAAAGAGGATCTTCATGGAACATTCCGTTCCTGTAGGTGGGAGTGAGTGCCTCAAAGGCCCCCCGCGCGATGGATAGGTCGCCATCGACCAAGCGATCTTGCCAGATCGTAATGAGTGTAAAACCGGCTCCGCACGCGTTCAGTCGAGTCTGGAGTGGCTGCAAAATCGCGTTGGAGACGTGATCGATGTCATGGCAGTCGGCAATCGATTCCTCGATGGCATATTGCCGGTGCGCCGCTGAAAGGCCCATGCGTTAACCTCCCCAAATCTTTGGCGGCGGAGCAACGCTTGCCGCGCTTTATTTGATCAGACTTACCATATTCCTGCTAGTGATACCAAGGCTCAGAGATCGTGACTCGGGGGGCTCGCCAGTCGGGGCTTGTACCGATTTAAGACGGCATTCGGATTCGTGTTTGCCATGTCGTTCGCGCTTCGCACCGATTTTGACACTGCCTCGGTGAGGAAGGGCCGCGCCAATCCAGAGATGGCACCCAACCCCGGCGCTCGCTTGCGGTAGCGGCGATCTACAATGGGGCAAGCCGGACGGGCACCGCGCAGCTCGGCGGGATCGCGTTGCAGACGGTCCGGGACTGGGTGCTGAAATTCAACGTGCTGGCCAAGGCGGACTGTTCTACCGAAAGGCGCCAGGGCAGCCGTCGATCCTCAGTGCAACCCGCCACGCAGGGTTGGTCGCAACATCAGGCGGAGCCCTATACCAGTCGTCCATGGCGTTGTCTGCTGGCGGATCGCCGTTTTGGCGTGGATGCCGAAGGATAACTTCGCGCTGTCGGTATCTTGGCCAACCTTAAGCTGCGAATTGCGTGCGATCGGTTACCGCATTCTCTCGGCATGTCCCGAAGGCCATGCCGACGATACTTAAAGCGCCATGTTGATAATCTTACCCTGGGTATATTCGATGTAGCCCTCCACTCCATATTCGACGCCGATGCCAGACTGTTTCGCGCCGCGTAAAGGCAGGTCAAATTCGAGGCCATGCCTGTTTACCCAGACCGTTCCGCTCTCGATCTTGAGCGCCGCTTCGAGGCCTCGCTCTGGGTCGGCCGTCCAAATCGTTCCGCCCAGGCCGAATTCACTGTCGTTGGCACGCAGAATCGCGTCATCGAGCGTTTCATATGACAGGATCGGCAACACGGGCCCGAATTGCTCTTCGCGGACCAGGGGGGCGGTGTCCGGAATGTCACGGACAATCGTCGGTGCGATGAAGTAGCCGGGCCGATCCAGGGGTTCACCACCGGCGATTACGGTCCCGCTTTCCTTCGCATCGTCGAGATAGAACTTCATCTTCTCGTACTGCTGCTTATTCTGTACCGGTCCAATCTGGGTACCCTGCTTCAGGCCATCATCGACGATGGCTTCCTTGGCAAGGCGTGCAAGTTCATCGCACATCTCATCATAGAGCGCGGCCGGAACGTAGACGCGCTTCGTTGCAAGGCAGACCTGACCGGCATTCAGCATCGCTGTGCCGAAGACGTGCGGAGCGACCTCTTTGACATCGACGTCGTCCAGGACGATCGCCGCGTCATTTCCACCCAATTCAAGCGTCAGGCGCTTCAACGTGCTCGATACGCTCTCCATCACCCGCTTCCCCGTCGCCGTGGAGCCAGTGAAAGACACTTTGGCAACGTCTGGATGGCTCGTCAGTTCGGCCCCAAGATCATTGTCATCGACGATGACGTTGAACACGCCTGCGGGCACATGTTCGGCCACGATTTCGGCGAAGAGCAAAGCGGTGAGCGGCGTCGT
Organism: Nitrospirillum guanabarense; assembly: GCF_034653355.1. Taxonomy (NCBI): domain Bacteria; kingdom Pseudomonadati; phylum Pseudomonadota; class Alphaproteobacteria; order Rhodospirillales; family Azospirillaceae; genus Nitrospirillum; species Nitrospirillum guanabarense. The sequence goes on from NZ_JAYEER010000001.1 coordinate 1,231,835, forward strand.
GGGCGCGGGCTTGGATACGACCGTGTTGCCTGCCATGAGCGCCGGCGCGACCTTGCCCACGAGCAGCATCAACGGGAAATTCCACGGGGTGATTGTCGCGACGACGCCGAGCGGCAGTCGCTGTTCGAGGACACGTTGCCGGTCATCCTCACGTCGCACGACAAGCGGCGTATCCATTTCGGCGAAGATCCGTAGAATTGCGACGCCGCCGCCGATTTCGAACTGCGCCTCGGCCAGCGGCTTGCCTTGTTCTTGCGTCAGCAGACGCGCGAACTCACCCGCGCGAGCCTCCATGGCGTCTGCGATCCTGGTCAGGCTGGACTTGCGAGCGGATATATCGGTGGCTGCCCAACCCGGAAATGCCCTTTTGGCCGCCGCTACCGCCTGCTCAAGCTGCCGCTTGTCCGCCCGAGTGCAGGTTGCCAGCACCTGTCCGGTGGCCGGGTTGATGACATCCAAGCTCAGAGCGCCCGGGACGAGAGACCCGTCGATCAACAAGTTCAGGTTCACGCTTACCTCCTACGGATGGCCGCGCCGTTGCCGCGTCGAATGCGGTCGGATTGGGTGATCGCCGGCCCAAAAACTTTAAGGATCGACGCCTCGCGTCATATGACGAAATCTACTCATGCCGCCTCGTTGCCCCCGGCGGCGAGTCCGGACGACTTCGTGGCATTCCGTGTCATCCGGCACATCCGCTGCACGTCAGAGGGTTCTTGCATCGGTTCCAGGTAGGGGCGGAGCACCGACTTGGTTAGCGTGCGTCGTACCGCCACCTTAGCGTGAGACCGTAGGTTGTCGGCATGCCGGTGAACCGACTGGAGTAGTCACTCCCGCGGACGGTGTTGACGAGATAAAACTTGTTCATGACGTTCCGCCCCCAGGCTTCGAGGCGAAGATGCTCGCGGTCGAGCTCGATACCGGCGCGCAGGTCCAGCAAGGCGTACCCTGGGATGTCATACTGCCGTTCGAACTGTGAGATCGCCGGGGTTGCGTTGGTATACAGCACGCCCTTCGTTCCCGTACGGCCATTCACGGTGGCGCCGAGAAACACGCTGGCATTTGCGCTCGTGTGGAACCGATACTCGGCATCGACCACGCCCTGCCACGTCGATGTGTAGGGGAAGGTCTCGCCGACAAATGTTCCGACGTTGCCGAACGGTTCGGTCGGATTCACGGGGTCTTGCAGGATCTTCGTGTTGAGATAGGTACCGCCGACGGTAATGCGGAATCCCTGGACCGGATTAAGGGTTAAATTCGCTTCCGCACCCGCGATGCGCGATTTGGCAATGCTGACGAGCGCTGGCAGATTGCCGAACGGGGGCGCGCTTACAAGGCCTTGAAGCTGCTTGTCTCGATAATCGTAGTAGAAGCCGGCGAACTCCAGGTCGACCGCACGGTCGAGCAGGGATAGTTTGCCGCCCGCTTCGTACGCCAGCACCAATTCCTGGGGCACCGGGTTCAACTGGTTGTCAAAGGCCGTCGGAAGGGTCGGGTAACTGCCGGCTTTGTAACCCTTCGTGATATTCGCGTAGAGCGTCGTTGCGCTGCTCGGCTTCCAGCTGATGCCGGCGCGCCACGGCACATTGTCCTCGTTCAAGTTGCTCTTGCTGCCGCCTGGCAAAGGCATTCCTGTCGTCGACGAGACCAGGACGCAACTGCCCGGCGGAAACGCATTGAGATCACGGAAGAAGCCGAGGCTGAATGCAGAGGTGAACTCGCCTGTACCGAGCAGGTCGGCCGAGCAGCCCTGGAAGCGCCTCTTCTGATCCGAATAACGGGCGGACGCCTGAAGCGAGATCGTGTCGGTGAGCTCGTAGTCCAGGCTGCCGAAGCCCCCCTTCGTCTTGATCTTCTGGTCGTTCAGCAAGCCGAACGAGTCGAACGTGAAGGGACCCACATGCGTGGAGGAGTCGATGTCCGGAGCGAACAATACCCTCTCGTTGATCTTGTCGTCCTGGTAACTGCCGCCGATCATCCACTTAACGCGATCGCCAAGATCGCCCGACAAGCGCAGCTCTTGACTGAAGTTCCTGATGGTTCCGCCGATGGTGACAGCGATATAGTCTTCCACAAGGCTATCAATGTCCTGCAACCCGTGCGCGTCGTAGTGACCATATGAAGTTATCGACGAAAGCCGTACTGTGTCGCTAATGTCGATCTGTCCGCTTAGCGCGAACTGATGTAGTCTGTTGTTCTGACGATAGTCTTTCCCAGGCGTCCAGCCGGCAATGCGTGCATTGTCGGGGGATGTGGAGTAGGTGAGCACCTGGGGGTCGACAGGGCGCGCCAATGGACTGGTATCTTTCGGCTCGTAGCCGACAAACTGCGGCTGCTGCGAGTTGGATCGGTCTTTCCACGCGCTGGCCTGCAGACTGAACGTCGCGCGCTCACTCGGGCGCCAATCGACGATGAGCCTTCCGTTGATGAAATCCTTCGCTCCGCTTTCGTCTCCGTTGAAGCGGTTGCGCTGCCAGTCACCCTGATACTCGTGCCGAACGGCGATGCGGGCGGACAGAGTGTCCGTGATCGGCCCGCTAACAAATGCCTCGGCGTCCACCTGGCTGAAGCGGCCGACGGTCAACGTGGTGCCGGCTGCCAGATAATCCGTCGGCTTTGCCGCGATATAGTTGATGGCGCCGCCGGTGGAGTTCTGGCCAAACAGCGTGCCCTGGGGCCCCTTGAGAACTTCGACGCGTTCGATGTCAAGTACGGCACCTCTGGCCATCGGGAGGTATGGGAGCGGCACCTGATCGGTATAAACCGTTACCGCCGGACTAGCCGTCAGCGCGGTGTCGGAAAAGCCGACGCCGCGCAGGAAGAAGACCGGAAGGCCGAACTGCGTCTTCTGGAACGAGAACCCGGGAACAAGTTTGCCCAGATCCTCGGAGCTGTTGATGCCGCGCGACGCCAAGGTTTCTGCGGTGGCTGCAGTGACCGACATCGGCACGTCCCGCAGGCGTTCACTGCGCTTTTGGGCAGTCACGATGATTTCGACAATCTCGGCGGAGGCGGCATCGTTCGTGTCTGTATTGCTGACGATCGCGCCACCTGGTTGACCGTCTTGCGCCGCAGCTGGCGATGTCATCGCGCAGTTCGCCAATGCGATAGCCGATGCGCTGAAAAGCAGAAGATATCGTGAGCCGCCCATGCAAAGCCTCCCCTTTATTGAGGCAGCCGCCATCCTTGAGACAGTCAGCCGCACTTCGTTCGCACGTTACCTAACAAGGGTGAGCGAGAAACGAGATAGCGAAAAATACCTACGGTTCCCGAGGTCTGGCGATGGGATCCACGCATTGATCCATAGATCAAATCCGCATTGGGCCGATCACTATTCTGGTTTCGTCACAGCATTAGGTGATTTTCGCTATGGATCGTGCATCCAGTCTCCTTAACGTTGGTGGAGTAACTCCTTCCCTTATTTTTAGGGTTCAGCACACATGGCAAATAAGATTACGACCACCGTGAGCGGCCTCATCATTGCATTGCTCAAGAAATATGAGGTGAAGCGAGTTTTCGGCCTGCCGTCTGCCCAGCTTGGCATCTTCATGGACGGCGTGAGCAAGGATCCGTACTTCACGTACGTGACCTCACGCCATGAGGAGTGCGCCGGGCATATGGCGCATGGAGCGACAATCCCCAACAACGAGATGGCCGTGTGCTTCGGAACGGTTGGACCAGGCGCTACCAACCTGCTGCCCGGTGTAGCGGCGGCATGGGCAGACAACATACCCATGCTGGTGCTCACCCCTGACAATCCTTTGTGGATGCTCGACCCCTATGTCGACATGCTCCAGTGCGTGGACCAGATTGCGCTGTTCAAGCCGGTCACGAAATGGAGCGCGATGATCAGGGAGCCGTCTCGCGCGGGCGAACTGATCGAACGCGCCATCAGGATGGCGCGCCAGGGCCGCCCCGGCCCCGTCCATCTCGATCTTCCTGTCGATGTGTCTGCCATGGAGGTCACCTATGATCTCGATGCCATCCCCGCAGCCCTGCCGCCCCGCCCGGTGCCATCGAAAGGCGAATTAGACGAAGTGGTGAAGTTGCTGCGGGGGGCAAAACGACCACTGCTTGTCGCGGGAGGCGGCGTGGTGCGTTCGGGTGGAACGCAAGCCTTTCGAATGCTCGCGGATCGAACCGGCTTCCCGGCAATCAGCACGGTGCAAGGCTGGGGCGTCATCGATCCCAACAGTGCCGGCTACATCGGAAGCCCTGGCTGGCACGCCGGCCATGCTGTCATCGAGGCTGGACGGAACGCCGATGTCATCCTTGCAGTCGGCTGCAAGTTCGGGAGTTGGACGCCGGTCGCCAAGCCGCCCGCAGTCATTGGTGTCGACGGACAGAAAATCATCCAGGTCGACATCGATTACGAGATGATCGGCAAGAACGCCCCCGTCGCCCTCGGCCTGTTGGGCGACGCGCGGGAGACGCTCGTTGCCATCAACGCGTTGCTCGGAAGCGATTCCTTATCGATCAATTCGTCTTGGCTGCCAAGCCTGAGTGACGTACGTAAAACCTATCTCGATAGCGTCAACAGTCTAGCCGATGCACGACCCGATGATGGGTCGCCGATCGCGACGCCCGCCTTCATGCGCGAACTGGCACGCATTCTCCCCAAGGACGCCATCGCCTGTCTCGACGGGGGGCAGACCTCATCCTGGGCAATGACGTTCATTGATGCGGATCAGCCCGGCCGCGCCAAGTTCGAGAGCGGCATGGGCCATATGGGCGCAGGCCTGCCCATGGCGATCGGCGCGAAAGTTGCCGCCGGCCCCGATCAGCTCGTCGTCGTCATCAGCGCCGATGGTTCGGCGGGACTGACGGGCCAGGAGATGGAGACTGCGGCGCGACTGGGGATCAAGGTGATCATGTTCGTGTTCAACGATAGTTGCTGGGGCTGCTACAAGCCCCTTCAGGACTTCGTGTTCCGAAACCCCAACTGGGGGACGACTGTCTCGAACGTCGATTTTTCCGTGGTCGCCAAATCCTATGGCTGCGACGGCGAACGCATCACCAAGCCCGAAGAGATCAGCGAAGCCTTCAAGCGTGGTCTCGCTTCGCAAAAGCCCTACGTCATCGATGTCCAGACCAGCTACGCCTTCCACCCACTGGACCCCGTATTTTTCGGCCAGGTCGTCACCGGCAACATCCAGTTGAAGCCGCATGCACTGGCGACCGCCGCATGAGCATCTAAACCCCGACATCAACCGGGACCGGTCGCTTGTAAATCAGGATTGAAAAGAATCCCGCCACGCCGCTGCAGTCGAGAACATGGAAACGGCGCGGTGTTGATCATGAAAGCGCGGACCACAGCGCGTTGAGGAAAAGAGAAGATGGCTGATTTCTCGCTAACCCATAAGCTGACAGGTTTCTTCGCACCGACCCGTTTCGAGGCGGACGTGTTCGACTGCATCGTCACCGGCACGATCCCGGTTGAACTCGAAGGTGCCTTCTATCGCATGCACGGCGACTGGATCTATGCGCCGAAGTTCAAGGACGAAGCCAGCCTGTCGGCCGATGGCTATATCAGCATGTTGCGCTTCCGGGCCGGGTCGGTCGACTATCGCGGCCGCTATGTGAAGACCGATCGCTATCTGAACCAGATCGCGGCGCGCGCGCAACTCTACGGCTATTATCGCAATCCGTACACGGATGATCCCGAGGTTCGCGATCCCGAGAACCCGCACCTGCGGACGAGCGCCAACACGACACCAGTGGTGCTGGGCGGCAGGCTCTACGCCACCAAGGAAGAGGGCCTCCCCTACGAGATCGATCCCAACAGCCTGGAGACTTTAGGGTCGACCGATTTTGGCGGCAGTTGGCAGAGCCAAACCTTCACCGCGCACCCCAAATATGATCCAGCGACCGGCGAGACGATTTCCTACGGCTACGAGGCGACCGGCCTCGCCAGTACCGACGTCCATGTCGCCTCGTTCGACCGCGACGGCAAGATCACCTGGCAGCTCGACTTTCAGGTGCCCTACTCGACGATGCTGCACGACATGGCGTTGACCAAGGATTATATCGTCATCCCCGGCGGCGGATGCGTCACTAGCGCAGAGCGGCTCGAGGCGGGACGGCCGCACTGGGCGTGGGATGCCAAGCAACCGTCCTATTACGCGATCATCCCGCGTGGCGGTACGGCCGCGGAGATTCGCTGGTTCCACGGGCCCGAGCGCTCGATCGTCCATACGGCGAATGCCTGGAACGATGGCGAGCGCGTCTACATGGACGCGCCGATCGCCGATGGGAACACATGGCCGTGGTTCGAGGATGTCGATGGTGGCGCCTTCACCATGAACAGCTTCACGATCCGCCGGGTCACGTTCGACCTGCTCGGCAACAGCACGGAGGCCAAGGAAGAAGTGCTGTTCGATCGCGACGTAACGAGCTTCACCCGCATCGACGACCGCTTCATTGCGCAGCAGCACCGCTACATCTGGGTTCAGTATGCCGATCCCGAGCGTCCGTTTCACGCCGCCCTCCCGGACGATCCGCGGCTCAGTCCGGTGAACTGCTACGGGCGGTTCGACGTCATCGAGGGAACAATCCTGCCCTACTTCGTCGGGCCGGGCCATGTGCTCCAGGAGCCCGTGTTCGTGCCGCGCAGCGCTGATGCGGCGGAGGGTGACGGCTTCCTGCTTGGAACCGCGCACAATTTGATCGAACTGCGCACCGAGATCGTGATCCTGAACGCGGCGGCGATGACGGAACTGGCCCGCGTCATTCTGCCGTTCCGCAATGCCTACCAGGTGCACGGCGTTTGGGCGACGCCGCACGACCTGCCCCTTGCCTGAAAGTGAGACGATGAGCACGTTTACCCGCATCAACCCTGTGACCGGCGACGTCGCCACGACCATGCATGCAGCGACCGTGGACGACGCGAACGCGGCTGTCGCAGCCGCGGCGGAAGCGTTCCCGGCATGGTCCGCACTCGGCCCGAACGCGCGTCGTGCCGCCCTCGACGACGCAGCGGTCGCGCTGGAATTGCGCGCCGGCCAGTTCGTCGAGGCGATGATGAGCGAGATCGGCGCGACCGAAGGCTGGGCACGCTTCAACCTGATGCTCGCCGCCGGCACGATCCGCGAGGCGGCATCCCTGACGACCCAGATCGGGGGCGAGGTTATCCCGTCGGACAAGCCGGGCTGCATCGCCATGGCGTTGCGCGAACCGGTGGGGGTGTTGTTGGGCATCGCCCCCTGGAACGCACCGATCATCCTGGGCGTGCGTGCCGTCGCAACTCCGCTCGCGTGCGGCAACACAGTGGTGCTGAAGGCATCCGAACAGTGTCCGCGCACGCACAGCCTGATCGCCGAGGCGTTCGACGAGGCGCTGCCGAAGGGCGCGGTGTCGATCGTCACGAATGCGCCGTCCGATGCCGCTGAGATCGTCGGCGCGCTGATCGACCATCCGGAAATCAGGCGCATCAATTTCACCGGGTCCACGCACGTTGGCAAGATCATCGCCAAGCGCGCCGCCGAGCATCTGAAGCCCTGCCTGCTGGAGCTGGGCGGCAAAGCCCCCTTGCTGGTGCTGGAAGACGCCGATCTGGACGAAGCCGTGAAGGCTGCCGCGTTCGGCGCGTTCATGAACCAGGGCCAGATCTGTATGTCGACCGAGCGGATCATCGTCGTCGACGCTGTCGCCGACGCGTTCGCCGCCAAATTCCGGGAGAAGGTGTCTGGCTTGACGGCTGGGGACCCGCGCCAGGGCACCTCGCCGCTGGGCGCCGTGGTCGATCGCAAGACGATCGACTGGGTCGGCGAACTCATCGACGACGCGGTCGGCAAGGGCGCTTCGCTTCTAGCGGGTGAGACGGCGCCGTGCGATGGCGTGCTGATGCACGCGGCGGTCGTCGACAACGTCACCAGGGACATGAAGCTGTATAGCCACGAGAGTTTCGGCCCGGTGACTGCGATGATCCGGGCGCGCGACGAGGAGCATGCGATCGCGATCGCCAACGACAGCGACTATGGTTTGTCGGCGGCGGTCTTCACTCGCGACACAGCTCGAGGCTTGAAGGTCGCGCGGCGGATCAAATCGGGCATTTGCCACATCAATGGTCCGACGGTGCACGACGAAGCGCAGATGCCGTTTGGCGGCATCGGTGCGAGCGGCTACGGCCGCTTCGGCGGCAAGGCCGGGATCGACGCCTTCACCGAGCTTCGCTGGATTACCATCGAGACCCAGGCCGGTCATTTTCCTATCTGATGGGCTCTGAGAGCAAATGCGTACCATCGAACATTTCATCTCGGGATTTGGCGCGACTGCGTCGACCCGCTTCGCCGATGTCTGCAACCCGAACACCGGCGAGGTGCAGGCGCGCGTCGGGCTGGGTGGACAAGACGAACTGACCGCTGCCCGGCAGGCGCAACCAGCGTGGGCAAAGGTCAATCCGCAGCGACGCGCCCAACTCGAACAAGCTGCCCCTCGTCGGCGCCAATGGCACGGATTTGAGGTTGTAGCTCAAGAAGGCTGCGCATCGACGTGGGGATAAAGAAACGAAGATAACATCCAGTTCTCCCTTAAAGAATCTCCGGTGAAGGCCCTGCCGATAAGGTTGTGGAGGACATCCTGCGCCAGTTCTGGCTTGAGGAAGGCGCCGGTCGAACCCGTAATGGCTGAAGACAGTGTTCCGATTGCTGCAGGGAATGCCGTTTATCCCGCCTATCCGGAGCATCATGCGCGACAAGAACTTCTAGGATTTGAACTATGCGTGATCTAGCGAACAAGACTGCATTTGTCACCGGCGGCGCCAGCGGGATCGGCTTTGGGATGGCGCGAGCCTTTCTCGACGCCGGGATGAACGTCGCCATTGCCGACATGCGAATAGACAAGCTGACCGACGCCGGTGATCGCCTCGGTGCAGCAGACCGGTTGTTGGCCATCCCGGTCGACGTCAGTGACCGGGCCGCGATGCTGGCGGCGGCGAAGGACGTGACTAGGCGTTTCGGCAACGTCCACCTGCTGTGCAACAACGCTGGCGTCATCGGCCAGACCTCGATCGACGAGGTCGGTCCCGAGGAATGGGACTGGCTGGTTTCGGTGAACCTGACAGGCGTGATGAACGGGATCTTCGCCTTTCTCCCCGGCATGAAGGCTCATGGCGATGGCGGACACATCGTCAACACCTCGTCGATGGCCGGGATCCTGCCGCTGCCATCGCCGGGCGGCACCTACACCACGCTCAAATTTGCGGTGCGGGGCCTGTCGGATTCGTTGCGGCTGGCGTTGGCCGCGCATGGCATCGGCGTGTCCATGTTCTGCCCCGGACTGGTCCGCAGCGACCTCCATCTCTCCGCCGAAACGCTGATCCCCGAAGCAGTGCGGGGCACTACCGGCCTGCCCGAAACCAGCCGAATGCAGGGCGGAGTCAATCCTGGCGATGCCGGTATGGACCCCCTTGAAGCCGGCCGTTGCGCGCTCGAGGGCATCCGCGCGAACAAGCCGTGGATCTTTTCGCATGGCGAGTTCGTTGACGAGGTGCGCGCTGAGTTCGACGCAATTCTAGCCGCCTTCCCACGGGACCAGGCTCCCGACGAGGGCCGTCTGTTCTTCGAGGAGCGCCGCCGAGAGGCGATCGTCGCAGCGAGGCATCTGGCGGACCGCCTGGCATGACCTCGAACCGCCTGCGACGGCGTGGCGCGCTAGATCGGCTATTCCGTCCGCAACGGCGTCTCGATCACGCCCACCTTCGGTAAGGCCTAGGTCAACGATGCCGGACCGGCAGATCTCCCGCTCTATCTTGGTCGAACCAGCACACTCGAGAGATTAGAATCTTGAACAGCAGCGACATTTTTGACGTCCGCGGACTCGGCGTCATCGTAACCGGCGGGGCTAGCGGGCTGGGCCTGGGCTTTGCCGAGGCGCTTGCCGCCAATGGCGCGCGCGTGACCCTGATGGATATGAATGAGACGACCCTTGCCGCGCAGGTCGAGCGGCTTTCCGGCCTGGGTTACGATGTGCGCGGCGTCCGGCTCGACGTGACCGACCGGCCCGCGCTGCATCAGGCCTTCGACGAGACGACGGCGCTCTATGGCCGGCTCGACGTAGTCTTCGCCAATGCCGGGATTGATCCCGGGCCGGGCTTCGTCACCGGCACGATCGGGAGCAACGATCGCACCCGGCCCGAGGAATTCGCGCTGGAGAACTATGCCGACGCCCGGTGGGACAGGGTCATCGAGGTCAATCTCAACTCGGTGTTCAGCACGCTCAAGGCCGCTGCCCGCAACATGAAGCCACAGCGGCGCGGGCGGATCATCGTCACCACCTCGATCGCCGCGTTCGCCAACGAGGCGGCCATCGGCGCGGCCTACATGGCCACCAAGGCTGGCGCTGCACACCTCATGCGCAATGCGGCGCTGGAACTGGCCAAGCACAACATTCGCGTCAATGCGATCGCGCCGGGACCTTTCCTCACCAACATTGGCGATGGCTACATACAGGACCCCAAGATCCAGGAGGTTTTCGCCCGCGCGGTGCCACTCGGCCGCATCGGCAAGCCGGCAGACATGACCGGCCTCGCCCTGTTCCTCGCTTCCGAGGCATCCAGCTTCGTCACCGGCGAACAGATCGTTATCGATGGCGGCGCCCACATGGGCATGCCGGACTGATCGCTACCACGGCGCCCTAACTGAGCTAAGCCGCCGAGCCTGCCGCATCCGAGCGATATCCCAAAATGGGGACCCAACGATGCTTATCGCTGGCCGCGTGATTGGCGAAAGGCGCCGGCGAAAATCTCAAGTGTCGACACCCTCCCACCCATCCGCCCCATTCTGGGCGAGTTGCTACCCGCGGCAGGAGACTGAGCGATGAGCACGTTAACACCAGCCACCGGGCAAGGTCATTCAACTCGTTATGAGAACATCCTTCTCGCCGTGCTTTGCACAAGTTTCGGGATGGTGTTCTGGAACCGGCTTGCCCTGAACTACGCTCTCCCCTTCGTGGTGGCTGACCTGCGGCTCAACAATGCTGAGGCTGGACTTCTGGTATCAGCCCTGGCGTTGAGTTGGGCGATTTCCGGCTATGTAATCGGTGGGCTGGCTGACAGGACAGGCCGGCGTCGAGCCTTGCTGGTCGGACTGACCCTGGTGTTCACATTCGCAGGTCTTGCATCGGGTCTTGCCTCCTCGTTCGGCGCGCTGATGGGGATGCGCCTGCTGATGGGCGCGGCGCAGGGCCCGATCCTGCCGATCGCCCAAGCCATGATGGCCAGCGAATCCACGCCTGCTCGGCGGGGCCTGAACATGGGATTGCTGCAGAACCTTGGCAGCGGCCTGCTGGCCTATATCGTAGCGCCGGTGGGCGTGGTCGCGATGGCGGTCGCCTGGGGCTGGCGCAACGCGCTGATGGCGTCTGCATTGCCGGGGCTGGTTCTTGCGGCGATGATCGTCTTACTGGTCAGGCGCGATCCGCCCCAAGCGGCGGCACGGGCCGGCTTGGCGCCCGCTCTGCGTTATATCGGGGAACGGAACATCCAGCTTTGCCTGGCGGCAACGGTGCTGATGGTGATGTGGCTGATGGTGCAGATGACATTCCTGCCAGGCTACATGATGTCGCAACTGGGATTCAGCCCCGGCGAAATGGCCTTGCAACTGAGCTTGCGCGGCATGTCGGGCCTGATTGGCGGCATCGCGCTTCCAGCCTTGTCCGATCGGTTCGGGCGCCGCCGCGTCATCATCACCGGCGCGGTGCTTGCCGCCGTATCACCGCTTTGTGCAGCACTGCCCGGCCAGACCTTTACCACCTTGGCGCTCAGTGGCCTCATTATGGGTGCCGGCGCCGGGTGCCTGCCGTTGGTCATGGCAATCGTCCCGTCGGAGACGGCCCCGCCCGCAGCCGCGGCTGCGGCTATGGGGTTAATCATGGGGTTCGGCGAGCTGGCGGGCGGCTTCGTAGCCCCGGTGGCTGTGGGCCTCGTCGCCGATCGTCTCGGGCCGCAGGCGCCATTCGTTATGGCCGGGATTGCCGCGCTGCTCGGCGCCGGGCTGGCCTACTGGCTGCGTGACGCGACGACCGTCCGGATTCACCAGCCGGCGGCCTGACCGATGACGCTTCGGGCGGTCGCCCCATTAGACGCGGTGTGTGCAGGCGCCAACTTTCATCGGGTCCGATGATTTCGAGGACTATAAATCGGCATGCGGTTTGGACGCTGATCGGCACAGCAACGGATTGATTTTATTGGACTCAGCGGGGTCATTTGATCGCGCCGATTTACATGTGGCCGACTTGATCGCCGAAGAAGCGAGAAGGTCGGGCTCGAGGTGATGGGGCACCGAGTTGAGTCCTTGCCACTGGAATATGGCACAATCGTCCCGATGCATTACATGAATGCAGGAAGCTGGGCCAAGGTGCTACCGGTAGCGGTACCGCTCTTCGCCACCATCGAGGAGAACCGCAAATTCGGCGCCGTCTTGCGCCGCGTTATCGAAACGTCGCTTTATCGCGTTGCAGTACTGGCCAGCGGCTCGCTGTCTCACAAGCTGGTGCCCAATTCACAGGTCGGCGACGACCAATGGGATTGCGACCCGCCGGAATTCAGCCGACAGATGGATCTGCGCGTGGTCGAATTGTGGCGCACCGGCCGCTTCCGAGAATTCGTGCGGCTGCTGCCGGACTATACCACCAAATGCAACGACGGGGCGCTGATGGCCGATACCCAAATGCTGTTTGGCCTCCTGGGCCGGGATAACTATCAGGGCAGGGCCGAGATCCTTTGCGACTATTTCCCGTCCAGCGGCAGCGGGCAGATCAATGTCGAGTTTCATCTGTGACGGAATTCGCTTAACATGGCAACAATTCTTTCTTCAGTCCTTGGATTATCTGCATGACCGATCATATTGTCGCGCCTCCGCGCGGACGTTTGCGCCCGTTCTCCAAATCTTTGCCCATGGCTTTGCTGCGGGCGAGGGAGGCTGTCATGCGGCATTTCCGGCCGGCGTTGCGGCATTTCGGGATAACCGAGCAGCAATGGCGGGTGCTGCGTGCTCTGCAGAATGCCGAGCTGGAAGTCACCGCGCTGGCTGGGGCGACCCATCTGCTGGCATCGAGTTCTCGCGCATCCTGCAGGATCTCGAGCGGCGCGGTCTCGTGAAAAGGCGCACCTCGGCCGAAGACATGCGGCAATTCCTGGTCTCGGTAACCCCTGAGGGAGCCGAACTGCTGGCCGATGTCGGTGGCTATTCCGAGGCGATCTACGGCCAGTTGACCGCCCGTTTGGGGGCGGAGCGGCTGCAGACCCTGCTGCAATTGCTCAAGGATCTCGAAGGCGACCTCAATGAAGGTCCGTCCATTTCCGACCAATTCGATTTCGACGAGTCATCCAAGCGCGAATAGGACAGTGAATCCTTGACAGATCGCCGCTCGGGAAATTACTTATCATGTTAAATATATTTGAGAAGCAATCTGGAGACAAGCCATGAGCAGCGCGCCGACCGATGCCGCTCGCAACCGCGAGTTGGCCGAAACCTATCTCGAACGGTTCCGCAAAGGGCCCGCCCTGCATCTGATCGCGGGTGAGGCGCAGGGCTCCAAGGCGACCTTCGACAATCTTCGCCCGACCGACAATTCGGTGCTGGGCCAGATCGCCCGAGGTGGCGCTCAGGAGATCGACCAAGCGGCGCGTGCCGCCGAGGCCGCTTTCAAAGTGTGGTCGCGTGTTCCCGGTGCACGGCGCCGTGAATTGCTGCATGAGATCGCCGATCGCATCGAGGCGCGGGCCGAGGAGATCGCGCTGGTCGAATCATCCGACACCGGCCAGCCGATCCGCTACATGGCCAAGGCCGCGCTACGCGGCGCCGAGAATTTCCGCTTTTTCGCCGATCGCGCACCGGGCGCCTCGGACGGCCAATCGCTGCCAGACCAGGACCATATCAACTACACCATCCGCCAGCCCATCGGCCCCATTGGCGTGATCACACCGTGGAACACGCCCTTCATGCTGTCGACCTGGAAGATCGCGCCGGCTTTGGCTGCCGGCTGCACCATCGTGCACAAGCCGGCCGAATGGAGCCCGCTCTCGGCGGTGCTGCTGGCTGAGATCATGAATGGCGTCTTCGTCGAGGCGGGCCTGCCGGGCGGCATCGTCAATCTGGTGCATGGACTTGGTGAGGAAGCCGGCAAGACCCTGACCGAGCACGAGGCGATCAAGGCGGTTGCCTTCGTTGGCGAGACCACTACCGGATCACACATCATGCGCCAGGGCGCCGCGACGTTGAAGCGGGTCCATTTCGAGCTGGGCGGCAAGAATCCGGTGATCGTGTTCGACGACGCCGATCTCGACCGTGCGCTCGACGCCGTGCTGTTCATGATCTACAGCCTCAATGGCGAGCGCTGCACCTCATCGAGCCGAGCGCTGATACAGGCTTCGATCTATGACAGCTTCACCGACAGGCTGGCCGAGCGCGTCAAAAAGATCACCGTCGGAGACCCGCTCGATCCCGCCACCGAGATGGGGCCACTGATCCATCCGCGCCACGCCGAAAAGGTGTTGTCCTATGTCGGCCATGCTAAAGCCGATGGCGCCGCCGTCGCCGCCGGCGGCGAGCGTGCCATGGATGGAGCGGGCAACTACGTGCAGCCGACCTTGTACACTCAGGCCAGGAACAGCTACCGCGTCGCTCAGGAAGAGATCTTCGGGCCGGTGCTGACCGCCATGCCCTTCGAGGACGAGGCCGAGGCCGTCTCCATCGCCAATGACGTTCGCTACGGCTTGACCGGCTATATCTGGACCCGCGATGTGGGCCGTGCTCACCGGGTCGCTCGTGATCTCGAAGCCGGCATGGTGTGGGTGAATTCCGAGAATGTCCGCCATCTGCCCACCCCGTTCGGCGGCGTCAAGAATAGCGGCATCGGCCGCGACGGCGGGGATTATTCCTTCGAGTTCTATATGGAGACCAAGAACATCGCGGTCGCCTTCGACAGTCACAAGGTGCCGAAGATCGGGAATAAGCCATGATCGCCCTGAAGGACCCATCGCTGCTCCGCCAGGCGGCCCTGGTAGGCGGACGCTGGGTCGAAGCAGACCCGGCCCGCGCCATTATGGTCAAGAACCCCTCGACCGGCGCGGCGATCGGCCTGGTGCCGAAGCTGGGCGCCGTCGAGACCGAGGAAGCCATCGCCGCGGCCACCCGCGCGCAACGCCCGTGGGCGGCGCGGCCGGCTAAGGAGCGCGGTCAGATCCTGCGCCGCTGGTTCGAGTTGATGATGGCCAACCAGGACGATCTGGGGCGTATCCTCACCGCCGAACAGGGTAAGCCGCTGACGGAAGCCAAGGGCGAGGTCGCTTATGGCGCCAGCTTCGTCGAATGGTTCGCCGAGGAGGCCCGCCGTATCAATGGCGACGTCATCCCCGCCCCGACCGGCGATCGCCGGCTGATGGTGCTTAAACAGCCGATCGGGGTGGTGGGGGCCATCACGCCCTGGAACTTCCCTAATGCGATGATCACCCGCAAGGCCGGTTCGGCTTTCGCCGCCGGTTGCGCCATGGTGTTGAAGCCGGCCGCGCAGACCCCCTTTTCGGCGATCGCCCTGGCTGTCCTGGCCGAGCGCGCCGGCCTGCCCGCCGGTCTGTTCAGCGTCGTCACCGGCTCGGCCAGCGAGATCGGCGGCGAACTGACCGCCAGCCCGGCGGTGCGCAAGATCACTTTCACCGGCTCTACCGAAATCGGCGCCCTGCTGATGAAGCAAAGTGCGCCGACGATCAAAAAGATGGGGCTGGAACTGGGCGGCAATGCCCCCTTCATCGTCTTCGATGACGCTGACCTCGACGAGGCGGTCAATGGAGTCCTGATCGCCAAGTTCCGCAATAACGGTCAGACATGCGTCTGCGCCAACCGGCTCTATGTGCAGGACAAGGTCTACGACACCTTCGCCGCCAAGCTGACGGCCGCTGTCGCCAAGCTTAAGGTCGGTGACGGTTTCGCCGACGGTACCGATCTCGGCCCGCTGATCGACGAGGCCGCGGTGGCCAAGGTCGAGGAGCATGTCGCCGACGCGGTAGGCAAAGGGGCCAAGGTGACCTTTGGCGGCAAGAAGCACGAGCTGGGCGGCCGCTTCTTCGAGCCGACAGTGCTGACCGAGGTGACTCGTGGCATGGCCGTGGCGCGCGAGGAGACTTTCGGCCCGGTGGCGCCCCTGTTCCGCTTCACCGACGAGGCCGACGTCATAGCCCAGGCCAACGACACGGAATTTGGCTTGGCCTCCTATTTCTACGCGCGTGATCTGGGGCGTGTCTGGCGGGTCGCCGAAGCGCTGGAATATGGCATGGTCGGGGTCAACACGGGCCTGATTTCCACCGCCGAGGCGCCGTTCGGCGGCATCAAGCAATCAGGCCTTGGTCGCGAGGGTTCAGCCTATGGTATCGAGGAATTCCTTGAAATCAAATATGTCTGCTTAGGGGGCCTATAGCCTCTGCGCATTCGGCGCGACGATTATTAGTAAGTCGCGCCGGGCTTCTGCACTGGCGCCGGCGCCAGGTCGGGTTTGAACTTGCGCGCCAACGCCATGGCGGCATTGGACAGCATCAGCGTATCCACACCGACGGCACAGAAAGTGACGCCTTTGTCGATATAGGCTTGGGCCAGCGCATTGTCTGCGGTCAGGATCCCGGCGGCTTTGCCGGCCGCCCGGACCACGGTGATGGCGGTCTCGATGGCGGCAATCACGTCCGGATGCCCCGGATTGCCGAGATGACCGAGCGATGCCGCCAAGTCGGATGGACCGATAAAGACACCGTCTATTTCCTCGACTCTCAGGATTGCGGCGAGATTGTCGAGGCCCTTTCGTGTCTCGACCTGAACCAGCAGGCAGACCTCGTCACCGGCGTTGGCAAGATAATCCTTTACCTTGCCCCAGCGCGAGGCGCGTCCCGTAGCGACGCCGCGGAATCCCTGTGGAGGATAACGGGTGGCCGCGACCAGCATCGCCGCCTGCTCCGCACTTTCCACCACGGGTACAAGCAGCGTATGGGCACCGATATCGAGATATTGCTTGATCAGCACGGGATCGCCAATCGGCAGGCGCACGACGGGCTGCGCCTGCGTGCCGGCCATGGCCTGCAATTGGGCCAGAACCGTGCGCAGATCGTTGGGGGCATGTTCGCAATCGATCGCCAGCCAATCGAAGCCTGCATT
Source organism: Nitrospirillum guanabarense (assembly GCF_034653355.1). Classification (NCBI taxonomy): domain Bacteria; kingdom Pseudomonadati; phylum Pseudomonadota; class Alphaproteobacteria; order Rhodospirillales; family Azospirillaceae; genus Nitrospirillum; species Nitrospirillum guanabarense. The sequence continues at coordinate 1,248,967 of NZ_JAYEER010000001.1, forward strand.
GGCGGCGATCTCGGTCGGATACGGATCGGCGAAGCTGGCCCACAGGCCGATCTGCACCTTCCCCTCCTTCAACGCCTGTTTGAACAGGTTCACTTGCCGGTCTCCGTGAAGCGGACGCTGATCGAACCGAGGGGGCCGTAATCGATATGGAAGGAGTTCCCCGGACGGGCCGGTACCGGCGCGGTGAATGAGCCACCGAGAATGATTTCTCCCGGTTCCAGGGTCACGTCATAGGGATGGAGCTTGTTGGCCAGCCAAGCCGGGCCGTTGACCGGGTTGTTGAGCACCGCGGCGGCGACACCCAATTCTTCGACCACGCCGTTGCGATAGAGGATCGCCGAAACCCAACGCAAATCGACGCTGTCGATGCGAACCGGCCGGCCGCCTAGGACGATGCCGGCGTTGGCAGCGTTGTCCGAGATGGTATCGAACACTTTGCGGGTGACCTTGGTCTCGGGGTCGATTTGCTGGATGCGGGCATCGATGATCTCGATGGCGGGCATCACATAGTCGGTGGCGTTCAGCACATCGAAGATGGTGCAATTCGGGCCGGAAAGCCGGTCCTTTAGGATGAAGGCCAGCTCGACTTCGACGCGCGGCACGATGAAGCGTTCGAAGGGAATATCGAAGCCGTCCTTGAACAGCATATCGTCCAGCAGTAGGCCGTAATCCGGCTCGGTGATGTTCGACGAGCGCTGCATCGCGCGCGAGGTCAGGCCGATCTTGTGGCCGATCGGCTTGCGGCCCTCGGCGATCTTCATCTTCACCCATTCATCTTGAATTGCATAGGCGTCCTCGATCGTCATGGCCGGATGATCGAGAGAGAATTGGCGGATTTGCCGGCGGTTCTTTTCGGACTGGTCGAGCCTATGCGCGAGTTGACGGATGGTGTCCTTGTCGAGGCTCATTTCTTGAACCGTAGGTGAAGGTTGTTCTGCTTGAAGGAGCCGTTTTCGTCGGCCTCCTCGACATAGAGGGTCAGCGCCAGATAGCGCTTGGCGTAGAGCTGGGCGAAATGCGCCTTGATGATCTCGAACATCTCGCCGAAGAAGCGCTTCTTGAACTCCGGCTCGCGGCCGGCGCCCATCTTCACCGTGGCGTTGACGAAGGCGTCGTCTTCCCGTCCGTCGGCGATGACATACTCGGTCAGACGGAGGGCGCGGACGCGGATGCCGCCGATCGGAAAGACCCCATCCGAATCACGGAATTTCGCGGCGATCTTGTGCAAAAGGCCGGGAATATCGGCCTCTACCCCCAGATTGTCGGTATATTCGACGATACAGTGAGCCAAGACGTCCCCCCCTCAGACGATCGACATGACGCCGACGGTGCAGCCGACGGCGAAGATCGGGATCGGCGCGTAGAACTGCACCTCGCCTTTTCCGCGGGCGGCGGCGGCCACGCTGAGGAAGGTGCGAATCTCGAAGCCGCCTTGGCCACCATCGCGATAGGTTTCCTCATTGGTATAGGAGGTCATCGCCGCCCGATCATTGCGGCTCCAGCGATCTAGGAAGTCGCTGTCCCACGCTTCGTTGATCCGTCCCGAATCCGGCGTAGCCGGCCAGTGCGAGATACCGCCGGTGCCGATCAGGGCGATGCGTTCGGGCAGGGCGTCGGCCGCCCTGCGGATCGCTTCGCCGAACGCCCACGCGCGGTGCAGCGGGGTCAGCGGCGGTCCCTGGCAATTGATATTGGCCGGGATGATGGCGAGGTCATAGCGTGGGGTGAGGAAATGCAGCGGCACCGAGATGCCGTGGTCGAATTTCCATTCCTCGGCATAGGCGACGTCCACCGTGTCGAGCAAGCCCGTGATCAGGCGGCGAGACAGTTCGGCATTGCCGGGAATCCGCCGGTGTTCGATCTTCAGCCAGTGCGGGTCCTCGATCGGGCCTTCGTAGTAATCGGCCATGCCGACGGCGAAAGCAGGCATGTTGTTCATGAAGAAATTGCCGAAATGCTCGGCCGCCACCACCATCAGCGCGTCGGGGTGAGCGGCTTCCAATTGCTCGCGCATGCCCTCCAGACTGCGATAGAAGGGATCGCGAACTTTGGGGTCGGCCATTTCCGCGCGAGCGGTGATACCGGGGGCGTGGCTGCAGACGCCGGCGAAGACCAAACTCATATTCCCGCCACCTTTTCGTCCAATCCGGTGGTCATGGTGTAGACCCCGGCGCGCACCGGCCCGTACAGGCGGATGCCGTCGCGCATCATTTGCAGATAATCGGCCCAAGCGATGCCGCAGAAGGCGGCGAAATGCATGAGGATCTGGCCATTGACCCCTAGCACATAGAGCTTGCCGATATCGTGGGAGCGTAGCGCCGCCGCCTCTTCGGCATCGAGATCGAACTCGGCCAGAAACGCGTCTTGTTCCTTGCGGAAGCGTGTCTGTGCCTTGGGATCGCGGTTCAGCGTATAGAGCAGCTTTTGCAGATAATAGAGGCTCATGCCCGGATGATCCTGTTCGAGAGGCTGCCAATGCCGTCAATCTCGGTGATCACCTCGTCGCCGGGCACCAGATAGCGCACCCCCTGCGGCGTTCCGGTCAGGATCATATCGCCGGACGAGATGGTCATGAAATCGGAGATGTAGGCGATTAGAGTGGGGATGTCGAAAACCATGTCCTTGGTGTTGCCGCTCTGCGCCACCTCGCCATTCACCAGCGAGCGCAGGTTGAGGTTCATCGGATCGGGCACATCGTCGCGCTCGACCAGCCAAGGCCCGAGCGGCGTGCAGAAGTCGCGGTTCTTCACCCGGAGATTGGGCCGGTAGTAATTCTCCAGGTATTCCCGCAGCGCGTAATCATTGGCGACAGTATAGCCGGCGACATGGTCATAGGCCTGTTCGGGGCGGATCTTCTTGCCTTGCCGGCCGATAACCACCACCAGTTCGCATTCGAAGTGCATCTGCTTTACGTCTGCGGGGCAGCGACTGAACCCTTTATGGCCGACGAAGGTGTTAGGTCCCTTCAAGAAGATGAGCGGCTTGTCCGGCGCCTTGAACGCCAGTTCGGCGGCATGATCGGCGTAGTTCAAGCCGAGTGCGAAACTGGTACGTGGCTCGACAGGCGGCAGCCAGACGACTTCGGCTTCCGGAACGTTTCGGCCATCTGCCAGGGTGAAGCTGGCCAGATCGTCATTGACCGTGGCGGCGTGAATGGCTCCGTGCCAAGCGATCCGGGCACGTTTCATACCGATTTCTCCAGGGCGATGGTGCAATCGAGCCGACCGAGACCGGTCGCCACAGCGGAGATGCTGGAGCCGACCCGGGCGCGCGCACCGGGCGGGGTGAGGCCGGTCAACAGCACGTCGCCGCGCCGGAAGGTCATGAAGTCGCTGATGTCGGCGATCAGCCGCCACACAGGGCGGGCCAGATCCCGCAGACAAAGATCTCCCATTGCGACGCTGTCGACCTCGAGGCTGACCGACAACGAGAGTGGATCGCCAATATCGCCAGCCGGCACCAGCCATGGCCCTATCGGCAGGAAGCCATCGCGGCATTTCTCGACAATCGGGGGGCGGTAATAACTGTCCGTGGGCCGGGACAAATCCAGCGCCAGCGTGTAGCCCGCGACGTGCGACATCGCGTCGGCCTCGCTTACCCGGCTGGTATCCCGGTCGAAGATGATGGCTATGGCGGCCGCCGGTTCGATCTCGGGGATTTCGGCCGGTATCGACACCACGCCGCCATGGGCGAGATGGGTATTGAGAGGTTTGACGTAGAGCACAGGCGCCTGCGGCGGTTCCTTATAGGGCGCGGCGGCGAATGACGTGGCTAGGCAAGCGATTTCGTTGCGGTTGTTGAGCGCTACCCCATAGACCGTGCCATCAATCCTGAGCGGTGGGTAAGCGGGTTTTTCGGCCATGACGGCAGCATCCCCTCGTGGTGACAAATAATACTTAACATGATAAGTAAATGCTGTCGAGCCGGGGATTCGACTATCTTGGGAAAAATGAGCGGGAGGGGCCGTTGCACAGGGTGGTTTCCAGGGAACGGTCCAACCGCTGGGTGGTCGGGCTCTGCCTGTTCGCCGCGATGTTCGAGGGCGTCGATCTGCAGTCGGCCGGCGTCGCCGCTCCCCGGCTTATGCGGTCGCTCGGTATCGCGCCAGGGCAACTCGGGCGGGTTCTTTTACGCCAGCACTTTCGGGCTGATGCTGGGCGCGGTGATTGGCGGACGGTTGTCAGACCGGCACGGGCGCAAGACCAGCCTCCTCCGCTCGATCGCGATGCTCGGGTCGTTCTCGCTGCTGGCCGGCTTTTCCAACGACATCATGGAACTCGTGACCGCGCGCTTCCTGACCGGCGTCGGCCTGGGCGGCGCGTTGCCCAACCTGCCCGCGCTGGTAGCCGAGAACACGCCGCGGATTCGCCGAGGCGCGATGATATCGCTGGCTCGCCTTCTTTCTGGCGCTGGTCACCGTGTATGTGTTGCTGAGCTGGCTGCCCTCCCTGTTGGTGGGGCGTGGCCTGAGCCGTCCCTACGCGGCTCTGGTCCAGATCGCCTTCAATCTGTGGGGGGCCGCCGGAAGTGCCTTGACCGGACGCATGATGGATAGTGGCCGGAGGCGCTGGCTGGTGGTGGTGTCGGCCTATGCGGTGACCCTGGCGTCGGTGTGCCTCGTTGCCTCGGTGCCGCCGGTCCTTGCGGTTTGCCTCGTCAGCGGCGGCGCTCTCGGCGCCTCGGTCGCCGACACCCAGGCCATCCTTTACGCCCTTGCCCCCAGCGCTTATCCCATGCGTCTACGCGGCACCGATGTCGGCGTTGCCGTCGCCTTCGGACGCACCGGCTCGGCGGTCGGCCCATTCATTGCCGCGCTTTGCTCGGTGCGGGCATGCTCCCCTCGCAGATGCTGATCACCCTGCTGCCGATCCCGGCCGGTGCTGGTGCGGCATCCGCCGTGCTGGTGCGGCGAAACCCGGTTGAGGAATGAGATGACCATCCCGGACATCGACATGTCACAGGTTGAGTTGGGGCCGCAGGCGGCAGGACGGCTGCAATATGGCACGCTGAACCGTCTGGCTGGGATCTTCGGCCGCGATCCGGCGCCGCACCGCCATGATCGCGGCTTCCAGATCCATCTGATCGAAACGGGAAGTCTCGACCTTCGCCTGGATGGCGTCGCCTATCGCGCCGAGGCGCCCGTGCTGTTTTTCACGCCGCCCTCGGTGCCGCACGCTTTCCATATCGATGATGAGTTGCAGGGCCATGTGGTGACGATCGACCGGTCGCTGGTGCTCGAGGCGCTGGATCGGGATGAGACGATCGGCCAGGGCGAGGCTATGCAGCCGCGTTTCCTGCCACTTGGCGAGAATGGGGCGTGGCGGCGCGGGCGCGAGGTGCAGCGGCTGTTCCGAGCCTTGCGGGGCGAGATCCAGGCGCCCGGCCCGTGCATGATCGCGGTTACCGAGGCACTGGCCACGCTGATCGTGGTCGCGGTCCTACGGCTGGAAAGCGGCACAGGACCATCTGCCGACAATAGCCAGCACCGCCATGACCAGCTGCTGTTTCGCCGGTTCGGCGATCTGGTCGAGGCCCATTTCGCCGAGCAGCGTCCGCTTGCCTGGTATGCCGATGAACTGGCCCTAACCGAGAGCCGGCTGAGCAAATTGTGCCGGCGCGCTGGCGGAGTCTCCCCCAAGGGGATGCTGCTCGATCGCTCGATGCGCGAGGCGCGCCGCCTTCTTGCCTTCACCAGCCATTCGGTGATCGAGATATCCGCCCTCCTCGGCTATGAGGATGCCAGCTATTTCTCCCGTTTGTTCCGCCTGCGCCATGGAACGACGCCGCTGCAATTCCGCCGCGAGGTTGGCAACGAGCCTTCCTGAGGTGGCTGTCCTCAGTCCGCCGAAAAGTCCTGTTTATTGCGGCAAAACTCCATTTCCACCCACCCCCGAACGGCGCAGAATTTACTCTAGAACGCAACTAAACATCGTTTGCAGAAAAAGGGGAGAGAAATGGCCGTTCGCACGGGATCTCAATATAAGGCCGGGTTGGCCGACGACCGCAATGTCTGGGTCGGCAATCGGAAAGTCGATGTCGCCACCGACCCGGCTTTCAGAGGTTCTGTGGAGGGCGTGGCCGGCTATTTCGATTGGCAGAACCGCTTCGCCGAAGAGTGCTTGGTGCCGGACCCGGAGACCGGCAAGCTGATGAATGCCAGCCTGATCGTGCCGCGGAACGCCGACGATCTGGCCCGGCGGCATCGCTGTTTCGAGCGTCTGTCGCAATATTCCTACGGCATGCTGGGCCGTACCCCCGATTATGTGAATGTGACGCTGGCCGGCTTCGTCGGTCGCTCCGACGTATTTACCAAGGGCCGCGACGCCACCGCGGCCGACCGCCTGCGCAAATTCTACCGCGAAGTGGTCGAGGGCGACCTGGCTATGACCCACACTATCATTCAGCCGGCCATCGATCGCGGCGTGGGTGAAACTTCGGGCCTCAATGCCGAGTTGGCGGCTCGCGTCGTCAAGCGGACATCGAACGGGGTGGTCGTCAGTGGCGCCAAGGTCTTGGCCACCCTGGGGCCGTTCGCCGACGAGCTGTTCGTCTACCCGGCCGGCCCGCTTCCGCCCGGCACGTCGCCGGAATACGCCATCTGCTTTTCGATCCCGATGAACACAAAGGGGCTGGTCACCATATGCCGTGACCATTGCGGCGCGGAAGGCTCGCGCCGGGACCGGCCCTTCTCCAGCCGTTTCGACGAGCAGGACGCCTACATGATCTTCGACGAAGTCGAAGTGCCGTATGAGCGCCTGTTCATCGATTGCGACATCGACATGTATAACGGGCTGCGCCGCGCCGGCTGGGCCGCCAATGTGTTCCAGCAGACGGCCATCCGCGCGGCGGTGAAGCTGGAATTCGCCTATGACATGTGCGTGCGCATGGCCAAGGTGATGAACGCCGATACACGGCCTGAAGTTGCCATCGTGCTGGGCGAAATCTGGTCCTATGCCCAACTGACCAGGGCGGCCATTTCGGCCGCCGAGGCCGGCGCGCACGATAACGGCAATGGCGCCTTCTTCCTCGACGACCGGCCGGTGCGCGCGATCCGCGCCCTGATGCCGAACTGGATGATCCGGGTCAATGAGATCATCAAGGGGCTGGGGTCGCACAATTTGCTGGCCACCGCCAGCGTCGAAGCATTTGACGATCCCGCCATCGGCCCGCTGCTCGAGCGTTATATGCCGGGCGCCAAGGGTATCTCGGGGCGCGAGCGTGCCGAAGTGTTTCGCGCGGCCTGGGATTTTGCCGGATCCGCGCTTGGCAGCCGGGTCGAGCTTTATGAGCGCTTCTATCTCGGCAGCCAGGCGAAGAACTTCACCCGCGAGCATATGCAGACCCTTCAGGAGGGCGGCTTTGGACGGTTCGATGATTTCCTGAAGGAGAATGGCCTGTGAGCGCGGAAGAGCTTTCCGCAGATTTCAAACAGGCCATGCGGCGGCTGGCGGCGAGCGTTCATATTGTCGCCACCCGCAGCGAGGGCCGGCGGTTCGGCATGACCGCCACCGCCGTCACCTCCTTGTCGATGGCGCCCCCCTCGGTGCTGGTCTGCGTCAATCAGCGGGCGGCGACCCATCCGGCACTGGCGCGCCATGGGCAGATCTTCTCGGTCAATCTGCTCGCTCCCGGCCATCAGGACGTCGCCAACCGTTTCGGCACCCCGGCAGAGGATGGCGATGCACGGTTCAATGTGGGCGGCTGGGACGAAACGGAGGAGGGCGTTCCGATCCTGGCCGGCGCGGCTTCCTCGCTGCTCTGCGCCGTCGAGGGTCTCTATCCGCATGCCACTCATACGATCGTGGTCGGACGCGTGCTGCGGGTCGCACTGGGGGAGGCGAGGTGTGCATTGCTATATGGCGACGGCCGATATAGCGGGTTGAGCTGAGTGTGGCTTCAATTTCTACGACTTAGGGCCTAGTTCCACTTTCGATAGGGCGGGTAACATAGCGCGATAACAATCCGCACACTGAAAGTGGATTATGTAACTTATTTCTAAAGAATTCGAACAGGCTCTGGGAGAGCAGCGTACGGACAAAGACGTGGTTCATGATCTTCTGAAATCGCCGGTCGATAGGATCGAAGAAAAAGAAGGCCGAGCGGCTGGGTATGAACGTCCCGATCGCTCAGAGGGGTTTTCTTGGGTCTACCCTGGTCGGCGCTGGGGCGGTCTTGCTGGGGCTTCCGCTCCCCTCTTTCTCGTCCAGCGCAGGCTCAGGTCACACCGGGTCTGAACATGGCCGGGTTGGGGGCCGGGTTGGACAGGGCCAGGTGGAATTGGCGACTACGCGCTGTCGAACGGCAATACGGCCGAAGCCGTCAACGCCGCCCACACCGGTATCCGGGCTCAAGAGTTTGACAAGACGCTGGCTCGGGCTTCCGACACCAACGAGACATACGATCTTGTCATCGTCGGCTGTGGGATCGCCGGCATCACCACGGCCTGTGAACGTATGGCCCGCCCCGTCCACAGGTGGTTTGACGATCCAGCCTTGATCAGTCTGCTTCTCAGTCTGCTTCAACGTATCCGGCCTAACGCATCGTCGGCCGCGTCGCCGCTTCCGCGATTGGAATGCGCCCCTTGGGGTGGACACAGCGGGTATAAAAGAAAAATTGTTAGCGCGATGCTCCACTCGATTTGGCAAAATTGCGAGGCTCAAGCTAGTGCCTGCTGCGCCCGCTGTGCCGCGCGCATCACTAGTGAGCGGAGCCACCGATGGCCGCGCTGGCTCTCCAGTTCGGGGCTCCAGACTACGTCGAGACCAAATTTGCGTGGCTCTCCGTCGATTTCTATGATCCGCAACGGTGCATGGCGGCCAAGCCATTTGGCAAGCATTTCCGGTACTACGGCGATACGCTCTGACTCCGCGACGGCTATGCCGAGGACTGCATAGTGTTCGAATGCCCATGCGGCATCGTTCTCGAGGTCGGCTGCGGCCGTTAGCAAATGATGGGTATTGCTGGGGAAGTGGACGTCCATCGAAAATTTGAACTGCGGCAACGAGCGGATGCGGTCGGCACCGAGAGTCTCGGGCAAAGAGCTGCCGGCGCGCGCGATGCAGACAAAGCGGTCGTCGAGCAACTCGAGCGAACCATGCGTCTTGCCCAGGTGGCGCGAAAGCGCCCGCGGCAGGATAACGAGGTCCATCTGTGACAGGTCATGCATGCGCTTGATGTCCACGCCGACGAATTCAATACGGTGAGGGGCGTGCAACGCGTCGCAAATCTCTATCATCCACGGGGTCAGGATAGCGCTGACATAGTCCGCGGTCACGATCCGCGCCGTCATAGATTCCACCATAGGGTCGAAAGGTCTGGCACTTGACAACAGTTCATCCAGATCCGCCAAAAGCGATTTTACAGGGCCGATCAGTTCCGCGCTTCTTTCGGTGAGCATCGGGACGCGTCCCGCCATAACGATCAGCTCATCGCCAAATATTGTCCTTAGCTGCCGGATCGCCTGACTCACGGCCGGCTGGGTGAGGTTCAGCTCCCGCGCCGCCTGTCCAATTCTTCTCGTTTCCAGTACGGCGGCCAGGATCGGGAGGAGGTTGAGGTTCGTTCGCCGCAGCCGCATGAGCAATTCGCGGTTGGACAGCGACAGTGAGTTCGACAAGTCGTTCCGATCTCGGTCCGCGTCGATGTGCCCGCCAGGGCGATCCCTCGTCGCCATCATGCTTCCTCCCTCCCTACATCGTTTTCGACGTCAGTATTCGTTGTTCCCTCTTTCGTGCGCCGAGGCAAGCCGGGCCATGCACATAAGTCTTGCTTATGGTTTGCATCACGCATCCGCGGCTTTTGCCACACCGCGCCGTATGGGAAATCCTAGCCGACAAGAATGCTGGGAGGGGCCCGATGCGACCCGTTGAACTTCAGGGCTGGACACAGCCTGCTTATTCGCCCGCCGTGAACCGCCTGCTAGGCCGCAGGCCAGCGCATTTCATTGGTAATGAGTGGGTGGAGTCCACCGGCAATGCGCAGATCGAGGTGATCGATCCGTCCACTTCGAAGATCATCGGGCACATTGCCGATGCGACCGCCGAAGACATTGACCGGGCCGTTCGTGCGGCCCGTGCCGCATTCGACGATGGCCGATGGTCAGGTTTGCCGCCGATCCGGCGCGAGGCGGCGATCAATCGGCTGGCCGATCTGATCGAGGCGAACGCGGGCGAGTTCGCCGAACTTGAAGCCATCGACAACGGCAAGCCGCGCGCGATGGCGGCGGCCGTCGATGTTCCCGGTACGGTGGCGCAATTGCGGTATATGGCAGGCTGGGCGACGAAGATCTCCGGTGAGGTGGTCGACCCTCTCTCTGCCCCAACGGGGGCCTTTCACGGTTATGTTCGGCGGGAACCGATTGGGGTGGCCGGGCAAATCATTCCTTGGAATTTTCCACTGCTGATGGCGGCGTTAAAGATCGCACCGGCATTGGCAGCCGGTTGCACGCTGGTCCTGAAGCCCGCCGAGCAGACATCCCTGACGGCGCTGCGCCTGGCTGACATGGTGCTGGAGGCCGGCTTCCCCGCTGGTGTGGTCAACGTGGTCACAGGCGATGGCCGGATAGCAGGGGACGCGCTGGTCCGTCATCCGCTGGTGGACAAGATCGCCTTCACCGGATCGACCGAGGTCGGCAAGATCATCAACCGCACGGCTACGGACACGCTCAAGCGGGTCACGCTGGAACTCGGCGGCAAATCACCCGTCATCGTGATGCCCGATGTAGAGCTGGGCAGCGCTGCTGCCGGGGCCGCCGGGGCAATTTTCTTCAATGCCGGTCAGGTTTGCGTCGCGGGTTCGCGTCTGTTTGCCCATCGGGATATCTACGATCGGTTCCTTGATGGTGTGGTTGACGCAAGCAGGGACTGGACTCCGCGGCCTTCACTCGATCCGACCGCCAGAATGGGTCCCGTTGTCTCGCGTGAGCAGCATGAGCGGGTGCTGCGCTATATCGATGAAGGCCGTCGGGCCGGGGCTACCGTGATGACCGGGGGCGATGCACCCGCAGCCGAAGGTTATTATCTGAATCCGACCGTACTGGCCGACGTGAACCCGCAGATGAGTGTGGTTCGTGAGGAGATTTTCGGTCCTGTCGTCGTGGTGCAGCGGTTTGACGATCTCCACGAGGTTGCCGCCGCGGCCAATGACACTGCTTTCGGCCTCGGCGCGAGCATCTGGACGCGCGATCTCTCAGTCATGCATCGGCTTGCGGCGAAGATCCGGGCGGGCACCGTTTGGGGCAATTGTCACGGCGTGCTCGATGCCGCGTTGCCGTTCGGCGGTTACAAGCAGTCGGGCGTTGGACGCGAACAGGCTCGCCAAGGGCTTGAAGCCTATACCGAACTCAAGTCGGTCATCATCCAGCTCTGACTTGCCGCGGCTTATCGGACCCGCTGCGACGCAGCTGCCACAAGTACAGGAAACACAACCGTGAGCCAGCAACCTGCCTTGCGAGGTGGAGACCTCGCGCGCGATTTCGGCGGTATGCGTCGGGCCGAACCGGCAATCGTGCGGAGCGTATCGAGCGCCGAGATGGCCTGTGCCGCCATAGCCGAGGCGCAGGTCGCCGGGCTTCAGGTGGCGGTCCGAGGATTGGGCCACTCCTGCAATGGTCAGACCCTCGCTGAGGAGGGGTTTCTCCTCGACTTGTCCGGGCTTGTCGGTGTGGATCATGTGGGCGAGGGCTATTGTGACGTGCTGGCGGGCACCACCTGGGGCGAAGTGATCCGCGGCACCTTGCCGACGGGGCAGGTTCCCGCGGTGCTACCCGACTATATGGGTCTGACCGTGGGGGGCACCGTTTCCATCGGGGGCTTGGGCGGAACAAGCTTTCGCGAAGGCATGATCTGCGAGCAGATGCTGTGGGCAGATGTGATAAAGCCCGACGGTGCGATGGTTCGCTGCTCGTCCGACGAAAACGCCGAGTTGTTCGCGCTGGTGAAGGGCGGGGCAGGGCAGTTCGGGGTTATTGCCCGGCTGCGCCTGAAGCTGGTTGATGCTCCGGCGGAGGTGGACTGCTACCGCCTGTTCTATCGTGATGCAGAAGCGATGGTCGCCGATCAGTTGGCCCTGCTTGATGTGGCGGGTCTATGGCATCTTGGCGGATGGATCCTGCCGCTGCCTTATGGCTGGACGCCGTGTATCGAGGCAGTGGTTCCCGCGGGCTCGAAGGCCATCGGCAAGGCATTACCTGCGCTTTTGGCGTTGCCGACAACAAAGGTGGACCGGCTGTCGCTGGGGCAGTTCTTGCACCGGCTCGAGCTAAATCCCGCCTTCCCTTGTGATCGCGGCAACGACGCCCATGTTCATCCCTGGGCTACCGCTTTCATCCCCGCTGCCAATGCCGCCCGCTATGCAGCTGAACTGATGAGCAGCTTTCCAGCCGATCAGATGGGGCCGGCGGGGGTAATCGAACTGTATCCGGTCCCGGTGTCTCGCCTAGGCCAGATGGGCCAGCGTTGGGGTGGGCAGGGGGTTACCTACATTGCTTCGGCGTTCCCGTGCCAGACCGACACCAGTACCGCGGCTCTAGCCGCAAGCGAAGCCCGCAACCGGCGCCTGTTTGACCTCGCGCTGGAGCTCGACGGGCTCGGCGACCCGCAGGTTGGTGCCCTGCGGCTCAGTGCTGACGACTGGCGTCGTCAGCTCGGTCCCGCCATTGGCTCCCTGCAGGCCGCGCGCCATCACCACGACCCCGAAAACCGCTTCAAACCGCTCCATGGCCTCGGCGGCATCACTGGAGCAGGTCGCGATGCAAACGCCCCAAAGGAGAATGCGTAATGAACCCCCGGATTGTGCCGGAAGGCAATCGCTATCTGATGAATGGCTACGAGCCGGTTGAAGGGGAGATCGAAGCGTTCGATCTAGCCGTTACGGGCTCGATTCCGGCTGATTTGGATGGCCGTTTCCTGCGTAACGGCCCCAACCCAATCACCGCGCAGGGTAGCCGCCATCACCTGTTTCAGGGCGAGGCCATGGTGCACGGTGTGCGGATCCGGGGCGGCCGGGCCGAATGGTACCGCAACCGTTGGGTACGGCAGGCCGCCGTCACCCGCCAGTTGCATGAACCGCCGCGCAAGGCCACGGTCTATGGCGGCATGGACGTTCCGGTGAACACGCATGTGGTTGGCCATGCTGGGCGCACGCTCGCGCTGGTCGAGATCGGGACGCTGCCCTACGAATTGGACGGCGATCTGGGCACGGTGGGCACCTGGGATTTCGAGGGCACGCTTCCGGGCGGCTTCACCGCGCACCCCCACTGGGATCCGGACACGGGCGACATGCACGGCGTGGCCTACTTCCCCGGAATGCCGATGGTGCAGCATATCGTGGTCTCGGCCGCAGGGCGGGTGACAAGGGTGGAGCATGTCCACGTCCCGCACTGCCCGATGATCCATGATTTCGCGCTGACCCGAAACTACGTCCTGATCTACGATCTCCAAGTCGGGTTCGACCCGTCTGTGGCGGCATCGGGCGCGTTGATCCCCTATCGTTGGGACCCCGAATATCAACCTCGCATCGGCTTGTTGCCGATCAACGGCGCAGCTAGCGAAATCCGCTGGTTCGACGTGCCATCGCTGTGGATCTTCCACACCGCGAATGCCTTCGAAGTCGGCAATACTGTCGTGCTCTACGCAGTGACACATCCGCGAATGTGCGCCACGTACCCTGGGTCGGTCGAATACAATGGCGCGCCGCGCTTCGAAAAGCTTGTATTCGATCTCGACAGCGGCACCGTTACCCGCGAGGTGGTCGACGTCCGCCACCAGGAGTTCCCGCGCATCAACGATGTCTTCACCGGGCGGCCCAACCGCTATGTCTATATGATGTCGAACGAGGATCTCGCAGACTCGTTCATCGCGCGCGACGAAACGGTGGCACCGGATGCGCGCAGCAATCGGCTGATCAAGTACGATCTCGACCAGGGCACATCGACTGAGCGGCTCTACCGGGAGCGCGCTATCATCGGCGAGCCAATTTTCGCTCCGACAAGCCCGGCGAAGGGGGAGGACGATGGCTACATCCTGCTCTCAGCCTCCGATCCGGACCGCGGCGCGACCGACCTGCAGGTCCTTGACGCGCGCGACATCACCGCGCCGCCGCTCGCCACCATTCACCTGCCCGCCCGAATGCCAATCGGCTTCCATGGCAGCTGGATACCGTCCTCATAAAGATATAAAAAAACATAAGGGAGAAACAATGAGCCGTACAGAGCAGGAGCAGAAGAATTCGACCTCTGCGTCGAATTCTACGAGAAGGTGATCTGCGAGAAAAATCCGCGCATTATCAAGAATTATATCGCCGATCGCTATATCCAGCACAGCAGCATCCCCATGGCTGATGATTACGAGGGCGTCTTCAATTTCATCAGCTATCTCGAGCAAAACCAGAAGAACGCCAAGGTACTGATCCGCGACGTGTTCGTGGATGGTGACAATGTAATCTTCTTCGTTCGTGTGGAGGAAGAGAACAACCCGACGCCGCGCCTGTATGTGGATCGCTTCCGCGTCGAGAATGGCCGCATCGCCGAGCATTGGGACATCGGTCAGGATCTCCCTGCTGACCTGCCGCACGGCAACGGCGTGTGGTGAGCGTCGCTGGCGCGCTGCTCGGCGCGCCAGAACGTTCCGCAGCATTCAGAAGGGGAGTAGAGATGCATCCCAGGTTTGGCGGCAAGAACGTTGTCGTAACGGGTGGCAACAGTGGCATTGGCCTCGCCACCGCCAAGGCTTTCGCGGCAGAAGGCGCGCACGTCGCGATCGTAGGGCGTAATGCGAAGACCTTGGAAGAAGCCAGGACCGAGATTGGCGGAGACACCGTTGCGATCCAGTATGACATGGCCGACATCGCGGGCCTCGCAGGGCTGGTGGATCAGTTGGTAGGCGCCTTGGGCCGGATCGACGTGCTCTACGCGAACGCCGGCATCGCTTCGGTCGCTCCATTCGAGACCGTGGACGAAGCGCTGTGGGACAGCCTGTTCGCCATCAACCTCAAGAGCAACTTCTTCCTGGTGCAGAAGATCGCGCCTCATATGCCTCGCGGTAGCGCAATTGTCCTGTGCGCCTCGCTGGCCGGGGTTCGGATTAATCCCGCACTCAGCGTCTATGGCATTACCAAGGCCGCTCTGCGGCATCTTGGACGCACGCTGGCAGCAGTGCTGTTACCCCGAGGCATTCGCGT
The DNA here is from genome assembly GCF_034653355.1 of Nitrospirillum guanabarense. Classification (NCBI taxonomy): domain Bacteria; kingdom Pseudomonadati; phylum Pseudomonadota; class Alphaproteobacteria; order Rhodospirillales; family Azospirillaceae; genus Nitrospirillum; species Nitrospirillum guanabarense. Next base: position 1,264,144 of record NZ_JAYEER010000001.1, read on the forward strand.
CAACACGGTTACCCCCGGACTGATCGCCACTCCGCTGACGTCCCGCACGCCGGGCGGTGGGGAGGACTTCGGCGGGGACGAGATTCTGAAGTCGCTGACCGAGTTGACGCCGATGAAGCGCGCCGGGTCGGTGGAAGAGGCGGCCCAGGCGGTGCTTTATCTCGCATCCGACGAGGCAGGCTACATGCTCGGCCAGGAGATCGTCATCGATGGCGGCGTTGCCAGCCTCGGCTGAGACGTCCATACCCCGGGAACCATTCATGCGCGCGATTGAGTTGCGACCGGGGGACCTGAGGAACGGAAGCTGCTCGAACAGCCTGTTCCGGTACCTAGGGAAGGGGAACTACATGGATCATGGCGGCCGCAGCGACGACCGTTGGACGGTGCGGCTCTCGGTCCCAATCTGCTGGACACCAACTACTGGACCGCCTCGCCGTCCGCCGCCTTCAAATACTGACCCATTTTAAAAATTCCCGTTTTCGGGCGTTGGCGGCGCGCTGCGCGCCCGGACCGGGAACAACTGTCGGAGACTTTCATGAAATACGAAGATTACCTCGCGGCCTACAACCTGGGCGACGACGCCCGCCTGATCGACACCTTCTTCCACCCCGATGCGGTGATCGATGGGCCGGACCAAAGCTTCGCCACCTCAGCGGACTTCCTGCGGATGCTGCAGTTCGTTCATCATGGAGTTGACGAAACGCTGACTCCGCTCGCCGTGCTTGAGAGCCGGGACCTGATCATAGCTGAGCTCGATGCAACCTTCACCGCGCGGATCGAGAGACCAGACTTTCCCTTTGCCTCGCTCGGTCCTGGCGACAACCTGACCATGCGCTTCTTCGCTAGGTACCACCTGCGAGCGGGCAAAGTGGCGCGCATGTCACTGGCGTGCTGGCTCCCCGCAATGCGGGGCCTTCCGGCAGCCTGACCCTTAGCTCGCGTGGTCAAAAAAAGCCCGGCGCGATCGTGCCGGGCTTCTCGTAACGTGATCGCATGCGCGCTCAGGTAATCAGAACGATCTTGCCCACCGTTCCCCGCCCTCCCAGCAGGCGATGCGCCTGGCCCGCTTGGTCGAGCGGCGGCACTTTCGCAACGGACAGGCGAAGCCGTCCCTGCGCTAACCACTCCGCCAATTCAGCGAAACGGCGCGTTATCAGTTCGGGGGCGGCAAGAAAGCCGCCAAGGTAGAAGTGATCTGCCCATCACCAAGTTTGCGCAGAGCCTAAACGCACCCGGCAGCGCTGCCGGGTGGCGCAGAACACCTTGGCGACGGCGGCCTTGATGCCCTCATCGGCGTCAGAGATCACCAGCTTGACGCCCTTCAGCCCCCGGCGTTTGGGCTTGCGCAGGAAGTCGGTCCAGAAGGTTTCCGCCTCCGAGGGGCCGATGTCCATGCCCAGCACTTCACGGCGACCGTCGCTGTTGACCGCCATGGCGATGGTGACGGCGACCGAGACGGTGCGCTTGTCTTGGCGGACCTTCACATAGGTGGTAACCGGGGGCTCCAGTAGCGATCGACCGCGGAAGCGTCGCGGTCGATGAACACTGCCTTGACCGCCGCGAGAACCAGCGCCTTGTTGCTGGCTGTTTCGTCGGCGCGGGCGAGTGCGGCGAGATTAGCTCCGGCGATGATCATCGCGGCCAGGGAGGCCTTCACAAGGCTACGCATTGCGGTTCTTTGGCGCAGCATCACGTCTGCCTCCTTTCTCCAGGCTTCGTTGCACGGCAGGCCTTTGAGCTGGCCTCCCGCCCTGTCGGGTGTGGGAGGCCAGCTCGGCGCCTTAGCCGACGAGCGCCGGTTTGACGGCCTCAAGGAAAGCCCGCAGCGGCCGTGGCCGCAGACCTGTCAGGCGCTCGACGGTATCGGTCGGCGGGGTCAGGCCGCCGTTGCGCGTGTTGGCGTCGAACGAGACCAGCAGCGGAACCAGAAAGTCGGGGACGCCGGCCTGTTTCATACCGCCGGCAAGCTGTTCATCGGTCACCTGCATGACCTGGATGGGCTTGCCGACAACGTCGGAGACGAGCGCCGCGATCTGTTCCGTCGTCAGCGCCTCAGGTCCGGTGACGTCGAGCGTCAGGCTTTCATCTGAGCCGGACGCCAGTGCCGCCGCCGCTACGCGGGCGGCGTCTTCGCGCGCCACATGGGCGACCTTTCCCGCGCCGGCCGAGGTGAACCACAGGCCAGAGCCGAGTACGCTGGGCAGGGACATCATGAGGTTTTCCTGATACCAGCTGTTACGCAGGATGGTGTAGCCGAGCCCGCTTTCTTTGATCGCCGTCTCGGTGCCGAAATGGTCTGGTGCAAAGATGACCGCAGAACCCGGCTCCGGTTTCGGCATCGATGTATAGACGAGGTGCTTGACGCCCGCGGCCTTGGCCGCGGCGACCGCTGACAGGTGCTGCTCCAGCCGTCGTCCCGGCCGATCCAGGGCGTCCGTTGAGATGATCAGCACCCGCCCTGCGCCGGCGAAGGCGGTGGGCAGCGAGGCGGCATCATCGAAATCGGCCCGGCGCACCTCGACCCCCTTTGCGGCAAGGTCGGCGAGTTTGGAAGGATCGCGTGTCGTCGCGATGATGTGGCCGGCGCCCGACGCGAGAAGGTTATCCACGACGGAGCGGCCGAGCTGGCCGCCGGCGCCGGTCACGAGAAGTGGTTGGGGCATTGGATACTCCTGTCTGGGTGCATTCGAATTGGTCGTTGAATGCAGACCGGTTGCTGGTCTACAATCGTAACTAATATTCCGTTTGACTATGCTAACTGTAAAGGCGGCACTTTTTTCGCCCATAGTTACATAGAGGGAACCATCCATGCCCCGACACACGAAAGCCCCGCCCGATCCGTTCTTGAAATCACTTGACGACATCCGCGCCGAAGGCTTTTCGCCGGACAACTGCCCGATCCGAGACGTCATGTCCCATATCAATGACAAATGGTCGGTGCTCATCCTCATTGCCCTGCAGGATCGTCCGCATCGGTTTGGTGAATTGCGCCGTGCGCTTGCCGATATCTCGCAGCGCATGCTTACCCAAACCCTTAAGGGGTTGCAGCGCGAAGGGTTGCTAAGCCGCACGGTCTTTCCGACCACACCGCCGGCCGTCGAGTACGCCCTGACACCTCTTGGTCTGTCGCTGCTGCCCGCGCTTGGCGCTGTCATTCGTTGGGCCGAAGCCAACCAAGCCACGATCCATGCCGCGCGAGCGGCATTCGACGAGGCATGAAGTGCGCTTACGGAAATTTCCCAACACAATCTCTACGATATTCTTGCCTTCCTGCGGCTTGGCCAAAACGTGTGAACCGTAGGGACTGCTTGACCCGTTGGCGGTATCGCGCTGTCTTCGCGTTCGCCATCGCTGGTCACGGGGATGGGGACTGCTTACCGGCGATGGCACGCTCCGCGAACTGGCCCTTGCCGAGCAGATCGATATGCACGGCGCTCTCTGGCTGTTCGACCAGTTAGCAGATGGCCACCATGTCAGCTTTGATCGGTTACACATTGGCCTCAGCAATATTCCGCACACCACAGGTGCCGATTGCCTGCAACGAGGTGCGACGGCGGCTGACACGCTTCTCCCGCGGCTGAAGCCGCTTTTTAATGCCATGAGGAGTAGGAGGAGGAAAAGCCCAGGCGGTCTGCCGATCAGGCTTGTCTGGCGACAAGGGTGGGCAGGCTTGGGATGCCGACCGTTTCAGGGACGTCGAGCCTGTGGCCGAGATAATCCCGGAAGGAGATGCGGAGTTTTGCGCATGTCTTGGCCAGGCCGAGGAAGGCGTCGCGGTATTGCCGGCCTGTGTCGCTGCGGGTGGCGCCGCTGATCTTGCGCTTGGTGACCTGGCAGCGGATGTCGTTTTCCGAGCCGTTGGTGTGAAGCGGGATATCGGGCCGGTCGAGGGCCATCAGCAATTCCGGCTCGTTGGCGTGGAGGCGGGCGAGCAGCCAGCAGCTCCTCCGCCAAGGCGACGTAGCGCTCGCCACCCAGGATGACTGGGCATGCTCGAAGCCGGACCAGGGCAGGCGGAAGTGGTGGAGCTGATGATCGAGCGCGCAACCAGCGACACGCACGCCGAGGTCGCCCATCTCCGTGAAGTCGGAGAAGCCCAGCCGGCCGGGCTCATGCGTCTGGCGGAAGATCACCTCCCGTTCCGCACCATGAACCGCCCGCCAGGCGCGGATCCGCCGCTCCAGGGTCCGTCGCACCCCAGGGCTGAGGTCGGGGTGGCGGCGCATCAGCTCCTCGAACACGCCGATCGGCCGCGGGCCGGGCGCCGCCTTCAGCAGCGGCACGACCTCGTTGTCGAAAATATCCGCCAGGGGGTCGGGGCGCCGACGGCCACGCTCCTCCGGCCGCACCGAGGGGAGCACCGGATCGTGCAGGATCCGATACCCGGTCGCCGCGCTGAAGCCCGCCTTGGCCGCCGCCGCGGTCACTGGCATCGTTTGCCGCAACTTCATGAATAGCCTCATCTGATGGTCGTTGACGTGGCGGCCGGGCAATCACGGGGCATCCTCTGGAAATCCGAGATGCTCCCTCTTTACCCGGCCGACCTCGACCATCCGCAGCACCCAAAAGGCCACACCAGCAGCTGCCCCGGCTACGGGCTCTCATCCTGTTTGTCGCACGGCAGAGTGGCTTTCTTCCTGCATCGAGTGTCGTCCTTATAGCTGCCATAAGTATTTTTGCCGTATCGACGGCGTTGGTTCAGATGCATGTTGTTCCGACAACAAAATGTTAAGGGAGAAGACCTTGGATGCGATTGCTATTGCAATTGCGGATGCTAAGGTTCGAACAAGTTAAATATTCCTCGGCTGTTAAGAAGACGCTTTTGCGTCGCCCCGCGCTCTTTATCAACAATGAGTGGATGGCGTCGACGCATGACGTGACTTTGTCGGTCATCTATCCTTCTTCTGGTGGGGAAATTTCCCAGATTGCCGATGCATCCGACGCCGATTTCGACAGGGCAGTCGGTTGCGCGCCGGGCTTTCGACGATGGCCGCTGGGCCGGCCTACCATCGGCCGCACGCGGGCGTTCGGGCGCGGCTCCCGGTCCATTCCGGGGCGGGGCCGTCGCCGAGCGATGACCAACTACTATTTAACAACTCTACCACACCCGGCTGCCGAATTGCATAGCCTGTCAAGACGGCCAAGTAGAGGCGGCGGCTGGGATCTCGCCTAAGTCCACTACAAACAAGAAAATGGGGAGGAATGGTGTTAAAATATTGGGCCGCGTCGCTCTTTTGTATTTCTTCCGTCCTGGCCATGCAACAAGCTAAGGCTGCGGACGAGCCAAACTCGAACATGGGTAACACAAGCTTCTACGATGGTCTGCCGGTTCCTGGGGCTGGGGATTGGCACTACATCGGCTATCAGATCACCTATTCCGCCGATAAAATCACTGACGCCAATGGTAAATATCTAAAACTACCTAATCAGGACACCAGAATCAACAGCCTGATCAATCAGCTTATGTATACTCCAGAATGGGGTCGCTTCAGCGATGGTCATTTCGTCTTCGATTTTTTGCTTCCTATCTTTGAAACAGCAGATATTGATGATGGGTTGCAGAATAAAATTTTGAAAGCTCAGGCAGGTATTGGCGATGTGATGCTTGGCGGTGGCTACCAGTTCGAGCCGATCATGGGAGAGGACGGACCTGTTTTCTCGCAGAGGATCGAGCTGGATTTCTTCTTTCCCCTAGGCTCCTATAGTCCCAAATACGCCTTCAATCCGGGAAGCAATGCCGTCACGTTCAATCCGCACTACGCGTTTACCGCATTTGTCACGCCCAGCCTCTCCATCTCGGCGCGGCTTAGCTATCTTTGGAATGCCCAGAACAACCGACCCTGGGTTGGATATCAGGATGCTAAGTCATCCCAGGCTGGCCAAGCCTACAACATCAACTTGGCCATCGGATACACCCTGACCCCGACAGTGACCGTCGGTTTCAACGGGTATTTCTTCAAGCAGTTCACCGATCTCAAGGTGGATCATGCTCGCCTGCCGGGACAAAAAGAGCAAGTTCTGGGCATCGGGCCGGGCATGATGGTGAGTCTTAACAAGAACAATTTCTTCTGGATAAATTATTACCAAGAAACCTTGGTCGAGAATCGTTCAAAAGGCAGCAAAGTGGTAATTCGTTTCGACCACGAGTTCTGAAGCGCGCCGGGATTATCGGAGGCTGATTGTTGTGCGTCATGCCGCCAAGGTTTGGTTGTCGGCGGCAGCATAGTGGCGCGTTCGGCTTCAGCTGGCGGGATAGTCTCGATCGGCGCCGGCAAACGGCGGTGATTGAACCAGTCGCCCCACTTCACTGGAGAAAATCACCTCGCTGTTCACAGGAGGGGCCGATCAAGGCGTGGATCATCGACGACACGAGCTTTCCGAAGAAGGGTCGGTATTCGGTCGGCGTGACGCGTCAGTATTGCGGACAGCTCGGCATCGCGCCAGGGGCCTATCCGCTCTGCGACCGCGTGGAACAGCATCGACCCGATAATAAGGGGCTCGGGCGCGAGCGAGGGCAGCAGGGTGCCGGCCACAAGCTGCATCACCCACTCGACGCCCTTGTCCCGTAGATCGCCTTCCCCGGCGATCATGACAGCAGCTTCCGGCTGATCGCCTCAGCCATCATGATCGTGGTGACGTTGGTCGGTGCCGATACGATGTCGGGCATGATCGACGCGTCGATGACGTGGAGGCCTTCCACCCCACGCACCCTACCCAGGCTATCGACCACGGCCGCCGGATCGCCTTCGGCACCCATGGGCACGGTCGAGGTCGGATGGGAATAGCCATCGATCTGCGCGATGATCGCCCGCTCCAGGGCGAGGTCGTCCTGGACATCGTCCCCTGGCGCCATCTCGAACGCGATCGTGTCGCTGAACGGAGCGGCGCGCCCGATCTTGCGCGACAGCCGGACGGCCTCCTTCATGCGCCTGAGGTCGCTGGGGTCATCGAAGAAATTGAAGCGGATGAGCGGCATCGCCCTCGGGTCACGGCTGGCGAGCCGGATCGAGCCGTTCGACTTGGGCAACGTCACGGCGCAGGCCAGCACGATTGCGCCGCCTGTCGGGCTCAGCGCGGGATCGAAGATGTGCGTGCCCGAGACATGCAGGTCGAGTTCGTCCGGCCCCGCTTCGGACGAGTTGGTCCAGATGATCGCGCCAGCGACGGGCGTCATGGAGGAGACCTCCGGCTTCAGCGCGTAGACGTTGTAATAGAATGGGTGCTCCTTCAGCCGTTCACCGACTGGCGCGTCGACCAGCACCGGGATGCTCAGTTCCCGAAGATGAACGGTGGGTCCGATCCCGGAGCGCATCAGGATGGCGGGGCTGCCGTAGGTGCCTGCCGAGAGGATCACCTGTCCGGCACCGATCTCCTCACCGCCGACCAGACGGATGCCGGTGGCCCGCTTGCCTTCGAACAAGACCGTGTCGATCTCCGCTCCGCCACGGATGGTGAGGTTCGGGCGCGCGCGGACCTCGTTGGTGAGATAGGCGATGCCGGTGTTGATGCGGTGCTCGTCGACGACGTTCAGCGGATAGGGCGAGACCCCGTTCTGCTCGGCGCCGTTGAAGTCCTGAATGCGCGCCAGGCCGACCGCCTCCGAGGCTTGCACGAAGGCGCGCATGGAGGGCGTGATCTCCTCCATGGTCCGCTGCCGGATCGGAAACGGCCCGGTTCGCCCGTGCCAGGCATCGTCGCCGGTCGGCGTGTTCTCCAGCGCCTTGAAGATCGGGAAAACATCATCCCAGGTCCATCCCTTGACGCCCATCGCCGTCCAGCGCGCGAAATCGGAGGGGCGGCTGCGCATCGCGACGGCGGCGTTCACGCCCGAGCTGCCGCCTAGCACTTTCCCACGGATCGCGTTCACGTCATGCCCGAACGTGGCGCCATCCTGCGTGTGGTAGCCCCAGCCGTGCGCGGCGTCGCCGCCGACCCGGTTCGCATTGGCGATCACGTCGGGATAGGCCGAGGGCGCATAAGCGGCGCCGGCCTCCAGAAGCAGCACGCGCCGGCTTATATCCTCACTCAGGCGACGTGCGAGGACGGCGCCGGCCGAGCCGCCGCCAACGATCACGACATCATGGTGGGTGTCCGATGAAAGCTGGGTTGCCATGGGATCTCCATCAGATCTCGACCGGCCATCGGGCGGCGGGTCGCTCAGGGGGTGAAGGCGCGGATGAGGAAGCGGCTGGCGCGGTCAAGCGCGTCGCGGCTGCTTTCGAGATGGGCGACATCGAGCTGGAAGACGTGATGCATCCCCTCCCAGACCTCGAGCTCGACCGCGACGCCGGCCGCGGCGGCCTTGGCCGCGAATTGGCGAGAGTTGTCGAGAAGACGCTCGGCGGTGCCGACCTGGATCAACAGCGGCGGCAGGCCGGCCAGGTCGCCGTGCAACGGCGAGGCGAGCGGGTCCGTGGCGGCATAGGCGCCGAGATATTTGGTCGCGCAGTCCCGCAGGTAGTCGTAGCCGATCAGCGGGTCGACCAGTCCTGAATCCGTCATCGACCCGCCGGTGAAGGCGAGATCGGCCCAGGGCGAGAAGACCACCCCCGCGATCGGCTTGGCGATGTCCGACCGCCTGGCGAGTTGCGCCATGGTGACCAAGGACAGGCCGCCCCCGGCGGAGTCACCCACGATCGCGATCTGGGAGTAACCGTGGCCGATCAGGTATTCATACGCGGCCAAGGCGGCGTTCGGGGCCGCCGGCAGGGTCGCCTCCGGCGCCAGGGGATAGTCGATCGTCAGCGCGGGGATGCCGGTCCGGCTGACGATCTGGCTGACGAAGCCGCGATAGGCCTGGGCCGTACCCAGGACATAGCCGCCGCCGTGAATGAAAAGGATCGCCCGTCCGGCGGCGGGCGTGCGCGCTGGGCGCACCCACCAGCCATGCACCTCGGCGGTGGTGACTTCCTCGACAGTGGCGCCGGCCGCCAAGGGGCTGGCCGCGATGAAGGTGTCGTAGATCGCGCGCGGCGCGCCGGTGGCGGTGCCCCAGAAGTGGGCGAAGTGGGCCAGCAGCGCCGCTTCGCGCCCGCGCTCCGCCGCCGATATCCAGGGCACGTTCGTCTCGGTGGGCCGATCGGCCTTTCTGAGGTCGGTCATCTTTCGATCTCCTATGGATGGGTTGATGGGATCAGGTGGGAACGCGGCCGAACTTGCCTCGCGCGAAATCGGCGAGCGTGCGGCGGACGTCGTCGGCCGTCGACATGACCAGCGGCCCCTGCTTCACGAACGTCTCGTGGATCGGCTTGCCGGCCATCAGCACGAAGTGGGCGGGAGCCTTGGCCGTCATGGCCACCTCGATGGCCAAGCCCGCCTCGACCGTTGTGGCCGTGCCGGCGGGCAGGACCCGCTCCTCCGCGTCGGTGGCGACCGTCACCGTACCCGACACGGCATAAATCCATGCCTGCCGCCCTTCCGGCAGCGCGTGGCTGAACCGGCCGTCGGCGGCGAGGAAGCCGTCGAGCATCGTCATCTCTTCGGGCGTCCCGGTCTCACCCTTGACGCCGCCGCTCGCGCCCAGAACGACGCGGACGCGGTGGCCGCCGCCTTCGATCATGGGCACGTCGCCGGCATCGACCCGCAGCGAACGGGCCGGGCATTTCTTAAGACGCTCGGGCAGGTTCACGAAAACCTGCAAGGCATGGACGCGCGAATTTTTCGCGGGCTTTTCCTCGTGGGCCGCACCGCTCGCGGCCGTCAGCCAGTAAAGGTCGCCGGCCTTCAATTCGATATTGTGTCCCAAGGTGTCCCGGTTGAGGAACACGCCTTCGCTGTCCTCGAACATGGCGGTCACCGCCGAAATTCCGGCGTGAAGGTGCGGCTCGAAGGTCGGCGCGGTCATGACGAAGTGATCCACCATCAGCAGCGGATCCATCGCCCCGGCGAACATTTCCTCCGAGAAATGCCGGGCCGAAAAGCCCGAGCCAATATTGTGCGGGACGCCCAAGACGATTTGTCCAAGCCGCTGGGCGGTTCCCCCGGTCTTTTCGATGTTTGCGATGCCATCCATGGCGGTCACTCCAACAACCTGTCTGATGCCGCGATTATGAACGGGACAGACCGGCCGGGAAGTCGCCAAGTTTGGAACTTAACGTCCAAATGGTTGCACGCTGGACGTGGGCGTAATGGCGGGCGCGGGGCCAGAGGTCGCCCTTGTCCAACCCGCCAGCCCTACATGAGCACGCGCTTGGGAAATTCCGCCGACAGATGGTCAAGAAACGCCCGTACGGAGGGTAGCAGACCCTGACGGTATGGGATGAGCGCGGTCAGCGTGGAATCGCCGGCAAGCCAATCCGGCAGGATGCGCTCCATGGCGCCCGAATGGACCTCCGCCCGGCAGATGTAGCCGGGAAGCGCGACCACGCCCAAGCCCTTGATCGCGGCCTGCTTCAGCCCAACCATGTCATCCCCGAGCAGGCGCGGGGTAAGTGGCACCACGATCTCGTCGCGCTTTTGGCGTGCGTGACGCAGCCGCCACACGGGCTCCACGCCCGTCCGCATCATGAACAACGAGGGATGCTGCTGCAGATCCTGCGGAGTCTTCGGCGCGCCGTGTTTCTTCACATAGTCGGAACCCGCGAACAGGAACCAGGGCGCGGGCGCGAGGGTCCGCTGAACCAGGTTGGAGTCCGGCAACGGGTCGGAGTGCGCCCGGACGGCCAGGTCGTAATTCTCGCCCACGATGTCGACGGTGCGATCGGCGGCATGCGCGACGACATTGACTTTCGGGTGTTGGACCAAGAAGTCGGCGATGATGTCCGCAAGCGCGAACTGCATCGTCGCCGTGCCCGCCGTGCACCGGACCGTGCCCCTTGGCTCCGTCAGGCGCCCACGGATCGTGGTCTCGGCCAATTCCGCCTCCCGCAGCATGGCGACGGCGTGCCGATAAAAGTCCTCACCGGAATCGGTCATGCCGAAGCGCCGCGATGTGCGATTGAGCAGGCGCACGCCAAGCTCGTTCTCAAGCTGCTGAATGCGGTGGCTCAGCGTCGATTTCGGAACGCGCAGCGTCCGACCGGCCGCCGTGAAGCCGCCCCGATCAACGATTTGGACGAAGTAGAAGAAGTCGTTCAGGTCCAGCATCACCACCCCCTTCGTCCATTGCCATGGACGTTAAGTTGCGATTTAGACGTCTTCTAGGCCGCTCGTCCACCCCCTACCTTCCAGCCATCACGAACCATGATCGTGAGCCGGACCCAATCATTGGCTGGAGAGTGGAAATGACGAACCGTATCTATGAGCCGCTGACCAAGGACAACGCCGCCGTGATCCTCGTCGATCACCAAGTCAATCTGATGACCGGCGTGCGTGACTATGAGACGGGCGAGCTTAAGCACAACGTCGTGGCGCTTGCCCGCGCGGCCAAGGCGCTCAGCCTGCCCATCGTCGCCACCAGCACCGCGCGCGATACCCTGTGGGGCCCGACTTTCCCCGAGCTTGTGGAGGCGCTGGACGGCATCGAGATCGTCGACCGCTCCACGGTGAACGCCTATGACGATCCCCGCGTGGCCGCCGCGATCGAGGCGACCGGCCGCAAGAAGCTGATCTTCGCGGGCATTTCGCTGGAGGTCTGCGCGGGCTTCCCGGCGATGACGGCCGTGGCCAAGGGCTATGACGCCTACATCGCCGTCGACGCGTCGGGCACCTTCAACCGCACCAAGCACGACGTGAACCTGTTCCGCCTGCAGCAGGCCGGCGTGATCCTCTCCGACTACGCGACCTTCATGGTCGAGATCCTGAAAGACAATGCCGCGCCGGAATCGGCCGCCGTGTACGACGCCCTGGACATGCCCTGGGCCAAGCTGGTCGGCCAGATCGTCGCGACCTACGCCAAATAAGTGGCGCCAAACAAGACGGCGCCGTTCCAGCAAACCGCCCCCACAAAACCCAACCGGTGTCCATGGGCCGCCGAAGGCGCGGCCCGCTCCGGGGATTCAATGGAGATCGCAATGTCATCCCTTCAAGGAAAACGCGCTTTCATCACGGGTGCCAGCCGTGGGATCGGCGCCGCCATCGCCCGCCGCTTCGCCGCCGAGGGGGCCGCAGTCGCGATTGGGTACGAGCGGTCAGCCGATGCCGCTAACGCCATTGCGCGGGAGATCGAGGCGGCGGGCGGCCGCGCCTTCGCGGTTCAAATGAACGCGGCGGAGCCCGCGTCGATCAAACAGGCCGTCGATCACGCCGCCTCCGAACTCGGCGGCCTGGACATCCTCGTCAACAATGCCGGCATCATCAGTTACGGCACTGTCGAGGAAGTCACGCTCGAACAGATCGACGTCATGCTGGCGGTGAACGTCCGGGGCGTGATCCTCGCGACCCAAGCGGCCCTGCCGTACATGTCCGAGGGCGGCCGCATCATCTCGACCGGCAGCAATCTCGCGGACCGCGTGCCCGACGCCGGCAAGGCGCTCTATTCCGCCAGCAAGGCCGCGCTGATCGCCTGGACCAAAGGCGCGGCGCGTGACCTGGGGCCGCGTGGGATCACCGTCAACCTCGTGCATCCGGGGTCGACCAACACCGACATGAACCCCGCCGTTGGCCCGCATGCCGAAGCCCAGCGCCAGCGGATGGCGATCAAGGAATATGGCAAGCCCGAGGACGTCGCCGCGCTATACGCGTTCATCGCCAGTGATGAGGCCCGTTCGGTGAACGGCACGGGCTTCACCGTCGATGGTGGGGCGAACGCGTAACCTCCGCCGGCCACCGCCCCGTAGGCGCTGAGCAAGGCCCTGTGGCTGATGGCCCCGACGACGATGATCGTCGTCGGGGCGGAGTTCATCATGGTCGGGCTCGTCCCACTCATCATTATCCCGTTCGTGGACACTTCTCACCCTCACAGGCCAAATCTCCCGCCATCTTCAGCCAGCGGTATCACGGCTGAAAGGCGGCCCTCGGCGGAGGGGTATCCACCCGCAGGCTTTCCTGGATCAGCGCCGCCCGGCGTTCCTCGCCCAGGCGCTGGCGCCAGCGGGACGTCGACGACCAGTCGAAAGGCAGGTCGTGGCGGAAGACCTCCTCGCCGCAGAAGAACTGGAAATAGGGGTTCTCCGTCCAGCGGGCGGCCAGCACATCGTCAGTGCCTCGGCAATCATTCACAGACGACCCATGAGGGAAGTGAATTTCGATAATTATCCGAATCTGCCGCTGCTCCCGACAGCAGCAGGACCTGGTGATGACCAAGGATCGCGCCACCAGGATAGCCGATCGGGAGCTGCGCCACGGATGAATATCGTGGCATCGACGACCAGCGATTGGGCCGCTTCCCGTGTCAGGCCCAGGCCAATGAGGATCATGGTCGTGACTTCATCGACCAAGCCTCTTCTCGGGCTGCTTGAGGTGGCAATGGATCGGATCGTCTCACGCATGGCACCAATCGCGACAATCCTGGCCGCTTCCGCGTCGACGAAGGTCACCGCTTGATCGGCAAGGGAGTCGGCCAAATGAATGGTCAGGCCTTTGATCAGAACTCCATCCGCACGGAGCAAATCGCTTCGGGCTATGAACGCAGCCCAGGTCGGATCAAGCACGCTTCGCAGCAGGAAGAGATGGACCGATACGGTAAACAACAGAATGGGCCTCATCTGCGCGGCAACCAGACCCTTGAGGCTATCGATCATCTCATCGACAAGCTCACTGGCGCGCGCCTCGATCGCCTCATCGACCGAGTTGAAGTACTTATAGAAGGTCGCGCGTGACACATCGGCGCGGGCAATCACCTCCTCGACAGTAGGGGGGCCGCTAAGAACATGACCAGCATAGCACTCCATCACGGCTTGTAGCAGCCGAGCCACCATGCGCTCGCGCCGCACTTTCGCTACACGCACACGATGATTTCCGTTATCAGATCCCGACACGTTTATGATCCCGGCAAAGTCTGGTCGCGACCATAAGCGATGAGTTGTCGAATGTAACGGCACAATCGGCAAGTTGCAGTGTCGGGTTCTGCCCTTTGGCTAGGCGGCCGTCGCCAGCCGGCTGAGCTGACCATACGCGCCTTTGTGAAAGAGCAGGGGCTGGGCGGCATGTTCCGTTGCCAACGAAACAACCAGCCCGACAGCGATAAAATGGTCGCCGGCGTCATGGACGGTGTGGAGTTGGCAGTCGATCCAGGCAACGACACCGTCGAGTATCGGCAGGCCCAGTCCAGAGGCTCGGTATTGTATGCCGGTAAACTTGTCATCAGCCGGCGCCGCGAATTGCCGGCATATGCTTTCCTGATGTTCGCCCAGCACGTTAACGCAGAAACGGTTCCGCATTACGGATTCTTTGCCAAGTTGACGATCGCCGGTCCGGAAAGAATGCGACCAGGGGCGGGTCGAGGGATACGGACGTGAAGGAACCCACCGACATACCGACCGGCCGGCCGTCCGGCTCCGTGGACGTGATCACGCACACCCCGGTCGGATAGTGACCGAGCACGGTCCTGAAGGTCGCGCTATCAATCATGGAACACCTCCCATTCGACATCATAATATACACTTAGTATGGTATATTGGCCTTCGGGATCATGCAACCCCGCACCTGTTTTCGGAGATCATAATACCGGCTTGCTAAAAATAGTCATAACGTCTATTTTGTGAATCACCAAGCGCCTCTCCTCGGCACGCGATCGAGCAACGAATTGGCGCGAACCTGGCCAGGGGGGAATATGAGGTCGCCTGACTACGACGTAATCCAAGTCGGCTATGGGCCGGTAAGCGAGGCGCTGGCATTGATGCTGGGTCGCCAGGGGAGGCGCGTCGCCGTTTGTGAGCGGTGGCGGGAGCGCTATCCGCTGCCAAGGGCGGTTTGTGTTGATCATGAACTCTACCGCGTGCTGATGGCCAATGGCCTAGGTATGGTGCTGCCAAAGGTGGCGCAGCCAGGCCCGCTTTATCAGTGGTTCAACGCCGACTGGAAGGAACTGCTGACGATCGACTGGTCGAAACCATCGGTTTCGGGCGGTGTGGAGGTCAACTTCGTCCATCAGCCAACGCTGGAGCAGGCGTTGGATGAAGCGGTACGCGCGCAATCGACGGTCGATCTTCACCTCGGATGTGAGGTTATAGCCGTCACTCAGGATCCGGCTGATGCAGCCGTGACGATACGTGACGGGCAGGGCGAGGAGCGCACTCTCACGGCGCGCTATGTCATCGGCTGTGATGGTGCCAATTCGCTGGTCCGCACGGTGATCGATGGCCAGCAGGAGGATCGCGGTTTTGAGGCCGACTGGCTGGTGGTTGATGTCCGCCTGAGAACGGGCGTCACCGTGGAGCAGCTAGGCATCCCCGCGGCTGGACAATACTGCGACCCCCGGCGCCCGACCACCATCGTGCCGGCCGGCATCAGCGGGGACCAAATCTTCCGCCGTTGGGAGTTTATGCGCATGCCGGGCGAGACAATCGCCGAACTGGAGGGCGAGGCACGGGTATGGGAGCTGCTGGCGCCCTGGGTCACCCCCGATCAAGTCGAGCTTGTCCGGCATAAGGTATATAATTTCCGCTCGCTGCTCGCGGCCCGTTGGCGCGATCGGCGGTTGTTGATTGCAGGTGACGCCGCGCACGTGATGCCCCCTTTCATGGGGCAAGGCATGTGCTCAGGCCTGCGTGACGCCTGGAACCTCGCCTGGAAGCTCGCGCTCGTGCTCGACGGGCGGGCGAATGATCGCTTACTTGACAGCTATGAAGTTGAACGCCGGCCTCATGTCGGCCAGTTGACCGATCTTTCGATATATCTGGGCAAGATGATCTGCGTTCCCGACCCGGAGGCGGCCGCGGTGCGCGACCGGGCCTTCTTTGAGCATACCGCGCCGCCGCCGCCCACGTTTCCGCACCTGACTGACGGTTTGTTATACCGCCCCGGCGGCCACGCGCCTCAGCAGGGTGCGGGACTGCTCTCGCCGCATGTTGCGCTCGAGCAAAACGGACGGACCATCCCCCTTGACGAGTTGGACGGCGGGGGCGGGTTCCTGCTGGTCACCCGCGGACAGGATCCGGCGGCGATTATTCAAAGGCTGGCCGGGCTCCCCCTCCGTGTCGTCGCCCTCGGCCCGGATGTCGGCCAGATGCGCGACAAGGATGGTCGGCTCGATGCTTTCCTCGATACCCAGGGTTGGTCGGCGATGATGGTTCGCCCCGATTTTTATGTCTATGGCGGTGCCGCGAATGATGTGGCGCTGGATCGGTTGGCACGGGCGTTGGCTGACGATCTGGCGCGTGTCGGCGTTCGGTTGGCCGCCTCTACTTCGATGGAGATACCATGAAGCTCGCGCGCTTCGATAAAGGCGATGGACCCCGGCTGGGCTTGGTCGATGGCGAGAAGATCATCGACCTCACATCGGGCGGACTGCCGTTCGGGACCATGACCGCCCTTATCGCCGCTGGTGACGATGGTCTCAAGGCGGTGGGGGCGGTGGCTCAGGCGGCTCCTGCTGTCCAACTGGGCGAGGTGCGCCTGCTCGCGCCCATTGAGCGGCCGGGCAAATATCTCGCGATTGGCATGAACTACGCCAAGCACCTGGAGGAGGCGGACCGGTTGGGTGTCGCACGGGCCAGGCACCAGACCTGGTTCAACAAACAGACCACCTGTATCGCCGGCCCCTATGATGACATCGATCCCGGCGTGACGGAAAAACTCGACTACGAAGTTGAACTGGCCGCTGTGATCGGCCGGCCGGCAAAGCAGGTGAGTGAGAGGGACGCTGCGGGACATGTGTTCGGCTACTTGGTCGCCAACGATGTGTCGGCGCGGGATTGGCAGTTCCACACGCCAACCTTCACGATGGGCAAGTCTTTCGATACGCACGGTCCCATCGGCCCGTGGATCGTCACTGCCGATGAGATCGGCGACCCTCACGACCTTCGTTTGAGGACTTGGGTCAATGGTGAACTGCGGCAGGACAACACCACTGCCAACATGATTCACAATCTTTGGGCACAGATCGCATACCTCTCAACGGCGTTCACGTTGGAGACGGGTGACTTGATCGCGACGGGCACACCCGAGGGTGTCGGCGTCGGCAGAGAGCCGCCTGTATTCCTGCAGCCGGGCGATGTCGTCCGTTGCGAGATCGAGGGCATCGGCACGATCGAGAACCGTGTCGTCCGTGCCGCTGACTGAAAGGGGAGTTGGCCATGGCCGTGCTTGGCATGCTTTCTGTCGCCCTGGAGGTCCCTGACCTTGACGTGGGCGTTCGCTTTTACCGGGATGCCGGCCTTGTGGCCGATGTCCGCGGCGACCTGGTGAACTTGCACTGCCCTGGCCAGGATCGGCCTTCGATCGTGCTGGTGCCCGGCAAACCGCGCAAGCGGCTGCACCATATTTCGTTGCGCGCTGAGAACCTCGGCAGCATTGCCGTGGCAGTGGAGACACATGGCGGCCGGGTTGTGCCCGCTCCCGCCGGCTTTGAGGACATCGGGCTTTGGGTCGAGGACCCGCACGGCATGCTGATCCAGCTCGTCGAGCAACCGCCCGATATGCCGCTGATTGCCGTTGGCGAGGCATTTGCGATCAACGCGCCGGGGCGGATTGTCCGCCGCCATGGCTCGGCCGTGCGTGCCAAATCAACTTATGCGGCGGTAAAGCCGCTGCGTCTGGGGCACGTGCTGGTATTCAGTCCCGATGTTCCGCGCAGCGTCGCGTTCGTGACGGATGCGTTGGGGATGGGATTGGCGGACAGGGCGCAGGATATCATCGCCTTCACCTGCGCGCGCAGGAACAGTGACCACCACGTCATCGCCTTTGCCAAGTCGACCGGCGTCGGCTTCCATCACGCCAGCTTCGAGGTGAACGATCCGGATGAGGTCGGCCGTGGTGGCGAAGCACTCCTGGCCAAAACAGGGCTGGGGGACTGGGGCTTTGGCCGGCATACGATAGGCTCCAATTTTTTCCATTATATCCAGGACCCTTGGGGATCATGGTTTGAATATTATTCGGACATGGACCACATCGAGGACTACGCGTTGTGGACTCCAACGAATTACGACATGGAGGACAGTTTGGCGAGTTGGGGGCCCAGTGTACCCCATGACTTCGTGCGTAATTACGAAGTGGAAGGTGTCGTATTCACCGCGCCATTGGCAGTGAAATCCATTTAGACACAGTTCGTGACCCTGTATTCAAGGCTTGATCTGGAAAAAACCGGATCAGATTGACTCAGTTTTTCTTCGCTTTCGGCAAACACGATCGGTCGCGAAAAAAAATCCGCTAGACCGGGGTGGCAAAACGTTTTATAATATACACTATGTCTATTTTGGTGCATGGCGCCTCAAAATAGCCGGGCCGAGTATTCGCGTTCCGGCGGATTGGGAGAGGGACATGGCCTTCATTCAAAACTGCTGGTGCGTTACGGCTTGGAGTTCCGAGGTCGGAGAAACCTCCGTCGCGCAGAAGATCGTCGGCGAGCATGCGGTCGGCACCCGGGCGGCCGGGACTTCGGGGGCAGTCGTGGGTCCCCGCTAACGTGAATGGCAATTGCCGGCATGGGACGCGACGCGGCGCGCCCGGTCGTCGGCCTACACTAGGCCGCGCGGACCTGCGCGGGCGGAGTTCCCGGTTGCACCGGGGCAATAAATTTGACTGCGCCAATAACGTAGGAAAGTCGGACCAACTATAAGGTCCGACAACTCAAGATGGACTTATCGTCCACTTCAAAATCGCCAAGCAGCAAGAAAAGGTCGGCCCGTTCAGCCGGCCAGGGGGACCGTACGCATCACGTCGGAACCCGCAGGGAGGGGATGAGCAATGGAAAAGATGTCTCGACTTCTAGTCAGTGTTCCCATGCTGGCGACCTGTTTCGCTGGCGCTAAAGTCTATGCGCAGGATGCAGCCATGCCCGTCATAGAAGAGATCATCGTCACCGCGCAAAAGCGGTCGGAGCGGATCAACGATGTGCCGTTGTCGATCAACGTCGCGACAGGCGAGGACCTCGCCAAAGGGGGGGTTACGGATACCTCGCAACTCGTCAAGATCGTGCCAGGCTTTACCTATCAACTCAGTCCATATGGCACGCCCGTTTACGGCCTGCGCGGGATCAGCTTCTTCGATACCTCCGGGTTAGCGCAGCCCGCGGTGAGCGTCTACGTCGACCAGGTTCCTCTGCCGCTGTCGATCCTGGCGCGCGGCGCTTCCCTCGACGTGGAGCGGGTCGAGGTGCTCAAGGGGCCGCAGGGCACGCTGTTTGGTGAGAATGCGACGGGAGGTGCCATCAACTACATCGCCGCGAAGCCGACCAATAGCTTTTCTGCGGGCGCCGATGTCGTCTATGGACGCTTCAACCAAGGCGAAGCGGGCGGCTATATCTCCGGGCCGCTCAGCAACACCCTGTCCGTGCGCTTGGCGGGTCGCACCGAGCAGCGGGGTGATTGGCAATACAGCACAACGCGTCAGGACGGGGCGGGCCAGCGCGGTTTCAACGAGGGGCGCGTTCTGCTCGACTGGAAACCCGATGCCGACTTCCAGTTCGAGCTGAACGTCAACGGATGGAAGGACCAATCGGATACGCAGGTGGCCCAGTTCCGCCGATTTGCCCCGGGGGTGCCGAATGGCTATGCGCCGGCCATCGCCGCGCTCAGTGCCTATCAGGCGGCGCCGGACAATGCGCGCGCTGCCGATTGGGATTCGGGCTTCAGTCTGCGCCGTGATGACCGGTTTTTTCAAACCTCCCTGAGAGGGGATTGGGACGTCACGGAGCAATTGGCCTTGACGTCGCTCACGTCCTACATCTGGTTTCGCGGCGAGACGCCGGTTGACCCCGACGGCACCAATTACCTTGACCTGACCAACACGCAACGTGACGCCATCGATGTCACAAGTCAGGAACTGCGGGCGTCGTTGACCACCGGTCCGCTGAAGTGGCTGGCTGGCGGCTATTACCAGCATCAGAGGCTGCGCGAGGATGCGGACGCAAGACTGGCTGGCACGAACTCCCTCATCGCCGGCGTGGCCAATTCGGGCGGGGTGTATCTCAATCATCAGAAAGTCGATACCTATGCCGGCTTCGCGGGTGTCGATGCCGACCTCGGCGGCGGCGTCACGCTGCAGGGTTCGGTCCGCTATACCAAGCAGGACCGGGACTTCAGCGGATGCGCCCGGGATAACGGTGACGGCACCTTCGCGATGTCTTTCAGCCGGCTCTCCACTCTACTCAGCGGCTCCCCCACCGTGCTGCCGCCGGGCGCCTGTGTCACGCTCAGTTCCACGACCGGCAAACCAGCGGGGCTGATCAGTCAGTCGCTCGACCAGGACAATGTATTGTGGCGGACGAGCCTGAATTGGAAACCGGACGAGCACACATTGTTGTATGTCAACGCCACCAAAGGCTTCAAGGCCGGCGGCTTCTCGACACTGCCTTATGCGATCGACAAGCAGATCAACCCCGTTACGCAGGAGTCGGTTCAAGCATATGAGGTCGGCGCCAAGCTGACCCTCGCGGCTGGACGCCTGCAGCTTAACGGGGCCGCTTTCCATTATGATTACACAAACAAGCAAATACAGGGCTATCTGCTGATCCAACCCTTCGGCAACCTGCCAGCCCTCATCAACATCCCCAAGTCGGAGGTTGATGGTGGTGAGCTCAGCCTCACTTGGCAGGCTCTGTCGGCGCTGCGCATCTCGGCGTCCGCGACCTATGTTGACGCACGCGTCGCGCAAGATTTCGCCACGCTTGATCCTTTCGCGGTACCGATCAACGTCAAGGGGCAGCAGTTGCCTGGGACGCCACGATGGCAGGGCAATATTGATGCCGAGTATCGTTTCAATCTCAGTGGCCGCTGGCAGCCCTATGCGGGCGCGGCGCTGGCTTACCAGTCGCGCAGCTACTCTGCGTTCGGACAAAATGCGGAGTTCGTGTTGCCCGGCCATACCCTGCTCGACCTGCGTGCCGGTATCGAGCGTGACGACGGGCGTTGGCGGATCGAGGCGTTCGGCCACAACGTGACTGACCGGTATTACTGGCTCAGCGTATCCCATCAGATCGACGCGGTCACCCGCTTGGCGGCGCAGCCGGCGACCTATGGCGCGCGCGCGACCTTCCGATACTGATCGAGCGCGCCAAGGCGCGGCGCGACCATGATGCGCCCATGTCGATTATCGAACAGAAGGTGAAAGGTGCGATGAAAACACGCAGGGAGGCCGTTTTGTCGGGCGCCGCGGTTCTGGGGCTGGGTCTGGTGTCACGCGCCGTGGGTGCGACGCGGGACGGCGCGGCTGCCGATGAGGTGAGCTTTACATCCGGAGTGTCAAGAATGCGTATTATCTGCCTGGAAGAACATGTTCATGATCCGGTGATCGCTTCTGCGGTGAAGGACGCCTTCATCGCGGAGGTCCCCTATGTAATGGATATCGGCCGTCGTTACCAAGACGATCCTGATCGCGAGCCGGCAGACCGTCCCCGGCTGACGTTCCTTCCGAAGACAATGAAGACGGCGGCGGAACCATTGTCCAACCGCATTCCGGAGATGGACAAGGCCGCCATCGATTATCAGGTGGTCTCGCTCAGTAACGAGCCGCAGCTCGCCGCGGGAGGCGATGCTGTCGACCTCGTCCGGGGGGCCAACGACCGGTTGGCACAGGCCGTCGCTCAATATCCGGATCGCTTTTCCGCCTTCTTTACCTTGCCTTGGCAGGATACCGATGCCGCGGTGCGCGAGGCGGAGCGCTGTGTGCGTGACCTGAAGCTGCCGGCGACGATGCTGATCGGGCGGCCGGGCGGCGAGGCCTTCATCGACGACCCACGTTTCGAGCCGGTGCTGGCTAAACTCGCGGAACTGGACGCACCTCTTTATATCCACCCGGGCCCGCCCCTCCATGCGGTCCAGCAGCCCTACTACGGCGGTTTCAACCCCGATTTGACGGCGCGGCTGTCCCTGTTTGGCTGGGGTTGGCACCATGAAGCCGGAATACAGGTCATACGGCTGATCCTTTCCGGGGCACTTGACCGCCACCGCCGCCTCAAGATCATCAGTGGCCATTGGGGTGAGATGGTGCCGTTCTATCTGCAGCGCATGGACGATACGATGCCGCCGGCTGTGACCGGCCTCTCGCGGACGATTGGTGATACTTACCGGGAACAGGTTTGGGTGGGGCCAAGCGGCATGCTCAACACGCCGCATTTCCTGTTCGTTCGCGAGGTGCTTGGGATTGAGCGCATCGTGTTTTCAATAGATTACCCATACCTGACCATGACCGGCGCGCGGGCCTGGCTCGAAAATTTGCCAATTCCGCAAGGTGAAAAAGAAGCCATCGCATTCAGGAACGCGCAGGCATTGCTGCGGCTGTCATAGGGTCAATATTCGATCATTGGAATGCACGAACAGCGCATTTTTAATTCTCCGTATTTTACCTGCG
Organism: Nitrospirillum guanabarense; assembly: GCF_034653355.1. Taxonomy (NCBI): domain Bacteria; kingdom Pseudomonadati; phylum Pseudomonadota; class Alphaproteobacteria; order Rhodospirillales; family Azospirillaceae; genus Nitrospirillum; species Nitrospirillum guanabarense. The sequence continues at coordinate 1,286,470 of NZ_JAYEER010000001.1, forward strand.
CGGACGCGATTAGTGGTGAATTCTGTAATTATCGCCCAAAACATTATAACTCAAGTCGAAACGACCGCTTAAATGCCTTGACCTCGGACCGCGAGTTGGCCTAACTTCAAAGAAGACATATAGTCTATTATGGGGACGATGTAATGGCGACAATCGCACAGCTTTCCACCGAAACCCTGCCGCATGACGTTGTTTCGGCGGTCAAGGCGCTTTTGCCGGAACTCAGGGCGGCTCAGTCGGAATCGGACCGGCTCGCGCGGCCTCCCACCCACATTGTGGAGCGGCTCCGTGAAGCGGGAGCATACAGGCTGACCATCCCGAAAGAATACGGCGGCCTTCAAGCAGACATGAAGACTTGGATGGATACAATTACGGAAATCGGCCGTGGCGACGCCGGCGTGGCCTGGGCTGTGACATTGGTGGCGTCGTGCAATTGGGCATTCTCCAGTTTTTTCCCGAAGCACTTGGTTGATGAGGTGTTTTCGGAGCCCAATGCGGCGCTGGCCGGCATATTTACCGGAAGGGTGGTGAATATACGGCCCGTCAAAGGCGGGATCTTCATCGACAAGGGGACTTGGTTCTTCAACTCCGGTGTTTATGAGGCGACCTGGGATCTGCTTGGGGTGCCGATGTTTGACGAGGCGGGTGAACCGGCCGGCCCCGGTATCGCGCTTGTGCCGATGAGTGACGTCAAACTTCTCAACGACTGGAATACGAGCGGCATTCGCGGCAGTGGCAGCACGAACGTCGGCGTGGAAAACCTATTTATTCCAAATGACCGTATCGTACCCCTGGCGCCCATCGCGGAGGGGACTCAGCCACGTGCCTACGCAGGATCCCTTCCGCGCGTCGCCTTTATGCCGCTTATGGCCAGCATTCTTACCTATCCAATACTCGGTGCAAGCCTCCATATGATCGAAACATTTATGGAAACTTTGCCCCGACGGGACATCAAGCTGACCCCCTACACCAAGGCGGCAGAAGCGCCTGTGACGCATCTCCAGATCGGCGAGGCGACAGCAAAAATCGAAGCGGCGCGACTGCTGATCGAGGATGGCGTGCGCGAGATGGATCGGTGGTCACAGGGGGCCGACTATATGCCCATGCCCCTTCGCGCCAGGATTTGCCGGGACACCGCCTTTGCGGAACGTTTGATGTGGGAGGGCGTTGACCTTCTCGCGTCGGCGAGCGGCGGATCTTTCTCGTGGCTCAGCAACATCTCCAACCGTTTGTGGCAGGACGTCAAGGTCGGCACAATGCATCCACTGGTGTCGGCTCCCAGTAATTATGAACTGTACGGCCGCATGCTCGCAGGCATTGAGCCGCCCTTAATGCTGATCTGAGGGCCCGGGATAAGTCACCAGCACAGAACCTCTCGCGCGTGTGAAGGGGGGCCGAAAGTGGGATCCGGAGCGAAGTCGGATCAAGTCGTCTATGAAGAATGGCCCTGACCGGCTCAATTAGAGCTGATCAGGGCCGTTTTGTCTCTGGGCTGGGGCGCGCTGATCAGGGCGGGCCAGAGGGCTTTGAGCCACCCGACTGTAAACCGGCGCGACCCAGTGACCCCACCGATATCAATAGAATCAAACGGGTACCGCGCCGATCGGGCGTTCGAGCCGCGCGCCTCTTACACCACGCCCGGGGACATGATCGGGCATCGCCCCGAAGTCGGACACATCGAAGCAGACTGATCAAGGCTGGATCGTCAAGCCACTTGCAGGCGGGCCATACGTTTACAGACTGCAGCAGATTCTAGAATTCAAACGTGCCTTGGGTTGAGGAAGGTGCGCTGGGTGCTTTGGGAGTAGGCATCTGTGCGTTCTCCAGATGCAGCATCTTTAGCTTGGTCATGGCGCCACCCGGCGCCGTGAAGCCGCCGATCTTGCCACCAGCGGCCAGTACGCGATGGCAGGGAATGACCAGTGGTACGGGATTCGTGGCCATGGCCACGCCCACCTCCCGTGCGGCTTCGGGACCGGCACCCAAGGTTGCCGCCAGGGCGCCATAGGTCGTGGTCCGACCATACGCCACGGTGCGCAGCATCGTGTAGATGCGGGCGAAGAAGTCCGATTGCCCGCGGAGGTCGACCACCACGCCGCTGAAATCGACGGGTTCGCCGCGGAAATAGCGAACGGCGGCGTCCATCACCATCGACACCTCCGATGGCGGCTCGTCCCGTACCGCGCCGGGCACGCGGCGGTGATGCCATCGCCGAATGTCGCCATCGCTTTCCGCAGGAAGCTGGAGGCTGGCGATTCCGGTGGCATTCCAAGCAATGGCACAGCGGCCCAGCGCTGTTTCGAACGTCGTGAACTTCTCGGCAATCAAGCTGGACATCATGATCCTCTTGCTTCAGGGCAGCGTGTCAACGTGGGCCGCGCTCCGACGGCGGCCGCTTTCCGAAAGCCCTCGAAAGGTTATCGACCATCGGTCCGCGGTTCCCGGCGCGATGCTGTGTTCCCATGCGTGCCGCACCTCACCATCCAGGTGGTAGACCGACCGGGGCGGCAGCAGGATCGTGGCGCGGTCGAAGCGGCTGCCCACCCGGCGGCGAAACCGCATGGTGGCGGCCGACCCCAACGACACGCCGATGACCGCATCCAGTTCGGGGCGGTCCTTGTGCCAGCCAATCCCCGCGCCGGGGGCATAGTGAATCAAGGACACCTGGACCAGATTGTCCGCCGCGACCCCTGCGAACCCCGCCATGAGCAACCGAAGCGACAGCAGGAATCCGGGGATGGGCTCCGTCGGACCGAAGTTGGAGTTGTTGAAGTCGTACAGCCAGCCGAAGGACCGGGTACGGCGCCTGGCAGTCCAGCCTTGGAAGGAGAAGTGGGGCAGGTTGATCTTGCCGATCTCGGCGATCAATTCGGCTTCCATCTCGGCAGAGATGAAGTCGCTCTTGAATCCGAGACCGGGCACGATCGGGTACGAGGACGCCGGGCTGGTCGAGGCGAACAGGTCTGTCTGCATCACGGCGCCATGGATGGCGAGTGGTCGTGATCCTCCACCCGGCCCTGCGGATCCCAACCGCCGCCCAGCGCACGGAACACGCCCACCGCGGCCCGCGCCACACCGGCCCGGTTGACGTCCAGCTCATCCTGGGCGGTCAGCAACTGCCGGTCCGCGTCCAGGACGTCCGTCAGGGTGATGGAGCCGGCCTGATAGGCCTGCTGGGCCAGGTCCCGGGCCCGGATCAGCGCAGCCACCTCGCCCTGCAACTCGGTCACGTGATCCTGGGTCGTTGCCAGCGCCGCCAGCAAGTCTTCGACATCCTGGGCGGCGCGTAGCACCGCTTGACGATAAACCGCCAAGGCTTCGGCATTGGCGCCCTTGGCCAGAGCCACTTCCGCATCGACCTTACCGAAGTCGAACAGGCGCCAGCGTAGGGCACCACCGCCCAACGCTTGGAAGGCGGAGCTGGTGAACAGATGGTTGGTGCTGACGCTATCCACACCCAGCGCCCCGGATAGGGAGATTTTCGGGTAGTAGTCCGAGATCGCGGCGCCAATGCGCTCGTTGGAGGAGGCCAGGTGTCGCTCGGCCGCGATGACGTCCGGACGCCGGCGCAAGACCTCGACGGGCCGCTGGTCGCCGGGAAGGGCCGGGATTGCCGGGATGGCCCGCGCAACCGCGAGATCGTGGGCATAGGTGCCGGGCTGGGCCCCCATGAGCACGTCGAGACGATTCAGCTGCTGCTCCAAGCCGAAGCGCAGCTGCGGCACGGTTGCGCGCGCCTGCTTCAACAGGGCTTCCGCCTGGGCGATCTCCCGGTCGGTGGCGGCGCCAGACGCCTGGCGATTGCGCACCAGATCGAGCAGATGTTCATCCGTCGCGATCTGGTTGGCCGCGACCGCCAGCCGGGCCTGGTATGCCCGGACCTGGAGGTAGGCATCGGCTGTGTCGGCGGCGACCGTCACCCGGGTTCCCGCCTGCTCCGCATCGGCCGCTTGCACTTCCTCGCCGGCGGCGGTGGCTTCCCGGCGCAGCCCGCCGAAAAGATCGAGCTCCCAGCTGGCCGAGGGTCCCACCGCGAGTTCATGACCGTCCCGGCGGAAGCCCGGCGAACCGCTGGATACCGAGCCCACGGCACTGCGCAGGCTTTGATGCTCATAGGTCGCGGTGGCATTGATGTCGGCGGTCGGTAGCAGCTGTGCATCCGCGCTGGCCGCCGCTGCCCGGGCCTGTGTCACCCGGGCGATGGCCGCGTCCAGGGTGAGATTCTGGTTCAGCGCCCGCTGGACGACCTCGGCCAGCATCGGATCGTCGAAGCCGGTCCACCAGCGATCGAGCGGCGGGGTCGGCCTCGCCAGGGGGGCTGGGGCGCCGATGGTGTTGTGGAACGGAACCATCTCCGCCTTCGGGGCGGTGTAGTCGGGGCCGACGGTGCAGGCGGCCAGGGCGGTGCTGAGCAGCAACATGCCGCTCAGCCCCATGATTTTGAGATTGCGGGTCATGACACGCTCCCTGAGGCAAGCTTCCGGGAGCCGGCCTTGCGGGAACCGAGCTTGCGGATGATGGTGTAGAAAGCGGGCGTGAACAGCAGGCCGAAGATGGTGACACCCAGCATGCCGGAGAACACGGCCGTCCCCAGGGACTGGCGCATCTCCGACCCTGCCCCAGTGGCGACGGCCAGGGGGAAGACGCCCAGGATGAAGGCGAAGGAGGTCATCAGGATGGGCCGCAGCCTCACCCGGGCTGCCGTCGTCGCCGCCTCTTCCGGCTGGTCGCCATCATGGTCCTGCCGTTGCCGGGCGAACTCCACGATCAGGATCGCGTTCTTCGCCGCCAAGCCCACCAGCACCACGAAGCCGATCTGAGCCAGGATGTCGATGGGCATGCCCCGGAAGTCCAGGCCGGTGGCCGAGGCCAGCAGGCACATCGGTACGATCAGGACAATGGCCAGCGGCAGCTTCCAGCTTTCGTACTGCGCGGCCAGCACCAGGAAGACGAAGAAGGCGGACGCGGCGAAGATGGCGATGGTGGGGATGCCCTGTTGTTCCTGCTGGTGGCTCAGTTCCGTCCATTCGATGGAGAAGCCGGGGGGCAGCACTTCGGTGGCGAGAGCCTCCATCCGTGCCATGGCCGTGCCGGAGGCGACGCCGGGGGCCGCTGCGCCGAGGACGTCGGCGGCCGGGTAGAGGTTGTAGCGGGGCTGGCGATAGGGGGCCGTCCGGTCCTTGAAGGTGGCGACCGAGCCGATGGGCACCATCTCACCGCTGGCGTTGCGGGCCTTCAGCTTGGCGATGTCCTCCGCCGACTTGCGGAACTGCTCATCCGCCTGGGCCAGGACCTCGTAGGTGCGGCCGAGGTAGTTGAAGTCGTTCACATATTGCGAGCCCAGATACAGCTGCAGGGTGGAGAACACGTCGCTCGGGGTCAGGCCGATCTTCTGGGCCTTTTCGCGGTCGATATCGGCGTAGAGCGACGGGGCGCCGGCGTTATACAGCGTGAAGACGCCACCGAAATTCGGGTCCTTGTTGGCGGCGGCGACCAGCGTGTTTGTGGCGGCGGCCAGTTCCTGGGCGGTATGATCGCCCCGGTCCTCGACCATCAGCTTGAAGCCGCCGGCGGAGCCCAGGCCCTGGACGGGGGGCGGGTTGACCACGATGACGACGGCGTCCTTGATGCCGGCCAGCGCGGCGCGGACCTTGGGCAGCATGGTGGCGGCGGTGACGCCCTTGATGTGTTTCCCATACAGGGAGGGCAGGCCATAGAAGATCGTGCCGACGTTGGGCGCGATGGTGGAGGTGGTCACGTCCAGGCCGGCCACCGGAGAGGTGTGGGTGGGGCCCGGCACGGTCTTCAGGATGATGTCGTTGACCTCGCGGACGACGGCGTCGGTGCGTTCCAGGCTCGACCCCGGTGGCAGGAAGACGATAACGGCTTGGTAGCCGATGTCCTGGTCCGGGATGAAGCCCGTGGGCAGCCGCGACATCTGGAAGCCGGTCAGGCCGATCAGGCCGACATAGACCACGCCGATGATGGCCGTCGCACGGACGAAGCGGGCGGTCATCCGGCCATAGCTGGTCGACAGCCACTCGAACCCGATGTTGAAGCGGCCGAAGGCGGCGGCCACCAGCCGGTTGAGGCCGCGCGGCTGGCTGTGGCTTTGATGCGACTTCAGCAGGACCGCGCACAAGGCCGGGCTCAGCGTCAACGAGACGATGACCGAGATCAGCGTGGAGGCGGAGATGGTCACGGCGAACTGGGTGAAGAACAGCCCGGAGATGCCGCTGATGAAGGCGGAGGGGACGAACACGGCGCACAGGGTCAGCGCGATGGCGATGAGGGCGGTGGAGACCTCGTTCATCGTCTTGTGCGCGGCCTCCCGGGCACCCATGCCCATCGCCATGTTGCGTTCGACGTTCTCGACCACGACGATGGCGTCGTCCACCACGATGCCCACGGCCAGGATCAGGCCGAACATCGACAGGTTGTTGATGGATATGCCCAGGGCGGCGAGGATGATGAAAGTGCCCACCAGGGAGATGGGGATGGCGATCACGGGGATGACGGCCGCCCGCCAAGTTTGCAGGAACACGAAGACGACGGCGACGACCAGGGCGATGGCGACGAAGATCGTCTCAATCACCTCGTGGATGGACTGGCTGACGAAGGTCGTCGGGTCATAGATCTTGATGTAGTCCAAGCCCGGCGGAAACGACTTCTTCAGTTCCGCCATCTTGTCCCAGATCTCGTTCTCGACCTGGACCACGTTGGCGCCCGGCGTCGCGATGGCGAACCAGGGTGCGGAAGCGTGCTGGTCGGCATAGGCGATGGAACCATAGTCGACGGAGCCCAGCTCAACCCGGCCGATGTCGCGGATGTGGGTGACGCGGCCCTGGTTATCGGACTTGACGATGACGTCGCCAAACTGCTCCGGCGTGGTCAGCCGGCCCAGAGCCTCCACATTGATCTGGTAGGCGGCGTGGGTGGCCACCGGCGGTTGGTTCAGGACACCGGCCGAGACCTGGGCGTTCTGGGCCCGCAGGGCCTCCAGAATCTCAGTGGCGCTGATGTTGCTGGCGGCGGCCTTGTCCGGGTCGATCCAGATGCGCATGGCGTACTGCCGCTCGCCGAACAGCTGGAAGTCGGCCACGCCGGGCAGGCGGGCGATCTGGTCGCGTACCTTCAGCATGTAGTTCGACATGTATTCGGGGCTGCGCGAGCCGTCCGGCGAGTACACATGCACGCCCAGCAGCAGGGCTTGGATGGTCTTCTTGACCTGGACGCCCTGGGCCTGGACCTCCTGCGGCAGGCGGGACAGCGTGTCCTGGACCCGGCTCTGGGTCAGCAGCAGGTCGGTGTTAGGGTCAGTGCCGATCTTGAAGATCACGGTGATGGTCAGTTGGCCGTTACCGGTCGACTGGCTGCTGATGTAGTCCATGCCCTCGACGCCGTTGATCGCCTGTTCCAGCGGCGTGGCGACGGTGCGGGCGACGACTTCGGCCGAGGCGCCGGGGTAGCCGGTGACGACCTGAATGGTGGGCGGGACGATGTTCGGATACTGGGCCACTGGCAGGAACGCCGCCGCGGCGATGCCGAACACCATGATGAAGATACTGATCACGGCGGCAAACCGCGGGTGATCAATAAAGAAGTGGGTGAGTTTCATGATGGGGCGGCCCCGGGTTTAGTTGGTTGCGGTTTTGATGGCTTGGGCCTGTGGGGCGACGGTGGCGCCTGGCCGGACGGTGGGGATGCCGCCGACGATGACGCGGTCGCTGGGGCTGAGGCCTGAGCGGATGACGCGGAGGCCGTCGCGGAGGTCGCCCAGCGTGACCTGTTTGGGGGTCACGACGTTGTCGGGGCCGACGGTCAGGACGACATGGTCGGACTGGTCGGGCAGGACGGAGGCGTCCGGGACGAGCAGGGCGGGGGCGGGCGGTGCGAGCTGGACGCGGACGCGGGCGAAGCCGCCGGGGGTGAGCAGTCCGTCCGTGTCGGGAACGGTGGCACGGAGATGGATGGTGCCGCTGGAGCGGTCCAGGCTGTTGTCGACGAAGTCGAGCGTGCCCTGATGGTTGAAGGCGGTCTCATCGGCCAGGGCGACCGCGACCTTGTTGGCGAGGACGCCGCCCTGGGCCTGGCGCTCCCGCAGGAAGCGCATGTAGTCGGCTTCGCTCATGTCGAAGTTCAGGTAGAGGGTGTCGGTGGAGACGATGGTGGCGAGCAGGGTGGTGGGGCTGGTTGCGGCGCGGCTGCCGGCGACCAGGTTGCCGACGGAGACGAGGTGGGTGCCGACGCGTCCGGTGAAGGGGGCGGTGACGCGGGTGTGATCCAGGTCGAACTGGGCATCGCGGATGGCGGCCTGGGCGGCGTCGACGGCGGCCTGGGCGGCGCGCTGCTCCGCGTTCTTCTGGTCGGTGCTTTGGACGGATCCGGCGCCGGTTTTCTGCAGGGCGTCGGCGCGGGTGAGTTCGCGGTTGGCGAGTTCCAGGCGGGAGCGGGCGCTGGCGAGGGCGGCCTCGGCCTGGCTGAGCCTGATCTGATAGGGGGTGGGGTCGATCTGGAACAGCAGGTCGCCTTTATGGACGATGTCGCCGTCCTTGAAGCCGATCTGGGTGAGGGTGCCGCCGACCTGGGCGCGGAGTTCGACCTTTTGCACGGCGGAGAACTGTCCCAGGAGTTCCAGGCGGCCATCGACGTCGCGCTGCAGGGGCAGGCTGACGGCGACGCTGGGGGGCGAGGCGGTGCCGGCCGGCAGGGTGGGAGAGGCCATGAGCTGGGGCCCGGCGATGACGGCGCCGGCGACGACGCCAAGGGCGATCATGGAAGCGACCCAGGCTTTGGCGCCTGGCTTGGTGGCGGAAGGCTTGGGGGATTGCTGCTGGGTGACGAAGTCGGTGGCGTGGTGGGTGACTAGGTCGGACATGATGGCCTCGCTGGTGTCTGTCGCATCTATCTACCGATAGATTTACGAAGCACAGATAAGCGCACGGACATCGACTCTGTCAACATCTATCTATCGATAGAGAGTTGTTTTTGAGGGCGTCGCGAGTAGCCAAAAAACGCGGGGGCCGGCCTGAAGGACCGCCCCCCGCGCCATTCCAGGTTTTTAGGACAGGGCCGCTTTCGTTTCCGCCTCGAGCTGGCGCATCGCCCGGGAATAGGGAAGTGCGCCATAGCTGATGCGTGACACGCCCAGCGCCGCCAGTTGATCGCGCGGTGGCACCCCGTCCATGACCATCACATTGACCGGTAACGTGACGCCCTCGATGATTCGGCCGATCAGCGCGGCGTCGACCAAGCCGGGGATGAAAAGGCCGGAGGCGCCGGCGGCCGCATAGGCCTCTGCCCGGGCGATTGCCTCGTCGACGGCTTGAGCCGGGTCCCGTCCCTGGCCAAGGAACAGATCGGTTCGCGCATTGATGAAAAAGTCGACGCCTTTACGCTGCGCCGCCTCGCGGATGGCCGCGATGCGGCTCGCCTGCCGCTCTTTGGGGTAAAGGCCCCGGCCCTTGACGATCCGATCTTCGAAGTTGATGCCGATGACGCCCAAGTCGATAAGGCGTGTCACGTTGAAAGCCAATTCATCGAGACTCTCGCTATAACCACCTTCGAAATCAGCGGAGACTGGAACGTCGATGGTTGAAGCGATGCGCGCCACCGTCAGTTCAAAGAGATCGATCGGGATGTCCTCGCCGTCCCGGTAGCCCTGCGCCTCGGAAACAGCCCAACTGCTGGTCGCGATCGCGGGTGAACCGGCCGCCGCTATCGCGCGGGCGCTGCCGGCGTCCCATGCATTGTAGAGCACCAAGGGCTTTCCCTTGATGTGAAGCGCACGGAAGCGTCGAGCTTTCTCTGATTGAGACATTTTGAGGCCTCTCTTTCACTGCAACGAGTTTAAGGGGGAGTGGGCTGTCGGGGGGCGCCAGCCGAGACCGGGGCTCACACGAATGACTACCTATCGATAGATCATATCAAGTGGGTCAAATCCAGCTGCCGTCAATGTCTATCTATCGATAGGACTGAAAAATCCTTGACGCCCCGATCTAATATATCTATCTATCAACAGATAGAATAGGAGTTGAGGCCATGAACGATATTGCCACGGCGATCCTGGACGCTGCGGAGCGGCGCATGCGGATCGGCGGCTTCGGCGGCTTCAGCCATCGCGAGATCGCAGCTGAAGTTGGTGTGAAGAGCTCAAGCGTCCACTATCACTTTCCGACCAAGGACAAGCTCGCGGCGGCCGTCATACGGCGGTACGCCGACCATGTGTCGGAGCTCATCACCCGGGAGTTTGCAACCGAGGCGGACCCGGTGAAGGCCTGGACTCGCGCATTCCGCGCCGCGGTTTACCCAGGAGAACGGATTTGTCCCTGCACGGTGCTGAGCGCCGAAGCCTCGGACCTGCCGCCGGAGGTAGGGGCGGAGGTGAAGCGCTTCTATACGATGTGCATGAGCACGCTGACGGCAACCGGCATGTCGGACAGGGCCGCGATCGAGCTGCTCTCGACCTTGACCGGCGCCATGGTGGTTGCCAACGGTCTGAATGACGGGACGGTGTTCGACCGCGCCATGTGCGAGTTATTGGGCGAGACACCGGCCCAGCCTGCGGCATGACGGGAACGCAGCCGGCCCTCTGCTGGCGCTGGTTGCGCCAACACTTCGGCCCGGCGTTTATGGCCTGATGATATTCAGCAGATAGGGCGGCTGGACGGGAATGCCGCATCCAAACAGAACTTCGGCGGGGGGGCGCGTGCGCTGGCCGGTTGGCCAGCCTTGTCGGAGCCAACGACTGTAGGGGACGAAGGTGTCCTTGCCGCGGCGCGCCGGTCTCCTGCGGGCATTGCCGCTGTTGATGGGCGACAGCAAAGCCTGGTCACCGAACGCATCAAACAGCGCCGCCCCGTCAAAAACCAGGATGACCTGGGGGCGGGGGCCGCATGCGATGCGCTGCCGCTCCAGCCGATCCCGATCCGGCCACAGGAACACGAAACTGTTCAGCAGGGCGTACCAGTCGCTGGTCGTAAGACCGTCGTCGAGCGCCTTGGCCAGGGCGGCAGGCGGCATCGGGCGCTGGTCGCGGACAAGGATGTTGGCGGATAGCTGCATGGCGTCGGGGCGATGGTTCCGCAACACCGCAGTGTGCGCTGCCCCGGTGATGCCTGCCAAGTCCAGCAGCCGCTCGGTGCTCAGCAGCCCATGCGCCATGATGGATGGGAGGTTGTGTTCCTCGGCCAAGTGATAAAGCGTATCAAGCCGGCTCATCTCCATGCCCTTTCCCGCTGCCCCAGGCTAGGGGAGGCCGCGGACAGCAAAAGAGCCTGCCCGCCATTTGATGATGGCGACCGCCAAGCTCACGTTTTGTCGCGAATTAACCGCCGGTGGGCACGTTTGAAAACCCCGCGGCTCCTGGAAGGCACGGGGTTTTAGGGCGATCATGCCGCCGCTGCGTGCTCCCGCAGCACATCCTGGGCGGCATTGTCGTACCGGTTGACGTCGTCGAACACGGCGGCCAGCATCTGGGCGCCCAGGAGAGTGGACATGATCACCGACGCCTTGGCCTCAGGCAGGCCGCGCGCCGCCAGCTTGTCGAACCACATCCGATAATATCCCCGGACCTCCGCCGACACTTCCGCCGGCAGATCGAAGATGGCAGCACCCAGGACGACGCAAGGGCACAGGCGGTCGGAAGAATGGACCGGCCCGCCGAACGCCTTGGCCATGACCTTGATCGGATCACGCTGGCTCTCGAACAGCCCATCAACGAATTCCGCCACCCGCGCCGTATAGCGGCGGATCACCTCCGCAGCCAGCTTCTCCTTCGTCGGGAAGTGGTAGTGGACGCTGGAACTCTTCACACCGACTTCGGCGGCCAGGTCACGGAAGCTGAAGGCGTCATAACCCCCAACGCGGATGTGCCGTTCAGCAGCGTCCATAATTCGAGCAGCTATGTCACTCATCGCAATCCTCCTTGACTACCTCACGATAGATAGTCTTTCTGACGCCAGAAAGCAAGCCCCAACGCCGGGTCCGGGCCGCCTCATCATTGAGGGTTGGGATAGATGGCTCCCAAGAAATCCCGCTTGCCCACATCAACTCCGCCTTGGCGCAAGATCGCGTAGGCCATCGAGACGTGGAAGTAGACGTTGGGGACGACCACGCTGATGAGATAATCTTCACCGCTGATTGCCTCCGGTATCCAGGAAACTGTGACTTTCCGCTGAATGGCATCGGCGAGCTGATTTTCAGTGAGGCCGCGAACGAAGGCGACGGTCTTGCGGATCCGCTCGCGCATGTCGGCGATATTGTCTCCAGTGTTTCCGTACGTAGGTGGCTGCTGGCCAGTGAACCTGACGGCAATCCCTTTTAAGTAGTCGCAGGCGCTCTGGATCTGGAAGACGAACTGCCCCATGTCGGGGGCCAGCCGCCATTCCATGAGCACCTCGGCATCGAAGCGTTTGGCGGTGGCGTGCAGCTCGGCCTTGTCCATCCAGGTCTCGATGCGCTCGACTGCCGAGGCGCACTGTTCGATGATCTTATGGTACATGGATACCTCCAGCGGCGCCGCTCGCGGCGCCAGGTTTCTGCATCAGTGTTCGGCGGTCCTGGCGCAGCTGCGGGGGTTGAGCACGCGCCGCATCGAGGACTGATAGCTGGCTCGCTTGGATTCCGGCCGGATGGGCCGCCGTGTCAGGTTGCTTCCGCAGTTGCGTCGGCGGCGGCCGGTGACAGGTCCTTGTCACAGCATTCGAAGATGGGGCGCAGGTCCGGCATCGCGATTTCCTCCGGATTGGTTCGGGTTCAGCTGTTCTCAAGCAGGGCGACGGCGCCTTCGCCACCATCGGCGCAGACACTGACGATCGCTTTCGACCCCTTGGGCATGGCCGCCAGTTCCTTGACGGTCTGGCTGAGGTCGCGGGCGCCAGTGGCGCCGAAGGGATGGCCAATGGCGATCGACCCGCCGTTCGGATTGACACGCTCAAACGGGAAGCGGCCAAAGTCCCGGGCAATGCCGACCTTTTCGGAGATCCAGCCCGGTTTCTCCAAGGCTGCGACGTTGGCGAGCAGTTGCGCCGCGAATGCCTCGTGAATTTCCCACAGCGCGATATCCTCGAAGCGCAGGCTGTGCCGGTTCAGCAGGCGGGCGATGGCGTAGGGCGTTGCCATCAGCAGGCCGTCGGCGAAATCGATCGCCGCCAGCTCATGGTCGATCAGCTTGGCCGTGGGTACGTTGGTACCCAGCCGACGCCGCCCTTCCGCCGAGACGACCCAGAGGCCCGCTGCGCCATCGGTGATCGGCGATGAGTTGCCGGCGGTCAGCGTGCCCTTGCCGCTGGTCCTGTCGAACGCGGGCTTGAGGGAGGCCAGTTTCTCCAACGTGGTGTCGGCCCGTACGTTGGCGTCGCGAGCGATTTCCGGCAGGGGGATGACCAAGTCGTCGAAAAAGCCGCCGTCCCAGCCAGCGGCCGCGCGCCTGTGGCTGTCATAGGCCCACTGGTCCTGCGCCTCGCGGGTGATGCCCCACTGTTTGGCGGTCTCCTCCATATGGTCGCCCATGGTGCGGCCGGTGATGCGGTTGGCCCAGCCCTTGACCGGTAGCACGAAGTCGGCCGGCGTCAGTTGGCCCAGCGCTGCCAGGGCTTCGGCCGGGTCTTGGGCGAAGAGCGCGCGCAACCGGTCAACCGTCGCGGTGGTGAGGCCGATCGGGGGCCGGCTCATGGTTTCCACGCCGCCGACCAAAATGACGTCAGTCCCGCCGCCGATCATGCCGGCGGCCGCGAAGCTGGCCGTGATGCTGGTGGCACAGGCGAGGATGGCGGTAAAGGAAGGGACGGTGGGGTCCAGCTTGGCGTCCAGCCAGATTTCTCGGGCGATGTTGCTCCAGCCCAGGCTGGGAATGACCGTACCCCACAGCACCAGGTCCGGCCGCCCATTGGACATCTGCTTCGCCATGGCTTGGACCACGGGGACCGACAGGCCGATGGCGTCATAGCCGGCCAGGGCGCCGCCGCCACGGCCGAAGGGGGTGCGCAGGCCCGAGGCGAGATAGACGTCTTGTTGGAAGCGTTTCACGGGCGAACTCCTTGGTTCGGGATGAAGCCGTTGCGGGTCGCCCGCCCAGGCGGCGGGCGACCCGGTTTGCGGTGGCCTTAGGCGTTGGCGCCGCCGTCGACGGTCAACGCCGTGCCCGTGATGTAACGGGCGGCCGGGCTGGCCAGGAAGGCCACCGCGTTGGCGATGTCATCGCCGACGCCGTAGCGGCCCATGGGGATATTCTTCACGTTGGCGTCGAAGATAGGGCCGCTGGCCGGGTTCATGTCGGTGTCGATGGAACCGGGCTGGACCAGGTTGGCAGTGATGTCCAGCAGGGCGAGCTCACGCGCCAAGCCTTTGTTGAAAGCGATCAGAGCCGACTTGGAGGCGGAGTAGACGCCGACCATGGAGAACGGTACATGGTCGGCGAAGTAGCTGCCGATGGTGATGATGCGGCCGTCCTTCTTCAGATGGGGTATGGCGGCCTTGCTGGCCACGATGGGGCCGCGCACGTTGACGTCCAGGATGGCATTGATGTCCTCGATGGAGATGTCCCGGACGTCGGCCAAGCGGATGATGCCGGCGTTGTTCACCAGGATGTCCAGCCCGCCCAGCTCGGCGACCGTGGTCTCGATCGAGGCCTGCACGGCGGCCACGTCGGCGCTGTCCGCCTGGATGGCCACGCCCCGGCGGCCATAGGCCTCAATGGCGCGGACCACGGCGGCGGCGTGGTCGGCCGACTTCTCATACGTGATCGCCACGTCCGCGCCCTCGGCGGCCAGTTTCTTCGCGATCGCGGCACCGATGCCGCGGCTGGCGCCGGTAACCAGGGCGCGCTTGCCAATCAAAGTTGTCATTTTCAGCTCCATTCTCGTGAGGTTTGCCCCGGAGGAGGTTCTCCGGGAAGGAGGGGTAGTTGATCGTCTATCTATTGATCGATAGCCATCCATGCATAGCGGGCGTATTTTCGGTGGTCAAGAATCTTTCTATCGATAGATAGATAATTTTCAGAAAGAGCCGCGACTGGAGTGAATCCCGGCCTGCGGATGACATTCAAAATTTCGGTCGTCGGAGGCGTTCGTTGACAGGAATGGCAACGCCACCGATGAAAAGGAGCCTCGCCAGCGCACGGCTCCTTTCCAGGAAGTTTAGGTCGTCGCCAACGCGGCCTTGGTCCGGTTCGCGGCGGTGATGCGCCAGGTGGCCAGCTCACAGGTCGCGAGTGCCAGGAGGATGAGAGCGACCCCAATGGCACCCAGATGGTGGGCGCCCAGCGTGTGGACGCCGGCAGCACCGAGGATGCCCGCTGTGGTGACGCCTAGGTAGGTGCCAGAGTTGTTGAGCCCCAGCACGATGGGGGCAGCGGTGGGCGCCAGGGAGACGAGGCGGCTTTGCTGGGGTGCTTGGATGCTCCAGGCGAACAGGCCCCAGATCGCGATGGCCAGCACGGCTGTCCAGAGGACGGCACCGGTCCAGGCGAACAGCGCCATGTCGACGGCTTCCAGGATCATGACCGTGAGCAGCACCTTGCGGACGCCCAGGCGATCGACGATGCGTCCCGTCACCAGGTTGCCGATGGTGCCGGACGCTCCCCAAACTACAAGCAGGATGCCGAGCAGCAGCGGGTTGCCGCCAATGGCACGATCGAAGACCACGGAGAAATAGGTGTAGACCGTGAAGTTACCCCCCATGGCCAGCATGGTGGTGAGCAAGGTCAGCAGGATGCGGGCGTCCGCCAGCGGCGCCAAGCGTCTGGCCAGGCTGACCGCCGATAGCATGGGCAGGTTGGATAGCAGGAACAGGACGCCAAGGAAGGCCAGGACACCCAGGGCGGAGACGAAGATCATGGTCCAGCGCCAGTCACCCACGCCGCCGATCACCGATCCCAGCGGCGACCCCAAGGCGGTGGCGGTGGTCAGGCCGCCGATGATGATGGACAGGGCGAAGCCGCGGCGCTCAGGCGCCACGATCATGGCGCCGACGCCGCTGGCGGTGGGCGCGAACATGGCGGCACCCAGGCCCGTGATTACGCGCATTAGGATGGCGACGCCGAAGGTGGGCGCCACCGCCGTCGCCAGGTTGGCCGCCACGAACACCGTCATGCCAAGCAGCATGAGCGTCTTGCGCGGCACATTACCGGCGATGGCGGCGACGGTTGGCGCCAGCAGCGCGAACGACAGGGCATAGGCCGTGGTCACTTGGCCAGCAGCACCGATGCCGACGTCATAGAAATGCGCGATCTGCGGCAGGACACCGGCCATGACAAACCCGTCGGTGCCGATCGCGAACATGCCGAACGCTAAGACAAGCAGGCGCTTATCCATGACTCACCTCCTGAGGGAAGAGCCCCGGGTTTAGTTGGTTGCGGTTTTGACGGCTTGGGCCTGTGGGGCGACGGTGGTGCCTGGCCGGACGGTGGGGATGCCGCCGACGATGACGCGGTCGCTGGGGCTGAGGCCTGAGCGGATGACGCGGAGGCCGTCGCGGAGGTCGCCCAGCGTGACCTGTTTGGGGGTCACGACGTTGTCGGGGCCGACGGTGAGGACGACGTGGTCGGACTGGTCGGGCAGGACGGAGGCGTCTGGGACGAGCAGGGCGGGGGCGGGCGGTGCGAGTTGGACGCGAACGCGGGCGAAGCCGCCGGGGGTGAGCAGTCCGTCCGTGTCGGGAACGGTGGCACGGAGATGGATGGTGCCGCTGGAGCGGTCCAGGCTGTTGTCGACGAAGTCGAGCGTGCCCTGATGGTTGAAGGCGGTCTCATCGGCCAGGGCGACCGCGACCTTGTTGGCGAGGACGCCGCCCTGGGCCTGGCGCTCCCGCAGGAAGCGCATGTAGTCGGCTTCGCTCATGTCGAAGTTCAGGTAGAGGGTGTCGGTGGAGACGATGGTGGCGAGCAGGGTGGTGGGGCTGGTTGCGGCGCGGCTGCCGGCGACCAGGTTGCCGACGGAGATGAGGTGGGTGCCGACGCGTCCGGTGAAGGGGGCGGTGACGCGGGTGTGATCCAGGTCGAACTGGGCATCGCGGATGGCGGCCTGGGCGGCGTCGACGGCGGCCTGGGCGGCGCGCTGCTCCGCGTTCTTCTGGTCGGTGCTTTGGACGGATCCGGCGCCGGTCTTCTGCAGGGCGTCGGCGCGGGTGAGTTCGCGGTTGGCGAGTTCCAGGCGGGAGTGGGCGCTGGCGAGGGCGGCCTCGGCTTGGCTGAGCCTGATTTGGTAGGGGGCGGGGTCGATCTGGAACAGCAGGTCGCCTTTGTGGACGATGTCGCCGTCCTTGAAGCCGATCTGGGTGAGGGTGCCGCCGACCTGGGCGCGGAGTTCGACCTTTTGCACGGCGGAGAACTGTCCCAGGAGTTCCAGGCGGCCATCGACGTCGCGCTGCAGGGGCAGGCTGACGGCGACGCTGGGGGGCGAGGCGGTGCCGGCCGGCAGGGTGGGAGATGCCATGAGCTGGGGCCCGGCGATGACGGCGCCGGCGACGACGCCAAGGGCGATCATGGAAGCGACCCAGGCTTTGGCGCCTGGCTTGGTGGCGGAAGGCTTGGGGGATTGCTGCTGGGTGACGAAATCGGTGGCGTGGTGGGTGACTAAGTCGGACATGATGGCCTCGCTGGTGTCTGTCGCATCTATCTACCGATAGATTTACGAAGCACAGATAAGCGCACGGACATCGACTCTGTCAACATCTATCTATCGATAGAGAGCTATTGGCGGCGGCAATTGCTATAACTGAGACCCAGCATGTGGCGCCGGTTCTGGCGTTCGCTGTGAACTGGCGTCGAAGTGGCCTTCTTGTGAAAAGCGAGGCAGCGTACTGAAACAGTTCAGGAAAATGACAAATGAATAGGGCTCTGATCAGCGCTGGTCGGGGTCCCGCTCTCAATACGCTTTCTGCGGATTTGTCAGGCTGTTGAGCTCGGGGCTCGCTTTGGGCGCCGGTTCACATTAATCAGCTCTTTGAGGTTGCTTTCCGGCGATGTCCCGCCTCGAGGCTGAGCCGGAGATTGTTAAGATCGACCCGCAGATCTTCGAGGCGCTGCTCCCCAAGCCCGGTGGCGAGATTGATCTCCGCCTGGACGGCCGCTGCGGAGCTTTTCAGGGCGTGTCCTTCGCCAGTCAATGTGATGCGCACCTGGCGTTCATTTTCCGGATCGCGCGTGCGCCGGAGACGTCCGGCCGCTTCGAGCCTTTTGAGCAGCGGGGTCAGGGTGCCGGAATCGAGCCGCAGTCGGCGCCCCAACTCCTTGACGGTCAGATCGTCACGCTCCCAGAGCACCAGCATCACCAGGTACTGCGGATAGGTCAGCTCCAAAGGGTCCAGATGAAGCTTGTATATCTTATTGTAGGAATGAAGTGCCGCATAGAGGGCGAAGCACAGGTGGTTTTCCAGCTTCATATTTTCATTGGCGGAGGTGCGATAGTGGGTTTCGTGGGACACGATCTTTTGCTTCATCCGGGTCGCAATTGCGTTGTTCCGGTCAGAATTCCCCATTGGAATGCGAAGCATAAGGGGATGATTTCGACAGTCTCACTTCCGCGAAGTGAAAGAAGGGACGCAAGATTGTGGGCATCTCCCGCCGAAAGCCGGAAGGAATGTGCTCGCCCGTTAATTGCGACGTTACGCCCAAAGGCATAAGTTGCGCCTCAAGGGCTATCGGTTTTCAGTGGGCGGAAGAAGCGATGGACAGATTGGAGGCGATGACGATCGTCTTGCTCACGGTCGAGAAAGGCAGCCTGACAGCCGCCGCGAAGGCGCTGAACATGCCGCTGCCGACCGTGAGCCGAAAAATCAGCGAGCTGGAAACCTATCTCGGAACGAAGCTGCTGCAGCGCTCCACCCGAAAGCTGACGCTCACCGCCGCGGGCGAGAGCTATGTCAACGGCATCAGGCGTATCATGGAGGATATAGACGAGGTCGAGCGTGCCGCATCGGGCGAGTATACAACGCCCCGCGGAGAGCTTGTCCTTACGGCGCCGATGCTGTTCGGGCAGATGTACATCCTTCCGATCGTGACCGACTTCCTGGCCGCATATCCGGAAATCAATGTCCGGCTGCTGCTGTCGGACCAGAACCTTCACCTCTATGACGATCACGTCGATATGGCGGTTCGGCTCGGCGCGCTTCCGGACAGCGGCATGATCGCGACCCGGGTCGGTTCCATGGACACGCTCGTCTGCGCATCGCCCGATCTCCTCGCGGCCCACGGTCTTCCAAAGCATCCAAAGGACCTCGAAACGCTTCCCTGCGTCGTGTTTGCCGGTCCTTCGACAACCACCTGGTCGTTTCAGGAGCCGGAAACGAAGCGGAGGTTCGAAGTCAACATCGCCCCTCGGCTGTCCGTGACGGGGGCCGAGGCGGCGATCCAGGCAGCGCTGCGCCGCACCGGCCTGACCCGCGTGTTCCGCTATCACTGCGCCGACGCGCTCCGCGCCGGCACGCTGGTGCAGGTGCTGCAGGACTTTGATGTGGACCCCGTTCCGGTTCATCTCGTCCATGCCGCCCACGGGCTCCTGCCGCTGAAAATGCGGGTATTCCTGGATTTCGCGGCCAGCCGGCTGCGCTCGGTCCTGTCGAAGCTGAAGTGAGGCGGCCGGTGGCGTCGGTGGGGCTTGGCGGTCCAACCTTGCGCTGGATGGAAGTCATGCTCTCGAATTCAGGTAATTATTCTGTTTAATGCAATGTCGCACATTCTCCTCACCGACGCCGCAGCGGCTCGGAAATAGAGGAGAAACGAAATGGCCCGTATTGCAATCCCCACCCTGGAAGAAGCCCCCGCGAAGTCTCAGCCGATCCTTCAGAACTATGTGAAGGTAATCGGCTTGGTTCCGAACTTCTTCGCCATGATCTCGCAGTCCCCGGACGCCCTCAAGGCGATCGCCGATATGCATGCGGCGCTCGGCAAGAGCCTCGGTCACAAGACCCGCGAACGCATCCACGTCATGACCGCCGAGGTCAACGGCTGCAACTACTGCCTGTCGGCGCACACCTATCTCGGCGCCAAGCTGCAGGGCCTGAGCGCGGAAGACATGGAACTGAACCGCGACGGTCACTCGACCGATCCGAAGGCCGACGCCGCGCTGCAGTTCGCCTACAAGGTCGCCAAGGGTCGTGGTCACATCGAGGACGCCGATGTCGAGGCGGTTCGTGCCGCCGGCTTCAGCGAAGCCGAGATCGTCGACATCGTCGCCGAGACCGCCTTCAGCTTCATCACCAACATCTTCAACAACACCTTCAAGACCGAGATCGACGCGGCGTTCCCGCCGCTGCGAACCAAGGCAGCCTGATGCGCCGTCTGGCCGAGCGCACACCAGCGCTCGGCCGCCTGCCCTTCGCTGGGCGGGCTCCCGGATCGTCGTTTGTTGCTTAAACCGGAACCTCGACCCGCGCCTGTTCCGCTTCGAACACCTGTCCGACGGTTCGTAGACGCTGCTGCAGGCGTGGCGCGACGAAGTCGAGGAACGCCTTGAGCTTCAGCGGCTGATGCGGACGCGGCGCATACACGATCTGCACGGGAAAGGGTGGCGGCGCCCATTCGGAGAGAACCGGTACGAGAACACCGTCGCGAACGCTGTCAGCCGCTTGGTAGGAGATGATATAGGCGATGCCGATGCCGGCGGCCGCTCCCGCGATGATGGCGTCTGCCGTGTTCACCGAGTAGCGCGGGCGGATGATCGTGGTCTGCTCGCCGCGCGGGCCCGCGAAGGTCCAGTCTCGCCAAAGCTTCAGCCCCTCATAGGCGATGCATGCGTGAGTGCTCAGCTCTTCCGGAGACGAGGGGGCGCCACAGCGGGCGATGTAGTCCGGGCTGGCGCAGGTTATCCAGCGGACTTCGCCCACGCGTTTGGCCACCAGCGTGCTGTCGGGAAGGTTGCCCAGCCGCACGGCGACGTCGACGTGTGATTCGATCAGATCGACGACGCCGTCCGTCAGCGCCAGCCTGACGGTCACCTCCGGATAGGCGCTGAGGAAGTCGTGAATGATCGGCGCGACGTGCATCTTGCCGAACATGATCGGGGCGGTGACCAGCAGTTCGCCTCGGGGCGCCCGGTATTCGCCCGACGCGGCCCGTTCGGCCTCGGCCAGTTCTTCCAGGACGCGCCGGGCCGAGGCGACATAGGCCGATCCGGCTTCGGTTAGAAGCAGCTTTCGGCTTGTGCGCACCACCAGTTGCGATCCGAGCATGGTCTCCAGGTCCGAGACCCGCCGGCTGACAGTGGGCAGGGGAAGGTTCAGGGTCCGCGACGCGGCCGAAAGACTGCCGCCATCCACGGCGGCCACCAGGGTACGCATTGCCTCGAACCGATCCATCAATCCTCTCACATAACGGAAGCCTGGGTTCCAAACCTACTGTCTACTGGAGGAATGTGGAAGGCGGTAATTCTGCTGCCGGAGGCCGGTCACGGCCGAGTTGATCAGGAGGCAGAGCCCATGGCGCGGATACCGACTCCCAGCGTGGAGGAAGCGCCCGAACGGTCGCGGCCACTGCTCGCCGAGGTGGATCAGCGGCTTGGGGCGATACCGAATTTCCACCGGGTGGTTTCCAACAGCCCGGCGGCGCTTGAGGCCGTGCTGGGCTTCCAGGCCACGCTTCAGGGCGGTGCGCTGGATGGCCTGGTCGCCGAGCGTATCGCGCTAACGGTGGCTGAGGTGAATGGTTGTGACTATTGCCTTTCGGCGCAAACCTACCGGACCCGCAAGGCTGGGGTTCTGGATGATGCCGAGATCACGGCGAACAGGAACGGCGCGTCGAACGACATCACGGTGGATGCGGCTCTGCGCTTTGCAAAGAAGCTGGCGCGCGAGCGCGGGCATGTCACCGAGCGCGATGTCGATGACGTGAAGCGGGCGGGATACTCGGATGCGGAGATCGTCGAAATCGTCGCGCATGTCGCTCTCAACGTCTTCACCAACTTCATCAATGAAGCCCTGAAGACGGAAATCGACTTCCCCAAGGTCGGCATTCGCCGGCCGACCTGACCGCTCAATCATTTGAAATTCAACACCGCCGGCGCTGACGCGCGTCGGCGAACCCTGGCTCACGCCCTCGAACAAGGAGAAGTGCGATGACTGTTCAATTCAAAACCACCGACGTGGACGGCCTCAAGGTCTTTTACCGGGAAGCCGGCGATGCGACCCGGCCGACGGTTCTGCTTCTGCACGGCTTCCCCAGCGCCAGCCACATGTTCAGGGATTTGATCCCGGAGCTCGCCGGCCAATACCATGTCGTTGCGCCGGATCTGCCGGGTTTCGGGCAGACGGAGCAGCCGTCACGCGACAAATTCGATTACACCTTCCAGAACCTCGCCAAGGTCATCGGCCGTTTCACCGAGGTGATCGGCCTCGCCAAGTTCGCGATCTACGTCTTCGACTATGGCGCGCCGGTGGGTTTCCGGCTGGCGGTCGAGCACCCCGAGCGCATCACCGCGATCATCACGCAGAACGGCAACACGTATCTGGAAGGCGTGTCGGAAGCCTTCGCGCCGATCCAGGCCTACTGGAAAGATCCGACCCCAGCCAATCGCGATGCCCTGCGTGGCTTCCTTGCGCCGCAAACGACCCTGTTCCAGTATACGCACGGTGTCGCCGACCCGAGCCTGGTCTCGCCGGATGGCCGTAACCTCGACGACTTCTACTTGGCGCGCCCGGGCAACGACGAGATCCAGCTCGACCTGCTCCTCGATTACCAGTGGAACGTCGCGCTGTACGACACCATCCAGGCCTATCTGCGCACGCATCAACCGCCGGTCCTCGCGGTCTGGGGCAAGAACGACCCGTTCTTCATTCCGCCCGGCGCCGAGGCCTTCAAGCGCGACGTCCCCTCGGCCGATGTCCGGTTCGTCGACAGCGGACACTTTGCCCTGGAGACCCACGCCGCCGAGATCGGCGCGGCAATGCGCGAATTCCTCGTCAAGCACGTCGGTTGAAGCCGCGACCCCACCCCGGGCGTCGCCGCGGTGACGCCCGAGGCTTGCTCAACAGCCGGCAACACTACGGCCGGCACCAGGAGACTGACATGAAAAACCCCGCTGAAACCATTCGCAGCTTCTACGAAAAGCTCGGCGCCGGCGATATCGCCGGTGTTATCGACCTGATCGCTCCGACCATCGAGTGGATCACCATGTGGCACTACAAGGTCACGGGCCCCGGCGTGGTCGGTGTCGTTGACGGCATCATCAAGCCGCTCGTGGCCGAATAGCCGCGGCATTCCCTGGTTTCGACGGAGTTCATCGTCGATGGCGACACCGTCGTCTCGCTCGGCGACTTCACCGGCGTCCATGGAACGACCGGCAAGGAAGCTCGGGCCCGCTATGCCCACGTGTGGACCGTCCGGGACGGGCTGATCGTCCGGTTCCGCCAGTATATCGACACGCTTGCGGTGGAAGGGGCTCGGTCATGAGCCGCGTTGCGATCGTCACGGGCGCGAGCCGGGGCATCGGTCGCGCCACGGCCATCCGTCTCGCGCGGGATTTCGAGGCGGTCGCCATCGTCGCGCGGTCGGCCGATACTCTGGCCGAGACCGCCGACATCGTTCGCTCGGCGGGTGCCGAGCCCCTGGCGCTCTCACGGGATCTGCGGACACCGGAGGCTTGTGCGTCGGTCATCCGGGCCACGCTTGAGCGCTTCGGTCGCATCGATGCGTTGGCCTGCATCGCCGGGGCGGTTGCCCAGGCGGACCTCTTCGCTCTGACCGACGAACAGTGGGACGACGGCCTTGCGCTGAAGTTCCACTCCGCCCGTCGCCTGACTCTCTCGGCGTGGGATGCGCTGAAAGCGTCGCGGGGTTCGGTGGCGATCACCTCGGGCACATCGGCCTATACCCCGAAGGCATCGCTTGCGGCGGTCGGCACCATCAACGCGGCGATCGTGGCACTCGCCAAGGCTTTTGCCGACAGCGGGATCAAGGATGGCGTCCAGGTGAACTCGATCCTGCCGGGTTCGGTGATGACCGGCCGCCGGCAGACCATGTTGCGAGGTTACGCCGACAGGCATGGGCTGCCGCTTGAGGCGGCGACTGAAAAATTCGCTGCCGAAATGGGCATCGCCCGTTACGGCGAGCCTGACGATATCGCCAACGCCGTCGCCTTCCTGTTCGCGCCGGAAAGCCATTGGATGACCGGGACGGCGCTGCGGGTCGATGGTGGCGAGACGAAAGTCGTCTGAAACCGCTGAAACGGCATGGCGCTGGCTCGGGCGCTCAGGTTCCAGAGCGCCGGCGATGACCCAAACATGCGTCGCATGGAGGTTCACAATGACCAGAATATTATTCGTTCACATCAAAGCCCGCCTGTTGAGGGCCGCGGCCGTTGCCGTCGCAACGCTGACCATGGCCGCGGCAGCGTCCGCGGCACCGCTGGAATTGACGGCGTCGACCACCAGCTATCACCGTGTGAAGGTTGACGGCGTCGGAATCTTTTATCGTGAAGCCGGGCCGAGGAATGCGCCGACGATCGTGCTGCTGCACGGCTTTCCGTCGTCGTCTCGCGAGTTCGACACGCTGATCCCTCTGCTGGCCCCTCGTTATCACGTGATCGCGCCTGATTTTCCGGGCTTCGGGCAAAGCGATGCGCCAGCGGCGTCGGCTTACGCCTACACGTTTGACCACCTCGCCGGGGTGATGAATGACCTTCTGACAAGCCTGGCGATCAACCGCTACAGCCTCTACATCCACGACTACGGTGCTCCGGTGGGATTCCGGATGATGGTGGCGCATCCGGAGCGGCTGCAGGCGCTGATCACCCAGAACGGCAATGCCTATCAGGAAGGGCTGGGCACGAAATGGTCCAAGATTGCCCAATATTGGGCCGACCCTGAAGGCCATCCGGAGGTGGTTGACGCCTTCCTGTCGTTCGAGGCGACGGAGCAGCGTCACACAGCGGGGAGCACCCATCCGGAGCGCTACAATCCGGATACCTGGACGGACGAGTTCACGCACCTCTCAAAGCCTGGCCAGCGCGAAATCCAATCGGCATTGCTCTACGATTATCGGACCAACGTTGCGGCCTACCCGCAGTGGCAGGCATGGCTCCGCGAGCATAAGCCTCCGACCCTCGTCGCGTGGGGCGCCAACGATCCGTCGTTCATCGCGCCGGGTGCCACGGCGTTCAAGAAAGACCTTCCCGACGCGGAGATCCACCTGCTGGATGCCGGGCACTTCGCGCTCGACGAACAGACGGACGAGATCGCGCGCCTGATCCTGAACTTCATGGCCGGACATCCAGGATGACGCCGTCTGCCGCGGATCGGCACTGAAGCAGGCCTGGAGGATGCGCCCCTACACCATGCGTCGGGTCGTGGCCCATAAATCTGATGATGAACGGTGGTTCACAGCCCAGAACAGCCGTTCACGGCTGTCGAACGCAGGTTCACTGTCCCTTAGCGGCACGACAGCGCCATGCGCGCCTGCCTAAGCCAGCCGTTGCGCCAGTTCCTCGGCGTCCGCGTGATAATACCTGGCCAGCATCGATAACGTCTTGTGACCAGTGACGCGCATCAGCTCCAGTGGGTTGGTGTAGATCTTGGCCAGCCGGCTGGTGGCCTCGTGGCGCAGGTCGTGGAACGTCAGGTCCGCGATGCCGGCGCGGTCAACAACGCGGCCAAAGGTCACTTTCAGCAGCCTCTGGTCTTCTCCCACCACGGGTCCATTCTTGTTTCCGTAAGAGGGGAAGGAGCGGAGGGCGTCCACCGCCGCGGTGGACAGCGGCACCTTGCGGATTTCGCCGTTCTTGGAGCCGTCGCCCGACAGGCCGCGAATGGTCATGACGCGCTTCGCCAGGTCCACGTCGGCCCAATCCAGTGCGCAGATTTCCCCCTGTCGCGCGGCCGTTTCCAGCGCCAGCTGGGCCATGGGCACCAGCCAGGCTCCGTGCTTGCTGGCGGCCAGTCCCGCCATCAGGCGTTCCTCCTCGGCGGGGATGTGGTGGCTTAGCTCAGCCTCAGCGCCGGTATCCGGATCGCGTTGGTGCGTCACCTCGACCCTGGCGGGCTGCAGGCGCCGCTCGCGCTTACGATCGGCACCCTTGGGGCGAGCGGTCAGCTTCGCTTCGGCGGGTTGACGGACGCGCAGGTAGAGTCGCTGACGACGTTGGACGATGTATGGGATGGCAACCAAGATGGCGTCGCCCTTGGCTATCCCAGCATGGGATCAGGGTGATGGGGTGGAACAATCTGACGTGCGTCCTGGCTGCGGGTTGGCGGCCGGTACAAGAGCCAAAGCGAACTCACCCCATCCATCGTCCCTTGATCAGGCCTGAAGGCCAGGGGCCTCTTGAAGCGCTACATTGGCTGACCTAAATCGAAAACGCTGGTCGCCAGAAGGGGCCGGCCGGTTGAGCGGGTGCGAAACGCCTGGCGACTGGAGATAACTCGTATCCACGTTGCTCAATGGAGGATATGGCTATGAGAACCACTTTCGACTTTGCTCCACTGTTCCGATCGAGCGTCGGCTTCGACCGGATGCTGGACGCGCTCGAATACACGAGCCGCCTTGCGCCGATCGACAACTGGCCATCCTACGACATCGTCAAGCTCGGTGAGGACGACTACCGCGTCAACATGGCGGTGGCCGGATTCACGGAGAACGACCTGACCATCACGCAGGAGCAGGACATGCTGATGGTTGCGGGGCGGAAGTCCGATGAAGGCGGGGAGAATGGCGAGTACCTGCACCGAGGTATTGCCGCCCGCGCCTTCCAGCGCCGTTTCGAGCTTGCCGATCACGTAAAGGTCGTGGGCGCGAGCCTGGTGAACGGGGTGCTGACCATCGACCTGAAGCGCGAGCTTCCCGAAGAGATGAAGCCGCGCCGCATCGCCATCGCCTCGGGCGAAGCGCTGCCGAAGGTCGAGACCCAGCGGATCGAGGCGAAGAAGCTGGCCGCCTAAAGGCAATCCCGTGAGCGATTTCCGCAAGGCGCCGGCCGGCATGCCGGTGCCGGTGGGATGGCTTTGCAACCTGTCAAGAACAGAAAGGAGGTAACCATGAGTGTCCGTGATCTGATCCCATGGGGCCGCTCCAGCAATCAGGTCCCCGCGGCCTTCAGAGACGACGATCGCAACCACTTCCTCTCGCTGCATCGCGAGGTGAACCGGCTATTCGACGACGTCTTCCGTGGCTTTGACCGACGTCTGCCGACGTTCGGCTCGCTGTCGACCTTCAACGGGGCTTGGCCGAGCGTCGAGATCTCTGAGACCGACAAGGAGATCAAGGTGACGGCCGAGATTCCCGGCCTGGAGGAAAAGGACATCGAAGTGCTGCTCAACGACGGCGTGCTAACGCTGAAGGGCGAGAAGCGCTCCGAAACGGAGGACAAGCAGTTCTCTGAGCGCTTCTACGGCCACTTCGAGCGCCGCGTCCCGCTTGGGGTCGAGGTCGAGGAAGACAAGATCGACGCGCGTTTCAAGAACGGCGTACTGAACATCGTGCTTCCCAAGAGCGCGAAGGCGCAGTCGCAAGTGAAGCGCATCGCGATCAAGAGCTGATGAGTCGGGCCGGCGGCCGCGTCAGGTGCCGCCGGCCCGCGTCCTTCGCCAATCGGGGAGGGGTGAACGATGATGCAGGAACCTATCAGGCAGGCAGAGAAAAGAGGAACGACTTACGTAACCGCGTCATGGCCCTCCAACGACAGCCAATGCGCGCCGTTTACAATGGGGCGCTCGTGGTTTCCGGACGATGCGGTCGCCCGGATCTACAAGCCATCCCGGTCGGTCATGACGTCCGGTGGGGCCCGGACGCGGGGCTGGCGGCTGACGTTCGAGCGGCGCACAGCGCCCGGCATCGAGCCGTTGATGGGTTGGACGGGCGGCGACGATACACTGACCCAGGTCGAGCTCAACTTCCCGACGCGGGAGGCGGCCATTCGGTACGCCGAGCGGCAGGGTCTCCGCTACACGGTTCAATCCGCCGGCGGCGCGGCGGATCGCAAGCGATGTGCGACGCCTTCAGCGCGTGCCTTCTCCGACGCGACGCTGAAGAAGCTTGGCCTGAAAGGCCTTCAGGACAGCTATGGGCACGCGATCGATGGCGCCGCAAACGGCAACAACCCTTCGGGCTCCGAAGCCTGGGGGTCTCCACTGGATGTGGTCCACGATCGCACGCTGTCGCTTGACGCCAAGCGCTTAATCCTAATCAATTGGGCCTGGAGCAAATACCTGATCGATCATGCGACCGAGGAGGTCGAGCAGGCGCTTCTCGCGCTTGAGCGTGAGGTCGCGGAAGACCGAGACGTATCGACTGCACGGAAAACAGCATGAGGCGGGCCCATGGCCCGTTCGTCGTCCTCGATTGCGCAAAGATCCTGAGGAGCAGGTTCGCGCTGACGCACGCGGTCCCTCGCGCAGCCGCGTGCGTCAGCGGCGCGCCCGACCGACATCCGGTGTAAGGCCGGATGTTTGTCCGAGGTGAGGTGGCTCGTCACCGCAGTCACGTGTTAATTGGCGTGAAGTTTGGATGCCGATCGGCGCGGTATCTGTTTGATTCTACTGAAGTCGGCGGGGTCATTTGATCTCGCCGATTTACACGCTGGCCCATTTGAGCAATCTGGTGGGCGGGAAGGCAGCCATCTGCAGGGGGACGCAAACTTCGCCTTCGGGAGAGCAAAGTGCCCCTGAGGACTACGGGGTTATGCCTCCATGGCTTAAGCCAGAATATTTGATGCGGCTTGGGATAATAGTGACATCATGCCGCTCCTTAAGGGGCAGACCACCCATGTCACTTACGAGTTGTCTTCTTATCCTAGCCGCCGTGGCGGCATTGCCGGCTATTACGGCCGAAATATACAATGAGACCGCATTGCGCCACGCCCGGACGGACGAGGCGCGTTTGGGTGTCTCGCGACAGGCCGATTTGGTGGCGACCGATCTTGCCGCGATATTCGACGGTGGCCGTCAAGTCCTGGCTATGTTGACAAGCCTCCCTCAGGTCCAGGACCATGACATTGTCGACTGCGGTGCAATGGCGCGGCAGGCGATGAGGGTGCACGCAGGCTATGACAATATCGTCGTGGCGGACCTCACAGGCCAAGTCTGGTGCTCGGGCCTTGAAGGTTCCGCTGGCCGCCTCCTAAACGTCGCGGACCGTTCCTATTTCAATCAGGCCATCAAGACGGGCCGGTTTTCCGTCGGCGAATTGGTTACCGGCCGGGTTACGGGAAAGCCGTCTGTCCAACTTGCCTTACCTTATGCTGGCCGTGATGGAAACTTGGTGGGGGTGATGCTCATCTCCCTGAATGCGGACTGGCTCGCCAGGCATTTTTCCGCGACCGGAGAATGGACGACCGATCACACTTTGACGCTGGCGGACCGGACGGGCACCGTGGTGGTGCGTCTGCCCGGCAATGAGAAATTCCGCGGAACCTCTGCGAAATCCAGCATCGAGGAGATCCAATGGTCCAATCAGCGGGGCGTGCTGGAGACGACCAAGACGATGGACGGCGTTCCCCGGCTGGTGGGATATGTCCCCTCCACTCTGGGGCCGGAAGGCTTCTACATCGGTGTCGCCGAGGGCCGGGACGCCATCTACGCCGCCTTGAACCGCGCGACGTTGCGATCGTCGCTCATCAATGGTTTGGGTTTTGCGGCGGCCATGCTGGTGGCATGGCTTATGGGGACCCATCTTGTGCGGCGTCCCATCGACACGCTGGCTGCGGCCGCCAAGGCTTGGCGCGCGGGAAATCTTTCCACTCGCGCTAGAGTGGTGGGCCGAGGCGAGTTCGCCGGGCTGGCCACGGTGTTCAATGAAATGGCCGAACACCTGGAGCAGGCGATCGCCCGCAAGGACATGCTTCACAGCGAGCTGTCGCATCGCATGATGAACAACCTGCAAATTCTGGGAACCTTGATCGATCGGCCGGCGCGGACCTTGACCGACACGGATGCCCGACAGACCCTGACCGAAGCGGCCGGGCGGGTCAGGTCCATGGCCATGGCCTATCAGCGTCTCCATCGGTCGCCGGATGGGACCACCGTGAACGTGGCGGACTTTCTTCATGCCCAATGCCGTGATCTGGCGGACGCCATGATGGTGACGCCGGAGCGGATGGAACTGGACGTCGCCCCTATCCTGCTGCCGGTCGGCCAAGCCATGCCGCTGGCCCTCGCCGCCAACGAAATGCTGACCAATGCCCTGAAGCATGGGCAAGCGAACGGTGGCATCAAGGTCACGCTGAAGGCGGAAGGGTGTCGCTGTACCCTGACCGTGGCAAACGCGGGCAGTCTGCCGACCGGGACGATGGGCAAAGGGGCGGGAGGATTCGGACTGCGATTGCTGCAGGCGATTGCCGGCCAGTTGGCGGGCGAATTGCGGTCCGAAGGCGCCGGTGAGAGTGTGGCTTTTGTCCTGTCTTTTCCCGTTGAAGGTGATGTTGCTTTTACAGCTTATACGGGGCGTGCGGAGACGATACCTGGCCCGGGTGTGATTGAGGACGAGACCAGTCTTGGAGGCTCGCCCACGCCGGCGTCTACGTGACCAGCTCAGCGGGACGTACGCCCCGGCCCGATCAGCACGCCGTTCGCCGGCAAGCTCGGGCTGAGCCAGCAGGAGTTGAAGGAATTCGCGAAGGGGGGCGAACGTCAGGTGCCGCTCCAGCGCTTCGGCGAGGCCGATGAGATCGCCCGTGCGGCGCTTTTCCTGGCGAGCGCAGACAGCGCCTACGTCACGGGCACCGAACTTGTGGTCGATGGAGGCCTGTCGCAGTTCTGATCGAGCACCAGCCTGCCCAGCTGGATTTCTTCCGGCTAGGCAGGCTGGGCATGGTTCAGGTGAGATGGTCGCGGCGCAGCACCGAGTTGAGCGCCAATAGGCGGCGCATCGCCGGACTCGGCCAGGGATGTCAATAAATCATACAGTTGCTATGCCGGTCAGCGTCCACCCCGCGCGCCGACTACACACTAACTCTGTTCACGGTTCGGCGGCCCAAACAGTCTATCCAGTCCGGCTTTTTCTACCTTGTGAGCCGCACCCAGCGTTTCTCGTACGGCTCGCAGCACCTCGTCCGCTTGCGCGGGATCCGTCTTTGCGATCGCTCGTGACACGGCGATCGCGCCTATTTCAGCGGCGACGGCTGCAATGGCAAGGCGCCGCCGCTGAGCCGCGGGGATTGAGCCTTCAAGAGAGTCTTCAAGAAGCGCGAACTGCTCGTTGAATGCGCGTGTGAAGCTGGCGCTAACCGAGCAACCCTGTCGCCCGACTTCACTGGCGGAGGCCGCCATCGGGCAGCCCGTTCCCAATCGGTCGCGCATATATGTCGAGAGCAATCCGTCGAGATATTCCTCGAACGGCGGGCGTCGGTCACCGGCCCAAACCCTAGTCTCGGCCATGTTGCCCGCGAAGCCATGTGAGAAGGCTTCGGCCACCAACTCCTCTTTCGAAGAGAAGTGCGCATAGAGCGCCCCCTGGGTCAGGCCCGCCTCCTTCGCGATTTCCGCCACGCCAACGCCGTCTATGCCGCGCTCACGAATTAGCCGGCTCGCCGCTTCAAGGAGTGCGACCCGGTTCTCGGCCGCCTTCTCCTTCGACACACGCATCTCCAGTCTCCTGATCCAAGCAGCTTCAATTTGATTGCGTTCGGTATTAAAATCAATTGAATTTTAAACGCCGGGCCTTTGTCTCCCTTGCCATCCCACTCGAAGCGAAGCGGGGATGCGCAACACACCACGGCTAAGCTCCGGAGAAAGGCTGAGGAGCTGCGGCGTGGTGAGTTCCGGGCTTGATCTCCTCGCGGCCCGGCGGTTTTGCGCGGTACGCGGCACTGAGATTTTTTAGTTGCGTGCTCTATCAAAGTCAATTAGACAGCGGGCAGCGTTTTCATAGCGAACGCTATTAATATGGCAACAGCGGAGATATAGGCAATGCGTTACAAACTTTTCGGCCAGCACACCGGTCTGAGGGTCTCCGAGTTGGTGCTCGGTACCGGCATGTTCGGTACGGGCTGGGGCTACGGCCAAGAGCGCGACGAATCGCGCCGTATCATCGATGCCTATGCCGATGCCGGCGGTAACTTCATCGACACGGCCGGCGTCTACCAGGGCGGTCAATCGGAAGAGATCATCGGCGATGCGCTGACCGGCCGCCGCGACGACTTTGTGGTCGCTACCAAGTACACGATGCCGGCCGGCGCAAAGGGCGGCATCCTCGTCACTGGCAACAGCCGCAAGGCGATGGTCGTCTCCGTCGAGGACAGCCTGAAGCGCCTCAAGACCGACTACATCGATATCCTGTTCATCCACATGTCCGATGGCGTCACACCGGCCGAAGAGATCGTGCGCGGCTTCGACGATCTCGTTCGCCAGGGCAAAGTCTTATACGCCGGCCTGTCGAACTTTCCGGCTTGGCGCGCGTCGCGCGCTGTGACGATCGCTGAACTGCGGGGTGCGGCTCCGATCACCGCCCTCCAGTTCGAGCACAGCCTGGTCGCCCGCACGAGCGAGCCGGAACTGCTCGCTGCCGGCCAGTCGCTCGGCCTCGGCATGGTCACCTGGTCACCGCTCGGCGGCGGCTTGCTCACCGGCAAGTATCGCCAGGGCGAGACCGGTCGCAAGGAGGCCATGGGCGGCAACATCTTCCAGCAGGAGAACTCGCCGCAGCGCACGGCGATCCTCGACACGCTGATTGAAATCGCCAAGGAGCTGGGTGCCGCCCCGGGCGAGGTCGCCATAGCTTGGGTAGCCTCGAAGGGCACGCTGCCGATCATCGGCCCGCGCACCATTGAGCAGCTCAACTCCAACCTGGCCGCCGCGAAGGTCGCCTTGTCGGCCGAGCAGATCGCTCGCCTCGATCAGGTGAGCGCGCTGCCGGTCGCTTTCCCCTACAACGTCCTGGAAGGTGCCCGCCCGGGCTACACCGGCGGCAAGATCAATGAGTTCGACGCACCCAAGGTCTCGGTAGCCTGACCTCACGAAGCTGGCGCGGTCTTCGGACGCGCCAGCGCTTCCACCAGATTGGAGGGATGTTCGAGACCATAACGGTCTCGGCGTCCTCCGTACCCAGCGGGAGCTTCGCCTCAATGGCGATTGTATCAATCGACACTGTCCAGAGTTATCACGCTCACATCTACTTCGATGGGCCCGAGCAGGCCAACATCGCCAAAACCCTACGCGAGCGGATTGCCGAGCGCTTTTCCGTCGTCATGGGTCGCTGGTGGGACGAGCCGATCGGGCCGCACGCGAGGCCGATGTATCAGGTCGCCTTCGCGCCGGACGACTTCGCCCGTGTCGTGCCTTGGCTGATGCTGAATCGGCATGGCTTGGCCATCCTTATCCATCCCAACACTCGCCATCCCAGGCGCGACCACCTCTCCGATGCACTGTGGCTCGGTGAGATACTCGCTATTAAGGCCGACCCGTTCTTGGTCGAACACGAAGCT
This sequence comes from Nitrospirillum guanabarense, assembly GCF_034653355.1. Taxonomy (NCBI): domain Bacteria; kingdom Pseudomonadati; phylum Pseudomonadota; class Alphaproteobacteria; order Rhodospirillales; family Azospirillaceae; genus Nitrospirillum; species Nitrospirillum guanabarense. Next base: position 1,319,811 of record NZ_JAYEER010000001.1, read on the forward strand.
CCCGAGCCACCGCTCGTTCCAAACACCAGTCCGACGGTGGTCCCGTGAAAGCGGTTCCCTATCGCAGCGCGCTCATCACCGGGGCGGGTCTACGGCAAGCCCCAAGGAGATAGCCGCGATGATCTCTTTCGTGGCCGGGCCGGAGGACGGCTTCATCAATGGCGCCATCCTGAATGTCGACGGCGACTTCACGATCTGAAGTGCGGCGCCCCCCTTCCCAGAAGCAAGGTGTTCATATGACTGATCTGCTGAAAGACAAAATCGCCGTCGTCACTGGTGGCAGCAGCGGCATCGGCTTAGCAACGGCAAAGCGCTTGGCGGCCGAAGGTGCAACGGTGTTCATCACCGGCCGTCGTCAAGCCGAACTGGACAAAGCCGTCGCCGGGATCGATGGCGCCGCGACAGCAGTGCAAGCTGACGTTTCTCGTTTGTCGGATCTCGATCGGCTTTTCGAGACCGTTCGCTCTAAGGAAGGCCGGCTGGACATATTGTTTGCCAACGCCGGGATCCTGGAAAAGGCGCCGCTCGGCGCCATCACCGAGGAGGCAGTTGACCGGCTGCTCACTGTGAACGTGAAAGGCACGATCTTCACCGTTCAGAAGGCTCTGCCCCTGCTTAGCGATGGTGCGTCCGTGATCTTAACGTCGTCCGTGGTCGCCCAAAAAGGGCTTCCCGCTGGCAGCGTGTACGCCGCGACCAAAGCCGCAATCCGCTCGTTGGCGCGAACCTGGGTTGCCGATCTGAAGCCCCGCGCCATCCGCGTGAACGTTGTCAGTCCAGGCCCTATCGAAACGTCAGGTCTCAAGGGCGGTGCTCCGGCCGGGGTGTCCGGCGACTCCTATCTGGCGGCGCTGGCCAACTACGTGCCGCTCGGCCGCGTTGGCAAAGCAGAGGAGATCGCTCAGGTCGTCGCCTTCCTCGCTTCGGACGCGGCCAGCTTCATCACCGGCGCTGACATCCAGGCAGATGGTGGCTTTGCGCAGATCTAGACGCTCCACTCAGCGTGGACGCATGGTGCGTGCCGTCCACAGGTGGTTTGACAGCCCAGCCCTGATCAGTCTGCTTCAACGTACCTGGCCTCGTAACGACGCCTCCTGCCGAGATGGAGATCCGCGCAGTTCGATCCTCATAATTGGCCTGGCCTCGAGAGCCGTTGACTGTAAATCGGCGCGATCAAATGAACCCATCGACATCTATAAAATCAGAGGGATACCGCGCCGATCGGCCGCCAATCTGCATGCTGATTACATTCCAATCGCCTCGACGCGAGGCGGGTCATGGCACCGCAGTTCAGCGACGCGCTCAAACTGTCGGAAAATAGGGTTGGGCCAGCCACAGAAGCCGTGGGCGCCTTGGACTGGCCGGCCTTGCCCCCGACGCTCGAAGTAGCGTGACGCGTTATCCTGGAGCTTTGTTTGCGCCATTTCGCGAAGGTACAGGGCGTCTATGCGCCGAATTGCGCAGGATTATGCGCCGCTTTGCGCAACCTTTGGGCCGCTCAACATGCGCGCTGATTTACAGCAAAAGACCTAGGCCAGGAATTGAACCGGGATTCGCGGATTTGCGGTTCGTTCTAAGTCGACCGCGCCCATGAGCGGACCTGTGCCAGCGGCGGGTCGCCGCCGCCAGTGCCGGCTGGGAAGCAAAGGTTCTTTCACGACTTGCTAGGTTCGATCCGGCGGATGCGTCCCTACACCCTGTGCCGGTGGCGCGACCTATAATCTGGTGATGAACGACGGTTCATAGCGCATGAACAACCGTTCATGGCCGCCGAACGCCGGTTCACTGCCTTCCTCGCTGTGCAGCGGCGCCATGCGCGCCTGCCTCAAGCAAGCCGTTGCGCCAGTTCCTCGGCGTCCGCGTGATAATACCTGGCCAGCATCGATAACGTCTTGTGACCAGTGACGCGCATCAGCTCCAGTGGGTTGGTGTAGATCTTGGCCAGCCGGCTGGTGGCCTCGTGGCGCAGGTCGTGGAACGTCAGGTCCGCGATGCCGGCGCGGTCAACAACGCGGCCAAAGGTCACTTTCAGCAGCCTCTGGTCTTCTCCCACCACGGGCCCATTCTTGTTTCCGTAAGAGGGGAAGGAGCGGAGGGCGTCCACCGCCGCGGTGGACAGCGGCACCTTGCGGATTTCACCGTTCTTGGAGCCGTCGCCCGACAGGCCGCGGATGGTCATGACGCGTTTCGCTAGATCCATGTCGCTCCAGTCCAGTGCACAGATCTCCCCCTGTCGCGCGGCCGTTTCCAGCGCCAACTTGGCCATGGGCACCAGCCAGGCGCCGTGCTTGCTGGCGGCCAGTCCCGCCATCAGGCGTTCCTCCTCGGCGGGGATGTGGTGGCTTAGCTCAGCCTCGGCGCCGGTATCCGGATCACGTTGGTGCGTCACCTCGACCCTGGCGGGCTGCAGGCGCCGTTCCCGCTTGCGGTCGGATCCCTTGGGGCGGGCGGTCAGCTTCGCTTCGGCGGGATTGGATGGGAGGTGCATGCCCCATTCCCGCCGGCCATGGGCGATGGCCGTGGCGATCAGGTTGATCCGCCGCACCACGGTGGCCGGCGCGTAGTCGCAGGCCAGCATACGATCGCGGTAGCTGGCGATATCCTGAGGGGAGAGGGCGCTGAGCCGTCGCAGACAGATTTCGTCATCCTCGACGACGATGAGGTGGCCGGCCTCCTGCACGGCACCCCGCTTGGCCGGCGTGACCTCTTCGCGGTAGCGGCGGAGGAGGGCCCCCAGGGTGGTGCTGTCGGCCTGGCTGTGGTCGAGGAAGACGCGGCGATCCATGTCGGTTCTCGACGGATTTGGCCCAGCGCTCGGCGTCCTTTTTCTTCTCGAAGGTCTTGGAGACGGGCTTGTGGCCGATGCGGCGGACCTTGGCCTGGTAGCCGATGACCTGGCCTTCGCGATTCTCTCTGGGGATGATGGTGGCCATGGCGGGCGGGCTCCTCGCCGTGTTCCGCGAGGTGGACTGCCCCGTAACCGTCCCGCAAAATCCAGCCCAAACGCTGGAGATGTGGCGTCCCCTGTAGGGGGGGCGCCGACCGAGACCCAAGGGATTGATCGCTTTGGCTATTTGGGCGCCAGATTTGTGGATCGGCGTGTGTCACCATGACGTACCACGCCAGCGTGGTTCGCAAGATGATAAATATTGGCAGCCAATGTGCGAGGGCGCGTGGTGCAGGCTAAATTGGGTCAATCCTCGGCCGCCGGAGTGTCCCAGCCTCCGCCCATGGCGCGGTAGAGGCCCAGGACGGCTTGCAGATGGGCCAAGCGGGCCTGGACCAGCCCGTCCCGTGCGCTATAGCTGGTGCGCTGGGTGTTCAGCACCGTCACAATATCGATCGTGCCGTTCAGCAGCAGGCGTTGCGAGATTTCGTTGGCCTTGACGGCCTTGTCGGCATAGGCCTGCAGCGCCTGTTTCTCCTCCGCGCTTTTTTGCAGGGCGACCAAGGCGTTTTCCACGTCCAGGAAGGCGGCCAGCACCGTCTTGCGATAACCGGCCAGCATCTCGGCGCGCTTGTCCCGGGCATAGTCGACCTGGGCTTCCAGCCGGTCGCCATCGAAGACGGCCTGCACGACCGAAGCGCCCAGGGATTCGACCAGACTGGTGTGATGGACCAGGGAGCGTAGCGCCAAGCTCTGGAATCCGGCCGAGCCCGTCAGGGTGATGTCGGGAAACAGCTGCGCCCTGGCCACAGTGATATCGGCATGGGCCGCAACCAGCTGCTGTTCGGCGGATCCCACGTCCGGCCGGCGGGCCAGCAGATCGGAGGGCAATCCCGGCATGATGACGGGCAGCGCGATGTCCGCCAGGGATCCGGTGGGCAGTGGCACATCCTCCCCCAGGCGTCCCACCAGCAGGGCCAGGGTATCACGATCCTGTTCCCGTTGCCGCTCCAGGGGGGGAATGGCGGCACGTTGGCTTTCCACTTGGCTTTCCTGCTGGGTTTCATCCAAGGCGGTGGCCATGCCGCCTTGCCGTTGGCGTCGGATGGCCGTGAGGATGCGCTCCGCCCCCGCCAAGGCGTCGCGGGCAACGGCCAGGCGGTCCTGGGTGCCAATGAGGTCGAACAACGTGCCCGCGACATTGGCTTGGATGTTGAGCTGCACACTGCGCAGGTCGAAGCGGCTCTGAAACGCGGCCGCCGCCGCCGCTTCCTGGGCGGCGCGGTTCTTGCCCCACAGGTCCAGGTCATAGCTGATGCTGAGGCCGAGGTTGAAGCTGTTGGCCACGGGCGCCTGGGACACGGCGGTGCCGGCCGACGCGCCGAAGGGGGAGCGGGCGCGGCTGGCGCCGGCGGTACCGTTGACCGAGGGCAAGAGGCTGGCGCCGGTGGCGCGCACCGTGTCATCGGCTTGGCGCACGCGGGCGGTGGCGGCGGCGACGTCCAGGTTGGCACCCTCGGCCGCCGCCATGAGAGCATCCAGCGATGACGTGTTGAAGCGTGTCCACCAGCCGGTCGAGGGCCAGCCCGGCCCCGCATCCAGCCTGGTTCTCCAGGCTGTCGGTTGTGGCGTGTCCGGCCGAACGTAGTCGTCACCGATGGAACAGGCGGTCAGCAGCAAGAAGGCGCCGGGGATGATGGCCTTCATCGACCCAGGCTCCGCACCGCCGCCCACGCGTCCGGCTGGGGATGGAACTGCGCCGTCAGGCCGCCCAGCGCCACCATTTCCGCGCATAGGTCGCGCAGGCCGCAGACCCGGAAGGCGATGCGGCGGAACCGGGTGAAACGCTCGACCAGCACAAGACAGCGCAGGCCGGCGCCGCTGACGTGGCTCACGCTGGCGAGGTCGAGGACCAGGGCGGCTCGCCCGTCATTCGCCAGCGCCAGCAGCCGATCCGCGCAGGCGGTGACGGTGGCGCTGTCCAAGCGTCCTTCCAGCGCGACCACGGGCACATGGTCGATGACGGTTTCGGTGATCTTCATGCCGCACCCCGCACGCGCCAATGGTTCCAAAGCAGGCCGGCGAACAGATACGCCTTCACGGTCAATGCTTCCCCTGGTTCGCTGACGAGTTTCACATGGCTGGCGCGGCGCACGATGACGGCCTTTTCCCAGCAGGCCGGCCAGCGGCCGGGGTCTGGAAGGCGGCGTGACAGGGGGGCCAGCGGATTCCAGAGGCCGGCCGGCGCGCCGGGCCAGCCCCGGATCAGCGCCGCCTGGTCGGCGCGGCACAGGCCGCATGCCACCAGGCCATCCAGCAAGGGCTTCCAGGCCCCGGGGCGGATCGGCATCACCTCCAGGCCGGTGCGCGGGCCGATGTCGGCGCCCGCGATGTCGAGGTGCAGCACCGTCTCGCATCCGTCGGGCGCCAGACCCTGCAGGACGCGAAGCGAATCCGGCCCGCGCCCCCTCAGGCCGGCCCGGTCAAGGGCGGCGGCGGGATCACCCATGCCGATGGAGAAGCACAGCCGGACGGCGCGGCTTTTCCGGCCAATGGGGAAGCCAATATGGCGCAACGGGCCCGCCGCGCGCAGGGCCAGGAACCTCCGCTCCGCCGCCGCGTCCCAATCATATCCGGCCAGATCATGCAGCCGGGCCACGACCGCCAGCGCCTTGCCGGTTCCCAGCCGGTTGAACGCCGGGGTCAGGCGGCAGAAGGCGAGGCTGGGGGTCCAGGGTCGATCGGCCTCTGGGGCATCGTATTCCAGCCAAACCGTGTCGATCGCCGGGGCCAGCCGGCCGGCCAGGTCATCGCCAGCGCCTTCCCAGGCCCGGCAGATGGCCGCCGCCAGCGGTGGCGCCCCCCGCAGCAGCCGGTGGGAACCATCCTCGCGCTCGATCCGCACCGAGATGTCGACACCCCGCGCCCAGCCGCCGTCCAAGCCCAGCTCGAACCCGAACCCGGACGAGATGGGGAGGAACCGGGCGGCCTGCCCCACAGCCAGGCCGTCGGCCAGGCGGACCATCAGATGGGCGGGGATGGCCATCATTACCATCTGGTGGGGTTCATCTTGACCTCGATCCAACTGCCGACCTGCCGGAAGAAGTTCTCGGCACTTTTAAGCGCCTTGTATGCATAATGGACGCCGCTGCTGGCCAGTGATCGGATGGTATTTTCGGCATAATCCCAGCCAATGGTTGCGGCGGTCCGCAAGCCGTCAACGGCCGATTTCGCGATACTGGACAGGCTTTGCGCTTCCCGACCGATCTTCGAAAGAGCGTCCATCGCAGCTTCGCTGCCCCACTGGGCGGCAATCTTCAGGCCATCGACCGCATAGCTGGCGTATTGGCCGCCGCCCAACGCCACAGTGGTCAGGGCGTGCGCCGCCCGCTCATATCCGGCGGTGCTCCATCTGGCGACTTCTCCCAGGGTATGAATAGCGGTTTGGGCGTGGACGGCGCCCGAGTTGGCCACGTCGGCGATGGCGCCAACGGCGGCTTCCGCGATCGCTCCGCCTTTCCGGCTCATTGTCAACAGCTCGTCAAAGGCTTTGAACGCCGCCTGGCCGCCCAGCAGGGTGATACTGCCAAGCTCGGCCGCGGCCTGCGCCGCCAGGGCACCGCCTGAATTGGCCGCCGTGATCAGGCCATCCACCAGGTGGCCGCGAACCGCCTCGGTGGCGGTCTTGGCCAGATCGGCCGCGGCGTTGAAGGCCGCGGTGCTGCCGTGGGCGACACCGGCGGCGATGATCTGGGCCGCCCCCTCCACCGTGTTGGCGTAGCGTTTGGCCTCGTTCACCAGGCCGTCGACCACCATCTGCGGCGCGTTGGTCAGGATCCGTTCCACGGCCTGTGTCACCGCGTCGGGCAGGATGCCCAGCTTGGCCAGCTCCACCAGCGGCAGGGCTGCCGCCGTCAATCCACCGATGGCCAGGTTGCCCAGCGTGGCGACCGCCTCGCGCGAGCCGGCGCGGGCCAGATGGTCGATGGCGCTCAAGGCGCCGCTGACGCCGCTCCTGGCCAAATTCTCCAGGGTGTCGATGGCCATCTGGCCACCCTTGACCAGGTGTTCGGCGGCGTCGATGGCGCCGGCCACCCCTTGCCGGGCCAGGCCCTCGATGGCGGTGCTGGCCCCGCTGACACCCTGCCTGGCCAGGTTCTCGATGGCCCCCACCGCTTCCTTGGCGCCGGTCGATGCCAGGTTCTCCAGCACGCCGAGGGCGATCTTGCCCTCCTTCACCATGTGCTCGACGCCGGTGACGGCGCCGTCGATGCCCCGCTTGGCCAAACTTTCCAGCGCCTCCGCCGCGCCGCTGGCGCCGGCCCGCACCAGGTTCTCGATGGTGCCCATGGCGACCTTGCCGTTGGCTGCCAGGTCGGACACCACGTCCATGGCGCCCTTGATGCCGTGCCTTGCCAGGTCCTCGGCCACGTCGGCGGCGCCGTGGACGCCGCTTTTGGCGAAGTCGCCGATGACGCTCACGGCCTCGAGCGTGCCGTTCTTCGCCAGGTCGCCGAAGTCCTTCATCGCCTGGGCGGTGACGGCGGCGGCCTCGGTGGCGACGGCGGTGGCGCCCAGCTTGTCCATGGTGGTGGACAGCGTCTTGCCCAGGTATTCGACCACCACCTTGGGCGTGTCGTAGTAATAGTCCTTGAGCATGTTCTTGTAGTCATGGAACAGGTCGCTGACCAAGGACAGGGCCGCCGCCTTCATGGCGCCGGTGTCGCCGGAATACATCGCCTTGCCCAGGTCGGCGATGTTCTTGCCGGCCTCGAACAGCATGGTCGCGGTGTTGCCGGCCAAGCCGATGTAACCGGATTTGTAACCGGCCAGGAAGGTGTCCTGCAGGCCGGATATGGTGGCCCGGATCGCGCCGGCCACCTGCTTCACCTCGCCTGGCGCGTCGTTGCCGAACACCTTGGCCATGGCGCCATTCTCGACGAAGTAGCACAGGACGTTGATGGGCGTCGCCAGCTTGGGCATGGACGAGGATAGGGCCGCCTGCGCCCACAGGTTCTTCCAGGATTCGACGTTGCCCGGGTCATTGATGACCCCCATCACCGCCTTGCCTTGGCGGGTCCGGGAGGCGAAGTCCAGGCCGTACTCCAGGGCGCTGCCGCCCTTGTCCAGGACGGCCTGCAGCGCCTGGCCGCTCAGCTTCGAACCGGCGCTGGCCAGCATGTCCGTCGTCTTGGTCAACGCGCCGGCCAGGTCGCCGGTGAGGCTGACGGCGGCGCCGATGCCCTTGGCGATGTCGTCGGAATGCGAAAGGATGGTCGCCTTGGCCGCCGGATAGGCGTCGAAGGCGCTGCCGGCCCCCTTGGACATCTGGTCGTAGGCGCTGGTCCAGGCCATGGCCTTGGCCGTGTCGGCGTCGAAGCCGGCCATCTGGAAGCTGGTGGCCGCCCGCCCGACCGCGGTGTTCAGGGCGGCGGTTCCGTCGCTGCCGCCCAGGGCGACGATGCTGCGGAAATTCCCGGCCAGGACGTTTTCTATGGACGTCAGGTCGGCCCTGGGATCATCGGTGGCGACCGAACTGCCCCCGGTCAATGGCCTCGCGGCATCCAACGGGGCCGGGTCAAGGGCACCCAGGTCCAACGAGAGCTTCGACCGATCGAGGCTGATCCCCGGTCCGCCGAGGCCGAGGCCACCGACCACATGGTCGAGCTGGCCTTCGCTCATCGGCTTGGTCTCGGTGGCTTCGGACTGCGGTTCGCTTGCCATGATGCTCCCCCTCGTGGTCAGTGCAGTTGCTGTCGCGCGGCCATGGCGGCGAAAAGGCCGCCGGCCTGGGCCAATTCGGTGTAGGTCCCGGCCTCCGCCACCTTTCCCCCGTCCAGGACGATGATGCGGTCGGCGCCCGTGATGGTGCTGAGCCGGTGGGCGATGACGATCCGGGTGCAGGACAGGGCGGCCAAGTTGCGCGTGACCTCCGCCTGCGTGAGGTTGTCCAGCGCGCTGGTCGCCTCATCCAGGATCAGGATGGCCGGCTTGCGCACGATGGCCCGGGCGATGGCCAGGCGTTGCAGCTGCCCGCCCGAAAAGCCGTGCGCTCCCTCCGGCACGGCGGTGTGCATGCCCATGGGCATGGCCTCGATGTCCGGGCCTAGGCCGGCCTGGACGGCCGCCGCCCACGTCTCGTCCAGGCTGGCGGCGCCGTCGGCGCGGATGACATCGTGGATGCTGCCGGGCGGCAGCTGGGTCCGCTGCAGCACGGTGCCGATCTGATGGCGGACGGCGCCCGCATCCAGGCCGGCCAGGTCGCGCTGGTCATAGAGGACGGCGCCGGCGGCCGGCCGTTCCAGCCCAAGCAACAGCTTCACGAGGGTGGACTTGCCACAGCCGGTGGGGCCCACGATGGCCACGAATTCACCGGGCCGCACCGAAAGGTCAAGGTTGCGCAGCACGGGCTCGCCATCGGGGCCATAGCGGTGGGTGATGCCGGACAGTTCCACCGCGCCCGACAGCCGGCCGGGGTTGGCCTTCCTGGCCTCGCGTTCTGGCGCCGCGTCCAGGATGGGCTGGCCATAGGGGATGGAAGCGAACTGGAAGGCGACGTTCATCACCTGCCGGCCCATGTTGGCCATGGCCGACATGCAGGTCTGGAAGGCGATGATGAAGGCGAAGAAGGTGCCCACCGGCATCGACTCCGCCGGCATCAGGGCCGCCGCCGTCAGCACCGCGGCCAGGGCCAGGAACTCATAGCCGGCGGCGAAACCGTTGAACAGGTTGGTCACGCGCCGCAGATTGACCAGCTTCATGCGCGACCGGGTGAAACGGTCGCCCCATTTGACGAAGGCGCGTTCCTCCGCTCCGGCCAGGCGCAGCTTGCGTACGCCGTTGGTCAGGGCGTGGACGAAGGTCGAGACCGAACCTTCGGACTGCTCGCCCTTCTTGAAGGACAGTTTCTGGCCCCAGGCGCCCAGCCCGATGGCGGCGCCGAACAGGGCGATCAGGCCGGCGGCGGCACCGGCCGGTCCCGGGGCCAGCCAGAACAGCGTGCCGAGGTTCACCGCCAGCATCAGCAGGACCGCCAGCGACTGGTGGGCCAGGGTGTGCGTGGCATGGACGATGTTTTCCAGGGTGACCACCCGCATCGTCAGGTCCGGGGCCTGGAAACGCGACAGGAAGGTCATGTTCTGGCGCAGCACGCGGTCCCACAGCGCCGCCTTCAGTCGGGCCGACGCCCGGGCGCGGATGCGGGCGAAGGCGATGAAGCTGGCATAGGTGAAGATCGAGCGGCAGGCCGCCACCAGGGCCAGCGCCAGGCCCACCTGCAGCAGCAGGCCCGCGAAATGCTGGGGGACCAGGGTCTCGAAGATCAGTTTCGAGCCGATGGCCGGCAGGCCGCTGACGCAGGATCCCAGCGCCGTCGCCAGCAGGATGGTCAGCAAATCCCCGCGCGCGCCCTGCAGCCCGAATAGGTACAGGGTGGTCATGGTGATCCGCGTGTCGGGTAGGGGCTGGTATAGGGCGTACGCGTCGGGCGAAAGGGTGGCGGCCAGGTCCGGCGTCACCTTGCGCCGCCGGCCGGTTGCCGGTTCCAGCAGCACCTGGCCCTTACCCCCCCGGTCCAGCACGGCACGAGGGGCGCCCGTGTCCCGATGGTAGGCCACGAAATCGCCCACCCCCTTGCGCCACCAGCCGTCCGTCAGGAACAGCCTGCGGGCGCGCAGCCCGGAAGCGTCCAGGATCCGATCCAGCGACGCGCCCTGGTCGGCCTCGTCGTCGCTGATGGAAGAGGGGGACTGGGCCCGGATGCCGACGCGGGTCGATACGGCGTGAACGGCCGTAAGCAGATCCTGATGCGTGTCCCCCGATCCCCGCTCCGGGGCGATGGCGCCGATCATGCGGCCGAGGTCGCCCATCACGCGGCTAATGTCGCTGGTCAGCCGGTCGGCTTGCAGATCCCAGCGCGTGGCTTCATCCACCCGTGCCAGATCCAGGGCCAGGGCCAACGCGCGCAAGGCCGCGCCGTGGAAGGCCGCGATGGCGCCCGGCATCTCGCCCTCGGCGATCAGCCGGGCCGTCGCGACGGGGCGCAGGTGCATGTCGCTGAAGGACCGCAGCCAGGCGGCCCCGGCCAGGGGCACCAGCGTGAGGCCGGGGCCGCCCACCGGTTCGCTGTCCAACAGCACGCCTTCGCCGCTGAGCGACCGCAGCCAGACCAGTTTCCGGTCCGCGTTCAGGATACGGCCTGGCGGCAGGTCGGCCCGTGGTCCGTCGCCGGCGACCAGGTCGCGGCCGGGCCGGTGCGCGATAGGCCGAGCGCATGCCTCCAGCCAACCCTCGACCCAGCGATCCAGCACGCCGTCCGCCTGGGGATCGGCCCAGAGGCGCGCCGGTGCCAAATCCGTCAGCCGGCTGCCGGGCATGGGCGCGGCGGTTATGACCAGGGCGGGATCCCCGGGCATGGGCAGGAGTATGCCGGGCGCCGTCACGGTGAACAGCAGTCGTCGCGGCGCCGCCGATGCCGCCGGCCGCCGCCGCGTGGCGAAGACGTGGACCGCCCCTTCCTCCACCGCCCACGGGCTGGCGCATCGGCCGAGATCGATGGAATTGCCGACCGGCGCGTTCATGCCTGGCCCACCAGGCTCTGATAGTGTGGGCTGCGGGCCAGCAGTTCCGCGTGGGTGCCGATATCGGCGATGCGGCCTTCCTCCATCACCACGATGCGGTCGGCGTCGCGCACGGCGCTCAGGCGATGGGCGATGATCAGCCCGGTGCAGCCCAGCGCGCGCAGGTTCAGCATCACCTGATCCTCCGTCACCGCGTCCAGCGCGGCCGTCGCCTCGTCCAGCACCAGGATCGAGGGGCGCGTGGCGACGGCCCGGGCCAGGTCGATCAGCGCCTTTTCACCGCCGCTGAGATTGGCGCCGTCCTCGCTCAGCCTGGCGTGGTAGCCGCCGGGGCGGCCCACGATGCGGTCATGGACGCCGATCAGCCTGGCGGCGTCGATGATGGTCTCATCTGTCAGGGTGGGGTCCCACAGCGCGATGTTGTCGCGCACCGTGCCTTCGAAGATGACGATGGCCTGGTCCACCACCGCCACCGAGTTGCGCAGCACCGTGCGGGGCAGGGTGGGCAACGGACGATCATCCAGCAGCACCTCGCCGGACCAGGGGAACTCCATGCCCGCGACCAGCCTGGCCAAGGTTGACTTGCCGCTGCCGCTGCGCCCCACCACCGCCACCCATTCGCCGGGCGCGATCGCCAGGTCGACATCGTGGATCAACGGCGGTTCCAGCCGGCTGTAGCCGAAGGAGACCCCGCGTAACCGCACCGCGCCTGACAGGGGGGCGGCCTCGACCCCCCGCGTTTGGCGGGCGTCGGCGAATTCGGGGCTGACCGGCTGCCGCATGGTGTCATCGATCTGGGTGATATAGGCCTGGGCGGTCTGCAGTTGCTGCCCCTGGCCCACCAGTTGGGACACCGGGCCCATGAAGGCGCCGAGCAAGGCCTGAAATGCCACCAGCACGCCCACGCTGACGTCACCCGCCATGACCTTCAGCCCGCCCAGCGTCAACAGCGCCGCCATGGCGAGGCCGTTCATGCCCACGGGGATGGACTGCAGCAGATAGCGGGGGGGCGCGAAGGCGGCGTTCAGGCTCTCCTGCCGCGCCTTCAGGCCGGTGATACGGGTGAACAGCAGGTTTTCGCCGCCGTTGGCCTTATAATCCGCGATCATGCGCAGGCCCCCGGCGGCCGCGGCCGTGATCTTGGTCTGTTGGATCATGACCGCCTGGTTGCGCTCGGCCAGTGTCCGCGCCAGTGCGCCCAGGACGGCGAAGTCCAGGGCCGCGAACGACAGGGCCAGCAGGCCTAGTCCGGCGTCGTAATAGGTCATCAGTCCCGCGAACAGCAGCAGCGACGGCAGGGCCAGGATGCTGGCGCCCAGACCGCTGGCCAGCAGCATGGCCAGGCCTTCGGTCTGAGTGCCACGCACCGCCAGCTCGCTGGGGCTGCGTTGGTTGAAGAAGGCGATGGGAAGCGAGACGAGACGGCGGATAACGGCGCTGGTCGACGTCACCGAGATCCTGGTTTCCAGGCGCAGCAGATAGGTCTGCTGCAGCCAAGTCAGTCCGCCTTGCAGCAGCGCCGTGGCGACCAGGGCGCCCAGCAGCGGGACCAGCCAGTCCTCATAACGCTTGACCAGGTAGTAATCGACGAACAGCTTGCTGAAATTGGGGGCCAGCAGGGCGGGCAGGGCCATCGCCAGGCTGACCAGGGCGATGAACAGGATGGCTTGCCGGGATTGCCGGAAGCGCCGCCGCACGCCCGCCATCAATGACGGCCGGACGCCGCCGGGACGGAAATCGGGGCCAGGCTTGAAGGTCAGGACGACGCCGGAAAAGCTCTCCTCGAATTCGCGCCGGCCCAGGGCGCGCCGTCCGATGGCCGGGTCGTTGACGTGGACCTTGGCCCCGCTGAATCCCTCCACCACCAGGAAATGGCTTTGCTTCCAGAAGGCGATGAACGGGGTGGCCGTGCCGCGCGCCCGCCGGGCGTCGACGTTGTAGCCGTCAGCCTTCAGGCCGTGATGCCGGGCCGCTTTGAGGATGTTGCTGGCCCGGCTGCCGTCACGGGAAACGCCGCAGTCCAGGCGCAACTGTTCCAGCGCCACCCAACGGCCGTGATGGCCCAGGATGGCGCCCAGGCAGGCGGCGCCGCATTCCGCGCGCTCCATCTGCTGGAAAACGGGGGTGCGTGCGATTTTCATTGGGCGAACAGCCGGGCGAAGGGCGGGATCACCAGGCCCAGCAGGCGCTTTTTCCGGGTGATGAAATGCACCTCGCAGGGGGTGCCCCCGTCGATTTCCTCGTCCGGTCCCTTGGAAGAGGTCCAGGCATAGCCCGACGGTGTATTCGCGGCGGTCAGGGCGACGACGACCTGGAAGGGCGCGCCGTGCTGTGTCAGCTGGCGCACCAACTGGTCGTTGCGCAGGGTGCGCTGCATGCCGATCGAGCTGGCCGGCGCGTTGGAGATGGACAGCACCTTGCCGACGATGAAGCCGTATTCGTTGCTGGAAATGCCCGACGGCGCGATGTCGACCTCGGTGTCCTCGTCAATCTCCTTGCCGTTGTCCTGGGGGGCGAAGGCGACGGCGATGAGGGGGCCCTGCTCATGGGGGCGGGACGGATCGTGTCCTTCCAGGGCCACCAGGGGTGATCCCGCCTCGACGAATTCGCCGGGTCCGTACCGCACCTCGATCACCGTGCCGGTGAAGGGGCTCAGCACCTTGCGGCTTTGTTGCAGCAAGGCGCGGGTATGTTCGATCTCCTCCCGGGCCCGGGCGATCTCCTCCCGGACCCCCAACAGTTCCTTGTCCCCCTGGACGCCGACAATGTTGAGTTCGTTGCGGGCGTTGACGATTTCCGCCTGGGCCGCCGCCAGTTGTTCCGCCGTGCTCACCAATTCGCCTTGGCTGCGCAGCACCACGTCTTTGGAAACGAACCCTTCCTTCTGCAGGTCCACCAGGTTGCCTTCATGCTGCCGCATCACCTGCTGACGTTCGGTCAACAGGCGAACACGTTCCTCCGCCGCCTTGATGCGGGCGGCAGCGCTGGAATTCTGCGCCGCGTCGGACCGCTGGCGAAATGCCAGCAGCGATTGTTCCCGCAGCTGCGACTCCCGCAGTTGGGATTCCCGGATGGCCAACTGGGTTTCCATTTCAGGTTGGCTGATCTCCGCGACCACGTCGCCCTTGTCGATGCGGTCGCCCGGATGGACGTCCATTTCGATGATGCGGCCCCGGTTGGCGATGGTGATTTCCGCGACGCCGTGGACACTCTGGATCATGCCGCGCGTCTTGATCTTGATCGGCACGTCGACCAAGGCCGCCCAGGTGAAGGCGATCAGGACGATGGCGCCGACGGCGCCCAATTGAAGCCAGCCGGCCGACGATGTGACGCTCATCGCCTCGTCGATGGGATCTGAACTGGTTGACCGCGACGAACGTGTTTCCGACATGCGACTAGCCCCGTCGCTCCTTCCAGCATCGACCATGGCGGTTGGGACATCGTCCCGCCAAATGTGATTTGAGGCGGCGATTTTGTACCGTCGCCGTACGGCCGCACCCTTATGCCTGCCGCCCCCCGTGTGTTAAGCGCCAAGCCCGGGGAAGGGTATTTGCCAGGCCGAATCTTGTCTGTAGAACAAAGGCGCGACAGCCGTGCTGTGAACATTATGATCCGCCCTCCAGCCGTAAGCGCCGGGTTGGTGGGCCAGGGTGAAGCTGAATTCGCAGGAATGAGCCCGCACCCTCGCTTGGCTGCGTCGCTAGCCAGGCTTTTCTTCGGGCGGATCAAGGAGATTGGGGCCGTTCTTATCCGGTGTGGTTACCGGCGCATTCACATTTTGCTGTGGCGTGAACCGCCCCGAGTTTGCCGGAGGCTCTACCCTTATGAGAGGATGGAGCTATGGACGAGCATCGCAAACGGAAGTCGTTTTCGCATGAGCTGCGGGAACGGGCGATCCGTATGGTTCAGGACCATCGGGGCGACTACGCATCGGAATGGGCGGCGATCATGTCGATCGCCGGCAAGATCGGCTGCACGCCGGAGACGCTTCGTCGATGGCTGCGGCAGTCGGCCGGAGCTGTCACGGCACCAGACGGCATGAGCGCCGAGATGCGCGAGCGGCTGAAGGCTCTGGAGCGGGAGAACCGGGAGCTGCGGCAGGCCAATGAGATTCTACGCAAGGCATCGCCGGGGGCCTTGGCGAACCTTGGAAGCCGTCGAGTTCGCCACCCTGGAATGGGTCGACTGGTTCAACCACCGCCGTTTGCTGGCCCCCATCGGGAATATCCCGCCAGCCGAGGCCGAGGCGCGCTACTATGCTGCCGCCGACAACCAAACCTTGGCGGCATGACGCACAACAGTCAGCCTCCGGCAAACTCGGGGCGGTTCACCAACTTTGCGTCAGAATCGACTTGGTATTGGAGCTATATTCTCAGAAGTGAACCTGCCGCAATAACGGAGCGGTTCACGTTCCATAGTCCTGGACAGCGGCTGTGCCGGTCGACGCCTTGTCGGAAGGGCAGCGCAGCAACTCTCTCGCCTTGTCCAACGCTTCGGCGTCGGACGCGACCACAAGCATCGGGTAGCCCCAGAACTTCTCGGAAACCACCTGGAATGCCTTCATTGCAAGGCGTTTGGTTGCCGATGGTTCGACATAGACCATCGCTTTGACGAAGGTGCTAAGGCGCTGCCTGTTCTTCTTGGACCATAGCGCCATCTTCTTGCGCTGGGCAGGATCATCCTCGTGGTCGGCATCGTCAGCGGCGGCTCCCTGGCCGATGATCACGAATGGCGTCTCGCGATCAAGCAAGCTCTCAAAGGCGGCGAACGCGTCGTCTTCAGTTTGGGCGGCCTCCTGATCGTAACTGAGCCTCACGATCGGAAATTCCGCGACATTCAAGAACATGGTGCACTCCTAATACTCGCTTCGGGGGGCGGCCCATCTATCGGAACCGTGGCGCCGCGCCGTTCATCAGCACAGAAGATAGCCGCTTAGCAGACCGGCCACATTCCACTGTCCGGTCAGAAAGTTATGCAAACCAGACAAGCGGGTCCGGCGGCGGGGTGAAAGCCCGCCCTCGGCGTCCGCTCATGCCTTGTGGCCGAAACGAGCAATAAAGTGACTGGATTGTGCGATGTCAGACGTTGAGGGACGTGGCACTAATAGGAATTAAGAATGCGTTGCAATTGCGATTTCCGGAATCATGCCAGTTCGTCAATGCTATGGAGATGTAGGCCAGGTGCCTGCTCATGGAGATTATGCGCCAAAGGCGCCGTTGTCGGCTGAACACGCAGCGACACTGAGCGGCGACGCGGCACCGACACCACCTCGGCTCGTCATCCAGCTCCGACCTCAGCGCGTCACTGCTGATGGCTTGCGCAAAATGCTGGCGAATAATCCGCAGGCGGCTGTCCGCTGGATGAAGGCCGCCGCACAGGCGGGGCTGGCGCCCGCGCAGCTCGTATTCGGACAATTGCTGCTCGATGGCCGAGGAATTGTGCGCGACCCTAAAGCGGCGTTCGCCTGGTTCGAGAGGGCCGCCGCAACCGGTGATCCTGAAGCCCGCAACATGGTCGGGCGCTGCTACGAACAGGGGTGGGGTGTCCCCGTCGACCAGGCGCGCGCAACCGAGTCATTCGAGATCGCGGCGCAGGCTGGCCACCTTTGGGCGCAGGTCAACCTGGCACAAATGCTGATGCGCGGAGGCGATCCGAAAGATCGCCCTCGATGCTTCGCTCTGTTCAAGGCCGCCGCGGAAGGCGGCACCAGTAAAGCCAATCTCAAGGCGATGAACTCGCTCGCGCGCTTCCTGGAGGAAGGCTGGGCGGGGCCATGCGACCCGGCCGGCGCGCTGTTCTGGTATATGAAGGCCGCCAAGTTGGGCGACCACTGGGCGCAATACAATCTCGCCACGATCCTGTACCGCACCGGCGACGTGGGAACTGCCGATCAATGGCTGCAGCGCGCCGTCGCCAATAGCGACAACGGATTCCGCCGGCGCATCGCGCCCCTGCTGCTGGCGCAGCCAGAGACCACGTTGCGGCGACGTGGCCTCGAGGCGCTCCAGCGTATCGCGGAAGGCGGTCAGCCAGGCGATCTCTATGCTTATGGCGTCGCGCTGGAAAACGGTGTGGCGGGTTCGCCAGACCCCGCCGGTGCGCGGATGCTTTTCAAAACGGCTGCAAAGAATGGGCACGCGGGAGCGACGGATCGCCTGCGCGCGATGCGGTCACCGATGAAGCTGGTCGCGGCATTTGCGCGCCGCTGCGCTGAGAATCATCAGAGTTGAAGGGGGTATTGTGATAACGATTAAAACTTTGCGGCCTGCGTTGACGGGCCTGGGCGCGACGGCCAGCCTCGCGAGTGGCGTTCTCTTCATCGCCGCCGATGAGGCTGGGGCTCAGGATGCCGCGCCGGCGCAGCCGCCCGGCGGCGGAACGGTTTGGCTTCCTGCGCTCAAGATCGAAGGGACGGAGGCCTCATCGACCAACGCCCTGCAAACCGATACCGGCCTCAACCGGCTTCCGGACCCGCTGCAGAGCACGCCGCAGACAATTACCGTCATACCACAGGTGGTGATCGAACAGCAGCACGCCACCACGGTCGACCAGGTGCTGCAATACGTGCCCGGGATCACCGTCGCGACCGGTGAGGGCGGTGGCGGAATATCTGGCGATCAGTTCCGCATCCGTGGCTTTGACGCTTCTGGCGATCTGTACGTCGATGGACTCCGCGACTTCGGGTCCTATGTGCGCGACAGCTTCGCCACCGAGAACATCATGGTGCTCAAAGGCCCCTCGTCGCAGAGCTTCGGCAATGGCACGACCGGCGGCGTGATCGAGATGGACAGCAAGAAAGCCCATCTCGGCGATGAGTTATCATTGGAGGCGACCGGCGGGATGGGACCTTACGGGCGCGGTGTGCTGGACGTGAATCGCCAGATCGACGACACGACGGCGGCGCGGGTCGTCGTCATGGGGAATCGCCAGGACATCGTCGATCGCGATCATGTCTATTCGGACCGGTGGGGTGTTCTCGGGTCCCTCGGTTTTGATCTGGGCACAGATCAGCAAGTCATCGTCGATTACTTCCATCAACATAGCAACCAGCGGCCGGATTTCGGCGTCCCCATGGTCAGCGTCGCGGGCACCATTGGTGAGCCCGTCACGGAATACGGTGTCCCACGCTCGACCTATTATGGGCGCGAAAGCGACCGGGATCTTATGGACGCCGATGTCGGCACGGTCCTCTACAAGGGTCAATTCGGCGATTGGCTGACACTTACCAATGATACGCGCTTCGGCCATTACACACGGGACCTGAAGTTCACACCGACCATGTGTGCGTCGCCGGGCTATCCGTTCCCGAGCACATGCGCAACCGATGTTCTAGCGGGAAACCTCAACACGCCCTACACGATTTGGGCGGTTGGCGGAACCAAGCAGACAAGTTATGGCGGCGAAAACGTCACGACGGCGGTGATGCGGTTCGAAACAGGGTGGTTCCGCCACGAACTGGTGTCTGGCGTCGATGCGTATGCGCAGCATGCGACCACAAACTTCTATTTGCCGACCGGCCCCGAGCCTGCGGGAACATTGCTGCATCCAATCTTCAATAATTCGCCGGGCTTCGCCGACGTCATATCCCCGGCCAATCGCACGACGGCGACGAGCTGGGATGTCGGTCCCTTTATCAGCGATCGGATGTGGCTGACGCCGGAGCTTTCCATCCTCGGCGGCGTTCGTTGGGATCACTATCAGGTCGACGCCAATGTGACGGGCAACCAGGTCAAGACGACGACGAATTTCGCCAGCCCCAAGGCTTCATTGATTTGGGAGCCGACCGCCCAGCAGACTTATTACTTCAGCTACGCGCGTTCGTTCACGCCCCCAGCCAACAATATCACCTCGCTCAGCTCCTCCCTTGGGCTTTCGCAGTATGGCACGCAGCAGAATCTGAAGCCTGAGGGCGATGAGACGTTTGAGATCGGCGGCAAATGGAGCCTTCTCAATGATCGGCTCGGCGCGACGGCGGCCTTGTTTCGCGTGAATAAAAGCAATGTCTCCTACACCGATCCGGTGACGGGTATTGCGACAACCACCGATGACAATGACCGGGTGCAAGGCGTGGAGCTGGGCCTGACCGGGAAGATCACGGCCGAATGGGATGTGCAAGCATCCTACTCCTATATGGACAGCAAGATCGTCGCATCCGCCATCACTCCGTTCACGCCCGTCTCCGCGGCCGGTAACCGGGTGCCTTACGTTTCGAAGCACGGTGCCTCTTTGTGGTCGACTTATGATGTGGCCTCTCTCGTCGAGGGATTTCCCGGTCATCTTCTTGTCGGTGGTGGCGTGAACTATCGTTCTGATTATTTTGTAAACAACTTGAATACGCTGCGTATACCCGCCGCGACCACAGTTGATGCAGTGGTTTCCTATGACCCCACCGACAAATACCATGTCGCGATCAACGTCATAAACCTCACCGATGCGCTGGCCTACAGCTCCGCTTTTGCCAACGGTTACGCGACGCCGGTCGCTGGCCGCACCGTGACCGTGACCGCGGCTGTGAGGTTCTAGGCCATCATGCTGATCGAAATTCCCCAGGTCCTGTCGGCGGACGAGGTCGCTACCGTCCGCCGTACCATAGAGGCCGCGGTGGTTGTGGATGGTCGCGTCACAGCCGGCGACCAAGCGGCACGCGCAAAGCATAATCTTCAGCTTCCGGAAGGTTCGGCCGCGGCGCGTGAAGCCGGCGACATCATCCTGCGGGCGCTGGGCCGGAACGCCCTGTTCAACAGTGCCGCGCTGCCCCTGCGCGTCCTGCCGCCGCTTTTCAACAGGTACGATGTTGGCATGCGCTTTGACACCCATGTCGATGGCGCCGTGCGGGCGGTACCCAATGCCGGGATACGGATGCGCGCGGACTTGTCGTCAACACTCTTCCTCACGGAGCCTGAGGCTTATGATGGCGGGGAGCTGGTGGTTGAGGACAGCTACGGCCTGCATGTGGTGAAGCTGCCCGCCGGTCACATGGCCCTCTATCCGGCCGGCAGTTTGCACCGGGTTAACGAGATAACCCGTGGCACACGCTGGGCATCATTCTTTTGGACCCAGTCGATGATCAAGGACGAAGGGCTGCGCACGCTGCTTTACGACCTTGATCGCGCGATCATAGAGGTGCGAACGTCCTTGGAGGGCGACACGCAGGGGACACTGGCGCTTACCGGCGTATATCACAACCTGCTCCGGCGGGAGGCGGAACTATGAGACGCCTATGCAGCGCCATCTCCCCGCCCTCGTTCCGACGCCCGTCCTCTCGAGGTTGGTCGTTAGCTTTGCTCGCCGCACTGTTGTTGGTGCTGCCTGTCACCGGCTTTGCTCAAACCGCGGCCATTCCGCCAGCGGCAGCGACGGATGCCCTGCCGCAGCGCGATTTCTCCCCCTTGTCGATGTTCCTCCACGCGGACTTGGTGGTGAAGGTGGTTATGGTCGGGCTGGCTTTCGCTTCGGTCATGACTTGGACGGTGCTTATCACCAAGGGGCTGGAACTTGCCCACGCGACGCGTGCGCAGAGACACGCGCTACGCGCTGTCGATCAAGCCCATTCGCTTGGCGATGCCACCAAACAACTCAATGGAAGCCCATCATCGATCCTTGTCGCGGCGGCTGAGGAGGAGCTGCGCCTTTCCGCCGCTGGCCTGGGGGATCCCGGTGGCAGGCATGAGGGAAATATTTCACGCCTGGAAGATCGCATCGGTTCTCGGCTCGAGCGCCTCGAAGCGGCAATCGGGCGGCGCATCGTCAGGGGAACGGGCCTCCTCGCCACCATCGGCGCGACGGCTCCGTTCGTCGGCTTGTTCGGCACGGTCTGGGGCATCATGAATTCCTTCATCGGCATCTCGAGGGCCCAGACCACCAATCTCGCCATCGTCGCGCCGGGCATTGCCGAAGCGCTGCTGGCGACCGCTTGCGGCCTTGTCGCCGCAATCCCGGCGGTGGTCATATACAACCACTTCGTTCGCCAGACAGCGACCTACCGGGCGATCGTTGCCGATACGTCGGCTGCGGTGCTGCGTCTGGTATCGCGGGATTTAAGCGCCGGCGCGCGGCCTGAAGTTGAACTTCATGCCGTAGCGGAGTGACCTCATGGCGATCCGTATACATCACGGCGACCAAGGGCTTGCGGAAACCCACGAGATCAACGTCACGCCGTTCATCGACGTGATGCTGGTGCTGCTCATCATCTTCATGGTCGCGGCGCCGCTTGCGACTGTCGATGTGCCCGTCGACCTTCCGGCCGCGACAGCGCCGCCGCAGCCGCGACCGGACAAGCCGATCTTCCTTACGGTCAAGGCGGATCACAGCCTGATGCTGGGCGACAATCCCATAGTCCAGGATGGTTTGGGCGCCGCCATCAACTCTTTGACACACGGGGATAAGGAGCAGCGGGTGTTCCTGCGTGCCGACAAGACGGTGGATTACGGCACGTTGATGAAAACCATGAACGCTCTGCGTGAGGTAGGGTATCTCAAGGTCGCGCTGGTGGGGCTTGAAGGCGGCGTTTCGCCATGACCGTGCTCGCGGCCACCCGGAAGATTAACGCGGAAATGCCTGCCGCACAGACGAGCATACTGTCCGTTGAGGCGCTATGGCGCGACGAGGACACACGGGCGCGGTGGCGGTGGGCTGTTTCACTTGCCGCGATCCTGGGGATCCACGCCGCACCCGTGTTCGTCGCCGCGTGGTGGTTCACACCCGTTGAATCAATGCCTCCGCCGCCTCCGCCCGCGATTATGGTCGATATGGCTCCAATGCCGGCTCCACGGGAAGCGGCGCCGGCGGAGATTCCGCCACGTCCGCAAGAGCGCCGCGTTGAGACGGCCGCATCCCGTCCATCAATAAAAATACCACCGCTGGCGCATGTGGCGAAGGCGGCGGCCGCGCTCGCCGCCCCTCCGCGACCCCAACCCCAATCTACTACCGACGAGACGCCGGCGACCGAGACCATCCCGCAGCAGCTGGCCGCCGCATCGCCATCGCCGGCAGCTTCGGCGCCAAGGGCGGCGGCCGGATCGGGCGTATCCATACCGACCTGGCAGGGATTGCTGCTCGCTCAACTGGAGCGCTTCAAGCGCTATCCCACGGATGCGCAAACGCGCCATCAGCAAGGCGTCGCCTATCTGCGTTTCACTATGGATCGCGAAGGACGAGTGCTCAGCTCCCGGCTGGAGAAGTCATCAGGCTATGAACTCCTCGACCGGGAGGCTCAGGCATTGATCGAGCGAGCGCAACCTCTGCCAAAACCGCCGCCCGAACTGGGCTCCGATCCGGTCGAATTGGTGGTCCCCATCACGTTCTCCCTCCACGGGCCGCGCTGATTGCGCCGATGAAAGAGCGAAGTATGAGCCGCAGGCCACCTATCGCGCCAGCGGCGGTGCTCCGACGACGAATTCATCAATCACGTTTTCTTTGAATATTGGAGAGATAACCATGAATGAACCGACAACACTATTGCGACACCAGGTAGCTCTGCTATGGTTGATGACGGCCATCGGTAGCCTAATCTATGCCGTGATGCAGTTGCTGACTTATCTAAGCACCTACATTGCGAGCCATGGCGCCACACCGGCGATCGTCTTGGACGCAGGCGCCTTGTGGGCCTTCGCGATCCTTTATGTGCTTTGGCTCATCCCTCCCGTGCTGGCGGTTACAGTGCGTTTCCGCGCGGCAAACTGGTCTATGCTCCTGCTTGGTGGTTTCCTCGTCATTGGTGGTACCTTCGGTGGCATCTTTGACGGTATTCGTGACGGCGGCCATATCATGGCCACCGCCTTGATCGCGGTTACCTTGCCCGGCGTCATCGCGCTTCGCGCGACGTGGCGTCTGCTGCGCAACGATAAGAACCTGGTCGTGAAGAGCAAAGCCGTTCACGGCGTTGCGTCGAACTGACGGCATACAAAGCAAAGGGTCCAGGCCGGCAAATTCGGAAACAATCCGGAGGATGTTGGCGGCGCGCCACCAATCGTGCGGCCGGCTGAGGATCGTGTCCCTGGACGGAAGAATCCGGCGGCAACGGTGGGAAGCCCGGACCCGCCGGCCCCTGTCGATGACCACTTTGGCGAGCCCCGGGGGCGGCCCGGGGCGGCATATCCTGCGATCCCGCTACGCGGCTTGAAAAATCCTCGTCCTACCGGGAAGCACCGTCTTGGCGCCCGAGACGTGGCCGGTTTGAACAATAATCTGGCAAAGTTGCGGAATGCTTGAAGTCGAGCAGATGGATATCTTCCCTTGGCTCACGGCGATCGTCTGACGTGGCGCATGGCCCGGCGAGAGCACGACAATATTCACCAGTGGATCGCACCATGGCACTTCGCCACTCGAATTCGCTTTGCCCGTTGTCAAGCCTAGGGACAGTAAGTCCAGCCGCCCAAAGCCGGTTGAATGTGGAACGGAGGCACATCAGTTGCCTTCAGGGGGCTATCTTTGCGCGGCCGGTGACTTGGACACCAACGGCACCAGACTATCAGTGCCGGTTGTCGGAGGGGCATTCCTGATGACCAAGCGCATTTTGGCCGCGGCCTTCTTCATGGCGATCGTCGTGTTGGGTCTCTTCAGTTGGCGTCAGCTTCGAATGGGCCCGTCGGGCGCAATGGCATTCCCGCCAGCGGACGTGTCGGCCATGACGGTGGAAGCACATTCCGTTGGGAGTACGTTGCGTGCGGTGGGTTCGCTCCAGGCGGTGCAGGGCGTCACTCTAGCGTCTGAGCAGCCCGGCCGCGTCATTGCCATCAATTTTCAAGCCGGCCAAACCGTGAAGGCTGGCACGCCGCTCGTGCAGCTCTATGACGGCCCGGAACGTGCGGGCTTGGCCGATGCTGAGGCCAAAGCCGAGTTTGCGCGCCTTCAGCTCGACAGATCTTTGGGCCTGGCGTCGACCGGCGCGGAAGCGAAGCAGATCCTGCAGCAACGCCAGTCGGAGTTCACCCAGGCGAAAGCGGCGATTGCTCAGTACAACGCACAAATTGTCCAAAAGACGATTGTCGCGCCCTTCGACGGTGAGATTGGCATCCGTCGCGCCAATCTGGGGCAGTATCTTCATGCTGGCGATCCGATTGCGACACTGACGAGCCTCAATTCACTTTATGTCAACTTCACCGTGCCGCAGCAGAGCCTGTCAGCATTGCATGTCGGCGGCTCGGTCGACGTCAGTTCCGATGCCTTTCCAAACCAGTCCTTCAATGGGCGGATCACCACCATCGAACCCGTGATCGGGGACGACACGCGCAACGTCACCGTCCAGGCCACGATTTCGAACATCGACCACAACCTTCGGCCCGGTATGTACGTGACCGTTGGTGTGGTTCTTCCTGCGCGATCAGCGATCGTCGTGCCTCTAACCGCCGTTCAGACCTCTGCCTCGGGAGATGCGGTGGCCGTCGTGCGGGGCTCAGACGCCCAGCATCTTGGCAAGGTGGAGTTCGTGCCAGTGAAGCTCGGTCAGCAAACAGGCGGCGACGTGATCGTCGAGGCGGGACTGAAGCCCGGTGACGTCATCGTGACGGTGGGCCAGCTTCGCCTTCAGCCCGGTGGTGCGGTCAAGGTGACCTCTTCTACCCCTACCGCCCAGCCGTGATCGGATTTGACGATGCGCTTCACCGACCTTTTCATCCGCCGCCCTATCCTATCGCTCGTCGTCAGCTTGCTCATCCTGCTGATCGGCATCAGCGCCGTGTTCTCGATCCCGATACGGGAATACCCCTACATGGAGAACACGATCATCACGATCGAGACGCGCTTTCCTGGCGCGACGCAGGACGTGATGCAGGGTTTCATCACCCAGCCGATCGCACAGTCGATCGCGACCGCGAACGGTATCGAGTACCTTACCTCCACGTCGACACAGGGCGACAGCAAGATTTCGGCGCGGTTGACCCTGAACGCCAACGCCGACCGCGCGATGACCGAAATCCTCGCAAAGGTCCAAGAAGTCAAATATCGCCTTCCGGCGGGAGCGACCGACCCTGCCATCACCAAGTCGACGGTTGGCGGGACTGGTGTCCAGTACGTCGCGTTCTATAGCAAGACGCTTTCCCTGTCCCAGACCACCGATTTCGTCGAGCGGGTGGCTCAGCCTCTGTTCACGAGCATCCCGGGCGTGGGGTCGGCCGACGTCATCGGCGGTCGGGATCTGGCCATGCGGATCTGGCTCGACCCGACAAAGCTGGCCGCGCGCGGCTTGTCTGCAAGTGACATTTCGTCGGCGCTTCTCGCCAACAACGTGCAGGCGGCCCCAGGGCAGCTCAAGAGTGAACTTACCGTCAGCAATATCACCGCGGACACGGATCTCCGCGATGTCGACCAGTTTCGGCAAATGGTCGTCAAGACCGGCGCCGACGGTTCCGGGATCGTTCGCCTCGGCGAGGTTGGGACGATCGAGATTGGTGGCAAGAACTACGACACGGCATCCTTCGCGAATGGGTATCCTGCGGTATTCATTCAGATCCAGCCAACCCCGGACGGCAATCCGCTCGAAATTGTAAGGCAGGCCCAGGCACTCATCCCGAAGATCAGGACCATGGCGCCGGCTGGGCTCACCGTTGAGCCCAACTACGACGTGGGCAAGTTCATCAACGCCTCGATTTCGGAAGTTGAGGAGACGCTGATTGAGGCGATCGTGATTGTGATCGTCGTGATCTTTCTCTTCCTGGGCTCCGTGCGCGCCGTGATGGTGCCGATCGTCACAATCCCCCTTTCACTGGTGGGGACATGCGCGCTGATGCTCGCTTTCGGTTTCTCCGTGAACCTTCTGACGCTGCTGGCGATGGTTCTCGCCATCGGTCTTGTCGTGGACGATGCGATCGTAGTCGTCGAGAACATCCATCGGCATATCGAGGAAGGCCGCTCGCCCATTCAGGCGGCGATGATCGGCGCCCGCGAGATCATCGGGCCGGTGATCGCCATGACAATCACGCTGGCCGCGGTCTATGCGCCGATTGGTCTGATGGGCGGCCTAACCGGCGCGCTGTTCCTCGAATTCGCTTTTACCCTGGCATGCTCGGTGCTTGTCTCGGGAATTGTCGCGCTGACCCTGTCGCCGATGATGTGCTCGTTTCTGTTGCAGCCCAAGTCTGAAGAATTGGGTCTCGCGAACAAGATCGAGCATGGGATCGAACGTCTTACCGATGCTTACAGGTGGCTGCTTGGCAAAACGCTCCAGGCGCGCCCGGCGGTGCTGGTGGTCGGTGCGTCCGTCCTGGCCGGAGTGATTGTCTTGTTTCTCGGCACCCGGCATGAGCTCGCGCCGACCGAGGATCAGGGCGTTGTCCTGGCTGTGACGAAGGCACCGCAATATGCCGGCGTGAGCTATTCGTCCCGCTATGCTGACCAGCTTCAGAAGTCTTTCGCCGCCATGCCGGAGTACGAGAGCAGCTTCATGCATATTGGCGGCGCGAGCGGCGGTGGGCCGAACACGATGCTTGCCGGTGATATACTCAAGGACTGGTCGCAACGCCGACGCGCTGCGACAGATATCCAGAATGTCCTGCAAATCGAAGGCGGCGCAGTCCATGGCGAGACAGTGACGGCGCTTCAGCTGCCGCCATTGCCTGGGTCGACGGGTGGATTTCCCGTTCAGATGGTCGTGCGGTCGCCCGGCGATTTCGAAACTTTGTACGCGACCGTCGAGAACCTCAAGGCGGCGGCCAGGACCAGCGGGCTATTCGCCTTCGTCGACAGCGAGATCGCTTTCGACAGCCGGTCGACCCATGTCGTGATCGATGCAAGCAAGGCCAACGATATGGGGATCTCGATGCAGGCGATCGGCGACACGTTGGCGGTGCTCGTTGGCGAGAATTACATCAACCGCTTCAACTTTCATGGTCGCTCCTACGATGTCATCCCGCAGGTGGCGGGTGTGGACCGGGTCACGCCGGCCGACCTGGGGCGCCTCTACGTCAAGACGCGTTCGGGATCAGTGGTTCCTCTCTCGACGGTGACACGCATCGAAACGGAGCCCCAGGCCAATCAGTTGACGCAGTTCAATCAAATGAATTCCGACACTTTGCAGGCGGTTCCTCTTCCCGGTGTGACCATGGGAGAGGCCGTTTCCTTCCTTCAATCCCAGCCGTTGCCAACCGGCATGACCATCGATTGGCTGAGTGACAGCCGTCAGTACGTCCATGAGGGAAACAGGCTGATCGCATCGTTCGGCTTCGCGCTGGTCGTGATCTTCCTGGTCCTCGCCGCCCAATTCGAGAGCCTGCGTGACCCGTTGGTCATCCTCGTGACGGTGCCACTGGCAATATGCGGTGCGCTTGTGCCGCTGTGGCTCGGCTATGGCACCTTGAACATCTATACCCAGATCGGGCTCGTTACCCTGATCGGGCTGATTTCCAAGCACGGCATCCTGATGGTCAGCTTCGCCAACCATATTCAGGAGAATGAGGGCCTCGGCCGCTTTGAGGCCATCCAGAAAGCCGCGGGAGAGCGAATGCGGCCGATCCTGATGACGACGGCGGCGATGGTGGCAGGATTGTTTCCACTTCTGTTCGCTGCCGGGGCGGGCTCCGCCAGTCGGTTTGCCATTGGCGTCGTGATCGTCGTCGGGCTGATGGTGGGTACGCTTTTCACGCTTTTCGTCTTACCCACCATCTACACCTTCCTGGGCATCGATCATCGAGCTGTCCTCGAAGGCGGTCGTGCGCGTGATCTCGCTGCGTTGGAGCCTGCAGATGTATAAGCCCACCAGTCGTCGCCTGAGCCTGGTTGTCGTCGCCAGTAGCAGCCTCTTGAGCGGCTGCATGTCCGGCCCGAACTATCAGCCTCCGGCATCCTGGAGCGCTGCGAGCGCGACAGGACCATTCGTTTCGAAGGCGCCAGAGGTGACTCCGGCGGCACCCCTGCCTGCCGATTGGTGGCGGCTCTATGACGATCCGGCGCTCGCCTCGATCGTCGAGACTGCTCTCGCGGCGAATGCGGACCTCCGTGCCGCCAATGCCAACCTGCAGCGGGCTCATGCCGTACTCTCGGAGGCGCGGGCTGGTCGCTTTCCGACAACCACGACCAGTGGCGGCGTGACGTGGGGACGCGGGCAGACCAGCCAAGGCGGGGCCTACAACTCTAGTTCCAATCGGGAGCAGTTCGTCGAGCAGGGCGGCATGAGCATGGCCTGGGAAGTTGACCTGTTTGGCCGAGTCAGCCGGACGATCGAAGCCGCGCGCGGGAGCGCCGAAGCTGAGGCCGCCGCGCGCGATGCCGTTCGGGTAGCTGTGGTGGCGGGGACAACGCGGTCTTATTCCGAAGCCTGCGCGCTCAGTCAGTCGATCAATGTCGCCCGCTCGTCGTTGGCGCTGGCGCAGGACAGCTATCGCTTGGTTGCGGATCAAGAACGTGCGGGTTCGGCATCGAGCTTCGATCTCGAGCGTGCGGGAACGGCGGTGGCATCCGCCCAGGCCGCTATTCCGCCTCTGGAGGGCCAGCGCCGCGCCGCGCTGTTCGAACTCGCGGCCCTGATGGGCCGCGCGCCGTCGGAGGTGCCGGCGGCGGCGACCGCATGCACCCGAGCCCCTCAACCACACCGCCCCATTCCCATTGGCGACGGCGCGGCGCTGCTGCGGCGGCGGCCCGACGTGCGGCAGGCCGAACGGACAGTTGCGAGCGACACGGCTCGCATCGGTGTCGCGATGGCGGAACTCTATCCCAAGATCAGTCTTGGGGGCGCATTCGACTATACGCATAGCGGATCTGGGCAGTTCGGCCCCGCCATATCCTTTTCCTTCGGACCGCTCATCACCTGGAGCTTCCCGAATTTCGCCGTTGCGCAGGCACGCATCAGCGAGGCGCGGTCAACGACCGATGCCGACTTGGCCAATTTCGATGGGGTGGTGCTGACGGCACTCAAGGAAACGGAACAGGCCCTCACGGCATATGCGGCTGATATGGATGAACGCTCCGCGTTGGAGGAGGCCCGAAACCGCTCCGCGCGCGCCTTCGGCTTGGCCGATCGCCTCTACCGCGCAGGGTCGACCAGCTATCTCGACCAGATTTCCGCCCAAACTACCTTGACGGATGCGGAAGCTAAACTGGCCGCATCGGAGCTCAAGCTGGCGATCGATCGGGTCGCATTATTCAAAGCGCTCGGTGGCGGGTGGGAGGCGCAAAATCCCGCCGAGGACAAGGAAGCCAACGCTTCGGTCGCTCATGGAAAGGGCGCCGACATGTAGGGAGAATGACGCTTACGCGACTATTTCGGCCATCCTCATTACCGCGAGGTTCACGAACTGGGCAAAGCCTCGGCGCTCGATCCGAGACTGCAGCGATCAGCCAGATATCGAGCAGGGGATTTGCCCAGGGCCTTTCGGAACATGGTGATGAACGCGCTCGCGCTCTCATACCCAAGATCCTGGGCGACCACCTTGACCGAAACCCCCTGAGCGAGGTGCTGCAAGGCCAGCTGAATGTGAAGCTGCTGGCGCCACCGTCCGAAGCTCATACCGGTTTCCGTTCTCAGGATGCGCGTGAGGTTGCGCTCGGACGCGCCGACTTGGCGTCCCCATTCGGCGATTGTCAGGCGCTCCGCGGGGTCGGACAGCATGGCGTTTATGATCTTTCTAAGCCGCGGATCGCGCGGCATCGGAAAGTGCAATTTCTCGATGGGGGCGGCCGCCAACTCGTCGAGAAGCACGGTAACCAGGCGGCCGTCCGGTCCATCCAAATCGTAAAGTGGGGGAAGTGACGCCGTGCGCAGCATCAACTCCCGCAGAAGCGGGGTGACGGCGATTGTGCAGCATTCGGCCGGCATGACCGCAGCGGCGTCTGTATCGACAAAGAGGCAGTAGATCTTGAGATCGCCGGACGCTTTGAGGCTGTGGGCTTGCCCACCCGGTATCCAGAGTGCGCACTGTGGTGGGACAATCCATGCGCTGTTGTCCACCTCGCAGGTGACGAGGCCGCTGAGCGTGAGGATAAGCTGCGCCTTCCGATGATGATGAAGGCTGGTTTCCTTCATTGCCGCGAGCTTGGTCTCGACGCCGACGGCGATGACCGGGCGCGCTATTTCATAAGCCCAATATTCGTCAGCGCCGTGCTGCGGTGGGGCAAACGCATCATGATTGTTGGGTCGAGCGTCCACGGCGGAGAATTGGCTGGGGTGGTCATATAGCGACATGGTTACCCGATGCGAAAACGGGAGGATTCCCATGATGCCGCCGGCAATTCAATATTGCAAGTGATTATCAATATCGAATTCAATGAGGAGCATAATCGGGAAGGCCGCAGCTGCCCAGTCGCTCGTCCCTGGCGGATTGGAATGTGGATCGGCGCGATCAATTGACCCCGCCGATTTCAAAGGAATCAGATGGTTGTCGTACCGATCGGCGTCCAAGCTGCACGCCGATTAACAGACCCGGCGGTCCATGTCGGTCTCGACGGACTTGGCCCAGCGCTCGGCGTCCTTCTTCTTCTCGAAGGTCTTGGAGACGGGCTTGTGACCGACGCGCCGGACCTTGGCCTGGTAGCCGATGACCTGACCTTCAAGCACTCATCGCAAGCGTTGCCCGCCTTTTTGGAGTTCATCTCAAAACCGTGGATTAGGGCAAACGGAGACCTCCCTGCGAAAGGCGGCCATATCGAGGCTTTATCCAGCAAAAAAGAAGCGGCGGTGGGGCGCTGGGTTTGTGGCGGGCAAGCGGCGAGTGGGCTCCAATCCTGTTGCCGGATTGAGGAAGGCGCTCTACTCATTCGGTAATGGCGATGCGGTGGTAATTATTCCTTGAAACACTGCAGTCATAAAACGTTCCCTGGCTTCAGGAGTTAATGGCCCCCCGAATTGAATTGAAAAGCCGACTGAGGTCGAGATGAGCCCCATCGCCAGATCTTCAGGTGGGATGGAGGGCGTCAGGCCAAGGTGATTGAAGATTTGTCGGAATGCCGCGCCCAGCCGCCGGAAAAACGCTTCCCGTATCATGGAGTAGTCCGCCGCCAAGTCAGCACTGCGGTTGGCATGTAGCAAGAGTTCAGTAGCGAGGGTCGCCCAGTTCGATTTCGGGTTTAGATTTTGGAGGAACGCGACGATCGCGGCCGGTGTCCTCCCTTTGTCCCTGTCTTGAGGCGAGGCGAGAACCTCCTCCGCCATCGCCTCCACCCGGGTTGCGACGCTTTCCAGATGGTCCGCGAGGACCGCCATCAGCATGTGGTCCTTGGTTGGAAAATTGGAATAGAAGGCGCCCTGCGTGTAGCCGGCCGCCTCTGCAACGTTACGGACGGAAGCGGCCGCAACCCCATCACTTGCGATCAATTTCCGAGCGGCCACAATCAAACGCGCACGGGTCGCAAGTTGGCTTTCCTGACGGGTTAATCTTGTTCGACCATCATCCATACTCGACTCATGCAGCACAATCGGCGTACCGGCAACCCTCAATCTATCGGCTAGCCACCGGCGGCGTAAGAGAAGCGTGCGTGGTTGTAAGCCACGGCTCGCGCCTCGTCCGTTGCCTCAATCTTCGACAAACCGTAAACGCGGGTGGTGTCGAGCAGTCGGTAGCGGACGCCCTGCGACGTTTCATGCAGCGCCACCAGCGACTTTGAAACCAAGTTGGCCAGGATCCTCACCACCGAGTGGCTGTCAGAATCACCAAAACTGGCGACGGCGATCGCGGCGTCCAGGGTGAAGTAACCCACGAAAATGGAAATACGCCGGAGCACGGCACGCTCCGGTTCATTCAGCAACTCGTAGCTCCAGTCGAGTGCCGCGCTCAAGGTCTGGAGCCGGGGCGGGGCGGCTCGCCGCCCTTCCCACAGCAGGCGGAAATGCCCATCCAGAAGGGCTGCCGTTTGCTTGATGCCATAGGCTGGAACACGACCGGCTGCCAACTCCAGGGCCAGGGGGATGCCATCGAGCTTGCGGCATATTTCGCCGACCAATGGCGTATCCTCGTCCGACAATTGAAAGCCCAATTGATTGGCCTGGACACGATCAACGAAGAACTCTACCGCCGAGTAGCACAATGCGGCTTCGCTGGAGGGGGGAAGGGTCGGGGGTGGGCATGCCAGCGGGAATAATCGGAAGACATGTTCCCCTTCCGCTCTTAATGATTCCCGGCTTGTGGCCAAGATGCTGAGTTCAGGAAGGCTGCTGAATAGCTTTTCAGCGAGGTCGGCGACGTAATCTATGACGTGTTCGCAGCTATCGAGGATTAATAGCATTTTGCGATCGCGGAAGATCCCAAGAAGATGTTCCAACCGGTGATCGGCCGGTAAGGAGTGGCCCGCGGCCGCGGCGGTGGCGGCGGGAACCAAAGCGTTGCCGCTGAGAGCGCCGAGTTCAACAAAGGCGACACCATCAGGAAAATATTCCAGAAGGTCGTGGCCTAATTTGACCGCCAACGTCGTTTTACCGATACCGGGCGGCCCGACCAGCGTCAGAAAGCGACGCGCCAGCAGTTCCCTTCTGGCGTCCACGACCGTCGCGTCGATGCCGATGATGCGGCGTGTCCTGAGCGGGAGGTGAGGCACCTGCATGGCTGTCGTGGCTGACGGCGCGTCGGGAGTCGGTGCCGCGGTGGCGGTGAAGCAATAGCCGCGTCCCGCCACGGTGGCGAGGTACCTACCATCCTGCGCGCTGTCGCCGAGTGCCTTGCGCAGGGCGACGATATGGAACCGCAGGTTCCCCTCTTCAACGATCACGCCCGGCCAGACGACACGGGTGAGTTCGTCTTTGCTGACCACTTGGCCAGAGCGTTCGACCAAGGCAAAAAGAACGTCGAGGGCCCGGCCGCCCAACGGAACGAGCTTGCCGTCCCGCTCAAGGCGCCTTTCGGCTCGCGACAGGCGGAAGGGGCCGAAATGAAGGCCGTCGCTGCTGCCCTGGTCCCCAACGCTGCCGGCCGCAAGTGGAGAGGCGAACGCCATCATATTGTCCTCTCACAGTTGAGGTCGCGTTCGCCAAAATAGCCAACGCATAGCGTACGCAATCCAGATAGCGTATGGTATATGGGTTTTTGGATCGGACCCCCGGGAATCTGAATGGGGGCGTCAATCAGGAAGGCAGCTTAACAGTGTGGTGAATCAGAAAGATTGAAGCTTATTGGCCGCGTGGTCGCAAATTGCGGTGGGGCCTCGCCGTAACCTCAAGGACCGTGTGAACCAGGCAATCACGCCTCATTCGAAGGATGGTGTTCCAGACCGTGGTCCCGAACCCGCGGCCACCGTTGCGGTAATTCCCGACAGCGACGTCATCCCGTTTTGAGCTTTGGTTGATTGAACGGGGGAGCGACGAAGTGCATATCCATTATGTGGGGTGGTGTATCAGTAGAACGCGGTTGCAGATTTCCCCGTAAAACGCAAAAGTCGGCAAAGAAGTGCTCATTGGCCTACTACGGCGTCGGACGGCGCGCCTTTCCAAACATCTGCTTTGGAAGCGCAATATTAAGATTAAGTGTCACATCACGCTCAGCTTCACCTGAATTCCGCCCTGTCATGCGGGCAGGTTCGCGGTAAGGGATTCCAATCATGTCGGCTAGACAATATCAGCAGGCGGTCAATTTTGAGCAGGCACGACAGCAGCTCAGCGATCGCCCCCTGCGTGCCACCAGTGCCGGCAGGCTATGGGAAGGCATTTCTTTGGATGAATATGCCGACTATTACATGGATGGCAGCCAATTCATGCCGCCACGCGACCACCACATCGTTACCGTTTCACTTGGCCGTTCATCAGAGGTTCTACAGGAGCGGCTTGGTAAGACCTTTGAAAGCCCAAGCCTCTTCGGCGAAGCCACGATGATGCCGGCTGGATACGAAACCCGTTTCCGTGGCCTGTTACCCCGACACATCAGAATTGGCCTGATGCCGGAGCAGTTATTGCAGGCGGCCGATGCCTGCAGGCGCATTGGAACGGCATCCAAGCCTCGCTTCCTCAGCAATTTTCGGGTGCGGGATCCTTGGCTCGTCCACTTGGGCGAAATGCTGTCGCTGGAATTGGGGCGGGCGCCACATCCGGCTCAAGATCTCCTGATTGAGTCCCTATCCGTCGCGCTGTCGGTCCACCTCGTCCGCAGCTACAGCGCCGACGTACATAACAATGCCCCACCCTCGGCGGTGCTATCCTCGGCCGCCATGAGACGTGCCCTCGCTTATGTCGAAGAGCGCGGCATGGAGAAAATCTCTCTCGCCGAACTTGCCGAAGCGGCGGGTGTGAACCGGTTCCACCTGGTCAAGATCTTTAAAAAAGAAGTGGGGATGTCCCCCATGAAATATTTGGAGCGGTTGAGAATTGAGCAGGCGAAAGAGCTGGTTCGGGCCGCTGAACTGCCGCTTGCCGACATCGCCTACGCGGTGGGCTTTTCCGACCAAAGCCATTTCACACGCCGCTTCCGCCACCATGTTGGCTGCACGCCTGCGGCCTATGCGCGGGATAACGGACGACGTTATCTGCCAGTTACCTCCAACTAGTTGATCTATTATGACTGAAGCAACCGTAATGCGCCGCGTCAGCGCGCGATTGATTCCTTTTCTGGGCCTGTGTTTTTTTGTCGCCAGCCTGGACCGCACCAACATATCGGTCGCGGCGTTGACCATGAACGACGCCCTGGGGCTGAGCGCGCAAAAATTTGGCCTGGGGGTCGGCGCGTTTTATGTCACCTATGTGTTGTTTTCGATACCCAGCAACCTTGTCCTGTCCAGGCTGGGCGCGCGCATCTGGTTGGCCGTGCTGCTGATCACCTGGGGAATCGTTTCGGCGATGACGGCGGCGGTCCGGGATGGCGGTGGCCTGATCATCGCGAGGTTGGCACTGGGCGCCGCGGAGGCCGGTCTTTTCCCGGGGGTAATCTTCTTCGCCTTACGCTGGTTTCCTTCGGCATACCGCGCCCGTTTCACAGCGCTATTCGTCGCATGCGGTGTCGCCGCGGCCGCGATCGGGCCTTTGATCTCGGTTCCGTTGCTGCGATTGGAGAACGTGTTGGGCCTGCAAGGCTGGCAATGGCTCTTTGTCATAGAAGGGCTGCCGGCGGTTCTACTCGGCCTGTCCTGCCTTGGGTTCCTGACGGACAACCCCGCTGAGGCGTCCTGGCTGTCCCCACAGGAAAGTGCCTGGCTGACAGAAAGAATAGACGAAGAGCGTCGGTTGATTAATGAACGGAAGGACCTGCCGGCACGTGGCGCGTCTATTCTGTGGATGCTTGTTCTGAGCGCAAGTGTGGAGGTAGGGACCTCTTGCCTGGGGTATTGGCTACCCACCGTTTTGAAAAGCATGGATTTCACCGATGCGGCGGTGGGCTCATTGGCGTCTTGTTTTGGTCTGTTCGGGATGGTCGCCATGTACCTATGGTCGCGCCGATCGGATCGACGCCAGGAACGGCTTTGGCATCTGGCCATTCCGCTGCTTATGAGTGGCTTGGGACTGGTAGCGGCAGGGGGTGTCCTGTCTCACGCGGCATTGGCTTTGCCGGCCATGTGCATGGCCGTCATCGGCGTGACGTCCGCCGCCCCGATCCTCTGGGCAATGCCGGAACGATATCTACCGCCGAGCAACGTTGCGGCCGGAATTGCCCTGATCAACTCGGTTGGCAATATCGCCGGTATCGTTTCGCCCGCCGCGGTCGGCACGATGCGCGACTTGACCGGCGATTTTCACTTGGCGCTCATCGCTTCGGGTGCCCCGATGATCCTGGGCGCCCTCTGCATTCCTTTCATGGCATTGAGCCAGTCGCGAAGGCTAGTGCCGCGGCCGCGGTGAAAACGTTGGCATGGGCATCTTCCTTATCCGACTGGGCGCGGGCAAGGGACGTTTCCGACGTGACTAGTTCGGTATAAGTCCCGACACCATGACGATAAGCTTCCAGGGCGGAATCATAGGCCGTCTGGGCCGCTTTGGTGAGGACCACGGCGGCCTGGTATTCGGCGAAGCTGGTCGTCAGCGCGTCATAGGCGTCGATCACCTGTTTGGACGCGGCGTCGCGGGTTCGGTCGAGTTCCCAATTGGCGGTGGCCAGTTCGGAATTGGCTTGCGCCACCTTGGCGTCCCGCACGCCGCCGTCATAAAGCGGCAGACTGATCCTCAGCAGAATGGAGGACCCGGGAAGATTGACGTTGCTGTAGGGACGGCCCTGCGAACTCAGCTGGCCGATGTTTTCATAGACCTTTGTATCGATCCCCACGGTCGGATAGTAGGTGGCCTTCGCCGACCGAATGCGCCCCTCGGCAGCCCGAACCTTTCCCAGGGCGGCCAGCATGTCGGGACGGGCATTCAATGCCTCGCGGATCATCTGCTCGATATCCCCCGAGGGTAGTGCTGGCAACGGCAATTCGGAACTGTCGGTGGTTTGCAACGGCTCTGACGGCGGCAGGCCTAGGCTGACCATCAGCGCCGTGTAGGCGGCGCGCTCCGCGCCACGCGCCCGTTCGAGATTGAAACGTGTCTGGGCCGTTTCCCGTTCCGCCTGATGCAGGGCCACCACGGTGGCCAAGCCGTTGCTCTGCTTTCCTTGGGTCGCTTCCTGCACCACCAGCGCGTTATCCAGAGCCTTCTGCGCCACTTTGAGCCGGCCACGGGTGGCGCCCAGGGCGAAATAGTCGCGGCTCACTTCATAGATCAGCCGCTGGTGGATGCCGTTGAAGGACACATTGCTGACGAATGAATTGGCCTTGGCCTCGTCAACGGCACCGGCACGCTGACCGAAATCGAACAACAGCCATTTGGCGGTCAGCGCCGGAACCAACTCTCGGCTGTTGCTGGTGAAGTATCCTTTCGGAATCAAAGACGTGGGTGCCGGCAGCGGTGTATGCTGGATCCCGCCGATCGCCTCCGCCGAAATCTGCGGCAGGTAGGCGGCTTCCGCGAGGCCGACCCCCAACGCCGCCTGGCGGGCCCTTTCCCAGGCGATACGCGTGTCAGGATTGTTTCGCTGGGAAAGATCGATCAAGGCCGGCAAATCGTAGCGCCGGGAAGGGTCGACCATCACCGGTGATGGAACGACATCCGGGGCCTCATGGCGCACGGTTGAACCTTGTGCCGGCTGGGCCGAATAATCCGTCGGCAGCAGGATGGGGCGATCCGGACTGGACGGAGCCAGGTCCAGCCTGTCGGCGGCACAGGCGG
The DNA here is from genome assembly GCF_034653355.1 of Nitrospirillum guanabarense. Taxonomy (NCBI): domain Bacteria; kingdom Pseudomonadati; phylum Pseudomonadota; class Alphaproteobacteria; order Rhodospirillales; family Azospirillaceae; genus Nitrospirillum; species Nitrospirillum guanabarense. The sequence continues at coordinate 1,357,315 of NZ_JAYEER010000001.1, forward strand.
ATGCAAGAAGGGGACAGAGTAGAAGGGCGGTGCGGAGGTACAGCACGGCTGTCAACTCCTGGCGTCGGTTGCGAGGGCAATTTGCTGCAACAGCAATTTGCGGGCTTGGAGCGGGATGCGATCGTCCGCCGGGGTTACGGCGAGCAACCCTTCGAGATCCGCGGCCGCGTCTGCTGGCGCTGGCTGGACAGGGACGCCACTCATAACCCGGTCGGCGCTGGCAACCAGCCAACCAGCGGCGGCGGCATCGGCTGGCGCGGCGGCGGGACTTGCGGCCTGATCGGCAATGGTGAAGATCGCCGCGGCGATACGGTCCAGGGAATCGAGGGTTATCACTTCATGCTTCCGGAGCGCGCGCTCCGGAAGCGCCTTCAGTTCAAACAAGGCAAGGCCTGTGTAGCGGTGGGCGGCTCCCAGTGCCCGCAGCGCGGCCAGCCGGGTACCAGGTGCGCCGGAACTCAACAGTAGGGCCAAGGCGCGCAAGGCCTCGGCGATGGAGCTTCGGACCCGGTCCGTGGCGCTGACCGGCCACGACAGGCTGAAGACGAGGGACATCACCACGTTGCCAAGCAGGATGCCGGCGATGCGATCGCGCGGAATTGTGAGGTCCGTCGACGGGGCATAGCCCTGCAGCACGGTGAGGAAAAAGGCGAAGGCCAGCTGCATGCCGGCGTAGGAAAGCCTGTCGCTGCTGGTTGAGATCCAGGCACCCAGTGCGGAGCCACTCAAAATGAGCAGCGACAGCTGGCCGATGTCGGTCATATGAGGCAGGATGAACACCACGCACATCCCACCCAGCAGCCCACCCAGAATTGCTCCGCTGAGGCGCAGCGTCAGCTTGTGCATGGTTTCCCCCAGGCTTCCGAGGGCCACGAAAAAGCAGGTGGTGATCGCGGTATCGATGCCGGGCCAATCCACCAAATTATAAGCGACATAGCAGGCCATGGCGGCCAGGCTGGTCTTAAGGGCAAATCGCGCGTGCGATGGGTTGGTGAAGGCGTCGCCCACAAAGATGGGCTTTCGTTGCCTCGGCACGGCCGCATTTATTGAATCGCGCTGGGACAGGCCGTCCCGCAGCCGCATCATCGCCGTGCGGAACGCGATGACAACCGCAGTCGCCTCAGGCGTCAAATCTGGCGTGGGCATCGCCAGGGCGAGAGGTTTCGGCGGCGCCCCTCCGGACAGAAATGTCGCGCAGTCTTCCGCCACCGCCGCCAAGGGCAGCCGGATCGCGGCGGGTGTCTGCCGGGGCAGCAAGGGACAAAGGGCGAGCAGTTCCGCCACAGTCTCGATCAGCATGCCGTCCAGGGCATCGCGCCCGTGCAGGCCGGGGTTCAAAAAGGCGGCCTTGTGGCGCACCTCCATCAGAGCGACCGCTTCCTCCCGTCGTTGCGCCAAGCCCGAGAAATCTCCGCATCGGAGCGCGTTCGCCAAGGCCTTGAGCAAGTCGTGGGCGGAGCGCCGCGCCAGGCGCGCAGGATCCACCCCGATCAGCAGATTGACCAGGATGGTCGCCACGACCGGGATCATCACAACGACCCACAACCAGAGCACCGTATGGGTCAATGCTTCGAGGTTAGGGATTTCGTCGATCAGGGTCTGAGACAGGACGAGCACGAAGCTCGCCAGGAACATCACCGGACCCAGTGTCATAACCCGCACCAGATACATGCCCACGAAGGTGCTCAACGCCATCAGCGGAATGCGAAGTGCCGGCTCCGACGCGTCGAAGACGTAAAACAGCAGCGACAGCCCGACGGCGATGGTGAACGCGAGCGCCGCCACCAGGCCGACCATCACCGTGCTTGCCGCCTCGCCACCGCTGACCAGGAATACGGCGTAGGCCATGTAGGGCGTCAGCGGCACCTGGAAGATCTGGCCGATGATGACGACGACTGTACAGGTGATGGCGATACGGCAGACCTGGCTTATCCTTCCTGGCCGCAGGGCCAGCTCGGCGCGGAGGAGCGCCAGCAGAGGCGGACCATCAACGACGGCCATGCCGCACCATGACTGTCACCGTTTCCCCAACACGCATGAGCAATTCCGGTGGTTCGGTCAGGCGAATGCGAACAGGGAAGCGTTGCGCCACCACCACCCAGCTGAGGGTCCGACCCACAGTTGGCAGGGAGGGGCCACCGCCGTCCTCCGGCCGGACGCCCCAGCCGATGCTGTCCACCTTGCCGTGCAGAGGATGGCCATTGTCCATCATCATCCAGATCGTGGCGTCGTCGCCAGCAGCGACGGCGGATAGCTCGGTCTCGCGGAAATTGGCCACCGCATACCATTCGTTCGCCTTGACCAGGGTGAACAGCGGGTGACCGGCGATCGCGTAGGCGCCATCGGCGATATCCAGCCCGACCACCAGCCCGTCGAACGGGGCCACCACCGTCGACAGCCTCAGGTCGCGTTCCGCCAGAGCTTCGCTGGCTTCAGCGCCGGCCAGTTGTGCTTCCAGACTGTCGGTGTCGCCCACCATCTGGCGGGCCTGCTGGGCCTGCTGGGTGGCGGCGGTCAACGATGCCGCGGCCGTCTGCACATTGGTGCGGGCTTCATCGACCTGCTGCGCGGTGACATAGCCCTTGCCGAGCAGCGGGGAAAGTCGCTCAAGCGTGTCCTGTGCCAATTTGTATTGGGTTCGGGCGCGGCCCACCTGGGTTGCGGCGGCGTCGGCGCCGGATGATTGGCCAGCCACCTGCCGCCCGGTCAGCGCGATCTGCGCCTTGAGCGCCGCCACTTGCGCGCGCGCCTGGCGGAGCCTCAGCTCGAACGGTTCCGGGTCGATCACCACCAGAACCTGCCCTTTCGTGACGCGCTGATTATCGCGCACCTTAAGGCCGAGGATGCGTCCGCTGACTTCAGGGGCCAGCCCCGCGCTATCGGCGTACAGGAACGCGTCGTGGGTGCGTGGCCGGCTGTCGATGCGCACCAGGACGGCCGCACCCAACCCGATGGCCAGCACCACCACGACTACCGCGATGGCCTTTCCCAACAGCCGTTCCATGGCGCTGGGCGGCCGCGTTTCGGCTTCTAGTCCTGCCATAGCAGCCACACCGCACAGGAAATGGCGACCGCCAGGATCAGATGGATGAGCAGGGCGGCCGGCACCGCACGGGCGATCCCGACTGCGGAAAGAATGAGCCGGATTGCCACGGAGGCGACGGCACCGATCAGGAAGCAGATCATCCAGGACGGGAAGAACGAGCCCAGAATGCTTTGGGTCGGGGCGGTGTTGCAACTGGACAGGCAACCCGTCAGGAGCAGGGCACCGGCGGGAACAAGCCAGCGGTCCGGGGCAGTACGGGGATGGGGCATCGTGGGGAACCGGAGACAAGGTGAATATCCGGCCTAGAAGCTATTCGGTGTGGTTTCCCCGGGATTGCATCCCATTGCGCCGACTTGGAAATCCTTGCTCGCGTGTGTCGGCGGGGCACGTCGACGCCGGCAACAATAATTCCCAAAGCAGGGCATTGGGCTGCAATCCATTTGGGCACGATGCCGCCAGCATGCCGGCCTGCGTACCATCAGGGGATTTGCGATGACCGATACAAAACGCTGGCGTGAGGTTTTCGACGGCGGGTCGATTGAGGCGGAACAGGAAAGCTTTCAGCGCTTTACGGAAGTCTTCCGGTCAATTCAGGAGGCAACCCGGCAAAAGTTCGGATGGAGCCACCCGCAAAGAACGCTCCATGCGAAGCAGACTGTCGGGATAGAGGACGCCCGCCTGCTTATAGACAAAGACGTGCCCGCGCGTTTTTGCCAGGGCTATATCCAGGCTGGCGAAGAGTTCCGGGCGACCGTCCGCTTCTCCAACGCCAGCGCGGCACACCTGCCGGACGCAACGCCGGACCTCAGGGGGGTGGCGCTTCGCGTCGCGACCCCGGACGGCGGGGCCCACGATTTGCTCATGACGAGCTTCCCCGTGTCGCACGCCCGCAACGCGCGGCAATTTGTCGAGTTCGCCATGATCGCCTCAAGCGGTGACAGGGCCACTTTGCCGGAGCGCCTGGTCGAGCATTTCGGGCCGGCGGAAACAAGGCGAATGTTGGAAAACATCCAGCAAGGTGCGCGCAAATCACCAGGGCTCGCTCACGAACGGTTCTGGAGCCGCGGCGCTTATCTGTGGGGGAAGCGGGCCCGGTTCGCTTCAACCTGCGGCCCTGGCCCGACGCCGCCGCCGAGCCCATTGGGGTGGAGCCCGACGACCTCCATGCCGATTTCTCGGCCCGCCTGACCCGAGGCTCGGTCACCTTCAAGCTGGCGCTGCAATCTTTCGTCGATGAAGAACACACCCCGATAGAAGACGGCGCCGTCGAGTGGCGTGAAGCCGTCACTCCGTCCATCGACATTGCCACCCTCGTGATCCCTGGGTGCCTAAGCATCGATGCGGAAGCGGCTGCCAGGGTCGACGGCCTGGCCTTTAATCCTTGGAATGCGCCCGAAGGCTTCCGGCCGCTCGGCAATCTAAATCGCGCCCGCGGTGCGGTCTATAGCGCCAGTGCCGCGCTGTGGCGCAAGTGAATTCCTTTCCAAAGGAGTATTCCCCAAATGAGCAAGAAAGTAGCCCAGATCATCGTTGAAACGCTGGAGCAGGCTGGCGTCAAGAACTGCTATGGTGTTGTCGGTGATACTCTCAATCTGATCGCGCATAACATCTCTACCAGCTCGATCGATTGGATTCACATGCGCCATGAGGAGGCCGGCGCCTTCGCTGCGCAAGGCGAAGCGCTGCTGACCGGCAGGCTCACCGCCATCGCCGGCAGCTGCGGGCCTGGCAGCCTCCACTTCATCAATGGGGTGGTGGAGGCCAACCGCAACCGGGCCCCGGTCATCGTGATCGCTACCCAGGTCGTCCGCGACGAGTTGGGGTTCGACTTCCCGCAGGAGATCGACTTCAAGGCGATTTACGGCAGTTGCAGTGTGTATTGCGACATGATCCTGACGCCCAACCAGGCCAGGCGCAAGACCGTCATGGCCTGTCAGGCCGCCTTGGCGAAGCGCGGCGTCGCGGTCTTGGTCGTGCCGGTTGATATCTCGCATTCCGATGTGCACGACGACGTGCCCTATGCCGTCCACACGAGCGATCCGCTGGTCCGCCCGATCGACGCCGATCTTGATCGTGCCGCCGCCTTCCTCAATAACGGGCAGAAGGTGGCGATCTATGGTGGGTCCGGCTGCCGTGACGCGCATGATGCCATCATCCGTCTCGCCGGAATTCTCAAGGCGCCGGTCGCTCATACGTCGCGCGGCAAGGACGCGCTAGCTTACGACAACCCCTACAACGTCGGCATGACGGGAATCATTGGGACTGAAGCGGGCTATCAGGCCCTTCATGACTGCGACACGCTGCTGCTGCTGGGGGCGGATTTCGCCTGGCGCCAATTTTATCCCAAGCATGCGCGCATCGTTCAAATCGACCTTGATCCGACGCATCTCGGCCGCCGTCATCCCATAGCGCTCGGCTTGACCGGCGATATCAAGGCGACCGTCGAAGCGTTGATTCCCAGGGTCCAGGAGAAGACGGACACGCATTTCCTTGACCGCCTGGTGAAGCGTTACCATGAGGTGATCACCTCACACATGGTCAAGGCCGCGCCTAAGCGGCGTGACACTATTTCGGGCATCCACCTCACGGAAGTCATCGACCGCATGGCGGCTGATGACGCGCTGGTGACCGGGGACGACGGCACGCCGACCGTCTGGATGCATCGCTACTTTACCGCCACGGCCCAGCGCCGCTTCTTTGGAAGTTTGCTGCACGGCACGATGGCGTCGGCGATGCCCACCGCCCTGGGTCTGCAGAAGGCGGCGCCTGACCGGCAGGTGATAGCCCTGTCCGGCGATGGCGGGATCGCCATGTTGTTCGGCGACTTGCTGACCGCGGTTCAGGAGAAGTTGCCGATCAAGATCGCCGTCTACGACAACGGCAAGCTGGGCTTCATTGATATTGAGCAGAAGTCGGAAGGCTTGCTCCCGCTTTATACCCACCTGCAGAACCCGGATTTCGGGAAAGTGGCCGAGGCGATGGGATTGTGGGGACGATCAGTTTCCCGCGCTGACGAGTTGGAGGAGGCGGTCGGATCCTGGCTCGCCCATCCCGGACCTGCGTTGCTCAACGTCAAGGTGGAAGGTATGACATTGGTGATGCCGCCGGTCATTGAGTTCGGCCCGGCATATGGCATGGCGCTTTATTCCTCCCGGGCCATTCTCGGGGGGCAGAGCCAGGACGTCATTGAGATGATCCAGGAGAACTTCCTCTGATTTGCGACTGATCGACGTGCGCTTTCATTGAAAGCGCACGTCGAAAATCTCGACGTCCAAAAGGGAATTCGTGCCAAGACGCCCATCCGCCTCGATGGCGCGGGCCCGCCGAAGGGTGGCGATGAGAATGCCGTTGAAAGAGGCGTGGGCCGACAGCATGTCCGCCAGAACACCGGGGTGGACATGCGGCATCCGATAGTCGCAGCGGTACGCCATTCCGTCGTCTCCAATGAGCAGCCGCCGATGGGGGCATAGGGAATCCGCGTGCGGGGGCAGGTGAATATCCAGCTGCCTCGCGCCGGCAGCGACGGTTCTCGCGCCAGGGAGAAGCCCGGCGAAAGGGCCGGCGATGGCGTTCCATAAAACGTTTCCAGTCAGGAACAACCTCTCGATCTCATTGAGGGGGCGACCATGGGCGCTCTCCGCCAGAGTGGCGTCCGGGCGGTCCATCCCCGTGATCAGGGCGTCCCTCCTGGTCCGGATCTCGATCCGGTTGGGGCGATAGAGGAAATAGCGGTCCGTGTCGGTAGAGCTGAATAATTTCAGGCTTGGACCACGGGGGTCTCCTTCAATGGCGAATTCCCGCGAAAACGGACGGCCACCGGGCGGGCCACCGGGCGGGCCACCGGGCGGGGACGTAGAGCCGGGCCCCAACAATGAGCCGCCGATCGAGACATGGGCGGAAAAGGCCGTCAGGCGCTTCCAACGTCTTTTACCCCCGTAAGATCGGAAGACGTCTGAAGCGAGAGGCATGATTGATTCCCCGGACCATGACGTCCCGGCAAGTCTAAGTCCTGGAAAAGCTCTCTTCTAGAAAGTCAGTGCGTCAATTTGTACCACTTTGCTTAAGCGGACTTACAATTTCGTAATGATTTCTCGCAACGCCAAACAAGCGTTTGCGAGGGCGGGCAAGGCATCATCCCCGGGTAATTCCGACGGGACTGGAAAGATGACTCACCTGACCGCCGCCACTGTTCCCGCTGCGCCCGTGAATGGGATTGGCGAAGAGGCACTTGTTCACAGCCTGCTTGAGCTCTTGGAGCGTGCCGGCTGCGATGTGGACTGGGACCCGGAATCCGCCAAAAGCGCGATAAAGAGAGCATCCACTATTCTACAGGTCGAGCTCGAAAGAACCTCCATCCTGCAGGGGATGGATGGCGGCGGGCTGGCACCTTGGCAGGTGCGCCGGGTCACCGCTTACATGGAGGAGCATCTGTCGGAACATATCTCCGTCAAGAAGCTTGGTGAGGTCGCCCGAAGAAGTGCTTCGCACTTTTGCCGGGCATTCAAGCGTACGATGGGCGAGACGCCTTACAGCTTCATCACGCGGCGGCGCTTGGCGCTGGCCCAGCGGATGATGCTGACAAGCGACGCGCCGCTCAGCGAGATCGCCGTTACCTGCGGATTTTCCGATCAGTCTCATTTCACCAACCGCTTTCGCGGAGCGACAGGACAAAGTCCGGCGGCCTGGCGGCGCGAACGCCGAGAGCGCACGGGCCGATTCAAAGAGCGCAGCCCGACTGCGGCGTGCCCTCTTGGTGTGAAACCGCAGTGAAGTGGACCTCTTGAGAAAAGCGAGGTAATATACTGAAACAGCTGAAGAAAATGACAAAGAGTAGGGTCCTGACCGGCGCCGGTCGGAACCCTGCCCTCAATACAATTTCTGCTGATTTGTCAGGCTGTTGAGCGCGAGCAAGCCCGGGGCACCCTTTTGGCGCCGGTTCACACGATGGCGGTGGCGATGAGGTTCATGCGGCGCACGACCGTCGCCGGGGGCATAGTCGGCGGCTAGCATCCGGTCCCGGAAGTTCGCGATGTCCTGCGGGGAGAGGCCGCTGAGGCGGCGCAGGCAGATCTCGTCGTCCTCGATCACCTGGAAGTGACCAGCCTCCTGCTCGCCGCCCCGCTTCTTCGGGGGACGGCTTCGCGGTAACGGCGGAGGAGGGCGCCCAGGGTGGTGCTGTCGGCCTGGCTGTGGTCGAGGAAGACGCGGCGGTCCATGTCGGTCTCGACGGACTTGGCCCAGCGCTCGGCGTCCTTCTTCTTCTCGAAGGTCTTGGAGACGGGCTTGTGGCCGACGCGGCGGACCTTGGCCTGGTAGCCGATGACCTGGCCTTCGCGATTCTCTCTGGGGGTGATGGTGGCCATGGCGGGCGGGCTCCTCGCAGTGTTCCGCGAGGTGAACTGTCCCGTAACTGTCCCGCAAAATCCAGCCCAAACGCTGGAAGTGTGGCGTCCCCTAGGGGATTCGAACCCCTGTTACCGCCGTGAGAGGGCGGTGTCCTAGGCCTCTAGACGAAGGGGACGAGGCCGTGTGAGGGCGGTGATGTACGCGAGCGGCGGGGGGAGGTCAAGGGGTTTGTTGGGGTGTGGGGGCGAGGCGGGGTGGCCTGCGGGCGGGCGGGGGCGGGCGGCTGGCACGGGCCGGCAAAAAATCTGGTGGCGGGCCCTCTTATCCACGCGTGTGCGCGAGCATATATAGGGGCTCCTGGGGTTTGGTATAGGGGCTCCTGGGGTTTGGTAAAAAACGTCATGTGACTGCAAAATTCCTGTAGACAGCCCCGGGGTGAGGTCACTATAACCCCGTTCACCGACGCGGCGGGCAACAACGAACGGCGCGACGGCGAAGCGATCCCTGAGTTCTGGCGGTTGACGTTGGAGACTGAGGGGTTGCGGTTCTGGCGGCGAGGCCGCTGGACGACATGGAATTCGCCCTTCCTGTCCGGGTTTGGGTTGGTCCTCTAGGGGGACCGGCCGGGGACGGGGTTGTGGCCTCGGGCGCTTTTTGCGTTTGGGCCACGGGTTCTTGAACAAGTGAACGTCTTGAGAAGGGATGCGCAGACGGCGGTTCCGATGCTGGGTCCAGTACGGGCACAACATGGAAACGATCGAAGCGCATCTTAAGAACATGCTCTGAATATGTCCCTTCAGCGATGAGGGGAACAGGAACGGACTTGGGTTTGAGGTGCCGACTGAGGTTGGTTTCCGTCGAGGTTCTGGTGGGCGCGAGCCCGCTACCGGAACCGCATTGAACCTGAGAGTTTGATCCTGGCTCAGAACGAACGCTGGCGGCATGCCTAACACATGCAAGTCGAACGAAGGCTTCGGCCTTAGTGGCGCACGGGTGAGTAACGCGTGGGAACCTGCCCTTTGGTTCGGAATAACTCCGGGAAACTGGAGCTAATACCGGATGAGCCTGATGGTTGTGGAGACTGTCAGGGAAAGATTTATCGCCGAAGGAGGGGCCCGCGTCCGATTAGGTAGTTGGTGAGGTAACGGCTCACCAAGCCGACGATCGGTAGCTGGTCTGAGAGGATGATCAGCCACACTGGGACTGAGACACGGCCCAGACTCCTACGGGAGGCAGCAGTGGGGAATATTGGACAATGGGGGCAACCCTGATCCAGCAATGCCGCGTGAGTGATGAAGGCCTTAGGGTTGTAAAGCTCTTTCGCACGCGACGATGATGACGGTAGCGTGAGAAGAAGCCCCGGCTAACTTCGTGCCAGCAGCCGCGGTAATACGAAGGGGGCTAGCGTTGTTCGGAATTACTGGGCGTAAAGGGCGCGTAGGCGGCTGTTCAAGTCAGGCGTGAAATCCCCGGGCTTAACCTGGGAATTGCGTTTGAGACTGAGCGGCTTGAGTTCGGGAGAGGTGAGTGGAATTCCCAGTGTAGAGGTGAAATTCGTAGATATTGGGAAGAACACCGGTGGCGAAGGCGGCTCACTGGACCGATACTGACGCTGAGGCGCGAAAGCGTGGGGAGCAAACAGGATTAGATACCCTGGTAGTCCACGCCGTAAACGATGAGTGCTAGACGTTGGGGTTCTTAGAACTTCGGTGTCGCAGCTAACGCATTAAGCACTCCGCCTGGGGAGTACGGCCGCAAGGTTGAAACTCAAAGGAATTGACGGGGGCCCGCACA